>NZ_QVMJ01000098.1 GCF_010500955.1 Bacteroides sp. 519
ACTAATAAATACAATAACGACCAGTTTTTTTACACCCTGATGCTTCCTCTCGAATCGTGGATGTACGAAGGTAGTCTCTACATTCGTCAGGAAGCAGTGATATTTATAACCTCCTGCATCATCATGGCCCGGCATTTGAATCGGAGTTGGTTGCTTACCGCATCTACTTCGACCGCAAGTTTAAGGAGCCGTTTGATCCATTCGATGCAGCCCACCGTGTAAACGATTATACCGAAGGAAATGCAGTTTGGAGCAACAGGCCGGTAACAGGAACACAACCCGAGAAAATGCCTAATCCGGATTTGAAGTGGGAAACAACCGAACAAGTTAACCT
>NZ_QVMJ01000099.1 GCF_010500955.1 Bacteroides sp. 519
TTCAACAAGTCTTTCCACGGACGTACGTCTTTAGCTGTTGAGGCTACCGATAATCCAAAGATTATAGCTCCGATCAACAACACTCATGTCGGCAAAAGTATAGGCAAACTCATTGGCTGGAGATACTTCGAGAAAATCGAAGAAATATTAATTAAGGAGAATCCTGATTGGGTTTTAGTATATGGAGATACAAATTCTACAATTGCAGGAGCTTTATCGTAGGTAAGCTTTTTCAGGTACAGTTTCCGCTTGTCCTTCAGTTTCACTGATTGGAGTAAGTGAGAGCTGAATTTCCCTATCCAACTTTATTAACTCGTCTTTCAGGGTTTTC
>NZ_QVMJ01000100.1 GCF_010500955.1 Bacteroides sp. 519
AAGATGTGGAAACCCTTAGTCGGGTAAACGGAGTACCGTCTATCGGAATCACAGTACAGCGTTCCAGCGATGCCAATACCGTGAAAATTTCCGAAGACCTTGCCGGTATGGCTGCTGCCGAGGGTATTCTTACTGCCCGCGGAGGTATGACATCGCACGCAGCTGTTGTTATAACATTTATATACGACAGAGGTAGTAGTTATAAGTGTATCGAAAAAATCAAATCAATTGTTTCGGAACTATCTGGAGAATCGACTTGTTCCCCAGAAAAGAAAGTGTTTGCAGCTTCCCAAACTGTTTCAATAAAGTTTTGATGAGAAATTGTTACTTC
>NZ_QVMJ01000101.1 GCF_010500955.1 Bacteroides sp. 519
AAGTCGTCTTTAATCGCATAAAGGCGGTCGGGCATTTGATAAAGTGTATTTATACCCGGTGTCCAATCGGGATTACCTGAATAGAGTTCACAAGCAATTACCCCTTGGGGTAAAATTTGAATAACCCCCAGTGAAGCGAAGCGACTGGGGGGGAGAATAGACTCAATCTCATCATAAGCCTTGATATAAGTAACCGGGTTACTGCGGCTCGATTTGCCAATGGGGTTCTGATCTACAAACTCTACATTCTGTGCATAATACCAGATATCCGATTCGGCTGCGGGACGGGTGTCGGCAGGCGAAAACAGAATTATTTCTCTATCGGCAGTA
>NZ_QVMJ01000102.1 GCF_010500955.1 Bacteroides sp. 519
GAAGAATACGATCGGCAGCAGCTTTATACTTACTACCGTCAATGGGTAATGCTTTAGACAATTCGTAGAGGCCCGATGCCATACCACAGGTTACCAGTACAAAAGAGGGCGACCATATTTTTTTATTAATCGGGCAAGCGTAACTCAACAAATAACCATCAAACCAGGATACATCACTATTAATCCTATCAAAGTAAAAGGATGGAATAAAATAAATGTGCCAATAACAGTAAACTAAGCAGAAACGGGATGCCTGTTACTGCCATCATAAGGAATCAGAGCAAGGCTAATCTGTTCGATTCAAACGTGCAAGTACGGATTGCCGATGT
>NZ_QVMJ01000103.1 GCF_010500955.1 Bacteroides sp. 519
AATCTCCCTTAAAGGCGTTTTATCTGTTTTCTTAATGAAACCATGTGTAGCAATAACGAGCGTATCTTTTTCTCCTGTTTTATCCCAAAAAGCTAATAATTTATTAGGAGAGTTTGGTATTGTTCGTAATTCTGTATATGATATACATATTGGGAATTTCATGTCTTCTGGCTATCCTACTATCAGATTTTCAAAGTCATTTGGTGCACCAAACTGGCTGACACTCTTTACCAAATACTGGAAGGCGGATTAGCACCAACAGCCACGGTAATGTCCTGGCGTGGAGAGAAAGGTGGAATAGCAGCCGCCATGGCAGGACACGATGCTAT
>NZ_QVMJ01000104.1 GCF_010500955.1 Bacteroides sp. 519
TGTATCGTCCCACGCCCAGCCGCTGCCCCAATACAGCGAGTCTTTCATGGTAACATCTGCATATACCTTTCCTGTTTGTTCGTATAGCCGTTGAAAAATTATCCATTGTTGGCACCATGGAACAAAAGTATTGTATATGTTCTTTTCAACATTCCATTCATGAGAATTACAAGTTAAGCAGTATATTTATTATCATATCCGCACTCGTGGAGTCTTGTTGATGCAGATGATTGTATAGAATGGAGAAAGGCTTGATAAAATGAAACACAAAATCAACCATTATTTAAATAAACCATGCTAAAACAAACACTTATATTTGCCACCATCAT
>NZ_QVMJ01000105.1 GCF_010500955.1 Bacteroides sp. 519
ACAAAGCGGAGACCATTCTCCAAGTTGAAAAGGATAAGGCAGACTCAAACATCAGTAAAGTCGAAGCCGTTCACATTCGAGCAATGGATTTCAAACCGTGAAACCAATGGTTTCATACTGAGAAACAGGTAGTTTCCTACCGTGAAACTTTTGGTTTCCAACCATTGTTTCATTAATTCCAATTCATCGGGGGTGGCAGGATGGTTTAAGAAACTGTTAGGCGTTTTTTTGATTAAGTCCTCGTCTGTGGCACTGGCTATCAGGGCACCATTATCGTAGGAATTGTCCTTGAATTCGCTCGGCATTTGTGCGTAGACATCGTACACG
>NZ_QVMJ01000106.1 GCF_010500955.1 Bacteroides sp. 519
GATTTTTCTGGTTATCTACATCCGAGTAAACCACTTGCAGGTTATCGGCATTGCTTTTAAAAAGATTTCCTTCCGAAACTATTTTGGCACTGTTACATAATTTATTGGAGTTCTCGGGTTTAGAAAAAGGATCGGTTACACTTGCCCCACGAAGTTTTTCTCCACAGAATATCTTTTTTCATCCGGATGATTTAAATAATTTTCAGACAATAGGAAATTATTTTCAAGCATGTGAGAAAATAGAAAGTTCTTCACGCAAATATGTATAAGGATAATCCTTTAGTGCATTTTGTGCAGTAATTACACACGATAAGAAGTTGTTTCC
>NZ_QVMJ01000010.1 GCF_010500955.1 Bacteroides sp. 519
TATAGTTCTGAGGCTTGCATAAAATATTATATAAAAATTAAATGCAAAGATACAGAACAAGGAAAAGACAATATAGGCGACAAAGCGGAGACGCTTACATTTGAAGTATCATAACTCTTTCACCTCAGTAGGAGAAAAGCACAGCTCAATAACAAGTAAAACATCTTTCTATATAGCACGAGGGTCTGAAGCTATATAGTACGAAGGGTCGAAGCTATATAGCACGAAGGTACTCAGCTATATAGACCGAAACCTTTCTATTATATAGCTTGCAAAGAAGTATGGACTTTTTCATGGAAAAGAGTGGACTATTATGCGGAAAAATCCAAAGTTTTCTACCAGAAAGTCCCTACTATTGTTAGGGGTCAAAGCTTAAAATAAAATGCGTTGATTAATATGTAAACTTTTACTCATTTATAAATCTACACTAATTTTTATGCTGCAAATCGTTATTTCAAAATGCTGCATTTCACACTTTCAAAATGCAGCATTTTGATTAAACGAAATGCAGCATTTCATCAATGCGAAATGCAGCATTTTGAAAATTCATTGTAAAATCGGCCTCACAGCGCGTATAACAGGTGGTGACTCATGTAAATTTTCATTTTTGCTGTTTTTATCAAGCGTAAAATAGCTAAACAGGGAACTTCTTTTTGAAAACACTTTTTACTATCCCAGCTAGTATGTGTGGTCATCGCCTTGCATTTCTTCCAAATCTATCTTTTTCTTATCAATACTTCGCCAGGCATAAAAAATATAGGCTAACACAAAAGGTACCAGTATAGATACATATGCCATTGTTCTTAATGTAAACTCACTAGAACAACTATTGGTTAGGGTTAACGAACTTTGTAAATCAAGGTTCGACGGATAATATGCGGTGTTGTTATAACCAGCACATAGCAATAATGCCAATACAGTAAATACAGTACCGACTCCTGCAAACCAGATGCTTTTTCGGAATGTTGAACCGAAAGCTCCTCTTACAATTCCAAATAATACCAACACTACACCAACAAGAAATGTTATTAATAGAATTGGCATTTGCAGAAAATTATTCAAATACTTATACTTTTCCATAAACACCATTCCTGTTTCCGGATCTACAGCAAACCCTTCGGCAAACAATGTTCTAATTACAAAAGCCAGAAAGAAAACCAGAAAAAAAACAGTATTGACAATTAAAGCTTTTCTTGATCTTTCATTTAATTCTTTATCATCAATGTTATTCAGAAAATAAAGAATCCCCAGAATGCGGGCCAGAAAAAACACAGCCAATCCTAAAACTACATTCCATATATTAGTAAGTGCATCTAATCCATGCCACGAATTGCCCCAGCTACTGATTACAGGCATCATACTATCTACTATATTCTCCTTATTAATATAGAAGTTCGATCCGGTGAAAAATGTAGCAACTGCACCTCCTAATAATACAGGTCCTACTACCCCATTTATCACTAAAAATATGCGATATGTTTTCTGTCCCAACAGATTACCTGCTTTACTCTGAAACTCGTAGCTCACAGCTTGAAGCACAAAACTAAACAGAATCAGCATCCACAGCCAATATGCACCTCCAAAGCTAGTACTATAGAATAATGGAAATGATGCAAAAAATGCACCTCCAAAGGTTACCAGCGTGGTGAATGTAAATTCCCATTTCCTTCCTGTAGAGTTTATTATCATTTTGCGATGTTCTTCTTTTTTTCCCAGTGAAAAGATTAAAGAATTACCACCCTGAACAAATAACAAGAATACCAATATAGCTGCCAAAAGCGAAACTATAAACCACCAATAGTGTTGAAGAAATATATAATCCATGACTTTTGAATTAAGAATTAAAAATTAAGAATTAATCAAGGACTTTATCTCTCTGGTCCTTTTTTAATTTCCCGCAACATTATACTTACTTCTGCAATAAGCATAATTGTGAATAAAATAAGGAATATAAAAAATGTAGTTTGTACAGAACCAACCCCAAGTTTTGATATTGCTGCCGATGTTGGTAGCATATCAACAATAGCCCATGGCTGACGGCCACATTCGGCTACCACCCATCCGGCTTGCCCGGCAATATATCCAAAAGGTATTGTTATCAGTGCAAGCCAATGCATCCATCTTATTTTGGAAAGATCTTTTCTATAAGCCAGAAATAGTATCACACTAAAAAATAGAATAAAGTATGCTCCTAAAGCAACCATTATGCGGAAAGCATAAAAATTTAATGGTATATTAGGCACCAAATCATTTACATCTTTAATATACCCATACCCAAAATAATCCATGTTCTGCATCAAAGTGGTATACGCTTCATCCATTGTAGCTTTATCGTTATTCTTTTTGGCATTTCTGTAAGTTGCTAATGAAGCAATGGCTATTTGTCCGCGTTCTATTTTCTCTTTTGCCGAAAGAGCCACTGTTCCATCTTTCAATTTGTATCCACCTTCAAGAATTTCTTTCACGCCAGGAACAAATGCATTAAAGCTCCTATCCGACAGAAATGATAACATACCAGGTATTGGAACATCTATTTTAAAGAGAAACGGATCAACTCCATCATTATAAGTGTCTTTTTTAGGATTTAAAAGCCCAACAGCAACAAGATTGGTTTTGTTGCCTCCTTCGTACAAACCTTCTACAGCTGCCAGCTTCATTGGTTGTGTTTGTGCCACTTTATAGGCCGATCCATCGCCTGTATAGGGTATTAGTAATGAAGAAATTAAACCGAATATGGCACCAATCTTTATACTTGCCAATGCAAATTTCTTATCCCGTTTCTTCAACAAGAACCAACTACTTACTCCTACCACAAATACAGCTCCTAATACCCAACCAGATAAAACCGTATGAAAGAACTTATTTACGGCGACGGGCGATAAAGCTACAGCAGCAAAATCAACCATTTCATTACGAACCGTATCCGGATTAAACTCCATTCCAACAGGATATTGCATCCATGCATTGGCAACAAGAATCCACCAAGCCGATATGGTAGCCCCCAGACCAGTTAACCAAGTAGATGCAAGATGAAAACGTTTACTAACTTTATTCCAGCCAAAAAACATAACTGCAATAAAAGTTGCTTCCATAAAAAACGCCACAATTCCTTCAATGGCAAGTGGTGCTCCGAAAATGTCACCAACAAACCATGAATAATTGCTCCAATTGGTACCAAACTCAAATTCCAGAATTAATCCGGTAGCTACTCCAACGGCAAAGTTAATACCGAATATTTTCATCCAGAATTTAGCCGCCCGTTTCCAAAACTCATTTCCGGTTTTGTAATAAACCGTTTCCATGATACCCATAACCACAGCAAGCCCCAAAGTAAGCGGAACAAAAATCCAATGATACATGGCCGTTAGAGCAAATTGTGCCCTTGACCAATCAATTAACGAAGTATCAATGCTTTCAACCATCTTTTATATATTTAAGATTAACTACTTTTCTGTATCCAGTATATGTGTACGTTCAATAAGCTCACCAGCAACAAACTCTTCTTTACTCATACCCTTGGGCCGTGTATTAAGAAAATTTGGAAAGAAAAACATCTTTAAAACAAAAAACATTATAAAGAGTTTCAACAAAATAATAAACCATAATGTACGGCCTAATGTCATGCTACGAAATCCATCAATATAGAATTCCCAGATTTTGATTACGGTTTTTCTCATATTTATGCCATTTTTTACAAATCTATCAATTCATTAACTAAAACCAAATTAAACATCAAATTGTTTTATCAATTATTTCTTTAAAAAGATAGATAGACTAAATAATAGGAAGAGCAGATGAAAAGAATCGATGATTTATCAGGATTGGACGATAAAAAAAACAGATCAGTCTATCTATTTTGTATTAAAGATAGGAGTATTATACTTTTGTTGAAGTAAGCTAATAAGTTAGTTTAAAATAACAGGATAATTATGTATAAGGTAAAAAGATTGATTGTGATAACATTGTGTGCAGGGATGTTTCTGGCTAACAAAGCTTATGCTCAGGAACATCCATCTGAGTGGGATTTGCAGGCATGTATTAATTATGCATTGCAAAACAACATAAACATCAGGAAAAACAAAATTGTAGCAGAAAGCAGTAATGTTGATGTATTAACTGCTAAAGCAAATTTATTTCCAAGTTTATCGTTTAGTACAAGCCATAACTACGTAAACCGGCCTCTGACTGAAGATGGCGGAGTTAAGAAAAACAGTTATAATGGTAATTACGGATTAAATGCTTCATGGACCATTTTTAATGGTGGAAAAAACACCAAAACAGTAACACAACAGCAAGTAAACCAACAAATAGCAGAACTGGATGTGCATACCAATGAAAATAGCATCATTGAATCCATCACTCAATTATTTGTGCAAATACTTTATGCAAACGAATCTGTAAAAACCAACGAAAGCACTCTTGCTGTTTCGGAAGCACAGGTAAACCGGGCCAAAGAATTACTTGCAGCAGGATCTATTGCCAGAAGTGATTATGCTCAACTGGAAGCACAGTACAGCAATGATAAATATCAGCTAGTAAATTCATTGACAGCTCTTCAGGATTATAAACTTCAACTGAAACAGATGTTAGAACTGGATGGAGAAGAAGAAATGAATCTTATTCTTCCACAAACAGACGATGAAAATGTTTTGGCAATTCTTCCCAACAAAAGTGACGTTTATCGGCGGGCTATAACTTTTCGTCCGGAGATAGAAGCAAGCAAGCTCAATATTAAAGCAAACGAAATTGGTATTGATATAGCAAAAGCCGGTTATTATCCTACCCTTAGTTTGAGTGCAGGAATAGGTACCAATCACACTTCCGGAAGCGATTTCACCTTTGCCCAACAAGTTAAAAACGGTTGGAATAACTCTCTGGGGCTATCTCTTTCTGTTCCAATTTTTAATAATAGGCAAACCAAAAGCGCTGTTCAAAAAGCCCGCCTCAATTATGAAAGCAGCAAACTTGATATGGCTAACGAAGAAAAAGCACTTTTCCGCACCATAGAAGGATATTGGTTAGATGCAACAAGTGCACAGCAACGCTATGTAGCAGCAATGGAAAAACTACGTAGTTCCGAAACCAGTTATGAACTTGTTAACGAACAATTCAATTTAGGAATGAAAAATACGGTTGAATTGCTAACTGAAAAAAATAATCTTCAATCAGCTCAGCAGGAAGTACTTCAGGCTAAATACATGGCAATCTTAAGCTTACAACTATTAAACTTCTATCAAGGCGAAGATATATCTATTTAAAATATTAAAAACACCAGAATATGAATAAGAAAAAAATAACAACTATCGTTATTGGAGTAGTTGTAGTTGGTGCTATTGGTTGGTTTTTCTTCGGAAAAACAGCAAAACACAACGTTATGTATCAAACCGTAACTGTTTCGAGAAGTTCCATTAGCAACTCTGTTACAGCTACAGGAACAGTGGAACCTGTTACACAGGTAGAAGTAGGTACACAGGTTTCGGGTATAGTGAATAAAATATATGTTGACTATAACAGCGAAGTGAAGAAAGGAGAAATCATTGCCGAACTCGACAAAACAAATCTTCTGAACGAGCTAGCCAGTAAGAAAAGTAATTTGGAAAATGCTAAGACCGAATACGAATATCAATTATTAAATTATAACCGTATGAAAACCTTGCATGAGAAAACATTGGTTTCTGAAACTGATTATGAATCGGCATGGTATAACTATGAACGGGCTAAGAATTCGTATGACATTAGTAGGAATGATTTGGCAAAAGCCGAAACAAACCTGGGCTATGCAACAATTTACTCTCCTATTGATGGTGTTGTACTTAGCCGGGCAGTAGAGGAAGGACAAACAGTAGCTGCATCATTCAGTACTCCTACCCTTTTTACCATAGCCAACGACCTCACAGCTATGCAGGTTATTGCCGATGTAGATGAAGCCGATATAGGTGAAGTGAAAGAAGGATTGCGTGTATCTTTCTCTGTTGATGCTTTTCCGAATGACACATTTGAAGGGTATGTAACCCAAGTCAGGCAACAAGCAACGGTAACCAACAATGTAGTTACTTACGAAGTTGTAATATCTGCACATAACCCGGATTTAAAGCTGAAACCCGGATTAACAGCTAATGTAACCATATTTACACTCGAGATTAATAATGTATTGACTGTTCAGTCCAAAGCTCTGCGTTTTACCCCAGTTGAACCAATTGTTGGCAAAGAAGACATTATAAACGATGTTCCAGGCAAAAATAAACTATGGACACGCCAAGGGAATGTCTTTACTGCACATGCGGTAGAAATTGGTATCAGTAATGGTATTCTTACAGAAATCAAATCGGGAATAAGCGAAGGAACACAAGTAGTATCGGATGTTGTTATCGGACAAATGCCGGGGCAAATCCCTATTCCTCAAAATGGCGAACAAAAAGAATCTTCTCCATTTATGCCAACCCCTCCAGGTGGTGGAAGAAGATAGCAAGAAAAGAAAAAAACTATGAGCAAGAAAATAATCGAATTAGTAAACATAAAACGGGATTTCCAAGTTGGCATTGAAACTGTACATGCTTTGAGGGATATTTCGTTCACTATTACCGAAGGAGAATTTGTAACAATTATGGGTACTTCCGGATCGGGCAAATCAACTCTTCTAAACACACTGGGATGCTTGGATACTCCTACCAGCGGCGAATATCTGTTGGACGGTATCCCAGTAAAAACGATGAGTAAAAGTGAACGAGCGGTATTGAGAAACCGTAAAATCGGGTTTGTTTTCCAAAGTTACAATCTGCTTCCTAAAACTACTGCAATCGAAAATGTAGAATTACCTCTTATGTATAATGCATCTGTCAGTGCATCAGAGCGTAAGCAACGTGCAATTCAAGCGTTGGAAGATGTAGGATTAGGCGACAGATTACAGCACAAAAGTAATCAGATGAGTGGTGGGCAGATGCAACGTGTGGCCATTGCCCGGGCGTTGGTTAATAACCCAGCAGTTATTTTGGCCGACGAAGCAACCGGAAATCTGGATACCCGAACTTCTTTCGAAATACTTGTATTGTTCCAGAAACTGCATGCCGAAGGACGAACAATCATCTTTGTAACCCATAATCCTGAGATAGCTCAATATACAAGCCGGAACATTGTTTTAAGGGATGGACGGGTAAAAGAAGATACTGTGAACAATAAAATATATTCGGCAGCCGAAACATTGGCCGGATTACCTCTCCCCGAGGAATTATAATTAAGGAGGTAAAAGTTTACATTATGAATGGAACAAATTTATTTAAAATAGCCCTTCGGGCATTGGCTAATAATAAGATGCGGGCATTCTTAACCATGCTTGGTATTATTATTGGAGTGGCTTCGGTTATAACCATGCTTGCCATTGGACAGGGATCAAAAAAAAGCATTCAGGATCAGATATCCGAAATGGGCTCTAACATGATTATGATACATCCCGGAGCAGAACGCCGTGGCGGGGTACGTATGGATCCAAGTGCTATGCAAACCCTGAAGTTGGAAGATTACATCAGGTTGAGTAACGAAAACAAGTTTCTATCAGCAATCAGTCCTAATGTATCCAGCTCTGGCCAATTCATTAATGGTGCCAATAATTATCCGTCGAGTGTTAACGGGGTGAACAAAGATTACCTTGAAATCCGTCAGTTAACAGTTGAAAGCGGTAGCATGTTTACCGAAGAGGATATTGCAAGTAGTGCCAAAGTATGTGTAATAGGCAAAACAATTGTAGACAATTTGTTTCCCGATGGATCCGATCCTGTGGGACAGGTTATTCGCTTCAATAAAATCCCTTTTCAGGTTGTTGGAGTTTTAAAACCCAAAGGTTACAACTCTATGGGGCAAGATCAGGATGCCGTTGTGCTGGCACCATACACTACCATCATGAAACGTGTATTGGCAATAACTTACTTGCAAGGAATATATGCATCTGCGCTAACAGAAGATATGACGGAATTGGCTATTGATGATATCGAATCGATCTTACGGAACAATCATAAACTCAAAGAAACCGATGAGAGTGATTTTACTATACGTTCGCAACAAGAACTCAGCACCATGCTAAGTTCTACTACCGACTTAATGACTACTTTGCTTGCCTGTATAGCCGGAATCAGTTTAATTGTTGGCGGTATAGGTATTATGAACATTATGTATGTAAGTGTTACAGAACGTACCCGCGAAATCGGACTCCGCATGTCGGTAGGTGCACGAGGAATAGATATTCTCAGCCAGTTTCTTATAGAAGCAATCCTGATTAGCATAACAGGTGGAATTATAGGAGTGTTTATAGGAGTCGGAGCATCTTTTGTTGTGAAAGCCATTCTAAACTGGCCTATAGCCATACAAATGTGGAGTGTTTTGTTAAGTTTTGCAGTATGTACTGTTACCGGTGTTTTCTTTGGATGGTATCCGGCACAAAAAGCAGCAAATCTTGATCCGATAGACGCAATACGCTATGAATAAAAATTAAATGTTTATATTTGTTTTATGAAAACACAAATACGTAAACAAGAACGTTTTATGGAAATACTCCTCCATGTTATATGTTGGAGTATTATCATTATGTTTCCATTGATGTTTATCGACCGGAACTATGTGAATTTTAACTGGGAGGACCATGTTAGGCATTTTATGGTTCCATTCACCTTTATGATTGTTTTTTATATAAACTATTTAATTTTAATTCCACAATATTTATTCCGCGAGAAATCATTGTTATACCTTATATATAATATTATCTTAATAAGTATAATTGGTGTGTTTCTGCATTATTGGCAAAGTATTACTGTTCCTCCTAATATTCATCCAGAACATTTTAAACCGGGGCCACGTAAACCACGGCCAGGTGGTTGGACATTCATACTCAGGGATCTGGTAGGTTTGATATTTACAGCAGGCATCAGTGCAATTATACGGATAACAAAAAAATGGAAAGAGATTGAAAGTGCACGAAAAGATGCAGAGAAAAACCGTACCGAAGCCGAACTTAAAAATCTGCGTAACCAGCTTAATCCACATTTTCTGCTCAATACATTAAATAACATTTATGCGCTTACAGCATTCGATGTAACAAAAGCCCAACAAGCCATTCAAGAGTTAAGCAAGTTGCTACGATATATGCTATACGACAATCAATTGAATTTTGTGCCATTAGGAAAAGAGGCTGATTTTATTCGCAATTACATCGAACTAATGCGTATACGGCTAACTCCCAATGTTAAGCTTGAAACACATATTGATATTGCATCAAACAATCAGATTCTGATTACACCATTAATTTTTATCTCATTAATAGAAAATGCTTTTAAACATGGAATATCTTCTGATGAGCCAAGCTATATATTTATCTCATTATATGAAAAAAATGGAGAAATTACATGCGAAATACGTAATAGTAATTACCCCAAAACCGATAATGATAAAAGTGGCTCAGGAATTGGATTGCCTCAGGTGAAAAAAAGATTGGAACTGTTATACCCCGGAAAGTACACATGGGAAAAAAACATTTCAGATGATGATAAAGAATATTTTTCAAAACTGGTTATTAAAACATGAGAGAAACGATATTAAGCTGTGCCATTGTCGACGACGAACCATTAGCATTAAGCCTATTGGAAAGTTATGTGAATAAAACCTCCTTTTTAAGTTTAAACGGAAAGTACTCAAGTGCAATTCAAGCAATGAAAAATCTAACAGAAAACCCTGTAGATCTTTTGTTCCTTGATATCCAAATGCCTGAATTAAATGGGTTAGAGTATTCTAAGATGGTTGATAAGCATACCAGAATTATATTTACTACAGCATTTGAGCAATATGCATTAGATGGCTATCGGGTAAATGCCTTGGACTATCTTCTTAAACCGATTTCGTATGTTGATTTTTTGGAAGCAGCAAACAAAGCAGTTCAGTGGTTCGAAAGAGTTTCAACACAAGATGAAATCGATTGTATTTATGTAAAAAGCGATTATAAGTTGTTACAAATAGAATTGAAAAAAATATTATATATCGAAGGACTAAAAGATTATATAAAGATATATACCGAAGATAATGCCCGTCCCATTCTTTCACTTATGAGCATGAAATCTATGGAAGAATTGCTTCCGGATTCTAAATTTATGCGTGTTCACCGATCATTTATTGTACAAAAAGATAAAATAAAAATAATAGACCGCGGACGCATTGTTTTTGAAAAAGCATATATTCCGGTAAGCGACAGTTACAAACAAGCTTTCCAGAAATATTTGGATGAAAGAAGCTAATTTTGCGAATTAGTCGATAAAATTGATTAATTTGTCGATACACACTTGTGTAATTAAAATTAAGTATGTACTTTTGTAGCAGAGAAAAGGAGTTGTGAAACTCTGGAATAGAATAGTTTAGTTAAGTCTAGTTTAGTTTTTGTGTAGGCACTCCTGTGACAGCGGTCGATACAGGAGTGCTTTTTTTATGGACTTTTGTTTTTTCCTGCAATTAATTATCTCCTTTTTCCTATTTATGGGGTGTTTTATATATATTTGCCATATTCTCGGTCAAAAACACCATTTAGCAATAATACTTAATATGAATAATGTCATAGCCACAATTAAGAAACTCTTTTTTAATGATAAGTTTATCCTGATACTTATATTTCTGAACGCAATTATAATCTTTATCCAGGAATTCAATAATATACCTATATATATTTATCGTCTGGACAATTACTTCACTCTCATTTTTTTAGTAGAGATTATATTGAAAAGTAATACTTATGGTTTAAAGAAGTACCTGAAAAGCAATTGGAATAAGCTTGATTTTGTTGTAGTGTCTTTGTCATTTGCCTCCTTATTATTGAGTTATGTATACTCAGGAAACAATATTTCTATTGAATTCATTATTTCGCTAAGAGTACTCAGAATATTCAAGTCTGTGAGACTCTTAAAATTTATTCCCAATATAAATTTAATAATTAATGGAGTTAACAACGCATTGAAAACTTCATCACTGATTATTTTATCCTTTATCATCCTTATTTTTATTGTTTCGGTAGTAACATGCTCTATTTATAAAAACATTGCTCCCGAATATTTTGCCAACCCATTACTATCTATATATTCTGTTTTTAGAGTTTTCTCGACTGAAGGATGGTACGAAATACCTGATTTAATTGCTGAACGAACAAGTGAAATTTGTGCCTTGTTAACCAAACTATATTTTGTTTTAATCTTGTTTTTCGGTGGAATTCTGGGAATGTCTTTTATTAATTCCATATTTGTTGATGCCATGGTTAGCGACAACAATGATGAATTGGAAGAAAAGGTTAAGAAATTAACCGATAAAATAGATGAATTAACCAACGAAATACGTTCGGGGAGAAACAAAGAAAATTTCTAAACACAAATGTCATAATCAATAAATATATGTATTTTTGCAAACACAGAATAAAAATGCTATTTTAATAAACATATTAAATCAATGAAAAAGAAAATCGTATTAATTGATGATAAAGAAACGATAGCTAAAGTGATAGCTATTTATCTTTCAAAGGAATATGACTTCATTTATTTTGAAAATCCGATAAAAGCAATCGACTGGTTGCAAAACGGAGACTTTCCAGATCTTATTATAACAGACATTAGAATGCCGGTAATGACGGGTGATGAGTTTCTTCGCTACATGAAAAAAAATGAATTATTTCAGTCCATTCCAATAATAATGCTTACCAGCGAAGAAAGTACAACCGAAAGAATAAGATTATTAGAGGAAGGTGCTGCCGATTATATTCTTAAGCCTTTTAACCCTTTAGAAATTAAAACAAGGATAAGAAAAATACTTAACCAATAATTACCAGCATGCAATATATAATATACATTGGAAAAAATAAGAAATTCATAAAGGATTTCTCCCAATTATCCAGAAGAAATATATTCTATTCTGCTAATGATTACCATAAAGCAATTCCTTCAATAAATAAAATTGAGAATGAGGAGGATATAATAGTATTTTATGAGCACGAAGATAAGGAAAAGGAAATTTCGGACATAAAAGAGATCAGACAGAAGCATCCGCTTGTATACATTGTATTAATAACAGAGCTTTCACTGGGAAAAGACGCTCCCCTATATTTGAAAGCAGGGATCAACAACACCTTATCTCCAAATACAACACAAGCAGAAGTTGATGAAATTTTTCAGTTCCACGATAAACGCAGAAAAGATCATTCACAGAAAAAGGAAAGGTCATATCAGATCAAAGTATTCAAATTACCTTTATGGAAAAGGGTCTTTGATATTGTTTTCTCTTCTCTTGCTCTGATTATTCTATCGCCTATATTAATTATTACTGCATTAGCAATATGCTTTGAAAGCAAAGGACCCATTCTACATAAAACAAAAAGAGTAGGAACAAATTATCTGATTATTGATTTTCTGAGATTCCGCTCAATGTACACTGTGGCCAACAACTCAAAACAATTCGATTTTGATGATTTGACGGAAGATGACATGGAAAACGAAGTTGTACTTATATCAGATGATTATATTGTTTCAGAAAAAGACTACATAATTCAAACCTCTAAAGACACTGAAAACAATATAAATACAACAAAAGTTGGTCGTTTTATCAGAAAATACTGTATCGATGAACTACCTCAATTAATAAATATACTGAAAGGTGATATGTCGGTGGTAGGAAATCGCCCTCTCCCACTCGATGAAGCCGAACAATTAACAAGCGATGATTATATTGATAGATTTATGGCACCAGCCGGTCTGACGGGGTTATGGCAAGTAGAGAAAAAAGGTGATCCTAAGAAAATATCAGCAGAGGAGCGTAGGTTATTGGACGTTAAATATGCAAAGACATTTTCTTTTTCATTGGATATAAAAATCATATTCAAAACTTTAACTGCAATAGTTCAGAAAGAAAATTGATTATAAATAAAAAAACGAGAGAATGTTTAATCCTCTCGTTTTTTATTTATTGTAGGTTCTATTATTTATCTTTTATTTTGCTACTCTCTCTAGCCATCTTACCATACTTAACATAACTATCATTGAAAGCCCTGTAGCTATTACAAATACCAACCAACAAATCCATAGTGGTACGTTTGTATAAAGTATACCTCCAATAAATAATATCGAGTTACCAATAGCAGTTGCTGCTAACCATGCACCCTGCATTATACCTTGCAAATGTGGAGGAGCAACTTTAGACACAAACGATAAACCCAGCGGGGAAATAAACAACTCGGCAACAGTTAGTATAAAATATAAGATTACCATAACCCATGGTGTAACTTTCATTGCATCCAACTCGGTTGCAGTCATACCCGATAATGCTTCTTTTGCAGGTAATGCAAACGAAAACACCATTAAGAATACATAAGCCAATGCAGCAATACCCATACCAATAGCTATTTTCATTGGAGTTGAAGGCTCCTTGCCTTTATTTTTCAACACACCAAAAAGCCACATTATAAGTGGGGTTAAAAACACAACAAAGAATGGATTTACACTCTGAAATATTTCAGCTCCTTTTATAGTAGTGAAACCTAAATCAATATTAATAATGTCAAGGTTTACATAGTCTCTTGCAAAATAAGTTAGTGAATATCCGTTTTGATGGAACGAAAGCCAAAAGAAGATAACCACACCAAATACAGCAAACAAAGCATAAATACGCTGTTTAATTTCATGAGCACTCATTTGAATTTCTTCTTTAGATATTTTAGCAGTGCCATCTTTATTTACAAGAGTCTTATTAGCTGGATCAGGGAAACGACTTTTATTAATAATATAAATAACCAAAGATATTAGCATAGCAACAATTGCAGCAGCAAAAGCATACTGAAATCCTCTGTTGAACACATCCAAATAGTTGTTTGAAAAAGCCAATAAATCAGTAACTGGTGTTCCATCTAATGTTGCAGCACTAGCATATTCTGTTAACCTATTCAATGAGCCGTCTGCCATTGAAGTACCTTTAGCAATATATTCATGACACAATTCAGGAAGAGAACCATTGTAATCAAAGTTGTGCACCTTTAGCCACCAGTTTCTAACACCAATTGCAATAAATGGAGCAAACATGGCACCAATGTTAATAAACATATAAAAAATTTGGAAACCAGAGTCTCGTTTATCCGAATACTTAGGGTTATCATACATTTGACCAACCAAGGCTTGAAGGTTTCCTTTAAACAAACCATTTCCAAAAGAAATGATTAAAAGCCCAAAACAAGTAAGTAACAAATATGGCCAGAAACTAGGAACAGGAGTTGGTGTAGGAATAGCAATAACAAGATAACCTACAGCCATTAAAATTATTCCCACTAAAATAGTGCCCTTGTAATTCTTTGTTTTGTCCGCAATTAATCCGCCGACTAAAGCCAACAAATAAATGGAAGCATAAAAAGCAGAATAGATGTAACCGGTTGTTGTCTCGGACAAACCGAACTTCGATGAAATAAACAAGGTAAGAATGGCCATCATAATATAAAAGCCAAAACGCTCACCCATATTGGCCAGGGCAGCTGATATTAACCCTTTTGGTTGATCTTTAAACATAGAATTAAAACTTAAGTATATTAATATTATATTTATTCAATGCAAATATAGTTACTAGTGCACAAAAACCCAATTATATTTAAACTTTTATCACGTAAAGCAAAAGGAATAAGTGGGTCGAGATGCGTTATTCTATCATTTTAATACAAAATAGCAGGTTTAGCTTCAGTTACTCGTATCAAATCTTGCGGATTGACTTTAAGCTGTAGCCCTCTTTGGCCAGCACTTACATATATACATTCAAAATCCAAACATGTTTCATGAATATAAGTTGGGAAGCGCTTTTTCATGCCTACAGGAGAACATGCTCCCCGTATATAGCCTGTTACAGATAAGAGATCTTTCATTGGAATCATCTCACTGTTTTTATTCCCGGAAACTTTTGCTGCTATCTTCAAATTAACTTCCTTGTCTCCTGGAATAATGCAAACAAAATAACCGGTTTTATCACCATGAAGTACCAATGTTTTAAAAACCTGCTCGATGTTTTCACCCAAATCAGCAGCTACATGTATGGCACTTAAATCATTTTCATCCACTTCGTAGGGAATCAGTTCATATAGTATTTTTGCTTGGTCCAATAATCTGGCAGCATTGGTTTTATTTATTTTCATTGCTATTTTTTCTTTTTACTCTTGCCAATACCCAGTTCTTCCTTTAAGAATTGAGGTGTATACCCTTTTGTGCTGAGGGCAACTTCTTCGGGAGTGCCATAGCTAAGTAATTCTCCACCACCTCTACCTCCTTCGGGACCCATATCTATAATATAGTCGGCAGCTTTAATTACATCCAGATTATGTTCTATCACAATAACGGTATTTCCTTTGTTTACGAGTTTGTTTAATACTCCCAGCAAAACCCGGATATCCTCAAAATGCAATCCGGTAGTAGGTTCATCCAGAATATAGAGAGTTTTTCCTGTATCTCGTTTCGATAATTCCGTAGCCAGTTTCACTCGCTGACTTTCACCTCCCGAAAGTGTAGTAGATGCTTGCCCCAATTTGATGTATCCAAGCCCTACCTCCTGAATAACTTTTATTTTATTCAGTATTTGAGGAACATTTTCAAAGAACTCCACAGCCCTGTTTATGGTCATATCAAGTACATCAGCTATAGATTTCCCTTTAAACCGTACTTCCAATGTTTCACGGTTATATCTTTTACCATGACAAATTTCACAGGGTACATATACATCCGGCAAGAAGTTCATTTCAATGGTTTTATAACCGTTACCCGAACAAGCTTCACACCGTCCACCAGTTACATTAAAAGAAAAACGTCCTGGTTTATATCCTCTGATTTTTGCTTCCGGAAGTTCTACAAATAAGTTACGTATATCCGTAAAAACTCCGGTATAGGTAGCCGGATTAGAACGAGGGGTTCTACCTAATGGCGATTGATCTACATTTACCACCTTATCTATATACTCAAGTCCTTCTATCGAATCATATTCTAATGGGTCTTGAAGCGAACGATAGAACTTTTGCGACAATATAGGTTGAAGTGTTTCGTTTATTAAAGTAGATTTGCCACTTCCGGATACTCCAGTTACACATATAAGCTTTCCCAAAGGAAAATCTACATCTACATTTTTCAGATTATTACCTTTGGCTCCTTTCAATCGGATAATTTTTCCGTTTCCTTCGCGTCGTTTTGCCGGAATCTCTATTTCTTTTTCTCCATTCAAATATTGTGAAGTCAAAGTACTTGTAGATAACATTTCTTTAGGAGTTCCCTCAAAAACAACTTCACCGCCTAAACGTCCGGCTTTCGGTCCCATGTCAATTACATAATCGGCAGCAAACATCATGTCTTTATCATGTTCTACCACAATAACCGAGTTACCAATATCCCGCAACTCTTTTAAAGAGTTTATAAGGCGTAAATTATCCCGCTGGTGTAATCCGATACTGGGTTCATCCAATATATAGAGAACATTTACCAGTTGAGAGCCGATCTGAGTTGCTAAACGAATACGCTGACTCTCCCCACCGGATAAAGAAGCCGAACTACGGTTTAATGACAGATAATTGAGCCCTACATCCAGAAGAAACTTTAAACGAGTACGAATTTCCTTTAATATTTCTACTGCTATTTTCTTTTGAGTTTCTGAAAGGTATTGGTCTACATTCATCAACCAATCATAGAGTTCAGATATATCCATGTTTGCCAGTTCATAGATATTCTTATCATGTATACGAAAGTGCAATGCTTCTTTATTTAATCGAGCTCCTTTACATTCCGAACATACGGAAGTTCGAGCAAACTGTTCTGCCCATTTTTGTGCCGTAGCCGACGCATCCTTTTCCTGCAACATCTGAATGTATTTTACTACTCCTTCGTAGGTCACAAAATAATCGGATGTAGTACCTAAAACAGAATTCTTAATTTTTAATCGTTCATCAGATCCATATAATATCTCTTCAATTACATCATCTGGCAATTTCGACATTGGAGTTTTAAGGGTTGTATCATACTTCTCCAACAAAGCAGCTATCTGCCAGAATATCATTGAGTTTTTGTATTTTCCCAACGGTACTATGGCACCATCATAAACAGAAAGTTTCTTATCCGGAATAACCTTATCAACATCAATCTGATTCACTACGCCCAATCCTTTGCATTTAGGGCAAGCTCCTTGTGGAGAGTTAAATGAAAAATTGTGAGGAGCAGGTTCTTTATAAGATAAACCTGTTAAAGGCGACATCAACCTTTTGCTATAATGACGAACTTCCATTGTATCAAAATCCAGGATCATGATTAGTCCATCACCTTGTTTCATAGCAATGGCTACACTTTGTTTCAAGCGATTTTCATCTTTTTTGCTTACTGCCAGTTTGTCAATAACCACTTCTATATCATGGTTTTTATAGCGGTCGAGCTTCATTCCATGCTTTATTTCCTTCACTTCGCCATCTACACGAACATTCAGATATCCTTTTTTGCGGATATTCTCAAATAATTCTTTATAATGTCCTTTACGTGCCCTAACAAGGGGAGCTAAAATATAGATTTTCTTGTTGCCATATTCTTTTTGAATAAGATCAATGATTTGTTCTTCAGTGTATCTCACCATTTTTTCGCCAGACAAATAAGAATAGGCCTCTCCTGCCCTGGCGTATAGCAAACGCAAATAATCGTAAACTTCGGTAGTTGTTCCTACTGTTGAACGGGGATTTTTATTCGTTGTTTTTTGTTCAATAGATATAACCGGACTTAAACCTGTTATTTTATCCACATCAGGACGTTCCAGATTACCCAGAAAATTACGGGCATAAGCCGAAAATGTTTCAATGTATCTTCGTTGTCCTTCTGCAAAAATGGTATCAAAAGCCAGAGAAGACTTACCACTACCACTTAATCCGGTAATTACAGTTAAACTATTGCGGGGAATCTCAGCATCAATATTTTTTAAATTGTGTACGCGCGCACCATACACGTTTATATATTCTGTCTCTTGCATCATCAAATAATATTTAATGCAAAATTACAATTTCCACTCGAAATAAAATTTTATTTTAGGCTTATATATGTCGAAGTTTATAAGTTTTTAAGTTCTTAACGCATTCTGTATAGAATTTTATTACTTTATTTGTACCTTTGCGCCCTTGAGATTGTACAGTAGACTAATTAGATAATCATAAAGCATCATAAATGAAATCTTTAAAAAGAATTTTTTTCATTATTTTCCTAAGTGGTTTGTATGCAATAACTATTCAGGCACAGGAAAATATTACTTATTTTCTTCATAAAATAGAAAAAGGACAAAGTTTATATTCCATTTCAATTATGTATGGTGTTAGCCAGAATGATATAATCAAACTTAATCCGGGTTGCGAAGAAAAGATATACACCGACCAAACTTTAAAAATTCCACAAGTAACCCCAAAGACAGAAGAAACACCCAAAGATATATTTCATACTATTCAGGCAGGCGAAACATTGTATCGAATAACCAAAATATATAATGTAACAGCTAAAGATATAACCGACGAAAACCCTGGACTTAGTGCTGCTAATTTCAGAACCGGAGAAGTGATTCGTATTCCTGCAGCTAAACAACAAGTTGAAGTAATTGAACCTACACCAGAAATTCCTGCGGCAGTTGTTCCACGCTGCCGTGAAATGCACAAGGTAAAACGCAAAGAAACAATTTTTAGTGTTAGCCGCAGTTATAATATATCGGAAGAAGAATTAATCACTGCAAATCCGGAATTGAAAGACGGAATGAAAAAAGGGCAACTGTTATGTATCCCCTTCCCTGCCCCTCCAATGGAAACTAATAAAGACGAAGAACCATTGGTTATACCTTCAAATACCGAACTATTCAAGGAAAATCAGGAAGTTCCACACCAGTTGGCTTCAATAAAAGCTGCTTTGATACTTCCATTTATTATTGATGGTGACAAACAAGCAGATGCAGCCAGAATGATTGAATATTACGAAGGTTTTCTTATGGCTGTAGATTCGCTGAAAAAGGTTGGTGTTTCGATGGATATTCATGTGTATAATTCAGGAAATAAACAATCTTCTATTAACGCCATCATAAAGAAACCGGAATTAAAGAATATGGATATTATCTTTGGCCCTCTTTATCAGGAACATGTAAAGCCACTTTCCGACTTTGCCGATGAGAATAATATCCGTTTGGTTATACCTGTTTCGTCGCGCATTGATGAAGTTTACCAAAACCCATTGATCTATCAGATAAACCCTCCACAATCTTATTTATACTCTGAAGTTTACGAACATTTTGTACGCAACTTCCGTAATGCTAACGTTATCATTCTGGATATGGGGAAAGATGATGATGATAAAACCAGTTTCCTGACTGGGTTAAAAACAGAACTCAACAAACAAAAAATACCAGTTCAAACACTTAGTGGTAATTCGAATGTGGCTACTCTCAGGGCTTCTTTGAAATCCGACAAGCAAAATATTTTTATTCCCAGTTCGGAAAGCGATCAAACTTTAGTAAAGATTCTACCAACATTAGAGTTGTTGGCAAAAGATCCTAAACAGCAAATAAGTTTATTTGGATATCCTAAATGGCAAACATATACAAAAGATCATTTAAATAGTTTCTTTGAATTGGATACTTATTTCTATTCATCGTTCTACACCAATAATTTGTTGCCAAGAGCAATAAATTTCATTAACTCGTATCATAAAGAATACTCTAAAGAAATGATTAACATATATCCTAAATATGGCATGCTAGGTTATGATACAGGTTTCTTCTTTTTAAGTGGGCTGGCCAAGTATGGTACTGGGTTAGAAGCAAATATCTCAAAAATGGATGTGCAATCTATTCAAACCGGTTTTAAATTCGAAAGAGTAAATAACTGGGGTGGATTCATCAATAAAAAAGTATTCTTCATTCATTTTGATAAGAACTACGAATTAACCAAACTGGATTTTGATTAAGCAATAATTTAATGTACAGTATATGTATAAAAGATATATTCTCCTCCTTATTATAATGATAACCCTACCAGCTATGTCGCAAGTAGGCGAGTTGCGTAATAACTTTGCAATAGGTTTTAATGGAGGAATAAATTATAGTAATGTTTCATTTACACCTAAAATTAAACAAAGTGGCTTAATGGGATTTGGTGGTGGTATAACAGCACGCTATATTTCGGAAAAATACTTTGCTATGATTTGCGGTTTGCAAGTTGAGTTAAATTATACACAAAGAGGCTGGAAAGAGCTGATCGAAGATGACTCGAACGATGAATACAGCCGCAGTATGAATTATCTGGAAATTCCATTCCTTGCACATCTGGCTTTTGGGAAAGAGCGTGGTGCACGTTTCTTTATAAATCTTGGCCCACAAATAGCCTTTTTATTAAATGAGAGTGAAAAGTTTAGCGATCCATTTACTGACACCTCAACAACAGAGCGCCCTATTATAGAACAGTATCACAAGGATGCAGAAAAAAAGTTTGATTATGGAATAGTTGGTGGATTAGGTTTGGAAATACGTACAAAAGCTGGGAATTTTCTTCTTGAAGGAAGGTATTATTTCGGTTTGGCAGATATATTCAACAACACCAAAAAAGATTTTTTCAGTCGTTCTGCCCACACTACTATTTTAGGAAGAGTAAGCTACTTATTTGATCTTAAAAAGTAACGCTATTTCCTCAATCAGTCTCTCTTTAACCTCATTCATATCAATTTCCCTGCTTAATTCTTTTTGCAGGGAAGTTACTCCCCTATCAATAAATCCACAGGGATTAATATAGCTAAAGTATTTTAAATCGGTATTTACATTAAGAGCCAATCCATGCATGGTTACAAAGTGACTGCTACGCACACCAATAGCACATATTTTTCGTGCAGTAGGCTTATCAACATCTAACCATACACCTGTAGCATTTGCCATTCGGCCGGCAGAAACATTATAGGATGCACATATACGAATCACAGCTTCCTCTAACTTGTAAATATAAGCTTTTAATCCCAGATGTGCTTCGTCGATGTTAATTATTGGATAACAAACCAACTGACCAGGGCCGTGATAAGTAATATCACCTCCCCTGTCAATATGGAAAAGAGTTGCACCTATTGTTTTAAGTTGCTCCTCACCTAAAAGCATATTGTTTACTTTTCCACTCTTGCCAAGCGTATAGACATGTGGATGCTCACAGAGTATAACATAGTTCTTGTATGGTTTTCCAGCAATTTTCTTATCTATCAAATCGTTGAAAAGCTCCGTTTGTTTACTCCATGCTTCATTATAAGGTATAAGACCCCAATCTTCAAAGAAAAGATTCATGAATATTTCGGAGTTATTTTTTATTTTCTCCCTCTTTGGATTCTTCAACAAACTTAGCTTCATAATTAAACTTCTTGAAGCCTGCTTGTATATTCTCTACTGTAGTTTTATCTGCATCGTATGTTATTGTTACAGTTTTATTTTCCAGATTGGTTTCGATCTTCTTCAGTCCTTTTTCAAATTTTATATTATTGCGAACTTTCTTTTCACAATTTTGGCATTCCATTTGGTTTACTTTAAAAATCGCAGTACGAATATCCTTTGCCAAAGCCGAAGTTATACCTACAAAAGTCATAAGTATAACTACTAAAAATATTTTCTTAGTCATAATATATTTTATAATTAAAAGCCTATAAAGATATAGCTTTTATTCAGATTGTACAAACAAATATTTTGTTTATGTTTGCAGAAAAAATCACTATTATGGCAGAAGAATTATACATACCAACCGGAAACGATAAAGAAAAAATATATACTGCTTTATTGCCTCAAATTAAATCGTTGACAGAACACGAAAGTGATCTGATTGCTAATCTTGCTAATGTTACAGCAGTTCTTAAAGAAGCATTTAATTTTTTCTGGGTAGGATTTTATTTTGTGAAAGAAGAAGAGTTAGTATTAGGACCTTTCCAGGGGCCTTTGGCATGTACAAGAATAAAAAAAGGAAAAGGTGTATGTGGCAGCGCATGGAGAGACAAGAAAACATATGTAGTTCCTGATGTAGAACAGTTTCCGGGTCATATAGCATGTAGTTCATTGTCGCAATCGGAAATTGTAATTCCACTGTTCACTCCCGATAATAATGTTTGGGGAGTTATGGATATTGACAGTGAATTACTTAATACTTTCGACTATATCGATGAGAAATATCTGGAAGAAATTTGCTACAATATAATATCGCCACTGTTTTTAGCCTGATTTTACCAGCACACAAGGTAAACAAATGAAGTAATAAGATTGTTATAAATAACGCTATCCGCATTATAACAATGAATTAAATATTAATTATAGATTATGAACCGTTTACTATTATTTATTTGTTTATCTGGATTTTATCTGACTGGTTATGCCCAACATGACTCACTAAGAAATCAAATTCTATCTATTATTAAAGGAAAAAATGCGACTGTTGGTGTAGCTGTTAATTTTGACGGTAAGAGTCAGTTAACAATTAACGACAATCAAAAATATCCTATGATGAGTGTTTACAAACTCCATGTTGCTATGGCATTATTGGATTATATGGAAAAGAATAATCTTTCTATGAATACTGAGATTCACATAAAAAAGGAAGATTTATTGCCCAACACATACAGTCCATTGAGAGATAAACACCCAGAAGGTAATATTACAATTCCTATTTCGGAGCTTCTTAAATATACAGTATCGCAAAGCGACAACAATACCTGTGATATACTCTTCGACTATATAGGTGGTCCAGAAACTGTAGAAACTTATATTAAAGGACTTGGTATTGAAAATATAGCTATCTGTTGCAATGAAAAAGCCATGACCGAAAACCCGGATGCTGTTTACACTAACTGGACAACCCCATCGGAAGCTATAAAATTAGTAGAATTATTCAGGGCGAAAAATTTGTTTTCACCCGAATATAATGATTACCTGAAAACCATTCTTATAGAAACAACTACCGGACCTAATAAAATAAAAGGTTTATTACCCGAGCATCTTACTGTTGGTCATAAAACCGGAAACTCATCCAGAAATGCACAAGGTATAAAGATAGCCGATAATGATGTAGGTTTTGTTACCTTACCCAATGGAAGCGGTTATTCGGTAGCTATCTTCATAAAAGATTCAAAAGAAAATGATGAAACAAATGCGCAGATAATATCGCGCATATCGCGTGTAATATTTGAAAATTACATTCAACAGGGAATATAATAGGTACTTTCGACTTCCTTGCGATTTAGATGAGGGTTTCACTGTAGAAAGCCAACAGTTTCACAGTAGGAAACCAACGGTTTCACGGTATGAAACCAACAGTTTCCTATATAGGAAACTACTTGTTTTCTATGCATGAAACTGTTGGTTTTCTATATAGGAAACTACTTGTTTCACTGTACAAAATAAAAATGAAACAAGTTGTTTCATGCACATCTCGCGTGCTGGCAAAGTGTAAATATAATTGCCAGCACACTTTGCCAGCACGCTTTAATAAGCTGTTAATCAGGCAAATAAGCGGCAGTGTGTTGGCAGTGCTGGCAAATTCACACTTTTAAACTTCCTGGTAGAGGAGTTTTGTTTCAATTTTGCTGTTATTAAGTAATAATTTAAAATATATCGATATGTTTATAAAGTTTCTATTTCCATCTAAACCTGCTTCTACAGGTATCTCAATGCTCTTGCTAACGGCAAGAATTATTTTCGGAATACTCTTAATGACCCATGGTATACAAAAATGGAGCAATTGGAGTGAGCTTTCTACAATCTTTGCCGATCCGTTGGGCGTTGGAAGTGCTATATCACTTGGTTTAGCTATTTTTGCAGAACTAGTTTGTGCTATTGCTTTTATATTTGGAGTTCTGTACCGATTGGCTACAATACCAATGATATTTACAATGGCAATGGCCTTCTTTGTTATTCATGGAGGCGATCCATTTGCTGTTAAAGAGTTAGCTTTTGCTTATATGGCAGTTTATATCCTAATGTTTATAGCTGGTCCGGGTAAATTTTCTGTAGACTATTTTTTAGGCAAAGAAATAAATAAAAGAAGAAGATAACCTTTAAATAATAATTTGTTTATATTTGCATACCTAATTTAATCTATTTTATAGGTTAAAGTCGCATAACTAATTAATAACCAAAACATTACAAAATTATGAAAAAAAACAAATTGTCGCTAATTTGTGCATGTGTACTTAGCTGTTCTATTCTATTCAGTTCGTGCATTGGTTCATTTTCTCTTTCAAATCGTTTATTATCCTGGAATAACGAAATCAGTGATAATAAATTTGTAAACGAACTGGTTTTCTTTGCATTCTACATAATACCAGTGTATGAAATTTCTTATCTGGCAGACATTTTGGTAATAAACTCAATTGAATTTTGGAGTGGTAATAACCCACTTGCTAATGTAGGCGAAGTTAAAAAGGTAAAAGGTGAAAACGGAGACTTTTTAGTAGAAACGCTTGAAAATGGCTATTCTATTTCGAAAGAAGGCGAAACTCCTGTTGAACTTATTTATAACCAAGAAACCAATACTTGGAATGTAGTTGCCGAAAACTACAATAAAGAACTTATTCAGTTTAACGAAGATGGAACTGCACAAATCTTTACTTCAGAAGGCACTTCATTAAATGTATCTATCGATGCAGAAGGAGTTATGGCTGCACGTCAGTATGTAATGAATCAAATTTATTTTGCTGCACGCTAATTTAAAGCTGTATCAAAAACATTAATATTAACCACAGATTTACTAATTACATGTTATAATCAGTAAATCTGTGGTTTTCTGTTTAATTCCACAAAGATAGTATACCTCTTCTCTCTGTATTTTTAAACTGTCCATATTTGTAAAGATATAAAAAAACACAGAGTTATTTTAATAATAAAACAACCTCTGTGTTTCTGTAAATTAACGAAGTTGCAATTCCTTCGTTTGATGTGTTTTTTTAGATAATATACTGTGTACTAATAGATTCGTTATTCATAACTCGTCTTATAGTTTCGGCAAACATATCAGCAATGCTTAGCTGTTTTACCTTATTACATTCTTTGCAGAAAGGAATGCTATCGGTAAACACCATTTCAACCAAACCAGAATTCAATACTCTTTCCGATGCAGGGTCGGACATAACACAATGACTGGCAATTGCTCTAACCGAGTTTGCACCAGCTTCCAGCATTACATCAGCTGCTTTGGTTATTGTACCGGCTGTATCAACAATGTCGTCAATAAGTACTACATTCATGCCTTCTACATCACCAATAATCTGCATTGATTCTATTTCGTTTGCTTTTTTACGCGATTTATTGCAAAGCACCAAAGGCACTCCCAGATATTTAGAAAAAGTGCTGGCACGTTTCGATCCACCAACATCGGGAGCAGCAATTACCAGATTCTCTAGTTTCAGAGATTCGATATATGGCAAAAATACTGCCGAAGCATACAAATGATCTACTGGAATATTAAAGAAACCTTGTATCTGGTCAGCATGTAAATCCATCGTAATTAAACGATCGATACCGGCTACAGACAATAAATCGGCAACTAATTTAGCACCGATAGAAACGCGTGGCTTGTCTTTTCTGTCTTGACGTGCCCACCCAAAATAAGGAATAACAGCAATAATACTTTTTGCAGAAGCTCTTTTGGCAGCATCAACCATCAGGAGAAGTTCCATCAGATTGTCTGAATTAGGAAAAGTGGATTGAACCAAAAACACATGCGAACCTCTTATCGATTCTTCATAGGAAACAGCAAATTCTCCATCGGCAAAATGCGTAATATTCATATTGCCTAAAGGACAATTAAGACCTGCACAGATTTTTTCAGCCAGATATCTCGATTTAGTGCCCGAGAATACCATGAATGGCGCTTTTTTACTCATTTTAAATAGTAATTACCTTGGGGTTTTAAATTTCGTGCAAAGGTATAAATCTGTAATCATTAAACAAAGACTTATTGTAGAAAATAAAGAGATATATCTTTTTAAAGTTAGAAGTCACAAAAAAAAGTTATAAATCGGGGTTAAATCTTAGTAAAACAAGAATAAATAATAACTTTGATCTACCAAAACGATGAAGCTGATATGAGGAGACTGATTTTTAGTGTTATAATTCTATCCATTATTCCATTTACGCATCCAAGATTCAACGAGCAGAATGATCAGGTATTTTCTTTACCGAAATTACCCGATACGTGGAAACTGTATGAGGAAATGAATCTCAACGAGATTCTGAGCTACAATCTATTTGAACAAGCCATTACAGGATACAATAAAATAGAAGAAAAGAAAAAGGAAATTATCACCATCATTGATTATTCCAAACCTTCAACCGAAGAGCGTTTATATGTTATTGATTTAAAGAACAAAGAATTGCTATATAAATCACTGGTAGCTCATGGGCGTAATAGTGGTAATTTATATGCAACATCTTTTTCGAACAAAAACGGTTCATATAAAAGTTCGTTGGGATTCTTTCTGACCGAAAATACTTATAACGGAAAAAACGGTTATTCGCTGGTACTCAACGGGCTTGAAAAAGGCATCAATGATATGGCTAAAGCCCGAGCAATTGTGATGCACGCTGCACCATATTCCAGTATTGCCACAATTAACTCTACCGGACGACTTGGACGGAGTTTAGGATGTCCTGCAATACCCCAAACTGTAAGTAAAGCAATAATTAACCTGCTTAAAGGTGGTTCACTTATTTATATCTATGCTAATGATCCTACCTATTTTGTTGCAAGTACACTAATCTCATGAATGCACACAGTTTACAGTAAGGTTAATCATTTAATAATTCTGACACACACATCTCTTACTGTATATTAAAAAAAAGCAGGTAGCCGTGATGGATACCTGCTTTTTCTATACTAATACTACATATTTATTTCACTTTATTCTTTACGGGTTTAATTATAAAGTTAAACTCATAATTTCCATAAGGAATACGATATTGCTCAAGTGGCAAGGTACCCCAGCTATTTACACATCCTAATCCCATTTGTACTTTATCAATACATAGATTGGTATAATCAACAGGTTTTACTTCAGAGAAGTGTCTTTGATGTTTGCGTAATCCTTCATCCAATGATTCGATAGTATAATTCAATGCTGAAGCAGAGAATGGAGCATCAGCAACAAATTCCAAACCAAAACCACCTCTGTTTAACTGACGCCACCAACGAATATCGGATTTAGTTCCGGTTTCCTGAGGACGGATATATGCATAAGGCTGTTCTTCTACTGTTTGACGATAACGACCAATATCAGTTACTGTTTTACGATCCGAATAGTTTTCAACTGGTCCACGGCCGTAGTAATCAATATAGCTGTAGTTTTCGGGCATTTGCATTTGCATACCAAAGCGGAACATATTGGGTACATCGCTACCGGCAGTAGTCATTTTCTGTGTTACTTTAATTGTTCCTTTATTATTGATTACATAAGTAAGAGATAATTTTGCTGATACAGATGGCATATCGTATTCGGCAGTCACAGTTACCAGATTATTATCTGTAGTATGTTTCAAAGAAGTTAATTTCAATTCCGGATTTTTCCATACTCTGTATTTTGCTTGTAAGTTAGCTCCCATATCATTATCGGTTGGAGCACGCCAGAAGTTTGGTGTAAGCATACCAGCATCATTCATTAGTTTTTGTCCTTCAACATCATAGCGGCTCAAGAACCCATTGTGACGTGTGAAATCTAAACGGAATGTTTCTCCTTTAACTATCAGATAATATCTATCGTTTTCTTCAACATAAGGAGCAACAACTGCAACATTAGTGCAAGCTACATTTTCAATAGCTAATTCAGCAGCTTTGTATTCTTTTACAATCAGTTGGTTTTTAGCGACAACATATCCTGCAGGAAGAAGAGTTTCGGCCGATTTTAATTTATATGCAACATTCAACAACACTTCTTTGCATGGACAAATGCCTTCTAACGAATAATTAAGTTTCAGTTTTGAAGTTTGTTGAGGTGCAACTTTTAAATCCTGAACAATTCCGGTTTGTAGTACTTCGCCATTAGCCAACAATTGCCATTCCATATAATATCCGGATAAATCGCGGAAGAAGTTTTCATTATATATATTAACTTCACCGGTTTGCAGGTTAACAGGTGTTGTCCAGATTGATTGGTGATAGAATCCTACTTCGTACATGTGTGGATTGGGAACACGGTCCGGACTAATCAAACCATTGTCGCAGAAGTTTTGATCGGAAGCATCGTAACGGTTAAAGTCACCACCATATCCATAGATTTCTACACCGTCTTTGTTTTTCCAACGAATAGACTGATCTACAAAGTCCCAGATAAAACCACCCTGGTAATTAGGATATTTGCGAATCAGATCCCAGTACTCTTTGAAACCACCCTGTGAGTTACCCATTGCATGTGCATATTCGCATTGGATAAGAGGTTTAGAAGGATTCTTTTGGCAATATTCTTCACTTCTTTTATAATCCAGATACATGGGGCAATACACATCAGTAAATTCATTTCCATGTGCTTGTTCATACTGAACCGGACGAGATTTGTCTTCGGCTTTAATCCAAGTATAAGCAGCTTCGAAGTTAGGACCAAATCCGGCTTCATTACCTAACGACCAAAATATAACAGAAGGATGATTGAAACTACGTTGAACATTGCGTTGGTTACGTTCCATGTGAGCTTTTGCATACGATGCATTCTTTGCAAGCGTTTTGTCCCCATATCCCATACCATGAGATTCTACATTAGCTTCGGCTATAACATAAAGTCCATATTCATCACACAAATCATACCAAAGGTTGTTATCCGGATAATGGCAGGTACGTACAGCATTAATATTGAATTGCTTCATTATCTTAATGTCTTCAAGCATACGTTCGCGCGAAATTATATATCCGCCATCGGGATCCATTTCATGACGGTTTGCACCTTTAAACAATACCGGCTGACCGTTTACCAATATCTGACCATTTGTCATTTCAATCTTACGGAAACCTACACGAAGAGGAATTACTTCCAATGTTTTGTTACCGCTTTTTAATTGTGCAGTTAGTGTATACAAATTAGGAGTTTCGGCAGTCCACTTAGCCGGATTAGCAACCTGCATTGTTACTGTTTGTTTTCCTGATCCTTTAACCTGGGCTGTAGCAACTACTTCTTTTTGCGCATTGGTTAATTCTAAATCAACATTTCCACCTTTCATCCATACTTCAATGGCAAGAGTACCATCTTTATATTGTGCATCCAAATCCGGAGTAACACGAATATCCTGAATGTATTGCTTATTACGTGCATAAAGATAGCAATCGCGTCCTACACCCGATAGACGGAAAAAGTCCTGATCTTCCAGATAAGTTCCATCACACCAGCGGAATACCTGAAATGCAATCAGGTTTTTACCAGGTTTAAGATACTTGGTAAGATTAAATTCGGCTTCCAGTTTGCTATCTTCACTGTAACCTACATATTTTCCGTTTACCCATAAATACATATTAGATGTTACCGAACCGAAATGGGCAAAAACTTCCTTACCGTTCCAGTTGGCCGGAATAGTTATTTCTTTTCTGTAAGAACCTACATGATTATCGGTTACAGGTACTTCAGGAGGATTATTCTGAAAGACAGGACGCCATGGATAACCTGTATTCACATACAATGGATCACCATATCCGTTTAATTCCCAAAGAGCCGGTACAGCTAAATTGTCCCATCCCCTATCATTAAAATCGGTACGATAGAAATCAAGCGGCCGGCCATCCGAATCTTTTACCCAATTGAACTTCCATATACCATTTAAGGTCATGTAATTAGCTGATTTTTCTTTGACTCCTTTCTGGGCAGTATCCACAGACTCGTAAGCAAAGTAATTAGTGTGCATCGGTGCACGGTTAACAGCATTGATTTCGGGATTCTTCCATTCATTGGATTGTGCAAATCCCATAAGCCCTAACGTAGCAAGGCTACAGATTAATAGTGTTCTCTTCATTTTTTTTATTTTGATATTAGAGTTCGTATAAACAGGTTATTCAGTTGGCTAAATTACACTGTAAATGGCTAACTAATGGTATAAATTTGATTCAACTTGGTTGGTTAATCGTTCATTTTCGGGGAAGTTAGTAAAATAAAATGAGGTAGAGAAGGTAAAGTATAAAAATCACTCAACTACTTTACTTCCTCTACCTCAATTATCTTATTCAACTACTTCTATTACTTTCCTAATCGTCCTTGTTTGTAAGAGCCTTCACGAATAACTTTCCCTGCACTATCAGTTTCAACAAACGGACCATCTTTTATGCCTTGTTTAAAGGTTCCTTCATAGCGTACGCCATTGGAATCAATTTCTACTCCTTTACCATCTTTTAAACCATTCACAAAATTACCTTTATATATGGTTCCGTCTTTTAGGGTTAAGGTACCTTGTCCTTCAGGTTGAGTATTTTTCATTTCACCTTCATATATATCTCCGTTGCTCCACCGGTATTTACCTTTTCCTTCAGGTTTATCTTCAACCCAGGTTCCTTCGTATTCTGCTCCATGTGCCCAGGTTAATGTACCCCGTCCATGTTGCATACCTTCTTTAAATTCTCCTACATATTTATCGCCATTGGCATGATAATAAATTCCGGCACCTGTACGTTGTCCGTTTTTATAGGCTCCTTCGTAACGGTCACCATCACTGAAATAATAAATACCCTTTCCGTGTTGTACTCCATTTAACCAATCGCCAACATATTTATCACCATTGAAGTACAGAAAAGTACCTTTTCCGTTATGAACATCATTTTTCCACTGACCTTCGTATTTAGCTCCATCGTCCCAGGTATATGTACCTTTTCCATTCTTCTTGTCGTCTTTCCATTCGCCTACATACTTCGAACCGTTGCGCCAGGTGTATGTTCCGGTACCTTCGCGTTTTCCCATATTCCAAGCTCCTTTGTAAGTATCTCCGGTGTGATAATACATGGTGCCTTCTCCTTGTTCCAGATCTTCGAACCACGCTCCATCGTATTTATTATTATTCAAAAAATAATAGATACCTTGTCCTTGTTTCTTATCTTGTAACCATTGACCTTCATATTTCTCACCATCGGAAAGCATGTGAATTCCCAATCCTTCACGCAATCCTTTCACATATTCACCCTCATAAACATCTCCATTCTGATAAACAGTTTTTCCTTTACCATTGGGTTTACGACTTTTTAGTTCTCCTGTATATACAGAGCCGTCTTTAAATTTATAAGTACCTATTTTAATGTTTTTTTGGGCCCATCCTATTTGTGAAAAGAATATGCAAACGAGTAGTGTATATATGTATTTCATCTTGTTCTCTTTTATTTTATTCATTTTGTTTTTGACAAAGTTATAACTTATCACTGAAATCCGTGACTTCTGCAAAAATTTTAAGATAAGTTTTTTCCTGCTATAACTTCCTTTAAGTTTTCTTTATCTAAATACTTGCATGCTAAATCCAATAAATCAGTAGGAGTTGTTTCTTTTACTGCTTTCAACGAATCATCAAAAAAACAATTATCCAACCCCGAAGTATGAATAAAAATCCATGCATCAGCCAAACCTAAAGAAGATTCATAGCTTCGAGACATTTCTCCAATCATATAATTTTTTACTATTGAAAGTTCTTTCTCGCTTACTCTTGTTGTTTGCAAAACATCAATCTCCCTGTATACCTCATTTATCAAAGAGTCTACATATTCGTTAGCTGTTTCAGTACTGATAGTTAATAAACCTGTTCCCGGATAAAAGAACAATCCGGCAGAGATACCATAAGTGTATCCCTTATCTTCACGAATATTCGACATTAAACGGCTACCAAAGTATCCGCCAAATAAAGTTATTAATACCCGTAGCTTTAAATAGTCGGGATGTTGGCGAGGAATAGAAAATTCTCCCAGCTTAACCGCACTTTGCAAAGCATCCTTACATTCTGTGAAAATTCTTTTTGATTTAATGGTACTAATTGGATAATCGATAGTGCTTATCTGATTATTACCATTTCCGAATTTATCCTTTCCAAAAGAGTTTTCAATAAGTGATTTTGTACTTTCGGTTACTTTCCCTGATAAGTAAATAGAGCAATTTTTGTAGTGATAGGATGATCTATAGAACTCGCATAACATTTCCCGGTTTACTTTTTCATAATCTTTTTCATTCACCAAACGGGCACATGGATTCTGATCGCCAAACAATGAAGACAGCAGATTTCTGTGAGCAATAAAATCAACTCTGGTAGAATTTATTAAGAACTGCTGCAAATTGGCTTTTAATAAAGTAGAAAGCTCTTTCTCCGGAAAAACCGGTTCCTTAACTATTGATTCAAGAATCTCCAATGTTTGAGGAAGATACTTTATTAACGAGTATAAAGTAATGTATGCATATTCAAGAGAGCTGGATAGTTCAAGCCATGCACCATAATAATCCAGTTTCTCTGCAATTTCTCCAGCCGAATATTTTTCGGTTCCTTCACGAAGCATCCGGTTGGTAAAAAGGGCTTGTAGCTTGTAAGCTTGTTGCCAACTTCCTCCTTTGAAAACAATATCCATACGAATAACATCCTGTTCACCGGAATTAATAACATACACAGGTATACCATTGGGCATTACAATCTTCTCCGGGTGTTGGATATTGATTTTGTCTAAAGGTTGTATCGATGGTTGGGTTTTACGTTCGGGCATCATTCTGTTATTTGATTCAAAAACAGTTCGGCACGTTGTAAATCTTCGGGAGTATCAATACCTATTGTTTCTACATGTGTGATTCCTGTTTTTATTTTATAACCATTTTCCAGCCACCGCAGTTGTTCAAGAGATTCGGCCAACTCTAATGATGATTGTGCTAATGTTGTTATTTCTTTCAACACATCCGAACGATAAGCATAAAGGCCAATATGTTTATAATAGATATGATGTTTAAGCCATTCTTGTTTGGTTACATTACGCTGATAAGGAATTACTGAACGACTAAAATACAGTGCATTCATATTCTTATCAACTATTACTTTGGGAGAATTAGGATTTTCAAGCATTTCAATATCATCTTCGGCTGCAAAAGGTTTAACTAAAGTAGCAATCTGAACAGATGAATCGGTAAAACATTCTTTTATCGTTTCCAATTGCGATAGCTGAATAAAAGGTTCATCGCCCTGAATATTCACCACAACATCATAATTTCCAGGAACTTTGGTATATGCCTCATAACAACGGTCAGTTCCGCTTTGGTGCAATGATGATGTCATAACTACTTTTCCACCAAATCCCAATACAACATTTTCAATCCGCTCATCATCTGTGGCTACGTATACATCTTCAAATGCTCCCAATACTTGTTCATATACCCTTTGGATCATAGGTTTGCCTCCTAAAACCGCCAAAGGTTTGGCCGGAAAACGTGTAGATGCGTATCGGGCCGGTATAATTGCTAAGAATTTCATTTTCTAGTCTTCGTTAATATTGTTTTAATTCCATCAATCACATATTGACGTTTCATATCTTCCGGTTTAAGCACAATATCATCAACCATTAAAATATCAATATCCAAAGCTATTATTCCCCTGGCTGTATCTTCTTTAGTTCGTCCTGCAGAAGATTCTATCTGTTTCATTAGGCATCGAACTTCTTCCGGATTTTGTTCCGATTCAAATCTGGCAACCTGATTTAAAAAAAGGGAATCATTAGCAATAAATAATGGCTTGGTTTCAATTTCTTCACCAAATATGATTGATGAGAATAAGTGTGTTAAGTGTGTTCTGGCAAAGAGTAGTTTTTCCTCTTTGCCTGAATTACTGCCCATGCATATTAAATATACATGCATGTTTTTAGTTAAATAAATCGTCCAGACCTCCCAGCTCGAACTGTTCCGATTCTGAAGAAGAAGGTGTAGTGGGGCCACATGGTGAATAACCTTTTGGGAATTGGAATTTTTCTTCCGGATCGTATCCCAATGTTTCATCAGCAAGTACTTTCTTCATGTAAATCCCCCAGATGGGAAGGGCCATAACTGCTCCTTGTCCGTTAGTCATGGTGTCAAAGTGGATATCACGTTCTTCACCTCCAATCCAAACACCTGATACCAATGAAGGAGTAAAACCAATAAACCAACCATCCGAATTATAATTAGTGGTTCCTGTTTTACCGCCTATTTCAGCTTTTATTTGATAAATTCTTTTTGCTCTGTTACCTGTTCCTTCGTTTACTACTGCACGAAGCATATCTAACATTTTATAAGTACTTGATACACTTATCACTTCTTTCATGCGGGGAGTGAATGTGGCCAATACATTTCCTTCATTGTCTTCTATACGTGTCACAAATAACGGAGATACCCTGATGCCTTTGTTAGCAAAAGCAGTATAAGCGCCCACCATCTCTCCTACAGATATTTCACATGGTCCGAGACTTAATGAAGGAGAGGCTACAATATCCTGATTCTGTGCTCCAAAGTCATGAATCAACCTTACCAACGCATAAGGATTTAATCTATCAATTAAATAGGCAGATATCCAGTTACTTGAACGTGACAACCCCCATTTCAGTGTAACCATTTCTCCATATCTGTCTTTTATACTATTACGGGGGCTCCATGGCGTTCCGTTTTCATCAAAAAGTGTATATTCTACATGCCTTGCTACATCACATGGAGTATACCCGCTTTCCATAGCCAATGTATATAAAAACGGTTTTACTGTTGAACCTACCTGACGACGCCCTACCATTGCCATATCGTATTGGAAATAGTTGTAATTAGGACCGCCAACATAAGCTTTTACATGCCCATTCATCGGATTCATAGACAAAAATCCGGCGCGTAAGAAATGTTTGTAGTATTTAATCGAGTCTAATGGGGTAAGTATTGTGTCCTTATTGCCTTTCCAAGTAAATACAGACATTGATTCCGGAGTATTAAATGCTTTTTCTATTTCTGCATCAGATGCTCCGGCGGCTTTCATTGAACGGTATCTGTCACTTTGTTTGATGGATCTATCTAAGATAGCACTAACTTCATCTTTTTTCAACCGGCTGCTATAAGGTGCTGTTGATCTTCCTTTTTTCTCAGCAAAAAAACGATCCTGAAGGAAATCTCCCAGATGCTCTTCAACAGCTTCTTCGGCATACTGTTGCATGCGCGAGTCAATAGTGGTAAAAATTTTAAGACCATCAGTGTAAATACTGTAATTTGAGCCGTCTCTCTTTTTGTTTTTCTGACACCAACCAAACAATGGATCGGTTTCCCAAGCTATTGAATCATCGTAAAACTTTTGTTTCTGCCAGGTTTTGTATTCACTTCTAACAGGTTGTTTTGCTGTCATAACCCCACGCAAGTATTCACGGAAATATGTTGCCGAACCTTCTTTATGGTCTACCCGATTATATTTTAATGTCAAAGGTAATGCTTGTAAAGAATCACTTTGTTGTTTGGTGATATATCCTGCTTTTTCCATTTGTTCAATAACTACATTTCGTCTGCCTTTAGAGCGTTCGGCAAAACGAAGCGGGTTATAGTATGAGGGGTTTTTACACATCCCTACCAAGGTAGCAGCTTCTTCTATTTTAAGATTCTTTGGGTCGGTACTGAAATATGTATGTGCAGCTGTTTTAATACCTACAGCATTATTCAGGAAATCGAATTTATTTAAATATAGTGTTAGAATTTCTTCTTTGGTATAATATTTTTCAAGCTTTACTGCAATTACCCATTCAATAGGTTTTTGAAGTACACGTTCCATAAAATCGTCAGCTTTAGGAGAGTAAAGCAACTTAGATAATTGCTGAGTAATAGTACTACCACCACCTGCATTCTTCTTCATCAGGATTCCACGTTTTACAACAGCTCTTGCCAATCCTTTGGCATCAATACCCGAATGCTCGGAAAAACGAATATCTTCTGTTGCAATTAGTGCTTTTATCAAATCGGCAGAAAGTTCATCATATCCTGTATAAACACGATTTTCCGTACTTAATGACCATGTTCCTAGCAGATTACCATCTGCCGAGAATATTTCGGTTGCAAATTTATAATTGGGATTTTCCAGTTCTTTTACCGGGGGCATATAACCTATTTTTCCAGTAGCTATAGCTGCAAAGATTCCTACACATGCCAATACAACAATAGCAAAAAGTACCCAAAGGGTTATAACTATCTTCTTTATCATTATAATCAGTCGTTTATTGAATGACGCGTTTTATTATAAACAAGTTACAAAAGTAACATAAAACTTGCTTTCATCCAATAAACGAAAGGATTCTTACACATTATTTATATGATACTTTCTATCGAACCTTTTTCTTCAAGTAATAAGGATAAGTAAAAATCACAAAATAGAGAAGTGCAAAAGAAGCAAAAAACATAGCTGTTTGATACACAATGAGGGAACTATAATTATCTTTCAGATAGCAGGAAACACACAATCCGATAGCTAGTCCTATGCCCCACGATAATAAATTTGTGCTGTTGGCAGAAGCTCGTTCGCAATGACTGGATAACTCTACAAACATCATCAAAAACAAGGGAGTAATCAAGCCAAGGGATATGCCAAGTAAAACACCTGAAATAGCTAAACCCAAAATGGAATTAAAAAGTATAAAAAATGAAACCGAAAGCACCAACAAGGTTAAACCAGACAAGATGGCTACCTTTCCATTCGATTTATTGATAAACCTTTTAAAGAGAATTGAAGTAGCAAAACCTAATATGACTACAAAAAAATAGGGAATTTTCCATCCATTAATCATTAGTAATGATTCTGCTTTAAAATGTATTAAAGGTACAAGCAACCCTGGCACAAAGGCAACCATTATCATATTTATAATCAAAACCCATCCTCTGGGCAAAAGAAATCTGTCTAATGATAATAAGCCGGAACCAATCGGAGCCCGAAACGGTATATTGACCAGAAATAAATAAAGGATTGCAATTACTCCACAAAACAAAGCTCCATATACTGTATAGGTTAGATTGGTATTAAGATAAAAGAAACTTCCAATACTTATACCCAGAAACATTCCCAGTCGGGTTGACCAACCCAAGATAATATTTGCTTTATTTCGATATTCGGATGGAGTGATATCAATAGAGATAGTGATAAGTGAAGAGCTAATAACCCCAAAAGCAACACCTTGAATAAAGGATAAAAAGAAAGCTTCTTCTTTATTATCAATTACCTGATAAACTATTGTTGCTACTAAAACTGTTATCAATGCCGTTATACAGAGGTATTTCCTTTTAAAAGCATCTATCAGATAATTGACAAAAGGTCCAGCAACAATACGACCTGCTATCATAGATATAAAAATGTAACCGGCTTCTGTTATGGTTATATCCAACTGGTTTGCCATTGCCAGTGGTAATACTGGAAACAGCATATAAATTGAAATAAACAGAAAAAAGTTGGCGAAATAAAGCCGCCGGAAATTACAATACATAACTAGTTGAGATTTAGATTAATACCTATTTTCTGAACAAATTGGGCGCAAAGGTATAACAATAATTTATATTATACCAGCTGCTTTAGTTTTTCAAAGGTCATGCTTTTAAAATCATCTAATATGATATCAGCTTTACCCTCTAACGATTCTCTAGTATTTGTTGTTGCTAATCCAACAACTGTAGCTCCCGAAGCCCTTCCGGCTGTCAGTCCATGAAATGAATCTTCAAAAACAATTGAATTTTCAGGAGTGGCATCCAGCAACTTCATTCCTGAAAGAAAACATTCCGGATCGGGTTTTGAACGGGTAAAGCATTCTGCTGTGAGTATATGGTCGAATAATTCTTTCATTTCGGGATGAACATGATATACATTATTCATTTTATTTTCATTTGAACTGGTTACTAAAGCAGTTCTCACATGATTTGCTTTTAAATCCCCTATAAAATCTTTAATCCCTGGTAAATACTCGTAAGTCATATCTTCCTCATATTTATCCAATCCTTTTGTTATCTGATCCTGTTCTTCGTACATACCAGAAAAATATTTATCAAAGATTTGTTTCAAGGTTTGCCCTTTTATTTTCTTTCCAAAATCTATTTCATCCAAATATTTGTGTCCTTGTTTGTCCCAGAATATAGTATACTGTGGTTCTGTATCCATAACAACTCCATCAAAATCGAATAGAGCTGCTATTTTGTTTTGATTTTCCATTTTATGCATCTTTAAATTATAACGCTAAGTTCTATGATTTTTTTTAAACGCTAAGTTACGCCTAGTTTCGCAGAGTATAATAATATAGTATACTCTGCGAAACTAGGCGTAACTTAGCGTTAAGATGTTACGATCGCGAAATTTGTAATCCCTTATCCGAAAGCTCCATATCAACAAACCGTGCACATGAATTGGGCGGATTGTTGGTTAGTTCCTCACGGATGCGGATTGCTGCTTGTGGGTCTTTGGCAATCATATACAAATAACCGCCACCACCTGCACCAGGTAATTTATATCCTAATGTGTAATCTTTAATCCGGTTTATAATATCTTCTACAGTAGGAGGATTTGTACCACTATCTAATGCTTTATTCTGTTGCCAGGTTTTATTAATTAATCCTGCAAACTCTTGAAAACTGCCTTTCAAAATGGCTCCGCTCATATCTAATGCATGGATTTTCATTTCAGCTAACAGACTTAAATGAGCAGATGAATTTAGAAACATGCCGCTTACAATATCTGCCAGAATACCTTTGGCTGTACGGGTAATGCCTGTATAATATAACAGGTTACACATTTTATATTCGGGTAAGGTAAACAGATAATCGGGTAACCAACGTATTTGTGGATTCTGTGCAAAACCCGATTCTGATTGTAGCAATTTAACACCATGAAATACTCCACCGTATTGATCTTGCCAGCCACCACCTGTAGTTAACAATTGTTCCAGAACAAGGGTTCGATGGCAGATTTCATTTTTATCCCATGCTAAACCACAGAAATCATTTATTGCTCCCAATACAGTTGAAGCAAGAATAGAACTGGTACCCAAACCTGAACCTGCAGGAATTGCTGCCAGCAAGGTAACTTCAATACCTGCACCAAAAGCTTTTAATTGCTCTTTCAGTGATTTAAATTTATTTTTAGAAAACAATGGTAGGAAACCAGACAAAGCAAGTGCTGCTTTAGGAATAGAGAAAGGAGATCCTACTTTCTTATAATCGGCCAGTTCCTCAAAAGTAGTAACCTGTTCCAATGCTCCCATATCTATAGATCGTAAGGTTATTTGATATTCCTTACTGGGCTTAATATATACTTGCAAAGGTGGTTGACCATTTAATTCAATAGCCAGGTTTACTACATTTCCTCCACAGAACAGAGAATAAGGAGGGGTGTCTGTCCATCCGCCTGCCAAGTCAATGCGTACCGGACTACGTGCCCATACTATCTGATCGTTATATACATTTAAATGAGGGTCACTTTTTTTATTTTTGATTTCACCTAATAAACCTTCTCTGAGCAATTCAAAGGCAGAATTTTCTTCTGTAATGTATTCCTCTCCTTTTAGTTTCCGGATTCTGCTTCGAAGCATCCGGTTATGAATACGAGTCATAACTGTTGCATCTTCGGCTAGAACGGAAGGGGTATCAAGATTTAACCGGGTAAATTCTTCGGCAGCATTTGCTAAATCAAGTTGATAAAAAACGCTTTTTTCATAATTCCTGGAAAGTATTTCCCAGTTGTTTTTACAGAACTTTTCTCTTTGCTGATACAAGCGTACCAGATTGGCTTTTTCAGAAATTTCATCAGCAGACAAACGAGTTGCCTTCATCCATATTTCTTTTCCCTCTGCCAGTAATGGTTCTGTAACCATCCATTTAAGTACTGTGCCTAATTTTTCTATTAAATCAACCACCGGAAACAATCCGGCAGATTGAATATCTTTTGTGTTTGAAATACCTGTATCTGTTAATTTAAGATTTCTCTGATGTAGCCATTCTGCAAAAGAGATTTCTAAAAAGGTGGTATTTTCATCATGCAAATCTCCCCGGAATGCATCATTCATGCCATAGGGCCTTACCACCCACTCGTTTTCATTTATAGGAACAATGTCAATACACACTCCGTTGGGTAATTGGATATTAAAATTATTCTCGGGTATACCAGTTAGTATGTGGCGCTTTCCTAATTTCCAGTTTTGACCAATAAAACTATTCTCTATCCACAAATTTTCGTTCTCTGCTTTAAAAGATATTCCGGTTATTGCATTCTGCACAAAGATTGCCGGGTTTGGTTTTATTTTGCGGTGCATTATCTTGTGTTGATCATGCACTCTGTTTTGTATGGATAAGGTAGAAGAAATCAACTCAGTACTTGTTCCATAATGGTAGAATTCGCCATCAGTTAATGGTAATATTGCAACTGAAAGTTCATTTAGTTCTTTATCAGTAATACGTGGATTGTTTCCAAGCGACAAGCCAAAATCAGAATACAAATCATAGTAATCCGGTACCATGGCATCATTTTTATAAGAATGCTTCTTTAATAATTTAACTGCTTTATCACTTAGAAGCCAAATTCCTATATCCATCAAAAATACATGGGTTTTGGTTACAGACTCTAATTCTTCAATTGAGGGTTTCTGTAACATAAAGTCAAGTTGTTCCGGATTGTTTCTGTCTAAAACAAAAACGCCATGCCTGGTTGCCAACGAAGCTTCAACCCAAAGGCCATAACATACCACATCGGCATTGGGTATCGGACTTAAAGGCCGTTCCGAACGAATGTATACATCACCGCTGGCAATCAGTGTATGCAAAGATGCTGGTGCAGCTTTCATTATCCGTTCGTACAGAGGTAATTGTAAAGAAAGCAAATTCTGATTAAGTTTCTGCCCTCTCTCCCACCGGAATACCGGAATTGGAGTTAATATTTTCCCAGATGGTGCATAAGCAGGTAAACGCCTACTTTGTCCGCCTGCATGAAGCAATATACGTTTATCGCCCTCAAGCCACTGATCGAACGATTGCTGAGGTGCTAAACAACGGTGACACTCGTCTAAAAGCCATGCTGTGCCTCCACCTGAACCAACTTTAGACCCTATTGGGTCTGAAGTACAAAACCATTCTTCCCGGTTTGCATCTTCTAATTCATAAAAGTAGTTTGTTAAATTAGGTGGCAGCGAAAGTAATTTTTGCATATTGAATTTTGGGTGATGAGTTGTGAGTGATGAATACATTATTCATCAATTATTTCGGCATCTACAATATCGGTAATTGCAGGATTTTGAGGTTTATTATTCAGGAAGCGGAAATAATTAAGTAATTCCGAACCTGCATACACAATTGCCGTAGCTCCTATTATTATAAAAATTGTTTCCTGAGATTCGCGTGGACTAAACAAAATAAGTAAAGCTGCAATCAGGATTAATACCGGAGTAATAAAAAAGGCTACTGGCACATTGGTCCATTTACGGGTCATTATTAAAGTGTACAATTGATGTATGCCTCCAAGCAATAAAATAAAGCCAAGAACATACATTAATATATTAATAAAGAATCCCGGATTAATAACCAACCACAAACCAAAAAGGAAACTACCAATCGCCTCAATGGGGAAACGGCTTTTTGCAGTTTTACCTTTAGAAGCAAAATATCCGATTATACCTATTAAACCTGGAATTATAAATAAAATACCAATTGTCATAACCAGATAGTCGGCAGCAACGCCTGGCCATATAACTACCACTAAACCTATGATTAGAGCAAATATGGAACGGATTACAGGATAATTTATTGACTTCATACTATTTAATTTTTAATAGAGTTTTCCTTTATGCGAATATACACTTTTAAGTAATATAATTGTTTATAATGCAAACAAATTCTGATCGTTTATTATATTCTTACCTTCGGGAGTATATAAAAATTCCAAACGTTCCTTGTAACGTTCTTCTATTTTTCCACGAACCATTTTCAGAGAAGAATTGAGAAGTTGATTTTGTTCGGTAAAAGGTTCAGGCAAAACAGCAATAGCAGCAGGAAGCCAACGTTCAGGATATTCTCCGGCATATACCCCATTACTTTTATAGCGATTAATAACCTCTTGAATTTTCTTGAGTGCCAGTTCTTTTGCTTCACGCGTACTCCAATCTATTCCCGGTTTAATACGTTCTACATAGCGTTTTAATGCTTCTTTATCCGGAACAACCAATGCAACAGTATATGGATCCTGATTATTGTACAACATCATCTGTTCCAGGTATTTAGATTTATCGCAAATACCTTCTTCAATACCTTCAGGACTATATTTTTCACCATCATTACTGATAAGTAAACTTTTAAACCGTCCAAGAACATATAGAAAACCATCTTTATCCATATATCCCATATCACCTGTATGTAACCATCCGTTGCGAATTGTTTCGGCTGTGGCTTCTGGGTTTTTCCAATAACCAAGCATCACATTTTCGCCTTTAACAACAATTTCTCCTTTTTCTCCCAGTGGTAACTCATTACCATCTCCATCTAAAATTTTCAAATCCAGATTTGCTACTAAGGTTCCGGACGATCCTAGTTTGTGTTTTTTTAATGAGTTAGAAGAGATAACCGGTGTTGCTTCCGAAAGGCCATATCCTTGAAACATTGGCATTCCAATTGCATAGAAAAAACGTTGCAATTCTATATCCAGCAAAGCACCTCCGCCAATAAAGAACTTTAATTTGCCTCCTAAAGCCTCTCGTACACGCGAAAACATCAATTTATCATAAATTGCCAATAATAGTTTTTTATGAATTTGCGTAACTCCACCTTTATTATAACCTTCTTTATTGTATTCATAAGCTATTTTCAATGCATGTTTAAAAAGCTTTTCGGTACTTTTTCCTTTTTTCCGAATTGTATTTTCTATGTTTTTCCGAAAACTTTTAGCCAAAGCCGGAACACTCATTATTACTGTTGGCTTGAATTCATTGATATTTAAAGGGATATTTTTAAGAGACTCTATTGGTGTTTTCCCTATTTGTACAGTAGCAACATTGGCTCCGTATGCCATAAAAGAATAAAACCCGGCAACATGCCCAAAACAATGATCGAGTGGAATAATTATCAGGTTACTATCCTGAGGAGTTATTTTAATTAAAGACATAGACTGCTCTACATTAGCAGTATAATTCCGGTGAGAGAGCATAATTCCTTTAGGGTCGGCTGTTGTTCCTGATGTATAGGAAATATTAGCCATATCATCACCTTTTATAGATTTGCTTCGTTTAATAAGTTCTTTATGATTTGCCTTCAGATATTGGTCACCTTCTTTTAATATATTTTCAAGAGGAATTTCTTTGCTGCTATCATAAGCATCCAATTCATCAAAAACAATAATTTTTTCTATTAAAGGCAGATCGTTAATAATGGTACGAATCTTTTTTAGATGTGCTCCGGAAACCATTATATATTTGGATTCAGAATGCCTTAAACGAAACAATAAATCGTTGCTTTCTTCCAATTTAACTGATAAAGGAACATTTACAGCACCTGTATAAAGAATTCCTAATTCCCCAATAATCCAATCATTTCTACCCTCCGAAAGAAGTGCTATCTTATCGCCGAATTGAACACCCATACTAAGTAACCCTGCTGCTAACCGGTATACCTGTTTCTGTGTTTCTTTATAGGTTATGGGTTCAAACTTGTTGGTTTTCTTTTCCCACAAAAAGGTATTATTAGCATATTTTTGAACACTGCTTTCAAATAAATCAATAATTGTTTTCATATATATTAAAATCTAATTAGAATGCAAATGGTACAAATTTACAAAGAAATAACTTACTTTGATATATAATGGTTCATATTCCACCAAAACATCAAATATTCCACATAATACACCAAAAAAAACTCCTTAATGTTTCTTGTATGACATACATTTACCACAAATTAAATCTCTCAATAGAAATATTTATATTTATGAAACACTTTCTTTTTTCACTTTTCGTTTTTTTTATAGTTTCGAACATACATGCACAAAATGACACTCTTTATGTTGCACGTGACGGAACTGGACTTTATCGTAACATACACGAAGCTATTGATGCTCTACAGCATGCCGACAGGCTACCAGAAGTTATTTATATTAAAAAAGGTACATACAAAGAAAAGTTTATAATTCCTTCTTATATCCAAAACATACAAATTGTTGGAGAAGACACCGAAGAAACCATCATTACCTACGACGACCATGCACGTATAAATGAAATGGGGACTTTTCTTACATACACACTAAAAGTACAGGGTAATAACATCACTTTTAAAAACCTGACAATAGAAAATAACGCAGCCCAATTAGGACAGGCGGTTGCTTTACATACCGAAGGTGATAAACTTGTTTTCTTGAATTGTCGGTTATTAGGTAACCAGGATACAGTATTCACTGATACAAACGGTGCCCAATTATATTTTTTCAATTGTTATATTGAAGGTACTACCGATTTTATATTCGGACCAGCCACAGCTATATTCGAGGATTGTGAAATACATAGTAAACGGAATTCATATATAACTGCGGCCTCTACCCCAGCAGACATTAAATTTGGATATGTGTTTATTAATTGTACATTAACAGCTTCGCCTGCTATTAAGAAAGTTTATCTGGGAAGACCGTGGAGAGATTTTGCAGCCACAACTTTTATTCATTGCAATCTGGGAAATCATATTGTACCCGAAGGATGGCACAACTGGAAGAAACCCGAACGCGAAAAAACAGCAAGATATGCCGAATATAACAACACAGGAAATTCCGATATTAGCAATAGAGTTAGCTGGTCTAAACAGTTAACTGCTGCAGAAGCTGCCCAATACACACCCGAAACTATTTTTGGAGTAGAGGATAAATGGTGGCAACTAACACCAGCTTTTCCGGGTGCCGAAGGTTTCGGGCGCTATACAACCGGTGGTCGTGGAGGTGTTGTATATCATGTTACTAATCTGAACGACAGTGGGCTGGGTTCTCTTCGCGAAGGCATTTTACTAAATGGGCCTCGCACCATTGTTTTTGATGTATCGGGTACAATTGACCTTGATTCAAATCTGGTTATTGAAAATGGTGATCTTACCATAGCCGGCCAAACAGCTCCCGGAGACGGAATTTGTCTTAAAGATCATTCATTTATTATTCATGCAGATAATGTTATTGTTCGTTTTATCCGTTGTCGTTTAGGCGATGAACAAAAAGCAGAGCAAGACGCTATGGAAGGAAAAAGGGCAAAAAATATAATAATAGATCACTGTTCTATGAGTTGGAGTACAGACGAGTGTGCCTCTTTCTATGATAATAGTAATATGACATTGCAATGGTGTATTATCAGCGAAAGCCTCAATAAATCTGTTCACAGAAAAGGGAATCATGGTTATGGAGCAATCTGGGGTGGACAGAAAGCTAGTTTCCACCATAATTTAATGGTGCATCATTCCAGCCGCACCCCACGGTTATGCGGCAGCCGGTACACTGGTGAACCTGAAAAAGAAATAGTAGACATCAGAAACAATGTGTTTTACAACTGGGGACCTACCAACGGAGGATATGCGGGCGAAGGCGGAAGCTATAATTTTGTGAATAACTATTATAAACCTGGCCCATCAACTGCTACAAATAGGAAGATAACACACCGTATTTTTTCGCCCAATGCCGACGATGGGTTATATCGGAACAAACCCGGAACCTGGGGAACTTTTTATGTGAATGGTAACTATTTCGATGACTCTTGTCCACAGATTCGGGCAATACCTCAAGTAGTTAATGAAATAGCAACTACCAACAAAGATAATTGGAATGGCATACACCCCAATGAAAAACCGGATTATTCTTTACCTGCTCAAGGTATCAAATCGGATTTTGAATTTAATGTTGCAAAAGTAAGTACTCATACAGCCGAAAACGCATATAATAAAGTGCTGAATTTAGCTGGTGCCAGTTTGCACCAGGATGATATTGATATACGTGTTACAAAGGAAACTTTAAAAGGAAACTACACTTACGAAGGAACTTACAGCACCAATGGCATAATTGATAGTCCTTCAAATTGTGAAGGCTACATTGAATATAAGTCTGTTCCAAAACCTGTTGATAGTGATAATGATGGAATTCCTGATGTGTGGGCATCAACGTTTTTACCTCAAGGAAAAACATATAGGGATATTGATTCTTACAGCGGATATAGTTATCTGGAACTATACCTCAATAGTTTGGTAGAGGGTATAATGAAGGCTGGATTGGAGGATATTTAATATCACATAAGTGAGAAAAAAGTGCCACACTGATGAGAAAAAAGTACCACACCTGTGGTACAAAAGTGCCACAGGTGTGGTACTAAAGTATCTTAGCTGTGATACTTTTGTACCACCAGCGTGATACTTTTTTCTCAAGCTCAAAAAAACAGTGGTACTGTAATTTATTGATTTTCAGATATGATTTTACTCTCGTTTTTACTTTCTTCCTTTCATATATTCGCATATTCACTTTATTTGTATGAATGAACTAATAAAATTCACTTTTATTAGTTTTTCTAATCTTTTTATTATCTTTGCTCCGAAATTTAAGTTTATTAACCCTTAAAACTAAAGAAAGGGTATAATTATGTTGGAGAAATTATAATATCAAGACGGGGACTAAGCCGGCTCATCGGGATGAAGAGCCTTTGCAACTCATGTTCTATTACCTATCAATTATAACGGCTGCTATTTGATAACAGTTGATTAGTCCTGTACACACAATCTATTTTCTTATTTAACAATGTTGATACATTGAAGTGGTATGTTATATCCCACTATCAAAGGTATCCAACATCTTTTTCCTTTATTTATAATTATGGGAATACAACCTAAAGAATTAAGCAAACTTGGATATACCAATAATATAGCTCGTAGTTTAGCAATATCAATAGTAAACAAACACTGCAAACACGACAGTAAAGATGCTATTAAAACCATTCTGACTGATTTATTGGAATATCCGGAAAAATATAAAAACAACGAAATATGGGGTAAATTGGCCGAACACTTTTCGCCTACCCTAATAAATAAACAGTTCACAGTATATAACTTACGTAACGAGCCTTTAAACTATAAAACATATGGAAACAAATTTATTGATAGCTTAGCTAAACAACAAATGCAACTCGCCATGCAACTACCTGTTACCATTGCAGGAGCATTAATGCCCGATGCGCATGCCGGATACGGATTACCGATAGGTGGTGTTTTGGCTGTAGAAAATGCTGTTATTCCTTATGCAGTAGGACTGGATATTGGCTGCAGAATGCATCTTACTATTTTTGATGCACGAACAGATTTTTTGAAACGATACTCACACGGGATAAAGGAGGCCTTAAAGAGTTTTACACATTTTGGAATGGAAGGTGGATTAACTTTTAGTCAGGAACATGAAATTCTTGATCGTGCTGAATTTCAATCAACTGCATTATTAAAAGTTCTACATGGTAAAGCTGTTCGTCAACTAGGTACTTCGGGTGGTGGAAATCATTTTGTGGAATTCGGCGAACTGGAATTAAAAGAGAATAATGCACTTAACCTGCCTTCGGGAGATTATGTAGCACTTCTCTCCCACTCCGGATCGCGTGGTATGGGAGCAGCCATAGCCAAACATTATAGCGACATTGCCCGTGAGGTTTGTAAACTACCTCGCGAAGCCCAACATTTTGCATGGTTAAATTTGGATACAGAAGCCGGACAAGAATATTGGTTAAGCATGAATCTGGCTGGAGATTTTGCCCGTGCCTGCCACGAAAGAATCAGTATAAATCTGGGTAAGGCATTGGGATTGAAGCCAATAGCCAATGTTAGCAATCACCATAATTTTGCCTGGAGAGAAGAAATAGCTCCCGGACGTTATGCCATTGTTCACCGCAAAGGAGCCACGCCTGCCGGAAAAAATCAACTGGGATTGATACCCGGAAGTATGGCAACACCCGGATATCTGGTTTGTGGAAAAGGAATTGATGAATCCTTGAATTCTGCATCACACGGGGCAGGCAGAGCTATGTCGCGCCAAAAAGCAAAAGAACAGTTTACACAATCTGCTTTAAAGAAAATGCTTTCGCAGGCTGGTGTTACCCTGTTGGGAGGTAGTGTAGAAGAAACTCCACTGGCATACAAGAATATTGACCGTATTATGACAGCACAAGAATCGTTAGTAGACATACATGGCAAATTTATGCCTAAAATAGTTAGAATGAATAAAGAATAAAAACAATGGAAAACAAAATATATCTTCAAATTACGTCTGGCCGTGGTCCTGCCGAATGCTGCCGTGTAGTAGCTTTGGTTTTGGAGAAAATTATAAAACAAGCCCGGATAATGAAACTCAATGCTGAGATATTATACCGAGAAGAAGGTCCGCTAAACCGGACCCTTCTTTCGGCTATTCTATCACTGGAAGGAAGCAATTGCAACCAATTAGTTGAAGAATGGCAAGGCACAATTCAGTGGATTGCCCAAAGCCCTTACCGCATTTATCATAAAAGAAAAAACTGGTTTATAGGTATTAACAGCTACAAATCTCCCCAATTGTTTGCTTTTAATGATAAAGATATTACTTATCAAACATTGCGAGCATCAGGACCCGGAGGACAACATGTAAACAAAACCGAGTCGGCTGTAAGAGCCACTCATGTTCCATCGGGAATAAGCGTTGTGGCAAGCGACGAACGTTCGCAAATCCAAAACAAAAAACTGGCTACCGAAAGATTACTTGTACGTTTAGCTGCCTGGCAGGTTGAACAAACCATGCAGGTAGCGCAGGAAAACTGGAATAACCACAATAATTTGAAACGAGGTAATCCGGTAAAAACAATAATGGAAGATTTAACCTAAATTATTCATATTTCAGAATGGAAGGAGTTATCGCTTCGCTAGGAGCTATAACTACTTCCATTCTTATGAAAAATACGAAAATATTATGTAACTTTGCGCTCCGAAACCTAAAATGGTTATAGTGAAACTGGTTACAAGAAAAATACTACCCTTACTATTACTTATAGTTCTTAATGTATATCAGATAAATGTACTTCTATTTATCCATGTACATTATTCTAAAGGCATTCCTGTTACCCATTTTCACCCTTTTAGCGGACAACACGAACATCCGGACGACGGATTACATTTTATTGTCCATCTTTCCTCTTTTCTTTCATTAAATTCGGATTGTGGAATTACCTTAAAAAAACTTTTCCGTTCTATTATTAAGGTATTGCAACCTATAAAAACAACTCCTGTTTTTAAGGAAGTCCATTTAAGAATCCCTTCACTAAGAGCACCTCCCTTATTTTAAATTATTTGCCCAGATTTACGCTTTGCTCAATAGCAAAATGTATACAATGTTTATAATTTGGTGTATCAAAAGTGCGATTGAACTTTTTGATACACCCAATAATCTATTATTTATACTAATATATTCATTATTAAATGAGAAATCTACTATATATACTTGCACTAGTGTGTGCAAGCATAAACCTTTATGGGGCTAATCCTATAAAAGAAGGCAACATGATAGCCGGACATGTTATTGTAAAAGGTACAGACGAAAACATACCATACGCCACTATATTAATTGTAGAAAAAGGTACCGGAACAGTTTCGAACGAAGAAGGACAATTTGAGTTTAAAAAACTAGCCGAAGGTAATTATACGCTTCGTGTTGAAGCATTAGGATATAAAACACAAGAGAAAGTTGTTACTGTAAGCTCACAGTTTACAGCAATTGTACACTTTAAAATGGAAGAAGAAAGTTTCATTACTGACGAAGTAGTAGTTTCGGCCAACAGGAACGAAGTTAGCCGAAAATCGGCTCCGGTTGTAGTGAATGTAATAACTCCCAAACTCTTTGAAACAGTTAATTCTGTAGATATGGCCAAAGCACTTAACTTTCAGTCTGGCCTCCGTGTAGAGAATAACTGTCAGAATTGTGCTTTCCCACAAGTCAGAATCAACGGATTAGAGGGGCCTTATTCACAGATATTAATCAATAGTCGGCCCATAATCAGTGCTCTTTCTGGTGTTTACGGGTTGGAACAGATTCCTACAAATATGATTGAAAGAGTAGAGGTTGTTCGTGGTGGAGGATCGGCCTTATTTGGAGCCAATGCTGTGGGTGGTACAATTAATATTATAACTAAAGACCCTATAAACAACTCTTTCCAGGTATCAAGTTCCCTCTCTAATATGGATGGCCAGTCGTGGGAACAATACATGGGAGGCAATGTATCGTTGGTAGCCAAGGATAATTCGTATGGTATAGCCCTTTACGAAACATACCGCAACAGAAATCCCTACGACCGGGATGATGATGATTTTTCGGAGATTGGTAAATTAAATATGAATACGTTTGGCATGAGAGGATATTATCGCCCTACACACTTTAGTAAAATTAATATTGAATACCATACTACAAACGAATTTCGCCGTGGAGGTAATGCATTCGATCTGCAACCCCATGAAAGTGATATTACCGAGCAAACCAAACATGTAATAAACAGTGGAGGCATTAGCTATGATAATTTCTGGAATGAATATAAGCACAAGTTATCGGTATACGGATCTATTCAGCACGTAGATCGTAATAGTTATTACGGTGCACAGAAAGACGAATTTGCTTATGGAAAAACCGATGATCTGACTTGGGTGGCTGGAGCCATGTATGTGGGCAACATGGATAAACTATGGTTTGCACCAGCTACTTTTACTGGGGGAATTGAATACCAGCACAATGCCCTACACGACGTTATGACTGGTTATGAACGCAATATGAAACAGGAAGTGAAAATTGGCGGCGGATTTATACAGAACGAATGGAAGATGAGCCAACTAACTTTACTTGTTGGTGCGCGTTTGGACAAGCACAACCTGATTGATAATTTAATATTCAGTCCGCGTGTAAACCTATTATATAAACCTTCTGATAGTTTTCAAGCCCGGGCCACCTATTCAACTGGTTTCCGTGCACCACAAGCTTACGACGAAGACCTGCATATTACCGCAGTAGGTGGCGAAGGTATTCAAATTAAATTAGCAGATAATCTACGCGAAGAGCGCTCAAATAGTTTCAGTGGTTCGGTAGATTGGACAGGATTATTTGGACATTGGCAGGCAAATATTCTGCTGGAAGGATTTTATACAGAATTAAATCATGTTTTTGTTCTGGAAGATATAGGAGAAAATGAAAATGGCTATTTCGAAAAAGAGCGCCGTAACGGTAACGGAGCACGTGTATATGGATTAAATCTGGATGCAAAAATTGCTCATGGACGCACCGCCCAATTTCAGTTAGGATTTACAGCCCAAAGAAGTGAATATACTCAACATGAAGTTTGGGCCAAAGATCTGGATGAAAATCCATTAACCACGAAACGTATGCCACGTAGCCCTAACTATTATGGCTATCTTACATTTACTTCTGCCCCAACCAGTAAATTCGATTTCTCTGTTTCGGGAGTATACACCGGAAAGATGATTGTTCCACACATGCCACACGAACAATCGCCCCGTATGGAGAAATCGCCCAATTTTATGGATGTAAACCTGAAGTTAAATTATACTTTCCCTTTACGCGATCATATTAAGATACAATTAAACGGAGGTATTCAAAACATTTTCAATAGTTTCCAAAAAGACCTGGATAAGGGAGAGTATAGAGACTCGGGGTATTTCTATGGCCCTACTCAACCACGAACTCTCTTCGTTGGATTTAAAATTATGAATTGATACTTTTCGGAACATTATAGTTGCAATTTATCCTGTATATGGTTGTTTTTGCCATATACAGGATATTTTGTAAGATAAATGTAACATTCTGCTCATATCTACACCTCGAAAAAAGTTCCATATCACACAATAAATAGCCCAAAACTCTTATTTTTGTATTTTCTGTCTTGATTCAAGCTGATTTTATCTATAAGTTTGTAAAAAAGTGCAAAAAAGATGAATGAAATGACCTCACTACAACTTGAATCTCTTCCAGTTTTTCAAGAACCCAGAAAAGTAAATCGTATGAATGACGATTTCTACATTTTTAATGATCTAAAGAGTATGCCGATTTACGAAGTACCTACCAGATTAGATACAACCGTACTATCGGTTTGTCTTGATGGGTACACGCGGATAGGCGTTAATATGCAAGAATATTATGTTGGACCAGGTTCTTTAATCATTGCCTTACCCGACCAGATTATACACAGTATGGAAATCAGTGATGATTATCAAGGTATAGTAATTGCTATTTCACGGAAATATACAGATGAAGTTTTTCCAAAAATAAAAGTAATTCTTCCATTTTTCTTTTATACAAAAGAATACCCATGCTTAAACCTTGAAGGTAATGAACTGAGTTTTATAATGGAGTATTACAACCTATTCTGGGAAAGGATAAATGAGGATAGAAGAACTACAAAAGAAATTATTCTTACGCTGATTACAGCCATGTTTTACGAGATATATAACATATATGATACCCGTATTCCTCGTAAAACAGAAAAAAGAAACAGAAAAGAAGTAATATATGATCAGTTCATGAGATTACTGTCAGAAAATTACCGAAAAGAAAGAAGTGTTAACTACTATGCCAAAGCGCTATGCTTAACCCCCAAACACCTATCGAGTGTGGTTAAAAAAACAAGCGGACGCACTGCGGGCGAATGGATTGATAATTTCGTTATTTTCGAAGCTAAATCTCTGCTCCGGTCTTCACAACTTAATATTCAGGAAATTGCAGACGAACTAAACTTTGCTAACCAATCTTTCTTCGGAAAGTATTTTAAGCACTATACCGGAATGTCGCCAAAAGAGTTCAGACGTTCATAAATTCAACCTCTAACTATGTATCAAGAGGGTGTATTAAAAGTGAAAGTTCTTTTATACACCCTCCTCTATTCGTGCAGAATCTACTTTTTCCAATCTTTCTCTCAACCGGGGCATTAATGATTTTCGGATGCGTAAAGTCATTTCACAGTCCATATCATAGCTCTGGTTAATAATTGCCGGCTCTTCTTCTTTAACAATGCGCATTATATCATTCATAAAAGGCCATTCAAATGTTACTGTAATATCTTCATCTACTGTTTTTTCAATTATCGTAGCATTCGTAATGGCTTCGGCCGCAGCTGCCTTATAAGCAACAATTAAACCACTGGTTCCTAGTTTTATTCCCCCGAAATAGCGAACAACAATAATAAGGATATCAGTAAGTTCGTTAGAGTTTATCTGTCCAAGTATAGGCTTACCGGCAGTACCCGAAGGTTCTCCGTTATCATTTGCCCGAAAATCTTTCCTTTCGGGCCCCAACATATATGCATAACAAACATGGCGGGCATCATAATATTTTTTTTGATAATAATCCAGATGCTCTTTTATTTGCTCTGCACTGGTTACAGGTAGTGCAATACCTATAAATTTACTACGTTTTTCTGTATATACACTTTCAGAAGGTTCGGATATGGTTTTATAAATATCATCCATAACAACCTATTTTCCAATACAAGTATAATAAAATCCCAGGATTTCCATTTCTTTTTTATCGTAGATATTTCGTCCGTCGAAAACAACAGGCTGGTTTATCGCTTTTTTTATTACAGGCCATGACGGTAAACGAAACTCTTTCCATTCTGTAACAAGCAATAAAGCATCTGCATCTAAAACAGCATCATATATATCATTAGCATAATAAATAGAATCACCCAACCTTCTGCGGGTTTCGTCCATTGCAGCCGGATCATAAGCGCGAACTTTACACCCCGATTCAAGTAACTTATTAATAAGTATTAAAGAAGGTGCTTCGCGCATATCATCAGTTTCCGGTTTAAATGATAGTCCCCACAAAGCAATAGTTTTACCTTTTAAATCGTCATTAAAATATTTCTGTAACTTAGTAAACAATACACTTTTCTGAGTTTCATTTACATCTTCTACTGCTTTGAGTACCCGCATCTCGTATCCATGCTGTTCGGCAGTTTTAATAAGGGCTTTTATATCTTTAGGAAAACAAGAACCTCCATAGCCAATTCCGGGATACAGGAATTTACGGCCAATTCGCGAATCGGAACCAATTCCATTACGGACCATATTCACATCGGCTCCAACCAATTCACAAAGATTAGCTATATCATTCATAAAACTAATACGTGTAGCCAACATTGAATTTGCTGCATACTTGGTCATTTCTGCCGAAGGAACATCCATAAAAATTACCCGGAAGTTATTCAATAAAAATGGTTTGTATAGTTTGGACATTAGTTTTTCGGCACGGTCGGTTTCTACTCCTACCACAACACGGTCGGGGCTCATAAAATCGTCAACAGCATTTCCTTCTTTCAAAAACTCGGGATTTGAGGCTATATCAAACTCAATATCAACTCCTCTTTTCTTCTGTTCTTCTTTTATAGCTGCTTTTACCTTTGCTGCTGTTCCTACAGGAACCGTACTTTTGGTAACAACTAAAAGATATTTATTCATATTCCGGCCAATAGTGCGGGCTACTTCCAGTACATACTTCAGATCGGCACTTCCATCTTCGTCCGGTGGGGTACCAACTGCACTGAAAACTACTTCTACATCATCTAGTACACTTTCTAACGAAGTAGTAAAATGTAGCCTTCCTGCTTTATGATTACGCAAAACCATATCTTCGAGTCCATTTTCATAGATGGGAAGAATTCCTTTTTGCAAATTTTCAATTTTCTCTTTATTGGTATCTACACAAATTACATTTACCCCTATTTCGGCAAAACAGGTTCCTGTAACTAAACCAACATAACCGGTTCCTACAATAGCTATATTCATATCAGTAATTTTTTATTCAAAATTATTCAAAAGAGTCAGCATTACCAAATGGTTTCCCTAATTTATCTTTTTCCGAAAGAATTAAGTCGAACTCTCCTATTGGCCAATCAATATTTAAAGCTTGGTCATTGAACAGCAAAGTTCTTTCGGCAGCAGGTGTGTACACATTATCAACTTTATAAGTAAAAATAGCTTTTTCGCTTAGCACCAAAAAGCCATGAGCAAACCCACGAGGTATGTATATCTGACGTTTATTATCTTCACTTAACTCAACACTTATATGTTTGCCAAATGTGGGAGACGATTTTCGCATATCCACAGCAACATCCAACACCCTACCCTGAATAACACGAACTAATTTGGCTTGACTAAATTCACCTGTTTGATAATGTAATCCTCTTAATACCCCATAGGATGATTGCGATTCATTATCTTGAATAAAATTAACCGGTCCTATATTCTTTTGAAATTCTTCCATTTTGAACGATTCCATAAAATAGCCGCGGGTATCTGAGAAAACTCTAGGTTGTATAATCCATACACCATCAATTTCTGTTTGAATATAGTTCATTGTTCTAACGTTTTTATTGGGAACAAAGATAGATAATTTCTTCACATTCAACAAAAACACCCGAATGTAAAGGAATTACATCCGGGTGAAGATTATTTCTATAATAATTTTACTTTTTGAAAGGATCTCCCTTTTTATCTATACTTAAAACCCATCTGAATGCATTTATAAAAAGAAGATTTTGTGTAGCGTCGGTAAACTCTTCGTCGCCATGACCCATATTAAGGTAAATCATTCTATAGTTTTTATTTGTCCACACAATTGGAAAATCTCCGAAGTTCACAACATCTTTAATACCTAACGGATAATTCTTTTCAGAAATAGAGAGCAATACTTCTACATCCTTATTATTTCTGGGGCTGGGATTCCATTGATACCACTCACTGGCTGGTACTACAAAAGAAGCCGGAAGGTTTTTAGTTATCGGATGATTTGGATTATCAACTTCTACCAAAACCGGTTGAGGCGGCCAATTGTTACAATAGAACACACCACCACCCAAAAAGTTTACAAGCCAGGGCCATTTAGTATTTTTATCGTTATATGCGGCAACATGAAATCCCATCCATCCACCACCGTTTTCCATGTATTCTTCAAATGCATCGCGTTCGGTTTTACTGTTGGGATAACCATTGAGCATAACAACTATATCATACTCTTTCAGCTTTTCGTAAGGATAGTCGGCCAGACTTTCGGTAATATCTAAAATAAATCCATTACCATAATTTAATTTCTTAAAAAACTCAATTCCTTGCAAAGCAAACTCCACATGGGCACCTTCGGCATGATGAGTATAATACACCAATGTTTTGAAACGAGGTGCATTTGCGTAATTAGCAGGATAACCATCGGGGGTCTGTGCATTCAACATTGATGCACACATAAAAATCAGCAATAAAATACTGTACTTCCAGTTCTTCATAATTTTTAATTTATTTATTCGTTATAGTAACATTTTAATACTCTGCTATTAGTGATAACCATTTACCTGCCGACGTTACCCATACCTCTTTATAACATGCGTTATTGGTTTGCGGCCAATAAGGAACATCGTCATTACCCAAGGTGCGAATGCCAACAGGCATCTCCCCTACCATTTCGCCAGATGAGAAACTATCCATTTGCGGATAATTATGCCCCTCGCCATATATAAGTGATTGTCCGAACGGATTTTTTCCAACTGTCCAGTATAGTTGTTCCAAACCAACATTGAGTAATTCTTCATCTTTCAGGAAATTACCACATATTGCAGCTGATTTTCCTGTTGCTAAATGAATGGCTGTATTGCCGTTAAATATACTGAACCATACAGGGAAACGTTTCACATAATGTTCTTTATCCAGCTTTGCACCCTTCTGTACTTGTTCTATATACAATTCGTTGGCGTTAGCAGGTGGCCAAAGGTGCAAACTATTAAACCCTTTTATATCTTTATATTCCTCGATATGATATACACCACTTGGCACCATTCCATAAGGAGCAGTATATTGCATTAAACCTTTCAAATAATTTCCATATAATTGAATAGATTCTACCCATTTATTGTAATCCGAATGATTGGGTTGAGTTTCGCACAATAACGTCATTGCTTGCATATAAACTTGTTCGCGCGATTGATGATTGTAATGTACAATAGATTGCCGTGATTTATCTCTATAGAAAAATCCTTTAGTTTTATTTCTATCTTTCAAAGGTTCCTTTCGTTGACATTCTAATGTATATCGTATATATTCGGCAGCTAGCTGTGCATAATACTCTTCACCAGTTAATTTGTAAAGCATACTAGCCGACCATGAAATGGTTGCCATATATTGGCTTTCGGAAGTATTATAACTATGCTCATAGAAATGAAGGAAACCACCATAGCCATCTTTTTTGTACTTTTCAATAGCAAAATCAAAATCTTCTTTTGCTATTCTTTGAAGATATTCCTGCAACATCGGATCACGATTAATTGTCATTGCTGCATAGGCTTCATATCCTGCATACAAAAAATTATCGAATGCCAGATTCTGTACACGAACTGTCGAAATATCATCTTGTGTACTAAATATACCATCTAACCAGATAAGCAATCCTACACTGCTTGCCCGGTATCCGTCGCCATAACGGTTTTTCAACATAAACTCCAATCCCCATTCGGCTTCTTCCAACAATCGCATGGCAAGAGGGGTATTCCTGTCCTTTAATTTATTATATGCCTCAAGAAGTGAAAAAGTTACATCGCCTGTTTGAAGTGTTTGCTGTGATAAATCGCCGGCATCATGCCACCCGCCTGCATAGGATATCGATTTTCCATTATGTTTTGAACATAAATCAATATGACAGGTACTATGTATACCAGGAACAGCATATCCACAACGTTGGCAGAAAATGAAATTCAACACACGCCAAAGAGAATTATCCCATACCCTTTCGCTTATTAAAAATGAAGGAGTTACTAATTCACCTACCTTCAATTTATATACTCCCTGATTATTGAATGAAGAAAAGTCAATTACATTAAATTCGCCAATAGATGTTTTTTCCTGTTTTGTATTGTTTTCATAAACTACTTCATTATTGGTTGCATTAAGCAGTTGAAAACGTTTTTCTTCTCTATTCCCACTTAAAATCGCAGTTTTATTACTGTTGATTGAATACCCCGAACTTGAATAAATTATTTTATTTTCTCCCGGCACCCATCCACTTACAATTTCGGGTTCTTCAATCTGCTGCAACTCTATCTTATCAATATAATAAGTTGCCCAATCGCCGGTAGTTCTATCTTTTCCTTTCAGGGATGTATCAAAGCTAATACTCATTACCTTATCTCGTTGATACTCAGCAATATCAAGAAAACAATGATTCCATTGCTTATTCTTTAGATTTATTAAATGTGAACCACTGGGTGAATTATAACCCGGTTTTGATTGTGAGTTGTTATTTACGAACGATAAGTTCATATTTACAACACGCGCACCATCACAATCCGGATAAATAGAAAAAACTATCCGGTTATATTTTTCCCAGTTTTCACCTTTTATAATATAGGTAACTTTACTGCTACCATAAGTTGCATAATCTGGATCGGAAGGAGATCCTGTTGCTCGTTTACCTGTATTGGTTGGAAACTCCAACTTCAAGCTACCATTACCCGATATAGTTTTATCTTTAGTATACACCATATTGCCCAATCCGGAATGTACCCAACAATCCGGATTTTCTTTATCGCAAAGAGGTTTACTGTACAGAATGTTTTTCTTCATTTCGTTTGTTTCAAATGAATTTTCTGTATTTAAAGGTAATGGACTATGTATGAAACCCGTTTCGAGAATCTGCTTTTCCAAATTTGAGTCTGGAGTAATATGCAACTGAGCATAAGTAGACAACCCACAATAAAGGATTAAAAAAGAAGTGATAGTTACAATTTTCATCATGTATTTTACTTTTGTCTTCGTTTGCAATATTATCCATTATTCGGTAGAGTTAGGTTTAATAACAGGCAATTATACTCTAAAAACTATCAAACCTACATTATTCATACTATAGAATGGAAGGAGTTATCGCTTCGCTAGGAGTTAAAGGAGTTAAAGCTTTAGATGCTCTGAAATCTTAGAGCTATAACTCCTAAGGAGCTTTGCTCCTGATATTTCTTTGAACAGACTTTTATAAGGCCGTTGGCCTATTTTTGAATTATTGTATGACAAAAGCGAAGCCTCTGTGTTCAGCACAAGGAAAAGCTCCGTGTTTCTGTGTACCTCGTGTTTTTAACTTCAAATACTGTAGAAATTAACTTCAAATAGTGCTGTATTTAACTTTTGAATGTGCTGTATTTTTATTGGTTGCTTATAAACAGCCAATCGGTTTTTTATAAACAACCTAATAGCTTTCTATAAACAGCTAATTGGCTGTTTATAGAAAGCCCATCTAGGAACAGCAGTAAAAATAGTTATTTTGTGCGCAATTCGAAGTTAATTTATGGGGTTTGGCTACTTATTTTCTTAGCAACAAGTATATAGCTTCGACCCTTCGGTTTATATAAAGGTATACCACAGAAATTTGGAAAAATTAACGAAACGACTCGTATATACAAGGAATCTCAAAATAATGCTATAAAATATAAACTCACATCCTTTAGTATTAATTAAAAATTAATATATTTGCCCTCGGGTATTTTTTTGAGTACCTAACCACAGAATATAGAGGCAAAACTCTATATAGATATAAGTATTAACAACTAAAAACAAAGTATTTATGGCATCTAACATGTCAAGAAGAAAATTCCTGAAAACAGGAGCTACTGCTGCTATTGGGCTCACAGTTGTACCCAGCACTGTGTTTGGTAGCAAATTTGGGCACGTTGCCCCAAGTGATAAATTAAACATCCTTGGTGTTGGAGTTGGAGGACGCGGTTTTGGCGTACTTAAAGGTATGGAAAGCCAGAACATCATTGGTTTGGCCGATGTTGACTGGGGCTATACTTCCAAAAACGGTGTATTCAACCACTTTCCAAATGCAGAGAAGTTTCAGGACTACCGCAAAATGTACGACAAACTATTGAGCAAGGCCGATGCTGTTATGGTAGCAACTTCCGACCATGCTCATGCTATTATTGCAGCCGATGCAATGACAGCCGGAAAGCACGTATATGTAGAAAAACCACTTACGCACACTGTGTACGAATCGCGTTTGTTAACTAAGTTAGCCGACAAATATAAATTAGCTACCCAAATGGGTAACCAAGGAGCATCGGGCGAAGGTGTACGCAAAATCTGTGAATGGATATGGAATGGTGAAATAGGTGAAATTACAAAAGTAGAAGCATTTACCGACCGTCCTATTTGGCCACAAGGTTTACCACGTCCGGACAAATCAGAAAAACTTCCTAAAGGCTTAGATTGGGACTTATTTATTGGACCGGCTGCATTCAGACCATATAATTCTATATACACTCCATGGAACTGGCGTGGATGGTGGGATTTTGGAACAGGTGCTCTTGGTGATATGGCATGTCATATCCTTCAACCAGTATCTAAAGCGTTGAAACTTCAATATCCTACTAAAGTACAAGGTAGTTCAACTCAGTTACTTACTGATTGTGCTCCTAACGCTCAAATGGTAAGCTTTACTTTCCCTGCCCGCGACAATATGCCTAAAGTATCTATGCCCGAGGTAGAAGTAATTTGGTACGATGGTGGTTTGAAACCAATGCGTCCGAAAGGATTACCTGCTAACAAAGACATGAATGATTCGGGTGGTGGTGTAATTTTCCACGGAACTAAAGACACACTTATTTGTGGTTGTTATGGCGTTAACCCATATTTACTATCGGGTCGTACTCCAAACGCTCCAAAAGTGTTGCGCGAAGTAAAAGAAGGACATCAAATGGACTGGGTGCGTGCATGTAAAGAAAGTGCTGCTAACCGTGTGGAAACAGCGTCTCCATTCAGCGAAGCCGGACCTTTGAACGAAATGGTAGTAATGGGTGTACTGGCAGTTAGATTGCAAGCTCTGAATCAGGTATTGGAATGGGATGGAGCAAACATGAGATTTACCAATATACCTAAAGACGCAACCATTAAAACTATTATTGAAGATGGATTCCGTATAAAAGACGGACACCCAACCTTTAATAATAAGGTTACCGATCCGTATAATGCCGAAGAGTTTGCTAAAGAACTCATTAAACATACCTATCGCGACGGTTGGAAATTACCTGATATGCCCCGATAAATTAAACAATTAATAACAGTAACGGGTTACGAACATTTTGTAACTCGTTATCTGTGTTTTATTATAACTATTAAAGAAATAAAATAATCAAATGAAAAAATTAGCATTGGCAATTAGCAGTGTTGTTATTGCAGCATCACTGGCCTCTTGTGATGGTGGCACTCAAGCTCCAAAAACGATAAATCTTTCTTATTCTTCTGCTCCCGAAAAAGCTGAAACCGATAGTCTTGCATTTCCTATAGATAAAGATGGTTATATAACAATCTTTGATGATTCAACCTTTACAGGATGGCGTGGATATGGAAAAGATAGAGTGCCAAGCAAATGGGTTATTGAAGATGGCGCCATCAAATTTAATGGTGATGGTGGTGGTGAAGCACAAGCCGGTGATGGTGGAGACTTGATCTTTGCACATAAGTTTAAAAACTTTGAACTGGAACTTGAATGGAAAGTAGCAAAGGGAAGTAATTCGGGTATTTTTTATTTAGCTCAGGAAATATATAGTACTGACGACGAAGGAAACAAAAGATTAGAACCAATCTATATCTCGGCTCCTGAGGCGCAAGTACTAGACAATGAAAATCATCCGGATGCTAAGTTAGGTGTTGATGGTAACAGAAAATCAATGTCGTTATATGATATGATTCCTGCTGAACCTCAAAATTCAAAACCATTTGGAGAATGGAACAAAGCCAAAATCATGGTATATAAAGGAACTGTTATTCACGGACAAAATGATAAAAATGTAGTAGAATACCACCTTTGGACTCAACAATGGACCGATATGCTACAAGCAAGTAAATTCAGTGAAAAAGCATGGCCTTTAGCATTTGAATTACTAAACAATGTAGGTGGCGAAAAGAGAGAAGGTTATATTGGTCTTCAAGATCATGGTGACGATGTTTGGTTCCGTAACATTCGCGTAAAAATTCTCGACTAATGAAAAAACTTTTATTATTTGCAGCACTACCATTGTTTATGGCTAGTTGCAACGCCCCTAAAACAGAACAGGCTCAACCAATTGAGCCTGTAAAAAAAGATATCGCTGTACAACTTTATTCGTTATTAAGACATGGAGTTTCTGACGATTACGATGGTACCATAAAGAAAGTTGGCGAAATGGGATTTACATCTGTTGAAGCTGCCGGATATGGAGATGGCAAATTCTACGGAAAAACTCCCGAAGCATTCAAAGCCGATCTGGAAGCGGTTGGAGTATACGCTCTATCTTCACACACTGGTAGAGGATTATCGGCTGATGAATTGAAATCGAAAAAATATTCGGACGAAACAACTGCTTGGTGGGACCAATGTATTGCTGCCCATAAAGCTGCCGGTATGAAATACATTGTAACTCCTTCGATGGAAGTACCTAAAACAATAGAAGATTTGCAAACGTATTGCGAATATTATAACGAAATAGGAAGAAAGTGTAAAGAGAACGGCATGAAGTTTGGCTATCATAATCATGCTTTTGAATTCGTGAAAATTAAAAACGGCGAAAACGAAGTGGTTATGTACGACTACATGATCCAGAATACAGATCCAGCTTTAGTTCTCTTCGAAATGGATGTATATTGGGTAGTGAGAGGGGCTGCAAGTCCAGTTGACTATTTCAATAAATACCCTGGACGCTTTGAAGTACTTCACGTTAAAGATAACAAAGAGTTAGGCCAAAGTGGTATGGTAGGATTTGATGCTATTTTCAAAAACACCGATACCGCCGGAGTTAAACACCTGATTATTGAGGTAGAAAAATATAATTTCGAACCAACCGAAAGCGTAAAGAAGAGTCTTGAATACCTACAAAACTGTTCTTTGGTAAAAGAAAGCTATATCTAAATGAAGTAGATAAAGATAATAAAGTAAATAAAGGTAATAGAGTAGATGCTTTATTACCTTTTATTTTACCTATTATCTTTATCTACTCTATTACCTTTATCACCTTTATCTACTCTATTACCTTTATCTACTTTATCTCTAACTTTTCTATTTCGCGCAACCAGCTTGCAGCACTTGCATCACTTGGCATACGCCAATCGCCACGGGGACTGAGCGTAATACTACCAACTTTAGGACCATCGGGCATACACGAACGCTTAAACTGCTGACTAAAGAAACGACGGAAGAAAGTATAAAGCCATTTCTTTATCGTTTCATTATCGTATTTATTTCCAAAAGCTTTTTGAGCCAGGAAATATATTTTAGACGGACGGAAGCAGTATTTTAGAAAGTAATACATAATAAAATCATGTAATTCATAAGGCCCTACCAAATCCTCTGTTTTTTGTTTTATCTCGCCATCGTCCTTAGCTGGGATTAATTCCGGACTAATCGGAGTATCGGCAATGTCGAGTAGGGTTTTAGCAGCAATACCATCCATTTCGTTTTCGCCCACCCATTTAACCAAGTATTTAACCAATGTTTTAGGAATGCTTGAATTAACACTATACATAGACATATGATCGCCATTATAAGTAGCCCACCCTAAAGCCAACTCAGACAAATCTCCTGTACCAATAACAAGGCCATTGACTTGATTGGCAATATCCATTAAAATCTGTGTACGTTCGCGAGCCTGACCGTTCTCATAAGTTACATCATGAATATTAATATCATGACCTATATCTTTAAAATGCTGAATACATGCCTCTTTGATACTAATTTCCCGTGTGTTTATCCCTAATACTTCCATCAGATTCAACGCATTCTGATAAGTACGATCGGTAGTTCCAAAACCTGGCATTGTAACACCAAGAATATTCTTTCTTGGCAGCTTTAACTTATCGAATGTTTTAACACAAACCAATAAAGCCAATGTTGAATCCAACCCTCCGGAGATACCAATTACAACAGAATTTAAATGCGTATGTGTTATTCTCTGTGCCAAGCCAGCTACTTGAATAGCGAATATCTCTTCGCAACGTTCTTTTAGTTCATTACCATAAGGAACAAATGGAAGAGAATATATTTTACGGGTAATTTCAATCTCCTTGGCTTCTGTTTCAACAGAGATTCTTATAGGTTCGTCTACATTAATGTTGCCTTTACTGGCTGCAAATGTTTTATTCACCCTGCGTTCCGTACGAAGGTGTTCAATATCTATTTCACTAATAATAAGTTGTTCTTCTAAACTAAAGCGCTCGCTCCGGGCCAATAAAGTTCCATTTTCAAAGATCAAACCATTTCCGGCAAACACAACATCGGTAGTAGATTCACCAAATCCACTTGATGAGAAAACATAACCGGCTAAACAGCGAGCAGATTGCTGACTGATTAACGACAACAAATAATTATGCTTAGCAATACCTTCATTATCAGCCGAGAGGTTGAATATGATTTCTGCTCCCTGAAGAGCTAAATAAGAACTTGGTGGTATGGTTGACCATAAATCCTCGCAAATTTCAATAGCAAAAGTTGTATTCGATGCTTCAAACAGTAAATTCTTACCGATGGGTACAACCTGTCCGCATAAACGTATATGCTTTTCGGATAATACATTAACCGAAGAGAACCATCTTTGCTCATAAAATTCCTTATAATTAGGAAGATAGGTTTTAGGAACTACCCCAAGAATCTTTCCTTTCTGAATTACAACAGCTGTATTATATATAACAGAATTAACACTTACAGGCATTCCTAAAATAGATACAATATTTAAGTGACGCGTGTTGTGCAGAATCTGCATAAGTCCAACCTCAGCTTCTTCTAACAATAAATGCTGAAAAAACAAATCTGCCGAAGTATATCCTGTAATACTTAGCTCCGGGAAATTTATTATCTGTACTCCTTTATCTTCGGCTAATGCAATTAAACGTTCAATTTCTTTTGCATTAAGAAGACAATCACTAATACTTACACGGGGAATAGCAGCCGCTACCTTTACAAATCCGTAATTCATGTTTTTACATTTAAAAATGAATACAAAAATAGGAAATAATCTCCAAATACAAATATAGTTTACTTTAAAACAACACATATAGTATAACCCTGAAGTTTTGCATATCTATAAGTTCATACTTCGATAATTATTGCACACCTAAATACTGTTGATAAATATTTATTTTTTATTTGATTAGATTGACATAATTATTATCTTTGCAGTGAAACGACTATTTCGGGGTTTATACAAAAAAATTAAAGCTATGAACGCATTTGACCGACTATTAGAATTTAAAATTAAGCCATCTGTTCAAAGAATGGCTATTATGGACTATCTTTTAAAGAACTGTAATCATCCTACTGTGGAAGATATTTACAAGGCTTTATCACCTTTCATTCCGACGTTGTCTAAAACTACTGTTTACAATACGTTGAAACTATTTGCAGAACAAGGAGCCGTAACGATCCTTACTATTGACGATAAAAATGCATGTTTTGATATAAAAATGACTCCGCATGCTCATTTCCTCTGTAAAAAATGCGGCAGCATATCCGATCTTCCACACGAAATGTCTTCAAAAGACATGAATACACTAAAGGAAATGGGGCATAACGTTACAGAAATACATTATTATTATAAAGGTATATGCAAAAAATGTCTTAAAACATCACAAAATGATTAAATATGAAGAAAAATCAATTACTTCTACTGCTTTTTATGATCTCTTTTACATCTTGTGCCGCATCGACCGAGAAGGTTATTAAATTACCTTCGCCCAACATGAATCGTCCTTCAACGGTTATGAATTCTCTGTCTGAAAGAAAATCCACACGAGAATACTCGGATAAAGAATTAACTTTGGCAGATTTAGGAGATATGCTTTGGGCAGCAAACGGAATTAATCGCCCCAAAGAAGGAAATAGAACAGCACCTTCTGCTATGAACAAACAGGATGTTGATGTATATGTAATTATGGCTAAAGGGGCATATTTATACGACGCTGCAAATCATTCTTTAAATCTTATAATAGAAGGCGATCATCGGGCTTTGGTTGCCGGTAAACAAGATTTTGTATTACAAGCACCTGTGTCGCTGGTATTAGTCAGTGATTTCTCTCGTTTAGGAGAACCCGAAAACGAGCGAGTAAAAGCCATGGGCGCTGTCGATGTTGGCATTGTTTCGCAAAATATCTCTATTTTCTGTGCAGCAGCTAAGCTTGCCACTGTACCAAGAGCTTCGATGGAACATGCTACACTAAAAACAACATTAGGATTAACCGATGCACAATCGCCTATAATTAATCATCCGGTAGGATATTTTAAATAACTCCTAAATTACATGTTTTGTTTTATTACATCAACCAAAACATTTCCTTGTACAACGAACACGAAGATAATATCTTCTTTAAGAGAAACATTAAAAATTCCTTTTTGTTCATTAAAATAGTAATAGATAAAATGTAGCATTTACATTGAAAAAAACTATCTTTGGATGAAAAATTTTTCTATGAAGCCTCATATTGCGTATTTAATAACCATAAACCTATGAAATTTTTATTTGTAGTACAAGGAGAAGGAAGAGAACATTGTAGCCAGGCACTGGCTTTAGAAGAAATATTACTGCGTAACGGACATGATGTGGTAGAGATACTTGTTGGAAAAAGTTCATATAAACCGTTACCCGGCTTTTTTAACCGTGATGTGCAATCGCCTGTTAAATGGTTTTTAAGCCCTAACATACTTCCTGCACCGGGTAAATCCTGGTGGTATATGTCTAAAAAAATGTTTCTCAGTGTACTTGATATTCCGGAATATGTGCGAAGTATGCGTTATATATATCAACGCATTGTAAATTCAGAAGCGGATATGGTTCTGAATTTCTACGAACCTCTTTCGGGACTTCTATATGGATTTATGCCCCAAAGCATTCCTTCTGTATGTATTGGACACGAATATTTATATTTGAATCGTGAACTGGCTTTAGATATAAATTCACCTTATAAACTATCATTCTTACGCTTCCTTACCAGTGTTACTTGCATGGGGTCCAGTAAATGTTTGGGATTATCGGTTGAAGAAGTTCCCGACGACTGGGGAAACCGAATAGCTGTAGTTCCTCCGTTGCTTCGGCAAGAAATTATGTCTCTACAACCCGAAAAGGCCGAAAAGGGTGACTTTGTACATGGGTATTTAGGAAGAAATAATCAAATTCGTCCATTAATGGAGTTTCATACTCGTCATCCTGAAATACCGATGCATTTGTTTAGAAAGAAAAGAGATGCTATCCAAACATGCGAAATTGATAAAAGCCTTTTCCTGCATCAGTTCGACGAAATAAACTATCTGAATTATTTAGCCGAATGCAAAATCAGCGTTAACACTGGTAGTTATGAGTCTATCTGCGAAACGATGTATCTGGGTAAACCTTTCATTATTATGCCGGGAAATATAATTCAGAAATGTAATGCTTTCCTAGCTGCTTGCGCCGGTGGCGGAACGATAGCTGTTGGCAACACACACGAACCGCTTCTTTATTTAAAGAATTCGGAAGTGCAACACCAGAATTTTGTGAAGTGGGTAAATAAGAGTGAACAGATTATTCTACAAGAACTAGAAGAGGTTAGATCGCCCAAAAAAGCATTTAGTTTCAATCGCTAACTTTATTCAAGAATGGAAGGAGTTAATTGGAGTTAAAGCAATAATACAGATCAATAGAGGGAGAATGTGTCAAAACTCCAATCGGTTTTTGACACACCCTCATGGCATAACACTAGCCCTTTTCGATCTCTTTTGTTTGTGGCAGAACAAGGTTTAGTAAAACGCCTGTTAATGCGGCCAATCCAATACCGGATAACGAAAAGTTTCCCCATGTAAACACAGCTCCACCAATACCTACAGTAAGAGTAATAGACACAATAATTATATTCCGGGTATCATTTAGGTCTGTACGATTATGAATCATATTAGATATACCTGCACTGGCAATTGTTCCAAAAAGTAAAAGCATAATTCCTCCCAATACAGAACCCGGTATAGATTTTAAAAGCGCACTTACTTTACCTATTACAGAAAAAAGAATCGCTGTTACGGCAGCTATGCGAATAACCTGTGGATTGGTAACCTTAGTTAGAGCCATTGCCCCTGTTACTTCTGAATAGGTTGTTACCGGAGGTCCTCCAACAAACGAAGCAAAAAGACAGGCTAACCCATCTCCTAAAAATGTACGGTGAAATCCCGGGTTCTTCACAAAATCTTTTCCGGCAACTGTATTCACAACATATACATCACCAATATGCTCTATAACAGGAGCAATGGCAACTGGTATCATAAACAGAATTGGCTCCCACGAAAATGTTGGAAACACAAACTGCGGAAATCCAAACCATGCTGCTTCACGTACGCCTGAAAAATCAACATCAAAAAAGATAAGGGCTACAACATAACCAACAATTATTCCACAGAAAATAGGAATCAGTTTCAATAAACCCTTTGCATATATCGAAACCACAATAGCAGTAAGAAGAGCCACCAAGGCCAACACCCAGTTCTCTTTTGCCATATTTACACCAGTACCCGACAAGGATAAACCGATTAAAATAATAACCGGACCAATAACTACTGGTGGAAACAACCGCTGAATAAAACCAACTCCTCTCCATTTTACAATAGCGCTCATTATAAAATAAACAAGTGCTACCCCTATCAGCCCACCAATAGTACCTGGCATGCCATACAGTTCGGTTGCTTTAACCATGGGAGCGATGAATGCAAAACTACTTCCAAGATATATGGGAACAATACCTTTGGTTACTAAATGAAAAATTAGTGTACCGATACCGGCTACAAATAAAGCTGTGGCCGGGTCTAATCCGACTAACAGAGGCACAAGAACTGTTGCTCCAAAAGCAACAAAAAGAAACTGCACTCCTACAATTCCTTTGCGAAGAGGTGAAAGATTGTTAGTATCCATTATATTCTTTTTGATTCTGTTAGCAAAAGTAATTCTTTCATATCATTCTTCCCTTATTTATCTGTAAAAAGTGAACAAAAGACTCCTTATTTTTTGTTATTTATGTAACTTCGCGAAATCTATGTAAATCTTTCTATTAATATAACTTTTATTGCTCATGTATTTCTCTCCTGAAAATATTTTGTTAGTTGGCTCTGTACTGTTGTTTGTTAGTATAGTTGTTAGTAAAACTGGCTATCGGTTTGGGGTTCCTACCCTGCTACTCTTCCTTTTTGTAGGAATGTTTTTTGGCAGTGACGGATTGGGATTACAATTCAGTAGTGCCAAAGAAGCTCAATTTATTGGTATGGTATCACTTAGTGTAATTCTGTTTTCTGGTGGTATGGACACTAAGTACTCCGAAATTAAACCGGTTTTAGCACCTGGTATTGTATTGTCTACTTTGGGTGTATTGCTAACAGCTGTGTTTACCGGATTCTTTATCTGGTTTATAACCGGAATGAGTTTTACCAACATCCAATTACCTCTTTTAACTTCACTGTTGTTGGCTTCTACAATGTCGTCAACCGATTCGGCTTCTGTTTTTGCTATACTGCGTTCGCAAAAAATGAACCTGAAACACAATCTTCGTCCAATGCTTGAATTAGAGAGTGGTAGTAACGACCCAATGGCGTATATGCTAACTATTGTTTTAATTCAGGTAATACAATCGGGAGGCATGCAACTTGGTGGCATTTTGGGATCCTTTGTTGTTCAGTTTGTTGTGGGTGCCGGTGCAGGTTATATATTGGGTAAGTTAGCAGTATTTATGCTAAACAAGCTTAACATAGATAATCAATCGCTCTACCCTATTCTATTATTAGCATTTGTATTCTTTACCTTCTCTCTCACCGATCGTATACATGGAAATGGCTATCTGGCTGTTTATATTGCCGGCATCATGGTTGGGAATAACAAAATAACTCACCGCAAAGAGATATCAACTTTTATGGATGGGTTAAGTTGGTTGTGCCAGATTGTTATGTTCCTTTCATTGGGATTATTAGTTAATCCGCACGAGCTGCTTAGTATTGCTTTGGTTGCTTCCTTAATAGGAGTCTTTATGATTATAGTAGGACGCCCCCTCAGTGTTTTTCTATGCTTGTTACCATTCCGGAAAATCAATACACGTTCAAAGATATTTGTTTCCTGGGTAGGATTGAGAGGTGCTGTACCCATTATATTTGCTACTTATCCTGTAGTAAGTAACATACCTGGTGCCAATATTATTTTTAATATTGTTTTCTTTATAACCATCCTCTCACTTGTTATACAAGGCACCACTATTCCGTTTTTTGCACGTAAACTTAACCTGTCTACCCCTTTGGAAAAAACAGGAAACGATTTTGGAGTAGAATTACCCGAAGAAATTAATAGTGATTTAAAAGACGTAACAGTAACACTCGAAATGCTTGAAAAAGCCGATACACTAAAAGATATGAATCTGCCTAAAGGAACACTTGTTATGTTAGTTAAACGTGGAAATGAGTTCTTAATACCCAATGGTTCGCTTAAGCTTTGTGAAGGCGATAAACTTTTATTTATCTCCGAAGGTCAACAAAAAAGCAGTTAATAACTATATTGATTTCTAACAACTTAGAGTTTCGCACGCCTCCGTTTTATGTTATTTAACAATAAAACTGCGCACGAAACTCTTTTTTGTTAACATAGAATGTTATTTTTGCGCAGATTTATTAAAAATGTGCAAAACAACACGATGGAGAAAGAACAAGAGTTCATTGGATATATTGAGCAAAGTATAATCCAAAATTGGAATCTGAACGCTCTGACTGACTATAACGGTGTTACTCTTCAATATAAAGATGTAGCTCGTAAGATAGCCAAATTTCATATTGCCATGGAAATGGCTGGTATTAAACCAGGTGATAAAATAGCTGTATGCGGGAGGAATAGTGCTCACTGGGGTGTAGCTTACCTTGCCATAGTGACTTATGGAGCAGTTGTTGTTCCAATACTTCATGAATTTAAAGCTGATAACATTCACAACATTGTTAATCACTCCGAAACTCAATTACTCTTTGTTGGTGATCAGATATGGGAAAACCTAAATGAAGAAGCAATGCCTTTTTTGAAAGGAATTATTTCGTTAGCCGATTTCTCCCTGCTTGTATCACGGTCGGAAGAATTAAGTTATGGACATGGGCATCGAAACGAAATCTTTGGTAAACGCTATCCCAGTAGATTCAGTGAGGAACATGTTTCCTATAAACAAAACACTCCGGATGATCTGGCTCTTATTAATTACACATCGGGTACTACAGGGTTTTCTAAAGGTGTTATGCTAAACTACCGTTGTTTATTATCGAATGTATTGTACTGCCAGGAAATGACACCACTAAAACCGGGCGACAGAACCATTGCAATACTTCCTATGGGGCATGTATTTGGTATGACGTATGATTTTCTTTATGGAATCTTCTCGGGAGTGCATATTCATTTCCTTACTCGTATCCCCTCTCCTAAAGTTATTGCACAAGCATGTGCTGATATAAAACCCAATCTTATTTGTTGTGTTCCACTTGTTGTTGAAAAAATAATTAAAAAAGATATTCTTCCCAAGTTAGATAGCACAATAGGCAAACTGCTTTTAAGAGTTCCTATTATTAACGACCGCTTAAAGGCAACAGCCCGGCAGGCCGCCATTGATATATTTGGAGGCGAATTCGACGAAATTATTGTAGGAGGGGCTCCTCTAAACAAAGAAGTTGAAGCTTTTCTTATGAAAATCGGATTTCCTATTACCGTAGGATATGGAATGACCGAGTGTGGCCCACTAATTAGTTCCGAACGTTGGGAAGATCATAAATTATATTCATGCGGCACTCCTGCCTCACGAATGACTGTTAAGATAGACTCTGACGATCCGGAAAACATTCCGGGAGAAATTCTTTGTAAAGGGGATAATCTGATGATCGGATATTATAAAAACCCTGAAGCTACTGCCCAAGCCATCGACGAAGATGGATGGTTGCATACTGGCGACCTTGCTACAATGGATGCTGCCGGACATATTACTATTCGCGGACGCCAGAAAAGCGTATTGATGGGTGCTAGCGGACAGAACATTTATCCGGAAGAGATTGAAAGTAAGCTTAATAATATGCCTTTCGTTTCCGAATCGTTGGTAGTGATGCAGAATGATAAAATCGTAGCTCTTATATATCCTGACTTTGACGAAGCTTTTGCACAGGGGCTTCAACAAACTGATATTGATAAAGTTATGGAAACCAACAGGGCTGAACTTAACCAGATGCTACCTAAATACTGTCAGATAGCCAAAGTGAAAATACATTTCGAGGAATTCGAAAAAACAGCAAAGAAGAGTATTAAAAGGTTTATGTATCAGGAAGTAAAAGAATAGAATTGCTATTATAGAGTTAGAGAATATATGCAAATCTTAATCTATGTTATAAAACACATTGTTTTAATCAAAGAATTTGCTAATGTACAGAATGTACGTATCTTTGCAATGTGTTTTTCATAGTATTAGATTTAAGGTTAACAAAGGTTGGGGTCAGGCGTGATCCCTTTTTTTATGCCCATACTTCAAACTATAAGCTTATGATATTTGTAAAAAGGCTAAAACTATATGCTATTTTTTACCGCAGCACATTAAAGATAAATCTCCCTATCTCTGTTCTGGCGGGATTTATCATAACCACAGGCAGACCGAGTTTTGGAATATTATCTTTTTTAACTGACACGCTTATCATGCACTGCACCATTGCCATGATTATTGATCTTTTATACAAAGAACTAAGCAGAAAAGAAGAATATTATTTTTATTATAATGCTGGGATTTCTAAATGGCACATTATTTTATCGGCCTTTTTTATTTCTGTTATTCCTTTTATTCTATTTCAACTAATTGTTAGCTTATGCAACATTCATTAGAACTGGATAGCGTTTTAAAAACATTTGGTAGTTTTCAATTACTTACAGATGTTTATCTTCGTATTAACACCAACGATGTTATTGGTTTATTTGGCCGCAACGGTACCGGAAAAACGGTTTTACTGAATATTTTATTCGGAACAATGAAAGCGGATAGAAAATTCATCCGTTTAAACGAAGCAAAAGTACTGGATAAAACCTTTAAAAAAGAAAGTTTAATTTCTTATCTTCCTCAACACCATTTCTTACCCAAACACCTGAATATTGAGAAAATAACATCTGTATTTCTTTCAAAAGAAAAGAAAGAGGCTTTCTTTCATAATGATGATATAGCAAATATCAATCGTAAACGGCAGTTTATAGAATTATCGAGCGGAGAAAGAAAATACCTGGAAATAAAACTACTGTTATTCAAAGAATCTAAATTTCTTTTATTAGATGAGCCATTTAATTTCCTCTCACCTCTTATTATCAAACAAGTTACCGAACTAATAAAAGAACATGCTGCTAATAAAGGTATTATTATTGCCGATCATAATTACAAGCATGTTTTAAATGTAGCAAACCGAATAATGATAATAAAAGAAGGGGTACTTAAAGAATTGACTGATAAACAGGGATTGGTAGAACAAGGTTATTTGAAAGAATATATTTGAAAAGTTTTCTGGATTGTCTTTTTGAGTTCGAGCGAAAGACGGGATTCGAACCCGCGACCCTAACCTTGGCAAGGTTATGCTCTACCAACTGAGCTACTTTCGCAAATACAAGTGAAGGAAATGAGACTCGAACTCACACGACCGACCGGTCACTACCCTCTCAAAGTAGCGCGTCTACCAATTCCGCCATTCCTCCATTTTTTTAAAGAGCGCTTTGTTTTAATTGTGCCCAGAACAAGACTCGAACTTGCACGTCTCTCAACACTCGCACCTGAAACGAGCGCGTCTACCATTCCGCCACCTGGGCGTTATAAAACAAATTGAGCGAAAGACGGGATTCGAACCCGCGACCCTAACCTTGGCAAGGTTATGCTCTACCAACTGAGCTACTTTCGCAAATACAAATGAAGGAAATGAGACTCGAACTCACACGACCGACCGGTCACTACCCCCTCAAAGTAGCGCGTCTACCAATTCCGCCATTCCTCGCGTTTGCGGTTGCAAAGGTAAATAATTTCTGCAAACCTACAAATAATCCATCTAATTTTTCTTGCAAAATATCATATTAGCTCATTCTGTCTCTGTAATCTTCATATATAAAGTGCTTATAAACGATAGGCTTTCCTTCTTTGGTCCACAAGCCTATTGCCGGATGCTGAATACCATTAAACATATTGGTTTTCACCATAGTATAATGAATCATATCTTCAAAAACAACCCATTCGCCCGGTTTTAATTCATGGTCAAAGTTCCAATATCCCATATAATCACCACTAAGGCAAGAATTGCCTCCTAATCTATATATATATGGTCCTTCCTCACTTATCCGGGCACCACGAACTTCCGGTTGATACGGCATTTCCAAACAATCGGGCATGTGGCATGTAAAGCTAACATTTAAAATAGCAGTTTTAATTCCACGACTCTCTACAATATCCACAACTTGTGAGGTTAGAACACCTGTTTGCCATGTAAAAGCAGACCCAGGTTCAAGAATAATATCCAAATGAGGATAACGTTGTTTTAAACCTTTTAATAGATCAATAAGGTGTTCCACATCGTAATCTTTCCGGGTCATTAAATGGCCACCACCCAGATTGAGCCATTTCAACCGCCCAAACCATTTACTGAACTTATTTTCTATATGGTATAAAGTACGTTCCAACTCGTAAGAAGATGATTCACAATGGCAGTGGCAATGAAATCCTTCGATTCCATCCGGCAATTCATCTGGTAGCAAATCGGCTGTTAGCCCGAAACGGGTTCCTGGCGCACAAGGATTATACAATTCGGTAGCTACTTCCGAAAATTCCGGATTTATCCGCACTCCGCAAGAGATACCCTTTCCATCGGCTTTAACAAATGGATAAAAACGGTTAAACTGAGAAAGTGAATTGAAGGTAATATGACTACTACACTTCATTATTTCAGGAAACTCCTCCTCGGTATAAGCTGGTGAGTAGGTATGTGCTTTACTTCCAAATTCTTCTAAAGCTAAACGTGCTTCATACAAAGAACTGGCTGTTGAATGATCAATATATTCACGAAAAATCGGGAATGAACGCCACATGGCAAACGATTTAAATGCAAGAATGATCTCCACTCCTGCCCTTTTGCGAACGCTATTTATTAATTCCAGATTTTTTCGCAATAATGCTTCATCCATGATATAGCAAGGAGAAGGAAATTGGGTAAAGTCCATAATCATTTACGATTTACTATTTTATAATTTATGATTTACTTTGTTCAGTCATTCAAAACCTTAAAACGGGCGAAACGTAGCAGCAGTTGTTTGTTTCCTGCATTTTTAAAGTGAATGGTTGCTTTCATATTATCACCATCACCTTCTATTTTTAAAACTTCGCCTATACCAAAACGTTCGTGTTCAATGTTTTGGCCTACTTGTATATTGGTATTCGATGCTGTGCCCGATGATCCGGCAGATAATAAAGAAGGGGTTACCCTTTTCATCGTACCAGTAGTATTGGGTAAGTTCCTGTTTATCGGTGATCTTGGTGTTGTGCCGGAACGGAATACCGGTTGTTCTCTTCTTACTTCTCTCATTTCATCGGGAAGTTCCAGATAACAGGTGTCAATATCTCGCAGAAACCGGCTGGGGCTTGCAAACTCACTCTTTCCATAGCGCATACGATTACGGGCAAACGACAGGAAACAGTTCTTCTCTGCACGGGTAATGGCTACATAAAACAGTCGACGCTCTTCTTCAAGAGCAGATGGCACATAGGTAACATTGTTTCCAGGAAACAAATTTTCTTCCATTCCAACCACAAATACATTCGGAAACTCCAACCCCTTGGCAGCATGAATGGTCATTAAAGTAACCTTTTCATCTTCTCCTTTATCCGAATCCTGATCGGTTAGTAAAGCCACTTCCGATAAAAAGTCTATCAATAAAACATGTGGATCTCCTTCTTCTAATCTTTGTGAACAGAAATCCTGTACACCATTCATCAGTTCTTCAATATTCTCTTGACGACTAAGGTTTTCAGGAGTATTATCCTGGCGAATATCATTCATAATCCCCGATTTATAAATAATATCTCTTCCCAGATCATAAGCGTTCTTTACTGGTAAATCAACCATAAAGCCGGTAATAAGATTACGAAATGCTTCAATCTTATTCTGCGTAGCTTTGGATATATTGATTTCGTATGCCAGAGGGTCAGACATGGCAGTCCATAAACTTACTCCATGATTAACAGCACCATCAATAATTTTACCCACAGTAGTATCACCTATTCCGCGAGCCGGATAGTTAATTATACGTTTAAATGCCTCTTCATCGTTAGCATTCACAACCAAACGAAAATAGGCAATTGCATCTTTTATCTCCTTTCGTTGATAGAAAGAAAGACCGCCATATATTTTATAAGGTATAGACCGTCGTCGTAATGCTTCTTCAAAAATACGACTTTGGGCATTGGTACGGTACAAGATTGCAAAATCGGAATAGCTATCTTCTCGCCGGCGGTGTATTTCGGAAATTTTATTAACCACAATTTCACCCTCTTCCATATCCGAATATGCTTGAAAAACCCCAATCGGTTCTCCACGTTCTTTTTCGGAAAAAACTTCTTTTGGAATCTGCCGTTGGTTCTTTTCAATCAAACTATTGGCAGCGCTTACTATTGTTTGCGTTGAACGATAGTTCTGTTCCAGTTTAAAAATCCGGGCAGTAGGATATATCTTAGTAAAGTTCAATATGTTATCAATATTGGCTCCTCTGAAAGAGTAAATGCTCTGCGCATCATCGCCCACCACACAAACTTTCTGGTTTTCTTTAGTTAACTGATACACAATAGAGTGTTGAGCATAATTGGTATCCTGATACTCATCAACCAATACATACCTGAACTGAGCACTATATTTTTGCAATACATCCGGAAAATCACGGAATAGAATAAATGTATAAAACAACAAGTCATCAAAATCCATTGCACCGGCATTTTTGCATCGTTCCCAATATTTGCTATAGATATCACGAATTGCCGGCATTCTCAAATCCATATCGTGTTGAATCAGTTCGCGGTTCACTGCATAAGCAGCTGGCGATATTAATAGGTTTTTTGCATTAGATATTCTGGTTTGTACTACACCAGGTTTATACATTTTTTCATCCAGCTTCATTTCTTTCATTATAGAACGAAGCAAACTTTTTGTATCTGCCGTATCGTAAATGGTAAATTGAGATGTGAATCCCAATAAAGAAGCCTCGACCCTTAATATCCGGGAGAAAATAGAATGAAAAGTGCCCATCCATAAATATTTAGCTCGGTTTCCACCTACATTTTTAGCAATACGCTCTTTCATTTCGCGTGCTGCCTTGTTAGTAAATGTCAATGCTAAAATATTCCACGGATTATATCCGTTATCAAGCAAATAAGCTATTTTGTATGTTAAAACCCGTGTTTTACCAGAACCTGCACCAGCTATCACAAGAGACGGCCCTTCGTTATACATTACCGCCGCCTGTTGGCTTTCGTTCAATTCTTCCAGGTAATTTATTGACATATTTATAATTTGAAAGTTGAGAATAGAAGTGCAAACTTAGAGTAAAATCCTGAGATATTCAAATGGGTATTACAAAATATAGTGTCCACCCTGTCCACCCATAAAGTCTTTTGGTTCAGCTTAGGGCTGATTTGAAACAAAACTCCTCTACACAGGAGTTTAAAAATGCAAAAACATTCAACACATCAACACAGAAGGACTTATTCGCTTGATTAACAATACATTAAATGCGTGTTGAATGCCGTGTTAAATGCGTGTTGACAATTCTTTCAACACGCTTATTTTGAGCTTCGACCTCTAATTATAGTAGGGACTTTCTGCTGGAAAACCCCGGACTATTCCGCGTAATAGTCCATAGTTTTCCATGAAATAGTCCATACTTCTACGCAAGCTATATAGCAGAGTGGTCTCGGTCTATATAGCTGAGTGCCTTCGTGCTATATAGCTTCGACCCTTCATGCTATATAGCTTCAATCCTTTGCTCTATATAGAAAGATATTTTATTTATTGTTGATTCCGGTAGGAGAAAGGCTTTGTCCTATTACAATGCTTGTTACACTCGCATTTTTGTAACTGCCTTATTTTGAACGATTAAGAAAAAACAATTGGTGCTACCAGTGGTAGATATGTTTTACTATCACTGCATCTATCACTAACTTAATTGTTTGATTATCAAAAAATTAATCAAGCTAGTGATAGCAGTGATAGCAAAATCACGAAAAAACATTTTCTGTAGCAACGCTGATTTGCTTAAAGTGCTTAAGGGCAGGGCGTACGCATTGAAGATGTTTAAAAACCATTTTACGCCAATCTGTCATAAAAGTATTATCTTTGCATTCCGTTTCCTATAAAAAACTTAATTGGCAAAGTTTTTGTTAGAGAAGAAGATAGTTTGTATTGAATTATAAAAAACAAAAAAGAAATATGGACCCAAAAGAAAAAGAAACACTCCATGAGGAGGATGTAACGAAAGAATTTTCGGAAGATATCACTGATGAGAATCCAGAAGATGAACATGATGAAGTACTGGATGAAGAAGAAACATTAGCAAAAACAATTGATAATCTGACCGAAGAACTGGAGAGTCAAAAAGACAAATACCTTCGCCTGTCTGCCGAGTTCGACAATTATCGCAAACGTACCATGAAAGAAAAAGCAGAACTGATTCTCAATGGTAGCGAAAAAAGTATTGTCAGCTTCCTTCCTATAATAGATGATTTAGAACGCGCCATTAAAACTTCAGCTACTACAGATGATGCAACTGCCATAAGAGAAGGCATTGAATTGATTTACAATAAATTTATTTCTATCCTGGCACAACATGGTGTGAAAATCATTGAAACAAAAGACCAACCACTTGATACTGACTATCACGAAGCAATAGCAGTAATCCCTGCTCCGGCCGAAGAGTTGAAAGGTAAAATCCTTGATACAGTACAAACCGGATACACTATGAACGATAAAGTTATTCGACACGCCAAAGTGGTGGTTGGCGAATAAAACATTTCTGATTTTTGAGAAACGAACATAAAAATATGGCAAAAAGAGACTATTACGAAGTATTGGAGGTAACAAAAGAATGTACTTCTGAAGAAATTAAGAAGGCATATCGAAAAAAAGCAATCCAATACCATCCGGACAAGAACCCTGGTGACAAAGAAGCTGAGGAAAAATTTAAAGAAGCTGCCGAAGCTTATGATGTATTAAGTAATCCGGATAAACGTTCTCGCTACGATCAGTTTGGACATGCCGGAATGAGTGGTGCAGCCGGAAATGGCGGTCCGTTTGGCGGATTTGGTGGTGGCGGTATGTCTATGGATGATATCTTCTCCATGTTTGGTGATATTTTCGGTGGACATAGTGGATTTGGTGGTTTCAGCGGATTTGGAGGCGGTGGTGGCAGTAGCCAGCAAAGACGTTTCCGCGGTTCGGACCTGCGTGTAAAGGTTAAACTGGACCTCAAAGAAATCTCAACTGGTGTTGAAAAGAAATTCAAGTTAAAGAAATATATTCAGTGTGATCACTGTCATGGAAGTGGTGCCGAAGGAAATAGCGGAGTTGAAACTTGTTCAACCTGTAAGGGTAGCGGATCGGTAATCCGTAACCAGCAAACCATATTAGGTACCATGCAAACGCGGTCTGCCTGTCCTACCTGTGGCGGAGAAGGAACCATCATTAAAGAAAAGTGTAAAGTTTGTGGTGGCGATGGAATTGTTCATGGCGAAGAAGTTGTAAGCGTTAGAATACCTGCTGGTGTTGCCGAAGGTATGCAACTATCTATGGGTGGAAAAGGAAATGCGGGTAAACATAATGGTGTGCCTGGCGATTTATTGATTCAGGTACAAGAGGAAGCACATCCCGATCTTATCCGCGATGATAACGATTTAGTTTACAACCTCTTATTAAGCTTCCCGATTGCAGCTCTTGGTGGTGCTGTCGAAATCCCAACAATAGACAGTAAAGTAAAAGTTAAGATTGATCCGGGAACACAACCAGGTAAAGTGTTAAGACTCCGTGGTAAAGGTCTTCCAAGTGTGAATGGATACGGAACCGGTGACTTACTGGTTAATGTTAGCATATATGTGCCGGAAGTATTAAATAAGGAAGAAAAAAGCGCACTGGAAAAGCTTGATGAATCGGATAACTTTAAACCAAGCAGTACTGTTAAGGAAAAAATATTCCGCAAGTTCAAAAGCTTATTCGATTAAAGCGCGAAGGTGTAAAAGCGCGAAGGCGCGAAAGGATGAAGGCGCGAAAGCATAAAGGTATACTTTGCTTTCGCGCCTTTACGATTTCGTGCTTTCGCGCCTTTGCACCTTCGCGCTTTTGCGCCTTTGCTTTCATCCTTTTGACAAAAAACAAACGTATTTTGATGATTTTTCAACCCTAATGCATATCTTTATATCTAATATTGCATGATATGACAAAACATACATTAATTACGCTTGTTTTTACTTTACTATGCATTAACACATTTGCCGGATCATTCAAGCAATTAGGTGTAAAAGATGGGTTAAGTAGTCGGCAGGTATTCCGAATCAATAAAGATTCCAATGGATTTATATGGTTTTTCACATCTTCGGGAGTAGACCGGTATGATGGAAATGAAATCAGACATTACCAACTCGATGAAGAATCTGATAGCCAAAATCATATTCTCTCATCAACCATTATGACATGTGATAAATCCGGCAATATCTGGATATCACTAAAAAACGGAAAGATATACGCATACAATAAATCGAAAGACAGATTTGTGCTGAAAGCGGATTTAGCCAACACCTCCCATCCCTCTCCTGTTATTCTCAATGATATACTTTTCGATTCTAATAACCAGCTTCTGGTATGCACATATACAGGTATTCACTCACTGGATATTGAAACAAACACACTCTTACCAGTTGCTCTGCATTACGAATATGTAAACCGTGTTATTCAGGCAGACGAAAATACGTTCTATGCCGGTACAAATACACATGTTTACCAATTAACCAAACAAGATGCCGGCAATACATACACAGCCAAGCAACTTAACCTGCCAATGGAGGTGCGTGCAGAATCTCTTTACATATCCGGCAACAAACTATATGTTGGTAGTTTTTCGAATGGAGTTTTTGTAGTTGAGTTATCAACTGGAAAAACAACTTCATTGCATCAATACATTCCCAGTGTACCAATTCGTGCATTTGCAGAGAATAACGGTGCAATTCTGGTGGCAACCGATGGTTCGGGAGTATACAAAATAGATAAAGTAACCAATCAACTGATTGATCATTACATAGCTGATGAAGACGACGACAGAAGTTTGAGTGGAAACACAGCATCGGATATTTATGTAGATGAACGAAATGGGATATGGGTTAGCACATATACACATGGAGTCAGCTATCTGGCACCCGAAAACCCGGATATTGAATGGGTAAGACATGGACACAACAATCAGAACTCTCTTATCTCAAGTCATATCAATACTGCTATACAAGATTCTGAAGGAGATTACTGGTACGGAACCAACAACGGCATTAGTTTATACCAACCGAAAAGCAAAAAATGGACACATTTCCTCAACGATAAAAGTAACGATATCAATTACTCATCCGTAGTACTGGCTCTTTGTGAAGATAAGAACGGTAATGTTTGGACAGGTGGATATGGCATAGGTGTATACTGCATCAATAAAAAGAAACATAGTGTACAAAAGATAAAAAGCCAGAACAACAACGAAGGAATTGCCTCGGATTATATTTATACAATTTATTCCGAAGGAGATAATATCTGGTTTGGGGGCATTGAGGGCGAACTTACCTGTTACAATACTTCAACAGGCAAATACACATATTACCCGATTGATTGTTTAGGCGATATAAAATCCGGTACAAATAACAACCTACTGATTGCAGGCTGCGGAGGTTTGGGCATATTTAATAAATCAACAGGAAATACCGCATGGCATAATACATTCAATAATACAACTCTACGATATCCCATACGCTGTCTTATCCTAGCATCCTCAGGCGATATATGGCTTGCTACAAATGGAGAAGGTCTTATTCAGTTTAACCCTACCACAAATAAATCGCGGATATATACCATAAATGATGGATTCAACTCGAATGCCATAAATAGTCTTATTGAAGACAATGCCGGACGTATATGGTTCACTACCGAAAGAGAACTTTATTGTCTTGACTTAAAGAAAGACAAGGTAATGAGTATGAATGAATTTCTCGATATTCACTGGGGATATTATAATCCTAACGCTGCAATGAAATTACAAAATGGTAATCTGGCATTTGGCACAGCAGAAGGCTTACTTGCTTTCTATCCCCATTTTGATTTTGAGAAAGAAGAATCTGCCGATCTGATATTTACCGACTTCAAACTGTTGTACCAATCGGTTAAAGCCGGTATTGAAGGTTCTTTATTGCAACAAGCTATCAATGAAACATCGGCAGTTAAGTTGAAATATGCGCAAAACTCATTCTCAATATCATTCTCTGCCATAAACTTTGTACATCCGCATAAAGTGAGATATGAGTATAAACTGGAAAATTTTAACGATGAATGGGAACACTCTAATAATACGGAAAGTGTTAACTATATGAATCTCTCACCCGGCAAATATATTTTTAAGTTGAAAGCCATTGATAAATACACCCATCACGAAATAGGAGAACGAAGCCTTGAAATTGTTATTGGGCGTCCATTCTGGGGTTCATGGTGGGCAATACTTATCTATTTAATTGTCATTTCAGCACTTATATTCCTTATTATACAATTTGCACGAAATAAGATTAATGAATACAATACACAAGAAAAAATACGTTCATTTATTAACATTGCTCACGACATACGTACTCCGATAACCTTAATTAAAGCTCCTTTAAGCGAATTAGAATCGCAACCGGAACTACCAGAAAAGAGTAGAAAAGATATTGCTGTAGCATCCAGAAACGCAGAAAGGCTCTTTACCATGGTTACGCAACTACTCGATTTACAGAAAACAGAGATGCACCCTGAAAAGCTATCTGTAGCAGAACAGGATATTAATCTTTATATGGAAGAAAAGATTTCCGACTTCCGGCTTGCAGCCATACAAAAAGGATTGGATTTGTATCTGGATATTGCACCCAATTTTCCCAAAGTATGGTTTGATAGGAATAAGATGAATAATATCATGGACAATCTGCTATCAAATGCTTTAAAGTATACCGAAGAGGGTTCCATTACAATTATTGTAAACTACTCACGTTATAAATGGGGTATCGAAGTTAAAGATACAGGCATTGGTATTCCGCAGAAGGAACAAAGCAACCTGTTTCATCAGTTCTACAGGGCCGGAAATGCTATAAATTCAGACGAGAGCGGCTCGGGTATCGGATTGGTTATTACCCGTAGAATGATTAGACAACAACATGGTAAGATTACATTCAACAGTGTTGAAAATCAAGGAACAACATTTACTGTTACATTCCCACGGAAACTCAAAGTACCGGTTGTTGCAGAGATTCCAAAGAAACCGGAAAATACAGTAATTATCCCTCCACAGGAAAAGCTTCTTAAACCATCTACCAGAAAGAATGTACTTCTGCTGGCAGAAGACGATGATGACATGCGCGAATATCTCACCGACAGTTTATCGTCCGAGTATGAGGTTGTTAGTGTAACAGATGGTGGTAAGGCTTTGGAAACAGCCAGAGAGATAAACCCGGATATTATTATATCCGATGTTATTATGCCCATATTACAAGGTGATGAACTATGCAGAATGCTCAAATCGTCTGTTGAAACCAGCCATATTCCTGTAATATTATTAACTGCATTGAATGAAAGAGAAAATATAATTTTTGGTCTGGAAGCCGGAGCCAACGATTATATAATCAAGCCTTTCGATTTCTCTGTATTGAAAGTACGAATACGTAACATTCTGCAAAACAGACAGCATTTAAGAGAAACGGTTCTTTCGTCGGAAACAAACCTTACAGATATAGATTACACCAGTCAACTGGATAAAGAGTTTCTGGACAAGGCTATGGAGATTATCAATACAGAAATGGCTAACCCGGAATTCTCCATAAATGATTTTTGCCAAACACTTGGCATGAGTCGTACTTCGGTTTACAACAAAATAAAAACACTAACCGATCAAAGTCCAAACGACTTTATCCGGATTATCCGCCTGAACAAGTCGAAAGAACTGCTTTTATCACGCAAATATACAATTGGTGAAGTATCGTCTATGGTAGGTTTTTCCGACCCCAAATACTTCAGTACTTGCTTTAAAAAGCAGTTTAGTATTAGTCCAAGCAAAATTTAAACTAATCAACCTGTATTTATACCTATCCAGATGAACTTTGAACCTTTTTTGTCAGAAATTAAACCTTAATCTAGTCAATACTACGTAATATTGTCATCAGAAAATTATTCAATATATAATTATTAAGATGGAAACATACGTAGGTATTGATTTAGGAGGTACAAAGCTACTAATAGGAGAAGTCGATTGCCATGGAAATATCCTTAAATATAAGAAATATGACTCAGGATATTTTAACCAACAGGCAGCATCAGATATAATAAAATCATCATTGGATGATTATATTAAGACTGTAGGCTGGACAGACAAAAAGCCCGTTGGTATGGGTATTGGTTTAATTGGTCGGGTTGACCCTGTTGAAGGAATCTGGTTACAGATTGACCCCAGCCGTACCCACCCCATTGCTTTGGCTAAGGAGATAGAAGAAATATATGGCATACCTTGCCATATTGACAACGATGTTAAAAGTGCAACCCGTGCCGAACGTGTTTTTGGTTTCGGACAAATCTCTAAAAACTTTCTCTATATTAATGTTGGAACCGGCATTGCCGCGGGCTGCGTAGTAAACGGCCGTCAGATTCGTGGTAGCCATTTTAATGCTGGCGAAGTTGGTCATACCCGGGTAGGTGTTAACATAGGGATAAAATGTGGTTGTGGCAGAACAGATTGTGTTGAACTAATTGCCTCGGGCCTTGGTTTTGACCGTTGTGCCCGTTTCCTTCAGGATCAGTATGAAACGAAACTACATATTCCCGAAGATAAAGGCGAACGAATTTTAATCAGCGAAGTATTTACCCTAAGCCAAAAAGGTGATCCTTTGTGTGTACAACTGGTAGAGAATGCTTCGGAAGCTTTGGCCAACCTCATCATGAACCTTGTACGTGTTAGCGATCCGGATACTGTTGTACTGGGAGGAGGAATCGTATCGGATGGATACATTCACACAAAAGTACTGGAGAAACTAAATCCTACAACGATGCGCTTTGTTACAAACGGTGTGGTTATTACTAAATTAAATCCCGACTTTATTGGATTGCTGGGTGCTGCTGCCGTAGCAATGAATATGTAATGAACAGTTTATGAAAATTACAATAGCAAAAAACGAAAAAGAGTTCGACCAGATAGCAGCGTGGAGAATCATTGCTGAAATACTAACCAATCCCAAGGCTGTTATCGGACTCTCAACAGGGCGTACCACAAAGAACCTGCATAATATCGTGGGGGATATATATACCGGATTTCCGTTCGATGTATCCAATGTTACTTTCTTCGGACTGGATGAAATTACAAATATCCCCCGCGATTTCCGTGGAGCATGTTATACCATGCTCAAAACTGAAATGATTGATGCCTTAGGAATTAAAGAGGAAAACTTTATTATGCCTCCTACCTATTCCGATGATTTTAATAAAGAATGTCGGGACTTTCAAAATGCAATAGAAAGCCGGGGCGGTATCGACCTTCAAATTCTTGGCTTAGGCGAAAACGGTCATCTGGGATTCAACCAGCCGGGATCACCATTCGAGGGAGAAACATGGGTAACCCAAATGGACGAAAAGCTGGAAACCCGGATCAGAAAGGAAACCAACACTCCTCCGGAAGTAGAACTGGGCGGGCTTACATTAGGTATTAAAAATATAATGCAGGCACGGAAGATTATTCTGGTAGCTAAGGGAAACAATAAAGCAGAAATTGTTAAGCAAATGCTTCAAGGTCCTATCAGTACTGATGTACCGGCATCTATCTTGCAATTTCATCCTAATTGTGAGTTTCTACTTGATACCGAATCAGCACAAAAACTATTTTTTTAGAACACAGAGACACAGAGGCACAGAGTTTTTAATTATGCCTCACTTTATTTGAAATCTCTATGCCTCTGTGTTCTATATTCCCTATATATTATAACAAACTAATTAATGATATTATGACTCAACACGAAAAACAAGTAAGTTACGTGGGACCATTTATAACAATGGTATTCCTGTTCCTCATTGTAGGATTTCTCACTACTGCCAATACACAGTTTCAAGGGCCATTGAAAGCAGCATTCCTGTCGGGTGTTGGCGATCTTAAGAATACATTTGCTACACTTATTACTTTTTCCTGGTTTCTGGCCTACCCTATTTGTGGTGGCATCGGATCATCATGGATTAACAAATATGGTTATAAAGGAACGCTCGTTCGCGGACTCTTTGTAATGATAGCAGGGTTAGGCTTCTTTTTCCTTTCTTCATTATTTACGGTTAATTTCCCTGATTCGAACCTGCAAATAGGCAGTAATGTAGTGCCCTACGGCTTCTTCATCTTCCTGCTGGGATCATTTGTTGTTGGAGCATCAGCCACTATTCTACAGGTTGTTATAAACCCCTATCTTACAGCCTGTTTTGTTAAAGGCACACAACCCATTCAACGATTAGCTATCGGAGGATCGGCAAATTCAATCGGTACAACACTAGCACCTTATTTTGTTAGCGGTATTGTTTTTGGCGGACTGGCTATGGAAGATGTTCAGGTTAAACAACTGATGATACCTTTCTTATCGCTTATGGTTGTGATTTCAATCATAGTATTCATTCTTATGAAACTATCATTGCCCGATATACAAGGAACTCGTGTGCAGGAAGGTGAAAAGCTGGAAAAAAGTGTCTGGTCATTCCGTCATCTTACATTAGGGGTAGTAGCTATATTCTTTTATGTAGGTGTTGAGGTGTGTATCGGAGCCAATATTAACCTGTATGCCATTGAACAAAATTACGCCTCGCCTGCCCTTATGGCTACACTTTATTGGGGTGGAATGCTTATTGGCCGATTAGTAGGAAGTTCTTTAAGCAAAGTTTCTCCAAGAGTACAACTCATTGTAACAACTATTTCGGCTACTATCCTTACTATATTAGCTATCAGTCTAAACAATCCGTGGCTACTTACAGCTGTTGGTTTATTCCATTCTATTATGTGGGGAGCCATTTTTACATTGTCGGTGGCACATTTAGGAAAATATACTTCGGTAGCATCGGGGGTATTTATGATTGGTGTTGTAGGTGGTGCAATATTACCTTTATTACAAGGTATATTTGCCGATGCCCAAGGATGGAGATGGTCCTGGTTTATAGTTATCTTTGGTGAGTTGTTTATGCTTTATTATGCACTATTCGGCTCGCGCATTCGTCAAACAGCAGATTAAAGGCTATAAAGGTTATAAAGTAGATAGAGGTTATAAAGTAGATAAAGACTTTATCAACTCTATAACCTTTATAATCTTTATCAACTTTATAACCTTTATTAACTTTATCAACACATAAACATATGAACATACTAAAATTTCTGTCATTAGCCATAGTGGCTACACTGTTTTCTTGTGATGGTACAAAAGCTTCATCGCAGGAGCCTGCTGACAATAAAATTATTGTTGCTTATGTAACTTCATGGAGTAAGATTATGCCCGATCCGGAGTACATGACTCATATTAATTATGCTTTCGGGCATGTAAACGAAACATTCAATGGTGTAGGAATTGCCAACGAAGAGCGTTTGAGAAGCATTGTAACACTCAAATCCCAAAAGCCTGACCTGAAAATTCTCTTATCGATTGGTGGTTGGGGAAGTGGACGTTTCAGCGAAATGGCAGCCGACGATAATCTTCGCAAACAATTTGCAGAAGATTGCGAACGAGTAGTAAAAGAGTACAATCTGGATGGAATAGACATTGATTGGGAGTATCCTACTAGTGCAATGGCAAAGATATCAGCTTCTCCGGATGATACTAAGAATTTCACTTTACTTATGCGTGATATCCGGAATGCTATTGGCAAAAATAAATTGCTTACACTTGCAACTGCTGCCAGTGCAAAATACATTGATTTCCGGGGAATTGACCCATATATTGACTTTGTTAATATAATGACTTACGACATGGCTTCTGCCCCTAAACATCATTCTGCATTATATAAATCCGAAAACACTGGTGATTTAGTTGGCGATGATGCTGTGAATGCACATATTAATGCTGGAGTTTCGCCCAAAAAACTAACTATGGGCATGCCATTTTATGGCCGTGGAGGAGACTCGTTCCCTAATTTCATGGATTACAAAGATGCCATTAACACAGATGGATATACTGAAAAGTGGGACGATGTGGCTAAAGTTCCTTATTTCGTAAACAAGGAAGGAACATTTGTATATGGTTACGAAAATCCCCGCTCGCTGGCTATTAAATGCCAATATATTGTAGACAAGGGTCTGCTAGGTGGCATGTACTGGGATTATGATGGCGACAATGAAGCAGGTGATTTGCGCCGCACAGTATACGAAAGTCTAATGAAGCCGCAAGCCAAAACAAATGCAGCATATAAGGTTTTGGTACTGACAGAAAGAGGTGGGCAACATGGCGGATTTACAGATGCCGGCATTAAATGGCTTTCGGAACAGGGCAAAGAATTAAACTTTGAAATCACTGAAATAAATAACGCCAACCCAATTACCGAAGAGTACCTTTCGCAATACAAATTAATTATTCAGTTAGATTTTCCTCCATATACATGGTCGGACACAGCCCAAAATGCTTTCATTAAATACATTGATGAAGGTCGCGGAGGATGGGTTGGCTTTCATCATGCAACCTTATTAGGTGATTTTGACGGCTATCCTATGTGGGAATGGTTTTCCGATTTTATGGGAGATATCCGTTTCCAGAATTACATCGCTCCTCTTGCCGACGGAACTATTATTGTGGAAGATAAAAACCATCCGGTTATGAAGGGAGTTAATCCTACATTTGTTATTCCTGATGATGAATGGTATACCTTTAATAAAAATCCACGGCCTAATGTTCATGTATTAGCTTCTGTAGATGAGTCTACTTATACTCCTGATTCAGAGGTCAAAATGGGAGATCATCCGGTGGTATGGGTAAATAAGAATAAAAAAGCCCGCAATGTTTATTTCCTTATTGGCCATAGCAAAAAGCTATATGATACTGTAGACTTTACTAAAATGTTCAGAAATGCCATTGAGTGGGCAGCGGAGAAAGGTCAATAAACAACTCTAATACTTTTGTTTTCGTACCACAAGCGTGGTACAAAAGTACCATGCTTGTGGTACAAAAGTGTCTTAGTAGTGATACTTTTGTACCACCCTGCGTGGTACTTTTGTTTCAAGCTTAAAATAACCCATGAAACTTTTTTCTCAGGCTAAAAAAATCAGTGGTATTATAATTCGTTGATTATCAGTATTCAATTTAAAAGTATCCGGATAATAAATCATTCTGGTTTATTTAACCTGAATTATTCATATTCGTTTGGAATTGAATAAAAACACAGAGGTACTGTGTTGAATTCCAAATTAAATTAAATATTTTTTCTATCTTTGTCTCCGCCAAAGGAAGGCTTCATGCGATAC
>NZ_QVMJ01000107.1 GCF_010500955.1 Bacteroides sp. 519
CCCCCTCTGGAGGGGGTTAGGGGGAGGATCTTTAGTATAACCATATATACTCAAAACTCAAAACTTAAAACTCAAAACTCCTGATACACTATCGCTTATGAAGTACACCGTCCTACCGGATTTAACGAGCATATAGTTTTTCATCACGCTCAGGCGGAGGTGTATTACGCCCTTATCTACCGGGCATACTACGCATTCATTAAAAATCCCCGCATATCCTCAAAAGGAGTGAATACATCTACCGATAAAGCCCGCGCAAGCAAAGGTGCTGCTTTGGCTCTAAAGTCAAGGGTGTTACTATATGCAGCAAGCGACTTGTTGCCA
>NZ_QVMJ01000108.1 GCF_010500955.1 Bacteroides sp. 519
TATTGGAATATTAAAACCAAATGATCTGGAATTGATCAATACAGAAAAAGGCTACCCGATTTACGAGTAGCCTTTTTCATATCTATAAGAATCTACACGGATTCCATCCAGAATTCTAGGGTTGGCTTTTCCTGCACGAATGTGTGCAAATGTTTCCTCAAGATGCAAAAAAAAATACCAACTGAATATAATTAGAGAAAGGTAAAAAGAAATAGATTATGCAGCGTAAAAGGATGCAATAAGAAAGTATCGTCCAGCACATGACCGCTTTCTTAAGCCTGCTATTGTTAATTTTCTGACCCGTGAGTTCGCTGGATATTTTG
>NZ_QVMJ01000109.1 GCF_010500955.1 Bacteroides sp. 519
GCCTCAGCCCGAGCGAAGCCACTTTACAACTCCAATCGACCGACGGCATACTCCTGCCCGAAGGCCTTGTTGGTGGAATATCGACCTTCATCGTTATCGTAACAGCTGATAACGGTATGGCTTTTCCCAGAGCAAAAGCCAATTGCTTTGAATATGGTGTGCATGTTCTTTGCCTGCTTCTCAAACTTTTTCAGATTTTCCGTGTGGTCATCAATAAAAATGTATTGGTTTACCAACCTGAGCATGCGGTCGGTATTGCGTTCTACCAGTTGCAGCTGTTCTGTAGCTTCGGGAGTAAGCGGGGTATTCTTTAATACATATTC
>NZ_QVMJ01000110.1 GCF_010500955.1 Bacteroides sp. 519
GGAACGGCTTTACCCCCAAATAAAAAAAAAAAAAAAAAAAATTTTGGGGGCAACCCCCCAAAATCAACCCCCAAAAAAACAAAAAGAAAAAAAAACGATGGAGAATAGGGTATTGCCCACCTCCTGTCATTAAGAACAAGATAGCACCGAAGCTCCCGAAAGAAAGGTGGGTTGTAAACTCTCTCAAACCATTCTGAAGCCAAAAGAGCATTCAGTTTGTGTTTCTTATGCAAGCCTCGAAAGGATTATCCGTTACTTTTCATCGTGCATTCGATCAATGCCGGGAACCGTTTCAAGCACTGGAACAATTAATAGATTTGGG
>NZ_QVMJ01000111.1 GCF_010500955.1 Bacteroides sp. 519
ACCAATGGATCGAGCCAGTTGGGGGTAACCTCTACATCCGAATTCAGCAACACAACATACTCTGCACTAACCTGGTTCCGCGACTATATCTATGTTCCCCTGGGAGGAAGCCGGGGCGGTAAATGGATATTTAGCATCGCGAAGCTCTTTGTTCAATGCAAAGTTAACCTGCATTTCGCCGTCGATAGGAAGATCGGGATGTGCTTCCTCTTGTACCTGAATCAATAAATCGCCAGGCACACCATTATGTTTACCCGCATTTCCTTTTCCAAATGTGCGGGTTCCAATAACTACGGCGCGATCCATGTCTTGCAATGCACCT
>NZ_QVMJ01000112.1 GCF_010500955.1 Bacteroides sp. 519
TTAAAGAATATAGAAACATCATTCAAGCAGATACGCCTTTTTGGGATTGTCTTTGTCTGCCTGTGGTTCAACCCCAGTGTGCAAAATGATTATGCCGATTGGCAGAAAGATGCTCAGGCAATGATTGATCTCTATAAAACGTATGGTGTCTTTAGAGTTTAATCGTTTCCTTGAATATTATCGTGACGCAAGTCCATACAATAAGACTTGTAAAAACTCAACTGCTTATTAGTTGGCGTTCGTCGGCGGTATAGGGAATGAGGTAGCCTTTATCCTCAATTTGTTGCAGCGCCATTTGTGCGGTTCCGTCTAGTTTGAATTC
>NZ_QVMJ01000113.1 GCF_010500955.1 Bacteroides sp. 519
GTAGTTAGTAGCTAGTAGTAACGGTTGGGAGCTTCACCGTGCATATTAATTGCCTGATCTACCCAATCCCAGATACAACCACCTATCATACGGTTTGATATGTCTTCGTTAATACCAATAACCTCTTTAATTACACCCGATGACGAAACTCCTTGGTACGAAGCCAACAAGAGTTATACATTAACCGTTTTTGTACATAAAGACAAAATCGTAGTCGACTCTGTTAGTGTAGAAGATGCTGTTGCTGTGCCACGTGTTAATGTAAAAACCAATGCCGAAGCCCTTGATCAGGTATTGTCTTATTTATTAGAACGTGCTGCC
>NZ_QVMJ01000114.1 GCF_010500955.1 Bacteroides sp. 519
ACATCGTCTAGTGTTACGGATGTCAGGCGGTCGAGGCGAGCGCGTGTACGTGTTTGGTTAATGTAATCGAGAACAACAAGCTGATAATCGGCAAAGCGGGGTTTGAAATTACTCATGTCTTTACCCGAAGCAGGTGTCAAAGCCACATCAAACACATCGGGGGAAAACGTTTCGGCATCCAGTACACACTGAAAGGCATCTATTCGCATAATAATTTACTTTATCTGCATACACTACAGCTGTTTTTTCGTTAAAGTTGCCGGTGCTTATGTACGCAAAGCTGTGTTTGCTTTCGCGTAATATCAAGGCTACTTTGGCATG
>NZ_QVMJ01000115.1 GCF_010500955.1 Bacteroides sp. 519
TGAAGAGAATACTTTTAACTTTATCTTTGTTTCCTGCTATTCTTTGTGCGCAGGAAGTACAAAGCCCCGACGGTAATTTGTCTGTCAATATTCAAAAAAGCAATCTGTTTTTGACAACGCTTTATGGAATCCTTGGGAAGTACACCCTGATGAGAATAGCTATGCAAGGGGGTGTACACCGTAATGGAGGATATGCATACTTCCTGAAAAAGCATCACGATAAAGCACTGGAACATGATGAGATAGCTTACCAAGCCGCGGGAAGAGCAAACTATTTTGACTGTGATATTGCTGCAGGTCAGATTTATGTTTATTGCAAAA
>NZ_QVMJ01000116.1 GCF_010500955.1 Bacteroides sp. 519
CCATCGACGATGTTCACAAAGCGATACTAGAGGTTTTTAATATAGATAAAATTCTAACTCCAGAGGAAGACGCCGCCCGCGGATTGGTAGTTTTGCTCACAACCGGTTCGCCTGTTAGGTTCGACTCGTTTACCTCCATCGATATGGCTTCAATCAGTTCACCACCCAAATTTATTGTCTCTTAGTTATGGGAAAATCGTACAGAAGGATATAGAATCTAAGAAAGGGCTATTGCCTAGTTCTTCGCGTATGGCTCCACTTTTTACCTGATTAATGAGCAATTCGTCTACCATAAAATTCAGCCATCCAAGATGTTCATC
>NZ_QVMJ01000011.1:0-193767 GCF_010500955.1 Bacteroides sp. 519
CAATCCTATAATTGATTCTCAATATGTTATGATTGACATAGTGGGAAATAGAAGTGCAATTTTTATGAAAATTATTTTTAAGAGTGAAAGTTGGGTTAGCATAATCATACGCTTTCTGGTATTCGTTTACACCTACCCACGTTTCGGCATTCAGATATAAACGAGACAGAAGTAGCCACAATGATACACGATCTACACGGCCATATACGTTTTCGCCCGGGCCTTTCATTTCGTTTTCTATTTCGCCAGCTTCCTTTATTACATATTCATAAGTTTGTTTGCGGGTCATTTGTTTGGGTATGTCTTTAACTCCGGTATTTTCGTCAACATACGGAACACCACCAAACAAATCGCATAACATGGTATAGCAATAGGCACGGATAAAACGTACTTCGGCACGGTAGTATTGGTAATCGTTTTTCATTTCTTCCCACAAACCACGGCCTTTGAGTTTATCTTCGGTACATTCGCGAAGCATTTCATCGCAATAGGCAATAGACATGTACAGGCGTTGGTATGTCCATTTGATTACTGCCGCGTTAGACTCAGTCCAGGTCATATTCAGCATCATACGCAAACCGTTCGAGCTGGAAGGCATCAGGAAGTTGTCTGTGCAAAGTTCCTGTAAGTAGAATAATACACGAACGTATCCGGAATAGCCCTCGTTGGCTCCTTCAAGATCAGGGTCGCCACCGTCGCCCCCTTTCTGACCGGTAAGAATCAGTGAGGCATAACATTTGGCCAGCAAGCCGGTATAGCCATCTTTTGTGCTGTAAACCTGCTCACTTACAAGTTGGTTATCGTCTAACGGCATGGTATCAAGATCGCCCAGGCATGAGGTCACTACAAGTGCACACATCGCTACGACAACAGTTTTAAATATTTTATTTATGGTTTTCATTGTTTGAATTTAATTTTAGTGATCAATTTAAGGTTTTAAGAGATATTCTTCTTTACCTCCTTTACCTCCTTCTCTTCTTTACCTCCTTAAAATGTAAGATTCATACCGAATGTGTAAATCCGTGGACGTTGGTAAACGTTCTTATCTATGCCACTGTACATTTCGGGATCAATCCCGCTATAGCTGGTAATGGTAAACAGGTTTTGTATACCGAAATTAAGATTCAGCTTGCTTGAGTTATTCCACAATTTGTTAAAGGTATATCCCAACGTGATGTTATCGAAGCGGAAATAATCTCCTTTTTCCAGAAAGTGATCTGTATAAAGGCGTTGTTGGTTAAAACCATTATCGCGCGTAAAGCGTAGAATGTTTGAATAACTTCCCTGATCGCTGTAAACGCTTTCTTTGTAATCACTGGCTCTTACATAATTGTAGATATAGTTGCCAAAAGCACCGTGTCCGCTAAGAGCCAGATCCCAGTTTCGGTAAGAAAAACGTGTATTGAAGCCAAGCAGTGAAGTTGGAAGAGCACTCTTTCCAGTTGCATAACGTGTTTCGGTAGATGATACCGAACCGTCGGGCTGTATGTATTGTCCTTCAATGGGTTTACCGGCATCGTCGTAAGCTTGTTTTGCCAGATAGAATGTATAAGGAGTTTCGTCTACCATAAACGCTTGCACAAATTTACCTGTTCCGGAAATTGATCCGGTTTCTACAAAGCTCGACTTGGAGTCAATTACATTTAGTTTGGTAATTTTAGAATCGCTCCATGTATAGTTTAACCCTACTGTCCATTCAAAATCTTTGGTATGTACAGGAACCACATTCACTGAGAATTCCAATCCTTGATTCTCCATCTCACCAATATTGGTGAAGATTACAGGAGAGTAGTTTGTTCCGGAAATCACATTGATTTGGTTTAATAGATCTTTGGTAAAGCGTTTGTAATAATCTACCGATCCATAGATGCGGTTACCAAGGAACCCATAGTCGATACCTGCATTCCATGTGGTAGTAGTTTCCCATTTAATATCGGAGTCGAAACCGTTGGGGCGATAGGTATAGTACCATTGATCGCCAAACTGATAGCTTGATTCGGGATAAGATACAGAGAAGGTTGTCATGTAAGGATAGTCATTGATAATATCCTGCTGACCCGTTACCCCGTAGCTTAAACGCAACTTAAGATCGGAAACTACGTTTGAATCTATCAGAAATGCTTCCTGATTAATACGCCAGCCAAGTGCAACAGATGGGAATAATCCCCAACGATTATCTTTGTTGAAACGTGAAGAGGCATCCGAACGCAATGTTGCTGTAAGCATATAGCGGTTATCATACGTATAATTAAAACGTCCATAGAATGAAAGCAGGTAGTATTCTGTTTCATAGTGTTTGGGTGAGAAGAGTTCGTTTCCACGAGGATCGTTTGTTGACTGATCCAGCTTTTTCCAGAAATGCTGCCAACCGTAACCTGCCATTGCATTAACTGCATGCTTGCCAAAATCTTTGGTATAATTGGCATAGAAATCGAGCAATGTATTACGTTTCTTTTGTGTGGAACGTTCAGCCAAGCCGGTTCCGTCTTTCATGTTTCCGGTGTACATCATACCAGCTAAATCGGGCACGTCTCTATTGTATTTACTTTCAAGGATATCGTAACCCAGGTTAAGGTTGAAACGAAGGTCTTCAAAACCATGAACTTTGTAATCGAAAGTTGCATTTCCGATGGAACGGGTTACTTTTGCTACTCTGTCTTGTAGCTCAAGTTGGGCTACCGGGTTATCACCTTGAATAGCCATAGGCGAGTTTCCATTCATCCAGATGAAGTAACCAAGACCGGGATCGGTTTGCCAGGAGGGGCTGTATGTCCTTGCCGGACGAGTAGGATCATAGGATAATGCGCTTCCTACTACTCCGCTATCTACTTTATTGTCTTTTTCGAAAGATAGTTTAGCATTGAGGTTGACGCTAAGATGATTATCGAAAAATGTGGGCGAGATACCTCCACCAAATGTATAACGTTTGTAATTGTTGGTCTTGATAATACCATTCTGATCGGTGTAGCCAACAGATACACGGTAAGGAGCCTGCATATTTACTTTACCGGATAGAGATAAATTGTGTTCGTGTCCGAAGGCGGTACGGTAGATTTCATCCTGCCAGTCGGTTGATGTGCATCCAAATTCGGGATTTGTTGGAACTCCGGTAACAGTTGGAACAAATTCCCTAAACTCGCTTGCTGTAAGTATATCAAGCTTATCCACAATATGGCTTACAGAGAAGTTATTTGTATAATTAACCTGCAACTTGTTAGAAGTTCCTTTTTTAGTTGTGATTATAATAACTCCGTTAGATGCACGCGAACCATAGATAGCCGTTGCAGATGCATCTTTCAATACAGTAAATGTTTCGATATCGTTGGGATTGATGGCCCCGATAAGGTTGGAAGAACCTTCGATGGATGAGTTATCAACTGGTACACCGTCGATAACAATAAGTGGATCGTTGGACGCTGAAAGGGATGCACCACTACGGATACGTATGGTTGCGCCCTGTCCGGGTGCTCCCGATCCGCTAACTACATTTACCCCGGCAACTTTACCTACAAGGGCATCTTGTGCGCTAATCCGGTTTCCTTTGTTAAAGTCATCGGGTTTTACGGCAATCACCGATCCGGTTGCATCGGATTTCTTTACCGATCCGTAGCCGATAACAACTACATCGTCGAGCAGTTGGGCATCATCTTTTAATATTACATTCATGGAGGGCTTAGCGGAGAGCTCTTGTGGTTGTGTTCCGATGTACGAAAATACAAGTATAGCACCTTGTTTTACTGTCAGCCGGAAGTTACCGTCGTAATCGGTAATAGTACCGTTGGTAGTACCTTTTTCCAGAATATTTGCACCGATCACAGGCTCGCCTGTGGTATCTTTTACTATACCGGTTATGGTAATTTGTTGTGCAAGTGCATTCATTGTTACCAATAAACCTGCAACAATGGTTAATAGGAGGCGGAGTTTGCCTTTTAATTTTAATGCTTTCACCATGTTATTATTTTCCAAGGTTAATTAATGAATTAGTTTTTAATTTTACTTTTCAGGTTCTCAATCGCGAATTGTTTTCCTGCTTGCAAATAAAGAGGGAAATAGAGCACAAAATTGGTTTAAAAGAAAAATAGTAGTGAGTGGTGATTGCTATTTCCATTGGTTATCAGCTGGTTAGCTGTTTTGCAAGAATGAGAAATAGTAGTAGGTTTGAATGTGTAAATAGAAACAAAACAACTATCTTTGCACTCGTGTAAACGAAAAAATTAAAATACATAGATATGCTTACCATCAAACAAATTACAGAAAACGCCGAAGCGATTTTAAGCGGACTTGAAAAGAAACATTTTAAGAATGCCCAGGAAGTTCTTAATAAAGTTATTGAACTGAACAATATACGTAGGCAAACCCAAAACGAACTCGACAGCAACCTTGCCGAAGTAAACGCTTTATCTAAGAATATTGGCGGACTTATGAAAGAAGGCAAAAAAGAAGAGGCCGAAGCTGCCCGTGCACAGGTAGGCGAAATAAAAGAGAAAAACAAAGCATTGGAAACTGCCATGAACGAGGCAACCAACGAACTACAGGAACTGTTATATACAATACCCAACATACCACACCATAGTGTACCCGAAGGTTACGGAGCCGACGATAATGTTGTTGAACGCACAGGTGGAAACGATGTTGATCTTCCTGCCGATGCCTTACCTCACTGGGAACTGGCTAAGAAATATGATTTGATTGATTTTGAACTTGGTGTTAAAATAGCCGGGGCCGGTTTTCCTGTATATAAAGGTAAAGGTGCCAGATTACAACGCGCATTAATAAACTTTTTCCTTGATGAAGCCCGCAATGCAGGCTACCTGGAAATAGAACCTCCTTATGTGGTAAATGCAGCTTCGGGTTATGGAACAGGACAGTTGCCTGATAAAGAAGGACAGATGTATCATGCTACTGCCGACGATCTGTATCTTATTCCTACCGCCGAGGTACCTGTAACAAACATCTACCGTGATGTGATTCTGGAAGAGAAAGATTTACCTGTTATGAACTGCGCATACTCTGCTTGTTTCCGTCGCGAAGCCGGTTCTTACGGAAAAGATGTTCGCGGTTTGAACCGTTTACATCAGTTCAACAAAGTAGAGATTGTACGAATTGACAAGCCCGAGCATTCTTATGAGTCGTTAAACGAAATGATTGCCCATGTAGAGAACTTAGTGAGCAAACTGGAACTTCCTTATCGAATTCTACGCCTATGCGGTGGTGATATGAGTTTTACTTCTTCACTTACTTTCGACTTTGAAGTATATTCGGCAGCACAGAAACGTTGGTTAGAGGTTAGTTCGGTTTCTAACTTTGAATCTTATCAGGCAAACCGCTTGAAATGCCGTTACCGCAATGCCGATAAGAAAACAGAACTCTGCCACACATTGAATGGTTCGGCTCTTGCATTACCACGCATACTTGCCGCTTTACTGGAAAACAACCAAACAGATGAAGGTATTCGCATACCTAAAGCTTTAGTTCCATATTGCGGTTTTGAAATAATTGAGTAATGAGTTTTGAGTTATGAGTAGTGAGTTTTGAGTAGTTACCATGCGGCATCGCTACTCATTACTCACTACTCATTACTCACTACTTTTTCTTCGCTCGTAGTTTTTCAATATCCTTGTTTAAACCAGCTATTACTTCATCCTGATTCTTAATGGTAAGTAACAAGGAGTTCAATTCCTCATCCTCTAAACCTTCCGGATATAAAGCATTTACACGTTTAATGAAATCACCTAGAATATTCATGTAGTTGGTGAAAGCATCGTATGGCGAATCGTAAATACCACGGTACACGGTTATTCCTGTGTTTTTGGTTTTCATGAAAAGGAAGTTGTTACTTGCCTGAAGATAATCCCAATCCTGCTTAATACGTTTATCGGTAGCCATCATTACTCTATCAACTATACTATAAAGTTTGTTGAAGGCTTCTTTCTGTAATATATTACCAAGCCATGCACTGGTATCTCTTTCTTCATCTGTCCAGGATATTGGATAAGGTACATCCAATGCTGAAACCGATTTGAGTTTGGTAATTATTTCGCTTGGAGTAGAGAAAGTAATACCCCGTTGCTTAGCACATGCTGGTAGTGCCTTCATAAATTCCAGGATATTAGATGACAATGGCTGAGCCATACCCAAAGCAGATAACTCCATAAATATATTAATCACCTGTTCTTCTTGTGGCAACGCTTGAACCCAATCCATGTATTTATCAGCAAATAATGGATATTCATTCCATTCGGAGTTGGAGAAACGCAAGCTGATGTCGTCTGATAGTTTAAAATCCCTTATCAGGAGTTTAAGGTTAGGATTCATATTGCAATGGTACAAATAGTGAGGACTCTTCCACCCCAAAATGTGTTTTGCACCTTCGGTAAGCATTCCTTTAAAGCCCAGACTTGCAACAGTTGCTCCTATCTCGTCCGAATAAATCAGACTGGAGTTGCGGAATACTTTGGGTTTCTTACCAAATACCTGCTTGATTTTGTTACTTTGTCTGGTTACTTCTTCTCTGAAACAGTCTTCGCTGCCAAGCGAAGATAAACCATGTGAATAAGGTTCGCAAAGGAACTCACAATTGCCGGTATCATTTAACTGATGCAGTAAGTCAATAACTGCCGGAGCATGAATTTCCAATTGCTCTAATGCAACACCCGAGATAGAAAGTGCTACTTTAAATGCTCCATTGGAGTTGTGTACCATTTCAATCAGCGCATTCAATGCAGGGATATACGAACGTTCGGCCACATCGTTGATAGTGGTTTCGTTGGCATAATCGTCGTAATAATAATGGTCGGACCCTATTTCGAAGAAACGATAACGTTTCAAGTGTATGATTTGATGAATTTCAAAATAGAAACAGATTGTTCTCATATTTAATAATTTTGATTTAATAGTTTTGAATTACCTCCTCGTATATACCTCTTACTTTATACCCAACGGTTTCCCATTTTATTTCATCAACTTCCTTTTTGCCTTCATCGCGTAAATACTCATAAAGGGCAGGGTATGTACAGATTGAATAAATAGCATCGGCCATAGCATGTATATCCCAATAATCGGTTTTAATACATTTATTAAGTATTTCGGCACAGCCGGATTGCTTGGATATAATGGTAGGAACACTTACCTGCATGGCTTCCAACGGAGATATTCCGAATGGTTCCGATACAGATGGCATTATATATACATCACTGGCTTTCAGAACTTCGTAAACCTGGTTCCCTTTCATAAATCCGGGGAAATGGAAACGGTCGGCAATACCACGTTCGGCAACTAAACGAATCATCTGATTCATCATATCGCCACTACCAGCCATTACAAACCGTACATTCTTTGTGCGTTTCAATACCATTGCAGCTGCTTCAACAAAGTACTCGGGGCCTTTTTGCATGGTAATACGACCCAAAAAAGTTACTACCTTTTCTTTGGGTATCTTTTTAGGCTCGATATTCATAATCTCCTGCGACAACGGCTCTACTGCATTATGCACAGTTGATACCTTGCGGGGATCTTGAAAATACTTATGAATAACAGTTTGCCTGGTTAACTCGCTTACACACATTATATGGTCGGCATTGTCCATACCGTTCTTTTCAATAGCATATACGGTTGGATTAACATTACCGCGGCTACGATCGAAATCTGTTGCATGCACATGGATAACCAGTGGCTTGCCCGAAACCTGCTTGGCATGAAGACCTGCGGGGTAGGTAAGCCAATCGTGCGAATGAATGATGTCGAATTCCTGTTGACGGGCTACCACACCTGCCACAATGGAGTAGTTGTTTATTTCTTCGTGGAGATTATCCGGGTATCTTCCCGAAAACTCTATACAGCCCAAATCGTTGGTATGTAAATAGTTGAAATCGGCATAAATATGATCGCGCAAATCGTAATATAGTTGTGGGTCCATATACGAGCCCACACGGCTGTTTACATAATCCCAGCTAACATCACGCCATGCAACTGGGGTACTGTTCATACCGATTATGCGTAAGAAACTTTGGTCTTCATCTCCCCAAGGCTTAGGAATGCAAAAGGTTATTTCCATATCCTGTTGAAGAGACATGCCCTTGGTTAGACCGTAACTGGCAGTTCCCAATCCTCCCAATATATGTGGGGGGAACTCCCATCCAAACATTAATACTTTCATTATGTTCCTCCTCCTTATTAATTAAACTTAGACAATAACTTCAGAATGCGTAGTATCTCGGCCACATTCATAGCAAAAGATATGGCACCACGACCTTTAAAAGGAGGATTTCCATCGAACAACTCGGAAATTGTACCAATGCAATGGGAGGTTATTTCTTCTTCAAAACCTATCAGTTGACGCTCTACAAAAGATAAACCACTCATTTTATAAATGCGCAGATAAGCTTCCAGGTAAAATCCCATTAACCATGGCCAAGCCGTTCCCTGATGGTATGCATAGTCTCTTTGCAATTGAGGCCCTACATAATTAGGATTATAACCTCCGCTTTTGGGGCTTAACGAACGAAGTCCTTTAGGGGTAAGCAATTCTTTGGTTACGATATCAAGAACTTGTTTCTTTTGCATTCTGTCGAGAGGAGAGTAATCAAAAGCAGCAGCAAATATCATATTAGGGCGTACGCTCCAATCCATCATATTGCCATCTACATAATCTAAAAGGTAACCGTATTCGTTACGGAAAACTTCAACAAAAGATATGGCTGTTTTAGCTGCCTGTGCCGATAATGTTTCGGCCAGTGCAGTGTTTCCACCTTCGCCTAAAAGATTGCCAATAAAGCAAAGTGCATTATACCACAATGCATTTATTTCGACAATATATCCGCTACGGGGAACAACCGGATAACCATTTACGGTAGAATTCATCCAGGTAACAGCTTTTTCTTTACCATTTGTATAGAGCAAACCGTTTTCGTGCAGGAACAGATTATCGTGTTTACGTTTGATGATAAAGTTTATAATATCCTCAAGTAATGCCCCGTACTTTTGCCTGCACTGTTCTCTTGTAGTTTCTTTGGAGTATTGTTGTAATGCCCAGATAGCCCATAACAACACATCCGGATCGTCCATTTCGTATATATTGTACGTCAACGGTTCATCGTTAATATACTGGCGGATGGCTTTTTCGGCAGTAGCCATTGTCTGCTCAAACTGCTGAGGCTCGTCAACAGCAAGGGTTAATCCCGGCAATGAAACAAACATATCGCGGGCACGGCATTTAAACCAAGGATAACCGGCCAGTATATAATTGTCTTCGCCCTGAACATTAAAGAACTGATGGGCCGAATTTTTCAAGCAGTTGTAAAAACTATCACGGGGTGTTCTGTCGTTAACAGCTTCGTCGAACATGCGTTTCAACTGCCGCGTACTAACCTCGGATATAGCAGCCGAGAAAACAATACTTTCTCCTTTCTTGATGCTTACCTCAAAGTACCCCGGTACATAAAGGTCTTCTTTAAAGTTATAGCCTCTTTCTTGCTCTTTGGGGTATTCAATCCCCCTGTACCAATCGGGCATGAAATGGAATGTATTCTTTTTATTAAGTTGCATGTACAGTTCCGGATATCCGGGATACATACATGTTTTTATTCCATTTTCAATTTCCTGATAATCTCTTCTTGCTTGCAGATTTTCGTTGGTGTATTCGCGTACGCTGCGAAAAGCCAGAAATGGACGGAACCTTAAAGTGGTTGGCGAATGTGCATCTACCAAGGTATAACGGATTAACATTCTGTTTTCGTGGTGTACAAAGATTTTTTCCTTTGTTAAAACTACACCTCCAACGCGATAGGTAGTTACCGGAATCTTCTCGCAATCAAACTCCCGGATGTATTTATGTCCCTTAGGACTAAAATTGTCTCCGGAATATTTGTGCAATCCCAGATTAAACTCCGCACCGTGCTGAATTACAGTTTCGTCTAATGATGAAAGCAATACATGGTTTTCGTCATCAAGGTTGGGTACAGGAATCACCAGCAGTCCATGATATTTCCGCGTATTACAGTCAACAATCGTTGTACAATGATAAGCACCCGATTTATTTGTCCTGAGAATTTCCCGCGGTAGGGACTCTTCAAGGTTAATCATCAGAGTCTTGTCAAAACGTAGATAACTCATAATTGTGCATTATTAATGGTTTATTGATTTTATGGTTAATTCTATATTTTTTGCTATATGCAATTGCCAAAAATACGAATTCCAAAGAGAAAGTAAAATAAAAAGTGACTTTATTTTTCGTATTTATCATCAATTATTTGTAGCATTGTATCAGAAAACAAAAAACAGTTCGAAATAGATCTAAATAAAAGAAAAAAAGATGCCTTCAATAAAAAATGAGCTTCACAAAATTCTGGTAGCGATGGTAATTCCTTTACTTCTGGTTTTTATTATGTACATAATGAAAATCCTGGAAGTTGGAATGGATTGGAATTTCACTAAGCTAGGCGTTTATCCTCTTGCTAAGAAAGGAGTTTTTGGCATCTTTGCGCATCCGTTTGTACATGGAAGTTTTCGCCACTTGTTGGCCAATACCATACCTTTTTTGTTTCTGGGCTGGTGTCTTTTTTATTTCTACCGCAATATAGCTTCGGTTATAATTATTGTATTGTGGCTATTATGTGGCGGTTTCACTTTTATTATTGGTAAACCGGGCTGGCATATTGGGGCAAGCGGAATTATCTATGGTTTGGCCTTTTTTCTTTTTTTTAGTGGTATATTAAGGAAGCACATCCCACTGATTGCACTATCGTTACTGGTTACATTTTTGTATGGGGGATTGGTTTGGAACATGTTTCCTTTCTTTGTGAAACCTACAACATCGTGGGAGGGACATCTTAGTGGCGCCGTTGCCGGTACAATATGTGCTTTCCTCTTCCAAAAATATGGTCCTCAAAAACCGGAACCGTTTAAGGATGAAGAAGAGGAGGAGGAAGAGGATGGAGAAGAAGAGGAGGAGTTCACTTATGACTCATATAATACGAACCAATTATGAACACTTACTTATAAAAAATTAATTAGTACATTAGCCGATCAAAAAAACAACAATGACAAACAAGATTAAAGAATTAAGAAAAATAGTACCCATACCTATGGGTGAGGCTTTGCAATTGCTGAAAAGTAACGATGGTGATGTTGAAAAATGTGTTTATCTATTCAAAGCTAAATCAATAGCCGAAATTTGTGAGCAAACAGGATGCGATAAAAAAATGGCAGCTCAATATTACGAAGAAGAGAAACTGGATATAAACAAGGCTATTTCTGCTGTTAAAAATGTTATATTCGACACGAACTATGTGCCAATTAATGGACTCACTGCCCAGAAAATAAGAATGGTTTACGATTGGTTTCGATTGATAGGGGAGTACGATTTAGGTGCATCATTAAACTATCCTCAGCTTGATGTTGTTATTGAAACATTTTCTTTGATTGAATCAACAAAGGAGCTGTCTGTTTTGATTGCAAAGGCAAAGGAGGCAAATAGTAGTATCTTTGAAGGCTATTCGGACACCGACCCATTGGAAGAGTTTGTTTGTAGAAGCCAAAAGCTAGACAATAATCCAGACTTTAGAGCAGTATATACCATTGTGAGCCAAAGCGAAACTGTGATAAAGGAAACATTGAACAAACACTTGAGAAATCTGGTGAGATTAGGTTTGGAATAGGGCAAAAAAAAAATTGGCTATCCTCCCGGACATCCAATCTTTATTAACCTTAAATCTAATACCATGAAAAACACAGTGCAAATATACAGTGTTTTATGTTATGAAACATAGTTTTTGAGCAAGTTTCTTGTTTTCCTTAACGTTGTTTAACTTATGCCTATTGTGTATAAAGGTACATTTACCATCCACTCTTCTTTGTGATAATCGGTTATTGAAGTTCGGATGGCTACATCAGGATGATATTTCTCGCAGAACAGTTTGAAACTTTTAGCTTTTAAATTCTCTCCGGATTTCACTTCTATAGGAATAATTTTTCCATCTTGTTGAATAACAAAGTCTACTTCGGAGGTGCTTCGTTCGTTTGTCCAATAACCAATATAGCTGCTACTATCTAAACGCAATTGTTGCATAACATATTGCTCAGTCAGTGCTCCTTTGAATTCGTTAAAAACAGTGTTGCCTTCAATTATTGTTTTAACATCAAGAGCCGCCATGGCTCCAAGCAATCCAACATCATGCAAAAAGAGTTTAAAGGCAGAGTTGTCTTGATAAGCTAAAAGAGGCAGAGCAGGTTTTGATATTCGAAAACTTTTCAGTAGTAATCCGCAGTCAATCAGCCATTGAATAGCCAATTCAAAATCCTTGGCGCGTGCCCCTTCTTTCACTACCCCATAAATGAATTTTTTATTTTCTTTGGCCAACTGTGAAGGTATACTTTGCCACACCATCCTTATGCGTGGCACAATTTCGCTAGGAGCATGTTTAGAGAAATCTCCTTCGTACGAATTTAATATTCGATTTTGAATGTGACGAACCTGATTCCAATCGCGTGTTTGTATAAACGCATCTACAACTTCGGGCATTCCTCCTATATATAAATAGTAGCGTAAGTATTCCTTTAACTTCTCGGAAAAAACAGTAATAATATCCCAGTCTTTCTTTTTCAGCACTTCGACCAAAGCTGTTTCATTGAGCGACATCAGAAACTCTTGAAACGAGAGAGGGCGCAAGTCCATAAAATCAACCTTTCCAACAGGAAACGATATTTTGCTGTGCAATCCCATCCCCAATAAAGAACCTGCTGCAACAATATGGTACTGAGGAGCATTTTCGCAGAAATACTTCAGAGAAGTAATTGCACGTTCTGCAGCTTGTATTTCATCAAAAATAATAAGTGTATCTTCGGCAGTTATAGTAGTCTGGGAATGAATTTGAAGTATGGTCAATATCCGATCAATATTGAAGTCGTTTAGAAACAGACTCTGCAATGTGGGCGTTTCTTCAAAGTTAATATAAACATACTTAGCATAAGATATTCGGGCGAATTCTTTTAAAAGCCATGTTTTGCCAACTTGCCGGGCACCTCGAAGAATTAAAGGTTTACGAAAATTACTTTCTTTCCAATTCTTTAATTCATTAATTTTCTCTCTGAACATTTTAGCATATTGTTATTTATGCGTAAAATTACATTTTTATCTTGATAAAAGTGTTACTTAACTACACTTTTATCAAGATAAATCTGTTTGTTCATACACTTTTATCACTCTACATACAGCACCAACCCTTTTAAATACTCACCTTCGGGGTGGTAAATATTAACCGGATGATCGGCAGGTTGAGTTAATTGATGCAGTATACGTACTTTGCGACCCGATAATGCGGCAGCTGTGAACACCGCAGTTCGGAAATTATCCTTTGTTACCACTTGCGAACAGGAGAAAGTGAAAAGAATTCCCCCGGGCTTAATCTTTTCAAATGCTTTGGCATTTAATTTTCGGTATCCCTGCAAAGCATTTCTTAGTGCATCTTTATGTTTAGCAAAAGCAGGCGGATCAAGTACAATGAGATCGTATTCGCCACCCATTCTGTCCAGATACTTAAAAGCATCCTCGGCATAAGCAGCATGGCGCGGATCGTCAGGGAAGTTTAGCGAAACATTTCTGTTGGTTAATTCAATTGCTTTTGCCGAACTATCAACCGAGTGTACCAGCTTGGCGCCTCCACGCATGGCATAAAAAGAAAATCCACCGGTATAACAGAACATATTCAGTACAGACCGGTTTTTAGAATAGTGTTCAAGCAATGAACGGTTTTCGCGTTGGTCAACAAAGAAACCTGTTTTTTGTCCTTTCAACCAGTCAACGTGGAATTTTAATCCGTATTCCTGAGCAATATTGTCTGCACTGCCTCCTTTCAGGAATCCGTTTTCCGGAAACAGATCGGCTTTATAAGGCAATGTGGTTTCGGATTTGTAATATATGTTTTCTATTTCTTCGGCCATCACTTCGGCAAGAGCCTCGCTAATGGTCATTCGGTCTACATGCATTCCTGCCGAGTGCGCCTGCATAACGGCTGTTTTTGCATATACATCTATAATAAGTCCGGGAAGATTGTCGCCTTCGCCATGTACCAGTCGGTAAGTATTGTTTGTTGGATTGGTAGCTATTCCAATGTCTTTGCGCATCTGCCAGGCAACAGCCAGCCGGGATTTCCAGAAACTAAGATCGATAGATTCTTGCTGAAAAGAGAGTACACGTACTGCAATGCTTCCAATCTGAAAATGGCCAATGGCTATAAATTCTTTCTTAGAAGTATATACCTCTACTACTTCACCTTCTTCGGGTTCACCATTGATGCGTGCAATAGCACCAGAGAAAATCCAGGGATGAAATCTTTTTAAAGACTCTTCTTTGCCGGATTTCAAAAACACTTTATGATAAGACATGTTTTACGATTTTTATATTACAACTTTATATTTACGATTGTCTAATCGTAAATATCCTCCGGTTCCAGTTCGTAGTTGCCGGTGTCTTTTAAATGTTCTAAACGATTATAGATATGTAGGCATGCCCATGCATCGGTTGCCGCATATTGTTTTTGTGAGTCGCTAAGAATATCGGTTTCCCAATTAGAGAGTTGTTGCGATTTAGATATTTTCTGTCCAAACAGTATGGCATATATTTTTCGCAAACTCATTTCTTCGATACCAACATCTTTTACATATTGTTGCAATTCGATGCAATTTTGTGGTTTGAATGGTGCTCTTTTCCGCAGCATCAAGAAGTCGTCTTTTAACGATAACCCCACTTTTACTACCAATTCGCTTTCCATAAACTTAATGAGTGATGAAGGTAGCCCGATATGATTGAGCCGGAATAAAAAACAACTATCTTCGGAAGAAACCTGTAGTAATGCTACTTTATGTGATTGTCCTTTGGAGAAAGAGGGGCGGGTTTCACTGTCGATACCCACAACAGACTTGGTTAAAAGGTAATCTACAGCTTTATTTGCCTCCTCCTCGGTTTGGATTACAATGATTCTTCCCGGAAAAGAGGCTTTCGGCAATTCTTTTACTTCTTCTTTATTTATTTTCCTTTTAATAACCAATGTTTTATTCATCCCCATATATATCTTCTGTGATATCTTCTTCTGATTCTTCCTCGTTGTTGTTATCCGAATTATATCTCACATCGTGCAGTGCCCGCATGGTATTCACCAGTTTTTGGCCCCAAAGTAAACTAAAGTTCTCTTTTACTATATATAGGGCATCGTTCATCGTTTGATTGAAACCTAATTGAAATACAAAAATAAAGTCTTTGATATCCTGGTAAATATCTGCCAGGTCTTCGGAAATAGTTTTCTTTATCGGAGTATCGCTATAAGCCATATCAGGAAGAAATACTTCCAGATAGTCGTCTCTATCGGCTAATATCCCCGATATATTGATACGCAAAACCTCGTATATCTCTTCTGTAACATAGGTTTCGAGTTCTTCATCTTCTAATAACTCTATGGGGGGAAGCATAGAGGCCTTTAAATATAATAAAGGCAATATTTTTAGCATGGTATCCACAAATTGTTTTTGATTCATGCCTTCTGCGCGTTCCAGAAACGCACAAAACTCTGCTGCTACAGTTACAAACTCAACTGCATTTCTATTAAATATAACTTGACTTTCTGCCATTCTTTTGGTTAGTTACGAGTTGCAAGTTGCGAGTTACAAGTTTTTTAACTGTTTTGATAATGCAACTTGTAACTCGTAACTATAAACTAAATGGCAAAGGTAAGAAAAAAATAAGTGATAACTTTCTATGCTGCATGTAAAATTACTAGCCTGCATCCATATTCAAGAATGGAAGGAGTTATCGTTTCGCTAGGAGTTAAAGCTAACGCGATCGCTTTATTTCATGCATTTATTTAAAAATACCCCCCTAAAAATTAGGGGTGTATTGCCAAAAACATATACTTTTGCAGAAATAACCACGAAAATTTATAGGTTTATGGCCAAAATGAGATTTTTTGCTCTTCAAGAGCTGGCTAACAGAACAGCGTTAGAAGTTATTCCCCCTTCAAACAAATTGTCCGATTATTACGGTAGTCATGTGTTCGACCGAAAGAAAATGCAAGAGTATTTGCCAAGAGAAGCATTCAAGGCAGTAACTGATGCAGTTGAAAAAGGGATTCCTATTAGCAGGGAAATGGCCGACTTAATTGCCAACGGAATGAAAAGCTGGGCAAAGTCGTTAAATGTAACACACTACACCCATTGGTTTCAACCACTTACCGATGGTACAGCCGAGAAACATGATGGCTTTATTGAGTTTGGAGAAGACGCAGAAGTGATTGAACGTTTTTCGGGCAAACTTTTAATTCAGCAGGAGCCCGATGCTTCTTCCTTTCCTAACGGAGGGATTCGTAACACGTTCGAAGCCCGTGGTTATACAGCATGGGATGTTTCATCGCCTGCTTTTGTGGTAGATACAACTTTGTGTATTCCTACAATTTTTATTTCGTATACAGGTGAGGCACTCGATTATAAAACCCCTCTTCTAAAGGCATTGGGTGCTGTTGATAAAGCTGCAACCGAAGTTTGCCAGTTATTCGACAGAAACGTAAGCAGAGTTTATACAAATTTAGGATGGGAACAGGAATATTTCTTGGTAGACCTTGCATTGTTTGATGCACGTCCCGACTTGTGCCTTAGCGGTCGTACCCTTATGGGACATTCTTCTGCCAAAGATCAGCAGTTGGAAGACCATTATTTTGGTTCAATACCTCCGCGGGTAACTGCGTTTATGAAAGAATTGGAGATAGAATGCCACAAACTGGGTATCCCGGTGAAAACCCGTCATAACGAAGTGGCACCTAACCAATTTGAGTTAGCTCCTATTTTTGAGAACGCCAATCTGGCAAACGACCATAATCAGTTGGTAATGGATTTGATGAAACGTATAGCACGCAAGCACCGTTTTGCTGTTTTGTTTCATGAAAAACCCTTTAGCGGAGTAAACGGATCGGGTAAACATAACAACTGGTCGTTGTGTACCGATACGGGAATAAATCTTTTTGCACCAGGTAGAAATCCAAAAGGCAACATGCTGTTCTTAACCTTTTTGGTAAATGTACTGATGATGGTTTATAAAAACCAGAATCTGTTGCGCGCCTCTATTGTAAGTGCCGGAAACAGTCACCGGTTGGGAGCAGCCGAAGCACCTCCTTCCATCTTATCTATTTTCCTGGGGTCGCAACTGTCGCACATGCTCGACGAGATAACCAAGCAGGTTAGCGATTCTAAAATGACGCCGGAAGAAAAAACAACCCTTAAACTGGGCATCGGCCGTATCCCTGAAATTCTGTTGGATAATACCGACCGTAACCGCACATCGCCTTTTGCCTTTACGGGTAACCGGTTTGAATTCCGTGCTGTAGGTTCGTCGGCCAACTGTGCTGCTTCAATGATTGCTGTGAATGCTGCCATGGCCAACCAATTGAATGAATTCAAAGCAGCTGTTGATAAGTTAATGGAAGAGGGTGTAGGAAGAGATGAAGCCATTTTCCGTTTACTGAAAGAAATGATTCTGGCATCCGAACCGATTCGTTTTGAAGGTGATGGATATTCCGAAGAATGGAAAGAAGAGGCTGCACGACGTGGACTGACCAATATTACCAATGTTCCTGAGGCATTGATGCACTATAATGACGATCAGTCGCGCTCGGTACTGATTGGCGAACGCATCTTTAATGAAAGCGAACTGGCTGGCCGTATTGAGGTGGAACTGGAGAAATACACAAAGAAAGTTCAGATTGAAGGTCGTGTATTGGGTGATTTAGCAATCAACCATATTGTACCTATAGCTGTTACCTACCAGAACCGTTTGCTGGAAAACCTTCGCGGACTGAAAGAAATCTTCTCAACCGAAGAGTATGAAGAAATGAGTGCCGACAGAAAAGAATTGGTTCGGGAGATCTCTCACAGGGTAACCGCCATTAAAACATTGGTTAACGATATGACCGAAGCCCGCAAACAAGCCAATCAAATAGAAAGTCATAAAGAAAAAGCATTTGCTTACTCTAATACAGTAGTTCCATACCTGGACAAAATACGCGAACATATTGATCATCTGGAACTTGAAATAGACGATGAAATATGGCCGTTACCTAAGTATAGGGAGTTGCTTTTTAATAAATAGTTTTAAAGTAGTAAGTAGTAAGAATTGAGTAGTAAGAATACAATGCTGTATAGATTCTTACTACTTACTACTTAATTCTAAATTCTAAATCCCCAATAATTCATTTTTTCTTTTTATATTTGTGCTGTATAACACAGTTTTACAGCACTCATGGCCAAAATGAACTTCTCTGATATTGTTGTATCAGATTACATTGTTGATCTTTGGGCTCCTCTAACCTCTGAACAGAGAGAGTTCCTATCGAGTCATTTTACCCTTCAAAACTTTAAAAAGAACGAAACTATTTATTGTGAGGGTGAAAAGGCCACCCATCTTATGTGCCTTTTGTATGGTAAAGTAAAGATATTCAAAGATGGAGTAGGGGGGCGCAGCCAGATAATACGCATGATTAAATCGGTAGAGTATTTTGGATACCGTGCTTATTTTGCGAAAGAAGAATATGTTACCGCTGCTGCCGCTATGGAGCCTTCGTTAATCTGTATGATTCCTATGTCGGCTATAGTGACGTTGGTAAATCAAAATAGTGATGTTGCAATGTACTTTATACGTCAGTTGTCGGTAGATTTGGGGATTGCTGATGAAAGAACCGTTAATCTTACGCAAAAACATATTCGCGGGCGCTTGGCCGAGTCTCTTATTGCTTTGAAAGAAAGCTACGGTTTGGAAGAAGACGGATCAACGCTGAGTATTTACCTTTCGCGTGAGGATTTAGCAAACTTATCGAATATGACAACCTCTAATGCCATCCGTACTTTGTCTAACTTCGCAAACGAAAACCTGATTACTATTGATGGTAGAAAGATAAAGATCCTGGACGAAGAGAAATTAAAGAAGATCAGTAAAATAGGATAATAAGGAGTAAAGAATAAAAGGAGGTAAAGGGAGGTAAAAGTAACGATTCCGCATGGAAACTACTTTACCTCCCTTTATCTCCTTTTATTCTTGACTTCTATCCGAAGTTAAGCGTTTGTTTCTTCAGTAGCAGGGATAATAGATACAAATCTCTTATCGTTTTTACCTTTTTTGAAGCTTACAACTCCATCTACTAAGGCGAAAAGAGTGTGGTCCTTACCCATACCCATGTTAATACCTGGGTGGAATTCAGTACCTCTTTGACGAATGATGATATTACCTGCTTTGCAAGCTTCGCCACCAAATATCTTTACGCCTAATCTCTTACTTTGTGATTCGCGGCCGTTCTTAGAACTACCGACACCTTTCTTATGTGCCATTTTCTTCTACTTTTTAATTGATTAAGCTACTACTTCTGTGATTGTAATCTCTGTGAATTGTTGACGGTGACCGTTTAGTTTTCTGTAACCTTTTCTTCTTTTCTTGTGGAAGATCAAAACTTTATCACCTTTTACCAGGCTTGATACAACCTGACATACAACTTTTGCACCTTCAATAGTTGGTGCTCCAACGGTAATTGCACCGTCTTTGTCTACTAAAAGAACTCTGTCAAACTCTACAGTTGCTCCGTTTTCAGCACCTTTAATGTGGTGAACAAACAACTTCTTTCCTGCTTCGGCCTTAAATTGTTGGCCATTGATTTCTACAATTGCGTACATTTGTTATTTATTATACAGGTTTCTCCGTTGGGTGGCCTTTAATCTCTTAAAGAACACTTGGAATACCCAAGGCGGAATAATCGGCTGCAAAAGTACTATATTAAATTGAGAATTGAAAATTGAGAATTGAAAATTATCTGTTGTTGTGGGTTTTTTCTTTATATTTCAACTCCTTTGGGTATTATTATAGCTCATTCTTCTTCTCTGCCGCCTCAACTGCTTCCTTAACAATTGATTTATCCTCAAACCGTTTTGTGTAACTTGAATAATCCGGGCGAACCTGTACATAATCCGGATCTTGAAACAACGGACTGGATATAATATGATCGGCTGTTGAACGGTTACAACAGAACACAATGTTCTCTACACCTGCCAACCGGGTTAAAGCCTTTACGTCGGTATCGTGAGGTTGTAAAGTCATTGGGTCGGTAAAGAAGAACAGGTAATCAATTTCGTTATCTACAATGCGCGAACCCATTTGTTGGTCACCACCCAATGGTCCCGACTTTAATATTGTAAAATCCCAATCTTCATCGGGGTGCTTTTCTTTCAATGCCGCCAGAATTAATGTTCCGGTTGTTCCGGTACAATAAAACTTATGCCCGATTAAGAGCTTAGAGTTCCATACTGCCCACTCAATTAAATCCTTTTTCATAGCATCGTGAGCTACTAATCCTATTTTTCTGACAATTTTTACCATATCGTTATTCATTAGTTCCAAATAATTGCGAGAAGTATTTCTTCCTTTTCACATAAAACTGTACCAAGATACTATAATTTGTTCTTTCTGGTATCTGTTGAGGTATTGTTTTTTTTATGTTCTCAGTACGCCGGATCGAAAAACCAGCTCTTGTTTTCTTATAATCTCTGCGGGCTCTAAGTACCGCTTTGGCGTTTGCTACATCGCCTTTGGCAACAAAAACCAACAATGCCAGATAGTCTAACAAAGTTCTTACCCACATAATACGGGCCAGTTCATTGTCGGGCAGGTTTTTGTAAAGCATTACAAGATTGTTACGAAAGTTGAGGTATGTTTTGCGTGGGTTCTCTTTCTTCAAAGTAGCTCCCCCTACATGATATACTGTGCTTTGCGGAATACATACAATATTATATCCTCTGTTGCGAAGCCGCCAGCAAAGGTCTATCTCTTCCATGTGGGCAAAGAAATCTCCATCCAATCCGCCTACTTCCTGAAATATTCCTAAGCGGATAAATAGAGCAGCACCTGTTGCCCAGAATATGGGGATTATCCTATTGTATTGTCCTTCGTCTTTCTCTACTACGCCCATAATGCGTCCCCGGCAAAAGGGATAACCATATTTATCTATAAATCCACCAGACGCTCCTGCATGTTCAAACATCTCTTTGTTGTGCCAACTTCTTATTTTAGGCTGACATGCTACAATGTTTTGGTTGGCATCCATATAAGTAACCAATGGATCGAGCCAGTTGGGGGTAACCTCTACATCCGAATTCAGCAACACAACATACTCTGCACTAACCTGGTTCAGGGCGCGATTGTATCCTTCGGCAAAGCCATAGTTTTTATCTAATATAATTAGCTGAACATTGGGGAAGTGATTGCGGAGTACTTCAAGCGAGTTATCACTTGAACCATTATCCGCTACATAAACAGCTACATCCGGTAATTGAGAATAACGAATAACCGAAGGCAAAAAGGTTTTCAACATTTCGGCCCCATTCCAGTTCAATATAACAATAGCAACTTTATACATATCAAGTTCTTATGTGTTTTGAACCGCAGAGTTACGCAGATTAACGCAGAGTTTATTTAAACTAAAAATTATTCACTCTGCGTTAATCTGCGTAACTCTGCGGTTCAAAAACATCCAATCAACGCTGTTTTATCTTCATTAAAATCTCCCAGAGTTACGTTTGTAATTGTATTATCCATCTCCGGATGATTATCCACCTCTACCTTTATATAATTATCGGTGAACCCATGCATGGATGTTCCCACCTTCGACTTTTCTAATAAAACTTTCATTGTTTTACCAATATGTTGCCTGTAAAAAGCCTGTATTTTCTCGTCCGAAAGGTTTAACAACTGCTGACTTCTTTCGTGCTTTTCCTTTGGATTAACAACATGATCTATTTTTAAAGCCTGTGTTCCAGGGCGTTCCGAATAACTGAACACATGCAATTGAGTAACATCTAAACCGGCAATAAAGTTGTATGCTTCTTCAAAAAGTTCGTTGGTTTCGCCTCTTGTACCCACAATAACATCCACACCAATAAAGGCATGTGGCATAACCTCTTTTATCTTTTTAATTTTCGAAGCAAATAATGCAGTGTCGTATCTTCTTTTCATCAATTGTAACACTTCATCGCTTCCCGATTGCAAAGGGATGTGGAAATGTGGCATAAATCGTTGAGACTGACTGACGAATTCAATGATCTCGTCGGTCAATAAATTAGGTTCTATAGAAGATATGCGGTAACGTTCAATACCCTCAACCTGATCTAATGCCTGTATTAATTCGTAAAAAGATTCGCCGGTGGTTTTACCAAAGTCGCCAATGTTAACTCCGGTAAGTACAACTTCCTTTCCTCCTTCGCTAACAGCTTCTTCTACTTGTTTAACCAGTGATGCAATATCGCCGTTGCGGCTTCTGCCTCTGGCAAAGGGAATGGTGCAATAGCTGCAATAATAGTCGCACCCATCCTGAACTTTCAGGAAGAAACGGGTACGGTCGCCCCGCGAGCAGGAAGGGGCAAAAGAGCGAATGTCCTTCAATGAGGAAGTATGCGCTTCTCCACCTGTTTTTTGCAAATCTCCCAGAAATTGCAATATGTCTTTTTTCTGTTCGGCACCTAAAACCAAATCAACCCCTTCAATCTGGGTTATATTTTCGGGCTTTAACTGTGCATAACATCCGGTTACTACTACAAATGCTCCCGGATGGTTTTTAATCATCCGATGAATCGCTTGCCGGCATTTCTTATCGGCCGTTTCGGTAACCGAGCAGGTGTTGATTACACAGATATCGGCTTTCTCGCCTTTGCGAGCTGTGCGAACACCGGCTTCATTCAGTATCTTACCAATGGTCGAAGTCTCGGAGAAGTTTAATTTACAGCCCAAGGTGTAATATACGGCTGTTTTGTTTTGGAATATGGTTGTATCTATCATATTTAATTATTCTTCATATTCGTCTTCCTGATTCAATTCTCTCTCAGTATAAGTGAATGTTGATAAAATTCATTGATACAGCTCTGTTCCAACCATTGTTGATGGTTTTATGGACATAGAATAAGGCCAGAGAATTAAAAATAAAGGATTGTTTTCAAATTCGTCAACAATCTGTTGACGAATTTCATCGTGTTTTTTTCCGTTTGCTAAGCTGGTATTTCATTTTCCCAAGTATGCTACGCAAGGTTTTATCTGCTTTGAAACAGATTCGTTGAGCTTTTACTTTGGCAGGAGTACATAGTTTTGGGTCATCTACCCCTTCGCTGCTTGCCGAAACCGAAAAAGTTCCAATTCCTTTCAGTGATACAGAATTGCCTCGCGACAGGTGCATTTGCATGGAGGTGCTCAAGGCACTGATTACTGCCAGTACATCGGCAGGGGTTAATGAAGAACGTTCGCTAATTTCGACTGCGAGATTATCTTCGTCAACATTTCCGGATAGTATAGGAACTCCATAATAACGTTCTTTGGGTGTTTCTCCAGTTTTATCAGTCTTAGATCGCACTACATAATGTGGCATAAGCTTATAGAATTAGTTGTTTTTACAATAACATTTGTTTTTTATACACCCGGGTGTACAGTGTGTGAACACCCGGGTGTTACCGATGTGTACACCCGGGTCTACGTACTGTGTACACCCGGGTGTTGACGGCATGAACACCCGGGTGTACACAGTGTAAATGCACTGGCAAATATAAGGAATGGTACTGGGAAAAGCAAAGGAAAGAACTGGCTTTTTAGTTATAACATGGTAGGATGATAGATGAAAGGTAGGTTATTTTATTGTTGTCTCCAACATAATCCTTATTTTTGCACACCATAATATTAAATGTGCAATGATAAAAGAGAACTTTATAAAGCTCTACGAAAACAGTTTTCGTGAGAATTGGGATTTGCCCTGTTACACAGATTACGGTGAGAACATTACTTACACTTACGGACAGGTGGCCCGCGAAATAGCAAGATTACATTTATTATTTAAACATTGTAGCCTGCGCCGGGGCGATAAAATAGCCATTATTGGCAAGAATAATGCCCGTTGGTGTATAGCTTATATGGCAACAGTTACATACGGTGCTATTGTGGTTCCTATATTGCAGGATTTTAATCCAAACGATGTTCACCATATTGTAACCCATTCCGAATCGGTTTTCTTGTTTACCAGCGATACTATCTGGGATAACCTGGAAGAAGAGAAAATGCCAACCATACGTGCAGTATTCTCATTAACAGATTTCAGATGCCTGCATCAGCGCGATGGTGAAACTGTTCAGCGTTTCTTGAAATACCTGGACCGTGAAGTAGAGAATGCCTATCCCAACGGATTTAATAAAGAAGATGTGGTGTACACCGATCTATCTAACGATAAAGTAATGCTGCTTAATTATACTTCGGGCACTACCGGATTTAGTAAAGGAGTGATGCTTACAGGAAACAACCTGGCCGGTAATGTAACTTTTGGTATCCGTACAGAGTTATTAAGAAAAGGGGATAAAGTATTGTCGTTCCTGCCTTTGGCGCATGCTTATGGCTGTGCTTTCGACTTTCTTACTGCAACAGCAGTAGGTACACATGTTACTTTGTTGGGTAAAATACCTTCGCCCAAAATACTGATGAAGGCTTTTGAAGAAATCAAGCCTAATCTAATAATAACAGTTCCACTGGTTATTGAGAAGATCTATAAAAATGTGATTCAGCCTTTAATCAGTAAGAAAGGAATGAAGTGGGCATTGAGTATACCTTTGTTGGACAATCAGATATACAACCAGATTCGTAAGAAACTGGTAGATGCTCTGGGTGGACGCTTTAAGGAGATTATCATTGGTGGTGCAGCTATGAATCCGGAGGTAGAGGAATTCTTTTATCGCATTAAGTTTCCTTTCACCATTGGATATGGTATGACGGAATGTGCGCCACTTATCAGCTATGCGCCATGGAATAAGTTTGTTATAACATCATCTGGTAAAGTACTCGATATTATGGAGGCCCGTATCTACAAAGAGAACCCAGAGGATAAACTGGGCGAAATACAAGTACGTGGCGAGAATGTAATGGTTGGATATTATAAAAACGAAGAGGCTACCAAAGAGGTATTTACCGAAGATGGTTGGTTGTGTACTGGCGATTTAGGAACGATGGATGAAAACAATAATCTTTTTATTCGTGGTCGTAGTAAAACAATGATCCTCAGTTCGAGCGGACAAAACATTTTCCCGGAAGAGATTGAAGCCAAACTAAATAACCTGCCTTTTATTCTTGAAAGTTTGGTTATTGAACGGCACAAGAAACTGGTAGCACTGGTGTATGCAGATTATGAGGCATTAGACTCTTTAGGACTGAACAACCCGGAAAACCTGAAAACAATTATGGATGAAAATCTTAAGAACCTGAATGCTACTGTGGCAAACTACGAAAAGATTAGTAAAATCCAGTTGTATCCAACAGAGTTCGAAAAAACTCCCAAAAGAAGTATTAAGAGGTATCTTTATAATAGTATTGCGGAGGAGGGTTAAACCTCAGGGCAGGAAATCGAGGGAAGTTATATACCCCGGGTTACGCTTTGCTTTGCTCACCCGGGGGTTACAATTGATAGTTACTTAATCAAATTAGAACTGCGTAAGATTAAGATCTTTCTATAGAAGTTATTTTAATCTTTAACCTTTCTTGATTTACAGTGCAATCAATTTCTATCTCACACTCATAATTAGGAATATGAATGTCTCGGGTAAATCCTTCCTCCTTGATCCATCCTTTAATTGATACTTCTGCAGTTTCTTCTTTATCAGTATTGCATTTTATTACAGCATCCTTTGTTGAATAATCGAATGTTGCATTATGAGGTTTTCCATTAACAGGTACTAACGGCACAAAAATATCAAGAGTTGATGTTCCCCATTTAGGTACGCAATGTATAGATACCTCTTTCTCAGAAACCTTTTTAATATAAAAAAAGCTAGACCAAGGTTGGTAATCTTCTAAACCTTTTCCATTATAAACGCCTTCGGCACCATTCATGTAATAATAAGTAGAGAAAGAAATTGAGCCCGTTAAAGTGCCACGATCGGGTACTAAATCTGTGTGCATTACTTCATTGGTGCATGAAGAAACCATGATATAACTGAATATCATAGTAAGTACTAAATAAACTTTTGTCATTCCTTGTTTTATTAATTGTTGTTACAAACTTAAACAAAAATCTTCGATTTACACAAATTCACTACCAAGGAAGAAATCCGCATGGCAATTTTCAACTTTCAACTTTCAATTCTCCCCTTTAAACCGGAACAACTCACTTGGCCTATGTGCCTCATCCATTAATTTTTGTAACTGAGCCACTACACCCGGATACTGTTTAGCTACATCCATAAGCTCGCCCGGATCAGCCGAAAGGTTGTATAATTCGAATTGGGTTTTATCTGGTTGATTCACAAATAAGCGGATAAGTTTCCAGCCATCCTTTAATATTGCTTGCTTACCACCCATCTCATGGAATTCCCAATACAGGTAATTGTGTTCATATTGTTCGCCGGTTCCTGTTAATTGAGGCAGATAAGAGATACCATCGGTAAATGTAGGACGGCTTTCACCCAATAGATCGCATACGGTAGGCAAGAAATCCCAGAAAGCAGAAACATGATAACTTACAGTTTCGGGTTTGATCTTTCCTGGCCATTGTACTATAAACGGAGTTCGTATACCACCTTCGTACAAATCGCGTTTCATACCACGGAACGGACCATTGCTGTCGAAGTATTCCGGATCGTGGCCGCCTTCGGCATGTGTACCATTATCGGATGTAAATACAATGATTGTGTTATCGAGTAAGCCGTTCTTTTCAAGCGTTTCAACAATTTTGGCCACATCTTTGTCTAACTGGGTTACCATGGCAGCAAAAGCGGCACGCGGTTCGGGCTGGTTAGCGTAGTGGTTGTGTGTGAATGGCGTTTCAAAGTATTTCCCTCTTTGTGGTTCCATTTCCTGTTCGGGTACTAACAAATCGGCATGCGGAATAGTAGGAGAGAGGTATAAAAAGAAAGGTTTATCTTTATTCTTCTCAATGAATTCCAATGTTTTATCTAACAATGGGTAAGGTGTATAAACTTTCTTATTGAGTTTTACCTTTTTATCGTTCTCCCACAAGAAAGCAGGGTAGTACGAATGTGCATTTAATTGTCCGAGATAACCAAAGAAGTAATCGAATCCTTTATCGTTGGGATGCCCTTCCGACTGCGGACCGCCCAGTCCCCATTTGCCAATACAGGCTGTTGCATAGTTATGCTTTTTAAAAATCTCGGCTACAGTAACTTCGTCGCCTTTTAAAGGATAATCGTATGTTTCGTTGTTGATGGTTACCCCTTTATTACCACGTATATAAGCGTTTCCGGTATGTTTACCCGTCATCAGGCTGCAACGCGAAGGGGCACTTACTGTAGAACCAGAGTAGTGTTGCGCAAAGCGAATACCGTTTGCTGCCAGTTGATCTATGGCAGGCGTTTTAATTTGTTTCTGTCCGTAGCAGCCTAAATCGCCAATGCCAAGATCGTCAGCCATAATGTAAATAACATTGGGCTGTTTTTCGTTATGGGTTTGTTGGGCATAGGTGGCAGTTAAGGGAATGGCTGCCAGCGGCAGGATGGTTGTTCCTAGTTTGGTTAGAGTTTTTTTCATGAGGATTTAATTTAAAATAAAGATGATAAAGATTATAAAGGTGATAAAGATAATAAAGGCGATAAAGATTATCAAGTGGACTTTATAGCCTTTATTTACTTTATAACCTTTATTTACTCTATCACCTTTACCTCCTTTTATTTATTCAGATTTCAAAGGTAAGAAAGAAACGTGGTTTTACCATCCCGGATTTTGTTCTAATTCAGGATTCAATATAAGTTCGGTGGTTGGAACCTGATACAGGTAATATTTATCCAACCAGCCTTTACCCTCCTTCACAGGATTGTTGAATAAGAAAAGATAACCTTCGGTCATGTTTCCGTTTTTGCCATCAGAGAATCCGGTTTCGGGATTGTACAGTGTCATGTTTTGAGCTGTTGCGTATTCTTTGTTTGCCCAGAATCCGGTTGCTGTTTTGTTAAGGAACCAGGGGGCCATTCGCCAGCGGCGGATATCATCGAAACCAAAACCTTCGCCCATAAGTTCAATAATACGTTCGCGACGGATTTCCCAAAGAATAGGATCAACCTGTACACCATTGGTGTTTCCCTGCGGATAATAATATCCCCGGTTAGGGTCGAAATCGGCATTAATATCGGCTACTGTCATGCCTTCAATATCTACACGTTCGCGCAGTTTGTTGATTGTTTCGTCTGCAACACTCTGTGTAAATTTGCTGGTTTCGAACATGGCTTCGGCATAGTTTAGCAATACCTCTTCTATTTTAAATATAGGTTTATCGGCAGTGTTGCGGGCACCGTTATTGAAGTTGGTTTCCCAGTTGTTCCAGTTTTTCCATACATAATAACCCGAGCGGCAGGTAACAAAAGCACCCGTTCCCAGTCGTGGTATCTCCGGAACCAGTGAGGCCGACCAGTTTTGTCCCGGTAACCGTTTCATACCTACACCCGGATTGCTGCAACTCTCGTTGGCTCCCAACAGGTCTATATATTCCCTGTGGGCAGGATTGTCTGTGTAACCCCATGTTGCATTGGGGTTGCCAGCCGGCTTGTTTGCACCATTAGCAACAACTTTATAAGGAGGTATTACTACCTGATAGAGGCGTGGATCTCTGTCGCGGAAAACAGCATAGATGTCTTGGCTACCATGATAATTAGATTCTTCGTTCATAATGGGCTTGCCGTTTTTCATCAGGTAAAGATCAACAGTGTTCTGGTTCATCTCTACATGGTGCGATGAAGTATGCTCAATGTAACATTGATTACCGGCATAAGCACTGGTGTATTCTTTATATAGAATAACACCGGGCACATCTGCCAAATCATCAGTATTCCACATTTGTCCGTATCCGGCAGCAGGCTGATTGGCATCTACACCCGCACCTTTAAACAGGGTGGGGAAGTCGTTCATCAATACTTTCGATACACGTGTACACTCGTTCAGGTATGTGTCGGCGTTGCTTAGTTCGTGGTATTTCCGCCAGGTACCCTCGCGCAAAGTAAAGCGTGATAATGCAGCACGCACACAATGTACATTTATGGTGTTGCTTCCGTCGCGGCTTTCAAAATCGCCAATATTCTCTTCGGCCCACTTCAGACGTTCAAGTACCTTGGCTGCAACCACATCGCGGCTTTCGCGCGGACCATATATCTCGGCCGATGATTCGTTCAGCGGTTTGTCTACCCAAGGTACATCGCCAAAACGATTAATCAGTTCCATGTACCAGAACGAGTGGAAGAAGTATCCAACAGCTCTCCAATGGTTCTTTTCGCTGTCGGTCATTCGCGAACTATCAATACGCGAAAGCATAATGTTGATACGGCGTATGTAAGTTTTAAAATCCCAGCCGTTTCCGGTTGCTACACTTGCTACTGTTTGATAGGCATACGTGTTATAGCCGCTTTCCTGTTTCTTCTCCATATAGCCTGCCCAGATATCCCCACGATAGAAGCCATCCTGACCAACTGCGGTAATGGCAGTTGCAAGCGTATTGTTGGTAAACATTTCGTAGCAGGGCCACATAAATGATTTAAAGTTATCGTAAGATGTAAATGCGTTCTCTTCTGTGAGGCCTGTAACCGGCGATTTATCCAAAAAGCCATCGTTACAACTTGTGCATATAAATAGGATGAGGAATGTTAATCCTGATATTATTTTTTTCATATAGTTCATGGATTTATATTATAATGTAAAGTTCACTCCAAAAGATACAGTGCGGAAAGCCGGATAATTCCACCCAAGTGTTTCCGGGTCTATTCCCTTTGGTAACGATGAGAACGTTGCCAGGTTTTCGATGCTAACAAAACCTTTCAGTTGTTTCAGTGTGAGCCTTGTTAACCAACGCTTAGGAACGGTATACGATAGAGTTACATTTTTAATACGCAAATATGAAGCATCGGATAAATATTTATCTGATTTACGGTAGTTAGAACCTTGGTTGCCATAATTGCCATAGATACGTGGGTATTTAGCATTTGCATTGGCTGCTGTATAGTCGCCATTGGCAGCATCTACAGGTTTCCAGTAATTGCTGAGGCCTTCGTAAAGAGGAACAAACTTGAAGTCGGAATAAAGTGGAAATGTTAAGGTGTTATTTATCCATGCATCTCGCTGTCCGGTTCCTTGCAAGAATATGTTCAAATCAAATCCGGCATAATTACCTCCTAAAGTAATACCATACAAGTATCTAGGTAAGCTGTTGCCAATTACTTTGCGGTCGCCCGGGTTGCTAACAGTATTGTCGCCTGCCGAAATAATATTGTCGCCCAATGTTTCATCATCTCTCAGGTTTTTGAATTTCACATCACCGGGGCGTGGGTTGTATCCGTTAAGGCTTACTACTCCTTCTTTCAGTTTCCACGAGTTGGTGTCTTCAAAGTCGCTAACATCATAAAATCCGTCGTAAACATATCCCCATATTTCGCCCAGTTTCATGCCTTTATAGAAATTATCAAGTAACTTCGATTCGTTGCTATTGTACTTTGTTATCTTCGATTTATAATCGGAAAGATTGAGTCCAATTCTGTATCCTAATTTTCCAATCCTGTCTCTCCAATTCAGGTTCAAATCCCAACCGCGGGTTTGCATATCGGCTGTGTTCTGATATGGAGCTTCGGCTCCCACCACGGCAGGCAATTGCATGCCCGGTGCAAGCATTCCTTTTGTATCTTTTTGATACCATTCAAAGAGCCCTGTTAACCGGTTGTTCAGGAAAGTAAAGTCGATACCAACATTAAGCGTGCTTACTTTTTCCCAAGTGAAGTTGTTTCTTACCAAAGCTGGTAAGGTAGTAACAGCTGTAACATGCGTACCATCTATCAACCATTTGTTATATGTATTGCTAAGTGTCATTGTTGGCAGATAAGAATAGTTGGGGATATTCTGGTTACCAATCATACCATACGATGCCCGCAGTTTCAGTGCATCTAACCAATTGCGGGTTCCTGCCATGAACTTTTCTTCGGCCACCTGCCATCCTATAGATGCCGATGGGAAGAAACCGAAACGATTGTTGCGTGGAAATTTAGAAGAACCATCGTAACGGCCATTAGCCTCGATCAGGTATTTGCTTTGATAATTATAATTGATACGGAAAAAGCCACCACGTAATGCAAACTCATCGTAAGAATCGGTTGCCGTTACCCGGGTTGTTCCTCCACCCAACGAAGGTACTTCAATAACCGATTGTCCATACGATAATGCCTCCATCGTTTCCCGATATTTAGATTCCTGATTAAAACCAGCCATTACTTTAAAAACATGATCGTTAGCTAAAGTAAAGTCATAAGTACCATATACATTGATAGCATTGTAGTTGGTGTATCGTTTCGTTTTCTTTAGATAGTCGTTTCCTATGGCAGGGGTGGTATCTATGCCATCTTGCACGGTGGTATAATCTACCGATCCGGTATACCAATTGTAGTCGTACACATTTTTATCGAAGGTATATTCAAACACAGCTTCAAATCCTTTGAATGGTTTCAGTATAGACTTCAAGAAGATACGAGGATTGTCGTTCTGGGTCTTGGCCGGATTAGACCATAGAATCTGATTGCGTGGTGTGAAGAAAGGTTTGCCTCCGGCTCCCAGACCACTAATTTCATCGGGCATGTTTCCTTCAGGATAGAAAGATGCTAAGCGGGTTGAATAAATACCTCCCAATGCTGACGATGGTGTTTCGCGAGTGCTGTGTGCATAGCTAACAGTCGCTTCTTGTGTAAACCATTTAGTAACATCGGCTGCAATATATCCATTGAAAGTTAAACGTTCGTAGCTATCTTTACTGGTAATCAATACACCATCGTTATCCAGATAACTACCCGATAGGCGATAACGAAGTTTATCTGTTCCTCCCGACATAGATACATTGTGGGTCATCTGAAAACTGGTTTCCATCATATTGTCTACCAAATCTTTCTCGTTTAGGAAATACACAGCTCCATCAGTATCTTTGAATATACCATCTCCATAAGTTTGAAGCGAAGAAGGATTCTTTTGGTATTGATCAAGGTAACCCATCCATTTAGTTACACTTGGTGCTCCCATTGTCCAGTATTGATCGCTTGCCGAGTCGTAAACAGCTTGTAGATAATCTTTAAGAGGTGCCTGTTGAGGCAAGTTAACAGCATTGGCAAAACTGAAATTATTGTTGTAGTTCAACTGAAAACTGGTGTTGTTTTTAGGTCGTTTGGTTGTTACCAAGATAACTCCTCCTGCTGCACGCGCTCCGTAAATAGCACTCGATGATGCATCTTTCAGTACAGAAACCGTTTCAATATCTTCGGGATTAATCATGTTGATGTCGCCTTCTACATTGTCAATCAACACCAGCGGGGCAATACTGGCTCCATAATTTCCATTCGCGTCTTTTGCTCCAATAGTGTACGAACCACGAATCTGGAACGACTTGCCTGTTCCCGGTTGGTTACCTCCATTAGATACCAACAGTCCTGGAACGGTTCCCTGTAGAGCTTCGCCAGCATTAATAATAGGACGGTCGCCAATGGCTTCGGCCATATTCACAGACGAAACGGCACCGGTCAGATTGGCTTTCTTCTGCGATCCGTAGCCTACCACCACAACTTCTTCAAGGGCTTTGGCGTCTTCTTTCAAAGCTATCATGAAGTTGTGCTGGTTTTTTACCGCTTGTTCGTGATTGGTGTAGCCAATGTAGGTAACAAGTAATACAGCCCCTTCGTCTATATTCAACGAGAATTGTCCATCTATATTGGTAATAGTGCCATTGGGAGTTCCTTTCTCCATTACGTTGGCACCGATAATAGGCTCGCCGTATTGGTCGGTTACGGTTCCTGTAACTTTACGTTTTTCCTGTTGAACGATTGCAGAAGCTGCTTTTTCTTCTTTCTTCATCAACAAAACGTTTGTACCTTCAACAACATAAGTAATTTCCGTATTCCGGAATAAACGATCCAAAGCTTCGGCTATGGATTTGTTTTTTACTTCGACAGATGTGGGATGTTTCAGATTGATTTCATCCCATGCATAAACAAACAGATATTCGGTTTGACGTTCTATTTCGTTCAGTATGTCTCCGATTGTTGCATTGCGCATGGAGAGGTTTACGCGCGTTTGTGAGTTGGCCTCTCCTGCAAAAACACTGGTGATAACCAGCAGTAGTGCGAGGCATGTTAATTTCATAGTTTTAAATAACTGTTGATGTGTTTTTAAACCGGGCATAAATATCCCGTTACAAAGTTTTTTCATACTTTTGTAAACAATTGAATGGTTAGTATTAATTTGGATGTGAGGTCCAGCGTTGTACTGGCTTTTCAACCACGGGAGGTGTTGCAGCACTTCCCGTACTTGTGTTTCTTCATGTTCTAGTTCATAGGCAATTAGTTTTAAGTTAGTGGATAAAGGTAATAAAGTAGATAAAGGTTATAAAGTAGATAAAGATTATAAAGTAGATAAAGATTATATAGTTGATAATCGCATAAGAAACTTTATTTCCTTTATTACCTTTATTATCTTTATTATCTTTATAACCTTTATCTTTATCACCTTTACCTTATAATAATCGTATTATCTTCTTCATCTTTAATGTATTCAAACTTATGTTTGTGTTGCAATACACGTAGTGCATGTTCTACTCCGTCTTTTACCCGGAATTTTCCATTGTACGGCCATTGCAGCAAAGCTTTGTTCTCAACAATGATTTTTACATCGTAGTACAATTCAAGCTTTTCGAACAGAGATGACAGTTTTTCTTTCTCGAAACAGATTAAGCCTTCGCGCCATTTAAAATAGTTATGATCGGTAATTGTTCCTCTCACAAGTTTGCCATTTGCCAAAACAACCGTTTCGTTGGGTACTAACCTAACAGGGGTAGTGTTATCCGAAAGTATTTCTACACTACCTTCTATCAGGGCTGTTTCAAAAATATCTTTTTTCTGATAAGCTTTTACGTTAAATTCGGTACCCAATACTGAGATATTGTACAAACCTGTTTCAACAATAAAAGGATGGTCAGTGTCTTTGGCTACTTCAAAGTATCCTTCTCCATCTAATGTAACAACACGCTGCCGACCAACGAATTTATCGGGAAAAGTCAATGTTGTTTGTGAGTTAACCCATACCTTGGTACCATCGCACAATAATACTTCTGCCCGTTGTCCGGATGGTACATAGATGGTTTGCATCTGGGCTGATTCTACTTTATCCTTGTTCTCAATAATGAACCATGTAGATAAAATGCCAATCAAAAGTACTGCCGATAGCTTCAATGCTTCTCTTGCAAGGGTATATAAGCGTTTCTTCTTTGGCTTTGTTTCTACTTCCGGGGCTGTAGTTGAGGCTTTATTCATATTCCAGGTGTTGAGGTCGTGCAGTTTCCTCAAAGCACGGTATTCTTTGGTATGCTCCTCATCCTCCTTTAACCAGAGTAGGAATTGGCGTCTTTCGTTGGCAGTGGCATTGCCTTCAATATAATGTTGTATAATTGTTTGTATATCCATAAACGTGCCTTGTTAAAAGGGGCTGTTATATATGTAACGAATGGGTTGAAGAAATCCCTAAATGAATTAAAAAAAAAGTTTTTATTGAGAGTTAATGAGGGATTAGCTTTAATTGAAAAAGAATAGAAAAAAGGGAAGATAATCTTTCAGGTTAGTTCTTAAAGCATTGAGTGATCGGGTGATATGGTATTCTACCGCTTTGGGAGTAATATTGAATTTGTTGGCAATTTCTTTAACCGGCATTCCCTCGTACCGGCTCAATTCAAATATCTGTCGGGTTTGTTCCGGTAACGAATCGAGTGTTTGCCGAATGATCCATTCAATTTCGGTAGAAAACATTTCTTGCGGGTTGCAAGCTTCCAGCGTTGAGATACGTATGGCTAGTTCTTTCTGATAAATTTCGACCAGCTCTTCTTCTATAGTTTGGCGTAATGACTCCCGTCGCAAATAATCTAATGCTTTATTTTTCAGGGCAGTAAAGAGTAGTGCTTGTGGGTACTCAATTTCTTTTTCGGACATTAGCTTCCAAAGTTTTACGAACGATTCGGCCACAATGTCTTCTGCTACCATATCATTCTGTACATAAGACTTTGCAAATATGAAAGCCCTTCTGTAACAAGTATCATATAAGTCTTGGAAATTGCTGATATTCGTGTTCATAGATCAAACTTATATAAAATTTGCGAATAATGTATCGCTATGAGCATAAAAAAAAGGAAGTGACTCAAAAGCCACTCCCTTTCTATGTTACTATAGTGTTTCTGATTATTCAGCAACCACTTCAAAAGGAATTTCAACAGAAACTTCTTTGTGAAGTTTAACAATAGCTTTGTATGAACCAACTTCTTTTACAGAGTCTTTCACTACAATTGTTTTTCTGTCGATTTCGAAACCTTTCTTTGAAAGTGCATCAGCAATCTGAATGTTGCTTACCGAACCAAAGATGGTACCAGTAGAGCTAACTTTAGTTGCAATAGTTAAAGTAACGCCTTCAAGTTTAGCAGCAGCTTCTTCAGCGTCTTTTTTAATTTTCTCTAATTTGTGTGCACGTTGTTTCAGGTCTTCAGCTAACATTTTCTTTGCTGAAGGAGAAGCAATTACAGCTTTTCCTGTTGGGATGAGATAGTTACGTCCATAACCCGATTTCACGGTTACGATGTCATTCTTATATCCCAGGTTTGTTATGTCTTCTTTTAATATAATTTCCATTATTTGTCCTCCTTAATTATTTCATCATGTCAGTTACATAAGGAAGCAGCGCCAGGTGACGAGCTCTTTTTACAGCTTGCGCAATTCTACGTTGGAACTTCAATGAAGTACCAGTAATGCGACGAGGAAGAATTTTTCCTTGTTCGTTCAAGAACTTCTTAAGGAATTCAGGATCTTTGTAGTCAATGTATTTAATACCACTCTTTTTGAAACGGCAGTATTTTTTCTTCTTAACATCTACTGAAGGCGGAGTTAAATATCTGATTTCTGATTGATTTTGTTGTGCCATGATTAATTTTCCTCCTTTTTAGTTGATTTTAAACCTCTTCTCTTAGCAGCATACTCAGCAGCGTATTTTTCCATCTTGAAAGTCAAGAAACGGATAACACGTTCGTCACGACGGAAATTCAATTCCAGTTTTTCAATCACTTGTGGTTCAGCATTGAACTCAATTAATTGATAGAAGCCTGTTGATTTCTTCTGGATTGGGTAAGCCAGTTTTTTCAATCCCCAGTTCTCTTCATTGATAATCTCAGCACCTTCGTTTTGAAGTATGCCTTTGAATTTTTCTACCGCTTCCTTCATCTGTGCATCAGACAAAACGGGAGTCAAAATGAAAACGGTTTCGTATTGATTCATACTTTAATAATTAATTAAAAATGTTTTTTATAAATGCGAGCGCAAAGGTAAGACAATAAATTGAGAATTGAAAATTGAGAATTGAAAATTAATGCTTGACACATAGTGAAATGCAACAATATAACAGATTTTATTGTATAAGATTGTATAGAGATGTTCATTAAAAGTAATTTTTCAATTTTCAATTCTCCATTTTCAATTTAAAAACTATCTTTGTATAGTTGTTTAAACAATAATTTATGATAGAACATTTTAATTTTGATATACAGCTTATATTCGCGATATTAAATGGTAAAGTTTCAGCTGCAATTAATCGCAAACTTTATCGGAACTTTCGTCAGAATGGGGTAGAAATTAGTCCAGAACAATGGACAGTGTTGCTATATTTATGGAAACAAGATGGGGTAACCCAACAAGAGTTGTGTAATGCAACCTTTAAAGATAAACCCAGCATGACCCGCCTCATCGATAACATGGAGCGGCAACATCTGGTGGTTCGTATTTCTGATAAGGCCGACCGGCGCACAAATTTAATTCATCTCACAAAAACAGGTAAAGAGCTGGAAGAGAAGGCATATATCATTGCCGGACAAACTCTGAAAGAAGCACTTGATGGTGTTACTTTAGAAGAACTCAGTGTAAGCCAGGAAGTGTTGCGGAAGATATTTACTAATATGAAAGAGTAGTGAGTTTTGAGTTTCGAGTGATGAGTTTTGGGTTTCATGCGGCGTTACTAACTCAAAACTCATCACCTAAAACTCAAAACTTATACTGATTAATGTTTTTTTTGCAAAAATAATTTCTCCCGTTAAATAATTATGCCTTAATTTGTGGCTACGAATATAATAATCTAATAAATATACACACCATGAAAGTTTTATTGAAGAATTTAGGACTACTTTTAATCTTAGCAGGAGCAGTGATACTACTTGTTTGTGCTTACACAGGAAACGTTAATAACAATAATGTATTGGTAACTTCGGCTGCTCTACTTATTGTTGGGCTTGTTACTTATATCGTTATTAACAAACGGATTACAGATTAAAATTCTCCGATAAAAGAAATAAAAAATCCCCGTGGCATGCCACGGGGATTTTTTATGCTTCATTCTCAGGGGTAATCAGTTTATATCCTTTTCCATGGATATTAATGATTTCGATAGAAGGATCTGCTTTGAGGTGTTTACGTAATTTAGTGATATAAACATCCATACTACGTGCATTGAAATAGTTATCATCAATCCAGATAGTTTTCAAAGCAAAGTCGCGCTGAAGAATTTCGTTTGCATGTGCACAAAGCAATGACAGCAATTCCGATTCTTTTGTAGTTAGTTTGGTTTGTTCGTTTTCAATAGACAGGATTTGTTTCTGTGTATCGAAAGTAAACTTACCAATTCTGTAGATACTGCTTTCTTTGTTTTTCTTTCCGCGCACACGTCTCAAAATTGCTTCAATTCTGAAAGTTAGCTCTTCCATGCTGAACGGTTTAGTGATATAATCGTCGGCACCAATTTTGAAACCTTCCAGAATATCATCTTTCAATGTTTTTGCAGTAAGGAAAATAATGGGGATTTCGGCATTGATAGCACGAACTTCCTGCGCCAATGTAAATCCGTCTTTTTTAGGCATCATTACATCGAATACACACAAATCATATTTATTCTTCAGAAAAGCCTTGTATCCGGCTTCTCCATCAGGGAATAATTCGGCCGAATATCCCTTAGCCTGTAAATATTCTCTTAAAAGCATGCCAAGATTTTCATCGTCTTCGCATAACAAAATACGCAATTTCTCTTCCATATTGTTAATGTTTTAATAAAGGTAATGCAATAATAAATTTAGTTCCCACGTTCACATCACTCTCAACGCGAATGGTTCCTTTCAGGTCTTGTATGATCTTTTTCACATAAGCCAATCCTAAACCAAATCCTTTAACGTCGTGCCTGTTGCCGGTATGTACCCGATAAAACTTATCGAATATCTTTTTCAGGTTTTCTTTCTTAATACCTATACCGTTATCCTGAATGGATATCAACAGTTTACCCGATTCGTTCCATGTCCTGACTTTCAACACCAGTTCATCATCGGGTTTCTTGTATTTTACCGCATTGTCCATGAGGTTGAATATAACGTTCGTGAAATGCATTTCATCTACAAATATGAACGGATTTTCAGCTTCAAGGTCTGAGGTAATTTTGCCATTATAACTTTCAACCTTCAGTGTAAATGTGTTAATTACTCCTGCTATCAGTTCGTTGGCATCAATTTCTTTCATTTTCATTGTTGCCTTTTGCTTGTCGAACATAGACATTTGAAGCACTTTTTCTACCTGGAACCGTAAACGTTTGGTTTCATCGTTTATCACTCCCGATATATGCTGGAACATCTGTGGCGATTTTCCCACAGCCGGGTCTTTAAGCATTTGGGCAGCCAACGAGATGGTTGATATAGGCGTTTTAAACTCGTGAGTCATGTTGTTGACAAAGTCGTTCTTCATTTCCGTTAGTTTCTTTTGGCGGAACACTATATATATAGTGAATATGAATGTTATCAATAACACGAATGTAAACACCATAGAAGGTATCATAAAGCTCACCGTATTGAAGATGTAATCTCTTCTTTCGGGGAAATGTACCTTCACCATACTCATTTTAGATGGCGGATCGTTGGGGAAAAGAACTTGAGAATATGACATCTCAGATCCTTTTGCTTCGTAATCCGAACATTTGTAAACTTCGCGCCCCAGATTATCTATAACCGAAAAATGGTATGTTAAAGCTACATTGTTATTAATAAATTCTGCTCGCAGATATCCATCCAGATTTTTAAAGTTTACCCTTTCGTTCAAGGGTCTATCACTTGCCCGGTATAGCATATCTCTAACCACTTCATCGAGTAATGCTCTTTGATACATATACCGTTTCTTTACTGCTTCTGCCAAAGAACGCGCTGTTTCGGGTATCGTTGCTCGTCCATGTTGTTGCGATATCATTGCTTTGGGAGCTGTCGACGGACGTTTGGTTATTGTTTTAAGTTCGAATGCTGATATAGAAACATCAGGAGTGGTTATTGTATAACCTTGCGATTGCTGTTGGATGATGTTATTTGTTTGTGATTCAGAAGGATCAACTCTTCTTAGTTCATTTTGCATCACATCATTATCAAGCCATCTTTTTGTTTCAGCAAGTTCTACTGTTCGCGAAACTTGGTGTAAACTTCTCTTTACCGCATCATCAAATTCTGCATTGCGCATCTTCACCATTTCCTCTATATAGCTTACCTGCAAGTAGAGTAATCCTAAGAATGCGAAACCCATTACAACACCTAAAATCCAAATTGTCGACTTCTTCATACCAACAAAATTAACACTCCCTAATTAACACTCCTAACGTTTTAACCTGATTTAACGGCAGGTTTCTTTTAATTAACCGAAAAATGTTTTTTAGTTTGTATTATGATAATTAAAACAAAATACACCCCACATTGTTTGCAAATTTAATAAAAAATTAAAGTATTCATTAACAATATGGAATAGAATTAAGAATAAAGGAGTAAGTAGTAAGAATCTATGCAGCACTGCATTCTTACCTACTTACTCCTTAATTCTTAATTCTATTTCAGGAGCAAAGCACTGCTTTCTTACTCCTTACTCCTTAATTCTATTCTTCTGCTTGTTTCGCTTCGAATTCTTTTATCAGTTTATCTTGTACATCCGATGGAACAAGTTCGTAGCTAGAGAATTTCATAATAAACGAAGCACGACCACCTGTTAGTGAACTTAATGCGGTAGAGTAGGACGACATTTCTTTCAAAGGCACTTTTGCCGAAAGTTTTTCGAATCCTTTTTCGCTGCTCATACCCATAATCATGGCTCTGCGGCCTTGTAGATCGCCCATTACGTCGCCCATTCTATCCGATGGAACAAATACTTCAACATCGTAAATTGGTTCCAGAATTTTTGGTCCGGCGTTTTTAAATGCTTCGCTAAACGCATTACGACCGGCAAGCATGAACGAGATTTCATTAGAATCTACCGGGTGCATTTTACCATCGTACACAATTACACGAACGTCGCGTGCATACGATCCGGTAAGTGGTCCTTGTTCTATGCGAGACATAATACCTTTCAAAATAGCTGGCAAGAAACGGGTATCAATTGATCCACCCACAATACTGTTAACGAACACTAATTTGCCACCCCATTCCAATGGAATTTCTTCTTGTCCCTTAACGTTAATTTTAAATTCCTGTCCGTTAAATTTATAAGTATCGGGTATTGGCATACCTTCTTTATAAGGTTCAACGATAAGATGAACTTCACCAAACTGTCCGGCACCACCCGATTGTTTTTTATGACGATAGTCTGCACGCGAAGCTTTGGTAATTGTTTCGCGATAAGGAATTTTAGGCTCTTCGTAAGTAACCTGAAGTTTTTCGTTTGTTTCCAAACGCCACTTCAGTGTACGCAGATGGAACTCTCCTTGTCCGTGAACAATGGTTTGTTTCAGTTCTTTCGATTGTTCGATTACCCATGTTGGATCTTCTTCGTGCATGCGGTTAAGAATGGACATCATTTTCTCAACATCGGCTTCGTTAACCGGTTTTATTGCACGCGAATATTTAGAGTTAGGATATTTAATAAAGTCGAACGTATAGTTGCAGTCTTTGCTATCGAGTGTATTTCCTGTTTTAACATCTTTCAGTTTTACGGCTGCACCGATATCACCGGCTACCAGTTCTTCAATTTTTGTGCGGTTGGAGCCTGCAACAACATAAAGTTGGGCAATGCGTTCTTTCGAACCTCTGTCGGCATTAACCAAATCATCGCCTTCTTTTACTTTACCGCTCATTACTTTAAAGTACGAAACTTCACCAATATGAGGTTCAACACTTGTTTTAAAGAAATAAAGCGATGTGGGTTTGCTGGCATCGGGTGCAATTTCTTGTCCGTCGGTATTGATAACTTTTGGCATATCATCAACAAACGGCACCACATTTCCAAGGAACTCCATTAGGCGGCGAACACCCATATCTTTTCCTGCACAAACACAGAATACCGGGAACATGCCACGCGAGATAAGCCCTTTGCGGATTCCTTCGCGCATTTCGTCTTCGCTTAACGAATCTTGTTCGAAGAATTTTTCCATGAGTGCTTCATCATTCTCGGCAGCAGCTTCAACCAATACTTTGTGCATTTCTGTTGCTCTATCCATTTCTTCCGCAGGGATGTCTTCGATGGTTGGTGTACCCCCTTCGGCTTTCCACGAATATTTTTTCATCAGTAAAACGTCAATAACCGCATTGAAATCCGCTCCCGGATTAATTGGATACTGAACGGGAACAACCTTCGAACCGTATGCTTCTTTAAGTTGCTCTAATATATTATCGTAATCACATTTGTCTGAATCAAGTTGGTTAACCAGGAAGATAACCGGTTTACCGAATTTTTCGGTGTAGCGGAAATGATTTTGCGTTCCCACTTCCACGCCATATTGGCCATTTAATAGAATAACCGCTGTATCGGTTACATTCAGGGCGGTTACTGCACCACCTATAAAGTCGTCCGAACCAGGACAGTCTATAATATTTAATTTTTTATTGTTCCATTCTACATTTAATACTGTAGAAAAAACGGAGTAACCATACTCTTGCTCAACCGGGAAATAATCGCTAACTGTATTTTTAGCTGCGATAGTTCCGCGACGTTTTATAACTCCACTCTCGAAAAGCATTGCTTCCACGAGAGTGGTTTTCCCAGAGCCAGAACTTCCCAATAAGGCGATGTTCTTAATTTCGTTAGTTTGATATACTTTCATGATTAAAGATTTAATAAATGAAAATCAGTATGAGTTTCATACCCCTTAATTAATGTGAGGCGCAAATTATGAATTTATTAAAACAAAAGCAATTAATGTGTGCGTGTTACTAAACAATGTTTTTCAGCATAGTATTTTAGAATCGATGTTATCTGTACTTTTGTCCCGGTAGGATGAGGCTTTTGTCCCGGTATGATAAAGGCTTCATCCCGGTAGGAGAAACGGTTTCTCCCGGTAGGATGAAGCCCTTATCCCGGTAGGATGATTTATAGATTTATGAGATGTTTTTGATTTAAAGTTAGATTTTCTGTGGAGTAACCAGGTGCGGCAAATTCGTCGCCGCACCCAGTTGAATGGTTATCCTGATTAATTAGAATAAGTTGTTTCGGAAGCTTTTGCATCTTCCAGATTATCAAATGGAGCTATATTGTGTTCGTATCCGGCATATCCGTAATTCTGATTGATTCTTCCTTCGCGGTTAGAGTCGATAGTAGATTGCGGAACCGGCCAATGAATATGGTAAGGAGCAATTGTATATTCAACTCCCGAACGTGTTTTTACACCTTTATTATAGTAGTTGTTATATTTGGTTATGCGTTCAAACCAGTAATTGCTTTCTCCTAACTTATCTTCGGTATAGGTTTTACCAAACTCGTCGGTTTTACCTGTCCGGGCAAAGATGTACGATACGCGGCTCAGCTCTACATGTCTCCACTCTTCATAAAAGAGTTCGCGGGCTCTTTCGTCCATAATAACCCCCATGTTCATGTCGGCTGCTGTAAACAACTTGCTACATTGGGCACGTTTGCGTATTGTATTAACATCGTCGGCTGCTTTTCCTAATTCACCTTTCCAGAAGTACGCTTCGGCTCTCAGCAAATACGTTTCGGCAAGGCGGAATAAATACCAGTCGGCCGATCCTCCTTCGTAAGTAGTTTGAGTTTCCTTGCGTGGATCTTCAATCCATACTTTATAATGAGGCCAATTAAACCAGCTTCTGATGGTGTCCGAGCATAATAGCTTGCCTTCGTCGTTATACCGGCGAAGATTTTGGCCATAATACTCGTTGGTGCCTTTCAAGCTGGGTTCGTTGTACTTTAACTGTTCCATTGTCATCCAGTTGCCATGTTCTACGCTGTGGCGTAAATCGGTTGCATCGTTTAACCACATTGAGTGTTCGGCATGATATGTTGGACGTATACGTGCAATACCACGGCCATATGCTCTTCTGTAATCATACTCGTTATTAAGGATGGCTGCTGTCATTGCACCCGATTTACTATCGGGTGTTAAAATACAGAAGTCGTTGGTTCCCGCCCAAAAAGGAACACAGTTTCGCATGGTTCTTATCAACACCCGGCTTGCTTGCGATTCTTCACGGTTAACCATAAACTGAATTACTTCTTTATTTGCCGAAATGCCTTTGTTCTCGGGTCTGTGTAAATCCCAGATAACATTTCTTACAACTTTATGTACCGATGGGGTTGGATCAACAAATTGTCCGAAAGGTTCAGTCATCAGTGCATATCCCGAATTATTAATCAGCTCGTTGGCTTCGGCAATTGCTTTGTCGAATTCGCCTTGTGCCAGATAGCATTTAATAAGCAGGTGCCTACATGCTCCTTTGGTAACCATGCCACCATAGTCGGCAACTGCTGGTACGTGTTTTACAGCAAATTCCAAATCGGAGGTTATCATATCCAGAATAACGCCTCTTTTGGTCGACTGATAGTCAAACTTGGGTCCTCGAACTTCTTGGGTAAATAAAGGTATATCTTTGTACTGGAATATCAGATAAAGATACCTGAAACTACGGTGAAAGTAGGCTCTTCCCAACATTTCATCGTGCAGTTGCTGATCGATACCTTTAATACTTGCCAGATTGGTAATGATTGAGTTGGCATATTTAATTCCATAATAACCCTGTGTCCAGTAATAACCAATTCTGGTTGTGGCAGAACTATTACCACTACAGTCGGGGGTTAACAATGTAATCATATCCATGGACGAATCCGTTGGCGAGGTTCGGTCGGTTGTTCCATTTACAGCAATGTCAGATAAGAGCGTTTCTGTATTAATAGGTGCACTATCAGCATTGTTGTCATCACTCGAGAAAAACAAGTGACGCATATGCTTGTCGCATGTGGTTAATGCCGACTGAAGTCCTTCTTTGGTTGTAAAGGTAGTCGATGGTTCATAAAAAGAAAGTGGATCGGGTTTCAGAAAATCTTCACTACACCCTGATAAAAGTAACCCTGTTATGGACACTCCTATTGTTAATATAATATTTTTTCTTTTCATTTTTCTGTTAGTTTTTAGAATGTTAAACTTGCTCCGAAACTAAATGTTCTTGGTACATAAGATGGGTAGGCGGTGTTTGAGTTTCCTAAATATTCTGGGTCGGTATACCAGGGTTCTTTAGTCCACACAGCAACGTTACGTATGCTTCCGGTAAGTCTTAGCCCTTCTATACGGTATTTAGACAAGTATTTCTTTGGTACATTATATTCCAGCGAGATGCTTTCCAAACGTATAAACGATCTGTCTAATATCAACGGTGCACCCGATGCCCGGTTGGTAGCTCCTAAGCGGGCATATTTGTTGGTAGGTTTATCGGGTGTCCAATAGTTTATTTTATATTGGTTAAACCTTTCTGCCTCGTATCCTGTATTAATATAAGAAGTGGTAGCTTCTTTATGTCCCCATAGCGAATAGATGTTTACAGATGCTGTAAAGTTTTTCAAGAAGGTGAAATCATTTCTGAGCGACCAACGGAACTTAGGCGACCGTGAACCCAGAAACTCTTTATCTTCATTTGAATATTCGCGCTTGTCTATATTATACTTATCCAATACTTTGGGGTCGCCCGGCACTTGTTTGTATAAAGCGGCCTCTTCTTTTTCGTCTTCCTGCCATATACCCAGAAGTTTATAATTCCAAATTTCATTGATGTCTTTTCCTACAAACCATTTATTTGCTACATCGTCTACCTCTTTTACGCCAACAATGTTACCATCGGCATCCAGTACGTTTTCGTAAGTGTAATAAAGGTGTACAATCTTATTGCGGTTCATAGAGAAATTAAAGGTCGAACCCCATTCAAAGTCTCTGTTTTTAATATTGACTGTGTTTACAGTTAATTCAAATCCTTTATTCAGTACTTTCCCTAAATTGGTTGTAATGTTACTGAAACCAGTTATTGTTGGAAGCGACTGATTCATAATTAAATCTGTGGTTGGCATGTGATAATACTCAACACTACCGTTGATGCGGTGATTTAAGAAACCAAAATCTAAACCAAAGTTCCATGAAGTGGTTCTTTCCCAACGCAGCTTAGGATTTGCCATACGATCAACATATAACTGTGAAATTTCTTTCAGTGCACCACCCGCATCCAGGTAAGCATATCCACCTGTACCCGATGTTAAATTAGAAAGTGCTTTGTAAATTCCAATACTTCGGTTACCATTTGATCCCCACGAGGCTCTTAGTTTACCATAGTTCATGGCATCCCATTTAAAGAAACTTTCGTTTGCGAAGTTCCAAGCCAAAGCAACAGAACCAAAAGTTGCTCTTGGGTTGGAGGTACCAAAAGCCGAGTATCCATCACGACGTACCGATAGGGTGGCCATATATTTACTATCGAACGAGTAGAAAAGTCTACCCAATAAAGCGTCTCCGGTGCTGTGTGTATCTTCACTACTGAACGAGCTCTTCATCTTGTTGGCTGTATTTATATAGTGATATCCCAAGGCATCGGTTGGTGTAAAATCACGGGCCGATATAAGTGTATACCATGTTTGGTGTTCTTCGGCTTCTTGTGATAGGGTAATGTTTACATTGTGTTTTTTAGCAAACGTATATTCCCAGTTAATGGTATTACTTACTACCCAATCGAAGTTTTTTTGTCCCGAACGGTCTACATATCCGTTATATTGTGTGCTCCAGGCAGGATGTTGCGACGATAGCCAATAGCGATTGTGGAACCATTGAAAACGGGGTGCAAAGTTAAGTGTATAATTAATGTTGAACGGAAGCTTTACTTTTGCACTAAGTATGGTGTTAAAGATGGTGTATCCTTTATCCAAATCCCTGTATTGGTTTTCGTATCTATAATTATACCCCTCGTTCAAAGAGTTTGCTCCCATGGGGCGGTAGGTTAAGTTACCTTCTTCATCATAAGGCAATGCATACGGAGAGTTTCTGGTAAGAACATCTCCTGTATTAACTTTCAGGTTGCCATCAGTACGATTCTGGAAGTTAATATTAGCCCCAATGGTGAGGAAATTATTTACTATTGCATCGAGTTTCAGATTTGAGCGGATGGTGCTATAATCATCACCAACAATAACTCCTTTTGAATCAAGATAACCAAGAGACAGATAATAGTTTATCTTATCACTTCGTCCGGATAAGCTAATGTTATAATCTTGCTTAATACCTGTGCGATAAGCTTCGTCGAACCAATTGTAGGTTTTTCCGGCAAGATAGTTTTCTTTTTCTTGTGGAAACAATCCTAAGCGGCTAATCCACTTTTCTTCATCGCTTGCCGAGTCGTCGGTATAGGCTCTCCATTGTTCGGCAGTGATTCCGTATTTAGTCAGGTTCTCGGGGGTAGGTGCATAGTATTTACCCGGATTTTTATCAAATCCTCCCGAACTGGTAAACCAGTCGCCACGGAATTTTAAATAACCTTCGGCATCATACACATCGCGATGTTTGCCCAGAGTTATTATACCTAAGCTGGCATCAAAGCGTACAACCGGTCTTTCGGTTTTTCCTTTTTTGGTAGTAATAATAACCACACCATTTGCCGATTTAGCTCCAAAGATAGCTGCCGAAGAAGCATCTTTTAAAACGTCAATCTGCTCAATGTCTTGTGGGTTGATTTCGGATAGTTCGCCAAAGAACACCACATTGTCAAGTACAATGAGCGGAGAGTTTCCGGCCGATAGCGAGCGTTGCCCACGTACCATAATGTCTCCTCCTCCTTTAGCTGTGTTGTCAACACCTACATTTAACCCTGGTACCCCACTACGCAAAAGGTCTTGAATACTGGTTGGGTTTTCTTTAATAAGATTGTCGGCTTTAACCTGCGATATTGCTCCGGTTAAGTCTTTTTTACGCATTGTACCATAACCAATAACTACAACCTCATCCAGTGTTAATTGGTCTTCACGCATTACAATTTTCAATGTACTTTGATTTTTTATTGCAATTTCTTGTGCCAGATATCCAATAAAGCTGATCTGTAGTGTTGCATTTTCGGTAACATAAATAGAAAAATTACCATCAAGATCTGTAATCACTCCATTTTGTGCACCTTTTTCTACAACATTGGCCCCAATTATCGGTTCACCTCTTTCGTCGGTAATAGTTCCGGTAATTCGTTTTTGATTTTGTTGCGGGCTGTTCGAGCGTCCTGTTGAAAGTACAATGTACGATCCCTCAATTTCATAATTGATGTTTGAAGTTGCAAACAAGCTTTTAAGTATTCCCTGAATACTCGATTCCTTTTCATTAACAGAATATTGCTGATTGATGTCTACATCTTTGGTATATACAAAGAGGTAGTTAGACTGCTTTTCTATCTCTTCGATAAATTCGTCTAAAGCAGCTGTTTTTTTAATAGACAATTTGATGTTCTGTGAGTGAACGGATTCTGCATGCAAGGAAAACACAAAAAGAAATAAAACTAGTGTGGTTACCTTCATAATTCTAAAGATGTGTTTAGTTTGAGACTTTTTGACATAAAAGTCCCGAAGAAATGATTTTTTATTCATATCTTTGAAATGTCTAAGTTATTAATACAGTTAAAACATTGTGTTAATACATTATGCCGGTAGATGCGGGAACATTTATCGGCATTTTCTTTACGATAGGTCTTTCTGCATAGGCTAATAAAAGTGGTTAATGGTTAGTATTAAATTTAAGTGTTGTAATTTTCAATCTATCAATTAACAGATTGAAACGTTATTTTATAAGCACAACATCTTCGTCTTTATTGCGTTCAAAAGTATATTGTCCTTCTCTTTGCATAATCCGTAATGCTTTATCAACACCATCGGATATGCGAAATTTGCCACTGAATACTTTATTCTCCAGTTGTTTGTTTTCTATAGTAATGCGTATTCCATAACATTTTTCAAAGCGTTTCATTAAATCAATAAAGTTTTGATTTTTAAAACAAATCAGTCCTTCCTTCCATCGATAAATGTCGTAATCCTTAATCTCGCTCGATAATAAAGTTCCATTATTATCCAAGGCTTTATAGCCGGGAGATAGTTTTATTTGTTGCAACGATTTTAGCGAAGTAACTAATACACTTCCATCCATCAGGGCTGTTTCAAAATTTGGTGAGGCGCTATAAGCATCTACATTGAACGATGTTCCTGATACCTCTATGGTGTGCCGAGAGGTTTGAACAATAAACGGCCTTTCAGGATTGTGTTTTACTTCAAAGTAGGCTTCTCCATCCAGTTCAACTTTTCGGGTTGTTTCTGTGAAGAAAGACGGATAAGTTATTTTGCTGCGTGCATTTAACCACACATTTGTTCCGTCGGCCAGTTGTATGTTTGCCCGTTGCCCGGCAGGGACAGAAATCGTATTTATTGCTGCCTGATATTGTTCAAGCTGTTCGCTCATTTTCTTTGTGTACCATAAACTACCAGCCAAAAGCACAATAGCAACAATTGCAGCAACTCTGGTTAGTATAATAGCAAGTTTGGTTTGTTTCTTCTTTAAAGAATCTAGGTTTGTATCTTTATGGTCTAACAGTATCATTGCATCAAAAAACTCCCGTTCGCGTAGCAATGTTTTCCGGTTTTCTTCGGATGCTTCCAGCCAGACTCTAACTTCCTTCTTTTCTTTAGAAGATGCTATGCCTTCAAATAGTTTATGTAGTTTTTCTTTTTCCATGCTTCTATATATAAAGCAGATGAGAAACAGAAAACCCTAAACGCAATATTGAATTTAACAATTGATGTTTGTTTTTATTCATTCGTAAATCATTACTGATTTTTATGCTGCAAAACGTGATTTCAAAATGCAGCATTTCACACTTTCAAAATGCAGCATTTTGATCGAACGAAATGCAGCATTTCATCAATGCAAAATGCAGCATTTTGAAAATGGACAGTAAAATCAGCCCTACAGCGCGTGTGGAGGGTGTTGGGCTGAGCTTTTTTACATTTTTGATGCTTTTTATAGGTGTGAAATAGTTATACAGAAAAGCTTCTGTTGGAAGTTTTTTTATTTTCAGGAAACATTAAATCCACCAGTTGCCGAATATAAACAGAGGAAAGTAATCTTTAAGAGCTATACGCAATGCTTTGAGCGTTTTAGTTATGTGGTACTCTATGCTTTTTACACTAAGATTCAGTACAGCTGCAATTTCTTTATTGCTTTGATTATTAATTTTGCTACGGATAAATATTTCGCGGGATAGCGGAGAGAGTGAGTGAAGTGTTTCTTTTATGATAGATTGAATTTCTTCCGAGAATATTTTTTCGGGGTTGCATGCTTCGAGTGTGGCTATGCGCAAATTCAATTCCCAATCTTCTTGCTTAGCCAAATAGGCTTCTACATTTTCGCGCGTTTGCTCATGCTGTAGGTGGTTGAGGCATCTGTTTTTAATAACAGTTAAAATGTATGCCGGTATATTGGTATTGTTAAGTTCATGCCGACGTTCCCAATAGTATATCAGGCTATCAATAACAATATCTTCGGCTGTTTCTAATTCGCCAACATAGGTTCTGGCAAAATGTGTAAACCGTTGTTTATAATCAAGGAAAAGTTTATTAAAACTATATGTGTCTTCCAAACCAGGCATAATTTTTCTTTTCGCAGCTAAGATAAGCATATTTTTTATATATCTTTGATTACTATTATATTCTTATGAAGAAAATTATACCCACTGTCCTATTCCTGTTATTGCCACTTTGGGGCTTTGCACAAAAGCCCATTATCGGTATATCCTGTTCCTATCCCAATAGCGCAAATTCCAGTGTGCGTAACACTTATGTACACGCTGTGATTAATGCAGGAGGAATTCCGGTACTTGTTCCTGTAATTGATAATGTGGAGCTTTTAGAAGAAATACTCACCCAACTAGATGCCCTGATACTGACAGGTGGTGAAGACATCCATCCCAGCTATTACAACGAAGAACCCATTCCTGAATTAGGAAACGTAAACAACGTTCGCGATGTTTACGATATAGCCCTCATTAAACTGGCAGCCAAACGCAATCTTCCCCTTTTGGGTATCTGCCGTGGCGAACAACTTATAAATGTGGCCTTTGGTGGCAGTTTGTATCAGGATATCCCTGCACAGCATGCCGATACTACAGTAAACCACAATCAGGCCGAACCCAGCAAAATACCAACACATTATGTAACCATATTACCCGGTTCGGTTATTGCCTCAATTACCGGAGAAGAAGAATTGGTAACCAATACCCACCACCATCAGGCAGTAAAGCAGATTGCTCCGGGGTTCAGAGTGTCGGCTTGGGCTTGCGACAGTATCCCCGAAGCCATTGAAACCGTTGATGGACGCCCCATCTGGGGAGTACAGTTCCATCCGGAAGGTCCGGCAATGGAAGGCGATAGCATAATGAGCCGCTTCTTTAACTTCATTGTAGAGCAAGCCTCCATTTATCGGTTTAAAGAAACTCTCAACTCTCAACTCTCAACTCTCAACTGATATGGCTGGTATTTATATTCATATTCCTTTCTGCAAAACCCGCTGCATTTATTGCGACTTCTACTCAACCACCCAATCGGAGTTGATGGGTAACTATGTAGAGTCTGTATGCAAGGAACTTGAAACAAGAAAAGATTATTTGCATGGTGAGCCTGTTACTACTATCTACTTTGGTGGGGGTACACCCTCGCAAATACAGAAACACCATTTTGAACAGATATTCAAAACAATTGATAATGTATACTTTAACTCTCAACTCTCAACTCTCAACTCTCAACTAGAAATAACCCTTGAAGCAAATCCGGATGATTTAACTCCTGATTATCTGAAAGATATTGCCTCTTTACCATTCAATCGCATCAGTATGGGCATTCAAACCTTTAATGACGAAACTCTGAAACTACTTAAGCGACGGCACACAGCCGGGCAAGCCATTGAAGCTGTAAAGAATGCGCGTACAGCAGGTTTCCATAATATAAGCATTGACTTAATTTACGGACTACCCAGTGAGAGCCTTGAAAACTGGCGTGCCGATTTAAACACTGCACTGCAACTGGATGTACAGCACATTTCGGCCTATCACCTTATTTACGAAGAAGATACTCCGCTTTTTGCAATGCTGAAAAATCATACAGTGAATGAGGTAGGAGAGGAGGATAGCAACCTCTTTTTTGCTGAATTGATTGATACGTTAACCGCTGCAGGTTACGAACACTACGAGATTTCTAATTTCTGTTTACCAGGCAAGCAATCCAAGCATAATTCTTCTTATTGGGATGGCAGTATTTATCTGGGATGTGGCCCCTCGGCACATTCTTTTGATGGAATAAATAGAATGTGGAATGTTTCATCGCTCACATCTTATATAAAAGGTATGGAGCAAGGAACTGCAATTAGCGAGCAGGAGATTCTGGATGATGATACCCGCTATAACGATTTGATTATAACTTCTTTACGTACCAGTAAGGGGTTGGATTTAGAATTACTGGAAAAAGAGTTTGGAGAAGAATATCTTGATTACTGTTTGAAAATGGCTCAAAAGCATCTGAATACTAATCTGTTGAAACATATTGGCAGGTATTTATGTCTTACCCGACAGGGCATTTTTGTATCCGATGGGATAATGAGTGATTTATTAAGGATATAGCGAAAATATGATTTGAAGAATGAATTATTTTATGTAAATTTGCAATACAACTTCGAAATTGCATAAAATGAAGAGTGAATTTATTGAACGAGCTATAACATCTGCTATCAAAGAGGCTGCTAAATACTTTCCTGTGATAACTATAACAGGGCCACGCCAGTCCGGCAAAACAACTTTGATAAAGCATCTGTTTACCGAATTGACTTATTATTCATTGGAAAATCTAGATATTCGTAATTTTGCCATGAATGACCCAATAGCATTCCTCAATCAGGATACAGGAGGAATGATTCTTGATGAAGTACAAAATGTGCCAGAATTATTATCATATATTCAGGGAATGGTCGATGAAGACTCATCAAAACGGTTTGTATTGTCGGGTAGTTCTCAATTTTCAATGCTAAAATCAATAACTCAATCTCTATCAGGAAGAACTGCTATTTTTGAACTGCTTCCTATGGCTTATTCTGAAGTTAAAGAAATGGCCGATAAAAAAACATTGGATGAATTATTGTTTGATGGTTTTTATCCGGCTATTTATGCAGGGAAAAATATAGCCTCTTATCTTTATCCAAATTATGTGAAAACATATCTGGAGCGAGATGTACGTGATTTGTTGCAAATTAAAGATATGATTCAGTTTCAAACTTTCCTTCGTTTATGTGCCGGACGAACTGCTAACTTGTTTGTGGCTTCAGAACTTGCCAACGAAGTTGGGGTTTCCAGCAATACTATAAAGTCTTGGTTGTCTGTTTTACAAACTTCTTACATAATAAGTCTGTTACCCCCTTATTTTGAAAATACAACTAAGCGGTTAACTAAGACTCCCAAAATATATTTTCTTGATACCGGATTAGCTTGTTACCTGTTGGGGATTGAAACACCACAACAGCTGAGTAGAGATAAAAAAAGGGGAGATCTGTTTGAAAACTTTATAATTTCCGAAGCTTTAAAACAACGCTATAACAAAGGAAAAGAGAGTAATCTTTTCTTTTACAGAGATACCAATCAGAATGAAGTTGATTTACTACTGAAACATGGAGATCACTTTGATGCGATAGAAATTAAATCAGCCCAAACATACAATACCGAATTTGAGAAAGGTTTAAAAGTGGTTGATAAAACTTTTACAGGGAGGATTGACGACAAAATAATAGTTTATGCTGGGGCTTTTGAAAATACTGTGGGGAATATAAAGTTAGTCAATTATAAGAATCTTGAAGTTTAGGTTGAGGCCGGTGCTAAAAACGAATAAAATGAATTATAGAAAACACTATTTTACACCTTATAATATAGAAGCCGAAATCAGTTCCTTCGAACCAAAAGGTAAAGTTGCCGAGTATAACGTAATGCTGCATATAGACAATAAGAACGAGCCTTACGAAGAACAACTGAATAAACTCCATGCAGCCTATAAAGAACTGATAACATTAGATGTGTTCAAAAACGCCACACCTGTATTTAAAAGATATTTCCTTAGTGATGCAGCAAACCAAACCGAGATGCTGCAACACGTTCTGACAGCATTTGAACCGTGTGCCATATCCATTGTACAGCAACCTCCGTTAGATGGTAGCAAGATAGCTTTGTGGGTTTATTTTCAAACAGATATAACTGTTTTACCTGGCGATAACTTTGCAGTAACACATAACGGTTATACCCATTATTGGGATGCCAGCCTTTGTGTAGCTTCGGGCAATTCGGAAAATCAAACTACACAGTTATTGCAGAACTACGAAAACTATCTTGATTCACAGCAATGTAATATAAAGGATAACTGTATTCGTACCTGGTTCTTTGTTCAGAATGTGGATGTTAACTATGCCGGAGTGGTAAAAGCACGCAAAGAGAATTTCATTGCTCAGGGTATGACTGAGAAAACACATTATATTGCCAGCACCGGAATTGAAGGTCGGCATGCCAACCCCAACGTTCATGTTCTTTTAGACACTTATGCTGTAAAAGGGCACAAGCCCGAACAAATGAAGCATCTGTATGCACCCACTCATCTGAATCCTACCTACGAATATGGTGTAACATTCGAGCGAGGGGTTGTAATGGAGTATGGTGACAGAAAACAGCTATATATTAGCGGAACGGCCAGTATCGACAATAAAGGTGTTGTGGTGCATGTAGGCGATGTTATTGCACAAACCCAGCGTATGTGCGAGAACGTAGGAAAGCTTCTTGAAGAAGGCGGAGCCACTTTTAATGATGTGGCTAAAATGATTGTCTATTTGCGCGACGTAGGTGATTATTCAAATGTGAAACATGTATTCGAAGAGCGTTTCCCCGATATTCCCAAAGTTATCGTGCTGGCTCCCGTTTGCCGTCCGTTGTGGCTTATAGAGGTGGAGTGTGTGGCGATAAAGGAGAATAATTCGGGGTATAAAGAGTTCTAGTTAACCAGATTACTCTTCCTCAAACCGTTTCATTTGCATATTCAGCTTTGTACTTAATTCCTTTCTTTGTTTCAATGCTTCCAGGTACAAATAAGCAATCTGGAATCTTCCTTGATATTCAACAGAATCTGCAATGAGTACTATGGGTTGGTTGTCGTCAATCTTATCTATCTTTTTTGCCAGTGTCAGTGCTTTTTCGCCCCACAAGATGGCTTGGTCCAGATCATCCTTAACTTCATAATACAATGCAATATTAAGGGCAGTTACCATTTGGTCTTTTGCTTTTTTAGATTGATGTATTTGGGACCATAAATTGAATGCTTCGTCCCACATGCCTCTCTTAACAAGGCGCGAGGCATCTTTCATATCAGCTTTGTTCGAGGTGTAATACACCCGTTCCACAGTTTTCCAGTATGGAAGAATGTGTTTCACCGGTAGAGTTCCTGCCAGTGCAGAGGCCTCTTCAATTATTTTCGAATCGGATATAACCTGTGTTTGTGCCCTGACTTGAGTGGCAAATACACCTTCCCAGAAAATACTGTCGGTAGCATTTACACTGGCCAGAGGTGCTTTACGGTTAGGAAGATAAAGGGTCACATTGGGATACATTTTTACGTCTACTGTGCCCAGGTATCCTCCTTCAATGAAATAACTTACACTCCGGATGGCTTTTAACTGAATGCTTTCGAGTGCAATAATCATATCAACATCCAGTTCTTCTGTCAGATCATTAACTTCTATCTGGCTCAGGGTTGTTTGACGCACTCTGATGTCGTTGGCACGCAGCGTAGAGTCACTGATAATAACCTCATCAAAATAATTGGCTTCGGCAACAGTTTCGGCCAGCGATTCGGTGGCTAGCTTTGCGTCACCATCGTGAAAGGTTACTTTGCGGGCTATCTCAAAAACATGTTTGGTGGTGTCGCTGGCTAAAGGAATATTGTTGTCGGGAGCATTGACGTTAACGTTATTGACTATTCCCACACGTTTAATTGATTCGGGGAAACTTAAATCGCTGGGTACAAGTTGATCAATAGTGATAACTTCTAATGATTGGCAAGAAGCAAAAGCCAGCAGGCAGATTGCTATTAATGTATAGTATGTTTTCATTAATACAGTACTTTCATTTACTGTTGTTTTTCTATTTTAGAGTTATGTATTACAAAGGTAAGATTTTGCTATATATTTTCTTATACTTTTGTCTTTTTAACATAGAAAAAAGCGCGAAAGGAACATCTCACTCCTTTCGCGCTTTCGCGCTTTTTTTCCTTTCGCGCCTGGTATTTACACCTTACCGTGGCAATTCTTATACTTCTTTCCGCTGCCGCAAGGACAAGGATCGTTTCTGCCTACTGTTTTTTCGGCAATAACGGGTTCCCGGCGTGCTTCGCGGGTATCGCGTTGGGCAGCAGCCTGTTGATTAGGATCGGTAAGATCTTGTTTGTTTTCGCGATACTTACTCATGTCCTGACGTTTTTCGGGTTCGGCTTTGCGTACTTGTTCGGGAGCCTGTACCGGAATCTGACCACGCATTAAGATAGATACCGTTTGGTTATTTAGTTTGTTAACCATGTTGTCGAACAATGTAACCGATTCGAGTTTATAGATCAATAATGGGTCTTTTTGTTCGTAGCTGGCATTCTGTACCGAGTGTCTCAGATCATCCAGTTCGCGCAGGTTTTCTTTCCAGCATTCGTCAATAACATGCAAGAGGATAGATTTCTCGAATGCTTTAACTATTTCTTTACTTTCGCTTTCGTAGGCTGCTTTCAGGTTGCACGATATGTTGTATACACGCTTACCATCGGTAATAGGGATCAGGATGTTTTCGTACATGTGTCCCTGGTTTTCGTATACCTGTTTGATTACCGGGTTGGCTACCTGTGCCAAACGATCTGTTTTGCGTTTGAAGTTCTCCATTGCCAGATCGAAAGTTTTTTCAACCAGATTCTCTTTTTTATCGCTGCGGAATTCGTCTTCGGTAAATGGAGCGTCCATTGCTAAAACCTGCAACAGGTCCATCTTAGCACCTTCGTAATCGTTGTTCTCGATGGCATTGGCGCATCTGTCCCAAATCATGTTAACGATATCCATACCAATACGTTCGCCAATAAGGGCATGACGGCGTTTGGTGTACACAACCGTACGTTGCTTGTTCATCACGTCATCGTACTCAAGTAAACGTTTACGAATACCGAAGTTGTTTTCTTCAACCTTTCGTTGGGCACGTTCAATAGAATTCGAAATCATTTTGTGTTCAATCATTTCGCCTTCCTTGAATCCAAGGCGGTCCATAACACTGGCAATCCTGTCGGACGAGAAAAGACGCATCAAATCATCTTCCAGCGAAACAAAGAATATAGACGAACCCGGGTCGCCCTGACGTCCGGCACGACCACGCAACTGACGGTCTACACGGCGCGACTCATGACGCTCTGTACCGATAATGGCCAAACCACCGGCATCTTTTACTTCTTGCGACAGCTTAATGTCGGTACCACGACCGGCCATGTTGGTAGCAATGGTAACAATACCTTTTATACCAGCCTGGGCAACAATGTCGGCCTCTCTTTGGTGCAATTTGGCATTCAGTACATTATGTTCAATCTTGCGCATGGCAAGCATCTTGCTTAGCATCTCGGAGATTTCGACTGAGGTTGTACCTACCAGTACCGGACGGCCGGCTTGTACCAGTTGTTCAATCTCTTCGATAACTGCTTTATATTTTTCGCGTTTGGTTTTGTAAACGCGGTCGTTCATATCTTTACGTGCAATGGGGCGATTGGTTGGAATAACCACCACATCGAGTTTGTAGATATCCCAAAGTTCTCCTGCTTCTGTTTCGGCAGTACCGGTCATACCCGAGAGCTTGTGATACATACGGAAGTAGTTCTGTAAAGTAATGGTAGCAAAAGTTTGTGTAGCAGCTTCTACTTTTACACGTTCTTTGGCTTCGATTGCCTGGTGTAATCCATCCGAGTAACGGCGACCTTCCATGATACGGCCGGTTTGCTCGTCAACAATCTTCACTTGGCCATCCATAACCACATACTCATCATCTTTCTCGAACATGGCATAAGCCTTCAATAACTGATTGATGGTATGAACGCGTTCCGATTTGATGGCGTAGTTGGTCATCAACTCGTCTTTCTTTTCAAGCTTCTGCTCTTCGGTTAAGCCTTCCTGAGCTTCGAGTGCCGAAAGTTCGGCAGCAATATCGGGAAGTACAAACAAGGTTTGATCTTCTGCGTTTCCGGTAATCAGGTCAATACCTTTATCGGTCAGATCAACGCTGTTCATTTTTTCTTCAATCACAAAGTACAATGGTTCGGTAACTTCGGGCATGCGCCTGTTGTTCTGTTCCATGTAAATGGCTTCGGTTTTCAGCATACCGGCTTTAACACCCTGTTCGCTGAGGTATTTAATTAAAGCTTTGTTTTTAGGTAATGCTTTATGGCTGCGGTATAGTGCAAGGAAGCCTTCTTCTTGTTGTTTCTTATCGTCCGAAGCAATTAGCTTTTTGGCTTCGGTGAGGTATTTGGTTGCCAAGCTTTTTTGAACTTCGAACAGGCGTTCAACCAATGGGCGGAGTTCTTCGAATAACTGGTCTTCGCCTTTTGGTACCGGACCCGAGATAATAAGCGGAGTTCGGGCATCGTCAATCAATACCGAGTCAACCTCATCCACAATGCTGTAATTGTGTTTGCGTTGTACAAGGTCTTGCGGACTGATTGCCATGTTATCGCGCAGGTAGTCGAAACCAAATTCATTGTTTGTACCAAAGGTGATATCTGCCATATACGCCTGCCGACGAGCGTCCGAGTTGGGTTGATGACGGTCGATGCAGTCAACGCTGAGGCCGTGGAACATATACAATGGTCCCATCCATTCCGAGTCGCGTTTGGCCAGATAATCGTTCACAGTTACCACATGTACTCCGTTTCCGGTGAGGGCATTGAGGAATACCGGCAATGTTGCAACCAGGGTTTTACCTTCACCCGTAGCCATTTCGGCAATCTTACCTTTGTGCAGTACCACACCACCAAATAGCTGTACATCGTAGTGTATCATGTTCCAGGTAATTTCGTTACCCCCTGCTGTCCAATGGTTTTGGTAGATGGCTTTATCGCCTTCAATGCGTACAAAATCTTTGGTAGTTGCCAGTGTACGGTCAAAGTCGGTAGCGGTAACTACAATTTCTTCGTTTTGGGTAAAACGGCGGGCTGTATCTTTTACGATTGAGAATGCAACAGGAAGAACTTCGTCGAGTGCTTTCTCGTATATTTCGAGTATTTCCTTTTCAAGCTTGTCGATCTGCGCAAAAACATCTTCGCGGTCTTCCAGTTCAAGGCTTTCGATAGAAGCTTTCAGTTCATCTACTTTGGCTTGTTCTGTTTTGGCAGATTCTCTTACGTATTGTTTAATCTCTTCTGTTTTGGCACGCAGGGCGTCGTTGTCTAGCTTCTCAATTTCAGGATACACGGCCTTCACCTTGTTTACCCAAGGTTGAATCTCTTTCATATCCCGCGAAGCTTTATTCCCAAAAAGCTTGCCAATAAATTCATTAAATCCCATATGGTTTGAGTTTTTAAGTTTTTGAGTTTTTGAGTTTTTAAGAATTTGAGTTTGTTTTTACTACCGTGGGTTTTAAAAACTTAAACGTTTAAACTCTTAAAAGCTTAATTTTTTGCAAAGGTATAAATAAATTTTGAGTTTATAGTTTATGGCTTTCAGTTCATCCTGTTACCGGGTGGTCTTAAAAACTTAAAAGCTCAAAAACTTAAAAACTCAAGCGCTTAGCTGTGCAGGCATTTGGTGCCCTTATTCGCATGAAGTATGCCACTGTGGGGGCTATATGATCCATAGTAACCGGCGTATGAATGATTTCCGGTTTTACGGAGTATCCCATAAAGATAAGTGGCATGGGGATATACGTATGACGTACTATTTTAGAGTTGATATTGTTCTCTTCGCTAATGCTCCATCCGGGAAGCACATCAATCATCAAATCGCCCGAGCGTTTACGGTGATAAGCATTTCTCTGCATGGCCATTTCCGGATTCCATGCACCCATCAGTAGCCTGTGCGACGAATAAACCTCGTTAACCCCACTAAACTGAATCAGGAAATCGGCAGCTTTTGTTTGTATCTCTGCCAGGTTTAGCTGTTTTTGTTCAATCAGTTTTTTATTGAGGTATATTTGTGTGCCGTGGTGGCCTTCAATGTACTGTCCATCGCCATAAGTGGCCATCAGGAACATGTTTAATAAAGCCGTGCAGCGGTTTATATGAAATTCTCCTCCAGGTATTTTGTATTGGTTGTAATCGGTAGGCTCGGTATCCGAACAGCTGGTTGAGGTGATAAAGAAAAGTACATTGTTCAGTCCGATTTTCTTGTCGATAGAATCCAGTAACCGGGCTAAGCTTCTGTCCAGGCGCACATACGTATCTTGCACTTCGAGCATGGAAAGCGGAGCATCTTGCTGGCTGCCGGCATTGTAGGTAACCGACAATAAGTCAGTAATATTGTCTTGTCCAATGGTGCTGTTATCCAAAAAGTTCTCTACCAACAGGTTTACTTCATCGTTAACCAACGGGCTGTTAATGAAGCGTTTGAACTTGTTTCTTTTAGCATCTTCGAACTTATAGTTAAAACTGTGTTGCGACAGTTCGGCAGGGATGTTTATGTAATGGCTTGGCTGTAACGAAGGGGCCCATGTCATGGTGGCGATACGTGTATCAACCGCTTTGCTGTCGTTATAGCTGCTCACCCATAACGGGAAATCGCCATAGTAAGTGGTTCCACACCACTTGCCGGTCATATCGTTTACCCAGAAAGCACCGTTGCCATTATGTCCGGCACCAAATATGGCCGCTTCGCGGAAAGGGGCAATGGCATATACAAGGGCTCTGCCTTGGGACGATAATTTTAGTTCGTCGGCAATTGTTGAGGTTAATAGTTGTGCTGCCGAAGAGTTTTCGCCTGTGTAATATCCTATAAACGAGGCATCTTCTACACACGACACCGGGCGCAGGGTAGACGAGTCTAACCACCGCGAGGAAACAATACCATTCATGGAAGGACTGGTTCCTGAGTAGATGGCAGCCATAGCCGAAGCACGATCTACCGATGCAAAGTTATATTCGGCATTGAGGTATATCTTCCCTTCTCTCCACAAGCGTTTAAAGCCCTTTTCGCCATATAAGGCAGAAAACGCTTCGATATAATCCGTGCGCAACTGGTCAATCGTTAATCCCACCACCAGCTTCGGTGTTCCGGGTGACGATTGAGCCTGTATGCCTGTTAGGGTTAATATGGCTAATATGGATGTTAAAATGCTCCTCATTTATTCTAATATGCCAATTTTTAATGTGCCAATGTGCAAATATGCCAATGTGCCAATTACTAATGTGTCAATTACTAATGTGCTAATTATTAATGCGCAGCCAATTAGCATATTGGCACATTAGTAATGCGCAGCCAATTGGCATATTGGCATATTAGCACATTGGCACATTAGGAATTAGTAAATTCGCTCCTGAACGTACTAGCAAACTCAGTGCCAAAGGTAATACTGCCAGATTAAAATGTTGGGGTATTATTGGCCAAAGCAATATAAATAATGTTAATATCACAGCATTTAGTACATGATAGATGCTTCGTTTGCCTTTAATCTCTTTCCTGATGAAGAACGGTAACGCCAAAAGATGTATGGGGTGGAACACAAATATCAGGAAATTGGGGCTTACGGCCGGATGTTCGGAAAAGAATGTCAAGAATGCAATTACGCACCCGGCAACTCCTGCTGCCAGAAAGAGTAGTAGGTCGAGCCACCACAACGATTTCTTTTTCTTAATGCCATAAATTGTTAGCGCAGTAACTACCATAAACAGTAGCAAGAAAGCTCGTAAAGGGGTTATGAGGTACGATTCGGTTTGTGCGTCTTCGTGCGAATCAACAGGTATGCTGGTATGAAAAACCAAGGGCTTTGAGTGGTTGCCTGTTGTTATGTTTGCATACGCAAATTCGTTCATCAGGGAAAATGGGGCAAACATCTCTTCATTGGCAGTAATTGGTTGGTCAACATCCATGCCCAGACAAAAATCCATGCCAAAGCGCGACCAATCGTACCCTACCGTGTGTTCGTAAATAATATCCCTGAACGTGTTTTCGTGATAGGGCCAAGTGTACTCAACCTCACCATTAATGGCCTTTACAATGATGTCTCGTGCCCGGGTTGAGCAGTTATCGAACAAAAAGTTATAGCGGTATATTCTGTTTTGCGGCAAATAGTTTGTTTGCAGCAGGTTTAGCAATGTTTCTTTTTGGGCTGTGGTAAGGTTAAGCTCCTGTTTCCATACACTACGGTTATAGCGTTGGTACTCTTTTTTAAACCGGTCGTAAGTTGTAATGCCTAAAGCATAATCGGTTTCTCCTTTCACAAAGCGCCAGATGAAGTTGGGCGTTTCAAAACTGAACAGTCCGTAGTTGAAAACAACATCTGTTTTTTGAGTGAAGTTTTGATACAGAATGGCTGTATGCCCAAAGAGGGTATAGATTTCGTTGCCCGGATCGCACGTCAACAAGCTGAATTTTATAGAATCGCCCGTTATAGTGGATTCATTGCCCCGAGCTGTTGCCATAAAACAGCACAGTATGCAGATGAAGATATGCCTGATAAAATTATTCATTCGCTTTTGCTTAAGTATCCGGCAAAGATAGAAAAAAGAATTAGGAATTCTCAAATACCAATCCCATCAACAGCAGCAGTTTCTTTTTTATATTTTTCTGCTGTTGTTTTCTTTTCTTTTCTCTTCTTTTCTTTTCTATTGTTGAAGGGTTGCTATCCTTTTTGGTTACAGTTTGTAGTATTTTATAATTCGGTTTGTAGCTTTGTTATAGCGTTTTAAATTTATTATTTGTTAGATATGCTTATTTGTTAATAAGAGTTATTTTTGAACGATTGCGTTCTTTTTGAATGCAAAACGGATGCAAAACGGATGAGAATTTAACCGCAGAGTACGCAGAGTTTCGCAGAGTTTTTAAGATTCAATGCTGCATAGAAATTAAAAACTCTGCGAAACTCTGCGTACTCTGCGGTTAATGTTTCTCAATTCCCTATATAGCATTAGGTTTTCGTGCTATATACCTCGAACCCCTAATGCTATATAGCTTGGGGGTGCTTTGCTATATAGACCAGAACCTCCATGCTATATAGCACTAAAATACAATTAAATTACACTCATCTTATAAAGATATAAACTAAATTTATACCTTTGCGCTCGGAAATAGAGAGTTTAAGCATAAGTGAATCTTGTAATAGACATTGGTAATTCTTCGGTAAAAGCAGCCATTTTTAATGGTGAAACATTGCTTACAACTATTGTAGGGCCGGGGAGCTCGCTTTTCTTTATTCAAGAATTAGTGGATAAATATCCGGTACAATCCGGAATAATGGCTTCGGTTATCGACCTGAATGAAGAAAACCGGATTTGGCTGGAGAAACTGCCTTTTGCTATGTTAGTGTTAAATCACAATACTCCACTTCCAATAACAAACCTGTACGAAACTCCCGAAACACTTGGATACGACCGTATTGCAGCAGTTGTAGGCGCAAACGCCCGATTTCCGGATAAAGATATATTGGTGGTTGATGCAGGAACAGCCATTACATACGAATTTATAGATGCCGCAGGCAGATACCACGGAGGAAATATTTCGCCGGGTGTACAAATGAGGCTAAAAGCATTGCATCAGTTCACAGGGAAGTTGCCACTTGTAAGTGCACAAGGAAGAACTTTACCAATGGGGCGCGATACAGAAACAGCAATCAGGGCTGGTGTTTTAAAAGGGATAGAATATGAGATAAGAGGTTATATTACGTATTTGAAACATAAATATCCTGAACTTTTGGTTTTTTTAACTGGCAGAGAAGAATTTTCTTTTGATACCAGCATAAAAAATATCATCTTTGCAGACAGTTTTTTAGTGTTGAAAGGATTAAATCGAATATTAAACTTTAATAATGGTAGGATCTAAACAGATTTTATGTGTACTTCTGTTCACAATAATATCAACATCGGCAATAGCCCAAAATAACACAAATTCTCCTTACACACGGTACGGCTACGGACAATTATCCGATCATAACTCCATAAAAAATAAAGGAATGGGAGGGGCAGGATATGCTGTACGCGATGGGTTACAAATGAATTTGTTGAATCCGGCATCCTATTCGGCAGTCGACTCCCTTACCTTGCTGTTCGAAGGTAGCTTTACGCTGCAGAACACAAACTTCAGTAATGGAACATCTAAAATCAACGCTAAGAACTCAAGTTTTGATTATGTAACCATGCAACTCAGGCTGTTCCGCAACCTGGGCTTTACAATGGGAGTATTACCTTTCTCGTATGTAGGTTATAACTTATCGACCGTTGTAAACAGTACAGATGTAACTGCCAATCAAACCACATATACTGGCGACGGAAGCTTGCAACAAGCGTTTGTGGGGTTAGGATACAGAGTGTTTCGCGGCCTCTCGATAGGAGCCAATGCCTACTACCTTTGGGGTGATATTAACCGAAGTACCGAATTGGCATTTGCATCTACATCGAGCAACTACGGTTACATTGAAAAGAACTATTTATCGGTAAGCGATTTTAATTTCGACTTCGGATTACAATATGCACACCGGTTGAGCAAAAAGAACTCGATAAGTCTGGGACTTTTTTACCGCCCCAACAAGAATTTAAACAACGAGGCTTCGCTTACAACAGCTAAAACATACTGGAACGATAAGTCGAAATATACATTTAATACAACCGTAAAAGATACTGTTGCCGATTTTGGTATACCCGCTACCTTTGGTGCCGGTTTGGCTTATACACACGATAACCGCATAACCATAGCATTAGACTATACGTTAGAAAAATGGGCCGACGAAAAATATATGGACGACCCAAATGCGTTTAACAACAAGCAAAAAATAGCATTAGGTGTTGAAATACTACCAAGCTATATTGGGCGCACATATCTATCGGCTATTAAATATCGTTTTGGAGCCTATTATTCAAAACCTAATTACAAAATAAAGTTAAATAACGAGTCGGGCTACGGCAGTGCAAAAGAGTATGGAGTATCTTTTGGATTGGCACTACCCATGATCCGATCCAAGTCTATAGTTAATCTGGGAGCACAATATATTAAAGTAGATGGAAAAGGCGCAAATATGTTAGACGAAAATTATTTGCGTGTAAGCATAGGATTAACATTTAATGAACGTTGGTTCTTTAAACGAAAAGTGAAGTAACTTGTCTAATATTATATTATAACTAAAAGGAAAATATACAATGAGAATTAAAGCATTTGTGGCTACATTGCTCTTTTCGGCGGGAGCAATGACAATGATGGCACAAGAAACCCCCGAAAACGCATGTAATACAAACAGTAGTATATCACATGAAGCCGTAAGAGCCGGAAACTTTAAAGATGCGTATGAGCCATGGAAAGCTGTAATGAAGGATTGTCCAACACTTCGTTATTATACATATACCGATGGATTTGAAATCCTGAAATTCATGCTCAGCCAAACCAACAAAGGTACACCCGAATATAAGGCGTATTTTGATGAATTGATGGGCGTACACGATCAGTTGATGCAGTACACTCCCGAGCTACAGAAGAAAGCAAAAGGAATTCGCTCTGTTGCCCGTTCAAAAGGAATGAAGGCTTTGGATTATATCCAATTGGCACCAGCTCCGGATATGAATGTAGTGTATACCTGGCTTAAAGAATCAGTATCGGAAGAAAAAGAAGATACACCTTCTGCTATCTTATTCTACTTCCTGCAAGCATCGCACGATAAGTTGAAAGCTGATCCAAACCACAACGAAACATTTATTCAGGATTACCTGAATTCAACTCAATGGGCCGACGAAGCTATTACAAAAGCTACCAAAGAGTCGACTAAAAAATCGTACTCAACTATTAAAGATAACTTAGTAGCATTGTTCATTAATAGTGGTGCTGCCGACTGCGAATCTCTGCAAGCTATTTATGCTCCTAAAGTAGAAGCTAATAAAACAGACCTTGCATACTTACAGAAGGTAATTGACATTATGAGAATGATGAAGTGTACAGAATCAGAAGCATACTTCCAAGCATCTTTCTACTCGTACCAGATACAGCCAACTGCCGAAGCAGCAGCAGGTGTAGCAGCTATGTCTTTCAAAAAAGGCGATTACAATGCTACAGTTAAATTCTTCGACGAAGCAATTGACCTGGAAGACGAAAACATGAAGAAAGCCGACTTGGCATACAGAGCAGCTACTGTTTTGGCACACGTAAAGAAAATCAGTCAGGCACGTAACTATGCACAAAAAGCAATCAGCTTTAATCCTAACGATGGTAAACCCTACATCCTGATAGCTACACTTTATGCTTCAAGCCCTAACTGGAGCGACGAGTCGGCATTGAATAAATGTACTTACTTCCTGGTTGTTGACAAGTTGAGCAGAGCAAAAGCTGTTGACTCGTCCGAAGAAGTAGTTAATGAAGCTAACAGACTGATCAGAACGTATTCACAGTATACTCCAGCTCCATCAGACCTCTTTATGCTTGGTTATAAAGTAGGCGACCGTGTAACAATTGGCGGTTGGATTGGAGAATCAACAACAATCCGTTAACAATAATATGTTGCCTAAACAGAGTAACAGCGTATTATATAAAAAGCATAGCATAACAACCCTGTTGGGGGTTGTTATGCTTCTTTCGTTTATTTCGTGCGGAGGAAAGAAAGCAAATGTAGGCGAAGCAATTACCGAACGCGACTCTTTACCTTTGATGACTACACACGGAATGGAAATGTTTGTTTCGGATTCGGGTATTGTTCGGTATAGAATAGTAGCAGAGAAGCATGAAATGTTCGATAAGAAGAATCCATCTTATTCAATCTTTGAAAAAGGAGCATACCTGGAAAAATTTGATACATTGTTTAATGTAGAAGCAACCATAAAAGCCGATACGGTTTATAACTACGATAAGAAAGGACTCTGGATACTTAAAAAGAATGTGCATATAGAGAATACGTTAGGCGAAAAGTTTGATACCGAACTTTTATATTGGGATCAGAATGCCGAAAGAGTGTACTCGGATAAATATATCCGGATTGAACAAGCCGACAGGATTATAACCGGCTACGGGTTCGAATCGAATCAACAGATGACTAAATATAACATACTTGATATTTCCGGCATCTTTTATATAGAAAATATGGAGTCTAATTAGTTGAGAGTTGAGAGTTGAAAGTTGAGAGTTACGATGCCGCATGGTAACTTTCAACTCTTAACTCTCAACTCTCAACTCTCAACTCTCAACTAGCTAATGAACATCATTATTTATGCCATAATAACAGTTATATTCTCCGCCTTTTTCTCGGGAATGGAAATCTCGTTTGTATCGGCCGACAGGCTTCGTTTACAGATGGAGAAACAAACAGGTGGGATTATAAACCGGATTCTTGATTTCTTTTTCAGGCATTCCAATAATTTTATCTCCACCTTATTGGTAGGGAATAACATTGCGCTTGTTATCTATGGTATTTTCATGGCCCAGCTTATCGAAGAACAACTGCTGGCCGGGTTAATATCGAACGAGTTTCTTCTGGTACTTATACAAACAATTATATCTACTTTAATAATACTTGTTACCGGCGAGTTTATTCCTAAAACACTATTCAGGCTTAATCCTAACAAGATGCTGAAGATATTTGCAGTGCCTGCACTTATCTGTTATATTGTTCTTTATCCGGTATCTCAACTGGCTTCGGGCATATCTTATTTGTTTCTGCGCATTTTAGGAATCAAAGTAAATAAAGATGCCTCCGATAAAGCATTTGGCAAGGTAGACCTGGATTATTTTGTACAGTCCAGCATTGACAGTTGCAACAGTGAAGAAGAGTTGGATACCGAAGTAAAGATATTCCAGAATGCCCTTGACTTTTCGAGCATAAAAGTACGCGACTGTATTATTCCCAGAACCGAAATTGTAGCTGTTGATTTAACCGCTTCGTTAGAAGAGGTAAACTCAAAATTTATAGAATCGGGCTTATCGAAGATAATCGTGTACGATGGCAATATTGATAACATAGTAGGCTATTTCCATTCGTCTGAGATATTTCGCAGTCCGGAAAACTGGAATAATAACATAACCGAAATCCCCATTGTGCCCGAAACAATGGCTGCCAGTAAATTGATGAAACAGTTTATGCAGCAAAATAAATCCATAGCCGCCGTTGTCGACGAGTTTGGAGGAACTTCGGGAATTGTAACCCTGGAAGATTTGGTAGAAGAAATATTTGGCGATATTGAAGACGAACACGACAATAGTAACCTGATATGTAAACAGCTATCGGAAGACGAATACACATTATCAGGGCGCCTTGAAATAGAAAAAGTGAATGAAACCTTTGGTTTGGAATTACCCGAGTCGGACGATTATATGACCATTGGCGGATTGATTTTAAACCAGTATCAAAGTTTCCCTAAAGTGAACGAAGTAGTTACCATTGAAAAATATCACTTCAGGATGCTAAAGGTTACATCAACCAAAATAGAACTGGTGCGCCTCAAGGTGTTGGAATAATTGTGTGTGTCCGACATTTTTTTTGCTAATACGTATGTCTGTATTAGCATTTTTTGTATCTTCGTGCGCGATTTGAGTTCGTAAGTTTTTGAGTTTTTAAGTTTTTAAGAACAATGCCCAAAAACAAATGAACTCAAAAACTTAAAACTTAAAAACTTAAAAACTTAAAATAAAATGGCAACATTACAAAAAATTCGATCTAAAGGACCGTTGCTGATCATTGTAGTTGGTTTGGCTTTGTTCGCATTCATTGCGGGCGATGCCTGGAAGGTACTCCAACCGCACCAATCAAACGATGTGGGAGAAGTTAACGGTGAATCTATCTCGGCTCAGGAATATCAAACATTGTTTGAGGAGTATACAGAAGCAATCAAGTTCTCGAATGGACTTTCTTCGTTAACCGAAGAACAAAGCAATCAAATTAAAGACGAAGTTTGGACTGCCTTCATAAACAATAAATTAATTGAAAATGAAGCAGCAAAAATAGGTTTAACTGTACCAGCTTCCGAAATTCAAGCTATTATTGATGCCGGAGTTCATCCGATGCTTCGTAACACACCTTTCTACAATCAGCAAACTGGTATGTTCGATAAAGACATGCTGAAGAAATTCCTGGTTGATTATTCGAAATTAGATAGAAATACGGTTGATTCCAGAACATACGAATACTATCACTCAATGTATATGTATTGGTCGTTTGTTGAAAGAATGTTGGCTCAAAACCGTTTGGCCGAAAAATATCAGGCATTGGTTCTTAAATCAATCACTACTAACACAGTAGAAGCCCAAACCATTTTTGACGACCGTGTTAAACAATCGGATATGTTGCTTGCTGCAATACCTTATTCTTCAATTCCCGATTCGGCTATCACAGTGAAAGTATCGGAAGTGAAAGAACTGTATAACAAACGCAAAGAAGAATTCAAGCAAACAGCCGAAACACGTAACATCCGTTATATTGATGTACAAGTTGTTCCAAGTCAGGCAGATGGAGCTGCTTTGCAAAACGAAATGCTTGAGTACACAACACAGTTAGAAGAAATGACTTCGGACTTTACCAGCTTTGTACGTTCAACAGGTTCGGAAGTTTCTTATTTAGATTTGTTTGTAACAAAAGATGTATATCCAGCCGATATCGTGGCTCGTTTAGACTCGGCAGCAGTAGGCGAAACATATGGTCCTTACTTCAACTCGGGCGATAATACATTCAATACATTCAAAAAAATAGCAAAAGTATCTGCACCCGACTCTATCGAATTCCGTCAGATTCAGGTTTATACTGAAGACGTAGCTAAAAACAGAGTACAGGCTGATAGTATTTATAACGCTATTAAAGGCGGTGCTAAATTCGAAGATATTGCTGCTAAGTACAATCAGCCGGGAACAACTACATGGATAACATCAGCTAATATCCAAGCGAATCCGCAGTTGGATAACGATAACTTGAAGTATCTTTCAACTATTATGGATCTGGGAGTTAACCAACTTGCTAATGTAGAAATTCGTGATGCAAACGTTATCTTACAGGTTACTAACAGAAAGAAAATGGTTGATAAGTACAAAGTTGCTGTGGTGAAAAGACCAAATGATTTCAGCAATGAAACTTACAACAAAACATACAACGATTTCAGCCAGTTTATAGCTGCTAACAATACACTCGATAAGTTGATTGAAAATGCAGAGGAAGCCGGTTACAGAGTAACTCCAAGAGCCGACGTACAAACCTATGAACACGGAATTGCCGGAATCAAAAACACAAAAGATGCTTTACGTTGGACATTCAATGCTAAACAAGGCGAAGTTTCGGGCTTGTACGAAGCCGGCGACAACGACCGCTTGTTGGTTGTAGCTTTAGAAGCAATCAATAAAGAAGGATACCGCTCGTTAGACGATGTAAAACAACAATTACGTGTTGATGTAGTGAAAGATAAGAAAGCAGCACAAATCATTGCCAATATGAAGGCAGCCAATGCTACTTCTATTGCTCAATACCAATCAATGACTGATGCCATTTCCGATTCACTGGTACATGTGTCTTTCTCGGCTCCGGCCTATGTATCGGCATTGCGTTCAAGCGAATCTTTGGTAGGTGCGTATGCTTCGGTTGCTCCGGTTAATCAGTTGAGCCAACCAATCAAGGGTAATAGCGGTGTATTTGTATTACAACCTTACGCTAAAGACCAACTAGAAGAAAGCTTTGATGCCGAAAAAGAGAAAACAACATTAGAAAGCACTCACCAACGTATAGCTAGTCGTTTTATAAGCGATTTGTATCAAAAGGCTAAAGTGAAAGATAATCGTTATCTGTTCTTCTAATTTTGAATTAGATAATACAATATGTAATATAAAAGAGGGAGTCTTTAAGGAGATTCCCTCTTTTTTGCTTTCAAATGTGCTGTGTTTACAGTGAAATTAATTAATTTTGTATTGTATGAATGCACAGATAATCTCACTGATAAAGCGCGAAGTAATCCCGGCCATAGGATGTACCGAGCCCATTGCTGTAGCACTATGTGTTGCCAAAGCAACAGAAATCCTTGATAGAATTCCTGAAAAAATAACCGTGTTATTAAGTGCCAATATCCTGAAAAACGCAATGGGAGTGGGGATACCCGGCACCAATATGATTGGTTTACCTATTGCCATAGCCTTGGGAGCACTAATCGGAAAATCGGATTATCAACTAGAAGTACTGAAAGACTGTACACCCCAATCGGTAGAAAGAGCCAAAAAGTACATTGATGAGAAGCGCATCTTTATATCTCTTAAAGAAGACATTGACGAGAAGCTTTATGTAGAAACCATCTGCGAAGCCGGTGAAGATAAAAGTGTTGCAATCATAGCCTGTGGGCATACCTCCTTTACTTATCTGGCCCGCAACTCCGAAATACTCTTAGATAAGAAACAAGAATCTGTCGACGATAACGAAGAAAACACTCCCGAACTAACCCTCCGTAAAGTTTATGATTTTGCCTTAACGGCTCCGTTAGAAGAGATCAGCTTTATTCTGGAAACTGCCCGGGTAAACAAATGTGCAGCCGAACGCTCTTTCGAGGGTAACTACGGTCATAACCTGGGCAAGATATTACGCGGTGGCTGTCAGAATAAGATTTTAGGTGATACAGTCTTTTCCCATATACTATCATATACATCCGGAGCCTGCGATGCCCGTATGGCAGGGGCCATGATTCCGGTAATGAGTAATTCGGGAAGCGGTAATCAGGGAATCTCAGCCACATTGCCTGTACTTGTGTATGCCGAAGAAAGTGGCAAATCGGAAGAAGAATTAATCCGGGCACTCATACTAAGCCACCTTACGGTAATCTACATCAAACAGAGCCTCGGTCGTTTGTCGGCCCTTTGCGGATGTGTAGTAGCTGCTACAGGTTCGAGCTGTGGTATTACCTGGCTGATGGGTGGTAGCTTTGAGCAAATATCTTATGCCGTACAAAACATGGTTGCCAACCTCACCGGAATGATTTGCGATGGTGCAAAGCCCAGTTGTGCATTGAAAGTAGCCAGTGGAGTATCTACAGCCGTTCTGTCGGCCATGATGGCTATGGAAAATAAATCGGTAACCTCAGTGGAGGGTATAGTAGATAAAGATGTAGATCAAACCATTCGCAACCTTACATTAATAGGCTCGCAAGGCATGAACGAAACAGATAAGTTGGTGTTGGAGATAATGACGGGGAAGAATTAAGAATTAAAAATTAAGAATTAAGAATTGGTACTGTGTCACATCTACTTAATTCTTAATTCCTAATTCTTAATTCTTAATTCTTTTAATGGCATCCGCCGCAGCCACCATGATCGTGTCCACAACCTTCGTCGTCGCAGTCACCGTCACAGCTACCACATCCGCATCCGCCTTCGTTGGTCATCATGTTGATCATGCCTTGCACTTCTTCGGGAGTAGCAACGCGGTTTTCAACAACTTCACCGGCGAAAAACAGATCGGCTCCTGCTAGTGGGTGGTTCATATCCATTACCACTACATCTGCTTTTACTTCAAGAACGGTACCATTTAAACGTTGGCCTTCGGCATTCATTAATGGCACAACTTTACCTTCCTGAATCATTTCAGAATCGAAACGACCATCAATAATGAATATATCTTTTGGAAGATCAATCACATGTTCTTCGAAATACTCTCCGTAAGCTTCAAGAGAAGGTATAGTAAATTCAAATTTATCTCCCGGATTAAGATTGATTATTTGTTCTTCGAAAGTTTCCAAAGTAGTTCCCAATCCCGAAATAAACTGGAATGGGTGCTCAGCAGTTGCTTCTTCTATAAAATCTTTCTCTTCATCCTCCACCGCATATAGCTTATAAGCCACTGTGATGTACTTGTTTGGTTTTGTTTCCATTGATTTGTTATAATGTAATTAATAAGAATAAGCAAAGATAGGATTTTTTTTATTAGTAGCTACTAACTACTATCTACTAACTACTGTAACTACTAACTACTAACCAAAACTCCCTATTTTCTTACGAATATCTATTAATTGGAGTTTTTTTTATTCAATTTGTTTGGAGATTATGAAAAAGGCCTTACCTTTGTATCATATTCAAGAAATGAAACATGAATAATTATACTCTACATAATCTATCTCTAGTCATTATTAGCCTTGTGGTGGTCGAGCCAGGAGAGTGAGAAAGGTTGTGTGCGTATATTGTTATATGTATAAAGATATAAATGAAGCCTTTCTCATATTTGAGAGAGGCTTTTTTGATTAATCAAGAAGAGTTATGAAAAATCAGTTACGCAGTTCGCAAAGTACACAAGGTAGAAGAATGGCAGGAGCCCGCGCTTTATGGGGAGCCAACGGTATGAAAAAAGAACAGATGGGGAAACCCATTATTGCTATCGTCAACTCTTTTACCCAATTTGTGCCGGGACACGTTCATTTGCACCAGATAGGGCAACAAGTAAAAGCCGAGATTGAAAAACTAGGTTGCTTTGCTGCTGAATTCAACACCATTGCCATAGACGACGGAATTGCCATGGGGCACGACGGAATGCTATACTCACTGCCCTCGCGCGATATTATTGCCGACAGCGTTGAGTATATGGTAAATGCCCACAAAGCAGATGCAATGATATGTATTAGTAACTGTGATAAAATAACTCCGGGCATGCTGATGGCTGCCATGCGCTTAAACATTCCTGCTGTATTTGTATCCGGTGGACCTATGGAAGCCGGCAAACTCAATGGTCAGCAACTGGATTTAATTGATGCCATGTATAAATCGGCCGACGAAACAGTGAGCGATGAAGAGGTTGCACAAATCGAAGCAAGCGCCTGTCCAACTTGTGGAAGTTGCTCGGGGATGTTTACTGCAAACTCTATGAACTGCCTTAACGAAGCAATCGGTTTGGCACTTCCCGGAAACGGAACAATAGTGGCAACACACGTTAATCGCACCCAGTTATTTAAGGATGCCGCTAAGTTAATTGTTGAAAACGCTTATAAATATTACCGCGATGGCGATGAGAGCATTCTGCCGCGAAGCATAGCAACCCGTGCTGCTTTTCTTAATTCAATGACACTTGATATTGCCATGGGAGGCTCAACCAATACCGTGCTTCATTTGTTGGCAATAGCCCACGAAGCCGAGGTTGATTTTACAATGGATGATATTGATATGCTGTCGCGCCAAACACCTTGTCTTTGCAAAGTTGCTCCCAACACTCAAAAATATCACATTCAGGATGTTAACCGCGCTGGCGGTATTCTGGGAATAATGAGCGAATTGGCCAAAGCCGGTTTAATTGATACAACCGTTCGCCGTGTAGACGGTATGCGCCTGGGCGAAACATTAGCCAAATATGATGTAACAGGTCAGCCATGTGCAGATGCTGAAAGAATCTACAAAAGTGCTCCTGCCGGAAAGTTTAATCTGGTAATGGGTTCGCAAGATTCATCCTATAAAGAACTTGATACCGATCGTGCCGATGGATGTATCCGGAACATTGATAACGCTTACTCAGCCGATGGAGGATTGGCTGTATTGAAAGGTAATATTGCACAAGATGGCTGTGTAGTGAAAACTGCCGGAGTAGACGAAAGCATCTGGAAGTTTGCCGGACCAGCCAAAGTATTCGATTCGCAAGAAGCCGCCTGCGAAGGAATATTGAGGGGCAAAGTCGTCAGTGGCGATGTCGTCGTCATTGCACACGAAGGCCCTAAAGGCGGACCGGGTATGCAGGAAATGCTATATCCAACATCGTATATCAAATCCCGTCATTTAGGCAAAGAGTGTGCATTAATAACCGACGGACGTTTTAGCGGAGGTACATCCGGATTGAGTATCGGCCATATATCACCCGAAGCAGCAGCCGGAGGTAATATCGGAAAGATTCAGGACGGCGATATCATCGAAATAAATATTCCCGAGAGAACAATCAATGTAAAACTTACCAATGAGGAACTAGCCGCCCGCCCGATGACTCCCGTAACACGGGATCGTAAGGTACCTAAAAGCCTGAAAGCTTATGCAAGTATGGTAAGCTCGGCTGATAAAGGAGCAGTAAGAATCATTGAATAAATTAATATTGAACACACAGAGACACAGAGGCACAGAGATTTTAATTTCCAGGCCTGTAAAAGTCTCATGAAGTTTAAAAACTCTGTGCCTCTGTGTCTCTGTGTTCCAAAAAATATAATTTTATGAACAAACAAAATATAACTGGAGCCGAAGCTTTGATGCGGGCACTGGAACATCATAATGTAAAGAATATCTTTGGTTATCCGGGTGGTACAATTATGCCGGTATTTGATGCATTATACGACCACAAAGATAAACTGAATCATATATTGGTTCGTCATGAACAGGGAGCAGCACACGCAGCACAAGGATATGCCCGTGCATCGGGCGAAGTTGGTGTATGTCTTGTAACCAGCGGACCGGGAGCCACCAATACCATTACCGGTATAGCTGATGCCATGATGGATAGCACACCGATGGTAGTAATTGCCGGACAGGTAGCTACATCTTTTCTGGGAACAGACTTCTTTCAGGAAGTTGATTTGGTAGGTGTTACCCAACCCATCTCTAAGTGGAGTTATCAGATACGTAGTGCAGAAGATGTAGCCTGGGCAGTAGCACGTGCCTTTTATATAGCAAAGAGTGGTCGGCCGGGTCCGGTTGTGCTCGACTTTGCAAAGAATGCACAAGTAGAAAAGGTTGACTATGAACCCATGCTACTTGATTATATACGTAGCTATGATCCCGATCCAACAATTGATGATGCACAACTACAAGCAGCAGTCCAATTAATAAACACTGCCGAGAAACCATTTGTATTGGTTGGTCAGGGAGTTGAATTAGGAAATGCACAAAAAGAATTAGCAGCCTTTTTAGAAAAAGCAGATATCCCTTGTGGATGCACAATGCTTGGGCTTTCGGCCATTCCAACCGATCATTCGCTGAATAAAGGAATGCTGGGAATGCATGGAAATCTGGCTCCGAATATAAAAACAAACCAATGCGATGTGTTAATAGCTGTTGGTATGCGTTTTAGCGACCGTGTTACCGGCAAATTGAGTACGTATGCCAAGCAAGCTAAAATTATTCATCTGGATATTGACCCTTCCGAGATAGATAAAAACGTAAAAGTAGATGTTCCACTTCTGGGTAATTGCAAAAAAACGTTGGCTCAACTTACTGAGCTAATCAACCCTAAAAAGAATACGGAATGGCTCAATAGCTTCGAAGAGTATGCAAAGAGAGAGTACGAACGGGTGATTGAAAAAGAAATTCATCCCAAAGAAGGACCACTCAATATGGGCGAGGTAGTTCGGGCAGTAAGCGAGGCTACTCATAACGAATCTGTTTTGGTAACCGATGTAGGACAAAACCAGTTAATGGCTGCACGTTATTTTAAATATACTAAAAACCGGAGCATCATAACATCGGGTGGCGCAGGTACAATGGGATTTTCGCTTCCGGCAGCAATCGGTGCAACATTTGGAGCACCCAACCGTACTATCTGTTCGTTTATGGGCGATGGTGGTTTGCAAATGAATATTCAGGAGCTGGGTACAGTAATGGAACAAAAAGCACCGGTTAAAATAATCTTGCTGAATAATAACTTTTTAGGCAATGTACGCCAGTGGCAAGCCATGTTTTTCGATCGCAGGTATTCGTTTACACCCATGATGAATCCTGATTATATGAAGATTGCCGAAGCGTATGGTATACCTTCGCGCCGGGTGAAAAAGCGTGAGGATTTGCAAGATGCCATCCGCGAAATGCTTGAAACCGATGGCCCCTTCCTGTTGGAAGCTCTTGTGGTTGAAGAAGGAAATGTATTACCAATGTGTCCTCCGGGAGGTTCGGTAAACGAAATGTTGTTAGATTGTTAATAATGTGCTAATATGCTAATGTGCCAATGTGGCAATTAGCTGCGCACAGATTTAATCATTTATTAATTCATTAATATTGGCACATTAAAATCATGGATAAAACATTATATACTTTAATCGTTCATTCGGAAAATATCGCAGGTTTGCTTAATCAGGTAACCGCAGTATTTACACGCCGTCAGCTTAATATTGAAAGCTTAAATGTTTCGGCATCATCTATAAAAGGTGTTCATAAATATACCATTACAACATGGGCAACCAAAGATATTATAGAGAAAGTAGTAAAGCAGATAGAAAGAAAAATAGATGTAGTACAGGCAAACTATTTCACTGACGATGAAATCTATTTTCATGAAATCGCTCTTTATAAATTGCACACAGCTAAGTTTCAGGAAACCCCAATGGCTTCCAAGCTTATCAGGAAATATAATGCACGCATTGTAGAGGTTAATCCTGTGTTTTCGGTAGTAGAGAAGAATGGCATGAGCGAGGAAATTACTGCTATGTATGACGAGTTACGCGCTTTAGACTGTGTTTTACAGTTTGTGCGTTCCGGACGTGTAGCTATTACTACCAGTTCATTCGAACGGGTAAATGAATACCTCACCATGCGCGAGGAGAAATATCTTCAATGCAAAAAAGAACAAAACGATGGAAAATAACAAAGTAGGAACTTACAATTTTGTGGCCGAACCGTTTCATGTAGATTTCAACGGTCAGCTTACAATGGGTGTATTGGGAAATCATTTACTGAATTGTGCAGGCTTCCATGCCAACGACCGTGGCTTTGGTATTGCCTCACTGAACGAGGAAAATTATACCTGGGTTCTTTCTCGTTTAGCTATTGAACTGGAAGATATGCCGTATCAATATGAGGACTTCAGTATCCAAACCTGGGTAGAGAATGTTTACCGCCTCTTTACCGACCGTAACTTTGCATTGATAAACAAAGATGGTAAAACTATCGGGTATGCCCGTTCGGTTTGGGCCATGATTAGCCTTACTACCCGCAAACCTGCCGACTTATTAAGTATGCACGGCGGCAATATTGTTGATTATATTTGCGATAAGGATTGCCCCATCGAAAAACCATCGCGCATAAAGGTGGGCAGTGATAAGGTGGCTTCATCTCATACAGCAAGATACAGTGATATAGATATCAATGGCCATGTAAACAGTATCCGTTACATAGAGCACATCCTTGATCTTTTCCCCATCGAATATTACAAAACAATGCGTATCCGTAGGTTCGAAATTGCGTATGTGGCCGAAAGCTATTACGGAGATGAATTGAATTTCTATAAAGAAGAGGTTAATCCCGGCGAATATAATATAGAGGTAAAGAAAAGCAGTGGCGAGGTGGTTTGCCGCGGAAAAGTTCTCTTTATTTAAACACTTAGTTACGAAACTCAGCGTTTCAAGAAGAATAAGCAAAACATTATTATAAACTTTAATTAAAAACTAAAATGGCAAAAATGAATTTTGGCGGTGTAGAAGAAAACGTAGTTACCCGCGAAGAATTTCCATTGGAACAAGCACGTGAAGTATTGAAGGACGAAACTATTGCAGTAATCGGTTATGGCGTACAAGGCCCCGGACAAGCATTGAACCTTCGTGATAACGGCTTTAACGTAATTATCGGACAACGTAAAGGTGGAAAAACATGGGATAAAGCTGTTGCCGACGGCTGGGTTCCTGGTGAAACCTTATTTGAAATAGAAGAAGCTTGCGAAAAAGGAACAATCATTCAATACCTGCTTTCGGATGCTGCTCAGATTGAAGTTTGGCCTACAGTTAAGAAACATCTTACTCCGGGTAAAGCACTTTACTTCTCTCACGGGTTTGGTATCACCTACAAAGAACGTACAGGTATTGTTCCTCCCGCCGATGTAGATGTAATTCTTGTAGCTCCCAAAGGATCGGGAACTTCATTGCGCACTATGTTCCTGGAAGGCCGTGGATTGAACTCTTCGTATGCAATCTTTCAGGATGCAACCGGTAACGCTTTCAACCGTGTAGTTGCTTTGGGTATTGGTGTAGGTTCGGGTTATTTGTTCGAAACAACTTTCGAGCGCGAAGTATATTCAGACCTTACCGGCGAACGTGGTACACTGATGGGAGCAATTCAGGGAATCCTTTTGGCTCAGTACGAAGTGTTGCGTGCTAACGGACACACTCCATCAGAAGCATTTAACGAAACAGTAGAAGAGTTAACTCAATCACTGATGCCTTTGTTTGCACAAAAAGGTATGGACTGGATGTATGCCAACTGTTCAACCACAGCTCAACGCGGTGCTTTAGACTGGATGGGACCTTTCCACGATGCAACAAAACCAGTGTTCGAAAAACTGTATAACGAAGTGAAAATAGGAAACGAAGCACAACGCTCAATCGATACCAATTCTAAACCGGATTATCGCGAAGGATTGGAAAAAGAGCTGAAAGCACTACGCGAAAGCGAAATGTGGCAGGCTGGGGCTGTGGTACGTAAACTTCGTCCGGAAAATAATTAATGATGATCATTAATTGGTTAGTGTAAAAGAGGAAAAGCACGGGTGGGGATCATTCGTGCTTTTTTAATGTTTTACATGTTTAACCAAAAACGAAATCGATATTATTCTGAATATTACCGCTAACGCAATAAATGTAGTGCCTATTTTCAAATCCATTACAATAATATTTGAATTCATCTTAAAGTTCAAAAGCAACAAAGCAACCAAAAAAACATCCAGCATATTCCATTTATCTAAAGCATGCGAGAATCTTGGTGCTTTGTTTCGTATAACAGTTATTGTTAGTTCAATATATTTTAGAAGAGGCATGATGAATGTGAAGAATAGAATTATAATTGCCAGAAAGTACTCGTTATTATCAAAGAAGAATTTAACAGAATCAAATAGATTCATATCATTACTTCGGAATTTGAAAACTATTTTTGTGGCAGTAGAAAACAATGGGTAATACACTCCTAATACAAAGAAAATGAATGAAACACACAGTGTAATAGTCCCAAGAATTCTTTTGATATCTTTTGTCATTAATTCAACTCGTCAATTTTGATATTCAATTCATTCAATATTTCAATAACAACATCTTTCGTTTCTTTGCCTGCTTTAATTGCATCTTTATAAAGACCTTTCAGGTCGTTGTGCATATCGTTGTCAATGTAATACTGTATCTGCTTTTTCAGTCCTTTCACATCCAGCACTTCTAATAGTTCTTTAACAGTCGACGAGATATCGCTAAGGTTGCTGTAATAATGCCATTTTACCTGATACGATTTAATCTTAACTTCATCTTTAAGCGAGAGTTCATCTTCAAACTTATCGTACCACTCGCCAGCAAACTTATTGTATTCTTCAGCTTTCTTTTTCCAATCTTTTTGATCGTACAGTTTGTGGTTCTTGGTGATTTCAGTAATAAAAGAATCGTATTTGTTAAGGTACGATTCTTTTGATGTGGGCGAACAGGCCATCATCATAATAGCTATTACAATGATAAATAGGGAAGGGGCATTTTGTTTAGGGCTCATTGCTATTTTAAATTTATAGGGTGAATTTCATATCTAAACGCAAATATATGAAATTAGTTTAAAGTATGTGTCTATTAATAATGGTATTTTTATCAACTTCTTTCATGAAGTTTAAATAGACAAAAACGGAACGGTTATCTCTCTTTACCCCTAGCTACAAGCTGTGTAAGGGTGTTTTTGATGGTCGTTTTCGAAATGCAGCATTTCGCATTGATGAAATGCAGCATTTCGTTCAATCAAAATGCAGCATTTTGAAAGTGTGAAATGCAGCATTTTGAAATAGCGTTTTGCAGCATAACAAAAAAGTAAAGATTTGTAGAAAATTGATTGGTTTCAGTATAGATAAAAAGGAGTAACAATACTACAGCTTTTCTATTTCCTTCAACGATAATCCTGTTAGTTCCTGAATTGTTTGTATAGGAATGTTGTTGGATTTCATTTTACGGGCAACTTCAAGAAGGCCTTCTGTACGTCCTTCAGCCCGTCCTTTTTCAAGCCCTTTTTCAAGTCCTTCTGCCAATCCTTCTGCTCGTCCTTTATTCAATGATGTTTCCATTACGCTGTACCAATCGCGGAAATTCTTCAAACTGTCTTCGTACTCTACCAGTTCCTTACGGTTGAAGCGAGCTATTTCGGCTGCTTCGAACAGGCGGGTGAATATACGTTCTTGCAGGGCAGCCGGACGTTCCATCAATCGGGAGAGGTTGCGGAGTACAAACATCCATTTGTCGAACATATTTTCCAACTCGTATTCGGTTTTGTTGAACTTGGGCATTTCCAGATAAATAAGTGTTAGTTTATCATAGAACACTTCTTGAGTTCCCATGTCTACCAACTTTACTTCGTGGTGAAAATAATCGTTGCTGTTATTGTCGAATGCAAAGTTGAGTATACCAACTGTATACACAGCTTTCAACTCGTAGTTCCAACTTCTACCTTTAACGGCTTGCTCGCGAATAGGGAATGTGGTGTAAAACAAACTGCGATCTTTGAAGAACTGCTGTTCGCCTTTTTGCATCTCTACCAAAAACTTTTCACCTTGTTCGTTTTCACAATATACATCGAATACGGCGCGTCGGTCGGCTTCCAAGGTGCCAAGTTGCTCTGCATTGAGGTAGGTAACATCCTTAATAACCTGACCATCGGGCAACAATGAATTCAGAAAACTGATTAGCAGATCCTTGTTTAGTTCGGTGCCAAACAGCTTTTTAAACCCGAAATCGGTATAGGGGTTAATGTATTTTTCTATAAGTCCTTCGCTTCCCATAACTTTAATTGTTGGTTGCAACAACAAACTTACATGAAAAACAGGAGATTTTCAAATAATCTTCATGTCAATTATATCTTAACTATCTTAACCTTATCTTTGCACAGTATATCTTTATTTATAACCTAATTAATCATGAAATCATGAAAAGAACGAGTATTTTAAACAAGATATTCATATTGAATATCTTTTTGTTATCCTTTACAACCGTTTGGGCTACGGTATCTACTAAGCCTTTTGTTGTTCCTGAACTCAAAGAATGGACAAGCAAAGGCGAAGGACACATTGCACTGAGTGAAAAGAACCGTATTGTGATTCCTGCTAATCAGCCCGAAGTGGCTCGTATTGCCCGTATGTTTGTCGATGATTACCAGCAAATGTTTGGACCGAAGCTTACTATAGTAGAAGGAAAAGCAACTAAAGGCGATGTGACTTTTGCTTTGAAGAAGGATAAAAAACTGGGAAGCGAAGGTTATGAAATAAAAATAACCGAAACAGGAATAACCATTACCGCACCCCAAACAACAGGACTTTATTGGAGCACCCGCACCTTGTTGCAAATGGCCGAACAAAACGAAACACGCCAACTGCCTCTGGGAGTAGTACGCGACTATCCTGATTATGAGGTACGTGGATTTATGATAGACTGCGGACGAAAATTTATTCCGCTTCATTATTTGCAGGATTTGATAAAGATGATGGCCTATTATAAAATGAATACTTTGCAGATACATTTAAATGATAATGGCTTCAAACAGTTCTTTGAAAACGATTGGGATAAAACATATTCGGCCTTCAGGTTGGAGTGTAGTACATATCCTGGGTTAACAGCCCGCGATGGGTCGTATACCAAAAAAGAATTCATAGAACTACAAAAACAGGCCGAAGGTCAGTTTATAGAGATTATCCCTGAAATAGATGCACCCGCACATACCCTGGCTTTTGCTCACTACAAGCCCGAAATAGGAAGTAAGGAATATGGAATGGATCATTTAGACCTCTTTAACCCGGAAACATACACCTTTATGGATGGGCTTTTCAAAGAATATTTGGAAGGTGAAGAACCTGTATTCAGGGGAAAACGTGTACACATTGGCACAGATGAATATTCGAATAAAGATCAGGCAGTGGTTGAAAAGTTTCGTGCATTTACCGATCATTACATCCGTTTGGTCGAATCGTATGGCAAGCAGGCTTGCATTTGGGGAGCATTGACACATGCCAAAGGTCAAACACCTGTTAAATCGCAAAACGTAGTGATGAGTGCCTGGTATAATGGATATGCCGACCCCAAAACAATGGTAGAAGAAGGATACCGGCTGATTAGCATTCCCGACGGATTAGTGTATATTGTTCCGGCTGCCGGCTATTATCACGATTATCTGAATGAAGCATTTTTGTATAAATCGTGGACACCGGCACATGTAGGAAAAACAGTATTCGAGGAAAAAGATCCTGCCATAATGGGAGGTATGTTTGCTGTATGGAACGATCATGTGGGCAATGGAATTTCTACAAAAGATATTCATCATCGCATTTTCCCGGCTTTGCAAACACTGGCTTTGAAAACATGGACTGCACAAACATCATTGTCGTACGAGCAATACAATGATCAGCGTGTTTTACTGAGCGAAGCTCCCGGAGTAAATCAGATGGGACGAATTGGCTTGAAGCCCAATTTGGTGTATCAGGCCCAAACGGTAAAACCGGGAAGTACCTTGCCTTATCCTGAAATTGGGTACGACTATACGATTTGTTTTGATATTGAGGGACGAAAGGAAGTATCCGGTACAGAATTATTCCGCTCTCGCGATGCTGTATTCTATCTTTGCGATCCGGTTAGTGGTATGTTTGCTTTTGCGCGCGACGGATATTTAAACACATTCAGGTTTGCTATTTGCGAAGGCGAAAAGGCGCATGTACAGATTGAAGGCGACAGTCGCACTACTATATTAAAGGTTAATGGCAAAATTGTGGATGAGATGAATATTCAGAAACGATATTTTGATGAAACCGGAAAAACTAGTATCAATTATGTACGTACATTGGTTTTCCCGCTCAAAAAAGCCGGAGAGTTTAATAGTACCATCAGCAATTTAAAAGTATTTAATTATTGCTTGAGTAAAAGGTAAATTCACCACAGAGGTCACAGAGGAAAAGAACTCTGTGTCCTCTGCATTCTCTGTGGTGAAGATGTTTTATTTTATCGTAATAAAAGGCAACTGACCACCACTAAAGTACTGTGGCATTTTGCCATCCCATTTATTGATAGCCATTTCTTGCAATACCATTGGCGAGAGAGAAGCCTGTTTAATCATTTGTGCTTCGGCTTCCAGTTTCATTCTTTCCAATGTGAATTTGGCAGTCAAAGCACCTTGCTCCGCTACTTTTTTGTCTTCGATAGCTTTATTAAACTCATCGCTGAAATCATGATTTGTTATCAGGAGGGTTTTTACAAGTATTCCGTTTCCTTCTACCTGATCGGCAAAAGTAGTACGGATTCTGTTGGATATCTCTGCTCTCTTTTCTACAAAAGCTTCAATAGGATACTCGGCTATTACTGCATTTATTTTTTCCGAAAGGGTAGGGCGAACAAGCGTGTTTTCAATGTTCTTTGCATAGGTTTGGTATATTGTACCCACTTTCTCAGGATCAAGAGAGTATACCAAGCTTACCTCAACTGTGATTGTTTGAATATCGCTAGACGATACCTCTGTTTTTAAAGTAAGGTTATTATCCCGGATAGATAAAAACTGAATATCATCAGTGAATGGCATCTTAAGATGGAAACCTTCGCCCACAACATCAGTGAGCCTACCAAGCCGAAGTACAACACCTCTCTCGCCTGTGTTTACTGTATAAAAAGCACTGAATCCAAATATTACCAGAATCCCTATTACTACGATAGTTGAAATTAATTTTTTGCTTATTTCCATTGCCTTTAATTTAAAGATTTATAGTTCTGTTATTTCATTAGTCTGTATCATTTATAAAAAATCACAGAACTTATGGCTTAAATTCAAAAGCTACTGCCGGTTGATTTGCCGGGAGGTTTTTAGGAAGTGTTATTTCAATACCGTTAGCCGTTTTTTGCCATTTTACACTTTTACCAGTAGGGATATATTTAATACTACTTCCCTTTTTAGGTTCATTTCCTTTCCAAATAATTTTTTCGGGTAACGGTTTTCCTTCTTCCAAACATGTGATGGCATATCTTATTTTACCATCTTTACTCTGTGTAAACCAGGTGTTGCCATCATTGTATACTGGGGTGGTGCGGGTTTCGTAAATTGCTTTTCCGTTTTTCGATGTCCATTCGCCTATCTCGGTGAGACGCTCCATAACCACGTCGGCCAATGTACCATCGGGTTTAGGATCTATTCCAAGAAGAAGGCTGCCTCCTTTGGCAACAATCTCGGTAAGTTTGTGAATAATGTTGGCAGATGATTTATACTTTTGATGCGGTGTCCATCCCCAATCAATGCCAAGTGTAATACAGCTTTCCCAAGGGTTATTCACTTGCTCGTGTGGAATACCTTGTTCAGGGGTTTGGTAGTTTTCAAATTCTCCTGCTACAGTGCGGTCAACAACCAGTAACCCAGGCTGATAGCTTCGGGCCATTGCAGCAATTTTGCGCATATCAATATCTTGTCGGGGAGGAGCTACCCAGCCACCATCTAGCCAGAGAATATCCATTGCACCATAATCGCCATTCATTAATTCTTCTATTTGGTTATAGGTGAATTTTTTGAATTGTTCCCATCGCCAGGGATTCTTATCAATTTTATAATTTACGTTACGGTTAGGAGTAGCATATCTGTCCCACCAGTAATATTGTGAATGCCAGTCGGGTTTAGAGAAATAAGCCCCAATCATGTAACCTTCGTTTCTGAAAGCATTAAAAACTTCTTTCGCTACATTTCTGCGTGGATGATTTTTGAATGCTCCTTTTGTAATTGAGAAGTCAGAGTATTTGGTATCGAACATATTAAAGCCATCGTGATGTTTTGTTGTGAATACAACGTACTTCATACCGGCTTTCTTGCCATATTGAGCCCAGGCTTCGGGATTGAGCTTTTCCGGTTTAAAGCGGTCGATGGTTTTCCAGTAATTACGTTTATATTCATCATAGGCTATGGTAGAGTCGCGGGGAATCCAGTCGGCTTCTTCGGCACAAATAGACCAGGATTCAACAATACCCAGTTCGGAGTAAAGCCCGTAGTGAATAAGCATACCGAATTTTAAATCTTGCCACTTATCCAGTTTCTTTACTATTAATTCATCTTTTGGCCATGTATAAGAAGATGAACGACCGTGAGTGAAAGTTTGTGCAATGCCTGTTAATGGTAATAGCAATGCCAACAGTGAGGTTAATAAATGTTTTCTCATAAATAATTTATTGGTTAGATGGAACAAAGATAAAACATTATTCCTGCAAACCAATATACCCCTGTAATCTCTTATAAAAAGCATGTTTACCCAATGTTACTGCATCTCCCAGAATAACAAGCTTCATGCGTGCCCGTGTAATGGCAACATTCATTCGTCGTAAATCATTTAGAAAACCAATTTGTCCTTCCTCATTGGCTCTTACCAAACTGATAAAAACAACATCCCGTTCCTGCCCCTGAAAACCATCTACGGTGTGAACAGTGATTAATTCGCGGTATGGGCGAAAGAAACTACCTGTCTTTACTTTCCTTCTTAAATACTGTACCTGAGCTTTGTAAGGAGAGATAATACCAAAGTCGATCCGTTCATCGATAATGCGTCCTCCACCTATGCGAGTGATATAATCTTTCAACTGTTGAAGCAGCAAATCGGCTTCTTGTTTGTTGATGCGTCCATACGTATCGCCAACAAATTCTTCCTGAAAGTTGTATTCGGATGTATCAACCCAAACAATGGGAGTGTCGAAATCCAGAATCCCCCGGTTGCGGACTTCCGGAGCAGCCTGCAACATACCATCGTAAAACCACTCGGAAGGGAAACGCATAATTGTTTCGTGCATACGATACTGTACCTGTAACAGTGAAACCGCTCCTGGTTTTCGGGTAGCAATTTTCTCCAAGAGCGTTTTTCCAAGTCCGGCTTTGGCAGCTTCGTAGCACTTGATTGTTGGAGGTAATTGTTGATGATCGCCAGCCAGAATAACCCGGTCGGCCTTGCGGATGGCAATCCAGCTGGCAGCTTCGAGGGCTTGGGCAGCTTCGTCTATAAATAAGGTAGGAAACTGTTGACCCATTAATAACCGATGATTTGATCCTACCAATGTAGAAGCTACAACACGTGCCTGTGCAAACAATGTTTCGTTAATTAGTATTTCGAGTTCTGTTGCCCGGTCTTTTAGTCTACTCATCCGGCTGCGCATTCCTTCTCTTTCGGAATAATTACCCTTACGCAATCGGCCACTTAACTCACGAATGGATTTGCGGATGCTCCATAATTCGCTATACGAAGGATGATTCTCGAATTGCCGTTCGTAAGTAAACGATAGCATTTTATCGTTCACTCTGCTGGGGTTGCCGATTCTCAGTACAGGAACACCACGATCTACCAGCTTTTCCGAAATCCAGTCTACCGCCGCATTACTTTGGGCACATACCAATACCTGGTGTTCCCTGTGCAATGTTTCGTAAATGGCTTCTACAAGTGTTGTTGTTTTCCCGGTTCCGGGAGGGCCATGCACAACTGCTACATCTTTGGCTCTAAGAACTTTGTTAACAGCAGCCTCTTGTGTAGTGTTTAACCACGGAAACCGAACCGGAAATATATCGCGGGTTCGGGGCAAAGCGTTTCCTATCAATATTTCTCTTAGTTGGGCCAATCTGGTAGTTTTTGCTCTTAACACATCAGCAAGTGCCTCGAACATGGTTTGGTAGCTAGTCTCATCAAAATAGATTTGCACTCCTAAAGGTTCGGCTCCGTGAAGCTCGGTAAGAGCAGCCGGAGAAGGAAGTGTAATAGCCATCCGGTCGTCATCAACAAAACTAACATGCGCAGTAAAATTGAAGTATTTTAGCTTACCCGAAAAGTCTTGTGTAAAGAAACAAACTGGTTTTCCGTATTCAAATGAGTGCTCAATATCTTTATCTTCCTGACGCTCAACCTCAAAAATCAATTGATTGAGCGAGTTATAATAGTTTCGTTCCGGTTTAACCGGAAACCAGCAAAGCCCGCGTTTAACCTTCCGGCCGATGCCCATTGTTTCGGTTTGACGCTTAAACTCTTCTTTCTCGTGCTCGTACTCCATACGAAGAAGAAGTTGCTGCTGTACAATTTCATTCTCGGAGGTGGTATATTTGTTGTTTTTTTGATTCACGTTTCTTATAACTTATCTATCCGGCAAAGATAAATATGAATAATTGAGGTTAAAACAAAGAGTATGAATAATATCTACTTATTTAGATCTTTTATTAATTTTGCAGGCAGAGCAGAGAGACAGGCGGTTGAACAACCCCCTTATTTTACACGTTTATAATAGAAATATTTTTTGTAAGTATGAAAACACTTAAACATTTATCAGGATTAATTCTTTTTGTTGTTGCAATAAGCAGCTGTAGTACTGTAGCCGTTACAGGACGTCGCCAACTAAGCTTGGTATCGGACGAAGAAGTGATGAGCTTGAGTAATCAAAGTTTTACCGACTATATGAAAACCGCTAAAGCTTCGACCAATGCAGCTAACACAGCAATGGTTGTGCGCGTGGGGCGGAATATAGCCAGTGCAGTTGAAACATATCTGAAAGAAAACGGTCGGGCCAGTGCTGTCGATCAGTTTGCTTGGGAATTTCATTTAGTGCAAGATGCCACCCCCAATGCTTTTTGTATGCCAGGTGGAAAGATTGTGGTAAACGAAGGTATATTACCTTACACCAAAGACGAAAGCGGGTTGGCCGTAGTATTGGGGCATGAAGTAGCTCATGCTGTAGCCAAACATTCATCCGAACGGATCAGTCAGCAAATGTTGCTTAGTTACGGTGGAACTGCTTTGGGAGTATTGTTGCAAAATAAATCGGAGCTGACTCAAACATTGGCACAACAAGTGTATGGTTTGGGCTCTCAGGTAGGAGTAGTTTTACCCTATTCTCGCTTAAACGAGAACGAGGCCGATCACATGGGACTTGTATTTACTGCAATGGCAGGATACGATCCGCAAGCAGCCATCCCTTTTTGGCAACGCATGCAAGCAGCCGGAAGCAAAACACCCGAATTTTTAAGTACTCACCCTTCGGATGCCACACGCATCAAGAAATTGCAGGAGCTAATGCCGGAGGCGCTGAAGTATTATAAAAAATAAAGAATAGAATTAAGAATTAAGGAGTTAAGAAGTAAGAATGCGATGCCGCATGGATTCTTACTCCTTAACTCCTTAATTCTATTCCAATTAAATGAAGTAAGAATGCGATGCCGCATGGATTCTTACTCCTTAACTCCTTAATTCTATTCCAATTAAATGAAGTAAGAATGCGATGCCGCATGGATTCTTACTCCTTACTCCTTAATTCTTAATTCTTCTAAATAGAAAGTTGCCTTAACACATTCACCAATTCTTTGTTAATTGGTTTATCGTTCTTTATTGCTTTAGAGAAGGGAACATATACAATCTGATCGTTTTCAATGCCAATCATAACATTTCGTTGATCTTCCATAATGGCATCAATAGCGGCTGCACCCAGACGGCTTGCCAGAATTCTATCGTGAGCAGTAGGGCTTCCGCCACGCTGTAAGTGTCCAAGGATAGAAACGCGAACATCATATTCGGGATATTCGTTCTTTACGCGTTCGGCATAATGCATGGCACCTCCGGTTAATTCGCTTTCGGCAACAATAACAATACTACTGTTTTTTGATTTACGGAAACCGCTTTTAATAAACTCTTCCAGTTGGTCTACTTCTGTACTGAATTCCGGAATAATGGCAGCTTCGGCTCCCGACGCAATGGCGCCATTCAAAGCAAGGAAACCGGCATCGCGTCCCATAACCTCAATAAAGAACAAACGTTCGTGCGAAGTTGCAGTATCTCTTATTTTATCTACAGCATCCAGAATAGTGTTTAATGCTGTATCATACCCAATAGTAGTATCGGTACCATATAAATCATTATCAATAGTTCCCGGTAGCCCTACACAAGGAATATTAAACTCTTGTGCAAAAACCCGTGCACCGGTTAACGAACCATCGCCACCAATAACAACCAAGGCATCAATACCATGCCTTTTCATGGTTTCGTATGCCGTTTGTCGTCCTTCGGGAGTCAAAAACTCTTTCGAGCGGGCAGTTTTCAGAATAGTACCACCCAACTGAATGATGTTACTAACATTCTGCGATTTGAACTCAACAATCTCATCGGTGATAAGCCCTTTATATCCTCTGTATATACCTTTAACCTGAAGTCCGTTATAAATAGCCGAGCGTGTTACCGCACGTATAGCCGCGTTCATTCCGGGAGCATCACCCCCCGACGTTAAGATACCAATACACTTAACTTGTCCCATAAAACAATCTTTTATTGATTAAACGGTGCAAAGATAAAATTAAGAATTGAGAATTGAGTAGACAGTAGTAAGAATTGTACGATTTCACCACAGAGTTCACAGAGTTACACAGAGTTTTAAATACGATGCCGCATGGAGGTTTAAAACTCTGTGTAACTCTGTGAACTCTGTGGTGAAATACTAATCGAACCAGACGAGTATGAATAATGCAGGCTAAAAAGCATTCTTACTCCTTACTTCTTAATTCTAAAAGATAATTATAAACCTCTTCCATTAGCCATTTAGGGGTAGATGTTGCTCCACAAATCCCAATAGAATGGGCATTAGCCAATAAAGAATCATTTATTTCGTTTTTATTATCTATAAGGTGTGAGTTGGGGTTTACCTTAAGACATTCTTTAAAAAGCATTTTCCCGTTCGAGCTCTTTTTACCGCTAACAAAGAAAATTAAATCGTGCGATGATGCAAACTTGTGCAAGTTTGGTATACGGTTGGCAACCTGCCGGCAGATGGTATCGTAATACTCAAAAGTAGCATTGGGAGATATTCTTTCCATGCTACACAGCACAATCTCCTTAAACTCATCGAGCGATTTGGTTGTTTGCGAATATAAACGGATGCTTTTGTTGAAGTCGAGCTTGTCAACGTCTTCAATACTTTCAATAATGATAGCTTTAGATTCCGTTTGTCCTACCAGTCCAAGTACTTCGGCATGGCCTTTCTTACCATAAATAACAATCTGTTTTTCGGTAGACTCTTGCTTGTCATATTCCTGTTTAATCTTCTTTTGTAATTGCAAAACAACAGGGCAGGTAGCATCAATTATTTCAATATTGTTTTGTTGAGCAATGGCATACGTTTCTGGTGGTTCGCCATGCGCCCGAAGCAAAACTTTTGCATGATGCAAATTTTTGAATTCGTCATGGTTAATCGTGATAAGCCCCATTGCTTTGAGCCTTTCAACCTCCTTGCTGTTGTGCACAATATCGCCCAGACAATATAGCTTATTGCCTTTTGCCAATTCTTCCTCTGCTTTTTTAATAGCATTTACTACCCCAAAGCAGAATCCGGATCCTTCGTCAATTTCGATCATTTGAGTGAGTTATGAGTAGTGAGTAGTGAGTAGTGAGTTTTGAGTTACGATGCCGCATGGTTACTCAAAACTCATAACTCAAAACTCATTACTTTTTCAAGCAACCATTGTTTTTGTTCTTCAAGACTCATTGTACCATTATCTAACAAAATGGCATCATCGGCTTGCCGAAGCGGGGCTACATCCCGGTTCTGATCTATATAATCCCGTTCCTTCACATTTTTAAGAATCTCTTCATAATCAACCTCTTCGCCTTTAGCTTTGAGCTCTTCGTATCTTCTTTGTGCGCGGGTTTCGGGCGATGCAGTAACAAAAATCTTTAATTCCGCATCCGGAAAAACAACAGTACCAATATCGCGCCCATCCATTACAATGCCTTTTTCTTTTCCCATTGCCTGCTGCTGAGCCACCATTGCCTGGCGCACAAAAGGAATGGCACTAACAAAACTTACTTTAGAAGAAACCTCCATTCTGCGGATTTCATTTTCAACATTCTCTCCATTTAAATAAGTAACAGGCCGCATTGTTGATGGATCTAACTTGAAGTTAATCTGAATGTCGGCAATTCTTTTTTTCAGTTCTTCCTCATTGATCTTATTCCCTTCAATAAGTTTGTTTTGCAAACAATACAATGTTACAGCACGATACATTGCACCACTATCAATATAGATATAACCGATTTCTTTTGCAAGGTCTTTTGCCATTGTGCTTTTACCACTAGACGAAAATCCATCTATTGCAATCGTTATTTTTTTCATTTCCGGATTGTTTTTACATGTAATTGAGAGACAAACTTAAATAAAAATAGTGATTTATGAATTAAAAAAAGTGTTTTCGTTGCAGAGTTGCTGCATAAAAGTGAATAAATACTTCTTGAACTTTAATCTGTGCAATGCAAAAAAGTGCCAATTCATCGAGAGAAAAGAGAAATCCTGTTGCAACGCTTGTTATAGCAACCCTATAACAAAAGAAAAGAAGAGAAAAGAAGAGAAAAGAAAACATCAGAAGAAAAAGAAGAAAAAGAAGAAAAAGAAACTGCTGCTGTTGATGATGATGTAAAGGCGCGAAAGTGTGAAGGCACGAAAGCGCGAAGGGATGAAAGGGCAAAAGCGCGAAGGCGTGAAAGCGCGAAGGGATGAACCGGATGAACCCTGTAGGGATACCCCTTGTGGGTATCCTGATTGTTAATTGGTTGTTAATTGTTGATACAAGGGAACCATTATCAGTAGTTAGTAGCTAGTAGTTAGTAGCTAGTACGATGCCGCATGGATTCTTACTACTTACTACTAGCTACTTACTACTAGCTACTTACTACTTACTACTTACTACTAACTACTAACTACTATATAGCCTGAAGGAGCGAAGCTATATAGCATTGACCCTTCGATCTATATAGCACGGACCCCTTGATCTATATAGCATTGCCCCCTTGAGCTATATAGCCTCCGAATGCGCGTAAATGTTTAAAAAAGCAAAATACGATTCTATTTCTTCAAAAAAAAACAGGAAATAATGCAAGATATTGCAAAAAGTATTATATTTGCCCTCGAGTGAGAAACACTTAAATTTATTAATTAAATTACATTATGGAAGTAAAAAAATCACCTAAAGCAGATCTGGAAGGCAAAAAGTCTACATGGATGCTGCTAGGCTATGTTATCGTGCTTTCAATTATGTTTGTGGCGTTCGAGTGGACTGAACGTGATAAAGTAATTGATACAAGCCAGGCATTAGTCGACGTTACGTTTGAAGAAGAGATTATCCCAATTACCCAAATAGAAGAGGTAAAACCGCCCCCCCCACCCGAAGTTCCGGCAGCACCCGAACTTCTAGAAGTGGTAGAAGATGATGTTGAAGTAGCCGATACAGAAATTGCTTCTTCGGAAGACACAGGACAGAAAGTAGAAATTAAATACGTACCTGTTGTTGTTGAACAAGAAGAAGAAGTAGTAGAAGAAACTATCTTTGAGATTGTAGAAAAAATGCCCGAATTCCCAGGTGGACAGGCTGCTTTGATGCAATATCTTAATAAAAACATCAAATACCCTACTATTGCTCAGGAAAACGGAACACAAGGACGTGTTATTATTCAGTTTGTTGTGAATAGAGACGGTTCGGTAGTTGACCCGGTAGTTGTACGTAGTGTAGACCCATATTTGGATAAAGAAGCGCTTCGCGTAATATCTGCCATGCCAAAATGGAACCCCGGACAACAAAGAGGAAAATCGGTACGTGTAAAATATACAGTGCCAGTACAATTTAGATTACAATAATTTAAGTTATAACAACGAAAAGAAAGGTTGCCAAAAGGCAGCCTTTTTTTTCTTTAATCCATTAAGAAAATGTTTACTGCCAATCAAATGCAAAATGAGATTAACAAGTATGTTGCCGAATTACCAGTTTTACGACACCCCGAAGAACTTTACAAACCGATAGAGTACATACTGTCTCTTGGAGGAAAAAGAATTCGGCCATTGTTGATGCTGATGGCCTATAATCTGTATAAAGATGATGTGCAAACAGTTTTAGCACCAGCTGCCGGTATCGAAATATTTCACAACTATACATTGTTGCACGATGATTTGATGGATAAGGCCGATATGCGAAGAGGAAAAAAAACAGTGCACAAACTCTGGGACGATAATACCGCTATCTTATCAGGCGACGCAATGTTTGTTTTAGCATATCAATACATGGCAAAATCGGTTAAACACCAAAGCAAAATGTGGGATATATTCAACTCTACCGCATTAGAGATTTGCGAAGGACAGCAGTTTGATATCAATTTTGAAAAACGCAACGATGTAGCCGAAGAAGAATACCTGGAAATGATTCGGCTTAAAACAGCAGTACTGCTGGCAGCAAGCATGAAGATGGGTGCAATACAAGCCGACGCCTCCGAAAAAGATGCAGAACTACTGTACGATTTTGGCATAAATATAGGCCTGGCATTTCAATTAAAAGATGATTATTTGGATATTTACGGAGATCCTGCTATCTTTGGAAAAAATATAGGAGGTGATATCCTGGCAAATAAAAAAACTTATTTGCTGATTAAAGCATTCCAGCTTGCAAACGAAAAGCAAAAACAGGAACTAAATCAATGGATATATCAACCAACCACAAACCCGGAAGCAAAAATTTCGGCTGTTATTAGTATTTATAATCAACTCGATGTAAAAACTGTTTGCGAAAACAGTATTCTGGGTTATTATAATGTTGCCATGGATATATTTGAGAGAGTATCTGTGGATGATGACAGAAAACAAGAAATGAAAAACTTGATAAACGATTTAATGTACAGAGAGAAATAGAATGCCATACAGACGATTACCTAACACCGATCAAGCGCGAATCAGGGCTTTGACACAGGCTGTTGAAAAAGGTGCAGATTATGATATCCATAATTTAGTAATATCTTTAGCAAGCCTTTCAGATGCCAGAAACTTCTTACGCAAATTTGTACTGGCCCAAAGTTATTATAAACAATGTTTTGATAATCAAGCTCAATCAAGCAAACAGCATCAGCCTAACGTTAAAATGGCACGGCTTTATGTGTCTCATTTTATTCAAGTGTTAAACATGGCTGTGCAACGATCGGAAATCAAAGTATCGTATAAAGAATGGTATGGACTACCTCTGGATAATTATAATGTGCCCGATTTAATGACCGAATCGGCCATTGCCGAATGGGGAGAAAAGATAATTGCAGGCGAACAAAAACGAATTTCGCATGGCGGTACACCCATTTATAACCCAGCCATTGCCAAAGTAAAAGTTCACTATGATATATTTATGGAAGGCTATCATCGACAAAAAAATCTTCAATCCATAACAAGCAGAAGTCTTGAACGCCTGGCCGAAATGCGCCCGGTTGCCGATGAGTTAATACTGGGTTTATGGAATCAGATTGAAAAGAAATTTGAAGATATAGAGCCTAACGAAGTAAGATTAGACAAATGCCGGGAATATGGAGTGATTTATTATTATCGGGCAAACGAAAAGCGAAAAATGAATTTATCAAATGGATTATATTGACTCCCATTCACACCTTTATTTAGAAGAATTTACGGAAGACTTGCCAATAGTAATCAGAAATGCCCAACAAGCGGGCATTTCACATATCCTGATGCCTAATATTGACAGTACAACCATTGCCGATATGCTAAAGGTTACAGATGCATATAAAGAATATTGCTATCCGATGATGGGACTACACCCCACCTCTGTAAACAATACCTATAAACAAGAACTTGCAATAGTAGAGCAGCATTTAAAAGAATCGAACCAATTTATAGCAGTAGGCGAAGTAGGGCTCGATTTGTATTGGGACAAAACCTACATAAAGGAACAAGTAGAAGCATTCGACTATCAAATCCGGTTGGCATTAAACTATAACCTACCGTTGGTAATCCATAGCCGGGAGGCTTTCGATTTGTTATATACTACCATGCTTCCCTATAAAGAAACCTCACTAAAAGGAGTTTTTCACAGCTTTACAGGTACCAGCCACGAAGCCTTAAAACTAATGGAATTTACCAACTTTATGTTAGGAATAAATGGGGTTGTAACATTCAAGAATTCAACACTTTCAACCGTATTACAAACAGTACCTTTGGATAGAATTATACTCGAAACCGATGCGCCATACTTAACCCCGGTGCCCTACAGAGGTAAAAGAAATGAAAGCGCTTATCTTAAATACACCCTGTTAAAATTGGCCGGTGTTTATCTTAAAACACCCGATGAAATAGCAAACATTACTTCAAAGAACACACTAAAGGTGTTTGAGAGGCTTGCGATAAATAGCAATTAGGTTTTAAAGTTTATTAATTTTGCCCATTTATTGATTATAAAAAAGAGATAATGCTACGGAACAAGAAAAAAAAGGATACATTTGTACCCGAAATCGCTTGCGGTTCGCATTTTTTTTGTAATTTGCGCCCGATTTAAAGCAAAACATCTATTGGAGAGATGCTCGAGTGGTTGAAGAGGCACGCCTGGAAAGCGTGTATACGCCAAAAGTGTATCGCGGGTTCGAATCCCGCTCTCTCCGCGAAAAAGATAACTAAAATAATAAGTATAATCAATTAATTAATTAATCTTAAAAAATTAGACACACAATGAAAAAGTTATTTGCAATTGTTGCTTTAATGGGAGTCCTTATTTTTGGCTCGGCTGAATTAGCTCAAGCTCAAGAAGCTGCTGCAGCTCAAACAGAACAAGCTGCCGGCGAAGGTGGTATTCACAAAGAGCTTAAAGTAAAATTCATCGAAGGTACTGCTTCTTTCATGAGTTTGGTAGCTATCGCTTTGGTTATTGGACTTGCATTCTGTATCGAGAGAATTATCTATTTGAGTTTGGCTGAAATCAATGTGAAGAAATTCATTACTAACATTGAAGCTTGTCTTGAAAAAGGTGACGTTGAAGCAGCAAAAGAGTTGGCTCGTAACACACGAGGCCCAGTAGCATCAATCTACTACCAAGGTTTATTGAGATTAGACCAAGGTGTTGATGTTGTTGAAAAATCAGTTGTTTCTTACGGTGGTGTACAAGCCGGATACCTTGAAAAAGGATGTTCATGGATTACACTGTTTATCGCAATGGCTCCTTCATTAGGATTCTTGGGAACTGTAATCGGTATGGTTATGGCGTTCGATAACATTCAAGCAGTAGGTGATATCTCTCCAACAGTTGTAGCTGGTGGTATGAAAGTGGCTTTGATCACAACTATCTTCGGTTTGATCGCTGCACTTATCCTTCAGTTGTTCTACAACTACATCCTTTCTAAAATCGAATCTTTGACTAGCGAAATGGAAGACTCTTCTGTTACTTTGCTTGACATGGTGATTAAATACGATCTGAAATTTAAAAAATAAGATAAACAATGAGTAAGTTAACATATAAAGTATCGTATTACGTATTATATGCTATTTTTGCTGTAATTGTAGTAGTACTTTGCTTATTCTATTTTGGTGGCGAAATGGCCACAGCTATAGTACCAGGCATGTCTAACCCTGCATATACAGATTCATTGTTGTATCTGATATATGGCTTGTTTGGAATAACAGTTCTAGCTGCTATTATTGCAGCAGTGTTCCAGTTTGGTGCTGCTTTGAAAGACAATCCGGTTGCTGCTTTGAAATCTTTAGGAGGCGTACTCCTGTTTGCACTAGTGCTGATTATTGCATGGGCAATGGGTAGTGATGAAACATTAACTATTACCGGATATACAGGTTCTGAAAATGTACCTTTCTGGTTGAAATTAAGTGATATGTTCTTATACTCTATGTATTTCCTTATTGGAGCAGCCATTGTTGCAATGATATTTAGTAGTATAAAGAAAATCTTATCGTAAAACATTGAGTAATACTCAATTTAATTAAAATTGAATTAAGATGGGAAATAGAAAAGTACCTGAAATAAACTCAAGTTCTACGGCAGATATCGCTTTTATCATTCTGATATTCTTCCTGGTAACCACATCGATGGATACCGACCGTGGTTTGGCAAGACGTTTGCCCGAACCACCACAACAGGACGATAATAAACCTGTAATGGATATAAAGAAACGAAATTTGTTGGTTGTGTTTTTAAACAAAGACGACCAGTTAATGGTAGGTGACGATTATATTCAGGTATCTGATTTGAGAAAGCGTGTGAAAGAGTTTGTTTCAAACCCTTATAACGATGATAAATTACCCGAAAAGAAAGCAAAGGATATTCCATACTTTGGTTCTATGGAGGTAACCGATCAGCACGTTATTTCGTTAATGAACGACCGTGGAACTTCATATCAGGCATATATCAGTGTGCAAAATGAATTGGTTGCCGCATATAATGAATTACGTAACGAAGTAGCTCAGAAAAAATGGGGACAGGATTACGTTGCTTTAAATGAAGAACAACAAAAAGCAATTCGTGATATCTATCCACAGAGAATTTCTGAAGCTGAACCTAAAAACTACGGGGAGAAGAAAAAATAATGGCAAAATTTAGTAAAACGGGCAAACGTGAAATGCCCCAATTGAATACGTCTTCTTTACCTGACCTTATTTTTACCTTGCTGTTCTTCTTTATGATTGTAACAACAATGCGCGAAGTAACACTTAAGGTAGAGTTTAGGATTCCGGTTGCTTCAGAACTTGAAAAGCTTGAAAAGAAGTCTTTAGTAACATTCATTTATGTTGGAAAACCAATGACTGAGTTCCGTAAAGCAATGGGAACAGAAAGCCGTATCCAGCTGAATGATGCTTTTGCTGAAGTTTCTGAGATTCAAGATTACATCTTTCAGGAAAGAGCAAGCATGACCGAAGAAGATGCACAACAAATGACAGTGTCATTGAAAGTTGACCAAGATACGAAGATGGGTATCGTAACCGATATCAAACAAGCACTTCGTCAATCGTATGCATTAAAGATAAACTATTCTGCGAATCTTCGTCAGTAAAAGTGAATCTAATATAAATAAAGGGCATTCCGTAATGGGATGCCCTTTGTTTGTATTGTCTGTTGTACTCATTCGTAATTGTAGATAACCTTGTGGATTTTACTTTTTACGGCCTCAAAGTCTTTATCGCTATTCAAGCCGTTCTTTACCATTATAAGCATTGGTAAATTGGTAAAACCAATTTTGTAAGGCGGCTGAAAGTACTCGTTAGACCAAAGTTCAAAGCCTTGCCTTTTATAGAAATTAATGCGGCGTTGAGCCATTTCGGTTGTAGGAAGCTCAACCTCGAGTACCATTGGGCGGTCGAGGATTCCGGATAAATAGTTCAGCAGTTTTTGTCCGTAACCTCCATTACGTTGATTAGGATCAATAGCAAAGTGCTCTATGTAGTAAAACGAATCCAGGTCCCAATAAGTGATAAAGCCTACAGGTTTTCCCTCATTCAATATAATGTTATTGAAAAATATAGGTTTATGATCGGTATATTCTTTTAAATCACTGAGTTCACGATATTCCTCTTCTGGGAATGAATTGATTAATAAATTCTCCATGTAATCGTACAACTCAGTATCGGTTTTAATACGTTGAATCTCCATCTTTATTTTACTGTATAAAAATTAATGATTTGCTCTAATGCACGTTGGCATACAGGGCAGAATGCAGGGTACGAGTTGGTTCGCATCCTGCAATCGTCTGCCGGACGAAATACTCCTTTTGTAGCATACCCGCCACCTTCGTACACACCAACAGCGTATTTATCCTTTTTCGCTTCGGGAGTTGGAATAGGAGTGCCCGGTTGTAACATATCCTCCCACTTACTTTTAAAATCAACAAATGTGGTTATGTTTTGTTCCCATGGCTCAACTTCGTACGGGTAAGCCATGGCAGTAGGGTCTTGATCTTCATAGAAGTACTCATCTGCCAAGCCGCCGAAGCTATGCCCGAATTCGTGAACAATCACAGGCCTGAACATCGGATTATGAGTGGTTGTAAGCGTATATGAGTTATATATACCGCCACCACCATATTGCTCTGTATTTGCCAGTATAATAATATGCTCATAAGGAATCCCTGCCAATGCATCATGGATATCCTTAACGCGAGCGGTAGTTAGGTATCTCTCTGAATAGAATGTGTCGAAGTGCGATCCGAAAGCAGTTTGTTTCCATACATTTTGTCCGGGAATGCTTACACCGCTATCGCACGAAGGAGACTCAACAGCAATGATATTGAAGCGATTCCGCATAGCCCTGAATGGCTCGTGGCCGAAAAGGCTTTCTGTGGCAATCAAAGCATCGTTCCGGAAGATATCCATTTCCTCTGTAGTATAACCTTCGGCAAGGATAACTACATCTATGCAGTTTTCTTCGGTACCGCTCTTTACCAGATAGTTGTGTGGTGTGATGTTGGAGTAGCCCTTTTTATGAATCAGAATATCATCTGGCCGAACAATATGTGTTGTAGTAGCCGTTGGTTGCTGCAAATTATCGTAAAGGGTAATTTCAACCTCAACAGGATGCAAGGGGTAGGGTAGGAGGAAGGTGTTTTCGAAAGCTTTGGAAACACTTTGAGCCTCTTCCGTTAATATCCATTCCTGGAACAAGGACGAGAATGATGTGCGATAAATACATTCTTTGTTTGCTAAGTTGCGCATAACAATTTCTCCGTTTCCTTTCAATGGAAGCTCATTCAGATGATGACGTCGGCCGGCCCATGTTGGTAACTCGGCTAATCCTTCAAGGAATATGTTTTGTGAGGTTGCGTTTCCAGAAAAAATGTAATCAACACGCAATGTTTTGCTGGTAAAAGAATCATTGAAATTCTGTGCCTGAACGCTCAGGTTAGTAATTACCAGGAGAAGAAGAGATAAGATTTGATGCTTCATGGTACATTATTTTATCGTTTTGCATTGACAAAGGTAGGAACTAAAAACGATTTATCTGTTTTGTTTCTGTATATATAACTTATAAATATTATTATTTTTCGGTTCTTTTCTTTAACTTTGTAGCAGAATACTAACACTTACAGATAAGATGGGATATCATCAACTTGATGCTTTAGACGAACAAATTTTGAAAATGGTTGCTGAAAATGCCCGTATTCCTTTTTTGGAAGTAGCGAGGGCGTGCAATGTTTCAGGAGCAGCCATACATCAACGTATACAAAAACTAACTAACCTTGGTATATTAAAAGGATCCGAATATATTATTGATCCTGAGAAAGTTGGTTATGAAACTTGTGCTTATATTGGTATCTATCTGAAAGACCCTGAGGCTTTTGATAACGTATTGACAGCACTTAAAAATATACCCGAAGTAGTAGAATGTCATTTTACCACAGGTAAATATGATATGTTTATTAAGATATATGCGAAGAATAATAATCATTTGCTGAGTATCATACATGATAAACTTCAGCCTTTGGGATTGTCGCGTACCGAGACCTTAATTTCCTTTAATGAAGCTATTAAGAGGCAGATGCCGATTAATATAGATACGGAAGATGAGGTTAATAAATAGGGAGAGGAAATTCCCTCTGATTGAAGGAAAGTATCTGTTTACACAGATACTTTTCCTGCTATATGGGGGTGTGGTTCGTAGTTAACGAGTTCAAAATCCTCAAATTTAAAATCAAAAATGTTTTTAATATCCGGGTTAATAATCATTTGAGGTAGTTTCTTGGGTTTGCGGCTTAATTGCAGCTTAACCTGTTCCAGATGATTGTTGTAAACATGTGCATCGCCCAGTGTATGAACAAAATCGCCGGCTTTAAGACCTGTAACCTGTGCCATCATTTGCAATAACAGGGCATACGATGCAATATTGAAAGGCACTCCCAGAAAGATATCTGCACTGCGCTGATAAAGTTGCAAACTCAGTTTGCCATCGGCAACATAGAACTGAAACAGTATGTGGCAGGGTGGGAGGTTCATGTTATTTATATCGGCTACATTCCAGGCACTAACAAGCATCCGGCGAGAGTCGGGATTGTTTTTGATTGTATTTACCACTTCGGTAATCTGATCAATGTGCCCTCCCTGATAATCGGGCCACGAACGCCATTGGTAACCATAAATATGTCCCAGATCACCATTCTCGTCGGCCCACTCGTTCCAGATACGTACTCCGTTATCCTGCAAATACTTTGTATTGGTGTCTCCTTTCAAAAACCACAGCAGTTCGTGGATTATAGATTTGAGATGTAGCTTCTTAGTGGTAAGACAAGGAAATCCCTCTTCCAGGTTAAATCTCATCTGATGGCCAAAAACACTGATAGTTCCGGTTCCGGTACGGTCTTCCTTTGCCGAACCTTCTTTGAGGACTCTATCTAACAGGTTTAAATATTGTTTCATTGATTGATGTTCTTAATTGAAAATACAAATTTACGATTTATTTTTGAAACGCATATTAACGCAGATTCCCGCAGATTAAATAAATAAAATAATCTGCGGGAATCCGTGTTAATCTGCGTTTTAAATATAAACTATAAGAACGGAGTAAACAGATGTGCAAACCACCCAACAAATCTTTTCCACCGCGAACGCTCTTTCCAGTTTTCTTCGGTCATGATGGTGCTATCCGCTTTATCGGCTTCGAATATATCCATCAGTTCGTGGGTTATTTCTTTATCAAAGATAAAAGCATTGGTTTCGTAATCGTACCGCAGGCTGCGACTGTCGAGATTGGCCGAACCAACTGTACAGAACAAACTGTCGATCATCATTATTTTAGAATGGTGGAAGCCTGTGTTGTACATATATATATCGGCTCCCTTTTTCATTAGCTGATGCGATACATAATGAGAAGCATCCGGTGTAAAACCAATATCGGATTTGGCAGAGATCATTATCTCTACATCTATCCCCCGTTTGAGGGCATTCTTTATGGCCTTTTTAACAGAGCGTGTAGGTACAAAATAGGGATTAACAATCTGTACTCTTTCGGCTGCTGCATTTATGGATTTCACAAAAGTACGGCGCAACTGCTTAGGCGATACTTTGGGGGCACGGTCTACTATGGCAACCGCTTTATTGCCAAGGCTATCGGGTTCGGGATAATATTGATTGCCCTTGATGTTCTCTTTGGTGGTTTTGTTCCATGTAAGAAGAAAGATATCCTGCAAATCGTAAACCGAGTTGCCGGTTATGTGCATGTGCATATCTCTCCATGCACCAATTTCGGGTAAACCGTTAATGTAATAATCGGCAACATTCATACCGCCGGTGTAGGCTGTTTTACCGTCGATAACTACTATTTTGCGGTGGTCGCGATGAAATATGTGGTTTAAATAAGGAAACCGTATGGGGTCGAACTTTTCTATTTCGATGCCTGTACTACGAATCTTTTTTAAATGATGGTTCTTTAGCGGTTGGTTGTTCGAAGAGTTTCCAAAGGCATCGAATATAAGTCGTATTTCTACCCCTTCTCTGGCTTTCTCGGCCAGAATGGTAAACAAAAGGTTTGCTATAGAGTCGTTACGGAAGTTAAAGTATTCCATGTGTATATGATGCTTTGCTTTTTTAAGCTGGGCAAACATATCGTTAAACTTCATTGTTCCGCTTGGAAGAAGCTTTACTCTGTTATTATAGGTAATAGGGATATTGGCTTCAGTGAGATACCGAAGTACTGTTGAATCACTTGCAACATTTTGGGCGGTCGAAGAAACTCCGGCCAGAGCCAATAATAATGAAAATAAAAATAGGTTTTTTCTTAAATGTTTCACTCCATTGTATAAATTTTGCGTACTCCATAGAAAAGAAGTACCGCACCGGCAATAGCTAACGTTCTTAGGTCTATGTTGGCAGCACTGTTTTGTACTACTGTAACAAAAACTTCGCGAAGTGTTGATAGAATAGCATGAATGCCATCGAACACAAAGAAAAGTATTACAGATAAAACTGCAACAAAAGAAACGATGATTGAGTAAAGTTTACTTGAACGATTGGGTAACCCACGCATTACACGAGTAGAGAAACCATTATCGGCTATGTTCTGCTTCTGCTCATCGAAAAATTGTGTTAGTAATTTATCGTCTATCTCTGTCATAACCATTTTGTTTTAAGTATTTTGCTAATTTTTCTTTTCCTCGCGACAAGTGCGACTTCACTGTGCCAACGGGGCATCCTGTTATTCCTGCAATTTTATCAATGCTTTGATCTTCCATATAAAAAAGCGTTATGCAGGTACGTTCAATGTCTTTTAGCATCTTCATAGACTGGTAGATATCCGTTTGCTGACTAAAATTATCCTGTTCGGTATAATGCACATTATCAATCTCTCGGCTATCTAAGTCGGTTGTTTCTTTTCGGCTGCGAATATAGTCATAAAAAATATTATACGCAATTCTGTATAACCATGTTGAGAAGCTAGAGAGGTTTTTAAATGAAGCAATGTTGGTATAGGCTTTTATGAAGGTATCTTGTGCCAGATCATCGCTTAATTCGCTGTCTCCGCATGTTTGATTCAGAAAGAAACGCCGGATAGAAGATTGATATTTTTTCACCAACTGATCAAAAGCCCTGGTGTTGTTAAATACTACAATCTGGGCTACGAGTGATATGTCACTGAGTTGGCTCATCTATCTTTGTTAGCGTAATAGATTATAACCTGCGCAAACCCCGAGAACATAATGAGCAACCCTATAGTGCCAATGGCAAAGCTGGTTGTTATGGCCCAAAGAAAGATAAACAGTCCAAGACCTACAAAGATATTCTGAATACCTTTGGATAACGTATTGTTTTCATTTTTGGCTTTAAGAAATTCCTCCGGTATCGGCTGGCCGGCTGCAATAGCCTGTTCTATCAGTCTGTACCGTGCTTTTCTGTTTCGATATTGAAAATAGAAGGCAATAAAAACAATGACTATCGGAAAAGCAAATGTAATTGCTACAATAGCTACGGTTGGTCCCATAAAGCTACCTCCGTCAAAATCGAACCAGTCGGAAGAATGCTGGTTATCGGAGCTTTCGTCTGTTGTAGATTCAGCTGTATCTTCCCACTCGGTAATCTTCGTTGATTCCTGGGCTACCATTGTTAGGTTTAGAGCTAAGGCTGCAAAGAGCAAAAATAAAATTCGTTTCATAGTTTTTAAAATTATGTTTCTTCTTTGTTGTTTAGACGAGTTAAGGGTTATAGAAAGTTGCAAAGAGACGAATTATTTTTTAATGTGGCAATAGTAGAATATGATAGCAACAACAATATAATTAAAGAAAGTAAATATGATAAGCGATTTAATCTGTTGGAATACACCGTTTATGAAGAATACGATGAATCAAATCGTTATGGAAAGAAAACAAACAAATTATTAAAAGAAAATAAAACAAAAACGTACTCTTACAATTATTATTATGATGCAATAATGAATTCGATGGAGTATGATTTTACATATTATATTGATGGAAAAAAGATAAGTGAAACAACTGGAAAAATTCAATACGACGATTATGGCAATTATATCTTACAGGAAATAATTACTGAAAAAAATGGCGAAAAAACAGTGTGTTTTGATGCACGCGCTTTTAAATATTTCTATTATTAACTTTTAAAACACAGAAAAGATGAAAACAACACTAAAAGTCTTGTTAATTGGGGCTCTTGTATGCTTCAACTTCGGAAGAACTGTTGAGCCTATTGATGCTCCTAGAACTATTGCAGCACCCAGAACTGTTGCAGCTCCCAGAACATAAAGAATTGCTTAAAACCAGGAGGAGCATTACTGCCTTTTCCTGGTTTTATTTATGTCTACTTTTATCCATCCACAAATATTTACCATTTCCTTATGCTGCAAATCGTCATTTCAAAATGCAGCATTTCACACTTTCGAAATGCAGCATTTTGAAAATGAGCTATAAAATCGGCCCTGTAGCGCTTACAGCGGGTGGTAAGGTGAGCAAAATTGCGATATTTGAAGTCTTTGGCAGGTGCAAAATAACTAAACAACAAGGCGCTTGTTGGAAAGAATTTTCAATCTTACTCTTCCATTCCTTTTCTAAATTTCCCAATAGCTTCTAATATCTCGTTGCAATGATCAATTAGTTGTTGAGCCTCTTTGAGCTTTTTATCTATTTCATCAATCTCGTATTTGTTATTCTCCACATTGAAAATTATTTCATCCAATAGTGTCATTGCCTGCTTGTAAGTTAAATTTTCGATATCCATATCTATTGGGTTATTATACTGGTGATACTACTGTTTGCTAAACGGGTAACTATTTCATCTCCTTTGTTAACTTGCGATGCATCTGTTACCATCTTTCCATTCTTCAATGTTAAGCTATATCCTTTGCTTAATATTTTTTGAGGCGACGCATCCTTCACTAGTTGACTCAATAACTTCAGCTTATGATGGTTATGCAACAGAATGTTATCTACTCCCCTGAACAAGCTGGTTCTTTTATTTAATAACTTAAAGTTTTCTTGCGACAACCGGTTATTTACGGCTATTGCTAACCGGGAGACTAAATTGTTCAAGCGGGTAGCAGCCTGATCTATTTTATTAATAAGAAAGCCGGCAGCAGCAGTAGGCGTTTTTACCCGTATATGTGCCACTGAGTCTAAAACCGTATCGTCGCGTTCGTGGCCAATACCGGTGATAATGGGAAGTGGAAACTGAGCACAAGCTGCAGCAAGGGTGTATCTATCGAATCCGGATAAATCGGAAGTCGACCCTCCACCGCGGATAATCACTACCACATCAAACTCATTGATGCGGGATATTATTTTTTGAAGGGCTTCACAGATAGAAGCCTCTACCTGATCGCCCTGCATGATGGCCGGAAACAATTCCGTATAGAAATAATAACCTTTGCTGTTGGTTTCCAACTGATGCTTAAAGTCGTGGTAGCCAGCAGCTGTGGCCGATGAGATTACAGCGATACGTTGGGGCAACTCGGGTGTTTCGAGCTCTTTATTCAAATTTAATATACCTTCTTTTTCCAGTTGGCGGAGTATTTCTATACGTCGACGTGCCATATCGCCTATGGTGTACGTAGGATCAATATCGGACACAGTAAGGCTGTAGCCATACAGTTCGTGAAACTCTACCCGCACTTTTACCAATACTTTTATACCAGAAACAAAGGACTGACCGGTTGTGCTTTCAAAATAAGGTTTAATCAATCTGAAAACATTTGCCCAGATAACACCCCGCGCTTTGGCTATAAATGTATTTTTTTGAGCGTCTTTCTGAATAAACTCCAGATAACAATGCCCGTTTGCGGTTATGCGAACATCGCTTAACTCTGCCTGTACCCAATATTCATCCGGGAAAGCCTGTGTTAATGTTTTCCGGACAAGGATATTTAATTCATAAAGAGATAATGCGTCCATTTATTTGAGTTTTGAGTAATGAGTTTTAAGTCCATTCGGCAACGTAAACCTAAAAGTCGAAAAGTGGGTACAACGTTTTTTTTAGGTATTTCAAATACAGCAACGCACACCCACGGGCATCCGATAAAGCCTCGTGGTGTACAAGTGCAATGTCTTCGCGTGCGCAACAGGCATCCAATGATGCGGGTCTGTATCCCAGCGAGCGGTAAATGCGTAAAGTACATTCCCAGGGATTAGAAAGCATTAATTCATCATAGTCCAAACGGTACATACGCATGGTCTCTTTCAACACAGCCCTATCGAATGCCTCGTTATGAGCTACAACTATTTTGCCTTCCAGTCGTTTCTTTACTTCAGGGTAGATTGCATAAAACCCAGGAAGTGACTCGGTCATATCCGGGGTAATGCCATGTACGGAAATGTTCTGCCATGAGTACAGGTTATCGTGCGGTTGAATAAGGCTATAGTACTCGTCAGTTATTTCGCCGTTGGTTACTGTAACAATACCAACGGCACAAGCACTGTGCATCTCGCCTGTTGCAGTTTCAAAATCTATGGCTACGAATGAATGCATTAATTAGTAAGGAGTAAGAATTAAGGAGTAAGGAGTAAGAATAACAATGCTGCATAGATTCTTACTTCTTACTCCTTACTTCTAAATTCTATTTAAATTCTTTCAAGCACCAACTGAATAAGGTTATCAATAGTATTGCGATAACCGGTATTAGCTTCTTTAATCAGCCGATTAGCAATTACCATGCAAACGGTTGTGGCTTTATGCCCCATCATTTTGCTTAATCCGGCTATTGCCGAGCTTTCCATTTCGAAGTTGGTTATTCTATGACCCTGATATTCGAAAGACTCGATCTTATCGTTTTGTTTCGGATCGGCTAGCGGTATACGCAACTCTCGGCCTTGGGGAGCGAAGAACCCGTTGGCTGAGATGGTTACACCCGACACCATATCTTCACTGGCAATGCGGTTGCACAGTTCTTCGTCGGCATCAATTACATACAAACCGGGAGAGCCAGTATTGCCTGTCCATTGCAGGTGAGCAAGGAATGCTTTTTCGAATTCCAAGTCGCATACCTCGTTGCGTCCGGCATAGAAGTTCAACAAACCATCGAACCCAACTGATTTACGCGAACAGATAAATGTTCCAACCGGAGTATTGGGCTGCAAGCCTCCACAGGTTCCGATTCTAACTAACTGCAACTGGCGGAAGTTTTCTTTCTCGGTACGAGTAGTAAAGTCAATATTGGCTAGAGCATCCAGTTCGTTCATTACAATGTCAATATTATCGCATCCTATTCCTGTAGACAGTACGGTAATACGTTTTCCTTTGTATGTACCGGTGCTACTCCTGAATTCGCGGCTTTCAATATCGAACTCTTTGTTCTCGAAATGAGCAGCTACCAATGGAACACGACCCGGATCGCCAACAAGAATAACTTTATCGGCTAGTTGCTCGGGCTTGATATGGAGGTGGAATACCGAACCATCATCATTGATGATTAGTTCGGAGGGTGGAAAATACTTTTTCATTTATCCCAGTGGTTTAGAAGCACCCGGATTGGGTTTTGCAATATTCTCACGCATAGAAGTATCTGCTTCAATATTCTTCATGCGATAATAGTCCATAATTCCCAGATTACCGTTGCGGAATGCTTCGGCCATTGCTTTAGGAACTTCGGCTTCGGCTTCAATTACTTTTGCACGGGCTTCCTGAGCCTTGGCTTTCATTTCCTGTTCGGAAGCAACAGCCATAGCGCGGCGTTCTTCGGCTTTAGCCTGAGCAATGTTTTTATCGGCATTGGCCTGATCCATTTGTAATACTGCACCAATGTTTTTACCTACGTCGATATCGGCAATATCAATAGAAAGGATTTCGAAAGCAGTGCCGGCATCAAGTCCTTTGCGAAGAACCAGTTTGGATATTGAATCGGGATTCTCAAGAACAGCCTTGTGGCTTTCGGCAGAACCAATAGAAGAAACGATACCTTCGCCAATACGGGCCAGGATTGTATCTTCACCAGCACCCCCAACCAACTGGCGGATGTTAGCACGAACTGTTACACGGGCTTTTGCAATAAGCTGAATACCATCTTTTGCCATAGCTGCAACCGGAGGTGTATCAATTACTTTAGGGTTTACCGACATTTGTACAGCTTCGAACACATCACGACCAGCAAGGTCGATGGCAGTAGCCATTTGGAATGATAGTTCTATATTTGCTTTTGAAGCAGATACCAAAGCATGCACTACTTTTTCTACATGACCGCCAGCAAGGAAGTGAGCTTCCAGCTCGTCGCGGGTAATATTGCTCAATCCGGCTTTGTGTGCTTCGATCATTGCAGGTACTATAATATAAGGAGGTACATTACGAATGCGCATCAAGAACAGTTGCACCAGCGAAATACGCACACCCGAAACCTTGGCCGATAGCCACAGGAAGAAAGGCACATAATGAAAGAAGATAGCGATAAGGATAATACCACCTGCTATCAATAGGATGGTTAAATAAATTGGATCCATAATTTGAGTTTTGAATTATAAGTTTTGAGTTATGAGTTTTTTCTTACCATTTTCTTACCAACACAGTTCCGTCCGAAACACGTTCAACTATAATTGGTGTTTTTTCGTCAAGGAAACCATCGATTGATCTTACTTCTACAATCTTATCGTTTATTTCGGCTTGCCCAATCAAAGCCAAACGGGTAGTAGCAATACCTGTATCTCCCACTTTGATGCTTTGTTCGGCATCCCGGTCAACTTTGGATGTGATGTTCTTTTTCAATGCAACTTTATCCAATGTTTTAGATCGCATAAACAGATACATAGATATACCACAGGCAATTATTGAAATAATCAGCGTAATAAAGCCTTCAAGTGGGCCTAATGTATCAAAGGCATAATAAGTTGCATAGCCCAAACTGGCCAAAGCTAATATACCGGCAATGCTTATGCCTGGAATAAAGAACAATTCTACCAGGAATAGTATAATTGCTGCTACAATGAGAATTGTGATAATTAGTATTTCCATGTTCTATTTCTTTAGGGTTTGTATTTCTTCATTACGTATTTTCATCTCCAGTAGTTCTACTTCGACTGCCATTTCAAGCACCCGTTTCTCAAGGTCGAGAATGGCCGGGGTTGCATTTTCCTGATCGGCTTTGGATGCTTCGGCATACCATTTCCGTTGCGAGTCGAGTTTATCTACCTGCTGTTTATAGTCTTTGAGCATTTGTTGGTAAGCGCCAAACAAATGTTTGGAAAGCGTTACTTTGAAATCACTAAATGTATGATAGGTTACTTCGTCATTGATAATAAATTCAAAGTCATAGTTTCTTTCTTCCTGTGGTTTTTGATTGATGGCTGCCTGAAGCCGTTTCTTTGCTTCTTCTACAATATCATCGTTCTTCCAGGTATCTTCGATGGAGCGAAGCTGAGCCAGACTGCGCATCTTGCCGGATTCCATTCCTTCGTAATTGTATATACGTTTTGAGTCATTGGGTATAAATACGTAGATGCAAACTTTATCTTCCGGCTGATAACGGTCGCTGGCAAACCATCCCAGATTATTGTATTCGTCAATTACATACATATAATCATTGAATGGTGAGTTAAAAGGCATACCTACATTCTCGGGATTGAGGTAAGTTTCTGTTCCGGTATTGTAACGGGTAACAAATATATCATACCCACCTATGGAGTTTTCGCAATCGGAAGCATAATAGATGGTAATTCCATCGGTAAGAACAAAAGGGTAATTGGTATTGGCGTTTGCATTAATGCTACTTGGTAGCGGATGGCCTTTACCCCATTCATCAAGCATTTTGTTTTTCGAATAGATGCTTAAAGTTCCGTCTTCCTCTGTTTCGCCATAATATAGTTTGTTCCGCAGTTCGGTTTGGTAAACAGTACCCTGATTATCGCCTGGTGTTTTGAAAAACTCATTGTATGTATGCAGGCTGCCCGACTCTTCACTGATTTTATATGCTTGTAAGAAGTCTTTCTTATCAACCACAAAACTATCAACCACCACCACTTCTTCTACTCCTTTAATCATACGGGCATGCTGTTTTGTTTTTTCTAACAAGGATACAACCTCATCGGTAGGCTGTTTGCGCTTTTGAAGTCCATCAATATATTCTTCATACATTTTTATGGCTTCATCAAAACGATAGATTTTATTGTATGCCTTTCCTAAATGAAGAGGTGCATTCTGAATTTTTCTTTTATGTGCCATTTCAAGAAACGGAACAGCCTCATCGAGTTCTCCGGTTTCAAGAGCACATACCCCATACCAGTAGTTGTAATTGGCATTGGCGGGTTGTGATTTTACATAACGTTTAAATACAGGTTTAGCCTGAGCGTACTCGCCCTTAAGAAACATTTTACGGGCTTCATCTAATGATTGGGCTGATGCAACAACAGCAAACAAACAAAAAAGTGAAAGTATATAATATCTCATTGTTTTTAGTTACAAGTTACGAGTTACAAGTTACATTTCTGCATAACAACTTGTAACTAACAATCACAAAGATAGAATTTTTCTTTTTCTACCCTATCTTTTTCTACTATTTTTGCGAAGTAATACTTTATTTCGGGAAAACCGCTCAGTATAATAAACTACAATTTTTCAATTTCTTCCAAAGAAAGGCCAGTTATTTCTTGGATTACTTGTAAAGAGACAGATCTGGATTTCATGTTGTGGGCTATCTCAAGAATCCCTTCCACACGTCCTTTTTCAATCCCTTCCGCACGTCCCTTTTCAATTCCTTCTGCACGTCCCTTTTCAATTCCTTCTGCCAATCCTTCCGCTCGGCCTTTATTCAACGATGTTTCCATCACGCTATACCAATCGCGAAAATTCTTCAAACTGTCTTCATACTCTATCAATTCTTTACGATTGAAACGGGCTATTTCGGCAGCTTCAAACAAACGAGTAAATATACGTTCTTGCAGGGCAGCCGGACGTTCCATCAGTCTGGAAAGATTGCGGAGTACAAACATCCATTTGTCGAACATATTTTCCAGTTCATATTCAGTCTTGTTGAACTTGGGCATTTCCAGATAAATGAGTGTCAATTTATCATAAAACACTTCCTGAGTCCCCATGTCTACAAGCTTTACTTCGTGGTGGAAGTAGTCATCGCTACCATTATCGAATGCAAAGTTGAGAATGCCAACTGTATAAACGGCTTTCAGTTCGTAATTCCAACTCTTACCCTTAATAGCTTGCTCACGAATAGGAAATGTAGTGTAAAACAAGCTGCGGTCTTTGAAAAACTGCTGCTCGCCTTTTTGCATCTCAACAAGAAATTTTTCGCCTTGTTCATTTTCACAATAAACGTCGAATACAGCACGTCGATCTACTTCCAGCGTACCAAGCTGTTCGGCGTTGAGGTAAGTTACGTCTTTTATTACCTGACCATCGGGTAGTAGTGAGTTCAGAAAACTGATTAGCAAATCCTTATTGAGTTCGGTGCCAAATAGCTTTTTAAATCCAAAGTCGGTATAGGGGTTAATATATTTTTCGATAAGTCCTTCGCTTCCCATAACTTCAATTGTTGGTTCCGACAACAAATTTACACAAAAGATTGGAGATTTCATACAGTCAAAAGGGTATTTCATACAATAGCCATTTATTTCTTCTTAAAAAAACACTTGATTGGTTAACTTTACAGAAAAAAGAAATGAAACTTCATATATTTTTTCTTCTTCTGATTTGCTGTTCATTAACAGCATGTCATCAAAGAGTTAAAGCAGACATTGCTACTCCCGACACGGAGATTGTTCCTGCTGTTTATTACTGGAAAACTGTTTTCTCGCTCAACAACTATGAAAAAGAGTTCCTGAAAATACATAATATTCAAAAAATCTATCTTCGTTTCTTTGATGTAGATTACGAATCGGATTGGGGAAACTATAACATTGTACCTGTAGGTACTCTTCAGTTTAAAGACACAATACCTTCGGGTATTGAAGTAATACCAACAATTTTTATCACCAATGATGCTATGAAAAAGGTTGATATCCACCAACTGGCCTACAATATTGTTTGGAGAGTATTTAGAATGGTGGATACCAATAACATTAGTAACATAAAAGAAATTCAGTTTGATTGCGACTGGACGCAAAGTACTCAGCAAAAATACTTCGATTTCTTGCAAAAGGTAAAAGACCTGCTAAAGGATAGGCCTATCCAATTATCTGCTACTATCCGTTTACATCAGCTAACTTTACCTGTTCCGCCAGTAGAGCGGGGCGTACTTATGTGCTATAATACCGGAAACATTAAAAAGAAAGATACCGAAAATTCTATTCTGAATATCTCTGATATAGAGCCTTATATACGAAGGCTCGGTAGTTATAAACTACCACTTAGTATTGCCTATCCTACCTTCTCATGGACAGTGGGTTTTAGAGATGATAAATTTCTCGCATTATTCCGCCAAATAAATTTGGATGATACCGAACATTATGAAAAACGAGATAACAATATATATCTTGTTAAGCAGGGGCATTACTTAGAACATAAATGGTTATACTACAGGGATATTCTTCGGGTAGAAGAGTCATCGTATTCAATGTTGAGTAAGGTTAAAACTGCCATAGACAATCAACTTTCTTCTTTAAAACAGAAAGAAATTATTATTTATCACTTAGATTCCATTAATCTTTCAAAATATTCCGATCATGAGATACAAACATTATATCGTCCTTAGTCTGTTACTGTTTATCTTTTCCAATAAAAGCAGTGCTTGTGGTCCTGAGTATTATCCCAGACCTTCCGAATACAATTTATTTAAGATTATTCCGGAAGAGAAATTCGATTCTAGTACCCAAAATGCGGATGATAACATTTTACTATGGTATAGCTATGTGCAGAAAAAGGTTGATGCCTCCGAAATATCGCAAGCTGTGTACAAAACTTCTTCGGAAGAGATTCAGCATTTATATGAGCAATTTGAAGATTTACGCAAGGAACCAGACGAGATTGGTAATCAATTCTTCAGTTACCTGATACAAACCAATGACAAAGAAGTGATTCGATATTTACTTCTGGCTAAACAATGTGAGGAAGCCCGGTTCAGACGTTTAGATGCATGGTATTATCCCAGTAAGGAAGATTTGGAATTTACAGACCTGAAAGAAATCTATAAAGAGGCATTGCTTCACAAAGAATCAAAGCTCAGGTCGCGCTATTTATTGCAAGCTATGCGGGCGGCCTACTCCATGTTTGCATACGAAGATTGTATTTCTTTGTGGGAAAACGAAATCAGATATCTGCCTCAGGATGCCATCACCATGATGAGTACTGCTTATGTGGGGAGCATTTATTTTCAGGAAAAAGAGTACGAAAAAGCGGCTATCATCTACTCAATGTCCGATGATATTCAAAGTTTAAAATGGTGTATCTCAAACTTAGAGAACCCAACTACACCGCTGGAAACTATTGAGCTTGTGTACAAATATATGCCTCATTATACCGGTTTTGCCGAAATGGTTGCTCCTTTAATTAACAGAGCCGAAAAAACAACTGTAAATAGATGGACCACCGAAGAATATTGGTCCTGGTATGAAAAGAATGATTACGAAATTCAACGAAAAAACTATCAGCAATTAACCCGGTTTGCTTTGAGAGTGGTTAGAGAGAAAAGAAACCCGGATTTGGCTTATTGGCAATCGGTAGCTTCTTATCTTACTTTTCTGGATGGAGACTATCACAAAGCGAATGATATGTTAATGAAAGCGGAGCGGTTAAAAGGCGAAATCCCTACTCAAAACAATATTCGGGTATTACGGATATTATATGATGCTGTGTTGGGTAAATACAACCGCCAGTTCGATAAGAATCTTTTGCCTCAACTGCAATGGTTGTATCAAATGGCAGAAAAAACTCCTTTCTTAGAAAATCGGATTTATAACTATCGTAACCGGTACACCGATGTACTGGAACGTTTAATAGATTATCATTGGGTTCCTGGTTACCAGAAAAAAGGGAATACAAACCGGGTATGTGGGTTAATTGGCTTAAAGACTGAAATTCGCAGCAAGCATTTTGAGCATCGTGAAGAAAAAGCTGATACAAGCAAATGGTACTGGAACAACGATTATTCCAGCAGTATATTCTGTCATCTGGATACAATTCCTCTTCAACAGGTAATTGACTATCAGAAGTACATATTTGAAAAGCCCAAAACTGCCCTTGATCAATTTATAGCCAAACAATGTTACAAAGACCCGGCTATTTATAATGACCTAATTGCAACTAAATATATACGAATGGCGGAATTTGAAAAGGCAGTTCCTTATCTTGAAAAATTAAGTAATGAGTTCTTATCTCGTCAGAACATAATCAATTACCTGGTTAAAAAAGATTCATCAACCGATATTTGGCTCTATAGTTATACAAGCTTCAATGAGAGGTACGAGTTCGACCGAAAGCAATCTATTGAAACATACGATTATAAACTTAGGTTTTGTCGCCAGACAATTCAGTTCAAACATTTAATAAGTACCTGCCAAAATCCGGCAATAAAAGCCTCTCTGGCTTATCAATATGCAACAGTTTTGGCCAATGCTTCGTATTATGGAAAACTTTGGGCAATCACTCATTATGGTAAAGGAGAGCTATATGGTGGAGGAGAAAACGGTCCTCTCGAATCAAGCAAACAATTAGATGTTCTTGATTCGGTAGCAGTAAAATATTTCAGATTGGCCGAGGAATTAGCAGAAACTCCTGATATAAAAGCCAAAAGCATTTATGCACAAGCCTGTTTAAGCAAAGATCCATGTTTAAGTTATGATTGGGTAGACGGAAAGTGGCAAGTAAAAACAAACTGGCAAAGTGAGCAATGTGGATTATTTAATAAACTAATAGTAAACTCATACCAAGAGGAATTCGGTTACTTTATAAGAACCTGCGACCGTTTACAGGACTATAGTTATGAGCTGAGTAGATTTTGGTAAAATCTTCGATCTATTGAATAAATTTAAAATCTTTGCCTGTCCACTTGTATAACTCCGGTTCTATTCGCCATGCTGTGATGTAATAGTTATCAGCATTTAATAAATTGCTGTTGGCAATCAACAATCTACTATCATTGCAATATCTGTAACCATATTTTCCATCTTCACCATCATTTTTCTTTAATGTTATATGCGTAAATATTTTCCCCGACTTGCGATCGACTATAAATATATGCTCGCACATAGCACCACATCCTTTTTCAATAATGGTATAGTGTCCGCCAAAGTTGACACCGTTTTTTTCGCAACCCTTGGTTATAAAATCAACAAACTCTTGATCGTTGGCAAACGGGTTATTGGTAAAATCAGGAGCAGCTGGTTCACCTTTATATACTTCTGTGTTAAAATCCTCAAACCAATATTTAGGTTTGAATTTTGCTAAATGCGTTGTATCATCGGGTACTTCTTGTTCACTTTCTTCATCATAAAATGGTTCTTCTATAATATAGGATGCTTCTTGCTCGCTTTCTTCGGTATCAATAACAGCAAGCTTGCTGTTATTGGGAGCAAAATGTATTGTAAGGGTTGCTATTGCTAATAAGGCAAGGGCAATGATAAGGAATGATTTCTTATTTTTCATAAGCTACAAATTTAACAAAAAAATAAGAAATTACAAACTCGTTTCATCCCGGTAGGATAAAGCCTCTCTCCTACCGACATAAACCGTTTATCCTACCGGGATGAAGGCTTCATGCTACCGGGATGAAAGTATTATCCTACCGGGATGATCCAGAGTTTAAAAGTTAACTTGACCTACAAGATTGATAAAATACTTTCCATCCTCATCCGTCCAATGACTAAGATATAGATTCTCTGGCCATTTTATGTCATAAATACTATTGTAACGTAATGACTTTTCGTTATCCGGCATCCATAAGCCAACCTTATATTTGCCAGATAGCCCGGTACTGATGCTTCCACTCATGGTATGTGTTAGCAGATTGTAGTTTCCTGCTTCATTGTCGAAAGGTTGCCAGTTACGCGGATTTACATGCTCTAACTGTAGTTCTTTCACTACCTCATTTTTGTTATTGATAAAGACCAGAAATACGGGGCGCGGATTAACTGGTGCTGCAAATCCAGTATTGGTAAGGCTGATCTCATAAGTTAGTATATCATCTTTGGTAGAGAGAATAGGATGAGAGGTTAGATTTAAACGGTATCCTAAATGATCGCGCACAAAATCAAAAAAAGTTCTTTCCCTTGGATTTCCCTTTTCGTCCAGAAAGTACTCTGGAGCAAACAGAATTTTATCTGCTCGGAGAGCCTCCGGTGTAATTTGTATTTGTTTCCAAGAAGTGATGTTCTTTGTGTAATTTTGTGTGATATCAAAGGCCGAATAATGATGATCACGTAATATCTTCAAAGTAGTTTGAGTACTGATAAGATCCGGAAGCCCCCATTCCGTGTCTTCATCATAAGGAATCTCGCCACTCATAAAAAACCAAGGAGACTCCTTAAGTACCTGCTTGTACCAGTTACTGCCCGGTATAAAGTCATTTCCGGGAGCATGACTATGCTCACCTGCTGTAAAATAGTCATTTGCATACGATATGCGTATCCGGTCTTCTTCGCGGTTAAGTGTTAAAGCATTTTTATGGTCGGGAATACGTATCTGTATGCTGTACGGGGCAGGATAAGCCTGAAGTAAAGCATTTACTACTGCACTTTTACCCTCCATATCTTTTTGCATGGGAGTAGTGTGCCATTCGCCCCAGGCACCAAGAAACCCAGTTTGAATCGTAGCAATCAGTCCGCGGTTTTTTGTAAGAATAGGGCGTAACTGCTCAATATGCCGTGTTATCCATTGGGGAGATTCACCACCGGAAGTATTTAATCCCTGCCAGTTGTATGCAAACCGTAAGATAGCTTTATATCCGTTTTCCTCCAAAGCATCGAACAAGGTCTGTATATTAGCCAACCCTTCGGGAGATATATCTTTATCTACCCACTCAGTGAGGTAAATATACAGTTGTAGTAGGGTGATTTCTTCCTTTTCTGCATCAAATTGTTTTTCGCGGTCGCCAATAAATCCCTTTGGGAATATTTCTTTCTTGTTAAAAGGATTAGTAAAGTTCTCGGCAAAATAATTGGATTCCAGATGGAACCCACGATCCGGATTCCGGAGGGGTCCAGCATTGGCCGGACCTACTGGGGAATCCGCCCCTGTGCATGAAATACTGCACAGGGTGATAAATATAAGAGAGATCAAGGTTAGACTTTTCATGTGGGAATATTTTTTTATTAAAATTCTGTTTCGCCTATAATATTAATTCTGTATTTCTCTGTCTCCACTGTAGCAGTATTTGCAAACCGGATAGAGAATATATCAATATCTTTTAGTTCTTCGGTTGGGTCAGGTAACCACAGTCCTACTTTGTACTTGCCCGATACTGTAATTGCAGTATTACCTTTTATACTGTGGTAAATTTGCTTGTAATCCTGCTTTTGCGGGTCGTATGGTTGCCAGTTACGCGGATCAACATCTTCCAGGGTGATGGTTTGTGCAATATTACCCTGATCGTCTACCAATACCAGATGTACGGGGCGAGGGTTAAGTATGGTTGAGAAACCTGTATTATAAACAGTTATGTTATAAGATAATTGTTTGCCACTTACCTCCAACTTTGTTTTTTCCGCATTCAGATAAAGATGATAGCCCAGGTGATCACGTACAAACTGATAAGCAGAGCGTTTAACCAGTTTTCCTTCGCTGTTGCGGAAATAAGCATCATCGAACAATACTTTCATATTTTTCAACTCATCAGGAGTAAGCTCGTAACGTTTCCAGTTCTCAAAGTTGAGAGCATTGTTTTGGGTAACATCTAGTGCACTGTAATGATGCTCTTTTAATGCTTTGATAGAGTTAGGTACGGAGATTAGGAAATCAAGTCCCCATTCAGTATCTTCATTATAAGGAATTTCGCCAACCACTTTTACAAACGGGCTTTTTTCTTCTACTTGCAGGTAATCTGCCGAGCCAAAGGTATAATCATTGCCCGGTGCCCGGGGATGTTCCGAAGCCGTGAAGTAGTCGTTAGTATATCCAACCCGCGCTACGTACTCATCTGTTAATCCCAGATCAATGAACTTGGCCAGATGACTTGGATACCGCAGAGCCATAAACCGCTCTGGATAAGCATCTAATATGCCTTTTACCAGCTTGGTTTTGTTTTCCCAGTCGTTGCTCATTGGTGATTGATTGCCTTCGCCCCATGCGCCAATGAATCCCATGCGCCACAAATCAACAATGCCAATATTCTTTTCAATGAATGGCTTTATTTGTGCAAGATGGCGGAAAACATCGTCGAATGTTGCATCCGTTGCATACGGATCATAGTCGTAGGCGAATACGATATGTATTTTATAACCCAGGTCGCGGGCACTGTCAAATACCTTCTGCATATTATCGAATGCTTCCTGTGAGATGTCTTTTCCTACGAACTCACTCAGATAGAAAGTAAGTTGGGTTAAAGTTATACCATCGTCTTTGGCGTTATTAAGTGTCTCTATTTCAGGTATCCAAAGACTGGGAAAAGAAACATTGTGCCAAGGATTAGCCAGGTTATGAGCAAAATAATTACTTTCAAGGTTGTAACCCCTCTCGGGGTTACAAATTGCCTTGATGCTGGTAAGAGGGCCTATGGGTTCGGGTTGTTCCGGTTCCTCCGGATCTTTATCACCATTACCCGGATACTCCCATACCGGTTGGGTTGGCTTATCATCGGAACAGGATTGTACCGATAATGCCAAGAATATAGAAACTATTGAAAACAGCTTGATTAATTTCATTGCTTCGGATTTTTATTCGTTATAGATTAATCTGACATTGGTTCCAACCGCCCAAACTTCCCAAATAGCGAAGTGATCGAGCATGGCGGCACGATGATTATCCTCGCCAATTCCGGTAGCCATGATGTATGAGTAGCCAGTATTGGTAATTGCTTTATCCTCGCCTTGTTGCTGGCCTGCAGTAACCAGTCCTAGCTTCCATTTATTAACTTTAGGATCGGTTTGTGTAGATTCGTAGTTATAGAACTGAGGATCACGCAGTACATTATAAGTACCTTCCTGAGCCTGTGCCTCGGCATACAAGTCGCGACATTCTGCTATGGTTGGCATCCTCCATCCTGTAGATGGTAGTTTAGTGAACATAGTAGGATTCGGACGGTAATAACCTCCGTAGGTTTTTATCTGTTCGTCGGTAAATGTTGGCGATGGAGCAAACATTATATTGGCGTCTTCTATATTTGTTCCGTCGGGATATTTTGTAGTACGCAGGTTCTCGGCCAGCCAGTATTGAACACGTCCATCGCGGAAGGATATTTTAGCAACTTTGTAAGTGATATCTTCGTCACCACGAACATCCCGGAATATCATCATTGGGTCAATATCCAGGGCCGATGAAGTTCTTGAAAGATAGTTGGCAGAGCCTTTCTTCTGTATATTCCAATATACACGGATACCTTTAAACGGATGGTTGGAATATTTGAGGAATACTTCTTGCAACTGGCTTTGTGTTAGACCTGCTACTTTAACTGCTCCTACAGGGAAGTTTATTACTTCACCACTCATGTCGGTTTTACCAGAGAATGTAATGGTGTACTCTGTTGATGGATCTTCCCCCTCAGGGTCCCATGTAAAACTCACAGGCAGTTCAGGACGGTCACTATCCAAGGCTATCTGTTTCTGGTCTTCCGGAACAAGCAGACGTGATATTAACCGGCGCACATTGACCGAACGGATTTCGCGGGCTGCTATACCCAGATCTTTAGTAGGCTTCACTCCCCAGTATACAGTTCCTGCATTTCCGCCTACGGCTCCTGTTGCAGAGGCAATCTGGTCGAGTACTTCAACCGCAATGGAATGAGATTTATTATTACCAGTATCAAATGTAATGGGACTCAATAAAAACTCGTTTGCACTGAGAAGGAGAGTAGTACCTCCGTCTATTGTTTCATTCCATGAGAAAGTATATTCATCAATCTCCATATTGTTGAGATCGAAGTTTTCTGCTTCTTCTGGTGATGCTAGTGTGATATCGGCAACCGGCACCTCAACTTTATAGCTATCATCGTCTACACAGGATACCATTGAGCCCAGTAGAACGGCCGTAATATATAGTAAATGCTTTTTCATAATTGTAAATTATAAATAGTAAAATAGTAAATAAACTAGTATCCCGGATTCTGAATAACCAATCCCTGCGATTCATAAATAATGCTGGGCGGAATAGGGAACCGCTCGTACTTGTACTTGCCATCAACTATAGTAGTAATTTTACCTGTTGGTTGTCCTTCAAACTCTGCCTTCTTTACAGCTGCTTCAATGAATTTACCATGACGGATAAGATCCTGACGGCGTACACCTTCAAAATAGAACTCGTGTCCGCGTTCCAGAAGAAGCTTTTCGAAGAACTCATCTACATTCTTAAAGTCAGCAGTACTATAAGGCAGAAGTCCGGAACGGGTACGAACAGCATTCAAATGCTCAATAGCTTCCTGAGATACTTTATTTGTATTGCGTACTATAGCTTCAGCCAACAATGTAATAACATCGGCATAACGGTAAACCGGAATATCTATTTCGCAGTTTTCGCCAACTACTCCTTCCAAACCGAATTTTTGAGGCACGGCACCTTTGTAAAGTTGACCTTGTGTTCCGCTGTCGCGGTCGTTTTTACGGTTGTGTACAACACCCTCTGTTCCGGTATATTCGCCAACTAAACGTTGCAAGCGTTTGTCTCCCGCTTCGTAAGTTTCATAAAATGGCCATGCCACTTTAAAGCCGCCCCACTTGGTCATAGTTACACCTGCGGGTGTTGGATAATCCGAAGGTAATACATGGGCATGCCATTTATGCTCGATTACGCCGGCTTTGGCTGCGGCTGCGTAAATAGTTTCGGTGTTCTGCTCTGTTCCCAGATCAAAGAGTGAATTGTAATTATCTACCAGTTTGTAACCGTATTCGGGTTTAGTCAGTTCGCGCCCAATGGCTTCTGCTTTCAACCATTGTTTAGTGAGCATATAAAATTTAAGCAATACAGTATTTGCCAATCCTTTGGTGAAACGACCGTATTCACCCGAAGAGTAGCTGTGAGGAAGAACTTCTGCTGCTTCCAGTAAATTGGTTTCGATAAACTCGTGCATTTCTTCATCCGTACGGCGTGGAATAAGCTTCTCATCTTTGGGTGATAGAAGGGTTTCCAGGTCGGCAATCTGGATAGGACCATACAGGTCATATAACAGGAAGGCCAGGAAACCGCGACCACATTTAACTTCGCCCATCAAACGTTGTTTTAACTTCTCATCCATCGACACGTCTTTTATTTTATGTAATGTCAATGTCATCATTGAAATATAATTGTACGAACGGTACTGGCAACGACTGCCTCCATTTATATGCCAATCATCTGCCTCGTAAGAGTTGTATGCAGTAGTCCATCCCCAAGAAATCTCGCCAATGTCGGTAACCATTTCCGAGTTGGTGAAGTATCCTGCATCTGGATAAAAGATGCCCCAAGGTGAAAAGATGGTATAACAGGTTCCTGAGACGAGTGCTGTGGCATCTTCAGCGTTACTGGGAAAACCCATCTCCTCACCAATCTGGCTGTATAGTTCGCTTTCCAGTTGGCAACCGGTAAATAGCGCCATACAGGTAACAAATGCTATTATTTTGTTTAATACATGTTTTTTCATGATGCTTTATGTTTTTCTGTTATTAGAATGTTATGTTTACACCCATACCGAACGACCGGATATTAGGATAAGGGAACGAACCGTTATCTGTTTCCGGGTCTAAGCCTGTCCAGTTAGTTAGCACAAACGGATTGTTAACATTGGCATATACGCGTACATTTTCCAGAATGTTCTTTTTCACCGGAATGGTGTAGCCCAATGTTATACTACCGCAACGTACAAAGTAGATGTTCTTTGTGTAAAAGTCGCCCCAGCCGTATGTTCCCTGTTTCAGGTAAGTAGGATGCTGGCCATTCAGATTAGTGCTACTGAATGATTTATTTGCCCATACAGATACATTAACAGACTGGTTGGTATCCATAAACGTCCAGTTTTCTTTATAGCTTGCTCCTCTTTTATTTCCAAACTCGCCATAGAAGTAGATACTGAAATCGAAGTTCTTGTAACGTATAGCGTTGTTTAGCCCAAATGTGAGTTTAGGTGAGCCGCTACCCTGGTACACTTTATCTTCATCGTCAATAACACCATCATCGTTCCGGTCTTTCAGAATTACCATACCTGGCAACAAGTCTTTTTGTGCATTAGGAACGGCGTCTCCCGGTTGCATAATACCTACAGCTTCGTAGGCCCACCATGCGTTGTATGGATCGCTATTTGTTTGATAAGGTTTCATGGTGAGGTAAGAAGGACGTTCTTTCCATTTATCACTGTAGTGTGATAAGGTGAGGGTTGAATTCCACTCTAAATCCTTGCTTACTATGTTTACCGTATTCAATGTTATTTCGTATCCCTGGCTTTGAAGCTTACCTGCATTGGCAACAATACTACCTACTTCATTATAAGATGGAATTGGTTTTGAACCCTGTAAAAGATCTTTCACCTGCCTATTGAAATACTCGGCAGTCAATTGAATACGTCTGTTAAAGAATCCGAGGTCTATACCAATATTAAACTCGGTAGTTGTTTCCCAAGTGAGATCTTTATTACCCATGGCACTTACATAAGCACCTTTGTTTTCGCCTCCACCAATGATAGCATTTCGCCAGTCAATAGAATACGTATTTTGTAGTCCATATCTCACATTCTCGTTTCCGGTAGAACCATAAGAAGCACGGAGTTTACCATTAGAAAGCCATGAAGATGTATTTTTCATAAACGATTCTTCAGAAAACAGCCATCCTACGGAAGCTGACGGAAAATACCCCCAACGGTTTTCGGGTGTAAAGTTTGAAGAGCCATCAATACGGAGAGTTGCCTCAACCAGGTAGCGGTCTTTATAGCTATAGTTTACACGTCCGAAGTAAGATGCTATAGAGCGCTTACTGGCTGATGAACCTACTTCCTGACGGTCTTTGGCACCTGCACCCATGTTATGGTAAAGGAATGCATCAGTAATAAAATCGCGCGAGGTACCATTTAATCCTTCCGAGTTATATATCTGGAATGCATACCCCACAAGCCCTTTCAGGCTATGGTCGTTGAAAGATTTATTGTAAGTTGCAGTAAGATCAAGCAGGTAATCCGACCCGTCACTTCGGTTAATGTGTGCCGCACCATTGTGTCTCATAAAATATTAAATTAATTTCTGTTATCAGTAGTATATTTCCACAATCTGACCGGTTTGTACCACATGCATTCGCTTGTCGGCATTCCTTATTGTTTGCAGAATTTCGTCGAGCGACTCGTTATTGACAAAGGCCATGCGGAAATGAATGTCTTTAAGAGAATCCGTTTTTATCACAATTTTCAGATTAAAATTTCGTTCCAATTCTTTAGCAATATCTTCGAACCTAACATCTTTGAAGTAATATTTCTTATCTTTCCAGGAAGAGTAGTTGTCTACCGTAAACCGTTCTTTCCAAAGTGTAACTTTTTCCCTGTCGTAAAAAACTTCCTCACCGGGTTTCAATACATAGTTTATTTGTTTGTTCCGGTTGGTGTTACCTACAAATTCAACCGATCCGTTAAGCAAGCTTAACTGTATAATCTTATCTTCAGAATAAGATTTAAGATTAAATTCGGTTCCCAGTACTTCCACGTTTATCTCATTAGATTGTACAAGGAAAGGTTTACGTTTGTTTTTGGCAACTGTAAAGTGTCCTTCACCTGTAAAAAACACCTGACGGTTGTTGGTCAAAAACTTCTCGGGATAGATAATTTTACTTCCTGCATTCATCCGTACAGCTGTACCATCGGGTAGAGTAATATCACCGGATTCTCCATAAGGGATATTTTTCTCAACCCACATAACAGTTTTTTCCTCCTGTATATAAAAATACTGGTAAAGGGTGAATGCAATGATAGGTAGTAACAAGATAGCTGCTACACGTTGTATCCATACTGTCCACTTCACCTTTGCTACCGGTTTGCTTGGGGTTGTTGGTGCAGCCTGAATATTTGTGAAACGTTTTTTGAACTCTTCAAACGCCAGATGAGCTTCTTCCTGTCCTACAACTGACTGGTCCAGCTCTTCCCAGATGGAAAGTAGTAGTTCGCTGGCTTCCGGACTTTTCCCATGGTGAAAAAACCAGTGCTCCACTTTCCGGGCTGTTTTAACATCGCAGACGTTAAAAAAGTATCTGGATACTTCCTGTTTGGTTGGTGTTGTTTTGTTCATTTTAATCTTGCTTCTATAATTAATACTGATAACTTGGGCAACACACGTAATGGAGAAGTGATTTTTTTGTATTTTTATTTGAAACGCTTAGTTACGCGGAGAATATTTAGGTTTTAAACTTAGCGCAACTCAGCGTTTCAAAACCGAATTAAGAACACAAATACCCAGAACATAAAATCACTAAGATTCTTTTTTATGGCTGCCAGTGCCAGACTGATATGTTTTTCAACTGTTCGTTTTGATATACCCAGGCGATTTGCAATTTCTTCATTGCTCAGAAACTCTTCACGACTCATTTTAAAAATCAGTTTACGCTGTTCCGGCATTTTGTCTACGGTTTTGCTTACTACCTCTTTTATTTCATTGAGATTGAACTCGGAATCAATTTCGTATTCAAGATTATTGCCTGATTCGCGCAATGATTCCTGATAGTTGAGAAAATAATACTGGCTTTTAAAGTAATCGTGTATTTCGTTTTTGGCGATAGTAAATATATAACTGCTGAGGGATAGTTCGGAAGAGAGTCTTTCACGGGCCATCCATATTTTCATAAAGACGTTCTGGGCAATCTCCATTGCACTGTCTTCGTTCTTAATCATTCCCTGAGCAAAGTTCTTTACACGTATATAAAATAGTTCAAAAAGGATTTCGAAAGCTTCTACTTTACCGTTTCGAATGTCATTAATCTGCTGGTCTGTCAGTTGTGATGTGCTGTTCATAAATGCAAAGTTAGAGGATTAATTGGCACTTGCAATTCGGGGAGTGTTAAAACTATTATATTGTACTACATAATTGTTCGTACCCGTTGGCGGAATTAAATTAGCGCATATTTAACTCTTCCGATAGGTTTATTATTTATTTTGTTGATATTATAAAACTGGTTTTGCTGATTATTCTTGTGAATATATCCATTGACGTCTTTAGCGTAATTCCTAATCATCATAAACTGGTCACACATTTGAGAAAAGAGCGTTTCAATTCTTTTTCTGGCCTTTACGAAAGGTTTAAATGTTGGTTTCCAAGTCTTTTGATTTAAACTAAGAGAAACTTCTAAATCAGAAAAGCGAGGAATAACTCCAGAGCGAAGGATGTTACCATGTTCATTTACCAGATTATAAGAAAACTGCTTGCAGATGTGAAGAAATTTTGCGAATATTGCATATAAGTTGTGCATAGGACTTTGGTCACTTCTAATATACTAAATGTACAACTTATTTTTAGACATATTATTAACTAATTAATTCCGCCAACGGGTCATTAGTATGAAAATAAATCTGACAGAAGAGGGTCAATCAGATACTTCTTGTTTACTTCGGATATACGACATTGCTGAGTTCTCTGTACACGATGGCCCAGGGGTACGTGTTGTGATATACTTTCAAGGATGCAATGCGCGCTGCGAGTGGTGTCATTCTCCGCATTCACAATTAAATTATGCTCCTCTTCTTTTCAATCCGAATGTCTGTATTGGCTGTCAACGTTGTGTTTCTGCCTGCAAAAATCAATGCCATGTTTTTATTGAGAATAAACATATAATAAACCGCGATAAATGTATTCAATGTGGATCTTGTGTTGAACAATGTCCGGCAAGTGTAACCGGAGTGAAAGGAAGTGCATTGCATTTGCCAACAGTTGAAGTTTCGGTTTCTTCTCTTTTTGAGCAAGTGTCTCCTTATCTTCAACTGGGAGGAAAAAAAGGAGGCATTACTTTGTCGGGTGGCGAAGCCTTGTTACAGACAGATGCAGCGAAGCAATTATTGCAGTTGTGTAAACAGAATGGTTATCATACAGCAGTAGAAACATCAGGATTGCTATCTCCGGAGATATATAAAAATGTGCTTCCACTTGTTGACCTGTGGCTGTTTGGCATGAGAGTAGTCACAGGCAAAGATCATAAACGTCACTACAAGCATATACAGAAAGTGTTGAAACTGCTTACTGATGAGAATGCCAATATCTTGCCACGTATACCTATGGTTCCGGGTTTCTTCGATCGCGATGATGTGTTAGAGGATATTCTGGAACTCTTCAAAGAGTTCTCCTTATCTTCTGTTTGTCTGAACCCGTGGAATCCATATTATGATGCACACTATATGCAAAGTGGTATTCCTTTACAAATAAATCCACCTTCGCAGGAAGAAATAAAGGCCTGTGAAGACAAAATATCATTAGTATTTACCAATTTCAATACTATTAAGTATGAAAACAATGAAACTAAGCACTGAAATGAGTGCGCGTGTGAAAAAGCTTTATGATCATCTGATTACCAAAGCATTGGGCGATCGTTCGAATGAATGGTTTACTCAAGAAATGTTTGATGATGTAGTAAAAGCAAAAGATCCTAACGAGCGTTTTCCTTTATGGAAGCCCATTGAAAACTGTTCGGTAATTGTGCGACGGGCTATTGCAATAGATCGCATGCTGCTTGCTATGACCGATGAGGAGAATAGCAAACACACTCACACTGCTGATATATTGGAAGGCGATCTTCTGCTGGGCAATATGCCAATGGGATCGAATGGGCTGGGAAAAGTTTTCCCGCGCTTTCTTACCGATGACGAGTTAAGAGCAGGTTCTATAACAAATCGGAATGCCGCTTCTCTGTTTGGACACAACACAATGAACTATGAAGAGCTGTTGAGCGATGGATTACAGAAGAAAATTGATTTCTGTAGCAAGCAGCTAGATGAGTTGTCTCCTATTATAAAGAATGGAAAAAAAGATACTGCTATTTTAGAAAAGAAATATGAGGAGATATGTAGAGACAAAAAAGCTTCTGCAGAGGAAAAGGAAGAAGGCCTTCGCCTGTTGAGAAATGCAGATGGAAAACTCATTGCACAGAAAAAGAAATTCGATTTTTATTGGGCAGTGAAGTTGGCTTGTCAATCGGTTATCGATTATGCAAATCGTTTTGCTGATTTGGCAGAAAAAGAAGCAGTGAAACATCCGGAAAGAGCAGATGAACTGAATGAGTTGGCACGTATTGCCCGTAAAGTGCCTGCGCAACCTGCCGAAACTTTTCATGAAGCTATGCAATGCATTTGCTTTTTTCATATAGCACTTCATGCTTCGATGAACTTTATATCATTGGGTCGTTTAGATCAGGTGTTGTATCCATATCTGGAAAAAGAAACAGATGTAGATAAGGCACTGGAAATAATTGAATGCTTCATTCTAAAGTGTGCAGGACGCTTGAACCTGAGCTCAAAACACCTGATCAAGCAGGATCACGTAGATTATGCCACAGTATTGGGAACCCATCCCTATTATATTGATCAGAAAGCGGGAGTGAACAATTTTTTGCAGAATATCATTGTTGGAGGCAAAAAACCGGATGGAACAGATGCCACCAATGACTGTACTTACCTGATCATACAAGCTGTTGAGAATGTAAATCTTTCGGCTCCTGGCATTTACGTTCGCATTCACAAAGATAGCCCGGAAAGATTGATTCAGAAGGTTGCTTCCTCTATATTCAAGACCAAAAACAACCCGTCGGTGTTGAATGATGACATCATGATTCCTGCCATGTATAAGGCTTTGATGCAGGATGAAAAAGATACACCCGAGGTGCGCAAAAAGATGCAGGAGTTAGCAAATGATTATTGTGTTGATGGCTGCTGGGAACCTATTCTCAACGGGAAGTCGGACTGGACTTTCACCATGCTTGTGGGTATGCAAGCTGTAGAAGCTGCCTTGAATCAGGGGGCATCTCTAAAGAAAGATGAGGCCCTTTTTAGAGGAGCCAAAATGTCTCCGACTACTCCTGTGCCACAGAGTTTTGATGATGTAATGACTTATCTGGAGTCGCATCTTCAGTTCTTTGTAGATCAATCTGTGATGTCCCTTTTTATGTACTATATGATTGATGAGAATGCAGCACCATCGCCTCTGTTCTCGGCATATTTGGAAGGCTGCATGGACAAAGGAGCCGATAAAGCAGCAGGAGGAGCCAATCACAATCTGGGAGGAATAGTGATAGGGGCTGTTCCGGATATGGTCAACCAGTTAAGTGCAATTCGTCACTGGGTTTTCGACAAGAAGGAATATACATTAGAGCAGGTCTGTGAGGCTATCAGAGAGAATTTTGGAGAGAACAACTCTTCTCTGCCGGCAGATAAGACAAAACTCTATAAAGATATAAAGGTAAATTTTGACACGAACTCTCCTAAATTTGGTAATAATAATGTTGATGCAGACAAATTAACTTGCGATATTTTGGATATGTTCTACCACTGTGTTCAGAATTCAGCAAGTTTTGGCAAGAAACTATTCCAAGATGATGTGCCGGAAAGAGAATGGAGAAAGATAGCATCTCTTCGGGCTTTAGCCGGTTATTATGGCCTGCCTTTAGGCAAAAAGTTTAATATCAAAATGAAGATAACAGCTGGTATCGGAACTTTTGAGCAATACAACTGGCAGGGAAGAGGAGTGGCTGCTTCGGCAAATCGTCTTGATGGTATGCCTATAGCTCCCAATTTCTCACCTGTGCCCGGAACTGTACATCAAGGAATTATGGGAACGATGAATTCGTTGTCTAAATTCAAGTTGGAGCGTTTTGCTGCCGGGGTAATTACCGATATTTGTTTGAATGATGAAAGTGTCAATGATAAAATCGTGGAACAAGTACTTAATGAATTCATTCATAAATATGGTGCAATGATGACCGTGGCTATTGGCACAACCGACAAATATAAAGAAATTTATGAAGCCGCTAAAGAAGCAAGTACATTGCCGGAAGCAGAGGCTGCTGCCTTGTTGGCTAAGTACGCAGGGGTCAATGTGCGCATAGGCGGATGGCAAACTCCTTTCATAACACTACCTCTGGATCACATGGAGAATTATATAAAGAGACCGGTTAAGTTAGAATAATTTGATTAGATTAAAAAAGGCTGTCCACAAATTATGAAGGACAGCCTTTTTTCTTGGTTTTCTATTTTAAGTAAGACTTCACCATCTCAATCGTAACCGGAATTTGATGATTATAATCTTCTATCGTACCATTGTTGATTAGTTCAATAGCCAGATTGCGCCATTTCTTGTTCCAATTGAGGTTGATGAATTCCCAATTGTTTTCCGCTTCATTCAGTACAGCCTGGTCTTTCAGCTCGGAAATATATTCAGCAATCAGGTCAAGCATATTGCTGTTTCCCTTAGGAGATTCTATATTTTCTTTAAGGGGTCTTGCTGTTTTTTGTCCCGGTTTAAAGATACCATCGTCAGAGTTTTCAACCAAATTGGTACTAGCCCGATAATTGGTGGTTGCCACGATGTATTCTTTGTCCATACAGAAATCCTCGCCATTCTTCATACTTATCACATGAATGCGTTGACCCACGGGTTTGGTTAAGTCTACTGTATAGTTAATTCCAGAAAACTGATCGTGCAGATATACTTTGCGGGTACCATAAGGTATTGTAAGATCTGTTTCCAGATTCACCGCAGGTTTGCCCCCTTGCAAGTCTGTGCCATAAAAGGCATAAGACCATTCCATCCACTGAATAATTTGTGCTCCTGTCATGCCGACAGTATGTAATGTATTGTTGTCATAAACATAGAGTTGTGAAATACCTCCGGCTGTAATCTTCCTCTCGCTACAGTTGGCTTCAAAATGATTCAATGGCACACCCACAATATCAGCTTTCGAATAGTGAAGCATAACTTTTGAAACAAAATAGATCAGAGAATTACTCTTTAAAACACCTTCGTGTGTACCTTTGATTTCCGGAGCAGGGAGTAGAGGTGCTTCTGGCAGCCAGCCTATCACTGTTTCACTCATGTATTTTTTTATGTATTGGTGAGCTTCTTCCGTCACTTCAAGTACTCCAGGGTCATTTGGCGTATTTTCGTCGGAGCAAATGATATCTGTTTTTACGTCCGACTCATCATAATCTCCGGTTTTATTTAGAACTTGCCATTTTCCATCTACTTCAGTTGCTGTTATTAACACCTGTCCATACGACATTGCCGAATTTAGGTTTTCGGCGAATTTTACACTATTGCATAATACATGCTGCTTTTCTTTGCTTCCTTTGATTGTATGATAGTGGGCGCCCAGGAAGACTGCCAGTTCTGGGTTCATTTCTACAACATCTTTGGCTCCGGAGCCTTCGCGATTCACTTCTGTTTTTTCATCCATGTGTTGAACAGCGACAAACAAATCGGCCAAATCATTCTCTTTCAGTGTCTTTATAACTCTTTGCGTCTCAATTGCTGCACTTTCTGTTTCAATTTCTGCTTCTTCGATATTAGCTTTGTCCCACACATCAATATTTGGAGACACCATTCCGATGAATGCAACACGTGGTCCATTGGGTATCTCAATAATACGATAGGGTTCAAATCCTTCCAGCAGTTTGCCGTCTTTGTATACATTTCCACAAAGCTTCGTGCCTTTGTATCCTTCGAATGTAGAGTAAATTTCTTTCAATCCAAAGTTGAATTCGTGGTTTCCCAGAGCAACAATGTCATACCCTACCGACTCAAATGCGGCAAATAGTGGATATGGTTTGTATTTGCCACTTTTTACAAGCTCTCCTGTGCCGTTGCCCTGAATGCTGTCGCCGCAATCGCAAATAATAGTTGTGCCCGGAAAGTTTTCTTTGTCTTTTTTCATTAATGAAGCTATGCGAGAAAATCCTGTCTTTATTTCTTTGTTTGTGGTGTAGTTGAAGTCACGGAACGAGCCATGAATATCACTTGTGAACAAAATCTGAAAGGTGATTTTTTTTGTTTCCATAAGAGGTTGGTTTTATTAATAATGTTGGTTACAAATATATAATAATATAAACAATTAAAGGTAAATAAAGGTCTTTATTTATGCGGTTTCAAATTCAAAAACATGTTATATATATCCTACCGACATAAACCGTTTATCCTACCGACATAAACCGTTTATCCTACCGACATAAACCGTTTATCCTACCGGGATGAAGGCTTCATGCTACCGGGATGAAAGCGTTATCCTACCGGGATGAAAACGTAACCTAGTGTTTCAAATATCATTTTAAATCCGAGAGTGTGTGTTAATAACTCACTAGAGTTATTATATAGTTTTTGTTTTAGTTTTTGTTTTGGTTTATTGCGCGTTCTTATATATAAAGACTTTGGTTGCCCTTTAGGTATACCTTTAGGTTGCCTTTTAGGTGTACTTTAATACGCACTTTTAGGTGTGCTAAATAGTGAGTTTTGGGAAGAAATATAGTGCCGAAGTAGGATAAAAGTCATACCTTTGCAGCGCCTCAAAAAAATCCTTGACTATGTACAAAAATAAGCAAATCTGGAGTGTTAGTTTTCCTATCCTCCTGAGCTTACTGGCTCAAAATGTTATAAATGTAACCGATACTGCTTTCCTAGGACATGTTAGTGAAGTTGCTCTTGGTGCTTCTGCCATGGGAGGATTGTTTTATATATGCATATTTACCGTAGCATTTGGTTTTAGCATTGGTTCTCAGATAGTTATTGCCCGCCGCAACGGCGAACAGCAATATCAGGATGTTGGTCCGGTAATGATTCAGGGATGTATCTTTCTGTTGGCTCTGGCTTTCTTTGCTTTTGGAGTAGCACGCTTTTGGGGTGGCGATATTATGCGGGTGGTGGTTTCGTCGGAAACAATCTACGATGCCACCATGGAGTTTATTAACTGGCGTGTGTTTGGTTTCTTCTTCTCGTTTATGGGAGCCATGTTCAGAGCATTCTATATTGGAATAACCCGGACAAAGGTGCTTACTATTAACGCAGTTGTTATGGCATTGGTGAATGTAGCACTAGATTATGCCATGATATTTGGTAAGTGTGGTTTCCCCGAAATGGGTATCAAAGGTGCAGCCATCGCCTCGGTTATTGCAGAGGCAAGTTCAATACTCTTCTATGTGCTTTATACCTATATCACTGTCGATCTTAAAAAATATGTTTTAAATCGGTTCGGCTCGTTCGACTTTAAACTATTGGCCCGCATACTTAGCATTTCTTGTTTCACTATGTTACAGCATTTCCTATCAATGGGTACATTCTTTGTTTTCTTTATGGTTGTTGAACGAATCGGGCAGCGAGAACTGGCCATTGCCAATATAGTTCGTAGTATTTATGTGGTGATGTTTATTCCGGTTAATGCTCTGTCGGCAACTGCCAACAGTTTGGTTAGTAATACCATTGGCGCAGGAGGTGTTAAAGATGTGATACCACTGGTTAAAAAGATTGCCCGTTTCTCACTCCTGCTGATGTTAGGATTGGCAGGTGCTATTGCTATCTTCCCCAAAGCAATCGTCTCTGTATATACCAGCAACAGCAGCTTGATCGAGGCATGCATTTCATCAGTATATGTTATTTGTATTGCTATGGTTATTGCATCGGTTGCCAATGTGGTATTCAATAGCGTTTCTGGAACCGGCAACACACGTTCGGCCTTGTTGCTCGAATCATTTACCTTGGTATTCTATGTACTTTATATGCTATTTATCGGAACCGTACTACAGGCCCCGGTAGAGATATGCTTCACCACCGAAGTGGTTTATTACTCATTACTTTTACTGGTGAGTTACATTTACTTCAAAAAAGCAAAATGGCAGAATAAGAAGATATAATGTTTTAATATGCCAATACTTAATATGCCAATGTGCTAATATGCCAATGTGCCAATTACCATGCGGACACTGCAAAGTAATTGGCACATTGGCATATTTTCATATTGGCACATTAAAACATTGGCACATTGGCATATTGGCACATTGGCACATTAAAATAATTCATTAACTTTGCGCTTCCAAACCTGTAAATTAATAAAAACCAGATATGTTCGATAATTTAAGTGAAAGACTAGAGAGATCATTTAAGATTCTGAAAGGTGAAGGTAAAATCACCGAAATCAATGTTGCCGAAACCCTGAAGGATGTTCGTAAAGCCCTATTAGATGCCGACGTTAACTACAAAGTAGCCAAAACGTTTACCGATACGGTTAAAGAAAAGGCATTAGGACAAAATGTACTTACAGCTGTAAAACCAAGCCAATTGATGGTGAAGATAGTTCACGACGAACTAACACAATTAATGGGTGGCGAAACGGTTGAAGTTAATCTGGAAGGAAAACCAGCTGTTATACTTATGTCGGGTTTGCAAGGTTCGGGTAAAACAACATTCTCGGGTAAACTGGCCCAAATGCTGAAAACCAAAAAGAACAAACGCCCGTTGCTGGTAGCTGCCGACGTTTATCGTCCTGCGGCCATTGAACAGTTACGCGTATTATCCGAACAAATTGGAGTTCCGATGTATTCGGAGCCCGAAAATAAGAATCCGGTAAAAATTGCACAGAATGGTATTGCCGAAGCAAAGGCCAAAGGATACGATTTGGTAATTGTCGATACTGCCGGTCGTTTAGCTGTTGACGAAGAGATGATGAACGAGATTGAAGCTATTAAAAATGCAATCAATCCAAATGAAATTCTTTTCGTTGTTGACTCAATGACTGGTCAGGATGCTGTTAATACCGCTAAGGAATTTAACGACAGACTTAATTTTGATGGTGTTGTTCTTACAAAACTCGATGGTGATACCCGCGGTGGTGCGGCTTTATCTATTCGATCGGTTGTAAACAAACCAATTAAGTTTGTGGGTACAGGCGAAAAGCTTGATGCTATCGACCAGTTCCACCCTTCGCGTATGGCCGACCGTATTTTGGGTATGGGTGATATTGTTTCGCTTGTTGAACGTGCCCAGGAACAATACGATGAAGAAGAAGCCAAACGCTTACAAAAGAAGATTGCCAAAAACCAATTCGACTTTAACGACTTCCTCAATCAAATTAAACAGATCAAGAAAATGGGTAACCTCAAGGAACTTGCATCTATGATTCCGGGTGTAGGTAAGGCCATTAAAGATATTGATCTGGACGATGATGCTTTCAAAAGCATTGAAGCAATTATCTACTCTATGACTCCTGCCGAACGTTCGAACCCGGCAATGCTAGACGGTTCGCGCCGTAACCGTATTGCTAAAGGTAGCGGTACAAGCATTCAGGAGGTAAACCGCTTGTTGAAACAATTTGATCAGACCCGCAAAATGATGAAGATGGTTACAACAAGTAAGATGGGAAAAATGATGCCGAAAGGAAAAAGATAACTTAGTTTTGAGTTATGAGTTTTGAGTTATGAGTTGCCATGCGGCATTGTTAACTCAAAACTCATAACTCATAACTCAAAACTCATAACTCATATGACTCTTATTGATGGAAAAGCAATCTCCGATCAGGTAAAGCAGGAAATTGCAGCCGAAGTAAATGAAATTGTTGCCGCTGGTGGCAAACGTCCTCATCTGGCGGCTATTTTGGTAGGTCACGATGGCGGTAGTGAAACGTATGTAGCTGCTAAAGTAAAAGCATGCGAAGTGTGTGGATTCAAATCTTCTCTTATCCGTTACGAAGATAATGTAACCGAAGAAGAGCTTCTGGCTAAGGTAAGAGAGTTGAATGCAGATGATGATGTAGATGGATTTATTGTTCAGCTTCCTCTGCCTAAACATATTTCGGAACAGAAGGTTATTGAAACAATAGATTATAAAAAAGATGTGGATGGTTTTCACCCCATCAATGTAGGACGCCTATCTATCGGGCTTCCATGCTATCTATCGGCAACCCCTAACGGTATCCTTGAGTTATTGAAACGATATAAAATAGAAACTTCCGGAAAGAAGTGTGTGGTACTTGGCCGCAGTAATATTGTTGGTAAACCAATGGCTATGCTTATGATGCAGAAAGGCTATCCGGGCGATGCTACAGTAACAGTATGCCACAGCCGCTCCAAAGATTTGGTGAAGGAATGTCAGGAAGCTGATATTATTATTGCTGCATTAGGTCAGCCCAACTTTGTAAAAGCCGAAATGGTAAAAGAAGGTGCAGTAGTTATTGATGTAGGTACAACCCGTGTACCTTCGGATAAAACCAAATCAGGCTTTAAGCTTACAGGCGATGTTCTTTTTGAAGAGGTAGCTCCTAAGTGTTCGTATATCACTCCGGTTCCGGGTGGAGTTGGCCCCATGACAATTGTTTCGTTAATGAAGAATACACTGCTTGCAGGAAAGAAAGCGATTTATCAATAGAATACAATATAAGTTGGAATTAGAAAAGACTGTCTCTTATGGGATGGTCTTTTTGTTTTTATGGAATATTAAAAAGCATGAAACATTTTGATTCAATACCAGAAATTGGTATTTTTGTGAAAAAGCTAAGAATATGCCACGAAACACTTCAATATCATTAGGAGATTATTTTGAAAGATTCATCAACGAACAAATCTCTTCTGGGAAATACACATCTGTTAGCGAAGTAATTAGAGCCGCTCTAAGAGTTTTTGAGCAAGAAGATAATAAAGCAAAAGCTATTGTGTACGAACTCGAAAAAGGAGAAAATAGCCCTAAGATCAAAAACTTTGATAGAGAAAGCCATTTAAAAGAACTTCATACCAAGAATTTAAAATAATGGCGTTTTATTCAATAAGCGAAGAAGCTTTAAAAGACATTGATAACATTTGGCTTTATACTGTAGAAAACTGGTCTGTAGAACAAGCTGATAGATATTATAACTTGATTTTAAACGAAATAGAATATATCTCAGAAAATTTTGAGTCTGGCCGTAGTTTTGAGCATATTAGGAAAGGATACCGTTATTCTAAAGTTAAATCACATCTCATTTTCTACAAGAAATCAAGTGAAGGAGTAGAGATAATAAGAGTTTTACATCAGAAGATGGATATTGTAAATCGTCTAAATGATTAATAAGCCCGAAGGGCTTTAACTATGCAATTCGTACCTATAAAAAAAGGGAAGGTGTGCGACTCCTTCCCCGGATGTTTAGCCGTTTCTCTATCAAAAAAGTTCTAGTACCTTTTATATAACTAAACAGGGCAAAATTATGAATTCGATTTCAATAATAAAAATCCGCAAGTCCTTTTTTAACCATATTCAAGAATGGAAGCCATTATTGGCTATAACTCCTTTTAACTCCTAACCTGCATTATTCATACTTCATCTATTTGGTTCAACACAGCTCCTAACTGAACCATAATTTTATCCCCTCCTAGAAGTTAAAAATCGAAATTTGCAAGCACTGCCAGCACACAGCTGTTTATGTATTTGATTAACAGCTCATTAAAGCGTGCTGGCAAAGTGTGCTGGCAAATATCATTACAGCATTGTCAACACGCGAGATGCGCATGAAACAACTAGTTTCATTCTTGTTTTATGCAGTGAAACAAGTAGTTTCCTATGTAGAAAACAAGTAGTTACAGCATAGAAAACAAGTAGTTTTCTATATAGGAAACTGTTAGTTTCCTACCGTGAAACCGTTGGTTTCCTACCGTGAAACTGTTGGTTTCCTACTGTGAAACTGTCGGCGTTCTACCGACAACCTTTTACCCTCATCAAAGCGTGACGAAATATTTGTAACAACATTCTCAACACGCCATTCAACACGCGTTTAAGGCTCTGTTAATCAATAGAATAAGACCTCTGCGTGTTGAATGACGACAAATTTTGTATTTTAAACTTCTGGGAGGGGGAGTTTTGGTTCAAATCAGATAGGAGTTGAAATGATCCGCATGGTGTAGGGGCATCCCTTGTGGGTGCCCTGATAATGGTTTGCAATGTATCCTATGCATATATTAACCATGCGGCACACATCAGGGCACCCACAAGGGATGCCCCTACAACGTGTATCTTTTGTTTCAACACAGATTGAAAAGGAGGTAAAGTGAGGTAGAGGAGGTAAAGTAGTTGAGTAATGGAATTCCATGCGGCATCGCCTACTTTACCTCCTCTACCTCACTTTACCTCCTTTACCTCACTTTTAGTTCAACTCAGCCTCTAACTGAACCAAACGAGTATGAGTATGAATAATGCAGGCCAAAAGAGACCTCTATAAGTAACAAATTATAGTACTTATTTCCTTTTATTGCATTTTTTACGTTTTATTTGTTCGTTTTCAATTAATATTGTTTATCTTTGTTAAGAGACAAACTACTATTAACCTGAAATTATGAAAGAGAAAAGATTCACTGAAAAGAATTGTGAAAATCTGCTTTACAGTTTTCTGTTAATAATGTGCCTAGTGTTAGCTTTGATTATTCGCTAATACTATTTTTGACCCCAAACAGTAAATACCCGCAAACTCTGACAATACAGTGTTTGCGGGCTTTTTATTTATAAAAGTTTGTATCATAAACATCAATTAACTTATTGACTATTGCTTTATTACGAAACTCTCGTAACTTTGCGAAGTATTCGTAATAAACTAATTATGGAAAAGTTAACTATACAAGAAGAAGAAGTGATGTTGTACATCTGGGAGATGGAAGAATGTTTTGTAAAAGATGTTGTTGCCAAATTTCAACCACCCGCACCACCTTATACAACAGTGGCCTCTATTATTAAAAACCTTGAAAGAAAAAAATATGTTTCGGCAAAGCGTTTTGGTAATACCTATCAATACACACCTGCCATTAAAGAAATTGAATACAAGAAAACTTTTATGAACAGTGTAGTTAAGAACTACTTTGAGAATTCTTATAAAGAGCTTGTGTCTTTTTTTGCTAAGGATCAAAAGATATCATCCGATGAATTAAAAGACATCATTGATATGATTGAAAAAGGAAAAGAATACTAAAACATATTGCCATGAATCCCGAACTAATATACTTCCTGAAAGTGAACCTTGCCATGGTAGTGTTCTATGGCTTTTACAGGTTATTCTTTTATAAAGATACGTTCTTTGGTTGGAGAAGAGTAACCTTACTCTCTTTCTTGGTAATCTCTTTCTTACATCCGCTTCTTAATATACAAGATTGGGCAAAGCAACAAGAACCTATAGTTGCAATGGCCGATATTTATGCAACCGTATTTATGCCCGAGTTTATGCCCGAACTTGTTCAGCCGGCATCTCCCAGCATTCAGAATAGTGCAGTTGTTGCACTCGAAGAAAAAACAAATCCGGCTACCATTTTATTTTATGTATATCTTGGCATTGCAGCACTATTAGTAACCCGGTTATTGGTGCAGTTATTCGGATTGTTGAAACTAAGGTTACAAACCACTACAGTATATATTAAGGATGTTAAAGTGCAAATGCTCAATAAACAAGCCGGACCATTTTCTTTCTTCAAATGGATATTTATATACCCGGATGCCCATACGGAAGAAGAGTTAAAAGAAATACTAACCCACGAACAGACTCATGCCCGGCAATGGCACTCAATCGATGTAATTTTTAGCGAACTGCTATGCGCTGTTTGCTGGTTTAATCCGTTTATATGGCTTATTAAAAGAGAAGTAAGAAGCAATCTGGAATATCTGGCCGACCGCAAGGTGCTGGAAACCGGACACGATTGCAAAACATACCAATACCACCTTCTGGGATTGGCACATAACAAACAGGTAGCTACCCTATATAATAACTTTAATGTATTACCCCTAAAAAAACGAATTAAGATGATGAACAAACGAAGAACCAAAGCAATTGGAAGAGCCAAATATTTTATCTTCCCCCTACTGGCTGCCTTACTATTATTGGTTAGTAATATTGAGGCCATAGCACGCACAACCGAAAGAGTTATTGAAGACATTGTAACAACCACTGGAGAAAGTATTGAAACAATTGATCAGGAAGATCCTGTTGTTGAGATGGCGCACAAGATGCCCAACTTCCCGGGAGGCAACAGTGAACTTATGAAATTCTTAAATAAGAATGTTAAGTATCCGGCTATGAATTCGGATGCCAAAATACAAGGACGAGTTATTGTGCAGTTTGTAGTAAACAAAGATGGCTCTATTTCGGATATGGCTATTAAACGTAGTGTAGACCCTTATTTAGATAAGGAAGCACTTCGTGTTATTGCAGCTATGCCTAAATGGGAACCAGCCAAAAACGAGGCGGGAGAAATTGTACGTTGCAGGTATACTCTTCCAGTACAATTCCGTTCTCCTGAATATACCCCTAAAAAAGTAAAAGCTGTTGTTGGAGAAGACGGAATATTTCAAATAGTAGAAAAAATGCCACAGTTTCCCGGAGGACAAACTGCTTTGATGAATTATTTAAATACAAACATTGTATATCCGGAAGCAGCAAAGGCTAATAAAGTACAAGGGCGCGTTATTGTACAGTTTGTAGTGAATAAAAACGGAGATGTAGAAAATCCTGTAATTGTACGCCCAGTTAATCCGGAATTGGATACAGAAACAATAAGGGTTATAAAAAGTATGCCCAAATGGATACCCGGCGAACAGGATGGTACACCTGTAAATTGCAAATATACCGTACCTGTGCAGTTTAAGCTTTAAACTTAAAGGCGCGAAGGGATGAAAGCGCGAAGGCGCGAAAGGGGAAGATCTTTTACACTTTTACCCTTTCGCGCCTTCATCCTTTCGTGCCTTCGCGCTTTATATCCCTTCGCGCTTTATATCCCTGCAACAATCATCCGTTGTTCTTTAAAAAACAACTTACGTTCTTTCTCGCCACTACCCGAAATCAGGCTTGATACTTTCTTCAGCGAGTTTATCCATTGATGCACTCTGTGGCCTGTTTCATAATCTTTCAGGATACCAGAATGTATGAAGAATGATTTAAACATAGATACATAATCATTTTCGCATAGGTAATAAGAACTGCTAACCCCTATATTTAAATTGGTAACATAAAACTCCATTTGCTTCTCAATAAAAAGAGAATTTTCAGTAAGTTTTTCTATATCAGCCAGTAAATCAAGCAGATCTTGTTTTATTAACTCTGTCTCTTCGGTAGTTAAAGCATGAATATGGTTGAAATACTTAATGTCGTTTGCCAAATTCCATATCAGAGAACGGTCCCAGATGTAGAAAATTGATTTGGATCTGTGGAAAATCCTCTTCACAGTATTGTGAATAAGATTCAATCTCTCGGGCAGCTCCCAATGCGAATAATAGTTGAACCGCGATGAGCCCACAAAATAGTGTCCCCATTTAAAATAAACAAACTTACATAAATACGGATAATCAATATAGAGTTCTACCGGCAATGATTCAACTACCGATCCTATTTCTATTTCATCTTCATTTTTTGTGGTTAACACAGTAACCAATTCTTCCATATAGCATAAAAAATCCTCCATGGAAACAGATACGGGAGAATTCATTTTAAAAGATATGGGTATATAATCTTGTTGCAGGTTCAACAATAAATCGAGCGAAATATCCAGTTCTTTAGCTAGTATCCCCATTTCGCGGATAGTAAATTGTACTTTTCCATTCATCCTACGGGCTACCGATTCTTTTTCAATCCGTAAAATATCAGTTACAGTCGAAATTAGTTCGGCTTTCCTGGATGCTTTCTGGCTCAAAGCATCAACAAAACTCTCAAGTAAATCTGTTTTATTCATGGCTGGTTTTGCAATATTATAATAGCAAAACTAGTCTTTTTTGTTTATAAATCGGTACGCTAAATATCCTTTTTATTCGTCTGTAAGTCCTTATTTAACCGGGATCATTACAATTCGTTATTTCTTACTTATTTCAACTATTTGTGTTGGCGGTTGTTCATCATTTCTGCGATTAACCTGCTTAACTACATTTTCTGCAATTGCTATAAATGCCTGTCCTGTAACCGAATCTTCATTAAGTACTACTGGTGTGCCTTCATCGCCTCCTTCGCGAATGCTTTGTACCAAAGGAACCTGTCCCAGTAAAGGTACCTGCATCTCTTCGGCAAGTTTGGCTGCACCATCTTTTCCAAAGATGTAATATTTGTTTTCAGGAAGTTCGGCAGGAGTAAACCAGGCCATATTTTCGATCAATCCAATAATGGGAACGTTTACTTTATCGTTGGTAAACATATTGATTCCTTTACGGGCATCGGCCAAAGCTACTTCTTGCGGTGTACTTACAACAATAGCACCTGTTAATGCAAGTGTTTGAACAATGGTAAGATGAATATCGCTTGTGCCGGGAGGTAAATCTATCAGGAAATAATCCAGTTCTCCCCATTCAGCATCGCCAATAAGCTGTTTCAATGCATTGCTTGCCATACCTCCGCGCCACAAGGTAGCTTGGTCGGGATCGACAAAGAAACCGATCGACAATAGCTTAACTCCGTATTTTTCGATTGGGATAATCATGTCTCGCCCATCTATTTTCTCGGCATAAGGACGAGCATCTTCTACATGAAACATTTTGGGCATGGAAGGGCCAAAGATATCGGCATCTAACAGTCCTACTTTATAACCCATCTTTGCCAGAGCCACAGCTAGGTTAGCTGCCACGGTAGACTTCCCTACTCCGCCTTTTCCGGAAGATACGCCAATAATATTTTTAACCTGTGGCAAGAGTTTACCTGCTTCGGGACGGGGTGCTTGCTTCGATTTTATATTGATGTTACCTACTATTTCAACTTCTTTATTTACATAAGTAAGGATTGCTGCTTCCGAAGCCTTAACAATAGATTTAATGAAGGGATCGGTAGGCTTTTCGAAAATCAGCGAAAAGGATACTTTCATTCCGTCAATGCGCATGTCATCGTCAACCATGCCAGACTCTACTATGTTTTTACCTGTTCCTGGGTATCTTACTGTTGCAAGCGCATCAAGAATTAGTTTGGGATATAATGTCATAAGTAATGAGTTTTGAGTAATGAGTTTTGAGTAGTGAGTAATGAGTAGTGAGTTATGAGTAATGAGTTTTGAGTTATGCGGCATCGTTACTCAAAACTCACTACTCACTACTCATTACTTCTTTTGTAGACTGCTTCTTTTACTTCGGTTGTAACTGCGATAAGAATCAAGTTCTATTTCTATTTCGGGTTCAACCAGATTACCTTCGGTAGGTAAAAGAAACTTTAAGTATTTAATATCTAAGCCGCGATCCAGCCATTGTTGTTCATAATAGGTTTTAATTCCTAATATATCATCAACTAACCCGGAGTTATACAGGTTTTCTGTAATAAACTCAACCGGCAGCTTGTTTTCTTCTATCATGTATTTGGTATAAGTGTACATGAAGTTGCTATCTGTTTTTACATGGATAATGCCTTTATCTTTCAGAAATTTGCGATAGCGTTCCATAAAATACGTTGAGGTGAGGCGTTTAGTAGCCTTCTTCATCTGTGGATCAGAAAAAGTAAGCCATATTTCGCTTACCTCGTCTTTTCCAAAGAAACGGTCAATAATTTCTATATTGGTACGTAAGAAAGCTACATTCTTCATGCCTTTTTCCAACGATTCGGTAGCGCCACTCCACATACGGGCACCTTTTATATCTACTGCAATGAAATTCTTATCTGGAAACATTGCACCCAGGCCAACGGTGTATTCGCCCCGGCCGCAACCTAATTCCAGCACAATTGGATTATCGTTTTTAAAGAATTCCTTATTCCATTTACCTGCCATTTCGAAAGGAATATTATCGGCAACGGAATAAGGATATTCAAATACATGCGGATAGCTTGCCATGTCGGCAAACTTCTGTAGTTTATTTTTTCCCACAACATTAAAAAGTTGAGAGTTGAGAATTGAGAGTTGAGAGTTAAAAGTTATGCCGTATGGTAACTCTCAACTCTCAACTCTTAACTCTCAACTAGTTTATAGTACTGTTACCCAATTATGAGTATCAGGCTCGTCGCCACATTGAATGGCCATTAGTTTATTATATAGTTTTGTACAAACCGGTCCTGCTTCGCCATCTTTACTAAAGATGTATGATTTATTTTCGTCTAAATCGTCTATTTTTCCCACAGGACTTATAACGGCTGCTGTACCACAGGCTCCTGCTTCTTCGAAAGTGCTTAGTTCCTCAACCGGAACAGGGCGGCATTCTACAGTCATTCCCAAGTCTTCGGCCAGAACCATTAAACTTTTGTTGGTGATTGAAGGCAGGATAGAGTCTGATTTCGGAGTGATGTACGAGTTTCCACGGATTCCAAAGAAGTTGGCAGGGCCACATTCGTCAATGTATTTTTTTTCTTTTGCATCCAGGTACAATACTGCCGAGTATCCTAAGCGATGTGCTTCTTCGCCTGCCATAAGGCTGGCTGCATAGTTACCACCTATTTTATAACGGCCTGTACCCAACGGAGCAACACGGTCGTAATGACGCAAAATAGCATAAGGAGAAGGTTTGAAACCTGTTTTAAAGTAAGGACCTACCGGGGTTACCAGCACCAGAAACATATATTCTTTGGCAGGCTTAACACCTACTTCGGCACCTGTACCAATTAATAACGGACGAATATAGAGAGAGGCACCACTTCCATAAGGAGGAACAAAGCGCTCGTTCAATTGTACTACTTTAGTAATGGCTTCTTCAAAACGTTCAACTGGTAACTCGGCCATCATAATACCCTGGCAAGATAGTTGCATACGTTTTGCGTTTTCTTCCATACGGAATATACGAACTTTGCCATCTTTTCCACGGAAAGCTTTTAATCCTTCAAATGATTCCTGGCCATAGTGAAGACAGGTGGCAGCCATGTGAATATTAATATACTCGCTGCTGCTTATTTCGAGTTCACCCCATGCACCATTGCGGTAATTGATTCTCACGTTATAGTCTGTTGGCATATAGCCAAAAGACAGATTTGACCAATCGATTTCTTTCATAATCCGTTATTGTTTTTTAATTCTCCAGCAAAAATACTTTTTATTATTTAAATGCTAAAGAGAAAGTTAATGATATTCAAGAATGAGTTAAAGCTTTTCAGCCGATAGCTATTTTTTGAGTTATAACTCCTGGCGAAACGATAACTTCTTTAACTCTTGGAAGAGTGTGAATGGCCTGTCTATATCGGGCTGAGAATAAAAACGGAACATATTGTTTTTAAACGAGTTACAATTCCCGATTGTCCATATTGTGTCTATACGAAGCATACATAAAAGCTATACATTTGTATAATTATAAATATAAAATACAAGAAACGCAATGTATACTTTTCTTTTTGATATGCAGCCCAACACTGGTAATGTACGAATAACATTGAAACTAGCCACCATGCTGTACGAAATGGGGCATGAAGTGTATTACACAGATACGTCGGACTCTGTATTTACATCCGGATTACTTGATAAAGGAATTGGTCGGGTGTATTATCCCAACGATCTCCATTGGTTTAGCCCTCACATGGTATTGTTGGATTATGGGTTAAAAGAAAAAGCAACATTTTACCAGCAACAAGGTATAAAATATATATTTATTGATGCACATTTATTGAATAGTGCACCTCAACACAAAACAGATGTGCCGGTAATGTACTTGCCACCCTCGGACGATGAAACACCATTACTACACAATCCGGATGATGCCATGATGGATTGGTTGTCCACAATAAAAAAAGATAAAAATAACATCCTGATAATTGGTCTGCTTGAAGAAGGAATGCCTCCACAAAAGCTCGACAGGTTTTACGAAGTAATCAAAAAAAGCTGCATAAATAACAAGCAGTACAAAGTAATGTTGCTAAGTAACAATGAACAAAACACTGCACAGCTGTCTCTTCTTCCGGATAATATGACTTTATATCGTTTCATGAATCTTTCGCCCATACTTCCTATGTGCGATATTGCCCTCATTTCTGGTGATTTGAATACAATGTTTGAAGGAATCAAAGCCCAATTACCTGCACTGGTTTACCCGGCAAAAGATGAGTACAATTTTCGCATCAGTCAGTATGTAAACCATGGGCTGGGCATATATAGTGAAGTGAAAAAAGTAACACCAAAAATGTTTGAACAACAAATAAACCGGATGATGCAAAACAAGATAGATATGTATGAAAAGCTGCAAAAAACCCAAGATGCATTCAACGATGAAAACGAACAATTGAAACAGAAAATTGCATACTTTATTAAAGACATGGAAGAAAATTTAAGAATGGAAGGAGCTAATTGGAGTTATAGGAGTTAAAGCTTGTCAGCCAATAGATTAAATCTATTTTTTTCTTTGAATTAATGAAAGTAAAGTTTACATTTGCGTACAAATAAAAATATCTGCTTACAATGAAAAGCCAATTCTTATTTATTATACTAGTTCTATTTTTTTCTTCCTGCACTCACCAAAAGGATGAGGCCCTGCTACCCGAACTTATTCGCGCTGAATCCATTATGTATCAACACCCCGACAGTGCATTGACAATATTAGAAAAAATGCCTATGCCTGTTGCCTCTAACCGCCTGCAACATGCCACTTGGTGCTTGTTACTTACACAAGCACGGTATAAAAATTATATCGACGAATCGAACGATTCGTTAATAGACATAGCCTACCAGTATTTTATGGAACAAGATAATCCGCATAGAAAAGCATTGGCTTTGTATTTGGAAGGGGCACTAAACGAAGAATGGCGTGAGGCAGAAAAAGCTACGCAATTTTATTTGGATGCAAGCAAAGAGATTGAAAAAACAGAGGATTATCAACTGGGGCATCTGATATATTCGGGGTTGGGGAATATATATATATATCGTCAATTGTATCAATACGCAGAAGAAGCTTTTATAAAGAGTTTGGATTATGCTAAATTGTCTGGAAATAATTCCTATATATCTGCTGCATTGTCCTATCTTGGTAGAATATCTGCTTCCTTAAAAGATTGGAAAAAAAGTGTTGAGTATTATAAGATGTCTGCTGAAGCTGCAAGAAAAACGAAAAATATACGAGCGATCAATCGTGCACTAAATGAACTGTCTTCAGTGTATACTCGAATGGGAGAGTATTCGCATGCTCTTGAATATATTCAAAAATCACTTGATTTGAAAATGGACCAAAATATGGATTTGCCCCAGAATTTACTAACAATAGGTGATCTTTATCGATCAATAGAAAAAAATGATTCAGCATACTATTATCTAAACAAATCTTTGTTAACGGATAACATTTACACAAAAAGATCTGCATACAAAGCTTTATATTATTTAAGTCAGAAAGAAAAGAAATATAAAGAGGCTATAGGGTATGGAGATAAATTTCAGTTCTATTCAGATTCCATTCATAAAATAGAACGTGGTCGTGCACTTATTGAAATGCAGGAAAAATATAATCAGGAAAAAGTTATAAATGAAAAGAATCAGTTGAAAATAGAAAGAGACCGTGTGGTTCGTAATTCATTAATACTGTTAATTGCACTACTAATTATTATAGCTCTTTTGATTTTTGTATATCAACGCAAATTAATACGAAAACAACGTACTATTCAAAAACATCAGGAAGAGATAAAAAACTACACCTTGAAAATTTTTGCAAATGAATCGCAAATTAGCCGAAACGAAAACCGGATAAGCGAACTTATGGCAGAAATGGAACAGAACAATGATGTTCAGGAACTGTTGGAAGAACAACAAAAAGCCATAACCGAAATTCAAATTCAGAATGAAGCTTTAAATAAAGAAAACAGTGAGTTGCAAAAAAATGTATCCCTCTATTCAGCATCGTTGAAAGAAAAATTACAGGAATTGGAAACTTTAATGGTTTTATCCGAGGAAAACAAATGCTTGCGTAACCGCGAAAAATTTCTTTGCACCCATTTATTAGAATATATAAAGGAACTGAATACCTTAAAGAAGAAACCTAAATACCTGGACACAATACAGTGGGCAGAAATACTAAGAACCATGAATTGGTTATTCGATAACTTTGCCGAACGACTAGCCAAAGAATTTCCGCAACTTACTGAAGACGATATACAACTGTGTTGCCTGATAAAGCTAGGTATACCTGTTGCAAATATTGCTACCATAATAGCAATACTACCTACATCTGTATCTAAACGAAAACTCAGATTGAAAGAACGGATTATGCAGGGATTGGGAAAACCGTTCGGCAAGAATCAAACACTGGATGTTTGGATACAAAACTATTAATCGGGAAGTGTTGCATGTGTATTTTTATCTATCTATAAATAATTACAATTTCCTTATGCTGCAAAACGCAATTTCAAAATGCAGCATTTCACTCTTTCGAAATGCAGCATTTTGATCCAACGAAATGCAGCATTTCGTCAATGCAAAATGCAGCATTTTGAAAATAGGCTATAAAATCGGCCTTGTGGCCCGTATAAAGAGGGGTGAGTAAGGTGTTTTTTTTATTTCTTGCCTTTTGTTGGCTGTAAAATTACTAAACAACAAGTTGTTTATTGGATGCATTTTTCATCATCTTTACCCTTTTCTCTCACTTTAACGCTTTTGTATTTAATTAACTCTTCGTTTTCTTGCAACGATTCACTCCAAATGCTTTTTCTGTTCTACCAGCATGCTTCTCTGTAACTTTCTTTGGAAAACTCTGTAGCTCTGTTTGGAAAACTCCGTAGCTTTCTTTGGGAAACTCTGTAATTCGCCAAAGAAAACTACGGAGTTTTACAAAAACAGAATACGGGAATGATAGTAATTTCAAGTTACCAACATTCCCGTATTATATCTGCTATCTTATGCTATGCTAAAGATACAAAAATTGGGTGATATATGCAAATCGTGTTAACATTTGGCAATATTTTTAGCAGGCATCGTTATTTTTTATCGAATAGAGATATACTGTCTATATTGAATGAAAAATAAAACATTAATGCGCTTATTATTAAGTATTTAAAGTTTTTAATTGTCTATATACTGTCTATGCCTCAAGTGCTAAAAAGCCATACATTTGCAACAGTTAAAACAAAAGAATACAGTATGCCATCAAATTTTGATAGAAACATTCGCCGAACATTTATTCGTGCCAAGGAGCACAATATCGATCCCGATGTTGCCTGTCTGGCATCAGTTATCCGTTACTATGGCGGAACTTACTCCATTCCCCAACTCACCGAGTGGGCTTCTGTTGAAGATGGTAAGATAACCCTTATGGGCATGAAACATGCAGCCATACAATCCGGCTTTATGGCCGATATAAAGGTACTTACTATGGATCAGTTAATGAAAACCCGCTTGCCTACAATCATCTTCTTCAAAGATCAGGTAGGACTGGTAGGTTATGTGGTGTGCTACGGCATGCATGGAGAGCGCTTTGTTGTGGGCGAACCCACATTCTCCTTTATGCAGTACTTTCCCTGGCAGATGGAACAAATGTGGATTAAAGGTATTGCATTAGACCTTTTTCCGCAACAATCTTTCTTCGAGGAGCGCAGAAAGGAAGCCATAGAGAATGAAAAGTTTACATGGAAGTGGTGGAAGAAAGACTAAAATGCACTACCTTTGTCAACTTTTGTAAAGACTGGAATATTAACTACATAATAATGAAACGAACAAAACTTCTCTTAGCATTTTTGCTTTATGTGCTTTCAACAACTGCTCAAAGTGTAACCGGAGTAATTACAGATGCACAGCAACAACCCATTGAGTATGCCAATGTTGTGCTACTGGTACAACAAGATTCAACCTTTATTGCAGGGGCAGTGACCGATGCCGGTGGTAATTTTACAATCAGCGCATCAGTATTAACTGTAAAACCTTGCCTTATACAGATAACCAACATTGGCTATAAAACAACGTACCAACCGATACAGGCTGGGCATATTGGAACGATTATTCTTGAGGCCGATACACAGATGTTGGATGAAGTTGTTGTGAAAGGTAATCTGCCTGTTACCCGCCTTAAAGCCGGTGCCATGATAACTAATATTGAAGGAAGTGTACTGGCGCAAACAGGAACAGCACAAGATATGTTGAACTATATCCCCGGAGTGGCTTCGCAAAAAGGTAGTCTCCAGGTGTTGGGACGTGGCACACCGGTGGTTTACATCAACGGCAGGCTAATGCGTGACAGTTCTGAACTGGACCAGCTATCGGCCGACAATATTAAATCGGTAGAAGTTATAAACAATCCGGGTGCAAAGTATGATGCATCGGTAAAAGCAGTGATTCGTATTCAAACCAAGAAGCCTGTGGGCGAAGGTTTTGGATTCAGTAACCGCACGTTTGTTGATTACGATGATAAATATTGGGATGCACTGGAACAAGTGAACCTTAATTATCGTACCGGAGGACTCGATATCTTTGGAATGTTATTTCTATACCAATACAAAGACTGGCACGAATTTACTCTAACGCAAGATTCGTACCTGGACAAGCATTGGAACCAATTGTTTCAAGCCAACGGGTATAATAAGACCCAGAATTTGATTGCCGATTTCGGAATGAATTATGCCTGGAACTCCAAACATTCGGTAGGTTTTAAATATCGCTACGACCGCACTCCGAAAGGACGCTACTTTAGCAATTTTGATACGGCAATAAAGGCCGATGATCTACTGTACGAGAACTCGCAAAGTGTAACCTCGCTTGATGGACAGGATACACAAAACTCCATAAACATGTATTATAACGGAACGGTAAACGATTGGGATATCGACTTTAATACGGATTTATTGTGGACAGATGAACACGAAAAACAAGATGCGCAAGAAACCATTACCCCTGTTACGGGCACTGGATATGCACAGCAAGTAACTACTACCAATAAAACCAAAAATAGGTTGTATGCTTCGAAATTGATATTGGCGCATCCGTTGTTAGGTGGTAATTTTTCTTTTGGTGGCGAATTTTCGTACACCAACCGTACAACCAACTATCGCAATAAGGAGGGTGTATTGGAGAACGATGACAACGAAATTAAAGAAAAAAATACAGCAGCCTTTGTTGAATACAGCCGTGAATTGGGTAACTTGCAACTACAAGCCGGGTTGCGTTACGAACATGTAGTGTTCGATTATTACGACGAGGGCGTACTGCAAAACGAACAATCAAAGAAATACGATAACCTGTTTCCTTCACTTTCGGCATCTATGCCAATAGGGAATGCACAGTTGCAACTAAGTTACGCACAAGATATTGAACGCCCCGGATTTTATTCGCTTCGTAGTAGTATATATTATGCCAATCACTATACCTACGAAACCGGTAATCCGTTTTTACGTCCATCCATCAGCCATAACGTTTCTCTAACAGGGGTTTACAAATACTGGCAGGTGAGTGCAGCTTATGCCCGACGCGAAAACGATGTAATATTAAGTACAGTGCCCTACTCGGAAGAGAATCCTAATATTGTATTGTTTAAACCTATCAATTCAAAATCTTACAACACTGCTTATCTCACAATAAATGCTACACCTACCATTGGCTTCTGGTCGCCACGGTTCACAGTTATGCTACAAAAGCAGTGGTATACTGCCAATACGGCTTTTGGAATGAAAGATTTCGATCGCCCCCGGGTGTATATGCGTTGGCAAAACACGTTCAAACTGCCTGCAAACATCTTGTTTAATCTCAACACCAGTTGGAGCAGTAAATACAATACACTGAACACCTATATAAACAAAACGAGTTGGGGCATTGATGCCGGACTGAGTAAGAGTTTCTTTAACGACAGATTAACTGCACAATTAAATGGATATGATATTTTCCTGACCCGCCGAAGTAGCCGTATCAGTTACGAAGGAACTTATTATGTAATGGGTAAAAATGAAACGCCCAACATGCGTAGTGTAAGACTCACCATTCGTTATCGTTTTAACCAGGGAAGAAACAAGTACAAAGGTACTGGTGCAGGAGAGTCACAGAAGAACAGGCTGTAATGTGCTAATGTGCCAATGTGAAAATATGCCAATGTGCCAATTACTTTGCAGTATCCGCATTGTAATTGGCACATTGGCATATTTTCACATTAGCACATTAATTCCTTAGCTATTCATACTCATCAGGAATTCATCGTTGTTCTTGGTTTTTTCAAGACGGTCCTTAACAAAATCCATAGCTTCGATAGGATTCATATCCGATAAGTACTTGCGTAATATCCACATACGGTCAAGGGTTTGTTTGTCTTGCAGCAAGTCGTCGCGACGAGTACTTGATGCCACAATGTTAACAGCAGGGAATATACGTTTATTAGAAAGATTACGATCGAGCTGTAACTCCATGTTACCAGTACCTTTAAACTCTTCAAAGATAACTTCGTCCATTTTAGAACCGGTATCAATCAGTGCAGTAGCTATGATGGTAAGCGAACCACCGTTTTCAATATTACGTGCTGCCCCAAAGAAACGTTTGGGTTTATGTAGTGCATTGGCATCCACACCACCCGAAAGTACTTTACCCGATGCCGGCGATACAGTATTGTAAGCACGAGCCAAACGAGTTATTGAATCGAGGAAGATAATCACATCGTGACCACACTCTACCAACCGTTTTGCTTTTTCAAGAACAATGCCTGCAATCTTTACATGGCGTTCGGCTGGCTCGTCGAAGGTAGAGGCAATAACTTCTGCATTTACGCTTCTGGCCATATCGGTAACCTCTTCGGGGCGTTCGTCGATAAGCAACATAATCATATATGCTTCGGGATGGTTCGAGGCGATTGCATTTGCAATATCCTTCATCAACAAGGTTTTACCGGTTTTAGGCTGAGCCACAATCAAAGCACGCTGACCTTTACCAATAGGCGCAAACAAATCTACAACGCGGGCAGAAAGTGAATCGGAGTACCCATTGCGGCAAAGCTTGAATTTCTGATCCGGGAAGAGTGGAGTTAAGTGATCAAAAGGAACGCGGTCGCGTACATAAGCTGGGTCGCGTCCGTTGATTTTCGATACTTTCACCAGTGGGAAGTATTTTTCTCCTTCTTTCGGCGGACGGATTACACCTTCTACCACATCTCCGGTTTTTAATCCGAATAGTTTGATTTGCGATTGCGATACATAGATATCGTCGGGCGAAGACAGGTAATTATAGTCGGACGAACGTAGGAATCCGTAACCATCTTGCATGATTTCCAGTACACCGGTACCGGTTAATATATTGTCGAATTCGTATGGTTTTTCTCTTTCAATAACTTTGCGTTCCTGTACAGGCTGTTGTACGGGTCCTTCAACATATCCACCACCGTTATTATTTCTTTGTACCGGCGGACGTTGATTATTATTATTATTGTTATTGGGAACAACACGAACACGTTTGGGTTGTTGCTGTTGCTGTTGTTGAGGTTGGAATTGTTGTTGTGGTTGTTGTTGCTGAGGTTTTTCTTGTGGTTTGGTTGGTTCTACTTTTGTAGCTTCAAATTTGCCTAGCAACTCGGTTGGTAATTCCATTTTTACCGAAGGTAGATCTTCTATTGGAATGAAATCATCTACAACACTTTCAGGGGTTGTTTCAGGAAGCTCTTTTACCTCTTCCTTTTTATTTTCAATGAGTTTTATTTCTTTTTTAGGCTTTGCAGGTGCCTTTTCCTTAACTTCTTCAACAACTTCTTTTTCGGTTGTTTCGGCTATCGGTTCTTCGGTTTTTTTGCTGCGGGCTGCCGGTTTCTTTTTGGCAGGAGCCTTGGTTTCTTTTTCTGCTGCTACAGTCGGTTCTGTTTTAACTTCCTTTTCTTCTTTTTCTTTTTTAGAAGGGGCTTTTTTGGCTGGTTTAGCAGGCTCCGTTGCAGCTTCGGCTTTGTTTACTTCACCGTTTTTAGAAGCGCTTATTACTTTATCGGCTTCTTTTTTCACACTTACGCGCGACCGTTTTTTCTTATCGTCTTTTCGCTCTTCTTTTATTTTATCGGCTGCTACTTTCTTTGTTGCTCCCGCAATAGCTTGTTCATCAAGAATCTTGTAAACAAGTTCTTCTTTTTTAAATGAATCGGCTTTTTTTATGCCCAACTCCTGAGCAATGGTTTGTAGTTCCGACAGACTTTTGTCGTTTAATTGAATGATGTTATACATACGTATAAATAAGTAGTTAATATATTTTTTGTAATTATTTCAGGGTTATATGTAGGTAGGCAAAGCATAACTATGATACTACAGAGTTGCTAGTATTGTAATTTGTTATTATGAATATGAGTAGGGATAATTGCTATTGAATTGGAAATCTGGATATCAGAGTTTAAATCAACGGTGCAAAGATAATAACAAAATTTGATTTTGATGCATTTTTCTAAATTTTAAGCATAAAAACAATATATTTGCAGCTTAACATCACAATTATGGAACTTACAAAAGCGCATTTGGTTTATTTTTCGCCCACCTTTACTTCTAAACAAGTAGCAACTGCAATTGTTCAGGGAACGGGTATTGAAAATGTTTCTGAAATAGATTTAACCTACCATTCTCCCGGAAGTGTTCAAATCCCTGCAAACTCTCTTGCTATTATAGTAGCACCGGTATATGGAGGTAAAATAGCTCCTCTTGCTATGAAGAGAATGGAAGAAATTAAAGGTGATAATACTCCGGCGGTACTGGTTGCTGTATATGGAAACCGGGCGTACGAAAAAGCTTTAATGGAACTTGACATCTACGCTGTAAGGCATGGTTTTTCGGTAATAGCGGCTGCCACTTTTGTAGGCGAACATTCATTTAGTTCTGTGCAAAACCCTATTTCACAAGGCAGACCCGATAAGGATGATTTAGCTTACGCACAAAACCTGGGCCGGGAAATTGCAGAAAAAGTATTGAATGCTACAGATGTGGAAGGATTACATCTTGTTGATGTACGTGCCATACAACGTCCGAAACAGCCATTCTTCCCTCTTTTGGGCTTTATGAGAAAGGTGATGGCTTTGCGCAAGAAAAATGTTCCTATGCCAAAGGCTCCGGTTACCGATAGCAACAAATGTACTCATTGTGGTGCATGTGTAGAATTATGTCCTAACGAGGCCATCCTTGCCGGAGATGAATTACATACCATTGCCGAGAAATGTACAAGGTGTTGCGCATGTGTAAAGGGTTGTACACAGGATGCCAGAGAGTTGAATACACCAATGGCCCCTTTGTTATCTAAATATTTTCAGAAACAGAAATTACCGCAAAGCTTAATTTAAGTTGAGAGTTGAGAGTTGAGAGTTACGATGCCGCATGGTAACTCTCAACTCTCAACTTAAAGCCCAACTCTCAACTCTCAACTCAAAGCCAATGCCTTAACCTCTTCCGGCAAATATCCACTGCGGATTCTCCATTCCTGTGGGTACAGATTATTTGCACGATTACCCAGATTCTTCACAAAACCCAGAATCTGTTGCTTGTAAGTAAGTAAAACAGTTCCTTTAGGATAAGTGGGATCGAGTACAATTGTCTCCCGCCTCAAGTAGCTTATAGCCTGCTCATAAGTAACCTCTACTTGGGGATATGTGTTTCTTTGTTCCACATTCGTCATAGCCAAAGCGTGCGAAGGTATAATGTCTTTTCCCTTCACTGTACCTAAAGAAATACCGGATTGTAGCACTCTTAGCTTTTGTTCCAACACATCCTGTTCCGGTTTGTAGTATGAAGATCGTATTATTTCCTCGGTCTGTACCTTTTTATTCTTTTTATTTGAAGAGCTTTTCCGCATTACCGGAGAAAAAGAATCATCCGGATGTTTCTGTAAAACGCTCATAAAGAAGCCCTCGCCCTTCACCTTGTGCGGAAAGAAACGATATACATTCAACTTCTTATCTGTCAGGTCGTTCACTAGTTCGATACCAGATTCATGTTGTACGTTCACTGTGGTTGCTCCTAATTCACGGGTTATCCAGTCTACATTTTCTTCGTTCTCCTTTGTATTAAAGGTACAAGTGCTGTAAACCAATATGCCACCGGGTTTTAACGACGACCAGATATCTGCAATAATACGTCTTTGACGTTGCCGGCATATCTCTACATTTGCAGCACTCCATTCGCCAATTGCACCTTCGTCTTTACGAAACATGCCTTCGCCCGAGCAGGGTACATCAGCCAGAATAAAATCGAAGTACACATTTGTTTGTGCAAAATCGGCCGGATCATTGTTGGTTACCATTACATCCGGATGACCCCATTTGGTTATGTTTTCTGCAAGAATCTGCGAGCGGTTACGTATCACTTCATTGGCAACCAGCAAACTACCATCGGGCAACAAGCTTCTTAAATGTGTAGATTTACCTCCTGGAGCAGCACAGAGATCAAGTGCCAGCACAGGATTGGTAACTACTTGCTTTACTGCTTGTTCCAGAAACATAGACGATGCCTCCTGCACATAGTAAACCCCGGCATGAAACAAAGGATCGAAGGTAAATGTTAAACGTTCCGGCAAATAATATCCGTTGTTGCACCAGGGTACCCTTTTCAGTTGAGCGTTGAGCGTTGAAAGTTGAGCATTGTTTACCTTACTGGGGTTAATACGGATGCTAACGGGAGATGGTTCTTGCAAGGAATTGATGAGACGATTGGCTTCATCTTCTCCTAATAAATCATGTATCTGTGCGATAAAATCAATGGGTAAATTCATTTATGCTAATGTGCGAATATGCTAATGTGTCAATATGCAAATGTGCAAATGGACTAATGACTAAATAATATGCAAATTAAATAATTATTTTATTATTGTGTAGCTAATTAGCCCATTTTCTACATCAACACATTAGCACACATTGGCACATTCTACTATTGTACTATATAGTAGTCCTTGTGAATTGTATTGCATAAACTTTTCGCACCTTCCTTCTTTGTCTAAAGAACCTTCCGATTTCGAAACTACCAAAAAAGTGTCTACACAGTAAATACTTTCTTCAATTACAGGATTTCCCAACATTTTGATTTGTTTCCAAATGAGTTTTTCGTTAGTATTCCTTATTTCATACACGTTAGGTTCTATTGCTTTTTTTACATACAACAAGTCATCATCCTGATCATAACACTTAGTGGAAACAATATCTCCTTCTCTATCGAAAGTGTATATCCATGCATAATCTATGGTTTTATATTGTGTCAAATGTGTTCCAGGTGGTTCCGCATTCACTGCAAATCCATTCACTTGTTGCGTCGGGTTGCCAGCCACATTTAGGATTTGGGCATTTAATATTTTCGTAGTTCATACTATTATAAATAACAATTACCATTCTTCTATAATCTCCCCATATTCATTATATATACTTCGGTCGAGGTAGTATTTTCTTTTATACATACCAGATATTCCAGATATTCCATAATTGTGCGCTTTGGCAGGTACAATAAATTCTCCTTTTCTATTAATTAAACCACACTTCTTGTTGTACTCAGCAACTGTTATCCCATGCAAAAAAGGTTCTGCTCTATCATAAATCAATGGCAATACAATTTTTCCGTTAACATCAATAAATCCACATTTTCTATTTTTATCAGTAACAACAGCTAAACCTTCGGAGAACTCTGTTGCTCTTAGATACTGTGTTAGCGGTATTGCCTGTTCGCCTGCTTCATCAATAAACATTACCGGTCTTTCACCTCTTCCCACTGATACGCTCACTAATGCCCTTCCGTTTGTATAGTCGCTTATCTGGTCGTAAGTTACAGGCAAAACGGTTTCGCCTTTAGTATTTATTAATCCGCATTCATCATCTATAAAAACACGTATTATATCTTCGCTGCCTTCAATGCCTTCAATCCTGTCGTATATATAAGGTGTTACAGCTTTCCTTTCTGCATTCCACAATGCCTTTTTTCCGTCTTTTTCAACAGAAACACAAGTGTTTGTAACTGCCCTTACAGATTGTATCTCGGGTATTTTTACTAGTTGCTCCTTGTCGGTATCCAGAAAGTAAATCTCGTAAACAGGCTTCTCCTCTTCATTGTTTTGCGTTTTAGTATAGTAATATAAATCATTTTTCTGATACAAATTTTTATAGGTGGAGTACATCACAAGTTCGCCTGCCTGATTTAAAAAGCAGTTTTCTTTTTTGTTGGTATCAAACGCGTAAATCAGTTTTTGAATATTGGGATTTATGTTTACTAAAGTAAAATCAATTTGCTTTGATATTGTGTTGGTAGGCATATACACAATAAACGAACTTACATTGCCCCTGAAAAAGCCCGTATAGCTCTTTTCATTATTTATTGGTGGTAGTTTAGAGTATGTTTTTCTTGCGGCTTCCTTCAACTCATCAACTGTTTTAAAATTGTTGGCTTCATTTACAAGTTTTTTTAAAGCCTCAGCATATACTTTACTTGTCTCCTTTACTCCTTTTGTTCCCGATGAAGATAATGAAAGTTTTAAAACTTTGCCTTCATCGTTTAAAGTAATGATTTTTTCATAATTCTTGGCCTTACCTGTAAAAATAAGCTCGGCCATATTACCTTGCTTTTTAGCAACTTTAATGCTTCCACCATCAAAATTTACTTCATCTGTAAACTCGTATTGTTTATAATCTTCGATATAGGAATAGCTAATGGTGGTTTGTATACTGTCTATTACCTTGGTTGTATTCAAATCTCCCCAGCTATAAAATTTCTGTATTTTATCGTCAACACTACCATCGTGAAAAAATATTTTATTAGCTTGGTAATCTGCATTTCCGGAAACTTCATCAATATTATCTACCCGTACCTTGATTGTGGTTTTTGGATATTTATAGTATTGTAATATATAAGCATTGGCAGAGAATTTTTTGTATTCCTTTTCAATATCTTCAGGTTTCGCAAATGTTGGAAACTCGGAGTATGACTCGTCTTCCTTGGCATATTCTTTGGGAGTTTCGTTTCCGAAAAAAGAACCGCCATCAAGCAAATCATCAAGCTGCTGATAATTCTCATATTCTTTTTTCAGAAATTCTTTTGCTTCGTCAAGGTTCATTTCATCAAATTGAGAAATAAATTCATCAACTACCTCTTGTGAGTTGCTTTCAACAGAACAGGCTGTTAGTAATACAATTGTAGGGAGTATTATTCTGATGATTGTTGTGAATGCTCTTTTCATTTTCATTATTATTATTAATATTCTTTTTCTTCTATAATCTCCCCATATTCATTATATACATTTCGGTCGAGGTGGTATTTTCTTTTATACATACCAGTCATTGAATAACCGTATGATGTGGCAGGTACAATAAAAGTTCCTTCTCTATTAATTAAACCATACTTTCCGTTGTACTCAACAAGTGTTATCCCATGCGAAAAAGGTATTGCGTCATCATAAATTAATGGCAATACAATTTTTCCGTTAACATCAATAAATCCATATTTTCTATTTTTATCAGTAACAACAGCTAAGCCTTCGGAGAACTCTGTTGCTTTCAGATACTGTGTTAGCGGTATTGCCTGTTTACCTGCTTCATCAATAAACATTACCAGTTTTTCACCTCTTTCTACTGATATGTTCACTAATGCCCTTCCGTTTGTATAGTCGCTTATCTGGTTGTAAATTACAGGCAAAACGGTTTCACCTTTAGTATTTATTAATCCGCATTCATTATCTATAAAAACATGTATTATATCTTCACTGCCTTCAACACGTTCAATCCAATCGTATATATAAGGTGTTACAGCTTTCCCTTCAGCATTCCACAATGCCTTTTTTCCGTCTTTTTCAACAGAAACACAAGTGTTTGTAACTGTCCTTACAGATTGTATCTCGGGTATTTTTACTAGTTGCTCCTTGTCGGTATCCAGAAAGTAAATCTCCCTGACAGGGTCCTCATCTTCATCATCTTCATCGTTTTTCGTTTCAGTATAATAATATAAATCATTTTCCGGATAAAAGTTTTCATTGTTGGGGTACATCACAAGTTCGCCTGCCTGATTTAAAAAGCAGTTTTCTTCTTTGTTGGTATCAAACGCATAAATCAGTTTTTGAATATTGGGATTTTTGTTTACTAAAGTAAAATCAATTTGCTTTGATATTGTGTTGGTGGGCATATACACAATAAACGAACTTACATTACCCTTGAAAAAGCCCGTATAGCTCTTTTCGTTATCATTTATCGATGGTAGTTTAGAGTATGCTTTTCTTACAGCTTTCTTCAATTTATCAACTGTTTTAAAATTGTTGGCTTCATTTACAAGTTTTTTAAAAGCCTTAGCATATACTTTACTCATCTCCTTTGCTCCTTTTGTTCCCGATGAAGATGATGAAAATTCTAAAACTTTGCCTTCATCGTTTAAAGCAATGATTTTTTCATAATCCTTGGCCTTACCTGTAAAAATAAGCTCGGCCATATTACCTTGCTTTTTAGCAACTTTAATGCTTCCGCCATTAAAATTTACTTCATCTGTAAACTCGTATTGTTTATAATCTTCAGCATAGGAATAGCTAATAGTGGTTTGTATACTGTCTATTACCTTGGTTGTATTCAAATCTCCCCAGCTATCAAATTTCTGTATTTTATCGTCAACACTACCATCGTGAAAAAATATTTTATTAGCTTGGTAATCTGTATTTCCGGAAACTTCAATTTCAATTTCATCTACCCGTACCCTGATTGTGGTTTTTGGATATTTATATTCTTGTATTATATAAGCATTGGCAGAGAATTCTTTGTATTCCTTTTCAATATCTTCAGGTTTCGCAAATGTTGGAAACTCGGAGTATGACTCGTCTTCCTTAGCATATTCTTTAGGAGTTTCGTCTCCGAAAAAAGAACCGCCATTAAACAAAGCCTCAAGCTGCTGATAGCCCTCATATTCTTTTTTCAGGAATTCTTTTGCTTCGTCAAGGTTCATTTCATCAAATTGAGAAATAAATTCATCAACTACCTCTTGTGAGTTGCTTTCAACAGAACAGGCTGTTAGTAATAGAATTGTAGGGAGTATTATTGTTTTTCTGATGATTGTTGTGAATGCTCTTTTCATTTTCATTTTTATAGTTTATGAGATAAAATAATGCCAGCTTACTTCTGAAACTCCTCCAAAGACTTTATTAATCCAATAAGTTCCTCACCATAATAATGTGAGCTGGCCCATATAGACCCCATTTTTCTTACTGTGGGGGCAATTCCTTTTAAATATTTATAGTGGCGAGGGTCTTTGGTTTGTGCTTTAGGATAACCGCTTACTCCGGCATACAGTGCCAGGTGGTCCAGGTGGGCCAATACGCCGTCTCTCCACGATTCAAACCTCATGTGGTCACTAAGATGATCGCCATTTCTACCTCGTCGTTTCATCCCACAAGTGTTTTTGGCACCAACATCTACAATGCCGCCAAAGTGTCCATAACCGGTTTCTTTTGCTGCCTGACAATAAGCAATTACCGGATTAATACCTATCCGACATGCTTGTTCCCAATATATCTCGGCTAGTTTGATAAACTCTGGTGTAGCATTTCTTCTATAAGCCCACTCTTTTGCGGCTTCACAATCGGTTGTGGGATGAGCCATTATAAGAATATCTGTATGTGCGAAATGTGCGAATGAATTTAATTGGAACAAAAAAAAGATAATAAATAGTGTGCTTTGTCTTCTCATGATTTTAATGTTTGCTTTCAATTGGCTTATTGACTGCAAAGATATTTATTGAATTCTATCAATAAAACAATATTGTATTTTTTTTTGCTACACTTCGATACACAATAATTCTTTGGCCAAAACTGTATTCTCAAAAACAGCTGAGGCCTCATTCAGTAGTATGTTCTCTTCTTCGTACCTTGCCGAAAAATGTCCGATAACCAGTTTTTTAACTTCCGCAGCCTTTGCCAGTTGTGCTGCCTGTTGTGCGGTAGTGTGGAATGTTTCTTTTGCCCGTGGAAGTTCGGCCTGAGCAAAAGTTGCTTCATGAAACAACAAATCTACACCTTTTATCTGCTCTATGACAGATTCTACATATCGGGTATCCGAACAATAAGCATATTTACGCGCCGGAGATGAAGGACGGGTTAACCGACTATGAGGAACAATTTCGCCATCAGGAGTAATATAATCGGCACCGTTTTTAATTCGGTTCAGTTCGTAAACCGGAACGTTGTAAGCATCAATCATATCTCGTATAATATGGGCCGGAGGTTGCTTTTCGGCAAACAGAAAACCACAACAGGGAATACGGTGTTGCAGGGGTATAGTGGTTACACTAACCGAACGATCATCGTATATTACAGTTGGTTTATTGGTAACGAACTCATGAAAATAAATTTTATAAAGAAGATTGTTACAGAAATACCCCAGCAGAGGAGAGAACAACTCTTCAAGGCCTTTGGGCGAATAGATATGCAAATCGGCAGTACGCCCCAACAATCCAAATGTAGAAACAAGCCCCAACAGTCCGAAACAATGATCGCCATGCAAGTGCGAAATAAATATATTATTTAAACGCGAAAACTTAAGATGCGATTTGCGTAACTGTAATTGTGCACCTTCGCCACAATCAATCATAAATAGTTTCTCGCGTATGTTCACAACCTGCGAAGTTGGGAAATGACGGGTTGTAGGTAGTGCAGAGCCACATCCCAGAATGTGTAGTTCAAATTTCTCCATCCTGCAAATATACCCGATAAATACTATAATAGAAAATATTATTAATAGAGAATAACAATAGTAAATTTATCCAAAAATTGTATCTTTGCACACGCCAAGCTATATTTAAAGCAAAGTATATGAGTATAAAGCTACGTTTAATAATCATGAACTTCCTGCAATATTTTATATGGGGGTCCTGGTTAATATCTTTTGGAAGTTATGTAGGCAACAGCCTGGGGTTTGACGGAGTGCAAATCGGAAGTTTTTTTGCGACAATGGGGATAGCCTCTCTCTTTATGCCCGGATTGATGGGAATTGTTGCCGATAAATGGGTACCTGCACAAAAATTGCTCGGCCTTTGTCATTTGCTTGGGGCGCTATCTCTTATAGCTGCATCTTTTCAAACAGAGTATGGTTTACTGTACACCTGCATGCTATTAAGCGTTATCTTTTACATGCCTACCCTTGCATTAAGCAATTCGGTTGCATACAATGCGCTTGAAAAAGAGGGGCTCGATATAGTTAAAGACTTTCCACCAATACGTGTTTGGGGTACCATTGGTTTTATTGCAGCCATGTGGGTGGTGGATTTCAGTGGATTCAAACTGAATCACATGCAGTTATGGCTCTCGGCAGTGGCTGCTCTGGTACTGGGATTCTATGCATTCAGTCTGCCTAAATGCGAAATAACCAAAACCACTACAAACAAATCGTTGGTCGACTCACTGGGCTTGCGGGCTTTTACCTTGTTCAAGGATAAAAACATGGCCATCTTCTTTATTTTCTCCATGCTTTTAGGAGCGGCTTTACAAATTACCAATAGCTTTGGCGACTTGTTCTTGAGCAGTTTTGCCAGCGACCCGCAATATATCGACTCCTTTGGAGTAAAACACTCAGTTGTTTTATTATCAATATCCCAGATATCCGAGGTGGTGTTTATTCTTACCATACCGTTCTTTTTAAAGAAATTCGGTATTAAGAATGTAATGCTTATCAGTATGTTTGCCTGGGTATTACGCTTTGGGCTATTTGGTATTGGAGATCCCGGTAGCGGCTTATGGTTGCTATTGCTTTCGAACATTGTGTACGGAATGGCATTCGATTTCTTCAATATCTCGGGTTCGTTGTATGTTGAACAAACAACCAATTCGTCTATCCGTGCAAGCGCCCAAGGTGTATTTATGATTATGACCAACGGTGTTGGTGCCGTACTGGGATCGTATGCCGCCGGATTGGTAGTAAACCACTACACCGAATTTAATGCCGGATTCCGTACCGGAGATTGGCAAAGCACATGGTTTGTGTTTGCCGCTTATATGATTGTAGTTGGTATTCTGTTCGCAATTATCTTTAAGAAGAAATAAGTTTTGAGTTTTGAGTTATGAGTTTTGAGTTATGATGCCGCAGGGAAATAACTCAAAACTCATAACTCAAAACTCATAACTCAAAAAATATGGAAAAGATAGAATTAAAAGTTATAAATATATCAAACAGCCAGGCACAGGCCTCGGCTTATGCTATGGTGTTGCAGGAGGTAAACGGCGACCGTCAGTTACCTATTATTATAGGTTCGGCCGAGGCACAATCCATAGCACTGAAAATGAAGGATATAAAAGCACCCCGCCCACTAACACACGATTTGTTTACATCGTGCCTCACCCTTTTTGATATTTCGATAAGCGAGATACTTATTTACCGGGCACACGAAGGAGTGTTCTATTCATATATCTACTTTAAGAAAGGAGATTCGGAAATCCGGATCGATGCACGCACATCCGATGCCATTGCATTGGCAGTACGTTTTTACAGCCCTATTTATATTTACGAATCAATTCTTGCACGAGAGAGCATTACCATACAAGAAAGACAGGCTATTGAGGAAGAAGAAGCCGAAAAGAAAGAAAAAGAACAAAACACGTTTGCCAAAGAAAGTCTGGACTCTTTAAAGAATGCACTAAATAAAGCCATTGCAGAAGAAGATTATGAACTCGCTTCTCTGTTACGTGATGAAATTCAACGACGCGAACAATAACTTATGCATATATTCTATACACCGGATATCCGTAACAAACCGGAATTACCCGAAGAAGAGGCAAAACATTGCCTGAGGGTACTTCGCCTTTCGCAAGGAGATGAGATTACTCTGACCGACGGAACCGGACATTTCTACAAAGCCGAGATCAGTGCTGCCGACAATAAGCGTTGTATGGTATCTATTAACGAAACCATTTTTCAGGAGCCATTGTGGAAAGGCCGTTTGCATATAGCTATGGCACCCACTAAGAACATGGACAGAAACGAATGGTTTGCCGAGAAAGCAACCGAAATAGGGTTCGATGCACTTTCTTTTTTGAACTGTCGGTATTCGGAACGCAAAGTAATCAAGACAGATCGCATTGAGAAAATCATGGTGTCGGCTATGAAACAATCGCTCAAAGCACGCCTGCCCGAAATAAATGAAATGATCTCATTCAATGATTTCATTACTCAACCACATAAACAACAAAAATATATAGCGCATTGCTACAAAGGAGAGAAATCAATGCTTAAGGACATACTTGAACCCGGAGCCGATGCTCTGATTTTGATAGGTCCTGAAGGAGACTTTAGTGAAGAAGAAGTAAAGAAAGCTATTGATAACGGTTTTACCCCCATCAGTCTGGGGAAATCCCGTCTGCGTACAGAAACAGCAGCCCTTGCGGCATGTTTTACATTCAATTCTATTAACCAATTATAATTTGTGTATGAAAATGAAGAAAATCAATCAGTTAGTACTTTCGGCCGTATTATTGGTCATGACAAGTGCTTGTTCAAAAACCGCAGGCGATTATACACAGGTAATTCCTGCTGATGCTAATACAGTGATAGCTCTCGATCTCAATGCAATGACCAACAAAGCTGGTTTGAACGACAAAGAGAACCAAGCTTTACAACAAAAAATGATCGAAACAATGACTAGTGGGCTTAAACCTGCTACTGTTGCTCAGATAGAAAAGATCATGAAGAGTCCGGAAGAATCTGGTTTTGCTGTGAAATCACCTGTATATATGTTTACTACTCCTGCATCTACCGATCCTATGGTAGTAATGAAGGTAGCCGATGCTAAGAAAGTACAGGAGTTCCTTAACTTTATGGTAGAAGAGAAAATATCAGAAGGCATAGTTGATAAAAGTGGTTACAAATTCATGGAAAGCAACGGTGGCTTTATTGCATACAATGATGCAGCTGCAATTGTAGGTAATGTAAACCGCAACTTCCAGGAAAACAACATTGCAACATTCTTAAAAGCTAAAACAGAAGAAAGTATACAATCAAACACCTATTTCCAGAAACTACAAAGCAAGAAGGGTGATGTATTATTCTTTACTTCTTTAGAAGCATACTCCGACGAGATTGTTCGCCAAATGCGCCAGATGGGTACAACTCTACCCGAGAACATAAATCCTAAAGATTTTAATATCGTTGGAGATTTCTCTTTTGAAAAAGGCAAACTTGTTTCGCATATAGAATTTGTTACTCAAAACGAGGAGCTTAACAAGCAAATTAAAAACAGTAACAAATCGATGGGCAAAGTTAAAGCTAACTTCATGGGCGATTTCCCGGCAGCACCTCTTTTCTTTGGAACCTTTAATGTTAACGGAGGAGAACTTTACAAGATGTTAATGGAGAATCCTGAGTTTAGCAAATCAATGGAAGAAGACAGCGAAGCTGCTGCTGTAGCTAAAGAACTTGTTGAAGCATTTAATGGTGATGTTTCGCTTGCATTACTGAATGTTACAATGGCAGACATGCCTACCTTTGTTGCTTATGCCGACACTAAAAAGGATGACGCACTGGATGTTATTTACAAAAACAAAGACAAGTTCAATTCGAGCAGAGAAAGTCTCGTTGAACTGGCTCCACATCAATATCAATATAAATCGAGAGAGTTTAACTTCTATTTCGGAGTAAAAGACAACCGGATGTATATGACCAATGATGAGAAAGTTTATAAAGGAACAACCAACTATACCCAAACATTGAAAGATGCCCGTTATTCTTCGAGCATTAAAGGTAAAACAATGTACATGGTTCTTGATATTGATGCTATCCTTGCACTTCCTGTTGTTCAGATGATGGCTAGCTTCGGCGGACAAGAATATAAAACTTATATCGACATTTTTTCTAAGTTCTCTTACTTGGAATTCTCGTCTACTGATAGTCAGAAGGTTGAAGTTTCATTGTATACAACCGACAAAGATACCAATGCATTGAAACAAATTGTTGATACTGTAAAAGAGTACTCAGGAATGTAATTGTATGTATAGGTAAGTGTTCATAATTAGTTATCAATTGCCGTCAGCTTTAGCAGACTGTGTGAAAACGTCCTCCTCCGCCCTTTGGGCACCTCCTCCGAAGGAGGATAGCTGCGCTATACAATGTATCCGCAGGGTATCCCCCTTTGGAGGGGGTAGGGGGAGGATGTTTTCACACAGTCTCTTTAGCTGACGGTTAATAGGTCCTACTAATTATGAACATTTACTCAAGGTTGTTATTAAGTAAAAGCATGAACAAGATTCCCGAAATACAATTTAAGCCGGCAGATGAAATCAAGGCATTTCAGGAAAAACTCCTCAATGTACAACTGGCATATCTGCAAACAAATTCTGCCTTTTACCAAAAGATGTTTGCCGATTATAACATCGACATCAACCGGATAAAGACAATTGAAGATCTAAAACAAATCCCGGTAACAACCAAAACCGACTTGCAACTACATAATCAACAGTTTTTATGTGTAAACAAAAACAAGATTATTGATTATGTAACCACATCGGGTACATTGGGAAATCCTGTAACATTTGGCCTTACATCAAATGATCTCGATCGGCTTTCGTACAACGAATACCTTTCGTTTACCACTGCAGGATGCACCCCCGATGATATCCTTCAACTAATGACCACCATCGACCGCCGCTTTATGGCTGGCTTGGCTTATTTTCTTGGTGCCCGCGAACTGGGAATGGGCATTGCCCGTGTAGGCAACGGTATCCCCGAATTGCAATGGGATACAATTAACCGTATTCATCCTACCTGTGGAATGGTTGTTCCGTCTTTCTTAATTAAACTGATTGAGTTTGCCGAAAAAAACAATATCAATTACAACCACTCCTCATTACGGAAATGTGTTTGTATAGGCGAAGCACTACGAAACCAGGATTTTACTCTCAACACATTGGGCCGCAGAATACACGATAAATGGCCCGAATTACAACTACATTCAACGTATGCTTCTACCGAAATGCAATCGTCGTTCACTGAGTGCAGCGAGCTATGCGGCGGACATTTGCAACCCGAATTAATTATCGTTGAATTTCTGGACGACGACAATAACCCTGTAGCCCAAGGCGAAGCAGGCGAAGTTACCATTACCACACTGGGTGTAGAAGGCATGCCGTTGCTACGCTTCAAAACCGGAGATATTTGTTATCATCATACCGAACCGTGTGCATGTGGCAGAAACACGATACGCCTTTGTCCTGTATTGGGCCGAAAAGGGCAAATGATAAAATACAAAGGCACCACACTTTATCCGCCGGCACTGTTCGACATACTGGATAGTATTCCTGCTGTTATAAATTATGTTATCGAAGTTTACACCAATGATTTGGGTACCGACGAAATTCTGATTCGTGTGGGTAGTGAAGTAAAAAGCGAAGCATTCGAAAAAGAAATTAAAGACCTTTTCCGTTCAAAGGTAAGAGTAGCACCAACTATTTCGTTTGAATCGGCAGAGTATATTTCGAAAATACAAATGCCGCCAATGAGTAGAAAAACAATCAAGTTTATCGATTTGAGGTAGAAAAAAAACTTCAATGTCTTAAGTAAAACACTTGTCTTAATAACAATCGGCTAATAATCAGCAATTTAAAGAAATGGACTGTCTTAACTTTTAAGGCTGTTTGTCTTGTGTTGTACCCCCGTTGTTTCTATATTTGCAGTGCAACTGAATTATTGTAATTGCATTAAAATATAAAGAACAACATGAAACGAACTTTTTTCTACACCGATGCAAAGTCCAACAAGTTTTGGAGCATCGAAGTAAACGGAAACTCTTTCACCGTAAACTATGGTAAAACAGGTACCGATGGTCAAACACAAACCAAAGACTTTGCCGACGAAGCAGCCTGTCAAAAAGCAGCCGACAAACTGGTAGCCGAAAAAACAAAGAAAGGCTATGTTGAAGAAGGAAGCACAGCACCTGCTGCAACCGCACCGGTAACTCAACCCACACCGGTAACTCAACCCGCCCAGGAAACTACCGAACCCGAACCAGTTACCGAACCCATTGAAGAACCCGAAGAAGAGCCCGAGGAAGAACCCGAAGAAGAACAAAAGAACCTCAACATCAGCATATTTGTAGAAAAAGAGCTTGTAAAACACTACAATAAATGCATTACTACCCCGCTCACTGATGAGCAAATGATTGCCTTAGATAAATATGTGTATACAGGAGACGACGAAGCCGCCAGCATACTACCACCAGTAGAGAAAATTCCACACGAAGACAACCCTGTGTATTGTGTTAAATATGATGATGAATACAAAAAAGAAGGCCCTGCCCTGGGAGAATATGCAGGTTTGCTCTATGCCAAAGGAGGACAAGACGAAGCTCTCTATCTTTTGAGCCATTGTAACTCCAAAGCAAATCTCAATATCAAAGGTTTTGGTGTTGTACAGCAAATAGAAAGACTCCTCTACAAGTTATACGACCAGATTAGTGATGAAGACATTGAAAGATATAAAAATCAACTTAATAAGTTATTTGAATCTAATCCGGCCGAATTCGACGAAGTTACCACCAAGTGCTATCAATTGTCGCGTCTTAGAGCATCGTCATTCCTTTATCTGAAAGATACCAGTAAATATGGTCCTATCCTTGATGCCCTGATGGATGAATTCAACGAAGACGCTGATCGCAATGGAATTGAATTACTATTCAATTCGTGTGCATTGTGTGAGTTTAAACACCAGAAACTTAACGATAAGTATGCCGAATACTTTAGAAAGCGTCCGAGAGCAGCAATAAATCTGTTAGATTACAATCAAAGCTTCTATCCCAACTTCCGCGACGAGAAATACAACAAGAGCTACGATACCCGGAACAGCACCGCTGCCCAATACAACTACGCCATGAATATGGCCAAACACATCGGTCTGGAAGATCTTCACTTGTTGCGTGGTATCTACAGCGATGGCGGGAGGTATGATATGAAGGATGTAATACTTTTCTTCAAAAATTATCCAACAGAACTCATCATTCAGGTGTATCAATACCAAATGGAGAAGCTAGAACAGGCAAACCATGTTAGTGAACTGTTTGTACACTTCTACCAAATACTTGGCAATGCCGATAAAACACCACTTTACGATGCTGTAGTACCCAAATTAGACAATTATCTGAATAGTTACATAACCATGCGATACAATGTGGGCAATGAAAATTCAGAATATGCAGATTACCACAACGACCTGCGCGCTTACTTCATTGATGGCGATCGCACCCGTCTGGCCAAATTTGGTTCGAAAGAGTACTACGATAACGGTCAGGTGTTCCGTGAGAACGGCTATTATGAAATATTCGAATTCCTGGGGCTTGTAGTTGATTTTCCACCCGCAGCTAATATTGTGCGCCCAATCATTCAGATGGCTGCCGTTAGTGGGCAATCACGTCATATCGCCTACTTTGTAAAAGGTGCCACGGCTGCCTACGGATGGGATGCTGAGAAGTTAAACGACTTTATTATGGAAGGCTTCAACAGTGGGTTTGCCACTACGTGGGGAATGGTAACTTTCTACGATGAAATACTTATATCGGATGTAGAGCATAAATGCGATACCATACATAACACCCAGGCTATATCGGATATGTTTATTCCCGGAGCCCGTGCCTTCCTTACACAGCATCAGGATGTAGCATACGATTATGCTACTTATACATCGCTAGGGTATAATATTGGTTTTATACATGCACTTTATACCGACAACCCCGATGCCAATCCCCAATTGTTGGTAGATTTACTTAAAGTAAAAAATAAAACACTGCGTACCAAAGCAATAAAATACCTGCCTGCGTATCCATCTGCACGTCCTGCAGTAGAAGCACTGCTTAACGAAAAGCGCAAAGATATTCGCGAATGGGCCGAAAAAGCACTGGCAGCTCTCGAAAACCTCAATGCAGCCTCATTGAGTGGAGGTCAGGCCGGAATAGCCGATGCTAACTTCGACATTGCTGCTTATGTTAAAAAGAGCACTCCCAAGAACTGGCAAAAAGCATTTGTTCCCAGTTGGCAAAGTAACCAAACTATTGCCGACCCTAAAACATGGCCAGTGGTACACAAAGCCGGAACTACCGAACCTGCCGAGCTTGATTATGTGGTTTGTTACATTGCTGTCTATGCGTTGGATAAGGACATGAAGAAGATGCTCTACCCCGAAAAAATGCGTCCTTACTTTGAAGAGGCCGACCTTAAGGCACTTGTTCTCTATTTATTTGATGAATGGCTGGAAGTTGGTGCCGAAAGCAAGAGTAAAGGTATCATGACCCTTGCAGGTATACACGGTGGAGCCGAAGGGATACAGAAACTGAAAAATGCTGTAACCAAGTTTGTGTATGGCTCACGATCGGCAATGGCAGGCGATGCTGTAAAAGCAATGGCGGTATCGAACTCACGTATTGCTCTTGTTGCAGTAGACAACATGGGACGCACCCACCGCAACAAACTGGTGAAGCGTATAGCTGGCGAAACCATGGAAGCAGCTGCACAATCATTAGGCATCACCACAGAGCAGCTTGCCGATAAGATTGTTCCTAACCTTGGCCTCGACGAACGTGGAGAGATGATTCTTGATACTGGCGGACGCAAATTCTTTGTAAAACTTAAGGGTAACCTCACAATTGAGTTGAAGAACGAAGATGGAAAAGAACTTAAATCATTTCCGGCAACCACTACTAAAGATCATCTTGAAATGTACAACGATGCAAAATCCGACTTTACTACCCTGAAGAAAGAACTCAAATCGCTTGTTGCCATGCAAAACCTACGCTTGCAACAAAGTTTGGCTAAAGGTCGCATCTGGGATAAAGAAGGTTTCGAGGAACTGTTTATCCAGAACCCCATTATGCAGATATTTGCTATCTCACTTATCTTTGGCATTTATAAAGACGGTAAACCTGTTACTACTTTCCGTTACTCGGGCGATGGCAGCTATGCCGATATCAACGACGATACATTTATCTTACCCGACGATGCAGAGATTCGTTTAGTGCATCCTATTGAACTGTCGGATGAGGATAAAAAACAATGGAAGGAACAACTGGACGACTACGAAGTGTTGCAGCCATTCCCACAACTTCTGCGCCCAACATTCAGCAATGCTGATATTACCGACCAAACTTACGATGCCTTTGCCAATATATGGGTAACAGGTTACTTTGGCACCCGTATGTACAAAAATGGTTGGGAACGTGATCCATCGGGCGATGCCGGCTCTTACTATTGTTTGTATTATATCGGCTCTGAATATTCTGTTTGTTTAGACTTTGCCGACGGGGCAATCTGTATAGCTTATCCCGACAATGAAAACATAAAACTTGGCTCATTGTATTTCTGCAAAACAGCAAATGTACAGGTTAACTACAGGGCAAATGTACATAATAACGATATTGTGCCTCCGGCAGAAATACCTGCACCATTCTTTAGCGAAGTAGTTTATATGCTTCAACAAGGGGTAGAGGCTTGCAAAGAGAAAGACGAGTAATGTTATTTACGATTTGACGATTTACAATTTACGATTGAAGTTACATAGTGTACTGAGTAACTTCAATTGTAAATCGTAAATCGTCGAATCGTAAATTTTCTATCCTAATACCTCATACTCCTTCTTCAAAAACTCCTCCAGCTCTTTTGCACTATTAAACCCTAGTTTCTTATACAACCGTTGTTTATACTTATACAAGCTGGTTACTTTATAATTCATTATAAGGCAAATATCATTTGTTTGTATATCAAGCAAAAACAGGCAGCACCATAAAATATCATTGAAGCTAATCTCCGGATACTGTGCTTTCAGTTTAGCCGGGATATTATTCAGGGTTTTATTCATTTTACTTATAAACCGATCCTCCGATTCAAACAAAAGCACTTCATTGTAGATACGTTTTGTAAGCTCTTCGCGCTGCTGGAAATTGGCTGCTTTCCACTTATCCTGATAATTCAACCGGGTTTGTGCCAGTTGCTCTTTCAACTCTTCCAGTTGTTGATACTGCTTTTCTATCAATTCCTGTTTTTGTTGTTTATTCTCTTCCTTGGTAACCTCTAACGTCTTTTTATACTTCTCGGCATGTAACTTTTGTTGCTTGTTTTTTTGCATAAACCAATGAACAAGAAAACACAGAAACACAAGAATCAATACTGCCGATACTACAATGAACAAACGTTGCATCTTCACTTTCTGATGTTCTTGTCCCAGATAATACAGCCTTCTTACATCATCAATATCACTTTGTTTACTCATTGTATTTATCGAATCGAGTAAAAGGTTATGCCGTTCCATATACTGCAAAGCAACTTCATTGTTTCCTGCTTCTAATTCAATATCTTTCAGCTTTTGCAAACATTCAACAACAGTATAAATATCATTGCCGAATTCTTCGATCATTCTGTTATAATACACCTTTGCCAAATCGTATTCCTCCATTTCATGGTATACATCGGCTATCTTAAGCAACCGTCTGTCGTGAGCCAAAACAGGATACTCTAAACTTGCATGTAAATAATGCAATACCGAATCGTTCTTTTCCTGTAACCAGAATATGAAGCTGATATTCTCTAACGCATCACCAATAAAAATAGAATCGCACAATGTACCGATAATCTTCCGGTAACTCTGTTCCGAGTTCTGGTAATCTCCTTTGGCCATATAAACAGATCCCATTTTACTATTTACCCTGGCAATACCATTTGTATTGGCTGTTCGACTGTAGTAATAGGCTGCCTGGCGATAATACATTAAAGAGTTTTCAATGTTTTGTTGATGAATACTTAATGTTCCGAATGCCGAATACAGTTTCCCCAATAAATTGTAATCGCTCTCGTAAATATCTGTGCTACTGAGGTATTGGTGCATTTCTTGTGGAAAGTTCATTAACAACAACTGTACTTCGGGAGGTAGGAAATAGTAACAATCTACAATGCTATACGATTGTTTGTAGCTGTTTTTTTGTGGTACTGGATAATTTGCACTTTTCCGCAAATAGTACATTGTTGAATCGTATTCTGCTTTTAAGCCGAGAAATATTGCAGTTTCTTCTAGTGCGCTTCCTATCAGGGTTGAATCATAAGGCAGATTGGTGACTTCGCGAAAGCAATGCTCTGTTTCTTCTAAATCGTTCAGCATTAAGCAAGCCAGTGCTTTTCCTTCTAATAAAACTGTACCTGCACGCTCTGTATTTCCAGCCTTTTTAAAATAGCCGATGGCCTCGTTGTAATATGCTAAGGACTTTTCTTTTTCCAGATGAAAGCTGCTAAATGTGCCTAGCGCATAATGTAATTCACCTAACAGGTCGTAATCGTTCTTATCGCAAACTTCAATTCCCATCAGTAAATTGTTTACGCCTTTAGGGTTGTAATCGCCCGATTGCAAATACATTGTGCCCGATTGCAAATACGCTCGGGCTAACGAATGGGTTGTATCTTTCTTTGCAAACTGACATGAGGATACTATCAATAGGAATGTCAGATAAAAGAGTTGCCTCATACACATAGCCAAAGATAGTTAAGACTCTAATTCTTTAAGAATATCTTCTCTCCCATATATTTCCAAAAGTTCGCGGAAACGGCTATCGGTGTATAGTTGATGGTATATGGCTTTGGCTTCTTTATCATGCGACAGAAAGTTTTTATTTAACTCCAATCTTAATGCTTTTTCAAAATTAAGATAGAACTCGTTTATGTCTTTTTGAGAATATCTAATCTCGGCAAGTGTTGCATATAAAAAAGGATTATTAGGACTAAATTCCAGCGCTTTATAAATGTCATTTAATGCTTCTTCATAGTTCCCTCTGATTCTGTTGAAATTAGCTCTTAAGTTAAATGCTTCATGCGAGTTTGGAAACAAATCAACATACTCATTAATCGCATTTTCTTTTTTCTTTGTATATGATAAATCGTCCTCAAATATAGCGTTTATGTATAAGTCGTAAAAAGACGGATTTAAACAGCTAAGGTCTTTAATATCATTTACTACATTTGTATAATCTTTTAATTCGTAATAAATTATAGCTCTCTTTATCTTTAAATCAATGTCTCTTTCGTCAAGTTTAATTGCTTGATTAATATTACTTAATGCTATTTCATATTTCTCTCTATTAAAGTATATTATGCCCAATCTGTCATAAAACCTGGCATCTTTAGGATTATATTCAATTGCTTTCTTTAGAAAGACTATAGCATCTTCCGATTTGTCGGAAAATTTTAGAGACTTCTTGAAGTAGCTTTCCGCCTTTCTAACCTTTTCAAAAAGAGCCTTTTCTTCTACCGAGAAGTCGTTCAATGTAATTCTATTAAATAAGTTGAGGTATTCTTCCTGAATGTAGCTTTTGCTTTTCTCTTCGTTTAGCAATTCCTCTTTTTCATAATCATCGTTTATTTTAATTTTTTCATTCCACTCCAAGTCTCTGTCCGAGTGTATAATTATTAAATCTTCTGGATTTATCAGATTGGTATGTGTATTACATCTCAATAAAAGATTTTTTGTTGTTATCTTCTCTTTAGTTCTTTCTTCAACCGTTTTGGGGTAAGGCAAACGGGTAAGCGCTAAAATAATGTCTTTTTTTTGTTTTAGCGTTTCTTGTTGGCTTTGAATACTTTGTAGTATTCTTTGGCAGCCTTTTTTATTCTCTTCGTTGTTTGCTGCAAGAAGAATAATCTGGTCGGCCAAAATAGATAATGTAATACTGGAAATCTCGGTAATCCCTGTGCGGGTATCAATCAATAAATAATCGGGTTTTATATCTCTTCTTATTTTTTCTTTCAAATCAATAAAGAAGTCAATGCCTTGAGAATCTTCTTCGTAAAACATTTGATACCAGTTGATGGCAGATAGTTTTTTCCAATATTCGCCTGTATCTATGTTTCCAGCCGGAATAAAAGTAAAGTTTGGCTTTTTACGAGATACAAACGATTTTGATGGTAGCTTGCAATAGAATTCGGTAGATATAGTAGGCAACAGATTTTGGTTTACCGAAAATTCGTATATATAGTCTACTATCCCTTTATTTATTTTACATGCATCGAATTTAGAATGAAGCCCGGGAGCCTCCAAATCAAAATCGAGCATACATACCGACTTACCAAATTCTGTAAGGCGTGTAGCTATGTTTGATAAGGCGAGAGTTCTACCTACTCCCCCTTTATAAGAATAAAATGCTATTGTTTTCATGAAAGATCGTTTATGGCTAAAAGTTGTTTTGCCGAATGAACAATTTGCTTATAGTTTTTGATTTCATCAGAATTTGGTGTGATGAAATTATAGGATGTGTGAAATTCTTTTCTTAAGATTATCTGAACATCCAATGCTTCGAGCAATTGCAAAATACGCTCAAAGCTTGCTGTAAGATAATTATCCTGCTCATACCGTTGTATTTGTTGAGGATGCAGATAGAGCAATTCTGCTATTTTAGTTTGTGTTTGTTTTGATGCTATCCGGAAACTCATAATAGAGTTATTCATGTTGTCTTTGTTAGAATCAAATTCCAGTGTTCTTAATGCATCCGAGGTGAGCTTTTTGTAATCACTTACTTGTGATTCCAACTTTTGAAGATGTCTTTTCGAACTCTTTAATTGTAATTTTAGCTCAGTAGGGATATTTTTGTCAGCCTTAATAACCTCAATATCCGAAATGAGTTCTTTTAATAAAGTAATTTCCTTTTTTGCTCTTTTATATTGTTCGTTATTTGTTATCATAATTTGCTAAAAATAATCTGATTATACCTTTTTTTGTTTTACCCTCAGTTTCTTTACAGTTCTGAAACCATTCTAATATAGTGGGCATCCCTTCCTTATGCGTCATTTTTGTATGGGCATAATGTACTTCTCCTTCAAAATAATGCTTCTGTGTTTCAGAGTCTGATTCCAGAAGTGAAGGTTCTGCTTCTGATAGAATTCTTTCTCTTTCAGGATGATTGGTATCATAACATGCATCATAATCATTTGGATTTAATTTATGTCCCGAAATGAAACTACCATCCAGATATATAATATTTATTTTCAGGCTTAAACAAAAACCAATTAGTTCTTGTAATCCACTTATTAGTTTTTTTCTTTTATTGCTGAATTCAAAACGCTCAACAACTTCGCTTATTGTAGCATCGTGGATACCTTCCGGAAGATATCCACTCTCTAAAAAATCGGGTATCACAGTGTTATTTAATCTAATTACGGAATAATTTGCTGTAAATATAACCATTTTACAACAAATTCGTTGTAAAACAAGTGTTAAATATATATTTAAATGGAATAAGAATATCTTCTTTATCCTTATTCCATCCATCCCCCAACCCAATTCCATCCATCCCCCAACCCAATAGATTCCCTTTACGTACACCTGGGTGTTAACCCTGCGTACACCCGGGTCTTCACATCTTGAACACCCGGGTCTACAGACTATGAACACCCGGGTGTATACGGTATGAACACCCGGGTGTACTCAAACAAATGCTACTGCATTTTCAAAAGAGATCTGGTAGTATTTTAATTAAAAGAAAGTAGGATAAACGAATGATTCTTATTCCATTGATTATAAACCAAAGCATACCTTTTGCCTCCGCATTGGGCCGACAATGTTTTTGCTGTATGCCACAAGGCAAAGGCAGATGCAGTATGATATTCGCCACATAACTCTTTATACATACATTGCTTGACATGAGGCAGTAATGGGGTACCTTTATTTGCTGTAGCAATGAAACAGATATCGGTTTCTGTTAAGTTAAAAGTTTCCAGATATGAAGTAAGATGTTGCTTTGTTGCTTGTTCATCGCCAGTAAACATATACGGAGCGTAAACCGTAGCAATTGTATCTGCATCGGCTTGCCCGCTTAATAGAAAGAACTGACTGCCTTCGCCGGCATTGTATGTACGATATAATCCCAGGCGATTTTGAATGGCATAGCCTGTGGGAGTTATTTCGTCGAAAGCACCTACCAATACACGTTTGTTTCCTTCGGATATGCGCAGGATTCCATCGAGCAGTGCCGATTCGAAACTAAAGTTGCGGTGGGCATACGTAACATTGTACGAATGGTTTTTGCACATCAAAGCAATTTGTGCCCCCACAGTATTGAAAGTAGATTGTATAAATGCAGTGGGATTAAGAAGTTGTTCGTTATTGTCGAGCAGATTGTTCATGAACTTCTCTGTATCGGCCAAACAACCAAGGCCTGTAGCTGTAATAATAGCCTCAACATCTTCGGTAGGATATCCTGCTAAGCATTCCAGTCCGCTGGCAACTCCCATTTTAACTACACGGCTCATGCGCCTGCGCAAAGTAGGGTTAGGAATAAGTTCTTTGTAATCCGGTTCTTCTGTTGCCGAACAGATGGAACTCATTTTCTGTATGTAAACAGGTGAAATCATAACGATGCTTTTGAGAACAATAAACTGGAGTTACTCCCTCCAAACCCAAACGAGTTAGATAGAACATGCTTAATTTTATTCCCCTCACTGAATTGTGTTACAGGAACAAGCATTGTTTCTTCGGCCGGAGTTGCGAAATTGAGGTTGGGATACATATAGCCGTTATAAACGGATAACACGGAATAAACAGCTTCGATACCTTCGGAAGCGCCCAATGTGTGCCCAATGAAAGATTTAACGGAGCTGAACGGCGGAACGTTTTCGCCAAACAATCGCTTAAGTGCTACCCCCTCGGAACGGTCGTTGCTGGGTGTGCCTGTACCGTGAACGTTGATGTAGTTTATTTGGTGTGCATCAATGCCGCTACATTGAATAGCCCGAAGCATTGAGCTATAAGGGCCATCGCCATCGGGCGAGCTCCCTGTTTGATGGTAGGCTTCATTAACATTAGCATACCCGGTTAGCTCACAATACGGATCACGATTGAGGCTATGTTCTGCTTGCAGCACCACATAACCGGCACCTTCGCCCAGGTTAAGGCCTGCACGCGAGTGGTCGAATGGGCGGCAGTGTTCTTTGTCCAGTATCATCAATGAGTTGAAACCGTTCAATGTAAACCTGCACAAAGAGTCGGTTCCTCCGGCAATAACAGTATCAAGATAGCCGGCCTTAATAAGTCGCGCCCCCAGCATAATGGCATTAGCAGCCGATGAACAGGCGGTGCTGACCGTAGTTCTGAAACCTGTTAGTCCCAGATGCCGGGCAATTTGTTCGGTACTGTCGCCGCAATCGTGCGAAATTACATCTCGCAGCCGGCCTTCGTTCGGATTGTTGCGGAAGGGGATATAGAAGTTTTCACTTAAATCCATTCCTCCCACCGAGGTAGAAGAGATCAGTCCAACCCTTGAAGATAGTTTGGTAATACCGCAATCCTTAAGGGCCTCGGTTGCTGCATGTATTCCTAACAGTGCAGTACGCGAAAGAGATTTTTCGTTGGCAAGCTTTACTTCCGATACGGGTACATCCAGAGCGGTGGGAAAAAGAGTTACTTTACCCATACCATGTTTACCTTCACGGAGTGAGGTGATGTTTTCCGTCACATTGAGCCCAATCCCCGATATACAGCCTATGCCTGTGACGTATATTTTCATGCTTTACCGTTAGCAGTAATATGATTGGCCAATGTACGGATAGAGTAAAAGATTTCTTTCCCTTTGTTTGGGTTTTCTATCTTGATGCCGTAGTGTCTTTCGAGGATTAAAATAATTTCCAGAGCATCAATCGAGTCAAGGCCAAGACCTTCGTCACCAAATAAGGGTGCATCGGCGTCGATATCGGCTGGGGTTATTTCTTCCAGGTTTAACTCTTCAATCAGTTGTTCTTTTAATTTCAATATTAATTGTTCCATAGTTTTGAGTTGAGAGTTGAGAGTTGAGAATTGAGAGTTGAGAGTTACATGCCGCATGGTAACTCTCAATTCTCAACTCTCAACTCTCAACTAATATTAGTTCTGTTTCGTAATTATCTTCCGTTGCATCGCACCAGCCGATGATACAATATTTCAGGTTGGTGCGGTTCATTACCAAGGCAGCATACGCCTTTAGCTCTTCGAAGTTACAGGTTTTATTTATAAAAAAAGTATTCTCACCTTTTATTTTGTTGCTTATGCACATCTGTCCTGTTACAACATTGGGTAATGTAAATACAAATACCGCGGGGCTGGCATTGAGGTCGCCTTTATCATCAATAATATGTTGATGAACGGCATCGGTACATAACGATGCATTTGCATTAGCCATTACAATGCCCATTTCTTCCGGTTGAAACGCTATATCTTTCAATAAATACAGTGAAGCCACAGTACCCATTTTGCAAAATTCGCTTAACTGGTAGAACTTTAGGTTATTACCACCAGTTGCCTTGTATGCCTGCCGCATAAAACCAGCGAGATTATCTTCGCTTTGCAGAAGTATTTCGTTGTTCTTCCAAAGAATATTGTTTTCTATGCGTACAGATGCTATTGTTTGTACTGCAATAGCTTCCTTCTGCCCAAAATCGGTCTTTGCCGGGGTGAGCGACAAAACAATTGCAGCATTGCATCCTCCAAAGCCCGAAGCCGTTTTAACACAGGCATTAACAACAGATTTTGTATGGGTTGATGATACCTGCAAGGGCACTGAAACACCCGGCTGATTGAAGTTATATGTGCCAAAGATGGTTTCTTCCTTCATTCCGCGTGCTGTGATGATGGTTTCAATAACACCCGAAGCCCCTAATGTGTGCCCGAAATAAGATTTCAAACTATTGACTGGTACATGTAAGCTGGCCAGATGCATGGCTTTGGCTTCCATTTCATCGTTATACACAGTTGCGGTTCCATGTGCATTAACCATACCTATGGAATCGGCAGTAACTCCTGCGTCGTTCATGGCCTGACTGATTGCCAGATGTAATCCATCGCCCGTACGGGATGGCCCTGATAGATGATTGGCATCGTTACTGATTGCTCCGCCGGTAAGTAGAATATCGTTGGCAGAGGCATTGGCCGATAACAGGATGGTGCCACAGCCCTCTCCCAGATTTAATCCGTCGCGTTCGGCATCGTAAGGACGGCAAATTTGTTTACTTACCGATTTGAACGAGGCAAATCCGCTGGTTATGAAGTGCGAAAGTACATCGACTCCCGTTACCACAACCTGTTTATAACGACCGCTTTCAATCCATCTTTTGGCTACAATTAAAGCAGAAACACCCGAGATACAGGCATTCGATAGGATATGGTAATCGTTGCTTCCAAAATAGCCGGCTATTCTTTCGCCCATTTTCCAGAGCGAAACATCGGCCTCGCAATAATTGCTGTTGTGCCTTAATAATTCAATGTTACCTTTGGTAGAGGCGAATATCAACCCGCATGCGGGGTCGTTAAGCTTGATGCCCGATTGCTTTACCACATCACTGATAGATAGAATGGCCAACTGTTCGGCACGGGTATAGCTTTGCAGATTAGACTGTTCGGCTTGCTCATTCAGGCGAGATGAATCAACCAAAGCCGCCCATATAGGGAAGTCGGAAACATCATTCACTGCATGAAGCTTGATGCCGCTACAGTAATTGCGGATGGCTTCCAGGTTTTCGTCGGTTGTAAAACCCAACGAACTGATAATATTATCGGCTTTGATATATACGTTTATTCTATTTCCCATTTCTTTCTCCATGCTGTGTAAAAGGCCGGATTCAGTAATTCCAGTTCGTTGTTTTCTCTGTTAAGAAATACCTGAATGGTGCTTCCGGTAGCAACAATAGATTCATCGGAGGCTTTGCGGATGATATAATCGAACATAATTTTGGCGGCATTGGTGTTGATATAGCGGGTTTCAACAATAGCCTCTTCGCCAACTGTAAGTGGTTGTTTGTACTGGCAGGTTAAGTCAACAATGGGTATTACGTAACCTTTGTTGTAAACATCCATATACTCCAGCCCAAAATGACGACCGAACGACTCGCGTCCATCTTCAAAATACCGGATATATTCGCCGTGCCATACAATGTGCATGGCATCTACTTCGCTGAAACGTACTTTTATCGTTGTTCTGTCTACCAGTGCAGCCGGTCTTTGTTCTTTTTTTCTTTTCATGCTTCTGGTTTCAGGAATATTTTCATCCGGCACTCGGCTATGGGTTTATCGCCACATGTTACTTGGGCCGAAATAAGTGTTATTTCAAATACTTCCTGTATAATATTTATCTCTGTGTAAAGTTCTTCGCCGGCAAGAGGAAGGTTGTGTATCTTCAATTTATCTACAGACCCAATAAAGCCTAGAGGTACCTTTTCGCCTTTTACGGTATACACATAACCCACACGGGCAGCTGCCGATTGTGCTATGTGCTCAATAATACCTGTTTCCTGAAATACACCTTCATCGCAAAACAGATTGTTTGGTTGAATGGTAAGGGCCGAGTATGACTTCCCGTCTTTAATTCCGTAGAATTTATCAATCATAACAATCGGGTCGCGTTGCGGCAACAATTTCAGTATACCTTCGCCGGTAATCATCGTATTTTCGTTCATTGTTTTATTATGCATTGCATGATGCTGTGGCCAAGGCCCAGTCCATCGTATATGTTTTCTATCTCCAATCCGGCTTTTTCTACACACTTCCGCATATCGTTAGAGTGGTACATTTTACTGTTTCCGTTGGCCAGCGCTGTAAAGTAGATACTTATTTGTGTGAGACAGTAGGCTGCTGTTTCAAACTTCTGCCTGTCCCAGAAGGTTTCCATAATATAAAGTTTGCTTCCTTCTTCCATTGATTGTGCGGCGCGGGCAAGGATGCTTGTTACCTCTTCTTCGGAGAAACAATCGAGGAACTGACTCATCCAGATAGCTTCAAAGCCTTTAGGGAAAGGTACAGATTCATCTAACAGATTGGCACCGTGTCCGTGTATGCGTTCGCTTCCGGGTTTATCTTTTACCTGTTCTTTCATTAATTGCAGTTGTTGAGGCAAATCCATGATGGTTACTTCAACTTGCTGATTGTACTCTACACACTTCATGGCCCATCTTCCGGTATTGCCTCCTACATCGAGCAAGGTATGGGGGCGATTGGAAAACACAATTTCGAGTGCCTGATTGAATGAACAGTCGGAATAGAAATGATCGAAGCCAAACCAACTTTTCTGCACTTGTTCCGGCAGACTGGAAAGTCCTTCGTATATGGTGGGCCAGTTGCCAAACACTTTCAATCCTTCGGGTTTGCCGTTGAGTAGTGCTTCTTCCAGATTGAAGAGTCCCAGGTAATTTACATCGTGGTTAAAGTCCATGTTTACTTTGGCCATTGGGTCGTTAATTAAAAACCATCCGGCTTTAGCCAGCATAAAACGGTCTTCTTTTATGAATATGGTTCCAATAGTAAGCGAGGACTCGAGCAATACCTGAACGGCGTAATTGCTTAGTCCGGTTTTTTCACGTATTTCTTCTTGTGTAAGACCATCGCGGTTATCGGCAAGCAGATTCAGAATGCCGAACTTAACCATTAGCCGTGATACCTGAAATACGATAGGGCCAAAGGCGATTTCCTGTGCCAGGCGTTGTGCCTGCAAGGCGGTGTGTTGTTCTTTAGCGTATTTTTGTTTAAGTGATTCCATGTTCTTTTTATTTTTTTGAACCGCAGAGTTACGCAGATTAACGCAGAGTTTCTATGTTATTTATAACTTTTAATTAAAACTCTGCGTTAATCTGCGTAACTCTGCGGTTCAAATGTATTCCAAAACGAATAATAATTAAACCACTGTTCCGGATATTGTTTTACTATCTGCTCCAATGCCCGGACATACTGTTCCAATAACATCTGTTCCGGTTTCTTATCTTTAGTTCTTTCTATTTTTTGCGAAACAACAAAATGAAAATGATACTTACGTCCTTTCTCGCGCATGGCAAAGTAAAATACCACAGGAACCTTCATCCGTGCAGCCAGTAGAAACGGGCCCGATGGGAATCTAGCTTCTCTCCCCATGAAAGTAGTTTGCATCACTCTTTCTGCTCCCACATAACGATCGCCCTGAAAGCATACATACTCTTTTCTGTCAAGGGCTTCGGTTATTTTAAATACATGTGCCAGATCGTCCTGGTTGACGGGAATAAACTTATAGTCTTTTTCAATACCGTTTTTTTCGAGCACTTGTTTTATCTTTTTGTGCTCGGCATCATAAAGTACAATGTTTATCTTCTTTCCGTATTTGTCGAAGAAAGGAGCGCCAACCTCCCAGTTGCCCACATGGGCACCTATCATTATTACTCCCTGCTCACTATCCAGTATGTCCAGAAACTCTTTGTAGTTGCTGAATTCAAATTGGTACTTACCCGACATTCCGCTGGTGATGGCAAACCTGTCGATCAATATCTGTCCTAACCGGTAATAGTTACGAAACAGCATTCCAATGGAACGCAACCGGTTTAATCCTAAAATCTGTCGGGAATATTGCCAGGTGCTACGGGTAGCTTTAGGGGCAAAGGGAATAAAGTAAACAATAACCAAGCAAAGAAAACCATAAGCGGCGGTAATACCCAGATATTTTATCATACCGATAAAAAAAAGATATCCGAATGTACCACCCCGGGTTTTCCCTTTCCAGTTCATTATTTGGTTCTTTCAATCACAAGGTTATAAAAATCGCCGAAGGTTTTAATGTTAGCAAAATCCGGTCCGGTAACATCAAAGCCAAAATTACGTTCAACCAGCACTACCATATCAACCAAGTCCAAGCTATCCAGTTCCAGTGTTTGCATTAAGGGTGCATCCGGTTGAATCAGATCGATATCTACTTCAAACTCTTCTGCCAGTGTAGTTCTTATCTTCTCAATTATTTCCTCGTTTGTCATTATTGTGCTCTATTTTTATATAAATTATCATTATTTCATTTTACGGATAATCAAGGTCGAATTGGTTCCGCCAAAGCCAAACGAGTTCGACAAAAAGGTATCAAAGGAAGTATCAACCCTTGTTACCGGGATATTCAGTTCGGCCGAAGCTTCATCGGCTTCTTCCAGATTTAGATTAGGAGCAATAAAGTTATTCTGCATCATCAAGGTAGAATATACAACTTCGCTGGCACCGGCCATCCACATTTCGTGCCCGGTCATCGACTTGGTAGAAGTTACATAAGGATGATGTTTGCTGAATACCTCTGCAATGGCTTTTGCTTCATTCATATCGCCTATAGGGGTTGAAGTAGCATGTGCATTGATGTATCCAACCTCTTCCGGACGGATACCAGCCTCTTTTATTGCCATCAATAAGGAACGTTTTGGCCCGTCGACATTGGGCACTGAGATATGATCGCCATTGGATGAGAATCCGTAACCGATTATTTCGGCCAGAATAGGTGCTCCCCTCTTTATAGCCGACTCATAGCTTTCTACAACCAAACTGGCTGCTCCGCCGCTGGGTACCAGTCCGTCGCGGTTTTTATCGAAAGGGCGTGATGCTTTTTCCGGCTCATTTTCTCTTTTAGAGAATGCTCCTAAGCCATCGAAACTACCAACTGAATACAGGTTGACCTCCTGTGCGCCACCGCAAAGAATACAGTCTTGCAATCCGGCTTTTATCAGCACATAGGCCATACCAATGGCGTGCGAACCGCTGGCACATGCACCAGCTATGGTAAAATTGATTCCTTTAAGTTTGAATATCACCGAAAGATTCATGGTAACAGTTGAGTCCATTGACTGGAACACCGAACCAGAACCTACCAGAACAGTCTTTTTCTTCTCACGGATAATGTCTACTGCAGTGATTGTAGGTTCGGCCGAACTGTCATTGCCATACAGGATACCTACTTCATTTTCTTCGAGGAACTTCTCGTCGATACCCGCATTATTGAAAGCCTCTAAGGTAGCCATGTAAGCATATTCGCCTTGTTCGGCCAGATAGAGGCGTTTCTTTCTGTCGAGCAGTTTCTTTAAATCCGGGCGGGGCAATATGCCTGTAAGTGCCGACATGTATCCCATTTCTTTCCGGGCAGGGTCAATTCCAATACCCGATTTACCATTATATAAGGATTTTGTTACTTCATCCAGGTTGGTTCCAATACAAGAGTATATCCCCATACCTGTAATTACCACCCTTCTCATCGTCGCAAATAATTAATCATCAGTTCAACTTTGGGATACAAAACAGTGTCTTCCTTAAATGCCGGAAAGAATTGGCGTATTTCATTATAAACCTGTTGGCTTTGAGGGCTCAGTTTATCCTGGCATTGCAGGTAATCAATAGCCTGTACCAGCCCCATATATTGTATAGCCATTACCTGAAACGAATTGTCGATCACTCTTTTGGTTAACAAAGCCGAGTTGGTTCCCATACTCACAATATCCTGATTGTCGTTGTTGTTGGGGATGCTATGCACATACATCGGATTCGACAAGGTTTGGCACTCGGCAGTTGTAGAGGTAGCAGTAAACTGTGCTGCTTGCAATCCGTAGTTCAATCCCAACACGCCCAGATTTACAAAAGGTGGTAATACCTCGTTAATACGATCGTGGAACAGATAATTAATCTGCCGTTCGCACAACATGGTAAGTTTGGTGATTGCTATTTTCAGCTTATCCATTTCAAAGGATACGTAATCGCCATGGAAGTTACCCCCGTGATATATGTTTTGGGTTTCGGGGTCGATAATCGGATTATCGCAGGCCGAGTTTATTTCGTTGATAAGAACTTTCTCTGCATTTTCCAGTTCATCGTATATGGGCCCCAATATCTGAGGAACACACCGCAGTGAGTAATAGGGCTGTACTCTGTATTTGAAAATCTTCTCGTTGTTACCGTTATATAATTCTATTTCGCGCTGTTTTACGCATTGGCTTCCTTCAATCCAATCGCGCATCATGCTGGCTATAACTTGCTGTCCATCATGATGTTTGGCTGTGTTGAGTGCTTCGGCCATGAAGTCATCATACGATGAGGCTATTTCGTTCATCATTGTTGATGCAGCAACCGATTTCCATAGCAATGAGCGGGCATGTATCAGGTTTACAATACCTATCCCCGTCATTACCGAGGTTCCGTTGGTAATGGAAAGTCCTTCGCGTATGTGCATGGAGAAGGGTTTAAGGTTGTTTTCCTTCATCACTTCGGCAGTGTTGCGTCTTTCTCCTTTATAGAAAACTTCACCTTCGCCTATCAGTGTCAATGCTATGTGTGCCAATTGTACCAGGTCGCCACTTGCGCCTACACTACCATGTTCGGGTATTACCGGATAAATTTCACGGTTAACAAATTCAATCAGCAGGTTAACCAGTTCGGGATGCACCCCTGATTTTGCTTGCAGAAAGGTATAGATACGAGCCACCATTGCAGCACGCACATAGATTTCGTCCAAGGGCTTACCCGCTCCTGTAGCGTGACTACGGATAATGTTGTATTGTAGTTCGGTAAGTGATTTGTCGTCAATACGGTACTGTGCCATCGGCCCGAAACCAGTATTGATTCCATATATTATTTTATCACTTGAGAATGTTTTAAGGAAATTGTAGCATGCGGAAACTTCGTCGAGAGACTCTTTGTCAATGACAAGAGTCTCTTTTTGGAATATTATACTGTATAACGAGTCTAAATCGATTGTCTTACTTAGTACCATGTATATGCATTTTTCATAAATGACTCGCAAAAATAATGATTTTCTGTGAGATATTGATTAAACTCAAAACTGATTACTCAAAACTGATTGCTTTCATACGCTTTCCACATATCTGGAATGCCATATCCGTAGATGTTATCCGGAAACTCTGTCCGGTCGGCCGAGTTGCGAACTAGTTCTATAATTTGTTTGGCTGTAAGATTAGGCAATGCTTGCCATAAACAAGTAACCATTCCGCACATAATTGGCGAAGAAAATGAAGTACCATTTGCCATAGAAGGTTGGCCATTGGTTCCGATGATATCGGAGTACACTCCTACAGCTACCACATCGGGCTTCACTCTGTTATCAGTGGTGTTTCCGATAGAAGAGAATGGAGCTAATTGAAGATTCTTACCTACTGCCCCCACTGTTATTACATTATCGGCATCGCCCGGAGGAGTAATCTTTTTCCACGAACCCATTCCTGCATTACCGGCGCTACAAACTAAAATCATACCCTTATCGGCAATGCGCGATGCCTGGCGCGACATTAAAGCATGCTGTCCGTTGAGGTTTCTATATTTATAATCTTTTGTTTTATCATCGAAAGCATAATAACCCAGTGAGGTGTTTATTACATCTACTCCTACACTATCGGCAAATTCAACTGCGGCTGCCCAATAATCCTGTTCAACAAGGTGCTCGGAGTATTCATCTTCGGTACGAAGAAGCCAGTACGATGCTTCGGGAGCAGTACCTACCATAATATGCGGTTTGTTCATTCCCATACAAGAAAGTACACCAAGTCCGTGACTGCTTTCGGCATAAATGTCGGCTGCCGGATTCACAAAGTCTTTAGTGCCCAGAATCCGTATGTTATCCATGGCTGCCATCCGGTCTACATTATGAAATCCGGCATCGGTAACAGCAATCGTCATTCCTTCGCCTTTAAATCCGGCTTCGTGTAGCTTGTTGCCATTGCTCACCTCAATCTGTCGGTAGGCAGCACCGTACCAGTTTTCCAGTTCAACAGTTTTGTTTTCTATAGAGTCGCGCTTGGTAGACATTTGGGGTTTTGAAAGATCGGGCGATATCCATACTTTTTCCACTTCGCGCACAAAAGGCAATAGGGCTATGGCATCTATTTTGGTTGAGTCGTTACAAGATACGGTAACAAAGTTCTCCCACTTACCTGTAACAACTATCTTTACGCCTTGCTTACGAATGGCATCAACATAAGATGCACATACTGGTAAGTCGGTTGAGTCAATTGCTAGTTGTTGTTTAGCCCGTCGCTGAATAGCTTTCTCGGAAAGAAAATCCTGTGGACGTTTTAATGAATATGTGGTTGCAGCTTTGTCTTTCAAACTTATGCGATACTTTAAAGTATCCTGTTGAGCATTAACCGTCATTGCAGAAAAGGCCAGAAGGGCCAGAAGTAATTTTTTCATAAAGATGTATTATTAGTTTTAATTTTATCTGTCATCTCATTAATTATTAGGCCGATACCTCTTTGGGAAGCTATAAATGCCCCTCCCAACACTCGTCTCCCATCGTAAAACACAGCCGACTGTCCGGGAGTTATGGCAGAGGCCTCTTCTTTGAAATGTACCAGCATCCGGCCATCTTCTAATGGGTATGCGCTACATGGAATAGGTTTGCTTCTGTAGCGAATACGAACATTGAGTGTGTTACATGCAAAGAACTCTTGTTCATTAATAATGTTGGGCTGTTCAATAAGCATATATTCTGCTATCAGCTGGTCGGCATCACCCAACATTACTGTGTTTTTCTGTGGGTTAATTTTTAACACATAAGCCGGTTTACCCAAAGCAATTTCCAACCCTTTGCGTTGCCCAATGGTATAATAGGGGTATCCTTTGTGGTAGCCCAGTTTTACACCTTCCTGGTTTACAAACCAGCCTTCTCCTATTTCGTTATCTATTTCCGGATATTGCTCTTTTAAGAAATTCCGGTAGTCTCCTTTAATGAAGCATACTTCCATGCTTTCGCCTTCACTGGCTTTGGCTTCAAAACCTTTTTCGCGAAGATACTCGCGCACCTGTGGTTTGGTATATGTTGCAAGCGGAAACATACAGCGCCGTAAAACATCCTGGCTTAACCTCCAAAGAAAATAAGATTGATCTTTTTTTTCATCCTCACCGGCAACAATATAGATATAACCATCACGCTCTTCCAGCCTCGAGTAGTGACCGGTTGCTATCCAGGCACAATCCAGTTTATCTGCCCATTCGGCCAGAATGCGAAATTTAAAAAGGGGGTTACACATCACACACGGGTTGGGAGTTCGTCCGCTGCGATATTCGTCAATGAAGTTTTTTATAATAGTTTCTTTAAAGGGGGTACGTTCATCAATAATGTAATGTTTAATACCAATTCTATCGGCAAGTGCTTTGGCGTCATCAGGGGCTTCACCCCATACCTGCATGGTGAGTCCGATTACTTCGTATCCTTTTTCTTGTAACATTAAACAAGTGGCCGAACTGTCTATTCCTCCACTCATACCCACTAATACCCGCTTGTTTTGTTTCATTAAATCTTATATATAGACTATTAAACTACAAAAATACATATTCTGTGGAGATTTTCGGGAGGAAGTAAAATAAAAAACAATTTAACTCTAACCCAAACAAAATAATATTATTTTTGTAGTAAAATAAAAAACAGTTATGAAAACAATCACTTTTGATGAAAATACTGAAGCTGGTCGTACATTAATGAGTATGATACGCAATATGAAAGCATCTGTACGTAAAACAATACATGTTGCTGATGAAGTGGTGAAAATCTCAGGACTTCCTTATACTAAAGAAGAAAGAATAGAGTCTTTGCAAAGAGCTGAAGAAGACATTGCTACAGGTCGTGTATCTTCGAATGAAGATGTTATGATGCGTATAAAAGAAAAAATCCAAGGATGGAAATAGTTTGGACTAATGAAGCTGAATTTCAGTTGCAAACTATAATTGACTATTATCTTGAAGTAGCAAGCACGCAAGTAGTAGAAAAACTAGTTGCTAAAATAACAAATGCTGTAACCCGTTTATCTTCTTTTCCACACATTGGACATATTGAGCATTATTTAGAAGGATTGCCTTTTAAGTATTATTCATTTGTAGCTCATCCTAATTATAAGATAATTTATCGAATTCAAAACACTACTATATATATAACCGGCATATGGGATTGTCGGCAAGATCCTTATCGGATGGCTTCGAAAGTTGGAAACTAATCTCAACAATCAAAAAATACATACTATTTCATTTTACACAAATACTGCGTTCATTATTAAAGTGTCAATTGAGGGTTATTGTGTGCGATAACAGTGTAATAAATGCATTTTCTTGTTGTTTTATTGGAAATAACCACAAAAATTACATTTGGTACATCAAAAAAAACAATATTTCCCTTTGAGATTCCGTTAGATTATGTATTTTTGACCCAAATTAATTAAGTAATATTAAATCTATCAGCATGAATGCAGTAAAGAAGACTACAGAGAAAATGACAAATTACAGATGGACAATCTGTGCGATGCTCTTTTTCGCAACCACAATCAACTACCTGGACAGACAGGTTTTATCACTTACCTGGGACGAATTTATCAAACCGGAATTTCACTGGAATGAAGAACATTACGGAAACATTACTGCCGTTTTTTCTATTGTATATGCAATATGTATGTTATTTGCCGGTCGCTTTATAGACTGGATGGGTAGCAAAAAAGGTTTCCTTTGGGCTATTGGTGTATGGTCGGTTGGTGCTTGTTTGCACGCACTTTGTGGTGTTGTAACCGAAGCTTGGGTAGGTTTGGGAAGCGCTGCCGAATTAGCTAAGGCTACAGGCGATGTTGCTGTAGTAATCTCAACCGTTAGTATGTATTGTTTTATTGCTGCACGTTGTGTGCTTGCATTGGGAGAAGCTGGAAACTTCCCGGCAGCCATTAAAGTTACAGCCGAGTATTTCCCTAAAAAGGACAGAGCATTTGCTACATCTATTTTTAATTCGGGTGCTTCGATTGGTGCACTTGCCGCTCCATTAACTATACCTATACTAGCTAAACACTGGGGATGGGAAATGGCATTTATTGTTATTGGTGCCCTTGGTTTTATCTGGATGGCTTTCTGGGTATTTATGTACGATTCACCAAGAAAGAGCAAACATGTAAATGCTGCCGAAATAGAATATATTGAACAAGATAAAGACGAAGCATCACAAGAAACTACTGTTGAGGAAACTGAAGAGAAAAAAATGCCTTTCTGGCAATGTTTCTCATACAAACAAACTTGGGCGTTTGCTTTTGGTAAATTTATGACCGATGGTGTTTGGTGGTTCTTCCTGTTCTGGATACCTTCTTATTTGAATACACAATTCGAAATCAAAACTTCAGAAGGTTTAGGTATGGCATTAATATTCACACTTTATGCTATTGTAACCATCTTATCTATTTATGGAGGTAAATTGCCTACTATATTTATTAAACGCAGTGGTAGCGATCCTTATGCAGCCCGTATGAAAGCAATGTTGATCTTTGCCTTCTTCCCACTCCTTGTACTGTTTGCACAACCTTTGGGTATTTATTTTGCAGATTGGGGCAAGCATGCTGCTTGGATTCCGGTAATCCTGATTGCTATTGGTTGTTCTGCACACCAAGCTTGGTCGGCAAATATATTCTCAACAGTAGGTGATATGTTCCCGAAATCGGCTATTGCTTCTATTACCGGTATTGGTGGTATGGCTGGTGGTATTGGTTCAATGCTACTGCAAAAAGGTGCAGGTAACCTGTTTGTATATGCCGATGAAGCACAAATGACATTCTTTGGATTTCAAGGTAAACCTGCCGGATACTTTATTGTGTTCTGTATCTGTGCTGTAGCTTATCTTATTGGTTGGGTGGTAATGAAATCGTTAGTGCCTAAATATTCTCCGATTACTATTGATTAAGAAGTAAGATAGGATCTCTTTAAACCCACATTCACTCATTTGCAGGGAAATACTGCATAAAGGTGAATGTGGGTTTTTATATTATATTATCTTTGTGGAACGAATCGTAAAACCGTTGCTATGAACAGAAATGACAATTTTCTCAATCCAATCCTTTCCTGACTTCATCACTTTTTTGTGCCACCACATGGCACTTATTGATAATCAGCCAGTTACCTTAATAGAAAGGGTGGCGCAGGGTGGCGCAAACGAAAAAACATCTATATTTGCGACATGTATGTGCGAAAGAAGAAAAACCGTTCAGGTACAATAAGCGTGGTTGTTGTCAGTAAATCCTCTGGCAGATATAAAGAAATAAAGTGTTTAGGTGCTGTCAATACAGAAGATGAAGCTCAATCATTATGTATTGAAGCTCAAAAATGGATTCATGCTCATGGCGGCCAACAAGAACTTGACTTTGACAACAATAAAGATCGAGAGTTAGAAGAAACTGAGCGTGTAATTAATAACATGGATGCTGTTCTTATTAATGGTACTCAGTTACTTCTTGATCGTATCTATGATGATATTGGATTTAGCCAGATTCCAGATGACATATTACGTCATCTGATTATAGCAAGAGTTTCTCAGCCAGCCAGCAAACTTGCTACCACAGAATACTTGAAGTCGTACTATGATGAAGATATTGACCTGAACAATATCTATCGTTACATGGATAAGCTGTACAACACCCAACAAGAATTAGTGCAGCAAATTAGTGTAGACCACACTCGCAAAATACTTGGTGGTAAAATCGGTTTAATGTTTTACGATGTCACTACCCTGTACTTTGAGACTGCAAAAACAGACGACTTGCGCGAACCTGGTTTTTCGAAAGATGGAAAGACTGCTGAATCGCAAGCTGTTCTGGGGATTCTAGTAAGTGAAGGCGGATACCCTCTATCTTATTCATTGTTTAACGGAAGCCAGTATGAAGGATACACAATGATACCGATGATAGATGATTTTAAACAACGTTTCTCATTAGGTAAGGAGTTTATCATAGTAGCTGATTCCGGATTAATGAACAATACAAATGTAAATTTACTTCGTCAGGCTGGTTATAAATATATTATTGGAGCACGTATTAAAAGTGAGAGTGCACAAGTTAAGAAATGGATATTGGAACAGACACATTGGGAAAACAACTGCTGTCATGAATACAAGCGCAACTACGGAGAACGCTTAATTCTTAGCTATTCTGCCACAAGAGCCAAAAAAGATGCATATAACAGAGAACGAGGTATTGCCCGTTTACGTAAGGCTTATAAAAGCGGAAAGCTAACCAAGCAACAAGTAAACAAACGGGGCTACAACAAGTTTCTTGAGATCAGCAAGGATGTAGAAGTAATCATTAGTGAAGAGAAGATTGCCCAAGACTGCCAATGGGATGGTTTAAAGGGATATATCACAAACACAGACATGGAAGCAGATAAAGTCATAGCCGAATATAATGGATTATGGGTTGTTGAAAGAGCCTTCCGGATTTCGAAAGGGACATTAGAGATGCGTCCAATGTTTCATTTTACAGAACGCAGAATTGAAGCCCATGTCTGTATATGTTTCGTTGCTTATAAAGTATATAAGGAGTTAGAACGACTCATAAAGGAAAAAAAGATCCCTTTGAGTGTTGATAAAGTATTGGATATAGCTAAGACTGTTACAACGATTAGAGTAAAAATGCCGGAAAATGGGAGATTCTATACAAAGACATTGTTCCTAACAGACAGACATCGTGCAATACAGCCGTTGTTCGACCTGATAGACCAAAGAAAATAATCAGGGTGGCGCATTGACGAAGTCAGGAGGTGCAGGTAACCTGTTTGTATATGCCGATGAAGCACAAATGACATTCTTTGGATTTCAAGGTAAACCTGCCGGATACTTTATTGTGTTCTGTATCTG
>NZ_QVMJ01000011.1:193799-204241 GCF_010500955.1 Bacteroides sp. 519
AAGTAAGATAGGATCTCTTTAAACCCACATTCACTCATTTGCAGGGAAATACTGCATAAAGGTGAATGTGGGTTTTTATATTATATTATCTTTGTGGAATGGATTCTGCAAAATAGTGATTAAATGCGAAAAAGGATGAACCCATTGATATTTAGTCTTATAGGCAGAGGTTGTCCGAAGCTGTCTTACCTTGAAAAACGCAGAAATCAGTAGTTTTCGTTGCTTTTCCGTTACCAAGTCATTACCTGTTTTTGTCGAAGCAGAATACGGCAGAATGCTATCTATTAAGTTTGTATTTAGCAGATTCCGCAAAACGAAGCGATTCGTGTCGAAATAATTTTTACGCTTGGCTCATTGATAGCAGACCGCTCATTTTTCATAACTCAAATAACTCATTTGAAAGTAATTTTAAAAACTTAAAAATGAGAGTTATGACAAACGAACTAAAGGTACTCTTTTACCTGAAAAAGAATCAGAGAAAGAAAAACGGACTCTGCCCTGTCATGGGGCGAATCCAAGTCGGAAAAACGATGGCGCAATTTAGTCTGAAGATTGATGCTGATGTCGAGTTATGGGATGTTAAAGCTGGACGGTTGAAAGGCAAGAGCGGATTTGCTAATGATGTGAACAAGCAGATAGAAAAAATAAATCTGCTTATCTACTCCCGCTACAATGAGGAAATACGCCTCGGCAAAGACTTCGCGGCAACCGATTTGAAGACCATTGTACAAGGAATTGCCAAAGCGCAAGAATCGCTCTGCGCCTATATGAGTAAGATGATTGAGAGGTTTTCCGCTCGTGTTGAAAAAGATAGAGCATTAAGCACTTTAACCAATTTCAAGCATTACCATTCTTTATTAGTCGCATTCCTGCAAACAAATCACAAATTGAATGATATTTCATTCAAAGCCCTGAACTATTCCTTTATTGAAGGCTATGTACATTATCTCCGTGTTACCCGAAAATTGTCCGTTAGAACCACAATGGGAGCTGTTGGACGAATGCGGGAAGTTATCTCCGAAGCTATAGACGAAGGCATAATCGGCAAAGACCCTTTCTTCTCTTATGAATTGGAATCGCCTGAGATTAACCATCGTAATATTAGCCGGGAAGATTTGGAAAAAATTATGTCTGCCAAGTTCGAGCAAGAAACAACGGAGATTGTCCGTGATATATTCGTATTCTCTACCTTCTGTGGATTGGCCTATATTGATGTAAAGAATCTTGCCTACGAGAACATTGTCAAACAAGAAGATGGAAGTTATTGGATTATGACCCATCGTCAAAAGACGGGAAGCGCATCCAATATCCGCTTGATGGAAGTCCCTCTCTCCTTAATTGAGAAATACAGAAACCAAAAAACCGATTGTAAAGTATTTCCTGTCCCTGAATATCCAAGCGTTCTTTATCATCTCAAAAAGATTGATAAGCAGTGTAAGCTGGGGCGAAATCTCTCCTACCACATGGCCCGACATACGTTTGCTTCCTTAATTACGCTCTCAGAGGGAGTTCCGATTGAAACCGTCAGTAAAATGTTGGGGCATCAGGATATTACGACCACACAAACTTATGCAGAAGTATCAACAGATAAAATCCTGAAAGATATTCTGCTCCTCTCCGAGAAAATCAACGGTAAATATATATTAATCAACTAAAACGACACAATCATGCGAAGCACATTCAATATATTATTCTACATCAACAAGCAGAAGATTAAGAAAAACGGTAAATGCCCGATTATGGGGCGCATTACCATCGACGGGAAAATCGTACAGTACAGTGTGAAAGAAGAGATTGAGCCAAAATTCTGGAATCCGAAAGAAGGTTGTTGTTCGGGAAAAGGGAACGAATGCAAGCGTATCAATCTCCGACTGGCTGAACTGAAAAAGGAAGCCGAGCAGCAGTATCAAAAAGATATTGAGCGCAGTGGATATGTTACAGCAGAAGGAATTAAAAACTCTATTCAAGGCATGGGCACCAATGGAATTACTCTTTTAAAAGAGTTCGACCTAATGAAAGAAGAGATAAAAAACGGCATTGGTATAACCCATACACGAGGAACTTATTACAGATATGGGAATGCATACTATATTATCCGTGATTTCTTGAAGTATAAATATGGAGTGGATGACGTAGAGTTCTCTCGCATCAACAAACAGTTTATGGAGGATTACCATTTCTATCTGCTTACGGTTCGCAATTTCTCAACTTATACCATTCAGAATTATGTTCGCTTCTTGAAACATACGATTGAGAGAGCGGTCAATAAGGAGATAATCTATCGTAATCCCGTCCGACGGTTCTATGCCGATGGTCGTAAGTCTTCTCGCCGTTGGATTTCGAGAGAAGATTTGAATACGATAATGACTAAACCTCATCCCGTGAAGAACGTGAATAAGGTGCGGAACTTATTCGTTTTTGCAGTGTTTACGGGTTTGGCTTATGCCGATATTTATAACTTGAAATGGTCGGACATTCGGACGGATAAAGCTGGGTACAAGTGGATTTATAAGGACAGAACGAAAACAACGACGGAGTGTTATATCCCACTGTTGGATATTCCATTGTCCATAATCGAGAATTTCAAGGGTAGAAAGAATACGGATAAGGTCTTTGATTTCTTCTGTTATAGGACGATGAATGTGCATCTTCAAACGCTGACTGAGTTCTACGGGTTCAAAACTCCACTCACATTCCATCAAGGGCGACACAGCTGGGCTACGACTATCTGCCTCTCAAACGGTGTTCCGATTGAGACGTTAAGCCGGACGATGGGGCATCGGAGTATAAAGACCACCCAGATTTATGCGGAAGTAACTAATATGAAAATGGACGAGGACATGAAACTGTTGGAATCCCGCATCGGCAATAAATATCAGTTACCCAATACCGATTTTACAAAACATGAAACAAAAGAGGCAATATGAAAAAGGTAAATAACAAAGGGCTGTTATCGATTCGGATTGACAGCAACAATGAAATGAAGGTTGTTTTCAAACCTGTGAATGATACCGTTTGGATGGATAGGAATGATCTTTGCCAACTATTCGGATGCTATATGAAGGATATTGACCGATGCCTTGAAGAGATATTTGGAAAGAATTTGCTTCGGTTAAAAGACACTTGCCGATACCATATTATAGCAGGTGGCAGACGTGTTAGTTATGATATTACGGCTGTAAATCTGACGGTGATCATTACGATGGCTTTCCGCTTAGAAACTCCCGAAGCACAAACGCTAAGAATATGGTTTGTGGCGCAAATTGCTAAAATGAGAGGTTTTGATGTTCTGTTTCCTGATACTGGAGAGAAATTCCGACTGAACTAAATATTGAAAAAACCAGTCAATTACATCTGACTTTTTTGAGATCGAAGCTTCGCCTCGGGAGGCTTCGGTCTCACTGCGGCGAGGCTGTGGCTTCACTCTTGTGATCCTTAGGTCTGCCTTAGGTGATCCTTAGGTGTGCCTTGGGTGAAGCTTAGGTATCAAAACCTCTCACACCAAGTTCCATCATAATTGTTTCCTTTTCCAAACATCGAAGTAGTTATTTTCAAGCATTTGCAGCACATCGGAGAGTTTATAGAGAACCTTACCCTCAATCTTGTAATAAGCAAGATGCCCACGTTCGCGGTAATCCTGTAAAGTTCGCAATCCCAATCCCAAGAGTTTGCAAACTTCTTTGTTGGTAAAGAATGCTTCGCCGAGCAATGTCGGCTTACGCAGTTTCTTGTAATTGTAAATCTTGTTGCTGCCAATCCGTATTGCAGAAAACAATTCGCTCATTTCCTTGGAACGGGAATCTAAAACATCGTCAATATTCATTGTCGTTTCTTATTTAGTGCTTCAATCCGATTCTTTTCGAGGAATTCTTTCACGTCCTCTTGCTTGTAGAAGCACTTATGACCGATTTGAGAATAAGGAATCAATCCTTTATCCCGAAAGGTTTGAAGTGACCGCTTTGAGATATTCAGAATCTGACAAACCGCTTGGTTATCCAACCAAGCGTTCTCTGGTTCGGAGTGTAATGTGGCGACTTGCGCCAGCAAATCGGCTATACATTTTTTTAGTTGCTCAAACGTCTGTCCTTCAATCATTCTGATTTCCATATTCTTTCCTCTTATAATTCGGGAACGCAAAGAAAGGCGAAATAAATCGGAAAAACGAAGGATATAAAGTTAGTGGTATAAGTTGGCAGTCGAGTGGTAGACTAACCCATTGGAAAAAACACAATAATTTTTGTGACAATCCGGTAGGCTGCGGTACTAACTATGATGAGACTGGTATTTTAGTTACTTACTCACATTTAGATAATCATGAAGAAAGTATTATTAGCAGTATTTGTTTTATTTTTGTCCTCTAAGTTTCACTTCAATCAAGAAGCAATCATTTTCATTCTGTTAATTGCTGTTTCTATGATTGTTGGATTTATCATCAAGTTAAGAGTACTGATTCCGAAAGAGTATAAGAAAGTCAAGTCTTATCTGGATAAGATGGAGAATGATAAGAAATAGTGTAACAAACTTGGAGTTGCCCCGATAAAACTACCTTTTCGTGTAACATATAATCAGGGCAAATAAAATAAATTTGTCGGCATTAAGTTAATAGATATGTATGCTTTATAATAATAGATTAAGAAACTACCTATGCGTAGTTACTGCCTGTGTTTTTATTCTTTTTTCCTGTGATGAAAAGCAAGGAAGAACCTCTCTGTTGCAAGCTGAAGGAGCGTTGGGGCAACATCCCGATACAACGGCTAATGCAAATCTATATACTGCAAAGTCATTTCTTGCACAAGGTAACAATGAAGAGGCAATGAAACATCTGCTGATTGCCAAAGATTATGCAGAATACTCCAATAACACAAGCCTTTTGGGAGTGATTTATCACGATATTGGAAACGCTTATAGCGGAGGAGGCAGCTTTAGGAAGGCATTGGAAAGCTTCAAAAAAGCGCAGTCCTATTACTCACAAAGTGGAAATAAAAAAAGAGAGGCACTCGTTCAGGACCACATAGGCAACATGGTGTTTGTTTTGGGAGAACCAGATAGCGCATTGGTGTATTTTCAAAGGGTACTCAATTATGCCGAAGAAACCGGAGACGAGTGGTATGTTGCACGTTCTCACCGAAGGATAAGTTGTGCTTATTGGGATTTAGAGCAATACGACAAAGCTAAAGAACATGCTCTGCTATCTGTAAGTTTGGATAAAGAAAGGGATGATGAGGTGTTTAACTATCCAACATTAACCAAATGTTATTTGCAAGAGGAAAAACTGGATTCTGCATTGCATTATACCGAAAAATTGAAAGAGGTAAAATATGCCGATACCAAAGAAACGTTACTTACTTATCATCATTTGAAGTCCCTTATATTTGAGAAAAAAGGCGACTACATTGCCGCTTTGAAAGAATCTAAAGCTGTTGTACAACTGCAAAGTTCCTTAGCTGAAGATATAAGGAACAGTTCTATTCCGTATCTTCAGGAGCAATATGACAAAGAACGAATAGAGGCAGAATATAATCAGGTTATAATTCATCGTCTCAGACTGATTATAGTGGTTATATCCATTATTCTGTTTGGGGCACTGTCGGGATGGTTCCTGATGTACCGCATAAAACGTAAGGAGAATGAGCTATTGGAGGCAGAACGGGCTTTAAGTACTTTCCGGGAGATGCTGACGCAGCAAGAAGAGCAGATCCAAAATTATGACCGAAAACTGATTCAACAGCATGAGGATTATAAGCAAGTAGTTTTGGAGCGGGATGAGAAGAGTGAATACTTACGGAGCTTCCTGATGGACAAATTGGATATTGCTCAAAAGATTGCACAGCTTAATATTGTGCCAAACGATAATAATAGTGCCTTCATGAAGCGCTACCAAAAGGTGTTTGGAAAGAATCTGATGGACGAATTAGGATGGGATAATCTCTATGCCCTCATCAATCAATTATATGATGGCTTTGTTGATAAAATAAAGGAATTGTATCCCGACCTTTCAGACAAAGACTTACAAATGTGTTGCTTTATCCGAGTCGGATTCCGCCCCGAAGAAATGGCTGTACTTCTGAACTACACCCAAAACACAGTACGGGTTAAGAAAACTCGTTTGTGGCAAAAATTGAAATTCAAAGACTATGAGACGTTCTTATCCACTATTATGGCTGTCTGAAATCTTCCGTTAAAGCTGAAATCTACCCCATTAACAAATTTACGGTTTAGCTCGTTTTTAAGTCTTTGATAATAAGCAGGTTTAAAAACGGGTGTTAAAGAAATCTCTTTCTGTAGTTCAACGGGAAAAGCTTATATTATAGTAACTTTGCACTTGATTTAAGGCATCTGTTTCGGATGTCACATTCAACTATGACATCTATCGAAGATTTAGAAGCGTATTGTGGGCTTACGCCCGATCCACCCATATTAATGAACAACAATGATGTTCGGAATCTGTTAGCATCAACAATCTCAGAAATTGATGTAGTTGGCGCTATCTATGATTACATTGACAGATTGTGTGATAGTGGTAGCAATATGAGTAAGCTCACAAAGCCACAAATGCTATTCTACATCGGTCATTCTTTTATCATAGATGTGAGTAATGGCGCGTTTGCAGAGGTGTTGGATAGTAGGCATTTTTATCAATGCGCAAAAGAGTTGGACAAACAGATGCTGAGTTATATACAGAAAAACATAGATGAATTTTAAAGATTAGTGAAAATGCAGAAATATAACTTTTTGGTACTCTTGCTTTTACTGCAATATTCAGTTGCGGCACAAGACTTTTCCGTTATTGATGCTTATTTTTCAGAAAAAGTAGCAGATAAAAAACTGGCAGGAGCCATCACTCTTGTGGTACAAGATGGTGAAATTTTACATTTTACTCCGTATGGGTATATGAATGTGGAACAATCTATACCGATGGATAAAAATACTATTATCCCTATAGCTTCCATGACCAAAGTAATAACTTCCATTGGCATACTGATATTGCAGGAAGAGGGAAAACTGAGTATTGATAATCCTATAGAAAAATACCTTCCGCAGTTTCGGAACCTGAAAGTTTACACAAATTCCAATACTTCGGAAACGGAAGATTTATCTACAAAATCCACCATCCGGCATTTACTTAATCATACATCCGGCATTGTTTACAGTGGCGGTAATACATTAACGGATAAATTATATACCGAAGCCGGATTCAGGGAATGGAACCGTCCATTGCCTGAATTTATTGATAAAATCACAGGTATCCCATTGGCTTTCCAACCCGAAACAAAATGGCAATATGGTTACTCACACGATGTGTTGGGTTACCTGATTGAAGTTGTATCGGGACAAACACTTGACTGTTTCCTGAAAGAACGGCTATTTATTCCCTTGGGTATGAATGATACGGATTTCTACGTTCCAAAGGAAAAGACCGACAGGCAATCTTGCTTATACCTATACAAAGACAGCATATTACAACAAAACGATGCTTCGATATATCACCATTTACCGGTAGCCTTATCGGGTGGCGGTGGCTGGTGGGATTCATACGGAGGAGCGGTTTCTACCGTTTCCGATTTCTACCTACTGGCCGACTGGCTATTGAATTACGAAAATGATATTCATCCTGATATTCTCCATTCCAATAGCCTAAAAGGGATGTTGTCAAACCAAATTGATGAATTACAAGCATTCAGGCATTACAAATACGGGTTAGGTATAGGCATTGTTGAAGATGCTGCCGGAGAAACTAAAGAAGTTTTTTGGTCGGGTTCCCCATACAACACCTATTTTTGGGTAAACTATGAGCGGAAAGAAATCGGTATCCTGTTTACCAATACCGCACCCTACGGGCATCTGGACGTGATGAATAAGTTCAAAAATATGGCAGAAGAGTTACAGGAAATAACCACAAATAAGTAAAAGAATAAAAGGAAAATACACATGAAAGCAAAATTCAAATTAGGGCTAACCCTCTTTATACTGGGTTTTTTAGGCATCCTTACGATGCTGACGGTAACTATCGGCGACATACCGGCGGAAGCACTGGAACGATTCTCGCCACAGGCAATCAAACTGCTTACACTGATAAACCCAAGCCTTATGTTGCTCGTGGCGGTAGCGACGGGTACGGAGCTTTATAACAAGGTAAACTTAAGTGTTCCGACAGTGTCCTCATTGCTAAAAATAGAAACACCTCGTGTTACTTTTCTTGAACAGTTGAAATACGGCATCCCGCTCGGACTACTGGCAGGAATACTGGTGATGCTCATTTCGTTCACCTTCAGTTCCGTTATTCCGCAAGAGTTTAAAGACCTCGAAAGCAAGGTGGAGGTAACTCTCCTTGCCCGTTTCGGTTATGGCGGGATTACTGAAGAACTGCTGATGCGCTTCGGATTGATGACCGTTCTTGTATGGGGTGTTTCAAAAATAATGAAACGGTTGAACAGTGCAGTTTACTGGATAGGTATCGGGCTGACTTCAATTATTTTCGCATTGGGACATTTTCCTATGATTTTCCATGCCATTAGTGAACCGAGTACAGCAATGCTGCTCTATTCGCTCATCGGGAATTCCGTAGCAGGACTGTTTTTCGGATGGCTTTATTGGAAAAAAGGGCTTGAATCGGCTATGATAGCCCATTTGTTTACCCATGTGGCAATGGTTACTATAGGAATAATATAAACAAAATGGATCTATAATTATGATTTTAGATTTTTTCAAAAAGCAAGGAGCAAATGTCCTGACATTCATTAATATGATTTTGGGACTCGTAGCTATTGCGTTTTCCATTCATGAGAATTACAAGTTAAGCAGTATATTTATTATCATATCCGCACTCGTGGAGTCTTGTTGATGCAGATGATTGTATAGAATGGATGTTGAAATGGATAGATAAATGAAATTATAGATGAAAATGAAACTTGCACTTTTTCTCACCTTTTTGTTTGGATGCAATTGTGTGTTTGGACAACTATCAGATGACGATTGTCTCTCGAAAATAGATTCCTTAATCTTAATAAATAAAAGTAAGCCATTTAGCGGAATCGTTCTTATTGGTCTGCAAGAGAAAGAACTTTATCAGAAAACCATCGGATTTTCCGATATAGAAAAGATGAAGCCAATAGAAAAGAACGACCAATTCGTTATCGGTTCTATAAGCAAACAATTTACTACTGTCTTAGTGCTCCGGGAATATGATAAAGGACGGCTGAAACTGCATGAACCTATCCGTGGGTATTTGCCCGAACTAACGCAAAGTTGGGCTGATACTGTAACAGTCCATCATCTATTGACACACAAGCATGGAATTACCGAATTAGATAAACCTACATTATTCAAAGTTGGTTCCCAATACGCCTACTCACAAATAGGTTATGATATATTGGCTAGCATTACAGAACGTACTTCAGGGAAAACATTTGCTGTACAATCGGCAGAATTATTCAAACTATGTGGAATGCAGAATACCTTTCATCCCGATACAAAAGGGTACACTCATTTGGTTAAAGGATATACAGAAGAGGATAACGGAAGTCTTAAATTTGACAATACAAGTTTTCAAAACTGTGCTGCCGCCGGTTCCTTCATTTCTACAGCGGAAGATTTGCTGATATGGAATAACTGTTTTTACACAACTAAGTTGTTAAAAGAGGAAACTATGAAGCTGTTGACGATGAAACAGAAAGGAGCTATCAGACAGCATCCTATCTTTGGGGAAACACATTATGGCTATGGTATTACAGTTGATACAAAAGACGAACTTCTACAATGGGGACAAACTGGTTTTGCTCCCGGTTTTATATCCATGAATTTTTATTTCCCCGAAACTCAGACAAGCGTTATCGTACTCGAAAATGTGGCTTATGATACTGATGATTTGAAAAAAACATTTCATATACATACCGGAATATTGGATGTTGTCAGGGAGAATTTGCAATTAAAATAAAACTTCACATATATGAAAAACAAAGAACTAATTCTTAACCCTTACTTTATAAGCGGGTTATTTATGCTGATGCTGAATGATTTTTGTCTGAAACAGGAGTTCGGTAACTTCCTGACAGGGAAACTGTCCGACTTCGCCGGATTACTGATTTTCCCGATGTTTATGGCCGCTCTCTCTCCGAAGCTAAAGAAAACAGCAGCCTTTATCACGGGTATCGGGTTTATACTTTGGAAACTACCTTTGATGACACCTATTATTGATTGGATAAATCATGTAACTGGGTTTGGTATATCCAGAGTTATAGATTATACGGATTACATGGCGCTTGCTATTCTTCCACTAAGTCATTATCTTATAAATAGAAAAGAAAGTCAATCAATTGTTTCGTTCTCACGCCTGAAGGCTGTTTCTAACCCAACTTTCACTCTTAAAAATAATTTTCATAAAAATTGCACTTCTATTTCCCACTATGTCAATCATAACATATTGAGAATCAATTATAGGATTG
>NZ_QVMJ01000117.1 GCF_010500955.1 Bacteroides sp. 519
TAACAACCGACATCTTTCGTCAGGCACGTTTTATAGACAACTCCATCAATAACGTACAGAAATCATTGTACGAAGGGGGTATCTTCGTGGTTATCGTTCGATATTGTTCGGGGAGATATTCCGCAAAACAGTGTAGATGCAGCTTATATGATAAACGAAGATTTCGGTTACATTCAGATCATTACTTCTGTAAATCCCGACCCCTGCCGGATTGGTACCTATAGTAGTAATATCAGCTCTATGTATAGGTGATGATTTTCAGCCTGAAATGACTGCCGGGCATTCACTTGGTGAGTTCTCAGCTTTGGTTGCTGCCGGT
>NZ_QVMJ01000118.1 GCF_010500955.1 Bacteroides sp. 519
TTGCAGTGCCGTTCTTCTTCTTCCCATTTTCAAGCAGTTATTCTTCCGGATTCATTATGCCATCATACATGGACGATTCTAATCGCGGTTTTGGTTTATGGAGATTATGATGTAGACGGTACAACATCGGTAGCACTGGTCTACAAGTTTTTGCAACAATTCTATTCGAATATAGATTATGTCGCACGCCGTGGGTTGTGGAGACAAAAAAAAAAAAAAGAAAAACCAAAAAAAAAAACAAAACACACCCCTTTTTACCTCAAACGGTTTTTTTTTTTTTGCCCTAACAATGGCCAAAATAAAAGTTTTTTTTTTTTTG
>NZ_QVMJ01000119.1 GCF_010500955.1 Bacteroides sp. 519
TTACATACAGATTGATTCCCGTAACTATTAAAAGTAAAATAAGAACAAGGGTACTAAACCATAATTCCTTTTCTATCAGTATGTAAATACCTCCCCGCTATTGCCGTCGGAGTGAATGACCCTTTAAAGCAAGGCATGAACTACTTTGCCTCCCTTTACGGCGTCCTCACCAAAAACCTTCACCACCAATTTTACGGATCATGAACTTATATCTATGATTACGCAATAGGTTCAGATAATGCTAATGGAGGGTTTGAGCACGATAACGATGGAAGCAGCCATTATAAACACCTGAATAACATTTTAGCAGCATACGCCG
>NZ_QVMJ01000120.1 GCF_010500955.1 Bacteroides sp. 519
ACGGTATTATTTACCTCACTGCCGAAGAAGAAGAAGCTAAAATCATTGCACAGGGTAATGCTCCACTCGACGATAACGGTAAGTTTATTCGTAAGGTTAAAATTGAACCTAAAATCCCTCCTCATATTCTTGCTATACAGGAAATAGAAAAGGTAAAAAGCGAAAAGGCAGCCCATGCTTTGTATTCGGTTTTATCTTTAGGTGTATAGCGTAAATCAGACACTACCACATCGTAACATCATCAATGTTGTAACCGTTTCGGATACAGATACGGATAGATGCCCAATAATCGGCAATATTCCGTGAGGTGTGATAGGCA
>NZ_QVMJ01000121.1 GCF_010500955.1 Bacteroides sp. 519
GGCATTTGCAGAAAATTATTCAAATACTTATACTTTTCCATAAACACCATTCCTGTTTCCGGATCTACAGCAAACCCTTCGGCAAACAATGCTTACGAACTGGCTTTAAAAACAAATAATTCCATCGAAACAGCACGAGCATTGTTGTTCCGGTCGGAAGTTGCAAAAACGTAGAATGACAAGTTGCTATAACTATTTTTGAAATTTCATTCTAAATATCTAATAATCAGAATGTTTTAGTCTTTTGTTCCGGACTTATTTTGACTTTTGATTTTCCAATATCATTTCCGCAATTGGGGCATACATTCATTTTATCACT
>NZ_QVMJ01000122.1 GCF_010500955.1 Bacteroides sp. 519
TTCCAGTCCGCCAACCGAAGAAACACCTACATTAAAATCGCCATCGCTACAAAGAAGAATGCGGTTGTTACCACCCTCAATAAAATTGTTACGTGCAATGGGAAGTTCAACTTCTTTTCCGGCAGTCATAATAAGGTCGCCAAACTCATCAATAATCACTACTATATAAGGCCGACTCTGTTGATATAGACATGGGCGAACCCAAAGGTGGTAAAGGCTGGTATGCAGGCATTATTAAGTAATGGCAAACTTACCACTAATGATGTCGAAGATGCGAAAGAATCTATTAATTGGAAACATGGTAAATTTGTTTTTGTT
>NZ_QVMJ01000123.1 GCF_010500955.1 Bacteroides sp. 519
CAGATATCAATTCACGAAACGCTGTTGTACGTGGATACGCTGAACGAAATGCCATTAACGCCCCCATACAAGGTAGTGCTGCCGATTACGAACGCGAAAGCGGCAAGATTTATGTTCCGGAAATCACCAACAAGAACGGTAAAAAGGTAGCCGTTATCGGGCAACAACAAAGTGGTAAGGATACGGAACAAGGTTGTTTTACCCGCCCCATCAGGACCGATTATACCAAATATTTCACCAGAGACACCTGTATCAATTTCGTCAAAAATGATAGTCGGCAGTTTGGCTGCTTTAGCTATAATTGCTTTAACAGAAAGC
>NZ_QVMJ01000124.1 GCF_010500955.1 Bacteroides sp. 519
ACCAACATGGTGAAGTCTGCTCAATCTTCCCCAAAGAAGGAAGTTATTCATCGGGTGCGATTAACTAAAAACCAAATCTATTATTCGTTGGCTATGGAACGAGCTATCTTTGTTGCTTCCAGATTTATTTCCTTTACCAAGTCTTCTACATGATAGTCGGATAGGGAAATGGATGGGCGTACACATACAATTCCGATAAAATACGTGGTTTTAAGCAAACACACCAGCCCAGGTTGTAATGGGGTTCGCCATCGTAAGGGTTAGGACTGCGTTCTATTTGTGTTTCTATGGCTCTTTGCAGAAAAGGCTCTGCTTTAA
>NZ_QVMJ01000125.1 GCF_010500955.1 Bacteroides sp. 519
TCGATGCCATTAACTCTCTGTTGGCTACCAACTGGGCAAACTTTTCTTTAACCTTTAAATCGGCATCAGCTTCTTTTTTCGATAAATGCATAAGCAGCGGTAACCTCCCAAAGAGTAGCTTCACCTCCACCTAATATCAGTGATAATCCGTAGTGCACTAGCTATTGATCCGCAACCCATTTACACGCTGCAAGAAGGCGATATCCTCTTTGCACAACAAGATTATGCCGGAAACATTATTTATGAGAATGGTTCTTTGAAACGTATTCTGGTTGATGGTGGTTATATTGAAGGCGGTGTTTATTATTTCTATCTGA
>NZ_QVMJ01000126.1 GCF_010500955.1 Bacteroides sp. 519
CTAAATTCTAATTTTAAGAACAATGAAAGAATATAAATATAAAATTAATGGCAACCCGTACAACGTGGTAATAAAAGAGGTTGAAGGTAATCTGGCCCGTATGTTCAGGTCGTTATCTGTGGATATTGAGAATATGATGAATAAACATGTAGGTTTTGATCATCTTACCACTTTCGATACATTGTCTCCATTGCCGTGGAAAAAGAGGATGGAAGCCTTTGGTGTTTGCTTCGGCTGCATGCGATGGAGCACCTATGCCCGCATCTACAACCACTGGTATATTGCTTTGCTCAATAATGATTTCCAGCAGATCGCG
>NZ_QVMJ01000012.1 GCF_010500955.1 Bacteroides sp. 519
TAAAGAGCATTATCCAAACTATTAATAATTATACTGTTGAAAATGAGGTGAATTTATAAAAAGTTGGGATAATAGAAAAATTTTGATAACAGTTGTTATTCTTCATTTCGTTGAAAATCTTCGCCCGTTTAGCAGGGGTGAAATCTTCTTTACCCGGATACAACACTTTTGCATTGGGGTAAGCCGTACAGAAAGTTTGGGCTATTTCATGAACATTGGCTTTGAGCGCCATAATGAGCGGTTTATTTACCAATCCCAAACGTTTTTTCTCGTAGGCGCTTACACACATTATCAGGGTTTTACCGCCCCCGACTTCGTGGTCGATAATACCCCCGCCATTGAGTTTATCCATCCAAATTGCATCCTTTTGGCTATTGTATAGGTCGGGAATACCCAAGCCTTTCAGATCCAGTCCCGGAAACTCTTGGTGGCTTCCGTCATACTCCGGACGGACGAAACAATTAAATGTACGGTTGTATTTATCTGCCAGTCGGTCTTTGAACTCCGGTGATTGTTCGTTAAGCCATTCAACGAAACCGTTCCGTATCTCGTCAATCTTGGAATTGGCGAGTTGAATAGATTCGGAATCACGTACCTTGACCTCTTTTATTTCCCCGTCAATCAACTTATTGACTTTCTTTGTTATATCAGGAGAGGTATTATGCAAGGCGTGTTTCATCAGGGCGATACCGTCGAAAGTCCGGCTTGTTGCCTTAACAGCGTACTGATCCCATATCTTGATATTTTTGCTGTCGGCTTTGAGCGTGTATTCATCACGGCTTTGAGCATAATGCACCGATACATTCGTATCAAACAAATGTGAAGCGTATTTGCTGTAAATGCCCGACGGTATCCACCGTTCTCCGAAATTAAAATCCAAATCTTCGAATGCTATCGGACGGGGTATTGCTTCTTTCAGAGCCTTTAATGATTCTTTTGCCGCTTCATTGTCGGGGTGGTTTTCTATATACCGCTCTACGTGTTCCGCTTTGGAGATAACATTACCACTTATGAACTTGTCTTTAATTTCATAAGAGCCTATCATTGGATTGAAAAATACCTGCCCTTTGAGTTCCTCCAGTATTTCATCCGAAGTCCCCCCTGTAAGCCCTGCCATATATTCAAGGTTTACCGTTGCATGTTTATTGAGCGAAGCGGTCAGGGCTTCCCGTGCATTATCGGCATGGGTAATCTCATTGGGATTAAAGGCAACCGGTTGTTGAAATATATCTGCTTTGACGGCTTTACCGTCGATATACCGTTCCAGAGAAAGAATTTCCGTTCCTCCGGCATCCATTTTTATAAGACTAAGATTTTTCGCATCGTTTATATTTCCGAAACGGCGGGTAAAATCATCATACAGTCGGTTAAGCATTTCCCTTAATGCAGGATTGGCTTCCAACCTTGTTGCTTCGTTGCTGTACAGGTGGTGATAAGTGTCCCGTATTTCAATATAAAGGGATGCTTTCGCCTGCTGTGTTCCGGTGAGCTGAAGCGGATGGAACATCGGCTGAAATCCATTCAAATCACGCAAATAACCGATACGATTATTTTCGTCGGTAACAAGTGAGCCATCACGGTAATGGGACGGTATATCTTCCAATAGGAAAGGAACAGGTTTCATGCGTTCCTGCTGTTCCCGTTCGGCTTCCTCTTTCAGCCGTTCCAACTGTTCTTCCCGACGGGCATCGAATACGGGATAGGCCTCGGCGCTTTCCTGTTGTAGCTTTTCCCGTTGCTGCGCTGCATTATGCGCCATTTCTTCCCGCCAGTCCATAAACGGCAGTTCCTTTGACTTGCTTGCCTGTAATTTGAATTTTCTACCTCTCTTTTTGGGTTTGTTTACCTGACTGCGTTCCTCTTGGGTAAAGCCGAAAAGGTCATAGAGCGTTATTAATGGTTCCTGCGTTACGGACTGGGGTTTCGCCTCCGTAGTCGGCGCTTTTTTAATGGCAGGATCATCCATATCGAAAAGAGTACCTCTAAAAGTATTTGGAGCAGCCGGTTGTCTTTCTTCTGTTTCATTCTGCTTTTTTTCTTTAATTCCAAAATCTTCGGGTTGTGGCGGACGTTCGGCATACAGTTTTCTGTCCATTTCAGAAGCGTAATCACTTAATTCCTGAATATCCTGTTCGGTTATCTGATTGCTGTTATCCAATTTTGCAGATTGAGATTGTTGTGTTACCGACTGTGCCGGGTTTTCCTGTGCATAGTTTTGGTAACGCTGCAAATCCAAATGTTTTGAAAAATCATCTTTCAGCATTTGCCGCAAATCTGTGGCTATTCCCTCAATACCGCCTTCATGGGTAAAAACAATAGCAGGTTTGCCGTATGGATCGGTGTCGATTTTGGAACGGGTTTGTACTACTCTGTTGAAATCACGGAACAGGTTATTAATAGATATGCCGTTAGATAATTTGCGGGATTCGATAAAATCCTGCTGTCGTTGGCTTGGAACTATATTTTTATTATTCCGTTGTAATACAATCAGGTCGCTGCCGACATCAGTTCCGGCATGGTCGGAAAAGAGGTTGTTCGGCAAACGGATAGCTGAAACAACATCGCAAGAGTTCATCAGGTATTCCCGTATCGGTTTGTTTTGTTCCGAATTGAGTACGCCCTGACTGGTAATAAAGGCGATTAACCCGCCTTCTCTGGCCGACATGACACTTTTTACAAAAAAGTAGTTGTGTATCGCCTGTGTCGATTGTTTGACGGCGGGTATTTCATGGTTGGACAGTAGCGGATCGAATACCGAAACATCTCCAAAAGGGATATTAGATGCAATCACATCAAAATGCTGTGAATAGCGTCCTTCCATTTTTTCGTAACCTTCAATCCGTACCTTATCATCAGGATAAAGGTGCGATAGAATTTTACCTGTTAGCAGGTCTTTTTCAAAACTGGTTACGTTAGCTTCAGGTGCAATATCTTTGAAAGAAGAAATAAACGCACCTGTTCCGGCACTGGGTTCTAAAAAGCGTGTCGGAGTTATACCGCTATCCTTTAGTGCATCCGCTAACACATCAATAACAGGCTTCGGCGTATAAAATGCCGTAAGGATAGAACTTTTCAGGGAACTGACATAGCGTTTGTAAACTTCCGGTGTGGGAGAACTTTCACGGAGTACCTCGTGGAGTTCTTGCACCAACGGGAAAAGCTCGACTTCGGATTTAGACCACCGCTCAATATCTTCGGGTTTGTCGGCAGGGTTAAGGATTGCCTTAATCCCTCCAAAGCCTGAATATTTTGCGAGTATTTCCCGTTCTTCGGGTGTTGCCTTTTTTTGTTCCTTGTCGAGCCTTAACGCTAACTTTATTGCGTCAATATTCTGACGCAAATGAGTTCGCTTATTGTAACTCATTTTCGAGCAGTATCAGGATCGTGCCGACAAGCTCTGTATAAAGCGACTGGTACTCTGTCGTTTCGGCATAATCATCACTAAGGTTGTATTTAGCAAATACCGCCTGACATTCGGGCATTAGTTCTTTTGCCTTTGCCTGGGCACCACCCGGAGAAACTTCGTCGAAAAACTCGTTCCAAAGTATTTCAACTACTATATTATAAGGTGAAAAGTGTAAGCCTTTGAATAAGGCTTCGTTTGCAATTTCGGCAGCTTGAATATGGTCTAAACCGCTTTTTACGGCTTCGCTGTACGCTTCGGCTGCCATATCCCCACGTCCGGCAATAAATGAAAGGTCATTTGCTTTGTCGGGGTGGGAATCACGTAAATAAGAAAGTAGATTGAGCCGGAAGTATGACATTTCCGCAGGCTCTAAATTTGAATTGTATTTCATAACTATGAATTTTTTAGTGGAAAACTATTGATACGGATAAGCAAAAGGCACCGGGGTATCCCTCCCCAGTGCCACCACTAAAAAATTCAATAGGATAGATTTAATAATTTCTCATTAAAACCTGTGCCATATGAACTTCTTAGTGGCAAAGATAGCTGTTTTATTCCAATTTATACAAGTCAGAACAGTACAGGACTGAGCGATTTACATTGTGAATAACATTGATGACCTTAATTTCCTTACCGATACACGTAGTTAGCGAATTAATATTATCAAGCATATTTAATTCGCAGTCATCAAGCGATTTCGCCCATTCTATAAAGAACTCTTCCAATGAAATAAATTCTCCGATTCTTGGAATAGTAGGATATGGAAAATCATGACTTTTACAATAATCAATAAAAGAATATAGCATTTTAGTCGGCTTATCCAGATTTGCATTTCTCGTCAATGCCTGTCCTAAATTTAATAACAAACTTATTTTCATTACTTTTTCCTCTTTTTGGAATTATCAAATTGGAATATCGTTTTATACTCTGCATCAAAAGCTACGGCAGCATCAAAAGGCTTATTTTCTTTACTCTTAAAGCCTTTGATAGTACCTGTCTTGCCTTTGGTAAGCAGGTCTTTCAGTTGTCCGTCCGTCAGGTCTTTTCCTGATTTATTCCGGAATACTGTCAGTCCGCAAGCCTCATTGTTACATTTTGCAACCTTTTGGAATATTACTACCTGACCGTTTTTACATTTCGGACATGGACAGCTCTCTCTTGTATTGCCGCCTTCGATTTTCTTCTCCAGTAATTCGGTGGTAATCTGTGCGGCATATACTTCGATACTTCTATGAAAGGTATCGGCATCCATTTCTCCCGTTGCTATTTTATTCAATGCGCTTTCCCATGCTCCGGTCATAGCTACGTCCGCTATTTTTTTATCACGGATAGCCAGATAGACTACCAATCCTTTATTGGTAGGAACAAGGGATTTTTTTTCACGCTGAATATATTCACGGGAGAAAAGCGTTTCGATAATAGCGGCACGGGTGGCAGGTGTTCCGATACCCGATTCTTTGAGCGCTTCCCGTTCCGTTTCGTCGGTAAGGTCTTTACCACAGGTTTCCATAGAAGATAATAAACTACTTTCCGTATGTAATGGGCGGGGCTTGGTTTGTTTCTCCAGTAAGTCCGTTCCGTTAATGGGAAGTACATCCCCATCGGACAGGGATGGAAGTGCCGGAGCATCGTCTTCGCCTTTTTCTTCATCAGGTGCGTTCAATACGGCACGCCAACCGGGAATAAGGATAATGCTACCTTTGACTGAAAAAGCAATGCCCGAAGCATCCAAAGAAACGCTTGTGTTTTCTTTGGTGCATTTGCCGGAAAAGGCTTCCAACATTCGGGCAGCAATCATATCGTATATGATACGTTGGTCGGCTGAAATATCTTTCGGCATATTTTCGGTGATAATCAGAGCATGGTGGTCTGTTACTTTCTTATCATTTACAGAACGCCTGTTCAGGCTTGCCCCTGACATTATTTTTGCATAGTTGCCGAATGGAGCGTAACCGGATAACTGACCTATAAGGGCGGGTATCTCGGCAAAAACATCATCGGAAATATAACGGCTGCCCGTTCTTGGATAGGAAATAAGTTTCGCTTCGTAAAGCGACTGGGCTACCGACAGGGTTTTATCTGCTGAAAAACTATGGCGGCTGTTCGCTTCTTTCTGCAAAGTAGTCAAATCGTAGAGCAATGGCGGTTCCTGATTGGCTTCTTTCTTTTCTACGCTTATCACGTTTACGGATTCGGCGGATCGGACACGGTTTAAGATGTCGTCTGCCTCCTGCTTTGTGTTGTACCGTTCTGTGGAAATAGCGGCGAACTGGGTTGCATCTTTTGCCGTATGCAATTTTACCTGAAAATAGGTTTGCGGTTTGAAATCTTTGTTTTCCAGATAACGGCTGCATATCATGGCGAGTGTAGGTGTTTGCACCCGTCCCAATGACCATACGCCGTGCCCGGCTGATATTGACAGGGCTTGTGAAGCGTTTATCCCGACAACCCAATCGGCTTGGCTCCGGGCTTTTGCCGAACGATACAGGTTGTCGTACTCTTTTCCCGGACGTAGGTTCTCCAATCCTTTGCGGATAGCCTGATCCGTGAGAGAGCTTATCCAAAGACGGTCGAAAGGGCGGGAACACTCCAGATAATTATATATATATCTGAAAATTAACTCCCCTTCACGTCCTGCATCGGTCGCAACCACTATACGCTCACATTTATTAAATAACTCTTTGATAACTTTAAGTTGTTTCATTGTGCCCGGATCAGGTTTGTATTCTTTACCGTCCTTTACCTGACGAGGCAATAACTTAAATTCGGCAGGAAGTATCGGTAGGTTTTCAGCCTGAAATCCTGTAATACCATAGTCCTGCGGCATTGCCAGTCCTATGAGGTGGCCAAATGCCCACGTTACACAATATCCGTTCCCTTCTAAATAACCGTCCTTGCGGTTATCCGCACCAACGATAGCCGCTATATCACGGGCTACGCTTGGCTTTTCTGCAATTATTACTTTCATTTACTATTGGATTTTTTAGTGGTTGGTATTACATTTTATGTCCTGTGGACTTTTTCACAGGTTTCCTAATCTGCTTCTGCTCTTGCTGCTTTTCGGTCGGGTTTTGCTGACCTTGTTTCAGGGGTTCATTTGAATGTTTGGTTGCTTCATTGGTTTTACCCTGTGAATTGACTGCTACCTGTGTCTTATTGCCTTCGGCAACTTTCACATCCGCACCTTGCTTTTTGGCTCTGTCCGGGTTCCACTTAAAGAAATCCAGTTTGCCTTTTTCCTGATTGACCTTTACATAGGCATTGAAAGGCTCGCCCTTTCCGTCTTTCATCATACCCTGAACATAGACGGCTTTTCCTTCCCGGAGAGAACTTTGTTGTTTATCGTCCAAATCAACGCCTAAAAGTTTTTTAGGAATACGGACTTGGTTCTGCTGTTCTCCGTTCTGGCTTTGTTCCTGTCTATTGTTCTGCTGATACTTATTGCGGTCTAATCCGTCATAATTGAAATCGTAACCGCCTTTGGCTGCATTAAACTGAACATAAGCATCGAATTTTTTAGGATTATCGGTACCTATTGTCTTTTTGGAGGTCATACCCTCTACGAGTACCTTTTTCCCTTCTTTTAATGCCTGTTGTTGTTCAGGAGATAACTCAACACCTTTCAGGTTTTGAGATACTGTGAGCTTATCAAGGGGTACGGCTTCCAAACGGTTAGTCTGCTTGTCGATAGAAATAAGCGACGGTACTTTTTCGCCCGGTCTTGGCTCCAGTTCTACCACCCTACCACTGTTACCCGTTGCTAACAGGTTTTCTTTTACGTCATTGGGGAGCATAATGCCCTGAAACGGTTTTTCCAAATCAACCTGCTGTTGGTATGGATGCGGGGTAAATTTCAGGCTGCCATCCGGCTGTTCCTCCAGTGAAAGACGGGCTTTCATGGGATATTCTACTCCCTCTATTTTGGGGTTGATATCTACAAGGTGCGGAGATTTATACCCGTAACTCATGGCTTTGAGTTCGCCCTCCAGATTTTCGGGCTTGATACCGTATTTCTGATATTCACTTTCAGGGATACGGCTTGTGTCGAATTGCTTAAATTCGGTCTTCTGTTCGGTTGCTGGTGTTGCTTCCATTTTTTCTTCTTTTTTTTCGGTTTGAACTTGCTTTTCACTCTCTTTGGTGGATTGTTCCTGCTGATTCATATAATCTTTCGGATTGATACGATACTTCTCCAAATCTTCATCACTTAGTTTTAATACTTTATCAAGCATATCGACGGTAACCGCATAGAATCCTGTATGCGACGGGTTTTTAGCTTGATTAAAGAAGTTTTTGAAAAAGTTTTCAAGGGGATCGGCGTGTTTGTCAATTTTGATAAAATCGGTTTGCTTCGCCTTCATGGGATCAATGGCATCAATTTTACCTTTTTTGTCGATGCCTTTCACGACTTTGAGTTTGTTGCCTTCTCCTTCATCTCGCATCAGGAGAACTTTGTCTTTCGGATTTAATTTTTCATCCATAATAAAAACTGTTTTTGTTCTGCATCACTATTAATGCAGAATAAAAGTAGCGGTAATCAAGAGGTTAGCTGTTGATTTTTCGGCAGGTGGTCGCTTGTGGCTTCGATTTGGCAGTGAGTGGCGTTATAGGAAAAACAAAGAGCCGGAAATCCGGCTCTCCTACATTATATATATATGTATATTTATTCTTGTTGCTGTAATAAATGAGCCAATGAAGGATCATCCTTAATGCGTTGTAGTTCTTCTGCAACAATTTGTTTGGTTTCCTCTTTGATACGGTTATAGTTGAGCTGTATCTGCTCTTTCATCTTATCTACTCCGTTTTCGTCTTTAAAGTCGGTAATAATAGGAATAGATTGATAAGCCTTAGTTTCGGCAGCTACCTTTGCATTATCTACAACTATTTCACAATGGAAAATTTTCTGCTCGATACGTTCATCAAAGTTGTCGGCAATCGCTCCGACAAACATCCCTTGTGTCAAGTTACTGATTTTGGACGGTGGTATCAAGCTATCCATCTGGGTACTTATAGAGGTCGATTTATCATTGCGGTTAATAGTCATAGACTGGCGTTTCTGTAAGACTTTACCAAATCTATCGGATAATGTTTTTGCAGTTTCTCCCACAACCTGACCGCTAAAAACATTTCCTACGGTGTTCATCACAACTTTTGCTTCCTTATCCCCGTAGTCCCTTATTAGCTGCGAAAAATCCTGAAAGCCCAAAAGCACAGCAACCTTATTACTACGGGCTGTTGCGATCAAATTGTCAAGACCTTTGAAATAAATTGTCGGTAATTCGTCGATTACGACCGAACTCTTTAATTGCCCTTTTTTGTTTATCAATTTAACTATTCTGGAATTGTAAAGTCCCAAAGCTGCGCCGTATATATTTTGCCTATCGGGGTTATTGCCTACGACTAATACCTTCGGATCATCAGGGTTGTTTATATCAAGCGTGAACTCATCACCGCTCATTACCCAGTATAATTGCGGGCTAATCATTCTTGAAAGCGGTATTTTAGCACTTGCTATCTGTCCCTGCAACTGTTCCATTGCGCCCCCAAGCCACGCGTCCATAAAGGGACTTAGGTAGTTTTCCAGTTCGGGATAACTTGTCAAAATAGGGAAAATATCTTCATACCTTTTATTCAGGAACTCTATCGCATGAGGGAATGTGCAATATTTTCCGTCTTTATAAATTCGGAGATACCATATAATAGCAGCAAACAGAATTATCGGAGATTCCACAAAGAAGTCGCCTTGTTTTTGCACCCATGTTTTATTAAGGTTAAGCATAATTGTATAACTCGATTCGTAAGCATCGCTAATATCTTCCATGAAAGAAGGGTTGATTGGATTACATCGGTGTGAACGGCTCGGATCGTCGAAGTTTATCACGTAAAACGTGGGGACTTTTTTGTAGCCTAATTGATTGTTCAGTAAATGATTATAAGCGATTGTAGAAAGGTCAGGAAACTTAAAATCATACACGTACATTGAAAATCCTTTCTCAATTTGTTGCTTAATGTATTGATTAACAACAGCGTATGACTTCCCACTGCCCGGAGTTCCTAACACAATACTTGCACGAAAAGGATTTACAACGTTTATCCAACCCCGCCATTCTTTTTTCTTATACCAGAATTTCGTAGGCAGGTTCACGGAATATTCACTCTGTAATAGCCGTGTTTCCTGCATAAAACTCTCGTTCTCCGTGTTGAATACGTCGTCGAACATATTGTTTTTGAGTAAACGGCTCATCCATAATCCACCGACCAAAAGGAACAGATAACCTGCTGCCATTGTCAGGATGTAAAAACCTGTTGTAGCCGATGCAGGTAATGGCAATTCAAGTATCCACCAATTCATAAAGAACAGGATAAAACCTATTGTCAGAAAAACATAGATTTTCGGCCAAGTGATTTTTTCCTCTTTAACTCCCTTAGTTCCCAGACACGAAAGGGCAAGGAAAACAACGGCAAATAATTTGGTATAAAGAATACTACCGAATAGTCCGGCAGTCCGGTCAAAGTTCAGTAGTATCTTATCAACTACCGAAATATTGATTCCCCATTCACGCAAAGCGTAATAGCAAAACCAATAAATGTTTATCACTACAAAAATAATACTGATTGCCCTCATGAACTCCATCACTTTGGCAAGTCCTCTTAAATCATCTTCTTGTTGCATAATCTTTAAAAATTAAAAGTTTGAGAAGCGAAATTAGAGAGGTTGTTCTTGTAAATGATTGATTTTCTGTCATGTGGTCGCTTGTGGCTTCGATTTGGCAGCGAGTGGCGCTAAAATGGAATAAGAGGTACCTTATAAGTAAATACCTTAAAATAGTGATTTACTATTTTAAGGAATATTGCTAAATTTGAGGCGTGAAATTTTTGACCATCATAGTCGTTACTTTACTGTCCCTGCAAATAGGATTCACTAATACTGTTTTGCAGGAAATATATCGCTTGCCTTTTTTAATCCAACATTATTGCGAACACACTGAAGAAACATCCATTGACTTAAAAGATTTTTTTAAACTGCATTATTCCGAAAATGAGCATAAAACGAAAAAAAAGGCAAATCACAATCACGCATCTTTGCCTTTTCATAACTCACTTAATACAGTACATATTAATCCTTTTATATTTGCGGAACATTCTTTCGACAATCCTGAAAAACCATTTGCCATAAAATCCGATATTAAAATACCGGATCACACATATTATATTCCTCAAAATCTTATTAACTCAATCTGGCATCCACCCAAGAATAATATTTTATAAATAACTTCTTAGCTAAATAATAAGACGATTATCCAAATAAAATATTAATCATCATGGGAGATAAACATAATCATGCGGAGAATAATCATCCGCATACTAAAAATCATACACATACCAACGAACAGAAAACCAAATGGGTTGTTTTGCTGACAGCCGCAACAATGGTAGTAGAAATTAGCTTCGGGTACTGGACTAACTCAATGGCATTATTAGCTGACGGCTGGCACATGGCTTCCCATGTACTTGCTTTAGGTCTGACATGGGTTGCTTACTATGCAGCCCGTAAGTATTCACAAACAGAAAATCACTCATTCAATAAAGGGAAACTATTGGCTTTATCCGGCTATACGAGTGCCGTAGCATTGCTGATTGTAGCTGTATTGATGGCAGTTGAATCCGTACAAAGGTTAATGAATCCAGTAGATATATTTTTCAAGGAAGCTATTATCGTTGCCATTGTTGGATTGATTGTAAATGCTCTAAGTGCAGTATTCCTGCATCACGATCATGAGCATCGTGACCATAATATCCACTCGGCATACCTACATGTATTGGCTGACGGATTAACAAGTATAACCGCTATTATTGCCCTAACTATCGGAATGTTTTGGCAGATATATTGGTTAGATTGTTTGAGTGGTATAATAAGCTCGGTAGTAATAACAAAATGGGCTATTGATCTGATGAAAGGTTCGGGTAAAGATTTAATTGACTATAAAAAAAAGCAACACACGGCAGATCCAGAATAAATATAGTTAATTACAGACAATAACTTTGTTGATTCAACATCCTAATGGGCAAGTTATTAATTATAAAAGACGAAATCAATAACCTGATTCCGTCTTTTATCGTATAGGTGAAATGACAAACAAAACCTATATTTTATTACATCTGCCTGCCATACCTGCGCTTCTTTTTTTTCTTACGACGTGGTAATGGCATTTCTTCTTTAGGATGGTTCTCCGGCTCCGGATTAAGAATTGAGAAAAGCCCACCGGTTACACTATCCGAAGTGTAACTGTTATCATGGTGCGTGCCTGGCTGAATATTATTGTAAACATCAGAAAGGCGTGTGTCTTTGACTGGCTCTTGTGCTTGTTCCTGTTTTCCACCGTACAGGTCATTGAAAACATTAGCGGAATACTCTTTACCCAATCGGGAACCGTTCAGTATGGTGCGGGTAGTATGGTCTATGAATGTAGCGCCATATATCCGTCCTTCATCATTCCGCCTAAACAGAACATCAATACCCTGCTGCCTTAGCTTCGCTCGGAACTCGCTCTCACTTTGGCTGCCCTGCTTGGCTTCCGATACCGCTTTTAATGTATGTGTCTTCAGGTTTTTAGTTTTGATGCGTTCGGCAGATTTCTCCATACGCTTTTCCAGTCCATCGTAACCGACTGACTTCCCGAATATGGAAGACTTTAGCGGATTGCCGACCTTGTTGCCCTCACTATCCAAAGCGGAATAAAGCAATCCCCGATAAGGCTTTCCTTTTGCCTCGCCTTTCAGTTCCTCAACATTTATATTATATAAGGAAAGGACGGCTTTATATTCTCCCATGCTTTGAAAGTGATACATAGAAGCCAGCGGTTTGATAACGGATGCAATCTGCTTTTTAAGGTTTCCCTTTGAAAAATCGACAGGGGTTAGTTCCCATTGTTCACCCTGCTTTTGTCCTTCTGCCGGATGCAAGTTATATTCCCGTTCCAAATCTTCTGTTATAGCCTTACTTCGTTCATGTTCTTTTCCATCATAAACCTTTTTTCCGTCGCTTTTTACCCGAAGCGATACAATGTGCATATGCTCCCGCTCAATGTCCTCATGCTTGAATATCAGATAAGGTTGATCGCCATACCCCAATCGTTTCATGTATTCCCTTCCGATATCTACCAGTTGGTCATCTGTCAAAACATCATCCTCATGTGGATTCAGGGATACATGGAAAACGTGTTGTTCGGTACGGAAGTGCGACGGGATAAACTGCATGAAGTCCTCAATACAATCAATAACGTTGAAGTGTCCATCGGCAGGTTCAAACACAAGATTCGCACCTAATATCTTTCCCAGACCTTTATCAACCTTTTCCTGATTGTACGTCAATGCACCGTACAGGTTACTACCGATGTTTATTTTTGCAACCATTGTTCCTTAAATTCTTCCGATAATTCCAGAATTTTTTTCCCCGTTTCTGCCAGTTCTACCGTTGCCTTTTCCAATTTATAGAGCAAAGCAAGTGCTTTCTTTTCTGAAAAATTGGTATGCAATTCCTTTACAACCTGATTGTAATTCGTCCCAACGGAACGGAATTGTGCGTAAAAAGATGTGAGTTTAGTAACGTATTCCATAGCGGAACGGTCGATTTTTACCACTCGAAACTCGTCCCCGAAAACACGGGCAGCGATAAAACGAGCCTTCGATTGTAGCCCTGATTGCTCAAACATGGTGAGGAACCGGGCATGTTCTACTGCGGTGAAGTTTACCGAATAACGGTAATTCGCCGGATCATTCTTGGGGTTTCTACCCCCTTTTCCCCTTTTGGGGAGATTCTTTGCTTTTTCATTCATACGTCGGATTTTTTAGTGGTATAATCCGTCGTTAGGCACCCTTGCCGCCTTAACAATCATCGCCCGAATGATTCATTATAAGCAACCGACTTCGGAGGTTGCGCCCCCCCGGAGGGGCAAGCGTTTTTTGCAGCAGAACTTGTTTCGTGCAGCAAAAAACACAGCTTGCTATTTGCCATGACGCAAATAAAATCTGTCCTGAACAGGGACAGATATGAATGCGAGTAAACGAGCGAAAATGGCGGTCGGATATCTCCCGACATTTCATGCAGCAAAGTTATAGGCTAAAGTAACGTGCTGTATTCCAAGCAGCGAAGCCACTCGCTGCCAAATCGACGCCACTCACTGCCACCTCGTGAAAAAGTGATGATTCTGCTAATAAATAGGTTTTTATTTGCAGAGAAAATGACTGTATGAACAGACAGCCGGATAGCTAAATGAATAGCTGTACGGATATAAAAACATACAGTCGGCTATATGGAGATACAGCCGGATTAATAGCTAAACAAATGGCTGAACAAACAAATGACTGGCTAAACGGCTAAACGTTCCAACGGCTAAACAGACGGACAGACAAACAGCCAAATGGCTAAACGGTCAAACGGACGGACAGATGAACGGATAACTAATCAAACGTATGGCTGAACAGACAGACGGTTGTTCAACCGGACAGAGATACAAACGATGTATAATAATTAAAAATTTCAGACAATGGAAAAGAAAACTTTGAACGTGGCTTTCAGTACCCAAAAGGGGGGAGCCGGAAAAACAACTCTTACGGTGTTGGTTGCTTCTTACTTGCACTATGTGAAAGGCTATAACGTAGCCGTGATTGATTGCGACTTTCCACAACACTCGATTGCGGAAATGCGTGAGCGTGATATAAAAATGTCGATGGATGATGACCATTACAAGCTCATGGCTTACGAACAGTTTTCTGCATTGGGTAAAAAGGCTTATGAAGTTATCGAAAGCAGCCCAGAAAATGCTATGGAAGATGCACAGGAAGTTATTGAAGTATTGCAGCCTGACTTCGTATTTTTCGACCTGCCCGGAACAATCAACAATCCGGCAGTTGTACACACGCTTTCACTCATGGATTACATTATTGCTCCGATCAGTGCTGACAGGTTGGTACTGGAAAGCACCCTGCAATATGTGATTACGGTCAATGATGCCCTGATTACGCCCGGCAAAGCAAAAATCAAAGGGCTGTACCTGCTTTGGAATCTCGTTGATGGTCGGGAGAAAACCGAACTCTACGAAGTGTATGAAGATGTGATTGATAAACTGGGTTTCCCGCTTTTCAAAACATTCCTGCCCGACAGTAAGCGGTTCCGCCGGGAGCAGTCGGTAAACCACAAAGCCCTGTTCCGCTCTACACTGTTCCCTGCGGACAAAGCATTGGTAAGAGGCAGTAACCTCGATGCCCTGATAGATGAAATGTTGGAAACTTTAAAATAACCGATTATGGCGAAAAAGAAAGAAGAAGTAAACCTGAATGAGATTGATGCCAGTTTTGTCATATCCTCATTCAAGAATAAGGAACGCCGGAATAATCCGAGTTCCATACCCAGAGCATTAGTTCCTGAACACGAAAAGAAACAGGAACAGGAAGCGGAAAGCGTGGAACCTGAAAAAACGGAAGTTATTCAGGAAGAATCCCCCCGTGAGGAAACCAAACGGAAACGCAGTAAATCTCCTGATTACGAAAGCCTGTTTATTCAGGAAGTCGGCATTACGGCACGTACCGGAAAATCTGTTTACATACGCAAAGACCACCATGAAAAGATTATGAAGATCGTTCAGGTCATCGGTAAAAATCAGGTGTCTTTATTCAGCTATATAGATAATGTACTGTCCCAACATTTTGCTGCTTATCAGGATGAGATAACGGAATTGTACAATAAAAACAACGAAGGAATTTTCTAACAATAAAACAATCAAATTATGATAGTCAGTCCATTTTTAATAGATAGCGGAGATAAGGCAATAATAGGAATTGTCCTCTGGGGATTGGTGATACTGGCGGCAATTATTCTGCCGAAAGCTATTCGCTATAAGAAACGTATGCGGAAAGAATACGAAGAAAAAACGGCTCCTGAAATAGAAATGATAGTCGTTCCGGGTGATAAAACGAAACCCGAATCTTCCGGCTATAAGAAACAGTTTCTTGTCAATGCAGGTATCCCGACAAGAAACGGAAAATTAGTAAGTATCCGTAAGGAATACCATAACCGGATTTCAAAGATTGTAGGGGTTATAGGAAAAAATGAAGTAACCATATTCAGTTACATAGACAATGTCCTGAAGCATCATTTTGAAACCTTTCAGGATGAGATTTCAGAACAGTATAAGAAGAATAACAATGATGATTACCTAAACCCTAAAAAGTAAGGATGGAAAAGATATTTATAACCGTAGTTATCCTGTATGCCCTTTTTGTCGGAATTTATTTCTTGTGGGCAAGAGCAGGAAAAAGACGAAAAAAGAACATTATCGGTCAGGGTAGCTCCATTCATGAAGCAGGTCGTTTGAAGGAAAATATTGTCGGGAAAAGCACATTTGATTTAAGCGCATCGACGCCACTCGCTGCCAAATCGGAGCCACTCACTGCCACCTCGCTAAAATCTGAAAATCAGGCTGAAAATCCCGATATATTTGCTTCGCCTAACGAGGTAAAGCCATCAGCGGAAGTGCCGCCGGAGGAATTGGAAGAAGCGTTTTCCGACACTCCACCGGATGAAGAAAACGAGCCTATGGATATAGATTATCCGCTCGAATATGAAATGACGGACGAAAACGAAGATGCGCCGGAAGACGAAGAAGAAACGGAAGAAGTGGAAGGAACGGCACAAGCCGTACTCGCTTCAGGTATTCAGTTCGATGATCTGGGTAATGCAGTCCGCACTGTAAACCGGACGAATGAAGCAACGCCGGAGCAAAAACGAAAAGCGGGCGATACTTTACTGGAGATACGGCAGACTGATATGTTTGAACAGGTGGTTTCTGGTAAGCCCGATGCAAAGCGAATCGTTACCGACCTTATGGCTGAAAGCCTTTCGGCTTTTTATGAGCGGAAAGACAAGGAAGCCGGAACTGCCGGAAACGGCAAAAAGGCTCCCGACAATTTTAATATCAGAGATTTCGCATAGTGCGAAAAGTATTAATAATAATGTAAAACAAAGAAAGATGAAAGAAAGAGATTACGGATAGCTTTCGCGCTATCAACCACTAAAAAATTCAATAGTAACAAGATTTATCAACCCGGTATCGGGACTATCCACCCCGATACCATTTTTTAAACAATTTCTCATTATGACAAAGAAAAAATTTCTAATGTCGGCAGCTTTTATTCTGGCTGCTGTTTCAAGTGCATTCGCACAAGGTAACGGAATTGGCGGCATTACCGAGGCCACGAACATGGTAACGAGCTATTTCGATCCGGGGACAAAATTGATATACGCCATAGGTGCGGTCGTCGGTTTGATTGGGGGTGTAAAGGTGTACGGAAAATTCAGTTCCGGCGATCCCGATACATCGAAAACGGCCGCGTCGTGGTTCGGTGCCTGTATATTTCTTATAGTTGCCGCTACCATCCTGCGCTCCTTCTTCCTTTAATCAGCTTCATACAGATAAGAGTTATGGAGTTTAATATTAACAAAGGGATAGGCAAAAGCGTGGAGTTCAAAGGTTTAAAATCACAATACCTTTTCATATTTGCCGCAGGCTTGCTTGCCGTATTCATTGTCTTTGTCATTATGTATATGGCAGGCGTGGATCAGTGGGTGTGTATCGGCTTCGGTGTAATCGCTGCATCGGTATTGGTATGGATGACCTTTAACCTGAATACAAAATACGGGGAACATGGCTTAATGAAAGTCATGGCTGTAAAACAGCATCCCCGCTATTTGATAAACAGGAAAACTCCGCACCGCCTGTTCAAACGGAAAAGAAAGGAGGTAGGATATGCGTAATATAATGAAGGCATCTACCATTGAAAACAAGTTCCCGTTACTGGCTGTCGAACATGACTGCATCATTTCAAAGGATGCGGATATTACGGTCGCTTATTATGTGGAGCTGCCGGAATTGTTTACAGTAACCAATACGGAATATGAAGCGATACACTCGTCCTGGACGAAAGCAGTAAAAGTCCTTCCTGAATACAGTGTGGTGCATAAACAAGATTGGTTTGTGCGTGAAACCTACAAACCACAGACTGATAAGGATGATATGAGTTTCTTATCCCGCAGTTTTGAAAAGCACTTCAACGAACGTCCTTTCCTGAATCACTCATGTTTCCTGTTCCTGACTAAAACAACGAAAGAGCGAATGAGAATGCAAAGCAACTTCTCATCGCTTTGTCGTGGGAACATTATTCCTAAAGAAGTCAATAAGGATACGAGTGTGAAGTTTCTGGAAGCTGTCGGGCAATTTGAACGGATAATGAATGATAGCGGATTTATTACGCTTACCCGTATCAGTTCGGATGAGATTACAGGAACGGATGAAAAGGCAGGGCTTATTGAAAAGTATTTCGCCTTGTCGCTCGATGATACCACCTGCTTGCAGGATATGGAACTGGGTGCCGACGGACTTCGGGTAGGTAGTAAACATATTTGCCTGCATACGCTTTCGGATGCAGAAGATCTGCCCGGACGTATTGGAACGGATATGCGGTATGAAAAACTATCGACCGATAGAAGTGATTGCCGTTTGTCGTTCGCTTCTCCGGTAGGATTACTTCTCTCATGCGACCATATCTACAACCAGTATTTATTTATTGAGGATAGTGCGGAGAATCTTCGGAAGTTTGAAAAGAGTGCAAGGAATATGCAGTCGCTTTCAAAGTACAGTCGTGGAAATCAAATAAATAAGGAGTGGATCGACCAGTATCTAAACGAAGCGCATAGCTTCGGGCTGACTTCCATCAGGGCGCATTTCAACGTGATAGCGTGGAGTGATGATGTGGAAGAACTAAAACATATCCGCAATGACGTAGGTAGCCAGTTGGCTCTTATGGAATGTAAGCCCAGACACAATACTGTGGATGCCGCTACTTTGTACTGGGCAGGAATGCCGGGTAATAGTGGGGATTTTCCTGCGGAAGAAGCGTTCTATACATTTATCGAACCTGCCTTGTGCTTTTTCACGGAAGAAACAAACTACCGGAGTTCACCCAGTCCGTTCGGTATCAAAATGGCGGACAGGGTTTCAGGTAAGCCACTCCATGTGGATATTTCCGACTTGCCCATGAAAAAAGGAATTATTACAAATAGGAATAAATTCATTCTTGGGCCGTCGGGAAGTGGCAAAATCTTTCTTTACAAATCACATGGTGCGCCAATACTACGAACAGGGTACGCATATCGTTTTGGTGGACACAGGAAACTCTTATCAGGGATTATGCAACCTAATCAACAAGCGCACAGGTGGTCAGGATGGAGTATATTTTACTTACACGGAACAAAATCCGATTGCTTTCAATCCTTTTTACACGGATGATAATGTTTTCGATATTGAAAAGCGTGAGAGTATAAAAACGCTGATCCTTACCCTGTGGAAAAGGGATAATGAGCCGCCTTCACGGGCGGAAGAAGTTGCCCTCTCCAATGCAGTCAGCCAGTATATAGAAAAGTTGAAAACCGATAAAAAACTGATACCGTCTTTCAACACATTCTATGAGTTTGTCCGTGATGACTACAAAAAGGTACTGGAAGAAAAGAAAGTACGTGAAAAGGACTTCGATATAGCGAATTTCCTGAATGTACTGGAGCCGTACTATCGCGGGGGTGAATACGACTTCCTGTTGAACTCGGATAAGCAACTGGATTTATTATCTAAACGCTTCATTGTCTTTGAGATAGATGCGATAAAAGACCATAAAATCCTATTTCCCGTCGTAACGATCATAATCATGGAAGTGTTCATCAACAAAATGCGCCGTTTGCAGGGCATCCGTAAGATGATATTGATTGAAGAAGCATGGAAGGCAATCGCTAAAGAGGGTATGGCAGAGTACATTAAGTATCTTTTTAAGACTGTGAGGAAATTCTTCGGAGAGGCGATTGTCGTTACACAGGAGGTCGATGATATTATCGCTTCTCCTATTGTGAAAGAGAGTATTATCAACAATAGCGACTGTAAAATTTTGCTCGACCAAAGAAAATACATGAACAAATTTGACAGTATTCAGGCGTTGTTGGGATTGACCGAAAAGGAAAAATCGCAGGTACTCTCTATCAATATGTCCAATGTACCCAGTCGTAAATACAAGGAAGTCTGGTTTGGGTTAGGAGGTGTACAAAGTGCCGTATATGCCACAGAAGTAAGTCTGGAAGAATATTACACCTATACAACCGAAGAATCGGAGAAAATGGAAGTGATGCAACTGGCTGAAAAACTGGATGGAAATATGGAACTGGCGATTAAGCAGATTGCTGAAAGCAAGCGACAGGAGTACGGAGGATAGATGCCATGAAAAGAAAAAACAGTAAGCCGTTTGCGGCACCGCAACTTCATACCCATTTCCCGATGAGAGAGATATGCGGGACATGGGAAAGCCTTTGCGGTTCCCCCGGACTTAAAATATTCCATGACGGTAGTCGGTTCCGGTTGAAGTTTATTTACAAACAAAACACGGCGTTTACCGTCCCTTTGTGCCAGAGCTGGGGGATTACCTTTTTCTATTTCTACGGTATGATTCGCATTGCCTACGATGATGAGCGGGATATGCTTCTGCTTACTACCGAAGGCGAATACAAAAGGGTGTACGATTAAGGTACACAAAATCAATAATCATTAAAAAATAAAAAGTATGAAACGAATATTTATGTGCCTGATAGTGGCACTTTCTATGTTCTCATTTCAGGCGAAAGCGCAGTGGGTTGTAACCGATCCGACCAATCTTGTGCAAAATATCACAAGTGCGATACAAGGTACATCCACGGCAGGTAATATGATAAAAAACCTGCAAGAAAGTATCAAAATCTACAATCAGGGAAAGGAATACTACGACGCTTTGAAGTCTGTCCACAATCTGATTAAAGATGCCCGTAAGGTACAAAAGACGATTTCAATGGTCAGCGAAATTACGGACATCTACGTGAACGGATTTAATAAAATGGTGGGTGATCCCAATTTTACCCCGAATGAACTGGCGGCAATCTCAACAGGCTATGCCAAACTACTGGAGGAAGGGGGAGCGTTGGTAACGGATTTGAAAAACGTAGTTACCGGAAGCAACGGGCTTTCCCTGTCCGATAAAGAACGGATGGATGCGATAGATGACATTTATACTAAGATGTTGGACTATCGTAACCTGACTAAGTATTATACCCAAAAGAGTATATCGGTTTCGTATATCCGTGCCAAAGAAAAAGGCGATACGGACAGGGTATTATCTCTTTACGGTAGTCCTGCCGAAAGATATTGGTAATCAAACAAATGTAGTCAGTTATGAATTTTGACAACTTACATCAGATTCTTGCGAATCTGTACCAAGACATGATACCTCTTTGCAGCAACATGATTGGGGTTGCAAAGGGGTTGGCAGGATTGGGCGCACTCTTTTATGTAGCATACAGGGTATGGCAGGCGTTAAGCCGTGCGGAGCCTATTGATGTGTTTCCGCTTCTCCGTCCTTTTGCGATAGGGCTTTGTATAATGTTTTTCCCTACACTGGTTTTGGGAACTATCAATGCGGTTATGAGTCCCATTGTTACAGGTACTCATAGCATTTTGGAATCGCAGACAATGGATATGAAAGCCTATCAGCAACAGAAAGATAATCTGGAGTACGAAGCCCGTGTCCGTGAGGGTAAAGCGTGGCTTGTCGATGATAAAGTGTACGATCAAAAAATGAAAGACCTCGGTATTACCGATACGCCTGAAATTATCAGTATGTGGGGAGAACGCCTTTGGTATGATATCAAGGCATGGTTCCGGCAGGTAATCAGGGATTTCTTTGAACTGCTGTTCAATGCTTCCGCATTGGTCATTGATACGATACGCACATTTTTCCTTGTCGTGTTAGCCATACTGGGGCCTATTGCGTTTGCCTTTTCCATTTATGACGGGTTTCAGGCAACGCTCACCCAGTGGCTTACACGCTATATAAGCGTATATCTGTGGCTTCCTATTTCTGACATTTTTTCTTCCGTACTGGCACGCATACAGACTTTGATGCTTGAACAGGATATAGCCTTGTTGCAAGATCCGAACTATATTCCCGACGGCTCGAATGGTGTGTATATCGTATTCTTGATTATCGGAATTATCGGATACTTCACTATCCCGACCGTAGCCGGATGGATTATTCAATCAGGTGGAGCGGGTGCATACGGAAGCGCAGTAAACAAAACAGCAAGTAAAGCAGGTGGAATTGCCGGAGGCGTTGCGGGATCAGTAGCCGGAAACGTTGGCGGTCGTTTGCTTGGTAAATAACCAATAAATGTAATTAAAAACATGGAGTTCAAAAGTTTAAAAAATATTGAAACAAGTTTCAAGCAAATAAGGATTATCGCCATTGTGTTTGTGGTGCTGTGTGCAGGAATTACCGGATATGCAGTCTGGAACTCATTCAGCTTTGCGGAAGCACAACGGCAGAAAATCTATGTATTGGATGAAGGAAAATCGCTTATGTTGGCTCTTTCACAGGACTTATCTCAAAACCGTCCTGTTGAAGCAAGGGAGCATATCAAGCGATTTCACGAACTGTTCTTTACCTTATCACCGGATAAAAGCGCCATTGAATCAAACATCAACAGGGCACTCTTTCTGGTGGACAAAAGTGCTTTCCGCTATTATCAGGATATGTCGGAAAAAGGTTACTACAACCGCATTGTGTCGGGTAATATCAATCAGATTATTCAGATTGATTCTGTGGCATGTAATCTCGATGTTTATCCCTATAAGGTAATGACCTACGCCCGGCAAATGATTATCAGGGCAAGTAATGTAACGGAGCGAAGCCTTGTTACACGCTGCGACCTGATAAACTCTGTCAGAAGCGACAATAATCCTCATGGGTTCACTATGGAACGCTTTGAGATAATAGAAAACAGGGATTTAAGAACAATAGACCGATAAGCCATGATAAAGAAAAAACTTACAGCCGTAAGGGACTGGATGGAAGACGGTCTGCGGTCATTGTTAGGGCAGATAACGCCCGACGGACGGATTATTATAATCCTTGTAATGCTTTTCGTGTTTGGCGCAGGTTCCATCTACATGACGGTTTCTTCCATATATAATATGGGAAAGAAAAGCGGTCAGGAAATGCAGATAGACCATATCAAGCAACTGGAACTGGAGTATCAGCAGAAAGCAGATAGTATCAACCAAATAAACAGATTTGATTATGAGTAAGGAAAACGAAGGTAACGAACCGAAACCGGAAGTTACTGAAAAAAAGAAAGAGAGTAAGCCTAAAAAAGAGCTTACGCCGCAGGAGATTCAGAAGCGGAAAAAGATGCTTGTCTATCCCTTGTTTGTCTTGCTGTTCATCGGGGCTATGTGGCTCATCTTTGCGCCCTCCGGCGGAAAGGATGAAAAGCAACCCGACGGGTTTAACCCTGAACTACCCATCCCTAAAGACGAAGGTATTGTAGGGGATAAGCGGACAGCTTACGAACAGGAAGCCATGCGTAACAAAGAAGAAAATAAAAGGCGTAGTTTACAAGACTTTGCATTTTCGCTCGGTGAAGATGAAGACCGCAAAACGCAGGAAGATTACGAAAAACAGGTGCGCACGGCTCCTGTTACTCCCGATTCTCCCGATAACTCCCGTAGTGCGGCTTCTCCTATCCAATCTTCAGCCCATGCTTATCAGGATGTAAACCGCCAGTTAAACAGTTGGTATGAACAACCCGCAAGCGGAGCCGATGAACAGCAGCTTGCTTTGGATCGGCGTATGCAGGAATTGGAGCGTAAACTGGAAGAAGCCGAAGCTGCGAAAAGTGCGGAGGATAAACAACTGGAACTGATAGAAAAATCTTATCAGATTGCAGCCAAATACACGCCCAATGCACAGGGACAGGTAACGCCTGACGGACAGCAGCAACAAAATGGGGATAACACAATCAACCTGCGTGAGAAAGTAACCCCGAAGCCTGTGTCACAGGTACATCACAGTGTTGTTTCGCTTTTGGCAGCTCCAATGGATAATGACGAGTTTCTGGAGCAATACAGCAAGCCCCGTAACATGGGATTTATCACGGCTGCCGGACAGGAAGGCGTAAGGGAGAAAAACGGTATCAAGGCTTGTGTGTGCCAGACTATAAAACTTTCCGATGGGAAAGAAATGCAACTGCGTTTACTGGAGCCTATGAGAGCCGGAAATATTCTGATTCCTGCTAATACTATTCTGACAGGAAGTGCGAAGATTAGCGGGGAGCGGCTTCAGGTAACAATCATTTCTATACAGTATGCAGATAATGTGATACCTGTTGAAATGGATGTTTACGATTTAGACGGATTGCGGGGATTTTCGGCTCCGGGTTCGGATGAAATGAACGCAGCTAAAGAAATTGCAGCCAACATGGGTACGTCGATGGGCAGTAGCATTACCATAACAGACGACGCAGGTTCACAGCTTGCCGCCGATTTGGGGCGAAGCGCCATTCAGGGATTGTCGCAATACGTCAGTAAAAAAATGCGTAAAGTGGAAGTAACATTGAAAGCTAATCATCAGGTATTACTTCTTCCAAAGGTATAAAACAGGGCGTAAGCCTACCACTAAAAAAATCCAATAGTATTTAGTAATTAACAATTAAAACAATTTTTCGTATGAAACAAATTCTTTTTGCACTCGCTATTATCGGGTGCGTATTCACAGCGAACGCTCAGGATGTTGAAAAACAGAGCGTAGAAAAACAGCAAACAGCAAATATTTCTCCCTCTACCGGAGATTATTTTGACGGTCTGACCAGACCGCTAACCTTTAACCGGATGATACCACCGTACGCACTGGAGGTTACATTCTCAAAGACAGTGCATATCATTTTCCCGTCTGCTATAAGATATGTCGATTTGGGTTCTGCCGACCTGTTGGCAGCCAAAGCTGCTGGAGCGGAAAACGTATTGCGTGTAAAAGCTGCTCTCCGGGACTTCTCTCGTGAAAGCAATTTGGCGGTCATTACCGACGATGGCGCATACTATACCTTTAATGTTAAATATGCCGATGAACCGGTGAAATTGAGTGTCGAAATGACCGACTTTATCCATGATGGAGAAGCCGTGAACAGACCAAATAACGCTATGGAGATTTACATGAGGGAATTGGGTAGCGAATCGCCGTTACTGGTTAAACTGATAATGAAATCTATCTATAAAAATGATGACAGGGAAATAAAGCACATCGGTTCCAAACGTTTCGGTATTCAGTACACACTCAAAGGAATTTACACGCATAACGGATTGCTTTATTTCCACATGCAACTCAAAAACTCATCCAATGTGCCGTTTGATGTAGATTTTATCACTTTCAAGATTGTAGATAAAAAACTGGCGAAACGTACAGCCATTCAGGAACAGGTAATTGTACCACTCCGGGCGCATAATAACCTGACATTGATAGGTGGAAAACGGACAGAACGTGTGATTTTCACTTTGCCGAAGTTTACGATACCGGATGATAAGCACCTTATCATCGAACTGAACGAAAAAGAGGGCGGACGGCATCAAAGTTTTGTTGTCGAAAATGCCGACCTGATAAGGGCGAAAGTTATCAACGAATTGAAAGTTAAATAACCATGAAACGGCTATTACTTATACTAACGTTTGTGCTGTGCCTGGTCTTTGCAGACCAAGCACACGCACAGCGTTGTTTGCCCGGTATGCAAGGCATACAGGTAACTGGTGGAATGGTAGATGGATTCCATTTGTCAGACAAAAAGAATGAACTGGGCTATTATTTCGGGTTGTCGATGGCCACCTATACCAAACATGCAAATAAGTGGGTATTCGGTGCCGAGTTCCTGAATAAATATTACCCTTATAAAGATGACAGAATACCTGTCAGCCAGTTCACTGGAGAGGGTGGTTATTACCTGAAATTTCTTTCCGACCATAATAAAGTAGTCCTTTTTTCTTTGGGCGGATCTGCTCTTGCCGGATATGAAACAAGCAACTGGGGAGAAAAAACACTTTTTGACGGTTCCACACTCCGGAATAAAGACCGGTTCATTTATGGGGGTGCTATTACGTTGGAAATGGAAACCTATTTATCAGACCGTGTTGTATTGCTCCTGACTGCCCGTGAACGGATATTGTGGGGAACATCAACAGGGCATTTTCATTTCCAGTACGGATTAGGGTTAAAATTTATAATAAACTAAACTTTGAGAAGAAATGATAGCAACAACATCAGATAACCTCTTAGAATTTTTAAGATTCTGGAATAATGAACATTTATCGCAGGATGATACTGTCCCTGTGAATATGTATAATATGTCTGCTTTGTCAGCGGGGGTTGGTTTCACATTAAAATGGTTTATTTCAAAAGACGATTTTGAAAAAATAGCGAAGGAAGTAAACTACGTTTTTAATGACAGTGATAAAACTCGTATGCTCCTTAATATTGGAGAAGATAGAATAGAACTGGAAATAGACAAGTATAATATTATTGCTGATTTCAAGGAAGAGGTTAGAGGTATTGATGCTGTCTTTGATAAAATGACAAAACAATAAATATTTTAAAATAAAAAAACATGAAAAAGTTTTTAGCATATTTTTTATACACGCTATTGCTATCGGCAATAGTCTGTGCCTGTAGTGACGATTTGGATATTCAGCAGGCTTATTCATTTGATCTTGTTACTATGCCCGTCCAGAAAAAAATCGTTCAGGGCGAGAGTGCGGAGATTCGATGCCAACTGGTAAAGGAAGGTGACTATGATAACGCCCGGTTCTTTATCAGGTATTTTCAAAGTGATGGAAAAGGAGAACTGCGGATGGATGACGGAACGGTATTTCTACCGAATGACCTATATCCGTTGAATAAAACGACATTCCGGCTCTATTATACATCACACAGTACGGATCAGCAGGTTATCGACGTATATATCGAAGATTCATTCGGTCAGGTCGTGCAAAAAACATTTAGTTGGCAGAATGACAAGGGGGATGATGAAGAAGATGATGATTTACTAAAAGTATCAGTCCATGATTATATGCAGCTATATCGTGTTAAACGTCCTCTGCTGGCTATGGATAGCCCATTCGTTGAATAATGCACCGACAGACGTAGATCTGTGGGGTGAGGAAGTTGAATAAGTAAAGTACCCGGATTATTTCGGGTACTTACTGTTTTTACAGATTGATTATGAAATACCTACTAATATTCGTCACCGTTTTGCTGCATTTGCCTTTATGGGGGCAGCCGTTTGATTCTCTAAACAGAAAATCGGAAATAGAAGACTGTACGAAATCTGCCTATTCTATAAATGAGTTCCAACAGATAGCGGATTCTTTGCAAATGTCTATTGATGAGTTATCCGACTATCCTGTGATTTTTCCAATAAAAAAACCGCTATATATTTCATCGGGCTTTGGTAGGCGTTATCATCCTGTTTATAAAATACAAAAATTTCATACCGGGATTGATATTCCTAAAATCAAAGGTACCCCAGTCTATGCCACTGGTAACGGGATAGTAGTTCGCAAGGGTTTTTGTTCGGGATATGGGAACTACATTGAGATTGAACACGCAGGCGGTTTCCATTCATTTTATGCCCATTTGAGTAAGACGATGGTAAATGCAGGGGATTCGGTAAGTATAACCCAACAGATTGCCTGTGTAGGCAATACAGGAGTATCGACAGGTAGCCATCTGCATTACGAAGTAAGAAAAGGTAAGCGCTATCTGAATCCCCAAAAATGGTGTTATTGCCTTTTTGAAATTATAACAACGAAAAATAAATAAAAATGAATCCACAAGAAAAACAAGATGCTGAATTTGTCAGTAAGGATAAAGACAGATTTATGACACTACCCGGAGATAGACGAACTGAAAGTGTTTCTCTGGCTGCCATTGAAGTTGATCCCGATAATATAAGGTATGTGCCTGAAAATATTCTGAATGAAAAACTTATGAAAAAGGCACTTCAAGGTGATGGTTTAACATTGGAGTACATACCTGATAATATGAAAACATCCGATCTATGTAATGTTGCTGTGGAGAATAGCGGCTGGGCATTACAGTTTGTTCCTGAAGAAATGAAAACAGAACAAATGTGCCGAAGAGCCCTTCATTCCGCTTATGATATTACGGGAGAGGGTATCGAAGTGTTAGCTTTCATCCCTTATCCAGACGTTTGTATGCATGGGATAAAGCTATATGAAAATTCTATGGTTAATATGATGGATATATACGGCTTCATCAATCCGCAAATTATGACTGCGGAGATGGCCATGTATGGTGTTAAGGATGAACCGGGAGTATTAGGCTTTATTCCGGAACATCTTCATTCTTATGAGTTAAGAATGGAGGCTGTTAAAGGTGATGGTATGCGGCTATATAATATTCCTGACAAAGATAAAACGATGGAATTATGCGAGGCTGCAATTAATTCGACCTTTCATAGCCTGAGATATGTTCCCGATGAAATGAAAACTACGGAACTATGTAATCAGGCTTTAAAGAAAGACGCTTTTGCAATACAGTATTTCCCTGCGGATAAACTAACACATGAAGTTTGTCTGGAAGCGGTAAATACAGCCAGTCATCCCCGTATATTGTCATTTATACCGTTTGAGGATATTCATCTAAAGGTTTTCAATGAACAATGCAAAGATTACTCCACTACGAAAGAATTTTTGGAGAATATGAAGCCTGATTATATAAAACAGGATTTGGCATATAAAATTTTTGAGAAACAACCAGAGTTGTTTTACAATATCCCCATCCAATTTAAGGATAAACAATTATGCGAAGCTGCTGTAAAACGTGACGGATCATACTTGGCACATATTCCAGAAAGCCAAAAAACAAAAGAATTATGTGAGTTAGCTATAAAAAGCAGTCCTTATGCCATTCCGTATATTTTGGATGAAATGAAAGGGGAAGAACAATATCGAAAAATGGTAAAAGATAATCCGAAAAACTTAATAGGTATTCCTTATGAAGACCGAACCGATGAATTGTGTCGGATTGCTTTGGACAATACTTTCGGGAAAGATAAAAACGATTTCTCTGTTGTTAATTCTGTTACATCATCTCAAATGTTGCTGGAAGTATTTAAAGCTCATACTAATCCCGAAAAAGTGGATTTGTTGTTACATATTGTTAGTCATGATTTAATCACACCGGAAATAGCAAAAGATGCTTTACAAAAGAGCGGTAGAAGTTTTCACGTTATACCGCAAAAGGCTTGGACACCCGAAGTTGCTGAAACAGCCGTTAAGAGTGATCCCAGTTCATTAGGTTGGGTTCCTTCTAATATGAGGACTGCTGATATGATTTTATTTACTAAAAAAGCTATTGAGGGATATAACATCAATATTCCAGAAGAGATTAGCAAGGGCGATAACATTTATACATTCCACAAAAGAGTGGAAAATATAATAAATAAGCCCTTATCATACGATCAGCATAAGCAGCTATATAATGGAGAATCTATTAGAGTTAAGGATATACAAACATCTAATGGTTTTGTGAAAATTGGAGAATTAAGGTATGATGCAAAGAGCAAAAACCTAAATGTCAAATCTGTGGAACAAACTACCGCAGAAAAACAAAAAAACTCTATCCAAATCAATAAAAAGCCAGACCGAAAAGGGAAAGGGCGGAAAATCTAAAAAACAAAAATATGAACTTTTTATCTACATATTTACAGCCCGGAGAAGAAATAAAATACAGGGCAAAAATACATATATTTCTTTTTCTCCAACCCGCTATATTGTTGGGTATTGGCTATATGTGTTATCTTGATGATGCCCGGATGACACGCTATTTAGGTGTAACATTGCTGTTCTTGGGGTTGGTTTCCCTTGTACAGCGTGTTTTGATAAAGGTTGGTTCGATTTATGCCGTTACTAATAAACGAGTAATTTTGAAAACGGGTGTAATAAGCCGCAGAACGGTCGAACTTGTCCTGGCTAAATGCGAAGGATTGCATGTAAGCCAGAACGTGTTGGGACGTATATTTAATTTTGGAACTATTACAGTAACGACTGGCGGTGCTATCAGTAGCTATCCTTTTATCGCTCGTCCGTTTACATTCAAGCGAGAAATCAACAAGCAAATAGGATAGTTTACAGTGGCGTGCTATTGATTTATGTTTTCAAAATCAGTAATATTCCATTGTTTTTGTGTATTTTTGCACACAGGATCATTTATAACGATGCCAGTCATCGGATGGTTCTTACATAGGAAATAGCAGCATTATAGTGAGGTTTTGAAAACCGCCAAATATTTTAGAACTCACTCACATGGTAATGGATGTTAGCTTCCGTCAGTCTGTATATATGTTACTCGCATATACCGGCAAGGGCGTGAGGTTATTATCTATTGAGTGAGTGGGTGCTTGGCGGTACCTCAAAGCCGATATTTAGTAATTCTTGCGCCTGTTTTTTGGTACTAACATAATATTACAGAGAGATCATGAATTTTGCACAAAAAGCCATTTCTAAACTTTACCTTAAAAGGCAATCACCTGTAAATAAGTTTACTGTTTGTGATAAAATCCGTCCTATACTGGTATTACACAGAATTTCGATTAAAGAATCACTATTTATTTTTCCTGACTATGAGTATGTCTATGAAGCAATGAAAGGGAAAAAAGAATTAGTCAGTACACGGGATTGTATTCGATTTGAAGACATAGTACATCTGGACGAAACAGAGGTTTATGTGGAGATTGTAACCCGCACGGGCTTTGTTCATTTGTTATCTAAGGAAAAGCCGGAGAGAACCTATTTTAATATGTTTTCAGTTACCCATAATAAACCCCGTTTATGGAAATAAAGACAATCTATACTAAAGTAAAAGACTATATTGAGTATAAGAAATTTGTGTTTGAGGATTTGCGGGCTATGGGCTACATTTCAAAAGGGGAGATACTTTTCGTTTCTGTATTTATCCTGTTCGTGGTAGGCTTTACAACTTGGTGGATAATTGATAGTCGGCAAATGGAAAAGGAATACCAAAGGAAGGTGCAGGAATTAGACAGACATTACAGAGAGAAACAAAAGGAACTGAAGATTGACAGGCATTCATTGGACAAGATGCCTCACGAATTTGATTCTCTGGAGGATTGGATCAGGTGGGAAATGGAAAATGATTTTGACAGACCTCGATAAAACAAAAGAAGCATTAAATTTAACTTTAATGCTTCTTTTGTTTTTTATTTCACGGTATATTTTAGAGTTGATTTCTTCATCATTTGCTCTGTTGAAAGTTGTTCCGTTATCTGATCTATTGCTTGTTCTACATTTATGTCCTCCTGTAACTGCTTTTCCGATATATCCCTAATTTTTTCTGCAAAATTGGGGGGAATACTTATTGTTCTTATTCCCTGCATGATTCCGGTTCCGGCATCCACAAGAAACATTGTTATTATATTTGCTTCTGAATTTAACCAATCGTCTTGTTTTTCCTCTGGAATTTTAGTTACATCAATACTCACTTCAAAAGAAAAACCCATGTCAAAAATCAGAAATGGAATGTTAGAGTTTTCATATAAGTAAACATCTAATTTCCCCTTTCGGAATAGTCTTATTTCTTCTGTCGTTGGTTCATGGAAACTGCAAAAAACATCAAAAAATGCTGTATTAATAATAGCAGCAGTTGTTTCTATTTGATTCAAATATCTTTCATCAGGGAATCTCTTACCCACCTCGTATTTTATTTTTTCTTTTGATGTAGTGTCAGCAGAATGTGTGTTATTTGTTTTTTTTCGGTAATCGTTGAGATATAAGGAATAATATATGTATAGTTCCACTTCGCCCATTATCATTTCTTCTTCTCCGCTTGTAAGCGAAGCGGAAGGATAGCAAGGAACTGTATATATAAAAGAGCTTTCTTTGGGGGTAGTAGTCAATTTCTCAAATCCTCTTTTCTCTATAAAATTATCAACCAGTTCCAATACCATAGATGCGTCTTTTGCTTCAAAACAGCAAAAGTTCATATACAAAGGGATATTATTTTTTTCAAAGTTAAAAATAGCAACGTTGCTGGCTATGGTAGTAACGACTTCCAAATTAGTTAAAGGAAATTTCAATTTGCTCTTTTCCTTATTAATGTCCTCAAAGGGTTTGAGTAAATTTATTGTTTCCTCTGTAATATCATCAGTATCTCTAACAAGTGTAGAGCCTTTATATGTTATATGTTCAACCTTCATGCTTATCGCTTTTTATGCAAAAGTAGAGAATTTATATATATCATAGATGATTTCATTTAACTTTTTAAATATCTGTTAATCTACAATTTACTTTCCATAGTGGAATTTGTAGATTATTCTATGTATTTATTTTCGCTACTATCGGTTTGTTCTCGTAAAGCACGCTTTTTAGCTTTCTCTTTTTTCTTCTTTTCTTTTTTTGCTTTGTCATCTGCGATAATGTCATTCAGAGAGCGAACAGTAACAGGTTCTTCCCGTTTAAACCGTTTGATATATATATCTTCGATAAACTGGGGTAACGGAACTTTCCATGTTTCCTGTTTATGGTTATCTATTTTACCTAATTTATCGGGATTTAGTCCCAACTCACGAGCCATCTGGACGTGCTTATCTGACAATTTATGTTTTTTTTGGGCAACTACCCATTTTTCTATTTTTACAGGCATATTATTGAGATTTCAAGACAAAAATACCTATTTGTTCAAATGTATGAAAACAAATAGGTTTAAAAGGCTTTTTGTTACTTTTTCTTCCGTTAGATTACTTTTACTCATGGAAAAACCTTAGGTTTGCATTGTAATTATTTTATAAACTATAATGAGTGAACCGTATGGAAAAAGAGAAATGTAAAGTCTATGTTACTATTTGGGACTCATTTTATTCATTTAATTTCAAGAATATTTAATGATTTACGTTATGAATTAAGAAGAAAGGAAAATAACAAGTAAATCAGCATGGAAAATAGGAATAACTTATGTTACTATAACGAACTTGTTATTTGTCTTGGATTAGACCTATATAAGAATTTTATCTGAAAGATATTTAAGGTTTTTAGGATATATTCAAATGCCTTTCCAAATTATAAATCATTAAATCACTTTATTATGGGAAACTATTATTTTATTGGAATTGATGTGAGTAAAAAGAACTTGGATTGTTGCCTCCTGAGTAATGGTGTGGTGGTGAAACAAGATGTTATTTCAAATCATCAAAAGAGTATCGAGGACTACTTATCTGTAATTTGTGCAGAACAAAATATAGATGCAGAACAAATAGTAGTATGTGCTGAATTTACAGGATTATATATTTATCCTTTAACAATCTCTTGTCAAGCCGGAAACTATAAACTTTGGTTAGAAGATCCTACTCAAATAAAATACAGTTCAGGGTTGCAACGAGGAAAAAATGATCCCGTAGATGCAAAGCGTATTGCTTTATATGCCTATCGTTATATAGATAAACTTAAAATATATAACCACCCAACTATAAGTGTTGAATCAATAAAGCTATTAACAACAGAATTAAATATGCTATGTGTTGATAGAGCTAAATACCAAGCTCAATTATCAGATCAAAAAGAATATATGCCTGATAGAGTCTATAAATTGAAGTCAAAGAGATTATCTCTGCTTATTAAAGAATTAGATAAAGCAATAGCTAATATTGAAGCGGAGATTGAGGATATTGTAGCAAAGGATGCTTTATTATCTCATCAGATGAAATTATTATTGAGCATTGAAGGAATAGGTAAAAAAACTTCTTTAAAAATGATACTGGAAACACAAGGCTTTACACGATTTACAGATAGTCGTAAATTCTGTTGCCATGCGGGTGTTGCTCCATTCAGTTATTCATCAGGAAGTAGTCAGCATTCTAAAAATCGGGTTTCCCATAGAGCAAATAAAAGTATAAAATCTTTACTCCATTTAGCAGCCTTATCTGCTATTCAAAATAAGAATAGTGGATTAAGGGTATATTACGATAGAAAAGTTGCTGAGGGCAAAAATAAAATGTCAGTACTAAATGCTATCAGAGCCAAACTCGTAGCCCGCATGTTTGCCGTAATAAAGAATAATGAACTATACAACTCAAATTATACTAATCAGTTTGTTGTCTGAAAAAACTGTTCGTATATTTGCGAATTAAAAAACTATTCGTATATTTGCGAACTATAAAATGAAGAAGATGGAAAAAGTGAAGAAAAGATATACGGTTGAGCAGGTGCAAATGGCACGTTTCGCCAAAGCCCTTTCGCATCCTGTACGGATTGCTATTCTGCAATTGTTAGCAAGTCAAGAATGTTGTTATCATGGAGATATGTCTGAAGTGTTACCAGTAGCGAAAAGCACTTTATCGCAACATTTGAATGAATTAAAAGATGCCGGTTTGATACAAGGTGAAATTACATTGCCATCTGTTAAGTATTGCATTAATCAGAAAAACTGGTCTTTAGCGAAAAGATTATTTGAAGCTTTATTGACTGAAGTAGAAATATCAGACAATTGTTGTAATACATAATTTTTTATCTTTAAAGTTCGTATGTTTGCGAACCTACAGACAATTCGCTTTAAAGCGAATTGAATTTTTGATAAACTTATTATTATATATGGAAAATAAAGAAATTAAAGAAATGGTAAAGCAAAAATACAGCGCACTTGCTTTACAAAATGATAACCAGTCGTCTTGTTGTGGCTCTGGATGCTGTTCCTCTGATAATGTGTATAACATTATGAATGAGGATTACAGTCAGCTTGACGGCTATGAAGCAGATGCTGATTTAGGTCTGGGATGTGGACTTCCTACAGCTTTTGCCGGATTAAAAAAAGGCGATTTTGTTGTGGATTTAGGTTCCGGGGCAGGAAATGATTGTTTTGTAGCCCGCGCTGAAGTCGGAGAAACAGGGAAAATCATCGGTATTGATTTTACAGATGCTATGATAGAAAAGGCAAGAAATAACGCACAAAAGAGAGGTTTTACAAATGTCACTTTCCGCAAAGGTGAAATAGAAGATATGCCTATTGGTGGTAATTCCGTTGACGTTGTAATAAGTAACTGCGTATTAAACCTATTACCAACCAAAGATAAAATCTTCCATGAAATTTTCAGGGTTTTAAAACCCGGTGGGCATTTCTGCATCTCGGATGTGGTTTTAGAAGGTGAATTACCTGAATCCATCAAACAAGTAGCAGAATTATACGCCGGATGCATTGCAGGAGCAATTCCTAAAGAACAATATATGGTTAAGATTTTCAGTGCAGGTTTTTTACAGGTGAAAATACAAAGGGAAAAACCTATCGTTGTCCCTGATGATATCCTAAAAGAGCATCTTGATGAAAAATCATTCCATGAATACAAGGAGAATAATTCAAAGATATTCTCTATTACAGTAACAGGTGTAAAACCTGAAAGTGCTTGCGATTGTAGTTCCGGATGCTGTTAATAATGTTTTGATATGAATGCACAAAAAGTTTTAATTCTTTGTACAGGCAATAGTTGCCGTAGCCAAATGGCACATGGCTTCCTGCAATCTTTCGACCCTGCATTAAAAGTATTCTCTGCAGGGACAAATGCAAGCGGAAAGGTTAATCCCAAAGCCATAGAAGTAATGAAAGAAGCCGGAGTAGATATATCCAGCCATACTTCCGATAGTGTAGATAAGTATCTGAATGAAGAATGGGATTATGTCATTACGGTTTGTGGTGGGGCAAATGAAAACTGTCCTACTTTTTTCGGTAAAGTGAAAAACCGTTTGCACATAGGATTTGAAGATCCGTCAGAAGCAAAAGGGTCACCAGAATTTATCCATTCGGAATATATCCGGGTACGGGATGAAATAAAAGAAGCATTTTATAAATTATACATAGAAAAAATAAAAGGCAATGAGTAAGAAGAAAATGAGTTTTTTAGATAAGAATCTCACTCTTTGGATATTCCTGGCAATGGCTATCGGGGTTGGGCTGGGTTACTTTTTCCCATCTTTCAGCACTACAATAGATTCATTATCCAGTGGAACTACAAACATCCCTTTAGCCATCGGTTTAATCTTAATGATGTATCCGCCATTGGCAAAAGTCGATTATAAACAATTACCGAAGGTTTTTAAGGACGTAAAAATATTATCAGTTTCGTTAATCCTGAATTGGATTATCGGGCCGATATTAATGTTTGTACTTGCCATCATCTTCTTACACGATTACCCTGAATACATGGTAGGTGTAATCCTTATCGGATTAGCGAGATGTATAGCAATGGTGCTTGTGTGGAATGACCTTGCGGAAGGAAATACGGAATACGGTGCAGGTTTAGTAGCCCTGAACAGTATCTTTCAGGTATTCTTTTACAGTTTCTATGCTTGGTTGTTTATTACGAAACTTCCTCCCCTTTTCGGGTTTGAAGGGGCTATCGTTGATATTTCCATCGGTACGATTGCCGAAACGGTTGCTATATATTTAGGTATTCCTTTCTTAATGGGAATATTGAGCCGACTTATATTAGTGAAATTGAAAGGAGAACAATGGTATAAGGAAAAGTTTATCCCGAAAATATCCCCGATAACCTTAATTGCACTGTTATTTACAATCGTTCTTATGTTCAGCCTGAAAGGTGAATTGATTGTACAAATACCAATGGATGTGGTTCGGATAGCCATACCGTTGCTTATCTACTTTGTCGTGATGTTCCTGCTTAGTTTCTTCGCAGGTAAGTTTATGGGGGCTTCTTATGATAAAAATGCTTCTATTGCTTTCACTGCAACCGGAAACAACTTTGAACTGGCTATCGCAGTGGCAATCGGCGTATTCGGATTACATAGCGGACAAGCCTTTGCCGGAGTAGTCGGGCCATTGGTCGAAGTCCCGGTATTAATCCTGTTAGTGAACTTGGCTTTTTGGCTTCGGAAGAAATATTATAAATAAACATAGTACAAACTAATAAAAACACATTGTATGAAAAAAAGTATTTTAATCGGGCTTTTTGCCATATTGCTGGTAGCCTGTGGTGGTAATGCACAAAAAAACAACGGACAAGCCACTGAAACGCAAGCTAAAGAGCAAGTAGCGGATGCTTCTGTGGTGAACGTTTACTATTTCCACGGTAAACAACGCTGTAAAACCTGTATTGCGGTAGGCGATGTAACAGAGAAGACAATAAAAGAACTTTATGCAGACAATCCACACGTGAAATTCATTGAAGTAAAAACCGATGAAAAACAAAATGCTTCACTCGTAGAAAAATATGAAGTAACATGGAATGCCCTTATTATTGCCAAAGGGGATAATTCCATAGATATTACCGACAAGGCATTTGCCAACGCTTTGAATACTCCCGAAAACCTCACTGACCTGATCAAAACCGAAGTCAATAAAAGATTATGATGGAGTTTTTACAGAATCTTGTGGATGGCTCTAACTTTCCATTACTAACGGCGTTTCTTTTGGGCTTAATGACTGCAATCAGTCCTTGCCCATTGGCAACCAACATTACAGCTACCGCTTATCTTAGTAAAGATATAGGCGATAAGCGAAGAGTAATGTTTAATGGCGTATTCTATACACTCGGCAGAATGTTTACCTATACGGCACTTGGTTTGATTTTCTATTTTGGAGCAAGTCAGTTTCAGGTAGCTAAACTTTTGCAGAATGTTGGGGGAATGTGGCTTGGGATAGCATTAGTCATTATCGGGATATTCATGTTGGACATTATTAAAATAAAGGTTCCGGGAATGAATAAGCTAACCTCAAAAATAGAAAACAAGAAAGGAAAGAAAACCTACCTCGACGCTTTCCTGCTCGGTTTGCTGTTTGCATTGGCTTTTTGCCCTTATAGCGGTGTATTGTACTTTGGTGGATTAATCCCGATGACTATTGCCAGCCCGTCAGGGTTATTACTTCCCCCTGTATTTGCCATAGCTACCGGGTTGCCTGTAATTATCATTGCATGGCTGTTGGCATACAGTGTTAGCAACGTAGGCAAATTCTACAATAAGATGAGTGTCTTCCAGAAATGGTTTAAATGGATTGTCGCTGCCGTTTTTATAATAGTGGGTATTTACTACATAATTACAAGCATTTAATTAGAAATAACAATATAAGATAAATAATATGGAGATTATTGTATTAGGTACAGGTTGTGCCAAATGTAAAACAACCTATGAATCTGTCCGGAAAGTGTTGGCAGATAATAACATTGCTGCCGATTTGAAGAAGGAAGAAAATATACTTGAAATTATGAAGTATAACATTATGTCTTTACCTGCGGTTGTTGTTGATGGAGAAGTAAAGTTGAAAGGGTATGTTCCGAGTGAAGAAGAAATAAAGAAATCCCTGAATCTATAAAACATCACATTATGAGCAGCACATGGTATCCGATTATTGATTCGGAAAAATGTACAGGATGTTCCGCTTGCTTTGAAAAATGCAAGAAAGGAGTTTATGCGATAGAAAATGAGAAACCAGTAGTTGTATATCCTGATGGATGTGTAACTGGTTGTCATGGTTGCGAACCTCTTTGCCCTACTGCTGCAATCAGTTACTTTGGTGATGCAGCAACAATGGATTACTGTAATTGATAGAATTGTACGCATTGAATAGATGCTGTTTTGAATCAGATAGCGTCTATTTTTTTAACCAAATAGTTCGCTACATTACGAACATTGAATAAATAGAATTAATAACAAATAAAATATTAAAAATGAAAACAATTAAAATTTATGACCCTGCATTATGCTGTCCTACCGGATTGTGCGGAGTGAATATCGACCCTGAGTTGATGCGTATAGCAGTTGTGGTTGAAACATTGAAACAAAAAGGAATTATAGTTGAACGTTTTAACTTGCGAGACCATCCTCAGGTATATGTAACCACGAAGGTTGTCAATGATTGCCTTATGGCAGAAGGAGCAGACGTATTTCCTCTAATCACAGTTGATGGTGAAATTGCTATAAAAAAGGCGTATCCATCAAATAAGCAGATTGCAGAATGGCTCGATATTTCAGAAGATGAACTAACAATAAAAAAATAACCCACATGAAAAAGTATAATCCTTCAAACGAAAAACTTACCCAGTATATATTTTTCACGGGTAAAGGCGGTGTAGGCAAAACATCTATCGCCTGTGCTACAGCTGTAAGTCTTGCAGATAGTGGAAAAAAAGTATTGTTGTTGAGTACCGACCCGGCATCCAATTTACAGGATGTATTTGATATGCCGTTAGACAATAAAGGTACTCCCATTAAAGATGTACCCCGCTTGACTGTTGTAAACCTTGACCCCGAACAAGCGGCTGCCGAATACAGGGAATCGGTTATCGCTCCATATCGGGGTAAATTACCTGAAAGTGTAATTGCTAATATGGAAGAACAACTATCCGGTTCATGCACAGTAGAGGTCGCAGCGTTCAATGAATTTTCTGATTTTATCACTGACGAAGATAAGAGCAAAAACTATGATTATATCATTTTTGATACAGCCCCAACAGGTCATACACTCCGTATGTTGCAACTTCCTTCTGCGTGGGATACTTTTATTGACGAAAATACGACCGGAGCTTCGTGCTTAGGACAATTATCAGGTTTGGAAGACCGCAAAGATGTATATAAACATGCGGTAAAAAATCTAACCGATAAGTCTAAAACAACGCTCTTCCTTGTCAGCCGACCGGAAGACAGCCCGTTGAAAGAGGTCGAACGTTCATCCAATGAGTTGTCGGATATAGGTATCGAAACACAGCATTTAATCATAAATGGCGTATTAGAAAACTACGATGCAGACGATAGTATTTCCAAACAGATTTATGAACACCAGCAAAATGCGCTGAATAACCGTTCGGCAGCCTTGCTAAAACTGAACACCTATATTGTTCCGCTTCGTTCTTATAACATGACAGGCATTGATAATATCCGTAATATGTTGAATGCGGATGTAGCCATAAAGAACGAAAGTCCGGATATTGAGAAACGTAGTTTCAATACGATTGACAGCGTTATTGAAGACCTCTACAAAACAGGTAAACGGGTGATTTTCACGATGGGTAAAGGCGGTGTAGGCAAAACTACCATTGCCGGGAATATTGCTCGTGGTTTGGCTAAAAAAGGAGTGAAAGTGCATCTGACTACAACTGACCCTGCAAACCATTTGGCTTATATCGAAACGAAAATAGACGGCATCACAGTAAGCCATATAGATGAAAAAGCGGTGCTTGCTGCCTATCAGAAAAATGTGCTTGACAAAGCAAGGGAAACAATGGGTGATGCTGATTTAAGTTATATCGAAGAAGACCTGCGTTCCCCATGCACACAGGAAATTGCCGTTTTCAATTCCTTTGCCGAAATAGTTGCCAAAGCGGATAATGAAGTGGTTGTGATAGATACTGCACCAACCGGACACACGTTGCTGCTGCTGGATTCAACCCAAAGTTATCATAAGGAAGTAGAACGGACACAGGGAAATATCACCCCTGCGGTTCAAAACCTATTACCTCGCTTGCGAAGCGAAAAGGAAACGGAAGTGGTTATCGTAACCCTGCCGGAAACAACACCTGTGTTTGAAGCACAAAGACTGCAACAGGACTTACAACGTGCCAGAATTAAGAATAAATGGTGGGTGGTTAATTCCAGTCTTTTGCTGACTTCAACCAATAGTCCATTCCTTAAAGCTAAAGCATTAAGTGAAGTGCAATGGATTAATAAAGTGAAGGAGATTTCAGACGGGAACTTTGCCGTTATTGAATGGAAGGAAAAAGTGTAATTTAGAACGATCTGCAAATTATTCTGAAGAAAATAAACGAATAATTTGCAGATCTTTTAAAAATCTTCGATTTTCATCAATCTTTTTTATTTTAAATTAATGATGATGTACATCCATTTTTAAAGAAAATCAGACTTTTAGCATATTTAGCTGTTAAAAATTGACTATCAAAATCTTTATAAAATTATGTAAGGTGCTTGTATCTTCATGCAATGTAAATAGTAAAAATAAAGCGGATAATAAACGTATTATGCAACCTTTTTGGCAAGAAAATTGTTTAAATAATAACATAGAGTAATATAAAAAAAGAATCATGAAATCAACAGAACAACCTGAGAGCGCAATGTTTTTAGAAAACGTAAGCCGTTACAGTTATGACGAAACCTTCGATAAACTATCCGAAAAAATCCAGTCTCTCGGAAACTGGAAAATACAGCATATTCATGATATGCAGGAAACGCTTCGCAAAAATGGGAAAGAAGTGCTACCGATAAAAGTCATAGAATTGTGCAACCCCAAATATTCCGGCAGAATATTGGAGCATGATATGGAACGTCTTTATTCATCATTACTTCCATGTCGCATATCTATATATCAGACTTCTGATGGTATAACCCGTATTTCGCGCATGAATTCGGTTGCTATGGCAGCACAAATCGGCGGACTGGTAGAGGAAGTAATGAGCGAAGCCTTTGCTGAAATTGAAAAAGCAATAGCCGAAATAGAATCGTAAATTAAACAGTAGATAATCTGTGAAAATAGTACGAAACTTGCAACTAAGTTGCAAAACATAATCGCTATCTTTGCAGCATGAAATATTTGTCCCTCATATTATCCATATATGTATTACTGTTATCAGTAATGCCATGTTGTTTTGAGGATAAATGTTTAGCTATATATACAGATACCGTTGAAACGAGCAATGACATAGGCAATAGTTGTGACGACTGTTCCGATGATAGTTGTTGTTCCCCTTTTCTACATTGTAATACCTGTTCCGGATTTCCGGAAGCCCGTTTTTATAATCCAATAATAATAATTTTAGGCTCTATACCTGATTATAAATCAGATTATATAGTAAAAAACGCTCTCTCTGATTATAAATCTTCAATCTGGCAACCGCCAAAAGCATAAACTAATTTTTATTATACAGGTCGTTGTGAATATGCCCTGCAATTTTTACGATAATACATTCTTTGTAATATCGTAATCCTCATATCATTTATAGTTGAAGATTTAAAAACAAGAAATAAAATGAAAACAAAAATTATACTGATGCTATTCTTAGTATTCAGCATTTCCAATATTTTCGCTCAAAATACACTTAACGTTAAACTAATAGACTGTGATAACAAAGAGCCTTTAATCGGTGCTAATATTATACTTCAAAATACTACGAACGGAACATCTTCTGATGCTGAAGGATTAGCGGTACTCTCCAATATTCCAGACGGTAAACAGAGGTTTGAAATTACTTATGTAGGATATGAAAAGACCATAAAAGAATTTACATTCCCGTTGGCTTCGGATGAACCTATCGTTATCAGGGTTGAGCCTGATGAAGAAACATTGCAGGAAGTAGTTGTTTCTTCAACAAGGGGGACACGTACTTTTAAAGATATTCCTACCCGTATTGAATTTATAAATGCCGAAGAGTTAGGCGAAAAAGGAGTGATGAAACCCGGAGATATACGTATGCTTCTGAATGAAAGCACGGGTATTATGACACAACAAACATCAGCCATATCGGGTAATTCATCTATTCGCATTCAAGGTTTGGACGGTAGATATACACAGATACTAAAAGACGGTTTTCCCGTATTTTCAGGTGCAGCAAGCGGATTAGGTTTATTACAGACACCACCGCTCGATTTAAAGCAGGTTGAAATAATAAAAGGTTCTTCTTCTACTTTATACGGTGGCGGTGCTATTGCGGGACTGGTAAACCTTATATCGAAAACGCCTGAAAAGGAAAGGGATTTCTCAATCCACCTGAATGGGACAACAGGTAAAGGGCTTGATGTAAACAGCTTTTTCGGTCAGAAATTCAACAAGGTAGGTACTACCGTTTTTGCATCGTATAACCGTAACTGGGCTTATGATCCGTCAGATGTTGGCTTTACGGCAATACCAAAGTTCGACAGGTTTGTATTTAATCCTAAGCTATTCTTGTACCTGTCTGAAAACACAGATTTTAATTTCGGTATAAACTCCATGATTGAAAACCGTCTGGGTGGTGATATGGAGTATGTAAAAGATAAGGGAAACGAAGAACATTCCTATTTTGAAAGAAACAAGACACAAAGGCATTCAAGCCAACTTACATTTGAACATCGTTTCGACAAACAAAACAGATTAAATGTAAAGAACAGCATTACTTATTTCAGCCGTAAGATTGAGATTCCCGATTTCAAATTTGACGGCGACCAGTTATCGTCTTTTTCAGAAGTATCTTATATACATACAAAAGAAAAAACGGAATGGGTAGCGGGTGCGAATGTGTGGACGGATAAGTTTACCGAAGAAAAACTGACCGATTTTCCTTTACGTGATTACAATATGACTACCGTAGGCGTATTTGTACAGAACAATACGAAAATAACGGACTGGATGAATCTTGAAAGCGGATTGCGTACCGATTATATTAACGATTACGGTTTTGCAGTTCTACCCCGTATATCTTCTCATTTCAAGATAACGGAGAAATTTTCATCCCGTGTAGGTGGTGGGTTCGGATATAAAGCACCTACCATTTTTTCGGAAGATAGCGAACGCATCCAGTTTCAGAATGTCTTGCCGATAGATGACAACAGGAACAAACTGGAAAGGAGTTATGGGGCAAATGTGGATTTTACTTATAAAACGGGTTTGTTCGGCGACCAAGTATTTTTAAGTATAAACCAGTTATTCTTTTATACTTACCTGAAAAATCCGCTTGAACTGCAAGCTGCTGAAAATAATCGTTGGCAGTTTAATAACATTAACGGTCACGTGGATAGTAAAGGGGCTGAAACCAATATGAAAATTAAGTATAAGGATTTCGGTTTATTTCTCGGATATACCTATACGGATGCTGATGTAAAGGAAGACGGCAGAAGCTACCAAAAAACCTTAACCCCGAAACATAAAATCAATTCTGTTTTAATGTATGAGGTGGAAGATAAATGGAAAATCGGATTGGAAGCTTATTATACCGGAAAACAAAATTTGAATGACGGTAAAACAGGTAAGGATTACCTTGTCTTCGGATTAATGATGCAACGAATTTGGGAAAAGTTCTCAATATATGCTAACTTTGAGAACTTTACCGACAGACGGCAGACAAGGTTTGATACCATTCATACGGGTTCGATGACTAATCCTGAATTTCGGGACATTTATGCACCGTTGGACGGTTTCATCCTGAATACCGGGATTATAATTAAATTGTAAAATGAATAAATCAATTTTTAAAATTGAACAAATGGATTGTCCGAGTGAGGAAAACCTCATTCGGATGAAACTCCAAAATATAGAGGGTGTTGCAAAGCAGGAATTTGACCTGAAAGGCAGGATATTTACTGTTTACCATACAGGCGACTATCAGGAAATCGAAAAGCAGCTTGCTACCTTGAATCTCGGTTCACGCTTTATTGAAAGTAAAGAAGTAACAGGAGAAGTCCAGGCAGAGGAAAATAGCAAACAGCGTAAAGTCCTTTGGATTGTACTGGCTATTAACTTCGGCTTTTTCCTGATTGAAATGTCAACGGGTATTATATCCAAATCTATGGGATTGGTTGCTGATAGCCTTGATATGCTTGCTGATGCTTTTGTTTATGGATTAAGTTTGTTTGCAGTCGGTGCAGCCGTAAGCCGTAAGAAGCGTGTTGCTATGATTTGCGGATATTTCCAGATACTTTTGGCTGCCGTTGGTTTTATAGAGGTAATCAGACGGTTTACAGGTACAGAGGAAATGCCTGTTTTTCAAACAATGATAGGTATATCCGTACTTGCTTTGATTGCTAATGTTATATGTTTGCTTTTACTTCAAAGGACGAAGAGCAAAGATGCCCATATTCAGGCAAGTATCATCTTTTCATCCAACGATGTAATAATAAATGCAGGGGTAATTCTTGCCGGATTCTTAGTATGGCAGTTGAATAATCAGATACCCGACCTTATTATCGGTAGTATTGTATTCCTTATTGTTATAAGAGGGGCAATTAGGATATTGAAACTTGCTAAAAATTAAATAATGTCATTTGATCTGCAAATTATTTGTATATTTTCTCTCAAATAATTTGCAGATCTCATAAGAATAGTAACGGGCGGAAACCGCGCGTCTGTTTATTTTATATCAGCTATATTTTATCTGCTGTTTTGTGGGCAGCATCCCCAACCGTCGTATTTGGCACCGTAGTCATTACCCAATGTTACTAACTCCCATGTATATTCGTTAATCTCTGAGGGCATGACATTGTTTAGCCGGGAGATTTGCAATGCGAAATGATAGGAATCGCCATGATCTACGGTTTCTTTTAGCGCCACTTTATATCCGAGCGTTTCGACTTCCCGAATAAACTGCTCTCGCCCTTCTTCGGTCGGGAAATAGATAAAGTGATCCACTTCCCTTTCTTTGCTGAAGTCGTCGCCGTCCTGATCCAGTTGGAATAAGACCGACTGGTTTTCTATGGTTTGCAGTTCGTATTTGGATGGGTACAACAAGTCGAAGTAGGTATTCCAATCCTTGTCTTTCTGCACTTCAATGTTGTACGAGTATTCGGGATGTACATTCATGACGGACTTTAAGAGTTCCTCGCATTCTTTTCCGTGTTTTACATAAAGGTACATATTCATCAGACCGTTTGACTTAACGATTCCTGCGACGATGACATTTTTCTTTTCGGTAGCCTCGATGATTTCTTCTTGGATGCTGTGTAGTACCTCGGATTCTTCTTCTGCCGTGAATAATCCGTTTTCATCTGCGGAGAGCATCTGAATAGTAAATAGCAGCAACTCTTTGAGGTTATCTATTGGGGCTAAGTCTACCAGCGCGAGGTTCATCAGGACGTTAGCGGGATGATCTTCGATGTGGCTGAAATAAGCAACCCATTGTTCTGGTATATTGTTGGTTTTAATTGATTCTGACATATTGTATAACTTTTATTACGGCGTGAATTTAACTAAAAGATTTTAATACTCACTGTATTAGGATAATCTAAAAAATATTTAGTGATATAATAGCTATCCCGACGGTGTTCCGTCGGGATTTTTTCGTGTATAAAGAGGAAAATTCAACGAATATCTGTACCGAACATTTCATTGAAGAACGCTACAAGTTCCTCTCGACGCAGGCTATCCCAATAGAGAGAGGCAGGGTGATACGGTTCGTGCCGACCGATTTCATAGGCAATATCCATTTTTGTAAAACGCTTGCCCTGATTGTAGCGCATTTCTGTACCTTCCAACCAACGTGAACGACGGCTTTGTTGTTGAAGCGGGAGCAGTTGTTCCAACATATAGGCATAATTTTCGCCTACGGTGTGTCCGCTTTCCATTTTATACGGACTGTCTTTACAACGCTTACATTCGTCAATGGCGGCGTTCAAATCTGTTACTTCAATTATGTTTCCATCTATGTCTTTTATTGTTGTCATATTCTTTGTTATTTAGAGGTTTGTACTTGCATTGAGGAAACATACCAATTATCTTGATACTTGTCTCCAATCAGGTTAAAAGTACCTGATAGTCCGCTATTATCTGCGTATTTCTTGGCTTCCATTATAGAGCTGAACTCGCCCAACTTTTTGAATCCAATAAATAATTTATACATGGTGCTGTTCTGTTTATGCTTGATGACTTCTGCCTGTAAAATGGCATACGCTTCATTATAATTTTTCTTTTTCTGTTCCAATTTGGCTTTGGCTTTGAGTAACTTTTCATCCGTTTCAAGATTGAAAAACAGGTCATTGTGTGTCATATAGTCGATATATTTGGCGATTGCCCTTTCTACCTTAGTTATCTGCGCTTTTGCCGAAGCTACTTTGCCTAAAAGGAAGTCAAAACCTGTTTGCAATCCCGTCCGCTTGTCGTATGCACAGTGATATACCCAAATTTTCTTACGGGGGTATTTACATACCAATTTTGCCCTGCGCCACTCAATAACCCACCGCCAACGGTCTAACATGGCACGAGGGATGTCGATTATATGTAGTATTTCACGGTTTCTGTCCTCGTCCCTTACTTCAAAGGTTATATATACCCAATGTTCTATTTTGAGTTCCCGTTCCGCTTTTGCAAGGTCTTTGGCATCTTGCATCCAATCGTCTATTTTTTCCTGTGCCATGATATTGATAATTAACTGTTATAAATTTGCTGTATTTCTTCTCCGATTTTTGACAACGCTTGTCGTTGTTCATCGGTAAGTGATAGTACAAAATCATCGTTGCTATACCATTCTCCGCTATCTTCTTGTTCTCGGAAACATCGCCTGTTAGCAGTATCTACGATTCCCAATATTACATCAACTTCGGTTGAAGTTAGTCCGCTAATTGTGCAGGTCTTATTTGTTTTATTTACTTTCAATTTCATGCTTTTTGAGATTATGGGCGGATTACTCCGCCCTTTGGTTATTCATATGCTTCAATCCTTTCTTTTACAATCTCATGTAAGTGTGAATTGGATTGATAAATTTTGATTTTTTCTTGAAAGGTTTTATTTTGCCAAAATTGGTTGGCATCATCAAGGAATTTTGCATCTATTTCATTATTGCCGTCTCTGTCCTGCTCTATACCTGTAATATCTTCAAATTCATCAAAACTAAGCCATTGCCACCACGTATTAAGAGTTTGCAAAGACCATTCATTCGGCTTTTTGGGACTTTCCTCAAATGATCTGACAACCGTTTTCAATTTTTGTCCGTCTGATACACTTAATTCTTTATCCCTGTCCAAAAGCCAGTACAGGAAAAAGATGATAGTGTCTTTAGATATTATATGATTGCCATTGAATAGATTTAGCAAAACAACAGGTTCTTTTTCTTTGGCTTTCAATGCTTCTTCGCTTGTGGTATAGGCATTTTCACCGATACCGAAACGTAGGGAGTTGTTTACGGTAAATTCTACCTTTCCGTATTCTTCCATTTTCCTGTATATGAAGTGTTCTAAATCTCTTATATCGTGTATCAGGTCGAAAGGGTGCAAGGCTTCCAGTTCTTCTTTTAACTGGTTGTGAATATCCCTTAACATGGGTTCAATGGTAAACCATTTAGTAGGGTTGGTTATCTTTCGGCAAGTGGCAGGATCGTGAACGTCATCGAGAAATAAACCATTCTTATCAAGTGTGCAATAACAGTCATAGCAGAAATGCGTATGATATTCCGTTTCGCTCTTTTTGATAGACTTATTTATGATTATTCGGATTTGACCGTTCTGTAACAGATAAAAACGGATGCTCCAACGGTCAGTTTCAAAAGCTATTTGATAATGCTTGCTTTCGCCTGTTACCCTGTTCAGGAAATGTACAACTCCCTTATACATAATTGCTATTTTATTCGGTTTCATATTGATTGGATTTATTAAAAGAATGATAATTCTAATTGTACAGGTTTACGCCCTGTAATCTCGTCAAATAAGGCTTTCGCTTGTTTTAATACATTGATTGCATATCGGTCGGTCTTACTGCTGTCTTTTTCAAGTCCTGTAAGCATTTCATTTAATGCTGCTTTCAGGCAGTCTTTTCTATTGTCGAATATTTTACCCCATACATTAAGCCCATAGCCTGATCCGCCTGTACTGTGAGAGTAACTCATTCCATAAGTCCATTTTCCGTTTAAGCCTTTACCCAGTGTGATATGGTTAGATACCGCCCAACCGTCCCGATGTGGGAATTGTATTTCTTCACGTTCCAAAAAATCAGGTCTTTCCAACCAACCGTATTCGTTAAATTCCTTTTTAATGAAGCCAAATACTAAATGTCTTTCGTACTCTCGTTTATTCATTAATAACTGGCGAGGGGTATTTCCAAAACTCTCGTATTCCTCTATTATCGCCCTGTCGTTACGTCTTAATGCGTTCAGATATATAGCTACATTGTGGCGTTCTGCCCTGCAAAAATTGATGTCCTGTATCTTTTGCAATTTTTCGTATGCTGACAATTCTCTGTATTTCATGACTGTTATTTTGTGGGGCAGGGTTACTGCCCCGTGTTTGACTTCTTTTATCTTGCACTCATTGTTATAGTTCCTCGCAGATTGGGTGAGAACTTTTGTTCATAGGCTTCAATCTGCCTTTCAAGTTCTTCCCATGCGGTTATTTCTTCATCATACATCTGTAAATCGGCTTTACATTCTTGTATTAGAATTGTGAGGTATTCTTTTTCTATTTCAATTTGCTTGATTGCTTCATCCGCATTTATCCTGTCTTGTGAATTTTCATCAGGCTTGGTTGTTGGCAGGAGAAAAACGCAGTTGTATGATGTCAGATAATTCCATGTTTTGCCCTCCACACTTGCATACATTCTGTGATTATTGTCAGATATACCGATTGCAATGCCTTTACATCCTCTTTTTTCGGTGATGCTGTAAGAAAGGTTGTTCGGGTTCTCTGCGGTGTATATGGCTTTAATTAGCTTTGAATTGGCTACCTTGCCATTAAAGGCTCTGATAAACGGCTCACACGTTTCCAAACCTTTTATAAGGTTCTCATTTACTTTAATTTGTTGGTTCATTCTATTAATGAACTCTTGTTTTCTATTGGGGTTCTTTAATCCGTAATACATGATATATTGTTTTTTGATTGTTAATTATTTACTGCGTCCCATTCTCCTTTTTGGTCATCAAACCAAATTGCATGATAGAATTGGACGGTTACTTTTGGCTTCTTTCTTGGGTTGGCAAAGGTTTCCGTTTGGCTGACTTTCCACCCTTTTGCAGTTTCTGCGAGAATTATACAGGATAGGTTTTTATTATACCTGTGGATGAATTTCATATCTATATCTACTCTCATGGTGATTGTTTTTAGTAGGGCAGATAGGCTCTGCCCTGTGTTCTACATTGTTTAATCCAATCCGAAATAATAGGCTAACCTTTGCTCTTGTGATTTCGGGAAAATCCATCCTTTAATTTTTTTCCCATTAAAGGTTAATCGACTGTTGAAGCGTCCTCCCATTGCTCTTAGTTCGTCTTTAATTGCTTTGGTTTCCCCGAATACCGCTACTGCTTTGGCTGAATACTCAACCATTGTACAACCGCATTTACTTTCCCCTGTCTGGTTGGTTGGTGGCGTTGTGTTGGACTTACTGATATGTATATTATCTTCGCTTCCTGCTGTGTATGCAAAATCTTCAATAGTGCGTTCACGGTTATATACTGGCACTTTTTTAATTATCCAACCGCTATGCCTATATTCTCCTAAATAATACCCTGCACCCATAGAGTATTTTTCCCTATTTTCGTAATCCTCGTTAAACTCGGCTAAATAGGCGGTTTCCTCGAAGTTTGATGCGTATTTACGCATTTCGGAAAAAATATCCCTTTTATGTTTGGAAAAGCCTAAAATGACGGTGCGTTGTGTGCTACTTCCGTAATAGTCGGTTTGACTATCGCTTTCGTTTTGTTTCAGACGTGCCACGATTACCGCTTGCGCATCTTCGGGAAATATCTCGGCAAAACGTTTACGCCCTATTACCTTAACTTCTTCTACTCTTATCTTCTCTTTTTCGGCTTCGTCTGTTTCCGCTTTAACTATGTCTTTCGCTTCCTGAAGAAGTAACGCCACTTCAAAACCATCCATAAATTCAGGATTTTCGCTGTCGTAATAATAACCGATACCGAATTTTTCGCTTAATGGTCTGATTATGTCTGCTGTCTGAAAAACTTTTTTCCGTAGGTTAATCAGCTTGTAAGTGATACCCCAGTTATTTTTAACGATGTCATAGACTACATATCTGTCATAGCTATAACCCTCCATTTGGATAACCTGATTGACTTGAACAACCTGTATAGCCTTGTCAATTTCCTTGTTTGCTCCTAATAAAAATACTTTGCTCATAACTCTAAATTTTAAGGGATTATAAAAAGGTCAGCATTGCGAGAATAAAGAGGATTATAGCACCCATACCCACGAAAAAGGAGAGGATACCCCGTATAACAGGAAGAAAGAGATACAAGCCCACTAAAGCCCAAATAAACCCTGTTCCCCACACACAGAAGCCCAAAACCGCCAAAACGATTTTTAAAACCAATTTTATGCTAATTGGATGGTAGGCTGTCGGTCGTTGTTTCCTATTTTTTTCTGTACTTCTCATAATTTCTGACTTTTTTTTTATGCCAGTATGGAGAGGGTGAGGTGTGATCGAGTTTCAGGTGCCTTACTCACGCAGTGCTTTTTGGCAGCATCAAGATTTTTCAAAAAAATACACTCGCTTTCCTGTACCTGATTGGGGTGCAGATACATTTCTTTAAGAAAAGAGGCTATAATTATTGCCCGGATAATTTCTTAAAATCTATTACAAAAGAGATTTTGAATCGAGGAAGATTTTTTTAAAAACACGTCTGATCTTGTGCAGCCAATAAACATGAAATAAATTCGCGCCTGATACTCGTTCACTCCGAACCCCTCCTTTTTTATGGTCATAACTAAATGAGGAAGAAATTATACCGAGGGAAGTACAGAAAAAAGGAAATTTGGTTGTCTGCTTTGCGTTTATCATAATAAAACGCAGAACTTTCCTCACAGAAAGGAAAGCTATATACAAAAAAAGCCTGTACCGATTTTTACGATACAGGCTCCATTTGGATTGTGATATGTATTTTTATTTTGCTCTGGTTTTTCCGTAGCATTTGCTGCCGTCAGGAGATAAGTAGAAATCAAATGTTTCTTCAACGGCTGTTCCACCCGGAGCGATTGAGTATTTGCATCTAACAATTACGGCAAGAACATCATTCGGATTCTTACTGTCATATCCGTTAAGATTATCCGGAGTAAGATTTTTTAGAGAATCAATAGTATTGCTCATCCGTGCAATATCAGCATTGTATTTATCAATTTTAGCTTGATTTTTTTCTCTTGCCAGTAGATCTTCACTCATTTTTTTAGCCAGCTCAATCTTACTGATGTTAGGTTGATTATTTTTCTGAAATTCATCAGTAAGATAGGCGATACTGTCGGCAACCGTAACGTTGCCGGTTTCGCTAATCTCAATAATTTTGAAGTTGAGATTTTCTTTTGTGTCGCTCCCTTTTAACAGGTTATCAGTAATGGTTTTTTCGTAATTACTCGTTGATGAGTTTGAACCGCAGGAAACCATAAAAACAGCGATAAGTAAATAAAATACGTGTTTCATATCTAAATGTATTAAACGTTTATTAATTCATCGAAATAGCCGGAAGTTTTGAGTGTAGGTTATATACTATCAGAACTTCTGTTGATTTTTTATTATCAGTCCGGGTATATTCGGTTAATGCTTTCATTACCCATTCCCGAAATGCTTTTGCTTCAAAAGATGCTACACGGTAGCTGACAAATATCAGTGCTTCCAGATTATACAGTACCGTTTCGCATGGGTGCCCGTTGCTCTCAAATTTATGTATTCGGGTAACATCTTCTTCACGGAGCAAGCCGGATTTGAATATACTCCGTAGATTGTTACCAATCGTATTGACAAATACATTAAATAAGTCGGCAATTTGATGTTTCGTTACCCACAGGGTGCAATTTACAAGTTTTGCTTCAACAATCAGTTGATTTTCACTATTTTCTTTAATATTTATATATCCTCGTTCCATAATATATTATTCTTCATCCTGTTGAACATTATAACCAATACGCTTACGGGGTTTATTTTCCAGTTCCTTTTGTGATGCAAGTTCGGTAAGAGCTTGGTAAATATCACTAAACTGCATATTTGTTTCCACCATAAATTCCTCCAATTTACGATTTAATTCCGCATAACCCAGTGCATATTGTCGTAAAGCGACAAAAGCTCTGATAATAGATATATTAACCTGAATGGCCAACGTGCTGTTAAGAACGCTTGACAGTTGGGCTATACCCTGTTCAGTAAATGCAAAAGGTAAGTATTTTACGTGTTGCCCTTGTCCTTGATTTTCTAAGGTGCCAAAATTGCACCTTAAAAAATCGTACTCTTCCTTTGAGAGTTCAATCATAAAATCCGGAGGAAAACGGTCTATGTTCCGACGAACAGAACGTTTCAGATTTTTGGTTTCAACCTGATATAATTCAGCCAAATCGTAATCCAACATAACTCGCATACCTCGGATTTCATAAATCTTGCTTTGAATAATTTGTAATTCCATGATAAATATTTTTAGAGGTTTAATGCAGTATCCATACCTGTAAGGTGTTCTGATAATTTCAACATATCCCGCCCAATCTTTCCGTTATCCATTCGTACCAATGTTTGGGTTGTATTTATATTGGTATGTCCTAACATTCGGGATATTGTTTCAATGGGTACCCCATTCATATAGGTAATAGTAGTCGCAAATGTGTTTCTTGCAACCCTGAAAGTGAGATTTTTACCAATACCGCAAATATCACCGATTTCTTTCAAATAATCATTCATCTTTTGATTACTTGCTATCGGTAAATTTTGACTGTACTTATTCAAAATTTTCTGCGGAACTGAAAGCAAAGGGATTATAACAGGTGTATATGTCATGCTCCGCATAATTTTGATAATAGGATTACCGTCTTTATCTGTTTCAAAATTTTCGGTTGTTAGCATTGATAAGTCTGAATAATTCAGACCTGTAAAACAGGAAAAGATAAATACATCCCTTACTTGTTCAAGTCTTTTAGTCGAAAACTTTTTGCTCAAAATAGACTGTAACTCCTTTTCCGAAAGGAAGGCACGAACTACCTCTTGCCTTTTAATCCGGTAATGGCTAAAAGGGTTGTTGGATATAGCCTGTTTTTCACAGGCTATATTTACAATACGACGGAATAATTCTATTTTCTTGGCGGCTGTGTTTACGTTATATTTGCGAAACTTCATCAGGTAATTTTCAAAACCTATTATGAAATTGACGTCGATTTCGGACAGCAAGTAATCAACTTTCCCATATCGTTGTTTAATGTAATCAGCGATATAGTTTCTCACCGCTTCATATTTCAGGTAGGTAGATAAGGCTTTAACCTTATATACATTCTTATTATACTCGTCGAACAGAGCTATTACTGTTGAATATTCATTTTTTTTCATTACTATTAAAAATTAGTGGGTTAAACAGCTAATTGAGTATTGGCTTTTTCCGATTTAAAAGTGAGATTGCCTTCATTTTCAAAAGTATTAGACCAGAGAGATAATTTTTCTTCTTCTGAAAGGCTATGCCACATGACAGATATACGCTTTAATCTTTCGGGATCATCAGACAGAGTGCCGGGAAGATTAAATAAAGCCATTTTTTCATGCAATGAAAGGCATTCAAAAAGTTTATCTAAATTAGATTTAGATTTGATTCGCCTTTCTTCAAGTTTTTCAGCAAAAGAAGCCATATCGTTGCTTACCTTAACATCGGTAATTCTTGCATAAATTTGGGTAGTTTTTATGTTTGTATGACCTAACATTTTTGATACACTTTCAATGGAAACTCCTTTTGTAAGCGTAAGAGTGGCGAAAGTGTGTCTTGCAAGATGAAATGTTAAATCTTTGTCAATACCGCAAACAGCTCCGATTTCTTTGAGATATTCATTCACTTTTTGATTGCTTGGAACAGGGAGAACTTTCTTATTGGGCATCGTCCCTTTATACTTCTCAATAATTTGCTTTGGAATGTCGAGTAATGGAATATTGTAGCTTGTACCTGTCTTTTCACGTTTCCCCATTATCCACAAATTATTATCAAATGAAATGCGGATATTACTTTCATCCAATCCTTTTACGTCTATATAGGAAAGTCCGGTATAACAGCTAAAAATAAAGATATCTCTTACTCGCTCCAAACGTTCAGAAGAGAATTGTTTCTTCATGATTTCGTCTATTTGTTCTTGCATTAAATAGCCTCTATCGACTTTCTTAAACTTTATTTTATAGTTGGCAAAAGGATCAATGTGAATCCAACCGTTATTTTTGGCGAAAAGAATAATAGTGCGGAATCGCTGTAAGAATTTAGCAGTAGTATTTTCCTTACATTTGCAGCTTGTCATTAGGTACACTTCAAAATTTCTCAAAAAGGAGTGATTTACCTCTTTCAAAGAAATATCAGCAACATTATAATACTCTTTAATAAAATTAGCCATGTGCCTACGGGCTACGTCATATTTTTGAAGTGTACCTTTTGCCCTGCTTATACCAACCAATTTAGCGATATCATCAACATGCCGTTGGAATAATTCGAGTACGGTTTGGTTTTTAATTTCAAGACCAAGAAAGATATTTTTAACCCGATCAGGATTAACATTGTTCTCTTTGGTGAGTAAATCATGGTAAACGTTGTATAAGCCTGTTTTAATTGTTTCCAGAAAGGTATTTATCTCGACAGCTTCTTTTGTTCTGCCCAGAGCCATTGACGACTTTACATCCCATGATTTAGGATGCACATTTAATTTGGTACTGAAACGGCTTATTTGTCCGTCGATTGTAATCCGGCACATGATAGGAACACTGCCATCGGATTTTTGCTTGTCTCTTTTCAAAAAGAAAAGAACTTTAAATGTACTTTTCATAAACTCATTTTTTAATGTTACAAAATTAAAGTAAACTATCTGTTAATGAGTTTTATGCAGACTGCCAATTCCCGACAACACACTGCCAATTTTGGACAATTCGTACCCCTTTTTCTTTGATTTCTCGTACCCCCTGTGTCCCTTTTTGGTTTGGGGTATGAAATGGGACACACTAAATGTCTTTTTTTGGCTTTATTTTGGCTTTTTCCTAAGACAACATAAATAAAAAAAGTCCCTCATATTCACTGAATATGAAGGACTTGTCTCTTTTTTGGCGCCTATTGACTTAGGCTTTCCGCGGTATGGACGGGACTCGAACCCGCGACCCCCTGCGTGACAGGCAGGTATTCTAACCAGCTGAACTACCACACCAATTTACTTTTTTGAGTAGCAATCTCTCTCGATTGCGGATGCAAAGGTAAGCATTATTTTTAAATCTGCAATAGTTGAAGGATTTTTTTTGCAATATTTCTTCTTGAATATAGATTAGGAAGCCATAATAGCAAAAGCAAAATAACATTTTACCTCTTCAATATCTTAAATAATGATACAAAACTAAATAGGAAACCATGTTTTTTCAATAATTATCATTAGGTTTGCAATACAAATATAAAAATAGAAAATAAAAATGGAAAATACACCTATTAGCCGGGAACTAATTGATAAAACAATTCAAGACTTTCATATTGCCGATTTCTCCAAAGCCACTATACGTGAAGTAAAAGCCATTGCTGCAAAAGCAGAAAAAGAATCTGGAATAGAATTTATAAAAATGGAGATGGGAGTTCCAGGGCTACCACCCTCTGTTGTTGGTGTTAAAGCCGAAATTGAAGCATTGCAAAATGGTATAGCCAGTCTTTATCCGGATATTAATGGTATACCCGAATTAAAGGAAGAAGCTTCCCAGTTTATAAAAGCATTTATTAATGTAGACCTTAATCCGGAAGGATGCGTACCTGTAACAGGGTCTATGCAAGGTACATTTGCCTCGTTTCTAACTTGTAGCCAGTGTGATGAAAAGAAAGACACTATTTTGTTTATTGATCCCGGATTCCCAGTACAGAAACAACAGCTCGTTGTTATGGGGCAGAAATATGAAACCTTTGATGTTTACCAATTCAGAGGTGATAAATTAAAGGATAAATTAGAAAGCTATCTCCAAAAAGGAAATATTTCTGCAATAATCTACTCCAATCCTAACAATCCCAGTTGGATATGTTTTAATGATATAGAACTTCAGATTATAGGTGAACTGGCTACAAAATACGATGTTATTGTATTGGAAGACCTTGCTTATTTTGCTATGGATTTCCGTCGCGACCTAAGTACGCCATACCAACCACCTTATCAGCCTTCTGTAGCACATTATACCAATAACTATGTGTTGCTGATATCCGGATCAAAGGCATTTAGTTATGCAGGTCAACGAATTGGAGTTACTTGTATTTCTAATAAACTCTACCACAGAAATTATCCGGGATTTAATAAACGGTATGGTGGAGGAACATTCGGAACAGTATTTATTCATCGTGTATTGTATGCTCTCTCTTCCGGAACAAGTCACTCTGCGCAATATGCTATGGCTGCCATGCTTAAGGCTGCTAATAAGGGCGAATATAATTTCCTGAATGAGGTTAAAGTTTATGGCGAACGTGCAAGCAAATTAAAGGAAATCTTTATACGGCATGGTTTCTATTTAGTATATGATAAAGACCTTGATAACCCTGTTGCAGACGGATTTTATTTCACAATCGGATACCCAGATATGGATTCGGGAAAGTTAGCACAGGAGTTAATGTACTATGGGGTAAGTGCCATATCCTTAACAACTACCGGAAGCGAACAGCAGGGGCTACGAGCATGTACATCATTTATTCAGGATCATCAGTATCAACAACTGGATGAACGGATGGCTTTGTTTGCAAAAAACAATCCAATAGGATAAAGAAAAAATAAAAAGAAAAAAAACGATGAAAAATATTGTTTGTGCAAATATATTTTATATATTAGTTGCATGAACATTAATACTGATATATTCAAAATAGAATCCAATAACGTTTTACCATCCCGGGGAAAGCTTCTTATTTCCGAGCCTTTTCTTCGGGATGATATGTTTGGGAGATCTGTAATACTGCTAATCGATTATACTTCCGATGGTAGTATGGGATTGATAATGAACAAACAAGCGCCTATTCTTCTGAATGAAGTATTCAAAGAATTTAAATATTTAGAAGATATACCTGTATATAATGGTGGACCATTAAGTACAGATACTCTTTTCTACTTACATACCATTCCCAATATAGAAGGATCATTACCTGTACGAAAAGGTTTATACATGAATGGAGATTTTGATGTAATTAAAAAATATATATTACAGGGAAATCCCATCAAAGGGTGTATACGTTTTTTTCTGGGATATTCGGGTTGGGGGTTTGAACAACTGAATGATGAAATCAGGCAAAACACCTGGATTATTGGCAAAAGTGATATTGCCGGCATAATGAGTGAAAAGATTGATGGTATGTGGAAGAAATCGCTCGAAATGCTTGGAAGCAAATACGAAACATGGTCGCGCTTTCCACAAATACCTTCTCTTAATTAGGAGATATACATTGGAGCAAGATAGTATCTTTATACTCATTTCCTGTATGCAACCAGTCTTTGAGTAATCCGCTTTGCACAAAGCCACAAGAATTAAAAAGCCTGATACTATCTTCGTTATCTACAGCTATATAAGCATATAGCTGTTTTAAGTGTAAGTATTCAAATGAATATTCAAGCAACAAATTCAGAGCTTCTTTTGCGTAACCGTGTTTCCTGTAACCTTCACGAATCATAATTCCTATTGCTCCTCTTCCATGCAAAGGTACAAAATCAGTGATATCAATTATCCCTATAACCATGTCACTGCCTTTTTGTACAATCATCATTCTTAATTGCTTATCAGCATAAATGTCATAAGAAGAATTTTTAATATATTCTTTCAATATGTAGCGCGAATAAGGTACTGTACAACAACTTATTTCCCACATTGATGAATCATTCTCAACCTCATACATTACTTCTAAGTCAACAGGCTCGGCTGCTCTCAGGTAAATGTGATCACTTTCCAGGTATGTTTTATTCTTCATCGTTTGTTATTTGCAATTCCTGACGCAATCTTTTTTCATTCGGATAACAAAATAAAGAAGCCGTGAGTCCAATCAAAGCACAAAGTCCGCCAATGTTATTCAATGTAAAGTAATAAATAATAATATTGTAGAGAATTACTAAGCCAAGTATCCCCAGCCTTACTCCACTCCATATTTTATATTGCATTAATGCAACAGGAAAAGAAACATTATCAATTCTCTTTTTCAATACAGTGCTAAACAGTTTTAAAGCAAGTGGTACACTTATTATAGTTAACAATATTCCTATATTCTCCAGTATAAACTGTGTTTGTGGTGCATCGGCATACAAACCAACCGGAAGAATGTCTGTTTCATAAAGAAGAACTAAAAGAATAGGGAGCATCCATACAGCATAAAACTGAATTCTTAGCACCTGAATGGCTTTGATTATTTTTCTTTCCATTTTTATTAATTATACTTTTCCTGTAAAAACAGTACGGTTAATTATACTTCTTCCTAAAGTAATTTCGTCGGTATATTCCAGTTCGTCGCCAACAGAAATACCTCGGGCAATTACACTAAGTTGTACATTTAAATTTTCCAATTTTCTGTATATGTAAAAATTGGTAGTGTCTCCCTCCATTGTTGTGCTTAATGCCAGAATTACTTCTTTTACATTTCCTTGGGATACGCGTTCAACCAAACTACCAATCTGCAAATCACCTGGTCCTACACCGTCCATAGGCGAAATTACACCACCTAACACATGGTACAAGCCCTTGAATTGTTGAGTGGCTTCAACAGCCATAACATCTCTTATGGTTTCTACAACGCATATTGTTTCCGGGTCACGTCGTGGGTTTGAGCATATTGCACAAACTTCTGTGTCGGATATATTGTGACATACCTTGCAGTATTTAACTTCTTTCTTTAACGTAATAATTGAATTTCCAAAAGCTTCTACTGTTGTAACATCTTGACGTAACAAATGGAGTACCAACCGCATTGCAGTTTTTCTTCCTATACCTGGTAATTTTGAAAATTCGTTCACAGCCTTCTCTAGCAGAGCCGAAGGATATTGTTGATTCATAAAATGTTCTTCTATTTCTGACCTGAACCTGCAAATTTACATAAAAATCCGCATATCAAAGCTATTAAGCAAAAACTCACTTCTCTGCCGAAACAATCAGCATCATTGGTCGGCGTAGTTCTTCTTTCATTTCCAAAAACTCTGCCAACATTTCTTTACTGGGTTCTGGTTCTGTTACTTCATTGATTTTAAAACCTTGTTTCAACAGTACATTAATATAACTAGTCAATGTTCTGTGATATTTAATAAGTTTTTCGCCTAAAAACACAGCTTCCCGCTTTCCTACTTTAAAGTAGTTGTCAACCGGCCAGTAAAGCTTTTCGCCCTCTTTTCCATAAATCCAATCCTGATTGCCAAATGCAGTAAAAACCGGATGTTCGACTGAAAAGATAAAGTTTCCTCCCGGTTTGAGCCACTTATAAACATTTTGGCTGATAGTATCGAACGATTCTATATAATGAAGCGTTAGTGAGCTCAACACTATATCAAATTGCCTGGCAGGATAATCAACATCTTCGAGCGCTTTTTTAATATATTCTATTCCTTTCAGGTTGTTGATTTGCCTTGCTTTTTCAAGCATGTTTTCGGAAATATCTATACCTACAACCCATTTTGCTCCATTTTCGATTGCATATCGGCAGTGCCAGCCAAACCCACAACCTAAATCAAGTATATTTTTCCCGGTAAAGTTAGGTAACATGTTTTTGAGAACATGCCATTCGCCTGCACCTTCAAGTCCTTTTTGTGAGCGGTTCATTTTTTCGTATTGCTCAAAGAAAGCAGAGTCGTCGTATTTGTTTTCTTTCATTCAGATTTTGTTTATTCGTGTTCTTTATTGCTTGTGGCAATATTTTCTCTCTCAAATTCCAAGAGTTTCTTTTTCCTCCATATTCCTCCTCCATAACCGGTAAGCGAGCCATCGGCTCCGATAACCCGGTGACAGGGCAGTATAATAGATATTTTATTTTTTCCATTGGCGTTGGCAACTGCCCGGACAGACGATGGCTTGCCTATCAACTCGGCTTGTTTTCCGTAGTTTGTAGTGCAGCCGTATGGTATTTTTAGCAATGCAAGCCAAACTGTTTTCTGAAATTCTGTACCAACTAAATCCAGGGGAATGTTGAATTCTCTACGTTCTCCTCCAAAATATTCGTCTAGTTGATTGCGAAGAGTTTTGAAATGCGGATTATCTCCTTCTACAAGTGGGCCTTTGGTTTGCAATTGGCGGAGTTCTAAATCAATCAATTTATAGTCGGCAAACTCGAACATGCAGATTCCTTTCTCGGTTGCGCCCGCAACCATTAACCCCAAATCGGTTTTAATGTGGGTTATATTAACAAATATTTCTCTGTCAGCTTCCATGCTGTTATGGTATTAAATAATAGTAAACGTTGTATTTTCTTTATTTCCGAATTCTTTTGCTAAAACAACGATGCAATCATTTGTTGATTCGACTCTTTAATGATTATTTTCCGTGTTGTTGAAAAATAAATGCGGAATATCTTGCGCAATTATAAATTTAATTGCGATATTTGTAACGAGAGATTTTTTGAGTTCAAGGACAAATATAGGGATTATTCTTTGATAATTCCAGAAATGAGTTCTTTAAAAAACACGAAAACAATAAAAACAAACGGATTAACAAACTAATTAAACTAGAATGACGATGAAAACAAAATTCATTCCTATCGAAAGCGATATTTTAAACGACAATCGCATGAGTGCTCTGATAAACGATATGGGGGCAACTGGTTATGGCATTTACATGCTTTTATTAATTGAACTGCGCAATCACAAAAATTACTGCATTGATAACCAATCATTGAAGCTAATTATGCGCAAATACAACATAAAACGACCCAAAATTGAAGCCGTTTTGTACGAGTACGATCTCTTTACGATCGAAAAAGTGGAAGAAAACAACCTGTCGATCTCATCTGAATATGTTACACGGGTTATGCGCAATTACGACCTAAAGATAGCTGAAGCAAAGAAAAACGGAAAGAAAGGTGCTGACATTCGGTGGGAAAAGAATGATAGCGACCCTATAACAAAAGAAAAGAAAAGAAGAGAAAAGAAAACATCAGAAGAAAAAGAAGAAAAAGAAGAAAAAGAAACTGCTGCTGTTGCTGTTGTTTATGGAAATAAGCCTGTCGAATTACAAAAACAGATCGGCTGGAAAGAATATCTGCAAGAAGCCTTGAACGATCGTATCTGGGTAGAACTTCAGGCTAAACACTCGGGCCTTGGAATGCGGTTCATAAAGCACAAGGATGACATTGTAAGCATGTTTATGGACCATGTGTTAACTCACGGCAAAGAGTATGGATTGCACTCGGTGGGCGAAGTGAAGTATTACTTTGCCAACTTTGTGAGGCAAGCAACTGCTACCAATAAGCGCATTGTAGACGAGCTGGACAGAATAGAACAGGAGAAAAAAGCAAATAGCCGCTACCGGTTCGAAGACGTAGATCCCACCACTGGAACACGAACGTACTTTGGCAAATACATTCCAGTCGAAGCTCCACCCCGGCCCAATAATAACGCCATTTGGATAGAAGAACTACAACAGTGGATGTAGTAAATTGGAAATTGGAAGTTTGGAAAAATGCTATATAGCTTCGCTCCCTTGAGCTATATAGCATTGACCCCTCGGTCTATATAGCATCGACCTCTCGGTCTATATAGCATTGAGCATCAAAGCTATTACTATTGCAGAATTCCAAAAGTGCAAGGAATATACTATCATGATTTTAGTGGAGTAACATGGTTGGGGCGAAATGGAAGTTTTAGAATAATGGGATGTTAATTAGATCTCTCAAATCTTTGAAGTTCGTCGGACGGCCTTTACTGGTTTTAAATTCGAGGCATAACGAAGCATGTCCTTTTTTCGGAACAAGTAAAATAGCATCACTCCGGAACAAACGCTCTGGCGCTTTAAATTGACCACTATTGGGAAAGTTACGTTTCCATGTTTTTAAACTTTATAAATTCGTCACTTTTATGTTTGGATTTCAAGTGTTCACCCATAGCGTATGCTGACTTGTTTTTTGAAAATTTGAGCATTTTTCGTAAAACTAGCATCAATATTATGACAAAGATTAGTAAAAGTATTATTTGATATGTTGCAGATTCTTTTAAAAAAGATGTGATACAATTCAAGTATTTAATTATTTCATATTTTACATCGTATAAGGCAGGGCAATCCAATATCGAAATTATATAAATAATAAACCAAACAACAAATGTCACAATGCTCAAAAATTGATTTGTTTTTGAAACTGATATAGGATAATTACCACTAAGTTCTTTAAAATGGTAATTAGGTCGTAGCCAGTGCTTAAATATTTCACCTGTTGTTCTTTTGGATAATGCTCCTATATGTCCTTCCCAATTTTCCTGCCAGTATTTACTACCTCTGTTAACAAGAAACCACCCAAAAGAAAAACAGTTACCTAAAAAAGCTATAAGCGACAATAAAAACCAATTGTCGTTACCATAGGCTACTAACAAGAAATAGCCTGCAAATATTGTAGCTATAAAAGCCCAAAAATATGTAGCTCTTTTCCAATACATATCAATTTCAAAATTACGGGTATCTAATGCTATTTTCATAGCTTCAGATAGCTGCTCTTTTGAAAACTGATCAACTAGATCCTTATCTGATAAATATTCGACATTGATCATTGTTTCTTTTTCGTAACGTTCTGTTTGTTTGTAAAGAATCTTTAGTTCTTCTTCTATTTTAGAAAGGTGAGAATGTCCATTTGATATTTCATTTTGAATATCCTTAATTCTATTTTTTTTCTTATTATATTCACCTGAATTTTTTATCTTTTTCATCGATTTAGTTATTAAAAGCATCCAGTGCCAGCTTTTCTTAGTCGCTGTTTTCTTCTATCAAATACGTTGGCTTGGATACTTCATTTTAAATACTTTTTAAATTGGTAGAACACAAAGGTAGAAAACTGGTAGAACATTTTATATTTCGATATACTTTTATGATATATTATAAAACATATTTCGTTCAATTTTCAATTCCTAATCTCCCTGTTTTACAACTAATTAGCTAATATACAAAAAAAGGAAGCTATTTTCATAACTTCCTCTTGGTACACCCTCAGGGACTCGAACCCTGGACCCATTGATTAAGAGTCAATTGCTCTACCAGCTGAGCTAAGAGTGCATATTTCCTTTTTGCGGTTGCAAATGTAGCGTTTTTGTTTTACCTCACAAAACAAAACAAATATTTTTTTTCATTATTGTTCAAAATTCATAAAGTTGAGAAGGTGAATTTCTCTTTAAAGCTATTAATTGGAGGTCTTTACCCACCAAAATCCCTTTATTCCGTAACTTCCATTCAACGGTTTTATAGGCAAGTTCAGGGTGGTTATTGTCCTTACTTAGATGGCACAACCATATATATTCAACAGATTCTGTAAGATTATCAGCCAGAAAATTAGCAGTTGCCAAATTGCTTAGGTGTCCGGTGTTACTTGCTATCCGTCTCTTTAAATATGCAGGGTAGGGTCCCATTTTAAGCATCTCTTCATCGTAATTAGCTTCTAATATAAGGTAATTGGTATTGCAAATATACGAAGCCACTAAAGGAGTAATTTCACCCAGGTCGGTTACAAAAGAAAATGTTTTGTGGTTTACTTTAATAGTGTATCCAACATTGTCAGTTCCATCGTGAGGAACTTCAAAAGCAGTAATAGAAAAATCTTTGATAATAAAAGGTTGCTCCTTTTGAATGTGATGAACATTATTATAAAGTTTTTCTTTTATACAATAATTCTTATTAATGCCTTCATGGGTAAGTGCAGTTGTATAAATGGGGATATGTAGCTTTTCGCTTAAGTATGTAACCGATTTTATATGATCGGCATGATCATGCGTAATAAGAACCGCCTGTACGGATTCCATAGCTATGTTTACCTCTTTAAGGTGTTTCCTGATATTTTTAGGACTAATGCCAGCATCTATCAATATGCCATAATCGTTGTATCCCAGGAAATAACAGTTTCCACTGCTTCCGCTGGCCAGACTAATAAATCTGATAGGTGGATGATTATCTTCAGGAAAATTTATATTTAATTGCATAATAGTTCTCGTATAGTGACGAACTCAAGAAAAAGCCGTCACTTTTTATAAAAGTGACGGCAAATATAGCTAAAAACACCTAATTTTAAAGCTGTGTTGCTTTCTTTTTATCAATCTTTCGGGTAATGGCTCCATAAATAACAAGCGCAAAAGCGGCAACAATACCAATCCCAGCAAAATAGAACCAGATGTAATGCGCATTAACGCTGGCTGCTTCCCAAGCTTCGTGCGAATCGAATAATGTAGGGTCAGGACAGTATTTGGTTAACAAATGTCCAGCCAGTCCGAAACCTAATATTGATGACAGAAAAGAATGTAAATGACTGAAACCAAGGTACATCCCTTCTTCGCCTTTTGGGGCCTGCAATGAAAAATATTCTAAATAGCGGGGAGAAATAAAACACTCGGCCAATCCTTGAACAACGATTCCGGCAATCATCATTAAGGTTATATTGCTCATGCCTGCGATTATTTCGCTTCCTAACATATTGCCTAAAGCCATTAATAAGGCAGATATCGGAATAAGGAACATACCTACACTCATGGAGGTTATTGCACTCTTCTTTGCCATTAAACGAGTTATAAAACTAACAAAGCAAACCACTATGAGTGGGTTTACATTAGCTATCCAGCCTGGTTTTGCTGCTTCGCCTGCCATTCTGATAACATATTTGGGCATCGTAGCATAGAGTTGATGTTGAACCATCCAAAAACCGGTAACAATTATAATTAATAGAACCAGGCGCCAGTTGCAAATAAGCTTAAGGAAACCTTGACCAATTTCTTTCATGCTTTTTCCCTGACCAATTGTATGAGCTGATTTATATAATAAGATTACAGCCAACAAAGCAATTATGGTCATGGTACCAGCAAAATAATTAATATAGATATATGCTTGTTCGCCAATAGCTCCTCTTAAGGGGTCGATTACAGTTTTACCTGTAAATGCTCCGATATTAACCATCATATAAAAGATAGAATAGCCACGGGCACGATTGGCTTCGGTGGTTTCTTTAGCTACCGAGGCAGAGATAACAGATTTGATGAATGAACCTCCAATAACAATTGTAAGAAGTATGGGTACAATAATCCAACGTTGAGAACTCTCCTGAATACCAGAAAAAGCGGTTGTTGTTCCATAAGAAACCAAACCAAGTGCCTCTAATAGGGTAGGGAATATAGCCAACCCGAAATAACCAATTGACAGCAATGTAAATGCTGTTATCATTGATTTGCGAAAACCGATTTTATCAGCATAAGCACCAGTAAAGATTGGGAGTAAATACAAACCTCCGGAAAAGAGACCGGAAATCATACTGGCCTGAAAATCATTAAATCCTAAAATAGTAGAGAGGTAAATGGTTAGTACAATAAATACGGCATAATATGCCATTCTTTCAAACAGTTCGACTGTATTACTCACCCAAAAGGCTTTGGTAAATCTTTCAATGTTAGTTGTTGACGCGTTTTTCATTTTTATATAATATGATTTTAAGGGGCAAAGATACTAAATATATATCCACATCAAAATAGGTTTTTCAACAGTTTTCAGTAATTCATCAATGGATCGCATTGTATTGTTGGAAATAACAGGGCACCCTTGACTCATGCCCAAGGGTAGATGGATAGGGTAAGTTTCGCGTTCCGGTACATGCTCGTACGAATGAAGTACAACATATCGTTTGTATGCGTTATCATTTGTTTTTTCAAGCCCATGCATTTTATAATGAACATTAATTCCCCATTTGCTATACGAACGTATGCCTATTTTATATTTTCCAAGAGATGAACAGTAACTGCCTTCAACATTACTGAAAACCGGTTTCTTTGTTGTACTGTTTTGACCATATCCATGTGCACAAAGGCTAGACAGTTTAATAGAGTCGCCTTTAAAATCCCATACAAAGAATCTTTTTTTGCCCGAGTGTATGCTAAAGTCAATTAAAATGCAATAGTCCGTATTGTATTTTTTTGAAACGCAGAAGGTTCTGGCCGAATCGGCTTTAACTCTTAATAATTCTTCCAAACTAGGTTTGGCTTGATTCTTTTCTGTATTAGTGGAAGGGGTTCTTTCTTCAAAAGATACATGGCTCTTTATAACGAGGAAGATTATTATACCGATTATTAATAATACAATTCTTTTAATTATCTTAAACATATAGTTCAACAGTAGTAGGTTATGTTCAATGTTGCTACAAACATAAATAAAATAATTATAGCACTAACATGTAAATCATGTTTTTTCTGCATCTCACTTGTTAAAAATCATAATTTTATATAACAACAAGGATGTTTTTAACGTTTTATTTTCTAATATTGTCTTGTGATATACAACCTTTTGATAAACCATTAAAATTAATTGATAATGAATAGAGTAATATATTGTATTATAATTGTTCTTGGATCACTGTTTCTTTTCACAGCAAACATGAAGGCACAGTGTGGAATTGAAAATAAACAATTTCAGTCGGGAGAGGTTTTGAACTATGATTTATACTTCAAATATGGCATAATATATAAAAAAGCCGGTGTAGCTTCTCTCACTGTTACAGATAGAATGTTTGCCGAGAAAGAAGCATATAACCTGAGACTTACAGCACGTTCTACCGGATTGATAAAAAGCTTTTTTACTGTAAACGATACCCTTACATCTGTAACCACCAAGGATTTAGTACCATTAAGATACAATAAAGATGCTCATGAAGACGATGACCATACAGTTGAGAGGGCAACTTATACTTATTCGGATGGAAGCGTAACACTTCGAAATATAAATAAACGGAATGGCAGATTGCGTTATGATACTACATTTGTAACCAATAATTGCATGTACGATGTTATTAGCATTATCTATTATGCCCGTACTTTAGATTTCTCTCAAATGAAAAAAGGTGATAGAAAAACTGTGTCTTTCTTTGCAGGACGAAGAATGATGAATATGAAAATAGAACATCAGGGAATTGAATCGGTCAAAGCAAATGATGGGCGAGAATACAAATGTGTGAAACTTGCATTAATAGGTAAAGCTGCTGCTTTTGAAGATGAAAATGAAGCAATGAAGGTATATCTTACCAATGATAGGAATAGAATACCTGTCCGCATAGAATCGAAGCTTAAAATAGGTACAGCCCGGGTGGTAATGAAGAACTATAGAGGGCAAAGAAATTGATCGCAATGTGATACAAAGAAAGAGGGTGTGCCCCAAAGTGTACACCCTTTATTATTTAAACTTTAATTTAAACGTAGTGAAGCCAGCCTGAGCAGGCATTAGTATCAAATTACCACCAGATATTCTCATTATCTGCCGCGAAAGACTCAAACCAATACCGCTTCCTCCTTCTTTTGTGGTGAAAAAGGGAATAAATATCTGTTCTGCTACTTCCTGTGGTATCTGCGGACCATTGTTACTTACTTCAATAAATATTTCATCCTGTTCGTTACAGTATGCACTAATCTCTATTAAACCTTCTGGTTGGTTACCAATAGCTTGTTTGGCATTTTTGAGCAGGTTTATCATAACCTGCGATATCAGGTTTTCATCAGCATATAAAATAAGATCCGGAGGAGTTATGTTTGTTTTGAAAACGATATTGTTACATGTGTTTTGGTATTTAGCCAGTTCAACCATTCGTTCAACAAAATTTTTAATATAGAATAAAGAAGGATCAGGAGTTGGTACACGTGTAAATTTGCGGTACGATTCAACAAAAGCAAGTAATCCTTTCCCGGTTGAACTAATTGTTTGCAACCCTTTCTTAATCTCTGTGTTTGTGTTTTCTGTAACATTTAATAGTGTGTCACTTAACGAGGTAATAGGAGTAACTGCGTTCATTATTTCGTGAGTAAGAACCCGGATAAGCCGTATCCACGAATCGATTTCTTTTTCGTCCAACTCATTATTGATGTCATTTAGAGCTAGTATTCTCAGGTGCTCGCCTTTGATTGTAATATCGGATGTTCGTACAGAAAGGTTTACTGTTCCTCTTTCATTATTAAATAGTACCTGAAGTTTATCACCAGCGCTTACTGATGAAATCTTTTCCATCAATGAAGCATCTATTTTACTTAATTGCCGTACATGGGTGAATATATTCAAGCCAAGAATTTTTAATGCTTCATCATTTTTTTGATATACATATCCAAAATCATTCAGAACAACAATACCTGTGCTGATACAGCTTAAAATTAATTCGTAGTATTTCTCCTGTTGTATCGTTTCGTACTTGGCATCATATAAAACCTTGGCTACCTTATTTATTAACTGATTTATAGTTTTGTTAGTCCAGCTTCCTTTATCTTCGGTAAACCGTAGTCCGCTATCGTTGTTTTCGAGTGCTTCAAGAAGAAAGATTACCTTTCTGGTTTGAGCATTATATAATGTGAGTAGCCAGAATATCCCCCAACATAGAACAGCAAAGTTTATACCTGCCCATAACCAGTTTTCCAGATAAACAAATAACAGGAGGCAGGTAGTTATAAGAATAACAGCAAGTATTCGGATAAACGGATATTCCAGAAAGGTTTTAATGTGCGAATTCATAGTCCGAACTTTTTCATTTTATTATAAAGCGTTTGCCGTGTAATACCCAATTGAGCAGCTACAGCCGAGAGATTACCCTTGCAACTGTTTAATGCTTTTTGAATCATTTTTATTTCCATTTCTTCCAGAGTAGAAACATCTTTCTCCAGTATTTCTGTTTTTGTGGATAGAGGAAATATTTCGGCAGGAATAACATCGTCATCACTTATGATAACAGCCTTTTCGATAGCATGCTCTAACTCTCGTATATTGCCATACCACGGATGTTGAGTTAAACGTTCTTTGGCCGCTGTATTTAATAAAAGAGGTTGCTTATCGTATTGTTTGCAAAAACGTTCTATAAACTTTTCGGCCAGTGGTACTATGTCTTCTTTTCTATTGCGCAAAGGAGGTATTTCTACATGTATGGTGTTAATGCGGTAAAGAAGGTCTTCGCGGAACTCTTCTTTCTTTACCATTTCTTCAAGGTTTTTATTGGTGGCCGATATCAAACGAATATTAATAGGAATCTCTTTATTGCTTCCAACACGTACAATGCTTCTACGTTGTATGGCCGTTAGTAGTTTAGCTTGTTGGTAAAAAGGGAGATTACCAATTTCATCCAGAAATAAACTTCCATTGTTAGCAGCTTCGAACTTCCCTTCACGATCGGCATGAGCATCTGTGAATGAACCTTTTACATGACCAAATAATTCACTCTCGAATAACGAATCGGTTATGGCACCCATATCTACAGCTACCATAGGTTGCTTGTTTCTACGCGATAATGCATGGATTTCTTGTGCAAGCATTTCCTTTCCAGTTCCGTTTTCTCCTGTAATCAGTATATTGGCATCGGTGATGGCTACCTTTTCAATAAGAATTCGCAGATATTTCATGGCATCACTATTTCCCCAATACATGGAAGAGGTTTTCAGTTCTTCTTCCTTCTTATCTCTTTTCTTATTTTTCTTTTCCGGTGAGGCAGCGTTTTGCAGAACCTCTATTAGTTTCTGATTATCCCAAGGCTTTACAATAAAATCGCTGGCTCCCTCTTTTATTCCACGTACAGCCAGGTCAATATCGGCATAAGCAGTAAAAAGCACTACAGGCAATTGCGGGTTTAGCCTTTTTATTTCGTTCAGCCAATATAACCCTTCGTTACCTGTGTTTATGCCCGAGGTAAAATTCATATCAAGCAAAATAATACTTGGCTTTTCTTCGTGTAGAATGCTGGGAAGTGTAATAGGAGAGGAGAGGGTAATAACTTTTTCGAAATAGTTTTTCAGCAGCATTTGTACTGCGGTTAATACTCCTTTATTATCGTCTACAACAATGATAGTACCTAATTTAACCATACTATAATAATTTATATTCCAAAGATAATACTCACTTACCGTTTTTACCTAATTTAGTTGAATAAAATAGTTGGTTGCACAATTGGTACACTTACGCCTGTGTGTCTAATTATTAGGCACCACTGTCTAATTATTAGACAGTTTGTAAAAAGGCATAAAACGTAATACGTTGATTCTTAATAAAATAAATTTCTGGCATATAAAGTGTATTTAAAGAAGTAAAAAAATAAAATTTAATATTGATATGAAACAACTCTATTACACATTAATGACTTTGTTACGAGGACGTAGCTCGAATATAATCAAAGTTATTTCATTAACACTGGGGCTATTTATTGGCATTATTCTTTTTGCCCGTGTAGCATTCGAATTATCTTATAATAAGGGTTATAAAGAATCGGACAAGTTAGCTGTTGTTATGGCTACTTACACCAGTGATGGAATGCCGGGTACTCCGATGAAAGTGGTAATGGGACCCGTACCCGAAACTATCATGAAAGATTTTCCGGACGAAGTAGAATGTGCCACTTTAGTCCAGAATCAAGGTGAAGTAGCTTTTTTCCTTGGTGAACAACGTCACGTAGGAAACCTTGTAATGGCCGATACTCTATTTTTTCGTACGGTAGGAATCACTGTTACTTCCGGTCAGGAGATAGATTTGAGTATGATTGATATGGCTTTTATCAGCGAAGACTTTGCCAAATGTATATTTGGCACAACAGATGTGATAGGAAAAACAGTGATGCGCGATAAAAACAAAGAAATTACCATACGCGGAACTTACCTTCAAGTAGAGGATAATAACTCCATACGCCCTGATATAGTAGTGTCAATAGCCGGATGGAGTAGCTATAGAGGGTGGGGAGGAGGAGACTCTTTTCAAGGGTTTGTACGTTTGCGTCAATCGTCGGATATCGAAAAGGTAAATAAACGGATGGATGCAGTTATTGACCAGTACATGAAGTTCGATCCTGAAACCAAAGGATGGGGAGTGCGATACCACTTGGAGAATATTTGTAAAGAACACATTGAAAATCCAAATGTAAAAAGGCTTGTAACAATTATGAGTTTTCTGGCTGTGGCCATTCTCCTTATTGCAGCCATGAATTATATACTAATAGCCATATCCAGTTTGTCGCGCCGCGCCAAAGGGGTGGGAGTACATAAATGTAACGGGGCAACATCAACACAGGTGTTCGTTATGTTTTTATGGGAAACGGCTATCATTATCTTGGTATCGCTTATGTTTGCTTCCTTATTAATATTCAATCTGAGAGGATTAATTGAGGATATTATTGAAGTAAACATTGAATCCTTGTTTACTTTACAAACCTTATGGGTACCATTATTAATTATTGCTGTTATTTTTATTGTTGCTGGAGTTATTCCGGGACGTATATTCTCTCATATTCCTGTAACACAAGTGTTTCGCAAATATACCGAACGTAACTCTTCCTGGAAAAGAGTATTACTCTTTATACAGTTTGTTGGTGTAAGCTTTGTTTTTGGTTTACTGGTTGTTGTGTTTGTGCAATACGAACGTGTGATGAATTTTGATTTGGGCTATCAGCCTCGTAACATAGCAACAAGTTGGGTGCGAATGGAGAACCCGGACATTGCAGTAAAAACCATTGAGAACTTTCCGATGGTAGAAAAAGCTGCATTGTCGTGGCTAACAGTAAATGGATATAGTGGCGACCATGTAAAAGGTGAAGATGGAAAGATGTTATTTTCGACCCGGTTTAATATAGTTACCCCCGAATTTATACCTCTTTATGGCTTTCAATTGCTTGAGGGACGTAATGTAATGGCTCCTAACGAGGTTGTTGTAAACGAAGAATATGTAAAGCGTATGCCGTGGACCGATGGAGCTATTGGTAAGCAATCCAGTAGTGGCAATAGTTTTGGAATCATAGTTGGTGTGATGAAAGACTTTGTTGATAGTTCACTCTTTCAGGAAAAAAATCCTGTAGCTTTTGCAACTACACCTAAATGGCATAATAGCATATCGGTGAAGTTAAAAGAACCCTTTAACGAATCATTGATGAATTTAAATAAGGAAGTAGCTGAGGTGTTTCCAAACAACAACATTCTATTCTCATCTTTAGAAAAAGATATCGAAAGCAAATATGTTTCTGTTCGTCGTTTTCGCGATAGTGCAATTGTTGCCTTTATTGGCATTTTGCTTATTACCTTAATGGGGCTCTTTGGATATATTAACGATGAAATACAACGTCGAAGCAAAGAAATAGCTATCCGAAAAGTAAACGGTGCCGAAGCATGGAATGTATTAAAACTCTTAAGTCGTGAAGTATCTCTTGTTGCCATACCTGCTATAGTACTTGGAATCATTGTTTCGTATTTCATAGGTCAGGATTGGCTGGATCAGTTTGCCGGAACCAGAATAGAACTCAGTATCGCCATGTATGCATTATTAAGCATCGTTATTCTTGCTGTAATCATCATCAGCGTTATTCTTAAATCATGGCGGGTTGCCAACGAGAACCCTGTCAATAGCATTAAAAGCGAGTAATTAAAACTCAAAACTTATAACTCAAAACTCAAAAATATGATAACCATTAACAACATCAGTAAAGTATTCCGTACATCGGAAGTAGAAACAGTTGCTTTGAACCATGTAAACCTTGAAATAAAAGAAGGAGAATTTGTAGCCATAATGGGTCCCTCGGGTTGTGGTAAATCTACCCTGTTGAACATTCTTGGCTTACTTGATAATCCAACAGAAGGTTCGTATAAACTTACAGGAAACGAAGTTGGTGACTTGAAAGAAAAAGAACGTACCCAAATGCGTAAGGGCAAACTGGGATTTGTTTTCCAAAGTTTTAATCTGATTGATGAACTCAATGTGTTTGAAAATGTGGAACTTCCTCTTACTTATCTTAATATAGGCAGAAGCGAACGTAAGGAAATGGTGAACAATATTCTGAAAAGGATGAATCTGAGTCACCGGGCCAAACATTTTCCACAACAATTGTCAGGAGGTCAGCAACAGCGTGTAGCTATTGCACGGGCGGTTGTATCTAATCCAAAACTAATATTGGCCGATGAGCCTACAGGTAATCTGGACTCTAAAAACGGGGCCGAAGTAATGAACCTGTTAACCGAGTTAAATAAAGAAGGCACAACAATTATTATGGTTACCCACTCTCAGCACGATGCCAGCTTTGCCCATAGGGTAATTCACTTGTTTGATGGTAGTATTGTGGCAAGTGTAAACTCTGGAGTTTCTTGAGCAAAACTCTGGAGTCTAACAAAGAAGGGTACAGAGTTTTCCAAAAGAAAGTATGGAGGTTTATAAATTATGGTGTATATTTGCAAGTCTTTTTGAAATTACAAAATATTATCATATATGAATATCTCGTATAATTGGCTAAAAGAGTACGTCAATTTAGACTTATCACCCCAGGAAGTATCTGCCGCCCTTACTTCGATTGGTCTTGAAACAGGTGGAGTCGAAGAAGTACAAACCATTAAAGGCGGTCTCGAAGGGATAGTAATTGGAGAAGTTTTAACTTGTGAAGAACATCCCAATTCAGATCATCTACACATTACAACTGTAAATTTGGGTAACGGAGAACCTACACAAATTGTTTGTGGCGCTCCGAATGTTGCAGCCGGACAAAAAGTAGTTGTAGCAACCAACGGAACAACACTTTACAACGGCGAAGAAAGCTTTAAAATAAAGAAATCCAAAATAAGAGGTGTTGAATCTAACGGAATGATTTGTGCCGAGGACGAAATTGGTATCGGAACAGCCCACGATGGAATCATTGTACTTCCTGCTGATGCCGTGCCGGGAACTTTAGCTAAAGACTACTACAACATAAAAAGCGATTACATTCTTGAAGTAGATATTACTCCAAACCGTGCAGATGGAAGTTCACATTACGGAGTAGCCCGCGACCTATACGCTTATTTAATTCAGAATGGATATAAAGCAACCTTGCAAAAACCATCGGTAGATGCTTTCAAGGTTGATAATAACGATTTGGATATTCCTGTAATTGTAGAAAACACAGAAGCATGTCCACGTTATGCCGGAGTTACAGTAAAAGGTGTAACTGTAAAAGAAAGTCCGGAGTGGTTACAAGACAAGCTCCGCATTATTGGCCTACGTCCAATTAATAATGTAGTAGATATAACAAACTACATACTTCATGCATTTGGCCAACCGTTGCACTGTTTCGATGCAGATAAAATTGCTGGTAACGCAGTGGTTGTAGAAACCTTACCCGAAGGTACACCATTTGTTACACTGGATGGAGTTGAACGCAAACTGTCTGACCGCGACCTGATGATATGCAGTCGCGAAAAGCCAATGTGTATAGCCGGGGTGTTTGGTGGACTCGAATCGGGTGCAACAGAACAAACTACCAATGTGTTCATTGAAAGCGCATATTTTCATCCAACATGGGTACGAAAAACTGCACGTCGTCATGGACTCAATACCGATGCCTCTTTCCGTTTCGAGAGGGGAGTAGATCCTAATATTACCATTTACTGTTTAAAACTGGCAGCTATGATGGTGAAAGAGATAGCCGGCGGAACCATTTCTTCGGATATTAAAGATGTGTACGAAAAACCTATTCAGGACTTTGTTGTAGAACTGTCTTATAATAAAGTAAACTCACTGATAGGTAAAGAAATTCCTGTTGAAACAGTAAAGAGCATTGTATCTACGCTCGAAATGAAGATAACCAATGAAACTTCGGAAGGATTAACTCTAGCTGTTCCACCCTATCGCGTTGACGTTCAAAGAGATGTTGATGTAATTGAAGACATTCTTCGTATTTATGGATATAATAATGTAGAAATACCAACTACACTAAACTCTAGCCTAACAACCAAAGGGGATGAAGATGCTTCACATAAATTACAGAATCTAATATCCGAACAACTGGTAGGATGCGGATTTAGTGAAATAATGAATAACTCATTAACCCGTGCTGCTTATTACGAAGGTTTGGAAATATTCCCTGCTGAAAATACAGTAATGTTGCTTAATCCGTTAAGTACCGATCTTAATGGAATGCGTCAGTCTCTGTTATTTGGTGGATTGGAAAGTATTGCACACAACGTAAACCGTAAGAATGCCGATATTAAGTTCTTCGAGTTTGGAAACTGCTATTACTTCAATAAAGAAAAGAAGAATCCGGATAATTCTTTGGCTGCTTACAAAGAAGTGTATCATCTGGGAATGTGGATAACCGGTAAAAAAGTTGCTAACTCTTGGGCGCATGCCGATGAAGACACTTCGGTTTATGAACTGAAAGCTTATGTAGAAAACATCTTTGTACGCTTAGGGTTCGAAATGCGTAACCTGGTAGTGGGCAATCTTACCGATGATATTTATTCGGCTGCTCTTTCTGTCAATACCAAAGGAGGAAAAAGGTTGGCTACATTTGGAATTGTATCTAAGAAGATGCGTAAGTTATTCGATTTGGACAACGAAGTATATTATGCCGATTTCGACTGGAAGGAACTAATGAAGGCTAAACGGTCACTTAAAGAAACTACTTATAAAGAACTATCTAAGTTCCCGGCTGTGAAGCGCGACCTTGCATTATTGCTCGACAAGAATGTTCAGTTTGCCGAAATCGAAAAGATTGCTTACGAAACAGAGAAAAAACTTCTTCGTAGTGTTGAACTGTTCGATGTGTACGAAGGAAAGAATCTGGAAGCAGGTAAGAAATCGTATGCAGTAAGCTTTACGTTACAAGACGAAACACAAACCCTTACCGACAAGGTTATTGACAAGATTATGACTAAGCTGATAAAGAACCTTGAAGACAAACTGGGAGCAAAATTGAGATAGAGGAAATAAAGATAATAAAGATAATAAAGGTAATAGAGTAAATAAAGGTAATAGAGTAAATAAAGGCAATAAAGTAAATAGAGTGAATAAATAAAGATAATAGAGTGAATAAATAAAGATAAAAACTGCATAGCAACTTTATAACCTTTATAATCTTTATCAACTTTATAACCTTTATCGACTTTATAACCTTTATAAACTAAACAAAAACTTATGGAAACAAATTTTGATGTAACAAAAAGTTATTCGGCAAATTATGCACAAGCAACATTATTTCGGAATGTATATATATGGATGACTTTAGCTTTGGTTATTACTGCTTTAACTTCATTATTGGTTGCAGAATCACCAAAAGTTATTTATGCAATAGCTACCAATCAAGTTCTGTTCTACGGATTGATTTTGGGTGAATTGGCTCTGGTATGGATATTGTCGGCCAATATAAACAGATTCTCCTTTGCGACAGCCACTTTTATGTTTATAGCCTATTCTATATTGAATGGGGTAACGATGTCGTTTATATTTATGATATACACAACATCGTCCATAGCATTAACTTTCTTTGTTACTGCCGGAACTTTCGGTGCAATGGCACTGTATGGCACCATAACCAAGAAAGATTTATCATCATGGGGTAATATCCTTATCATGGCACTTATCGGTTTGATTATAGCATCTGTAGCAAACTGGTTCATAAAGAGCGAAATGATGTACTGGATTATAACATATATTGGTGTTATTATATTTGTAGGATTAACAGCTTACGATGCCCAAAAGATTAAAAATAATCTTAGAGAGTATGGATACGAGATAAACGAAACCACCCAGAAAATTGCATTAATGGGAGCACTTTCACTGTATCTCGACTTTGTAAATCTGTTCCTTTATTTGTTAAGAATATTGGGAAGTAGAAAATGATAGTTCTGAAAAATAAATTATTAAAAAACTCAATCCAATGGGAAGAGCATTCGAATATAGAAAAGCAACAAAGCTGAAAAGATGGGGTAACATGGCCCGTGTATTTACAAGAGTAGGTAAACAAATAGCTATTGCTGTAAAAGCCGGCGGTCCTGATCCTGAAAACAATCCTCATTTAAGAGCCATTATTGCAAATGCCAAGCGCGAAAATATGCCAAAAGACAATATTGAACGTGCTATTAAAAATGCAATGGGCAAAGATCAGAAAGACTATAAAGAAATGGTTTACGAAGGATACGGACCTTTTGGAATAGCTGTTCTGGTTGAAACTGCAACAGATAACACAACCCGTACTGTAGCAAATGTACGTAGTGTATTTAATAAATTTGGTGGCTCACTGGGTACTTCGGGCAGCCTTGACTTTATCTTTAATCATAAATCGGTATTTACCGTAGAAAAGAAAGAAGGAATGTCTGTTGAAGACCTGATTCTGGAACTTATTGATTTTGGGGTGGATGAAGATTACGATGAGGAAGACAATGAAATAACAATTTACGGTGAATTCCAATCATTCAATACCATTCAGAAGTATCTGGAAGAAAACGGTTATGAAATTAAAAACTCCGAGTTTACCAGAATCCCTACAGATGAAAAAGAACTGAACGATGAACAACGTGCTACTATTGAAAAAATGGTTGACCGTTTGGAAGAAGATGAGGATGTACAAAACGTATATACTAACTTAAAACCCGCTGAAGGAGAAGAAGAGTAATGAAACACGTCTACAAAACCCAGGGAACATGCAGCACATGCATTGAAGTGGAAATTGAAGACGGAATTATTAAAGATATTGCTTACTGGAATGGGTGTAACGGCAATTTACAGGGAATATCCCGATTAGTAAAAGGTATGACACCAAAAGCAGTTATCGAAAAACTGGAAGGAGTTTGTTGTGGACGGCGTTCCACATCCTGTCCGGACCAGTTATGCAAAGCACTTCACGAAATGGGTTATTAATATATAGTTATTGCTATAAAGGAAAGAGTTATCTGAAATCAGGTAACTCTTTTTTTTCGATACTCTCTTTAAAGGCCAACGGCCTTTGTACAATAGCGTAGGGCAAAGCCCTACGTTAGGTTTATGTTGTGCATTATGACCCCAACGGGGTCATAATGCACAACATAATGAATTGACCCCGTTGGGGTCACAGTGTGTTGTCTTAGAGTACGTAGGGCTTTGCCCTACGCTATGTGCGCCCCGCATGAGCAGCGCGCACTTGCGTGCAAGCTATTAAAAAGCCGCAAATATACAAATGATTTGTGTTAAACAAGCTTTGC
>NZ_QVMJ01000127.1 GCF_010500955.1 Bacteroides sp. 519
GAATATTGGGAAAATAATCCCAACCGGCATATTGGCCACTATCAGTTCAACGACAATGAAACGATAGTGATATCCGACAGGTATGTGTAATGTAATCAAACTTGATAGGAGGAGAACTGGGACGAAGATGCATCAACCAATCCAGATCCATAACGGCACCATAGGCACCCAGAAAACTGCGTCTCGCAATATCGGTACAGCCGAATCGGAGTTTCATGTTTATGCCTGCGAGTGGACACCCGAGTATCTGAAATGAACATCAATACGGATACTTCCCTTCTTTTGCTCCTTTCATAATTCCATCGTAGGCATAGT
>NZ_QVMJ01000128.1 GCF_010500955.1 Bacteroides sp. 519
AAAACAAGTTCATCTTCTGTATTAATGGATTGACAATGGACTGTTATACAAAAAAATAAAAACACTATTATATCTAAAAATTTCATCTTAGCAATGGTTACTTTCAAGGGTGTAGCACTCCAAAATGCAGTTCGCTGTCTCAGTCGCTCAATTAGTCGTTGCTTACGAAAAGGAGCATTATAAAATAGAAAAGCCTTCTTTGACTGATGTAATAAAACTACGTATGTATGAAATGAGAGCCACAGCACAAAAAATTGTTACTAAATATAATATTTTTTTCATTTTAGTATACTTTTAATAGTTAGAATGAAAGTT
>NZ_QVMJ01000129.1 GCF_010500955.1 Bacteroides sp. 519
ATTGAGTTAATAATCTGATTGATTCCGGCAATGCGCGTCAACTGCTCTTTAGGAGCAAGTAAGGGCACAGATGCCTGCATGGCCGGCATGGCCCGCCCCGGGCGGCCCGGGTCCTTTTCCGTGCCCTGGGGCGGTTACCCCGCCCTTCCGATCTTCTCATCCTCTGTCGGGATATGTGGGTAAGATAACCTACCGCTCGTGCAAAGAGGCAGTTAAGAAATACCCTACAGGCAGGCGATGGCTTCTTTGTAGAGCCCAATGTGCTTCACGGTTGTGTTTGTATTGAAGAAGGCGCCATTATAGATGTTTTTGCTC
>NZ_QVMJ01000130.1 GCF_010500955.1 Bacteroides sp. 519
CTAAACTAACTACTACAGTAGAAATGTTTAAACCCGACAAATGGGGAAGCACATTCTTTTTTGTAGATATGGATTATACCGGAAAAGGAGTAGACCAGGGGTTGTTCCGAAAAGATATAAACTTTGAAATAATTCATTTCCTTTTGCGCGAACAAATGGATTTACTTGCAGTGGTGAATCTGGGCTATATGAACATTTCAATGATTTTGTATCTTTTACCAAAAATGCATCCTGTACATGAAAAGCAATCTTGAGAATAAAGTTACCCTCGAGGATATTGCAAATGCGGTAGGCTATTCCAGTTCGCACCTGAAT
>NZ_QVMJ01000131.1 GCF_010500955.1 Bacteroides sp. 519
GGCACACCAGCCTTGCGACTCGATAAATATTTTGCCTTCCTTGTTTTCGTTGCTTCCTACTTTGTTACCAAAGAATGGGGCTTCAATGGCCAGTTCGTCGGGCAAATAGCTTTCGATAATACCTGTAACTCTTTCAAATATGCGTCGAAGTTTCAGATAATCTCCGTGGGCGTAGCTCAAAACTACCTGAAAATTACGGTCGCGCACGTTTTCCTCATTACGGTATCGAAGGCTTTAAGCGTGAGAACCTGCCGATACTCCCGAAAGAATTTAAGCTGTTGCCCCGTCAGGTAAAAGAGGGCACAGAGTACAAG
>NZ_QVMJ01000132.1 GCF_010500955.1 Bacteroides sp. 519
TCAACACCATTAGAAAGAACAGTAATTTGTGTTGGAACTTTAATAAACTGACTGGCTGAAAGTAAACGAGGGAACAATTCTGGGTTCATTAGATTATCGAATTTGAGATCCCGATGAACAATGTTTGGATGATGAATAGCCTCTAATCCATCTGTAATTGCGATGGTGAAAGTGCTACAACAGTGAACTGGGTTATGGATAAGATTTTAGGGAAATTATAAGCCTGAAAACCTGAAAGAAAATGGAAAAAAAGCCTATGTGTGTTGAAAACACATTCCACATAAAAGCTTATGAAATTGATGCTATGGGCATTG
>NZ_QVMJ01000133.1 GCF_010500955.1 Bacteroides sp. 519
ACCCTTTGCCTTTTTTCTTATCTGTATCGGTATTGACCTATTGCCATTTTTCGATACGACAATACTTATGTGCAACTGTACGAAAGCCTATCATACAGTCGGGAGGCTAGGCTGAGTAGTATGGTTAGCATAAGCGAACTGTTACGTCCACAAAGTGCTATTTTATCTCCTTTCTTAACACCGCTCTCCTCAAAGATGATATGTATTTTCTCTATTTTTCGGGCTACATCTTCCATCGCAGCCACTACAGCCCATGCTATAACCTTCGGTTCCGTAAGTGTTCGGCTCTGAAATCGAAGAATTTAGTTGTTCT
>NZ_QVMJ01000134.1 GCF_010500955.1 Bacteroides sp. 519
AGCCCAATTTTAAGTTTATCAAAGGGCTTACTTCATCCAAACCGGATAATGAACACCCGCTTCAGGTATCCGAAAACCGCTTACGCCTGATGGGCCATGTGCTTACCAACATGAAGGTATATAATGAATATAACGCAGCCCTCATAGCGCCGGTATACATGACCTTACAACTCCTAAGACGTACAGCTCAACGTGTCACCACGCGACTGGTGGGCTCTTACCCCACCTTGGAATGCAGCAGTTTCATCATGAACATATCCCTGCAAAGTTGTTTTCCGGATAAAGTTATCGGTTGCCGACGGAACAATATCAT
>NZ_QVMJ01000135.1 GCF_010500955.1 Bacteroides sp. 519
TGCGTTATGCCGACATTGATTACAAACGCTTTAACTTCAATGCAAACATGACTTCGCAGGTTACCGACTGGGGACGTAATCCTGAACGCACCATTGATGCTGCCCCTGAATATAAATACAAAGATATCTACCTCTATGCCAACGGAAATCGAAAATTACATATAGCTTACCAGCATACGCTAGTGTAGCTCCCAGAGAACTTACGCTTTACCCTTGGCGTCCTTTGATTTATACTCCGGAGGGTGCATGCCCAAATTTTTTTTTAAAATGCCGCCAAAAAAACGGGGGTCCATATATTCCACAGCGGAACCC
>NZ_QVMJ01000136.1 GCF_010500955.1 Bacteroides sp. 519
ACTGGCCTCTTTGGCAACCGATGTTCCTGTTCCCATAGAAAGACCTACATTGGCATGATTAAGAGCTGGAGCATCGTTTGTTCCGTCGCCGGTTACAGCATATCCTACCCTGGTCATCGCCCAACAAACAGCCATCCTTGAGTCCGTTTTCCCGGCCACCATTACCCCGGCCACGGCCAAGAGGTTCGGTATTGAGTTTGCCGCCTTCGACAAACAAGAATACGTTTACGACCTTACCGCCAAGAAAAAGCGTAACAACGAACTGGCGGACGAAAAGACCGCCGAGGGCTTAAAAGAACTTTTGCGCACGGA
>NZ_QVMJ01000013.1 GCF_010500955.1 Bacteroides sp. 519
CCATATCTTAACGAACCGCTGTATACGTGACCCGTACGTACAGTGGTGTGAGAGGCTCTCCCTGCCGGGCGACACCGGCAGGGCAGTCTACTCGATTGTGTAGAGGCCGTTGGCCTCGTTTACAAATACAATTCCTAAACTGGTAAAAACCAATAATGCAAGTAACTGACATTAGACCAAATTCGTTTTAATTTCTGTTTATTCATCTTTTCTGCATTAAGTAACAAACTTAACCTACATTATTCATACTATAGAATGGCAGGAGTTATCGCTTCGCTAGGAGTTAAAGGAGTTAAAGAGGCCAACGGCCTCTACACAATAGCGTAGGGCAAAGCCCTACGTAACATATACACAGACACTGTGACCCCAACGGGGTCAACGCAGCTATATTACTAATCCCAAACGTATTGTTCATCATATTTTACATTATATTTATGCAAAAACGCTCTATATTCATCTTGAAAAGTCCATTTGCGATGATGCTCTTTTTGATTTAAAATATAATTGATAACCTTATCTGTTTCCGTTGAGTTTACCGAAAAGGCTCCATAACCTTCTTGCCAATAGAATTTCTGATAGTTATTCCCAAAATCCTTTATCCAAAGTGATGAACGTTTTTTTAGATTTTCAACTAATTTTGCTATTGTTGTTTCTCGTCCCAAGAGACATAAGATATGAATATGATCTGTATGTCCGCCTATTTGTATGGGGTTACATTTCATCTCTTTACAGATTCCTCCAAGGAAATTGTAAAGAGATGCGTTTATTTCATCGTCTTTCAATAATGAAATACGATTTTTGGTGCTAAAGGTTATATGAACGTATATGCTTGATAATGATTGTGGCATTATTTTGATTTAATTGCGTTGACCCCATTGGGGTCACAGTGCTGTTTGTTCGTTACGTAGGGCTTTGCCCTACGCTATTGCGTAGAGGCCGTTGGCCTCATCTGTTTATGATAAATTACTTGATATAATTCCTGTTTTCATAAAACTCCTGCCACAATCCTCCGCTTCTTTCGGCTTTCAATTTGATAACTCCATTAAAATAATCCTTCAATTTGGGGAGATCATCTTTATTCTCTTTCATTACAGCGCCCAGCAGGTTTTGCACCAACGAACGCATACTTACATTGCCATCACCATAATAATACCCATCTAATGCCGATTGATAATAAACCGATACCGCCTCGGCGGTACTCATTACACCGGATAGTTTCTGGATTTTGGCTTTCTCGTAAGATGTTCCATTGCGGAGTTCGTTAAATGTTGATGCCAATACATCAATAACATCATCCTGAACCTCTATATCCAACCCATTGGCTGCAAACATGCCCGAACACTGTTCGCGTATAATTTTACTTTCAAGAGCTACACTACGCACCGGCTCAACTGTTTCGAAATTGAAACGGCGTTTAAGAGCGCTACTCATTTCGTTAATACCTTTATCGCGAGTATTGGCAGTGGCAATTACGTTAAATCCGCTTGAAGCAAAGAGAAAACCATCTTCACCCAATTCAGGGATATTCAATACCCGGTCGCTCATGATACTGATAAGACTATCCTGTATTTCAAGCGGACAACGGGTGATTTCCTCGAAACGGGTAATTATTCCTTTTTTCATTCCAATATAAACAGGAGAGGGAATCAATGCCTCTTTTACCGGACCTTTTGCCAGTAGTAATGCGTAATTCCAGGAATATTTAATATTATCTTCACTGGTTCCTGCTGTTCCCTGCACGGTGTTTGTACTGGTACCACAAATGGCTGCCGAAAGTAATTCGCTTAACATGGTTTTTGCCGTACCAGGTTCGCCAACCAACATTAAACCGCGATTCCCGGCAAGGGTAATGATAGAGCGTTCAACCAATGCATCATCGCCCAGGTATTTAGGAGTAATGGTAACTTCTTTTCCATCTAATTCCAAAGGATCTTTTTTACCCAGGATAAAATCGCGTACAGCACGTGGAGATAATTGCCAATTAGCCGGTTTGGCTCCGGTATCGTGTTTGCGGAGTGCAGCCAACTCGTTGGCGTAACGCATCTCCATTAATGGTTTTTGTACTTTGTTTTGCATGATTAAATTGTTGAATCTTATCTATTGTTTTTTCACTAGAACGCCATCTGTTTTTATATGTTTTGCTTTCGAGAACTCCATTTTAGCGATTAGGTCATCTACAAATTGCTTATCATTACTACCTAAAAAGATGTCAGAGCCAGCACATCCAGTACGAAACCATCCTAAAGTACAGTGCTCTTTATTGAAGAAAAGTGTATGGTCGTAATGCTCACAGTCTTTAAAACGTTCCATATAGCCTGCAAATTTCTGCTCGGCCTTTTCAGCAGCTTTATAACTATAAAGTCCTTTTACTTTAGTTGTAAATACATTCTGCATTTTAGAGATAACAATACAGGCAAGTGTTACAGGTAAATCCATGTAAAGTGGCATGTGATCTTTTTGCCAGTACCATTGTTTATAAAAGTACAGATACCAGTTCCTTTTTATATCAATTCCACCATACGCTTTCTTGCCATTCCGTGTGGTTGAGTAAATCAGAATATCTGTTTTATACCATTTCTCATCGCTATAATAATCGTGTATAACTACATCTTTTTCAATCTTCAACTGGTCAGGACTAACTAATTTATAGTCCATTTTATTCATTAATTCAGGAATAAACAGATCTGTGTTTTTCCCAATGTATGAATATAATAGCCGAAGTGTTGATGGCAAAGCTATTCCTAATGTGTTCTCTATTTGTTGCAATTCGGGGTCAGAGATGCCATAAACCATTTCCGGATATACAGATAGGATATTTTCCAACCATTGTTTCATTAATTCCAATTCATCGGGGGTGGCAGGATGGTTTAAGAAACTGTTAGGCGTTTTTTTGATTAAGTCCTCGTCTGTATTGTATTTTAGCTCTTCGTTCATATTTCCATGCACTAATTATTTAACCAGTCAATAACCTGAAAATCAGTTATTATACAGGTAATATTGTTTTCTTTGTCTCTACCAATATAACTTTGATAGAATCCATCTCCAAAGCCAGTAGAGAACATGGCTACGTTTTCATAAACAAGCCCGGTGTTACCGTTCTTGTCGAATTCGTCAACAATATAATCAGAAATATCTTCTGTTAGTTTCGTTTCGTATTCCTGGTATATCTCAAAATCGGCAAAGCAACCAGTACCAGTATCTACGCCATAGCCATAAATATGGTCTTTTTGAGGTTTTATATCCTCACACAAAGCAATATCCCAACTAACTACTTCATTATTGGCGAATAACAACTTAGCTAGTGCCACACGCTGATCGCCCGATTTCCGTGCAATGGCAATCTCTACAGGAAATTCACCTTTAGGAAAAGTTGTTATTAATGGCTGTGATGAGATAATTAAAGGATCGTCTAGTATAATCTTCCCCGATACAATTTTAATATTCCCCAATGTGCGTTTCTCAAAAATCCAACCCTCGCATACACATTGCTTGTCACCAAAAGCAGCCTCTAATAGTCCACTTATTTTAAAACCTTTATGGTTATTGCAAGGTTTCGATTTGGGCAAACGGGTATCTGCCGGCCCATCTTCGGGTAATCGTACATATCGGGCTTTCTGGAATATTTTAAATTGTTTTGCCATGTGGGCATCGTCACCAATTCCATAGAATTCGTGTAATACCATAGCATCAAAAGGAATAACTATAACTGTTTTACTATCAATAAAGTTTGTAGAGTACTCAGACCATCCTGTAATTGCTTCAACTGCTTTCTCTGTTTCACCAAACTTAACAAGACTATAAGCCATGGAACAATAATCCTGTTTGTAATAATCTTGTGTTTTGGCTTTTTCAAATATATTCAGTAACTCTTCTTTATTGTCATCAAGAAAAAACTTTTTGGATAAGAAGTACTCTTGTGGTGTTAGTATCTTGCTTTTAGAATACTTTGTTTCGTTATGCTGTTCCAGAATGGGCAGAAGCCTTTCGGCTTCTGCTATTCTGTTAGTTTTGATTGCTGCTATATCTACAAGAAGATAGTCGAACAGTTTTTCTTTTATCCAAAATGCTTTTATCAGGTTGTAATATGGTTCATTGCTTATTGCAAAGACAAGCAAATCCATTACTTTTTCCCAGTCTCTTTCAAAATAAGCTACCAGTTGGGCTAAAACATACGCTGTTAGTGGAGAATATTTTTCTCCTTCCGAAACAAGCACATTCAGCCCTTCCTCAATTCTTCCACGGCGTATTATTTCGCATCCTTCATGAAATCTCTTAGAGATACTTTTAGGCACTTTTGCCGAGTAGCTTTCCGGGATAGGAAAAGGATATGTTGCAATCAGTTGTTTGTTACTTTCAAACATATCACTATTCTTCCTTCAGTGTATCAAATATTCCAATTACCGAACTTACAAACCGTGCAGGTACTGCCGAAGGATCAAGTATCATGTTTGCTTTGGGTTCTTCCTCAACTTCTTGTTCTTCGCCCAAGCGATAGAAAATGAGATTGCCCAATGTTACATCGTCATTATACTCTTGCCCCATCCACATATACTCAAAATTGATTTGTGCGGCCAGATTCAAATATTTATCCACCCAGTGGAAACAAGTATAGCTTCCGCCATCCCACACTTCGCCACGTGCCATATTGTACTTTTTGGCTATTCCGGCTATCTTACCCGATTTTACCATACAGCCTATGTATTTGATAACCTTTTTATCGTCAATATCTTTAGGATCTATGGTCACCATTGGGGCAGATAATTGTGGAAGTGGTTGTACTACTTCATAATCATCGAGCTGTTCTTTCCATTGAGCAACTAACTCGGCCGACATTTCAATAGGGTGTACCAATGTGATTGAAGCATTCTCAGGAAGAGTGAATTCGTCTTCGTCAACAGTGTTGAATGTTCCATCGTCCATATAGCGGAATGTTTCTATCAGCTTATCACCCTCATAAACTCCCCAGATTAAACCGGTAGCAAAGCGGTGCATAATGGGGTTCTCTACAAAGAGGGTACTCCAGGCATTTACTGTCCAGCGACGGCCATTCATCAAAACCTTTTCCAAGCGGTTGGTTTGTGTTTGAACGGCAACTTTCATTTGTTTTTTAAGTTCGGAGAATTCTTTTTTAGCTGCTGTGGCTTTTACTGTATCATCGTTGGCACCAGGAGCAGGCATCGATTTTATGTTCTTTTGCTTATCGTTATCGTAAATGGTAAGAGTAAAGTCGGGCATCAATGTTATTTTAAAGGTACGTGCCCCATAATCAAGTTCTTTTTCTCCTTCTTTATTAAACCCAAGTGTAGGTACAATCTTATCCGATAATTCGTCTTCGGGAATTTCCAGTGCTTTGGCAGCAAATACAAAGGCTGTTTTGGCTGCATTCTTTACCTGGTTATTAGGGAATTTTACAGAAATGCCGTCAATCATCATCAGGGCAACACTTCCTCCGTTCATGGCAATGGCATTTACTACGAAGGCAGCAACAGCTCCACGTGATGCTTCGGCCCAGTCTTTCAATTGGGTTTTAAGTCGGAGAATCTGCGAATCCGATACATACAAACAGTAAGGCACCATAAACATTTTCTTTTTGGCTTCGGCACCATTATCTTTCCAAAGCTGATAAATGTTTTCGAGTGTGGCTTGAAAATCCTGTGGGTTGAGGCGTTCTACAATTTTATCGCAGGCTTTAATTCTGTATGCTTCTTCCAATGCCATGTATTCGGCCAGGATGTGCTTAATTACAATAACAGGAGCTTTTTCGGTAAGGTCGATAAAACGTACTTCGGTAAGCATATCTTCAGGAATCCAGGAGATAAATTTATCATTTCCCTTATCGTGGTTATCATTACAGTATTCAATAACAGCAGCATTATCTTTGAACGAGAAGTTTGCACCAAATTTACGTTCATTGTCCCAACACTTAATTAATCGTTTGGCAGCATCCTGTGCATTGCCTCTCAATTTCCCCATCTTTTCTTCCATTATGGGGCGAATGGTTGCTTCATTCTCTTTGATAATTTCTTCGGCCTTTTTGCGTATCAGCTTCGATTTATTTGTGAGCATTGCAAATAGCGGATCGGTAGCATCGAGTTTAAATTCCTGATAAAGCAATTCGGCCCATACCAGATTCTCGGCAACACTCATATCGTTTTTGCTTAATGTATCAAGAGCCGCTTCCTTGTTTTCAAGAATAAAGTCGCAGGTAATTGCTTCGGATATAGCCTGCCGGATTTGACCTCCCCATATTTGTGTATAACAGTATGCCCGGAAAGCTTTATCAATAGTAATGCATCCGCTATCGAAAAGCACTTTCAAGCTATCTTTGGGCTCAATGGATAGCCATTTCTTCCGGTCGCGCAGAAAATATCCGGTTGCAAATATATCGTTCTCGTAACTATTCGATGTTTTGGGCTGCTTGGTTAGCAATACATGCATTAAACGGCGGGCGCGTGATGAATAGTCGTACAGAACACAATATACACCAACTATTTTATACCATGTTCCCCAACCTAAAGATAGCGTGGTAGGAAGTGGTGGTACATCTTTCAAATCAACCTCTTCATCATAGTATATCTTTTCTATACTTTTTTGATTGAGATCGTTAAATAATGCCAACTGAACTATATTGTAATTTTCCAATTCCTCCTGACCTTCGCCATTCTGCAATAAAATGGCTAGCAGATAGGCTGCCTCAATAAGATTTTTATGATCTTTTGATGTAGCCATACGCCCAAACAAATCCATAAATATATCTTTGTTTTCCTTGTATAGCTGTTTCAATATGGAAGCTTTATCAAGGTCGATAAAATTATCGGTAGCTAACAGATAGTAATACGACCAAAGTGGGGCACCTACTTTCTCTAAGAAAGGAATATATTCTTCCTTAGTCATTTGTTTATATAGAATAAATGCGGCTTTGAAGTTGGTATCTAACTGATCGAGAAGCAGTTCTCTCAATTCGGGCGAAGACTCGTAGGTGTGATACAACATTACAGTTGTTATATCGTTTTTAATTCGTTTGGCAACAAGAGCTAATACATGTATGTATTGGGCATACGCCGATGCATCTTTATTTAAGAGTTGAGCGGCTATGTAGAGGGCGAGGTATAATTCACGATTCATTTTTCGTTTATCCAGCAGTTCACCCAGTTTATCGGTAAGCAACTGGTTGGCAAAAGCAATAGATTCTTCGGGGTGATATTGCAATAATGCTCCTGCAAGCCAGTACAGCGTATCTTCGGAAATATCATTAAACTTATGAATGGTTTGCTTTATTATAGAATCGAAATCATAACCGATGCGTAAGCATATATTTGCTTCTTCCCGTATCCGGTAACTTCCACTGATAAGTCCTCCATTACGCATTTTTGATATTGCTACCAGCATGCGGCGAGCCAGTTCATGGTTTTCTCCATCCAACTCTTTTATCATCCAATCATGGTAATACGTATAGTATTTTCTTTGCCCACTGGTTAACGGGCCGTTAAGTTCGTCCGTTTTTTCTTCAAGATAATCATATACCAAAGATGTTAATCCCCATTGATAGTAGCTGTTTTCGAACTCTTTGCGCCAGAGTTCCATCATTTTTTCTTGTTTCATTTTTTATTGGTGTTTTGTATTAGTCGCTCTCTCTGAAAAAGCAAATATAGTTGTTTTTTATAAATGATTTGATACATTTGCAAAACCTTAAAGTAAAAATCATGAGAAAACTATTACTTTTATTATCATTGCTATACTCGGCAATGTTATTTGCGCAAGATTTTAAGATTTTGCATGGACCTTATTTACAAGGAGTAACCGAGAATGAGGTAACTGTGGTATGGGTTACTAATAAAGAAGCGGTTTCGTGGGTTGAACTGGCACCCGATGACGAAAGCCACTTCTATGCAGAAGAAAGACAACGGTTTTATCAAACAAATTTCGGAAAAAAAGAGATTGGTACTTTGCATAAGATTAAAATATCCGGACTAGAAAAAGCCACCAGATATCGGTATCGCATTTACTCTAAAGAAGTAACAGCCAAAGAACATTACTACATTGGTTATGGTAAAACAGTGGCAACAAATGTATATAGGCAAAAGCCGCTTACGTTTCGTACTTTAGATACCTCGCAGGCCAATATGAAATTTGCCGTGGTAAATGATATTCATGAAAACAGCGAACTGTTGGAGAAACTAATTAGCCAGACTAACATAAGCGAGCAAGACTTTGTTCTTTTTAATGGTGACATGGCAAGCAATATGTTTTCGGAGGAACAAGTGCTGGGAGGATTTGTTGATCAGGCAGTGCGGTCGTTTGCGCGCGAAACGCCTTTCTTTATGGCAAGGGGAAATCATGAAACACGTGGATTGTTCTCTACAGAATATATCAATTATTTTCCAACTTCAACCGGACAACCGTATTACGCATTCAGGCAAGGGCCTGCGTTTTTTATTGTATTAGATGGTGGAGAGGATAAACCCGATAGCGATATAGAATATCACAGCTTGGCCGATTTTGATAATTATCGCGAAAGCCAGATTAAATGGCTAACCGATGTTCTACAGAGTGAAGACTTTAAACAAGCGCCTGTTAAAGTGGTTGTTATGCATGTTCCGCCCATTCGTTCAACCTGGCATGGCCCAATTCAGATAAAGAAGCATTTTATTCCGTTATTAAATAAGGCAGGAATCCATTTAATGCTAAGTGCACATTTGCATAAGCATTTTTACATAGAGGCTGGTAATGATGATTGCAACTTCCCTGTACTGATTAACTCAAATAATCATGTTGCTATGTTTAGTATAGCTAAACAGGAAATTAGTATTAAGGTGTTGAGCGAAGACGGTAAATCAATACTTACCAAAACTATTCCGGTATACTAAATACTGATTCAACATAACCCGGGTGTATTGAGGAAATACATGTTAGGTATCGGGATGATACATCCGGGTGTATTCAATAAAACAAGTTTTACCTTGAAGTTTCGCGCAGCCTATATTCCGGTTGTGCCCTGGTTACTCGTTGAACTTGCGAGTAGGCCAGCTTACCAAATATAGCTTTGATTACTGTGTCGTTAGCTTTTAGGAGAGTGGTGTTATCGAATGATTTAAGATAAACATGAGTCACTTTCTCCGATTGGTGTCCCATAGCCTGACTGATTACAGAAGTAGCTACCCCTTCATGATATGCAACTGTAGCCCAACTGTGACGCGACACATACGAGGTAAGATTGTCTTTTATACCCAAATAACGTGCTACTTTCTTCAAACGCCTGTTCTGGGCACGCAAAGCTGTTTCGTACTGTTTCCTTTCGTCTCTTCCGGGATTTTTAATAATAGGAAGAAGATAAGGCGAACGTGCGGTTTGCTCTTTGTATTTTTCAATAATACGCCAAGCCAGATTATCTACAGCAACTGTTACCGTTGAACGGGTTTTATGACGCTGATAAATAATGCTTCCATCTCCCTTAATATTTGTTTTCCGGAGATATGCCAGGTCGATGAAAGAAATGCCTTGCAAATACAAACTAAGCATAAACATATCGCGGGCAAAGTCAAGACAAGGGTATTTGCTGAAATCGGCTTGGCAAATAAACTTCAATGTCTTTGCCCGGATTGCCCGTTTGTAAGTAGGCTCGCTTCTGGTTTGAACGCCTTCAAACAATCCGGGCTGATAGTTTATTAACTCTTTTTGTACTGCCTTGTTGTACAATGACCGGATGCGAGCCAGGTAGAAAACAATAGAATTTCGACTTAGTCCGGTAGAGACTAGATAGTCCTGATAACCTGTTAACCATGTCCGATTGAAGATATCCTTAATAGGTGCATCTTCCTGATGGTAGTAAAGCATACTGCGTAAGGTGCTCAGGTAGGTTTCTGCTGTTCTTGTGCAGCCAAGCCGGCGATAACTCTCGACGACCTCTAAAACATAATCAGTTAAATTCATGGTTGATTTTTTTTATATTAACATTGTGAAAAACTATTGCAAAATAACCATGTTTTTAACAAATTCAAAGCAAAAAAGGATTAGTTTTCTAACAAAATTTAAAGGATAAGCGTAAAATTATTAATAAATTAGAACCTTTTAATATATCCGTGGCAGTAGGGTAGGGTGCCTTTTCTGTTGTAATAATTTTGATGGTAATCTTCGGCAACCCAAAACATAGTGCTCGGTGTAACGGATGTTACTACATTGAGCCCTTTTTCTTGTAATTCTTTAATCAATCTTTCGGCTACTGTTTTCTGGTGGTTGTTGATGTAAAAAATCTCTGACCTATATTGTTCGCCAATATCTGGGCCTTGACCATCAATTTGTGTAGGATCGTGTATCTCGAAAAACATTTTTGCCAAGGTTTCATAGTCTGTTTGGGTGGTATCGTAAGTTATGCGCACAGCTTCGGCATGGCCTGTATTTTTTTTGCATACCTGTTCGTACGATGGGTTTTCTACTTCGCCTCCAATATATCCGGATTCTACGGAAACAACTCCGGGTATTTTCTTCATGTAATATTCAACTCCCCAGAAACATCCGCCTGCAAAAATAGCAGTGTCCATTTTTAATTCATTGTTTTGATTCATAGTAATGATTTAGGAATAAATAATAATAGACATAGATATATGGGAAGCCTGAAATGCAGAAGGAACGTCGACAGTTTCGACATACCAACATTTCGCGGTAGGAAACTACTAGTTTTCTACGTATGAAACTGTTGGTTTCCTATATAGGAAACAACTTGTTTCACTGTGCAAAACAAAAATGAAACTACTTGTTTCATGCGCATCTCGTTTGCTTATCCATTAATAATACCTATTTTTGCAGTGTTTTCGGAAGGAAAGTGTTCCTTTAGTAAACTATCACTAATAGGGGGGTGCCTTAATATTACGGGCTGAGATCATACCCATTGACCTGATCCGGGTAATACCGGCGGAGGGAAAATAGAGAAAAGAACCCCTTTTCTTGTTTAACTAAAAGAGTTTTAAAATGAAAAGAAGAGCAGCAATGCTGGCCGGTGTATTGTGTACCGGAATGAGTATGTATTCGCAGAGTGCACCTGTGGATAGTGTAAAAACCGTCAACCTGGATGAAGTACAAATAATATCCACTCGTGCTACATCTAAAACTCCGGTTGCCTTTACCGATGTTGATAAAGAACAGATACGGAAACAGAATTTCGGTCTGGATATTCCATTCCTTCTCACCTCTACTCCGTCGGTTCTTACTACTTCCGATGCCGGGGCAGGTATTGGTTATACCAGTATCCGCGTTCGCGGTACAGATGCTACACGTATCAATATTACAGCCAACGGTATTCCGATGAATGATGCTGAGAGTCATTCTATATTCTGGGTAAACACTCCGGATATGGCTTCTTCGCTCGAAGATATGCAGATACAGCGTGGTGCCGGAACATCAACCAATGGCGCGGGTGCTTTTGGTGCAAGTATCAATATGCGTACCCAAGGCATATCTTCAAAACCTTATGCCGAGGTTTCGGGTTCGTATGGTTCATTTAATACGCATAAAGAAACACTCAAAGTTGGTACCGGTATTTTAAATAATCACTGGGCTTTCGATGCACGGATATCTAACATTTCAACAGATGGTTATCGCGACAGGGCAACGGCCGATATGACTTCTTACTTTCTGCAAGGTGGTTATTACGGCGAGAGTACCAGTATTAAGTTTATAACCTTCGGCGGTAACGAAGAAACATATCATGCGTGGGACGGTATCAGCAAAGATGATTTAAAGAACAACCGCAAGTATAACCCCAACGGTAAGATTGAAGATGCTAACGGCAATGTGATAGGCTTTTATGATAACCAGATCGACAAGTATAAACAAACACATTACCAACTACTGCTCGATCATACATTTACACCGGCATGGAAATTAAACGTTGCTTTGCATTATACCGATGGCGATGGTTATTACGAAGAATACAAAAACACCCGCAAGCTGATAGAGTATGGATTAGAACCTTTCACGGTAGATGGAAAAACGATAAAGAAGGTAGACCTTGTACGGCGTAAGTCGGTCGAAAGCGGCTTTGGCGGCGGCATCTTCTCTTTAAACTATACCAACGAACGTTTACAGGCTGCTATTGGTGGAGGCATTAACTATTACGAAAACGATCATTATGGTAATGTTATCTGGATTAAAAACTACATTGGTAATCTTGCTCCGGATCATGAGTATTACCGGAACACGGGTAAAAAAACCGATGGTAACATCTATGCAAAAGCCAATTACGAACTGGGTAACGGTTTCAATCTCTATGCCGATTTGCAGTACCGGCATATTAATTATAAGATAAACGGTAACAACGATAAATGGGATGATACCAAAGAACCTGAACATTTGCAACGTTTGGATATCGACGAAAAGTTCAGCTTCTTCAATCCCAAAGCCGGGATATTCTGGCAAATCAACCCCAATCATTCGGCTTATGCTTCTTTCTCGGTAGCTCAAAAAGAACCCACCCGTAACAATTATACCGATGGGTTATTCACAGAATTACCCAAAGCAGAAAAGTTATTCGATTACGAACTGGGATATACCTACCGAAACAGCCGTTTTACTGCCGGAGTGAATCTCTATTATATGGATTACACCGATCAGCTGGTATTGAATGGTAAAGTAAACGAGATTGGCGAAGCAATGGCTGAAAACGTAAAGGACAGCTACCGCATGGGTATTGAACTTACTGCAGGTGCTAAATTGTTAGAATGGCTACGTTGGGATGTAAATGCCACATGGAGCAAGAACCGCATTAAAAATTATACAGCTTACTACAGCACTTGGGATAGTAATTGGAATGAGTATGATCAAACCGCGGTTGCTATGGGTACTACACCGATTGCTTTTTCTCCTTCGTTTATGGCAGGAAGTCTTTTCAGTTTCGACTATAAGGGCTGGGGAGCTACATTTCAATCGCAATACGTGAGTCGTCAGTATCTGGATAATACAGGTAATGAAGTAAACTCTATTGATCCTTATTTTGTTAATAACCTTCATGTAGGATACACTTTCAAACTAAAGGGATTTAAAAGTATTAATGTGGGTGCTACGGTATATAACCTGTTTAATGAGAAGTATGAAACGAATGGGTATTCAGCATCATCGGCAACATATGATCCGGAAAGTGAAACAACAACAATTAATCATAATCCGATGTATTATCCTATGGCAGGTACAAATATATTGTGTAATGTAACGTTGAGATTTTAAATAATGAACTATCTCGAAATCTTAGGAACCATTGTCGGTCTGGTGTATTTATGGCTGGAATACAAGGCTAGTATCTGGTTGTGGATTACCGGGGTTATAATGCCTGCCATCTATATCTTTATATATTATGATGCGGGATTATATGCCGACATGGGTATAAACGTATATTATCTGGGTGCAGCCATATACGGACTTGCTGTTTGGGCAGCAGGAAGCAAAAAGAATAAAGGTGAATTACCTATTACCCATACTCCTGTAAATACTATACTACCAATGATGGTTATCTGTATAGTATCTTTTCTGGGTATCGCCTGGTTATTAATAAACTATACAAATAGTGATGTTCCATGGATTGATAGTTTCACTACTGCTTTAAGCATTATTGGTATGTGGATGCTGGCACGCAAATATCTGGAACAATGGCTTGTTTGGCTTGTAGTGGATGTTGTTAGTGCGGGCTTGTATATTTATAAGGAACTTTATTTTACTTCGGGGTTGTATGCGGTTTATGCGGTTATTGCTATCTTTGGGTATTGTAAATGGAAAAAGATGATGATTAACAACCGGTTCAATATCACGATATGAATTACTACCCCCTACTTAACCCCACATCCCTGCCCGATGCAGTAATACTGGCCAACGGAGAGTTCCCAACCCACCCGTTACCTTTATACTTTCTGCATAATTCCCCTTTCGTTGTATGCTGTGATGGAGCCGCAAACCAATTCATTGCCCAAGGCTATACCCCAAATGCTATTGTAGGAGACGGGGATTCTATCTCCCCAGAGAACAGAAAGAAGTTTGCTGATATTCTATTTATCAATAACGATCAGGAAACAAACGATCAGACTAAAGCAGTGAACTATTGCGTATCGCAAGGAAAGAAACATATAATTATAGTTGGTGCAACCGGTAAACGAGAAGACCATACATTAGGCAATATTAGTTTGTTGATGGATTATATGGAATACGCCAATGTAGAGATGGTTACAGATTATGGTGTATTTACACCAGTAAAAGATAGCGGAAATTTTGAATGCATGCCTTCCGAACAAATATCAATTATAAACTTCGGAGCTACAGGGGTGAGGGGAGAGAATCTGGTTTATCCTTTAAGTGATTTTACAAACTGGTGGCAAGGTACGCTTAATGAATGTACAGGGAATAATTTTATTATTCATGCTACGGGGAGGTATCTTGTGTTTCGGGGTTCTGAATTATTTTCGGTTTTTGAACTTAATCAAAGAGCAAACAAAGCCATTGAAAACTGTAAAGCAGGAAAAGGAACACCACATGAACAGATTCAACGGAAAGTTTTATGAAATAATTCTTTGTTTAGTAAAGTTTTCTTTGCTCTGAAAGAGCATCCTTTCGATAACCCCGGACAAGCCTGCGTGCGCAGTCCGGGGTAGATAAACATCAAAAGCATTAAAACTCTGAAAGAGTTTCCCTCTTTATTCAGGGACAACTCCTTCAGAGTTGAACTCACTTTGGTATGTCGCCCCGGACTACTTAAAATCAGCATCCTTCAAACCAATATTCATTTCTATTGAAGTAATGATAATGTTAATGTTTTGACCCATTACAGACTGTTTGCTGGCATAAGGCACTTTTACACCACTCATTTCACGGTAGTCGCTATAATCAGTAATGGCTTGCATTTCGCCGTTAGGAGTTTTAGTGGTTTGTACCTTGCGTAGTTTCAATCCGCTTTGTACGCTGTAGTACTCAACTGCAAATGCACCGTTCTTTTCTATTTTCAGCGCATACGCATCTTCTTCGTTAATGGCTTCAATACCTTCAACAGTTAAGGTACTACCGTTAGTAAGGTAATTCAGTTCAGGTGCTATTCCGGTTGCATATTTAATCTCTTCCACTTTCGGACCTTCGGTTGTCTCACTGTTGCCCTGCATACCCGATATTCTTAACACCTTTCCATCGAAAGCCATTTTCTGAATAAGCATACCTTGCATCGACATAGAGTTTGTTGACAAGTTAGGCTTTTTAAAGGTTTGCTCAACAGCACCGGATTTTCCCATGATTTGCATTTCGCCTACTATCTTGAAGTCGTTAATCTTATCAATAGCTTCTTTTCCACCAATGGCTTTAATATAGTTTTGTATAACCTCTTCGGCCGATACATTTACTTCTTTGGTAGTAGGTGCTTCAATAGGATTAGCATCGTAATCGTACCATTGTACTTTGCCATCGCTGGCAAAACGTGCCAGTTTATCGGCATGTTGCTTATCGCCGGTTACAACAATCCAAGCATTTTCTGGTTTGATGTATTTTGCAGCAGCTGCCTGAATATCGGCAGGAGTTAATGCTTCCAAACGTTTGAGGTAGTTACGGTAATAATCTTTAGGCAGATTATACTTATCAATATTTACAGCAAACTGGGCAATGTTTGTTGATTGAGCCAACGAACGCGAGAAATTTCCGGCACGGTAAGTAACAGCATCTTTCAGTTCTTGTGCAGTAACAGGCTCTTTAATAATCCGGTCAAACTCTTTGAGGATTTCGTAAACAGCACTGTCGGTAGCCAAAGCTTTAACAGAGGCAGCCCCTCTACCGCTGGTTAACGACATAGAACCAATTTGCTCTCCTGCCGATAGACTGGTGTAAATACCATAAGTCCAGCTCTTATCTTCGCGGAGGTTCATAAATAAATGTCCGGTTCCGCTACCACCAAGAATCTGGTTCATAACAGCAGCAGCATCGTAGTCCGACTCTTTCAGGTTGAATTTTACCGGATAACAAACATCAATAGCCGATTGTACAGAACCTGGTTTGTTAGCAAAAGCAACCTTGTTTTGTGCAGGAGCAGTAGGAATAACATAATCTGTTACCGGAACATCTTTCTTTGCCCATTTACCGAAATATTTTTCGGCCTGCTTTTGTGCTTCTTTCTTCGATATGTCGCCAACAATAACAAGACGTGCTACGTTGGGTGCAAAGTATGTATTATAATATGCTTCCAGATCGGCTAATGTAACACTTTCAAGGGTTTTCAGCGTCATAATTTCTCCTCCGGGATAGCCTTTACCGTACACAAGTGTATTTGCAATGCGGTTGGTAATGTTACCGGCATCATCGCCAATAGCCGAAAGGTCTGTTTTATACTTACCTAAGCCCAACTCAAACTCTTCTTGCGAAAATACCGGGTTAAATAACATGTCTGTCATTATCTCCAGTGCTTTATCGTGATGCTTTTTCAGGAAGTATGCATATCCTCCATTACGGTGTACACCCCCTTGCATAGCAATCATGTCGATGTCTTTGTTAAGTTGTTCTTTGCTTCTGTTTTTGGTAATTGTACCAAATACTTCATTAAACAAACTGTTACGTCCTACTTTATCGGCTTCGAGTGTTGGTTTAACATCCAACTGAAGCGAGTATAATACCAATGGGGTTGAATTGTCTTCAACCAGAAAAACCTTCAATCCGTTTTTAAGGGTAAATACCTGTGCGTCTTTTATATTAACTTCTTTAGCCGGGGCAGCCAACGGACGGATACTCCTGTCGATTGTTTGGGCATTTGCTGATAGAGAACTGATAAGAATAATCAGCAGAATATTTATATGTCTTTTCATTTCAATTTTCATTAATAAATTATCACTCCGTTATTCTTTCTCTTTTTTGGGTAGGTAGTGTAATACCACGCGCGAGTTGTTTTGCAGATATTTCTTAGCTACATCCATTACATCCTGACGTGTTACCTGTTCGTAGTTCTCAAGTTCTTTGTTAACCCGTTCGGCATCTTTAAAGTATGTATAATTGTTTGCTAAGGCTTGTGCTTTACCCTCAAGCGATTGCAGTTTGGCAGCTACTTCAAACTCTTTTGCTGCCATAGCCATCTGGAATTCTTCTTCCGATACCAGCTCGGTAGATAATTTATTGATTTCGGCAGTAACAGCATTTTCTACATCATCGGGTGTATTACCCATATTGGGGATGGCAATTACATACATTAATCCGGGATCTTCTAACGAGAAGATGATTGCTTGTGTTTGCAGTGTTAAACCTTTATCGTCCAGATTGGTTTTAAACCGTGAAGCAGCTCCACCATGTAGTATTTGTGAAGCAATATCCATTGCATACGCCTCTTTGGTTCCCATTGCGGGGGCATGATAGGCCATAAATACAGCCGGAAGCTGAATATTGTCGTACACAATGTCTTTGATTTCTTCTGTCTGGGCAGGTTCAACAATGTCCGGACGGTATATTGGAAGTGTTCCGCGCGGAATGTTTGCGAAGTATGTGTTAATCCACTCGCGTGTTTGTTTCTCGTCGAAGTCGCCGGCAATAATCAACACACAGTTGTTGGGCACATAAAATGTATCGTAGAAGTTTTTGATATCATTGAATGTAGCTTCTCTGATGTGTTCTTCGTTACCAATAGTTTGCCATCTGTAAGGATGCTTTTTGAATGCTCTTCTTCCGACTTCGTACATAAAGGTGCCATAAGGGCGGTTGTCGTACGATTGTTTCTTTTCTTCAATAACCACACCTTTTTGTGTGTTAACGCCAATAGTGTCTATCTTGGCATGAAGCATTCTTTCCGATTCCATCCACAATGCCAGCTCTAACTGGTTCGATGGCATGTTTTCGTAGTAGTAGGTTCTGTCGGGGCTGGTGTTAGCGTTTAACGAACCGCCGGCAGCTTGTACTATTTTAAAGTACTCTCCTCTTTCTATGTTTTCGGAACCTTCAAACATCAGATGCTCAAAGAAGTGGGCAAATCCCGTGCGCGACGGATCTTCGTTTTTAGCACCAACATGATACATAAGCGATACCATAACGTTGGGTGTTCTGTCATCGTGATGAAGTATCACATGCAATCCGTTATCCAGGTCGTACTCGGTAAACCTGATTTTCTCAGTCTGTGCATTAACCGTTAATATACCGGTTAACAAGACTACAGCTAAAATGAATAGTTTTTTCATATTACTCAATTAATATTTTGATGCAAAAGTAGCAAAATTCTTCTCAATTATATTATTACCTTTGCATCAACTAATAACATTACGTAATAATAATTATTAATATGGCAACACCTCCGTTCAAGTATCAGGAACCTTTCCCAATGGGAAAAGATACAACCGAGTATTATCTGCTTACCAAAGATTATGTTTCGGTAAGCGAGTTTGAAGGAAAAGAAATTCTTAAAGTTGACGAAGAAGGGCTTACTGCAATGGCTAATGCTGCTTTCCGCGATGTGGCTTTTATGCTTCGTCCGGAGCATCAACAGCAGGTAGCTAAGATTCTTTCTGATCCCGAAGCCAGTGAAAACGACAAATATGTTGCTTTGACATTTCTACGCAATGCCGAAGTATCAGCAAAAGGCAAACTTCCTTTCTGCCAGGATACTGGTACTGCTATTATTATGGGAAAGAAAGGGCAACAGGTTTGGACAAACGGTAACGACGAAGAAGCCCTTTCGAAAGGGGTTTATAAAACCTATACCGAAGAAAACCTTCGTTATTCGCAGAATGTGCCTTTGAATATGTACGATGAGAAGAATACAGGATGCAATCTTCCGGCACAAATCGACTTGTATGCTATTCAAGGTGCTGAATATAAATTCCTTTGTATTGCTAAAGGGGGCGGATCGGCCAACAAAACTTATTTGTATCAGGAAACTAAAGCTTTGCTGACTCCCGAAAAGCTTGTTCCTTTCTTGGTTGAGAAGATGAAGTCGTTGGGTACAGCTGCTTGTCCTCCTTATCATATTGCTTTTGCTATTGGTGGAACTTCTGCCGAGGCTAACCTGAAAACCGTAAAGCTTGCTTCTGCTAAGTATTACGATAATCTTCCTACCGAAGGAAACGAAGGCGGTCAGGCTTTCCGCGATATTGAACTTGAAAAGCAGGTATTGTGCGAAGCCCAAAGAATGGGACTGGGTGCTCAGTTCGGTGGAAAATATTTTGCGCATGATATCCGTATCATCCGTTTGCCTCGTCACGGTGCTTCTTGTCCGGTGGGTATGGGCGTATCTTGTTCGGCCGACCGTAATATCAAAGCAAAGATCAATAAAGATGGTATCTGGATTGAGAAGATGGAAGATAATCCGGGCAAATACATTCCGGAAGAGTTGCGTAACGCCGGCGAAGGTGATGCTGTGAAAATAGACCTGAATCAGCCAATGGCAGATATATTGAAGGAGCTTACCAAATATCCTGTTTCTACCCGTTTATCGCTGAATGGTACAATCATCGTAGGCCGTGATATTGCCCACGCTAAACTGAAAGAACGTTTGGACCGTGGCGAAGGCTTGCCTCAATACATCAAAGATCATCCTATTTATTATGCCGGCCCTGCTAAAACTCCGAAAGGAATGCCTTCAGGTTCGTTCGGACCTACAACTGCCGGCCGTATGGACTCGTATGTTGATCTGTTCCAACAGAATGGTGGTAGCATGATTATGATTGCCAAAGGTAACCGCTCGCAACAAGTAACCGATGCTTGCCAAAAGTATGGTGGTTTCTACTTGGGTAGCATTGGTGGTCCGGCTGCAATCTTGGCTCAGAATAACATAAAGAAAGTAGAATGTTTGGAATATCCTGAACTAGGAATGGAAGCCATCTGGAAGATTGAAGTGGTAGACTTCCCTGCATTCATTTTGGTTGATGATAAAGGAAACGACTTCTTTAAACAGTTAAAACCGCTGGATATTAATTGTAAGTTATAAAGTTAATAGAATGGAAGGAGTTATCGCTTCGCTAGGAGCTATAACTCCTAAGGAGCGAAGCTCCTGATAACTCCCTTTAACTCCTTCCATTCTTGTTTTTATTTATTCTCTTCTTGTTTTTGAAGCTCCCATTTATCTGTAGATTCATTATGCACCCATTTTTTATTAGTAGGTGTATACTCGCCTGTACGCCAATCGCGATCGAAATTCCATCCCCACCAGTTGAAATAGGATGATCCTGAATTCTTTGAACATTTTACAACATTTCCTCCTTCGTGCGACATGAAAGTATATTCGTACGGAATGGTCATTACATTTTCGACCACTTTTTTACCATCCTTATAATACATTGAAATACCATAAACAGCATACCTCTGATAATGATCTCCTCGGGTAGTTATAAAAAACCAGCAATTAGATTTTTTATATTCTTCGGCAGTAGATATGAGGGTGAATGATCTTGCATTAAAAAGAACTTTATTGTCGACTACCAAATCAAGACCTTTTGTGCTATTTTGTCTTACTTCAAACCAACCAATGGGCTCTACTTCGGCAAGTGCTTTTTCAATGAGTTCAATATCTTTTCGTTGACCTGCTAGTTTAGGGCTAAAACCACCTTTCTTTTCAAGTTCTTTTTCAAAATGATCCGGATCGGCTTTTTGTACTTGCAGTTCAACAGAAGGATCGTTTTCGGAATAATATTTGGGTTTACTGTCCTTATGCTCCTGCACAACAATGGTTCCGTTTATCATTGATGCTTTATACTGAAATGTTGGATAATTATCCCCTAATTTAACTTCTTCTCCGGTACGATCAATAATGATGAATTCGCCATCTTCGTTCTCTGCTGCAAAATAATTGCCGGTTGAGGTTTTATAATCAATAAAAAAGTTCTCATGTTCCACAACTATTTTTCCGTCTACTTCCAGCGAAGCGTATTTTCCTTCTTTAATTATGTATGAATTGCCATGGAGAGCAACTCTTACTGTTTGCGCATAGCAACAAAGGTTGCCAAGTATTAAAAATGAAATTAAAATAATCTTTTTCATCTGGTTAATCTTTAAGTTCGTATTTGATTACTTTATTCTCAGCATCAACAACACAATCAATGGTTTTGTCAATCAGTTTTGCCGGATTCAGGTCGGTACCCTTAAAAGGTATATTTACCACAGCTCCACAATCTAAATAAACAGAGCGAAAATTTTCCGGTTTGAGTTCGTTCTGCCCGATATAAGTAACAACTTTGCCAATTACGGCTTTATACGTTTTCACTCCACCTTCTTCTTTTGCATTATATTTACTTTGCTGGTTGGGTTGTTTATTTAGGTTTTCGATCCACGATTTGGCTTCTGCAAGTTCATTGTCTTTGACGAAATAATAGCTGTCGCAGTAGGCATTTTCCAATGGAGTAAAATTCCGTCCGAGCATTGCCGACTCACTTTGCATGGCTGCATTATGCGGGTTGTTGGTATTAAAATCATGCCAGATAAGATGTACCGAATACTCATCTTGATCTTCGAATAAATATTTTGTGAGTGATAAATTAGATTTGGTTTGAAGCATAACAAATTGCTCTTCATTCATCTCAATAAGCATTCCAGAAAGTAATCCGCCATCTGTGTACCTGCCAAATTTTTTTGTACCGTCGTTTATATCTGCCTTGCCGTACCATGCATGGCTACTCTTTGTTGCATGGTTCGCAAAATACGATTCTTTACCAAACGCATAAGATGGAATATCTACCGATTTGCTACTGCCTGAATTATTGCAACCAATAAAAAACACGCATGTGGTTAAGGCAAACATTACATTGATGATTTCTTTTCTCATATAAACTCTTTGTTTTAATTACAAAATCTTTAACCATGCAAAGGTTATAAATCTAAAGAAGTGAAACTACCCCACTGGTGGGGTGACATAAGTCTTATTTAGTATCTATCCTTTTTATCTGTCTGTTTTTATTTATTCGCAAATGGTTACTTTTTTGTTATGCAGCAAACCGTGATTTCGAAATGCAGCATTTCACACTTTCGAAATGCAGCATTTTGATTGAACGAAATGCAGCATTTCATCAACGCAAAATGCAGCATTTTGAAAAAGTACCATAAAATCGGCTCTACAGCGCATAAAACAAGGGGTGAGGGGACAAGATTTTTTATTTTTGTTGTTTTTAAGAGGTGCGAAATAGATAAACAGTAAGTAGGCTATTGGCAAGATTTTTCGAATAAATCCAGCCTTAACCTTCTTTACCCTACTAATGGGGTATACATAATTAATAGTCTTTACTATATTTGCCAACGAAAGAAACAACAAGCTTTTTATGGACATAAAAAACATCTTGATAACAGATGATCACGCCTTAATGGTGGATGGAATTATAGCTACACTGAAAGAAAAAATAAATATCGGCCACATACAAGTTTGCTATTCGCCCGAAGAAGCAATAGAGGCAGTATCCAAACAAACATACGATTTGTATATTCTTGACCTGGGTTTCCGTACAAGCTCTAATATTGATATAAGGTGTTTTAATTACATAAAGCAGATAGCCACACAAGATGCAGCAGCAAAAATAATAGTGTATACCATGCGCGAAGACTTTGCTGTGGTGAGTATATTAAGTAAAATGAAACAGGTTAAGGGCATTGTGTTGAAAGGACCCGAAAAGAGATATCTACAGGAAGCAGCCGGAACTGTACTTGAAGGTGGAACCTACTTGTGCCCACGCTTCAGGGATATTCATCAGCGTAGCGACGAATACAGAAAACGGTTAGAAAGGCGGAAGATTGTTAACGGAGCACTTACCGAAAAGGAGATTTCCATAATAAAACTGCTGGCTGCCGGATTAAATTCGGAGCAGATTGCCCAGAAACTGGGGCATACAACTTCTACAATCGAATCTTACCGGCGTGACCTTAAACTTAAACTGAATGTTTCTAACACCCTCGATATGGTGATTACCACCATTTTACTTAACCACATAACGTTAGATGATGTTGCCATCAATCTATTGAAAGACTAACTTTTATTTCTGTTCCCTTTCCGGGTGATGAATTTATCGACAATGTGGCCCCTATATCGAAACAGCGGTCTTTCATTGTGCGCAAGCCAATACCGTTATGCCGGGTTGCGGTATCAACCCCTTTCCCGTTATCCTTTATAGTAAGTGTAATACCTTCATTTAAACTCAGCGTGATATCTGCGTTTACAGCCTCGGCGTGTTTAAGAATATTTCCAATGGCTTCTTGCGATATGCAATACAGCTCTTTAGATATCCGGTCGGCTAGCTCTTCGGTTTTCTTTCTGTCGGCTTGGGTTATGATAAATTCAAAGTGAGTGGTGGTAGTTTTATTCAGAACAGAAATATAGTCTTCAATCATTTCGGGCAAGGAGATGTAGTTGAAGTCGGGTGGCATTAGCTGATGCGATATTTGCCTGATGTGGTTGTATGTTTTCTCAAGCAGCTTGCCTATACTTTCGGGTTCGGCATTGGTTTGTATTTGCATAATAATAGAAACTACCTCGTTGGCAACAGAGTCGTGAAGCTCTTTTGCCAGATTCTTCCTTTCCGATTCTCTACCATCCAGGTAACGTCTAACCAATCGTTGTTCCGTTTGGTTTAACAACAACTGATATTCGTTTTCTTTCTGTTCAACACGGGCTGATAGCCATGCTGCTTCTTTTTCCTTTTTCAGTCGCTTAATTCTGTTATACAACAAAGCAATGAGTATAATCACAATACACAATATGGCAATAGAAATAATCACCGCCATCTGGAAACGCATAGCTTGTTCCTTTTCATTCAGTTTGCTGATTTCCAATTCCTTCTCAGCAGTTTTGTATTTCACATAGAAGTTGCTGATGGCTGTATTGTGTGCCTCGGACAATAACGAATCTCTGAGGTTATACGCTATTTCTTTATTGAGATATGAATGGCGATAATCTTGCTTTGCCCTGTAATATGCATCGGCCAACATATTGTATATTAAATAATCGTTATTGGTATGTACCACCTTGTTATCTTTCAGCAGTTCACTGTATTTTTCCAGGTAGCCGATGGCCTCACTGTATTGCTCCACCTTATATAAATAGCTACCCATTGCTTTATAGAACCTGTAAGCCGGCAGTTGCTTGTTGTTCAACAGAATTGACTCGGCATTATTGAGGTACGTTTTGCACGAATCCATTTCATTTAATTGCGAGTAACAACTGGATATGGTTATGGAGTTTATGTACATCTGGTATGTATTGTTGGTAATGTAGTTCCGGGCCAACAGAGTTGTGTCGAGCGCTTCCCGGTAGAGGCCGTTTGCTAATAACGAACCTCCATGATTGTTCAATATCATTCCGGTTTCACTATTGTCGTACGGGTATTTGAGTGAATTTATGGCAGCTGTGCGCGAAAACTCAAGCGCTTTTTCGGGCCTTTGGGAATCATTGTACAGTGTGGCAATGTTCATCCATACAATGCTCATATTCCTGAAATCATTTACCGACCGGTGTAAGTCCAACGTGTTATTGTAGTATTCAATTGCTTTATCGAACTGTCCCTGCCTTTTGTAAAGTACCCCCAGTGTGTTGTTGGCACTTATCATTCTGAGGGTATCGTGCGTTTGTTTGGCAACAGTTGCACCTTTGTGCACATAATGCAAAGCCGAATCTATTTTACCCAGATGGGCAAAGTTGGTTGCTATGCTATTTAACTCAATAGCAGTTTCAGGCTTTTCGCTGAGCTTCGATTTATAAAAGATCGTCTTTTTGTAATGCTCAATAGCCCTACTGAATTCTCCTGTAATACCATACGTATAGGCCAGATTATTATAGATGACAGCTTTTAGTTCATACTCTTCCAGACTATTCAGATAAGATAAAGCCTCTTTGCATTTTGCAATAGTAGCATCAAAATTACCTTCGTTATAGTCAACTTCCGACCGGAACAACAATGCTCGTGCTGTTTCGATGGAATTATTTGTTTTTAAAGCCAGTTCGTAAGCATTGTTTGCACTTTCTACAAACAATGTGGTATCTGTTTCCTGAATTTCGAACAAGTGGTTAGCCACATTATTCCAATCGGTTGCGGTGTTTGTACTTTGAGCGGTTTTTACTAAATCGTTCAAGTGTTGAGCCACAACAACCTGTGGTAGTGACAATAGTAATATGAGTAGGAATGTATGTGTTTTCATGGTACAAAAATAAGTATTTTACTCTTCTAACAATATATTTTCTTACTTTTGCCCATAAATACTAATGTAAGCTAAAATCACATTCAATGAAAGTTATTGGCTTTTTCCTTTTTCTAGGTATAATACTATCTCAGGTATTTTGCTGGTATAACTGGTATAATTTACCAATGATAAAATTAGTCAGGGAAATAATATATAAAAGGAAGAGAAAGGAATATTCTATTATATATATTAAAGACAACAATAGTAAACGTTGGGAAAGAATCGTAATTTACGCGCTAACACTATTCATTATCTATCTGGGGATTGTATGTATGACTTTAACAAAATATACTTTTGTTTCGCAGATTCTACCGGGAATAGGTGGTGGGCTTTCTATGTTTCTATGGTTTAGTTTTCTTACAACACTCTACATAACACCAAGTCCGGGGTGTATTGTTTTTAAAGATAAATTCTGGGTAATGGCAGTTAATGGAGAAGAAGTATATTATAAGTCTTACGATTGGGAAATAATCAGGAGTATCCAAATTCAGACTGAAGACTCAGAAAAGTGTATTCTTACAATAGTTACAATGGGGATACAAGATTATGCTATTGCGGATATAAAAGGTAAAGCGGAAAAGATAAAACAAAAGATAATAAAATATTATCCTGTTGATGTTGAAGTCTCATAAAGAAAAGAATTCTTCAGCTTCTTTACCTGTACGTTTCTTATATGTCTCTTTCTCAGAAATAGGCCAACGGCCTTATAGCTTCTAGCGTAGGTCAACGGCCTACGTAATGATGTTACATGAAAACACGAGGCTGTAGGCCTCGAAGCGTGTTGTATGCAAGAAAGCTCCGAGGCTTACAGCCTCGCATTCCATGCGGTATCCTTCATCGTAGGCCGTTGGCCTATTTTGAGTTTTTGAGTATTGTACGACAAAAGCGAAGCCTCCGTGTTCAGCACAAGGAAAAACTCTGTGTTTCTGTGACTCTGTGTTTTTTTTCAATTCCAATCTGATTTATAGGTGAATGGTTCCATTGTAAGCAACTATTTTGTTTCGCAAATCTTCAATTATAGGTAGTTCTCTAAATTTCTCTGAATCCTCACTATGGATAGGGATAATTGCAGTAGTGGGATTAACTAAACTGCAAACTGCGGCCAATGTCTCAGGGGTAGCATGTCCACTCGTATGTAGTCTTTTAACTCTGTCGTTAAACAATCCCTCTATTTTTACATACTCTTCTTTCTGGTTTTCTCCCTCATTGAGATAACCACTCCACATAGAGTAGATAAATAGTATTTGTTTTTCCGGCAATTGAGTTAGGAGTTCTTTGATCTGATTATAATGCTTAGGCCGAACCAACATACAGAAACCTTTTCCCTTTAATATGTCTAACTGCTTTTTATGACCATGTTTATAGTAATGTCCATTATCGAACCTAAACAACTCATGGATAGTTCCTTTTGTTTCAGTGAATATATTCAGTACATTTTTCTGATAGTTGTCATACAGAAAACTACGACCTGTTTCTTGTGCTGCTTGATAAAAAGAAACTAACCGATCTACATCTGTTGATGAACACAGAACAAAAACGTATTTATACTGGCGCATCAGTTCTATAGCATTTAACTTTATATCATTTTCGTGCAACACCTTCTCGGTCGACCTTGACAGCATAGTGCCTTCTGTAATAAGTACATTTATCGCACCTTTAGGCAATATAATTTTTTCTAGGACTTGCATTAAGCCTTTACCCAAGTAGCCATGATCCCGAAAATCTCCTGTGTGCAGGATACGCTTCCCATCAGCTTCAATCAAGAACATATAGGCATCACAAGCAGAATGACTCACAAAATAGGGAGTAACCTTTATATCGTTATTAACTGGTATCTCTTGCTTTTCCCGGAAAGTCTTAAACGATTCAAGCAATTGAATATCTTCTGCCTTAACAGGAGCATTCTCTGGAATATGTATCAAAGCTTCATATTTGCAAAGCATAACTCGTTTCGCAACCTCTCCAATGTATTGGGCGATGCCTTTAGGTACATATTTAAATAATTCAACATGATCTCCGTGATAATGGGTATAGAAGATAGCATTCACTCCTATTATCAGATCTTCAATATTCTCTCTGTTTGCCATATTGTCGTCCGAAGGAATATTCCCTTTAGGAAGATTTTGTCCTAAATCAATAATAATCCTTGTTTTATTGGTGGCGATCTCAGTGATGCAGCCACCGATTTGGTTGATGCCTCTGTGGATGGTTACTCGCATATAAAACGTTTTATAAACTCATCACCTCCAACAATGTTTCTAGCAAATAACCCATACCCCATAGAATTAGCATAAATAAATTTAGGTTCTACGTCAAACCCTCCATGTTTAATGCGTTCAAGCTCATTCTTTACCTGTATACTTTTGGGTTTATAGTTTGCCAGTAAAAAAATAAAGTCTACTTTAGAGTCTGTTATTTTTATTTCTTTGTATTTCTCCATTTCAATGATAAGACCTAACTCCCTTTTTTGTTTGAATACTTCTATCATATCCATTCTGAAAGCTTCCACTTTATTTGCATTTTTGGTAAAAGATACAAAATCATTGAAATGTTCATATAGCCCAGATTCACCACTGCAAGTACTATAACCCTGTTTTACTTCAAAGACCGTAATTATAGGCAAAAACTTGCTTGATGACTTATGTGCATCTTTTGAAGAATCCCAACGTAATGCAACAATATCAAATCTGCCTAAATCCTGATATTCTGTGTCAATTATAAAATAATCAGTATCAAAAGAATTAGGAGAATAATTGTTTTCTTTTGCTATTTGCTGTTGAATGTCTTTTTCCCAAAGATGGTTTCTTGTCTTCTTAACATAAATATCGATAGCGTGTTTTGCTTTGGGTATATAATCATCTAAAGTGGATATTGTTGGAGGTGAAATGCGAATCATCTTATGATAATTCTCATCCATGCCCGTAAAAATATAAGTATCTTCTTTTATTGTAAACAAAGCCCCTCCACGATAATAAACGGTAATACGATCTCCTCTTAACTCCATATTAAGAGTATCGTCATTTACAACATATTCTAACACATCCCTTAAAGTTCCTTTTTTAAGTTCTTCAATGAATTCTTTTTTTATTTTTCTTGCCATAATTATGTTTTAATAATATAAACTATTCAATATCAAATCCGTTTGTTCCTTCTTCTCTTCAAACGACAAAGGCTTTTCTGCCATTTCCTGGATCGATTTCTGCATTTCCTGCCTTTGTTGCATATAGTATTCGTTATGACTAACAGACTCTGATCTCCTCATCGAGCAAAACGATAAAAGAGAAGGGATTGCATCAATGACAAATACATTACTATGTTTATCTTTTAGCACATTTCCCTGATGTAGATCTTCTACGATGCAATTATTGTTGATAAACTGATATTTATCATTCACAAACCCTCGTTTGTTCATTTCAACTTCAATTTCTGATAGTTCCATTCGTGTACCTTCAATAAAAGGTTGCTCCACAACAAAGCAAAAATCACCATAATATCTCGCAAAGCCAACTAACTCATAAGCTGTTTCCGGATACAACAGATTAAACAAAGTAATACGGATGTCTATGAACTCTTTTGGACTACAACAAGTCATCGTGTAATTTACTACTTTAAGCACTTTGGTGATATCTTTAGATTCATAGACTCGTGCTTCACATCCACAACCAATAAAATTCCTCATATCTAAACTTTGCTCATCTCCATACCAATACTTTTCTCTACGAGCGAACCTTTCAAGTTGTTGTTCTTGTTTACAGGGAGTTGTATTCAAAAGATCAATATCATCAATCTTAATTCTTTTTGTATATAGTTGTGATTCCCGCATCTTCTATAGTTTATAATATAACACCAACTGTTCCACCGTCTCCCTCATCTTCTTCCTCACATATCCGGGCGAAAGAACCTTCACATACTTTCCTTTCGACAGAATATCCCCAAAGAACTTCGTGGTTGGTCGTAACCTGTATGTAAACTCAGACTTCCCCTCCTCCGTCTTTGTCTCCTTTTGTGAAGGATGTAAAGGCTGTGTTCGTAGATAATCCACTTGTTTACCATATGCACGTATGACAACATCCATGATTGGGATGTTCTCATACTCTCCAACACCATGTTCTGAAAGGTATTCTTCTGCATTGAACTCTTCAGGGAATTTAAAAGTGTCTTTCTTTACAACAATGCTTTTCATCCGATCAAGCGCATAAGCCTTCACCTTATCCTCTCCTTCTCTTATCCCAAACACATACCACCGTTGATTGGTAAACTGGGCAAAGTATGGATAGCATATTGCACTGAACTCTTCTCCGCCAAATCGCTGATAAATAAATTCGATAACATTATTACCACGAATAGCATCCAATATCTTTTGAAGATATAACTGCGCTGAAGGATTTTCTTCTGTAATGATACGGCCTTTTATCCTGGTATTTTGTGAAATGGCAGATTGCAAAGACATCATATTCCACATCCAGTTGGCGGTTGCATTTTCTTTCCTATCATCTGATTCCAAGAAGTAAGTATGATCTGATGGGTTATAATTGATTTGTATTCCAATATCTAAACTGTTGATAGCATTCTTGTGTTCCTGAAATGTACGGCGGGATAGACTTATATGGTTCATGTTATATACACTACGATCCCATTTATCACTTAGCTCTTCAAGTGTGTGTTCACCTTTTCCAAGAGTGTCTATAAGCCAAAAATATCGTCTCAATTTTGTAGTCATATGAAATAGATTTGCTACAAAGATAGACGTTTGGTGTGCAAAATACATGTGCAGGTGTAGGTTTTTTGGTTACGCTTTGATCTTTTAAAGGACTTATCAAAAAAATGAAGTTTGCTAATTCAAAATACTTTGTTACTTTTGCACAAAACTAATTCCTTTTTTATGTGCGGAATTGCTAAACAAGTCGTCTACTATCGGTTGAGGTAACAACAACCTCTTTCTTTATTCATTGGGCATTTCAAACCGGAATGTCTGCTTATCCGTTTTATTTATTCATTTTGTCTGGGCATTGTCTGTGAAGGCATAGCTTGCTGGCACCAACCACTTCATTATGAACAACTGGAAAAAAGTTTTTGCCATTATATGGACAGGACAGTTCCTATCCATCCTTAGTAGTACAATTGTTAACTTTGCTGTTATCCTGTGGATTAGTATTGAAACCAATTCGGCCGAGATGCTGGCTTGGGCTGCACTTGCTGCACTCTTGCCACAAGCACTACTTGGTCCGTTCAGCGGTGTATTAATTGATCGGCTGAGCCGTAAACGGGTTATGATGCTGTCCGATGGTTTTATTGCTTTCTGTACCCTTATTCTTGCTTACATGTTTTGGATAGGTGTGGCCCAAATGTGGCACATCTTTATTGCGCTTGCGTTACGTTCCGCCGGATCGGCATTTCACATGCCGGCCATGCAGGCATCTGTGCCCTTACTTGCTCCTAAAGAGCAGTTGACGCGCATTGCCGGAATCAATCAGATTATTAACTCAATAGCTAATATTGCCGGACCAGCGTTGGGTGCCTTGTGTATCACCATCTGGGATATAGAATATGTGTTATTGCTTGATGTTGCCGGTGCTGCCTTAGCTGTTACCTCTTTGTTCTTTGTGTATATTCCAGACCCGGAAAACACAGAAGCCACCATAAGCCGGAATGTGTGGCAGGAAATGAAAGAGGGTGTTATGGTGGTATTGCGAAGCCGTGGGTTAAGTTGGGTATTCCTATTCTCGACCATAGTGGGTTTCTTTATAATGCCGGTTAGTATTATGTTTCCATTAATGACGCTTCAACACTTTTTAGGTGATGCCTTTCAGGTAAGTCTCATCGAAGTGGCTTGGGGCGTAGGCGCATTGTTGGGAGGCGCTGTAATGGGAGCGAAGGTTTACAAGGTGAACCGCGTAATTATTATCAATTTTACATACATAACGCTTGGTGTTGCGTTTCTGGTTTCGGGACTTCTTCCACCAAACGGTTTTGTTGTATTTGCCATTTTAACTGCTCTGGGCGGGGTAGCAGGTGCTGTGTATCAATCGGCCTTTGTGTCTCTGGTTCAAAGCATTATTGAACCGGGTGCATTGGGTCGGGTATTTTCTATGTTCTCAACATTGAACCTGATACCCACATTGATAGGACTTGTAGCTATAGGTTTCTTTGCCGAAAGTTTAGGCATTATACCCACATTTCTTGTTTGTGGAATTATAATGATACTTACGGGGCTGGTGGCGTTTACTGCATCTTCGGCAATGAAGATTGATAAATAGTTATGAGTTGTATAGTCAGGTTATCAAAGATAGTTCTCCCTCTTTATACACTATCTTATAACTTTTCCCTTTCACTGTTTTAAAAAACAGGGTTTCATTTTTATATTTTATGGTGCAGGGTTCGCCGGATTTAGAAAATATTTCAACCTTAACTAGTTCGGCGTTTGCCCACTCCATATCTACAACAAAATTTCCTTTTGCACAAAGACCACTGACAGAACCTGTCTTCCACTGATCGGGTAAAGCCGGCAGAAGATGAATAAATCCGATATGGCTTTGCAATAACATCTCAGTTACTCCGGCAGTACCACCAAAGTTTCCATCAATTTGAAAAGGAGGATGAGTATCCCACAAGTTATCTAAAGTTCCGTTTTTCAATAGGTTGCCAAAAAGAGTATAAGCATGATTGCCATCGTGCAGACGTGCCCACTGATTTAGTTTCCATCCCATGCTCCAACCAGTAGCTCCATCACCACGGTGTTTTAATACTACTTTAGATGCTTCTGCTAACTCTGGGGTAGTTATCGGAGAAATTGTATGCCCCGGATGAAGCCCAAACAAGTGGTTAACATGCCGGTGGTTATCTTTAGGGTCATCAATGTCTTTAGACCATTCCATTAACTGTCCGTAGCGTCCTGTTTTGTATGGAACAAGGTTTTTTAATGTGTTTTCCCACTGTTTGCGTTCCTTGCTGTCTACTCCCAGTTCGCGACTGGCATTGATGGCGCTAAGCAGAATTTCGCGTATCACTGCATGAACAAAGGTTGTTCCTTCGTCTACCGGACCATGTTCGGGTGAGGTAGAAGGTGCTGCTGTGTATGTGCCATCCGGTTTGTGCCACAGGTAGTCGACAGCAAATAGTGCACTACTTTTAATAAGATCGTATCCAATCTCTTTCAGAAATTGTTTGTTGCGCGTGTATTCATAATACTCCCATACATGGGTAGCAAGCCAGGGACCGGCCATCGGATTGAAGTTCCACGACATATCTTGGCTGGCTAGCGGAGCAGTAAACCCAAAAATGTTACCCGATATGGAGGCTGTCCATCCCCGGGCGCCGAAATAGGCCTGTGCTGTTTTCTCGCCCGGCTTTACCAGTGTGCGTATGAAATCAATTAATGGAAGCATGCACTCATCAAGTTGTGTAGAGCAGGCAGGCCAGTAATTCATTTGTATATTGATGTTATTGTGGTAGTCTACTCGCCACGGACCATCTACATTGTTGTGCCAGATTCCCTGAAGATTAGCAGGTAAATTGCCGGGACGCGAACTGGCAATAAGTAAATAGCGGCCAAACTGATAGTAAAGCTCTTCCAGATAGAAGTCCGGTTGACCTTTGCGGTAATTTTGCAGTCGCACTGGTGTGGGCAATTGTTTGTGCACTACATCCGGATTCAACTTCAATGTTACCCGGTTAAATAATGCAGCGTAATCTTCGTAATGATTCTGAAACAATTGCTCGTATCCTGCATTCCAGGCTTTTTGCATCCACTGCCGGGTTGTTTCTGCCGGGTTTGTGCCCACGTATGCTTTCGGATTGGTGAAGTCCGGATCAAAGTTTATTTTATAATCAGTATCGGCTGTTACCAGAAATACTACTTCATCGGCATTCCGGATATTTAGCTTTCCTTCTTGGTTTGATAACGTTCCTCCTTTTGTTATGGCATGGATACGTACTGTATATTCCATTTGGTTGTTGTCTAACCGGGCTGTATATACCAACCCGTTAGTGCCATCGGGGGCCATTTTGCCAGTAGAAACAGGATTGGGCGAATAGTTAAAAATTAAATTCTGTTTACCTTGCTTGCTGGCTTTGAAACGCATAACCATTACATTGTCCGGGTAAGAAACAAAGTAATTGCGTTTATATGTTATGTTGTCTTTATTAAATTGTACCACAGCTAAAGCCGAGTCTAACGACAGTTCCCGTTTATAATCACTTATATCCGTAGCATTTAATCCTGTTTCAATATAGAATTCGCCCATGGTAGTGAAGTTACCAAAACGAAAAGGTTTTTCACTGTGAGATTCGTAACCTACTTCGCTATTGAAGTTCTTACGTGTTAATAAGGCTGCTTTCTTCTCGTCTCCTTCGGTAAATGCTTGTCTTATTTCGTTTAGGATATGTGCCGATTGTTTATTTACGTTCCAATAATAGTTGGCACCACCAGATGTATTGGGGCCACCCCGCCACAATGTTTTTTCGTTGAAGGTGATTCGTTCAACCTCTACCGATCCCATAATATTAGCTCCGATGCTTCCGTTGCCAATGGGTAACGACTGTGATTCCCATTCAGGGTCGGGGTTCCGGCTTGTATCACCTGCTGTTTCCGGTTTGTTTTCTCCATCCCATTGATCGGGTCGGCCATTGTACCAGATAGCCTGTCCTTGTAGGGTGTTTGGAGTATCGAACCAGATGCTTAATCCGGAAACAGTTTCGTTTTTAATCACTGCATCCTTACAAGCATTCAGTATAAACAACTCCTTGGTGTTATTGGATGGAGTTATATTGTTTTTTTTAAACACCAATCCCTTTGTGCTTTTGGCATAGAGCACCGGATTGCCCGATGTTTCGAACCGGTTTTCTACAATGCGCACATTCTCGTGTACCGGATAATCTTCGTTTACAATGCTGTTGTGCGGATTGAGGGCAATAGTGGCATTGCCTGGTCCGCCATTGTAGGCGCAATCTATAAATGTATTATTTTGTATCAGTACATCTTTTACCGGGCCCGATTCGTACCAGCCTTCGGCATCGCCTTCGATAAGGATGGCACTCATGCCGGTTTTGTAATATGTATTATCTTCAATAACTACCTTCCGCGGAGTAGTGACTAAGGTTCCGCGTGTACTGGTGCGAGTGAAGTAGCAGTTGCGGATTTCTACCTCGGGTGTGCAAGTGAGGTTCTCTACACAGTCGTGGTTTAATGTTAAGTCTTTAGGAATATCCCGGTCGAAGCTGACTTCTACCAGGCGGTCTGTCAGGCGGTTAACAGCAACTACCTTTGCGCAGGCAAATCGTTGCATGGTCGATGCTTTGACAAAAGCCACTGTGTCTCCTTTGTAAAAAGCATTGAAGCCGTAGCTTTGTCCGTGCATAAAACGGAGTTGCAATGTTTGCGAATTGGTTTGTGCTACTGCTCTAAGATTGGTTCCGTGAATATTTACCGGATCGTCTTGCGCCCCGGCAAAACGACATTCTGTAATGCTTACCTTACCGCTGCAACCCGAAAAGTGCATAAAATCGGCTGATGAGGCTAGTATCCGTCCGCTCCCTTCGCGTGGCATGCAATGTACATTTTGCATGGTAATGTTCCGTGTGTATTGACTTACAATGCCCAAGCCATGCATGTAGTGAACTTGCAAGTTCTGAAAAGTGATGTCGCAGCTCTCTTTAATAAACATACCTACCTGATCTCTGATAATATCTCGTACAGTAAGTGTATTGCCTACTTTGGGGCAGAACCCGGCAGGAGTACGAAAGCGAACTACACCAGGTGCTACCTCTGTAGCCGGTGCCGAGGCCAGTGTTTGCCAGCCTTTACTGTAGAAAAAATGTTCACTATCCGGGTCGTACTCAATACAATGGTTCTTGTTCGACCGCCACCCTTCGCCAAACAAATGAATGCGGTGATTTTCTACTTCGTAGCGCGAATCGCGGTGCAAGGTTACTTCTACTCCCTGATCATCGACTTTGCTGTATGTAAGTTCCGATCCTCCGGGACGTTCGAAGTCGAATTGCAGGTTGCGCATTTTAATTTGCCGGCAATGATCAAAAGCAATCATGGTCATTTTACCATGAAACATCAGGGTGGCTCCATTTCCTTCAATGGTTAGTTCTTCTATATTTTCGAACAATAAGCCGATTGTTTTTATTTTCGAAGGGCATTCTTCCTCGGTTGAAGTGTTGCTGATAAAGTACTCTTTGCGTGTGGCTCCTTCGGGCCAGAAGTCGTAACGGCCTTTGTCGAAAACAAGTACCTTGGCACGCAATTGCTTGCAGGCTTCAATAGCGGCCTGTAATTGCTCTATGCTGTTGGTGTACGAATAGGGTTTAGCACCAAAGGCTGATACATATATAGTGTCTTGTTGTTGAGCCAGTAGGCTAACGCATGACAAGAGAGAAAGAATAAGGGTAGAATAACGTTTCATTGTGTCGGGGTTCAAAATACTATAAATCAAATCTTTAAAAAGCATTGTTTCTTATACATCATTCTGAGAATAAAGAACAGAATAAGGAAGTTGGCAAAGGTTAACCATACCGAATAATAATTGCCCAGATAGGGTTTCAATCCATAACTAACCGATGCGGCTATGCAACGGAAGTTAATCACTTCGCCAAGCATATAGGCAGTAATAGAATTCATTCCATACACTTTCAACCAGTTCATGCCGCGGCTATATCCTTTATAATCTATCAGATAATAAAACAGGGCCATTAACAAGAAACAGTATCCACCGGATAGCAGTGTCATGCTGCCTGTCCATATTCGTTTAATGATTGGCATTTGTAAACTCCACAACAATCCGGCACCTACCAGTACAAGCCCTGCAATGAATAGTTTTTGCACCACTTGTTTGCGTTTGTTTTTTCCTTCTTTCATAATGTGGCCGGCAAAGGTTCCTAACATAACCGTAACTCCAAAGGTGAGGCTACTCCATATCCATGTATAGGTGGGGTCGCCCCGGAAACGTCCTAATAAATAGGCATCCACTTTGTAGGCAAAGTTTCCTTCGAGACTAAAGTCGCCGGCAAAGGTCATGGGTATCCAATAAATCAGTAATAGCAATGCTGTAGATATGAGTTGTGTTTTTAATGAGCAGTGCAACAATAAGATGGCAGCTATCAGGTAACCTGTTGCAATGGCTTGCAGGGTGTTATTGTATATATAAATGTGGTGTAAGTCGAAACCCAACAGGTTGCCTTGTACTATCATTCCGAATAGAAAGAGCAACAGAAATCGCTTAGCAATCTTTATTAGTTGAGAGTTGTTTTTGGGGTTGAGTTTTTTGTATTTAGCAAAAGAAAAAGGCATAGACACCCCTGTCATGAATAGAAACAACGGCATAATAAGGTCCCAGAAACGGAAACCCACCCAAACTTCATGGTCGAACTGATAAAGTATGCTGTTGAGCCACGGCAGGTTTAACTGTTGTCCTAAAGCAATGAAAACAGGTTGAAAAAACACTAGAAGAAAGAGATCGAAGCCTCTTAGGATGTCGAGAGAAGCTAAACGGGTAGAGGAAGGGGTCATATTGATAAACTCTGTAAATGATGCCGTTGGACATCCCCCCTAGGGGTTAAGGAGGGTTTCCAACGGCAGGGTTGATATGCACTAGTGATTAAACGCAGTAATCCGTATGGTCCATGTTTTCTTGGTACCGTCGGCTGCTGTTACTATGTACTTGTTAGCGTGTGTCCAATCGCCAGGTGTACCCAGTTCGGGTGCTCCGTCGGTTGGGGCAATGCGTGCTGCTGTTGATATACGTGCAGTTCCCCACAGTAGTTTTTGTGTAACCTGATTACGTATAGCTTCGGTGAAAGTAGCATCGGCTGCGGGTATTTTCACGGTTACGTTTACTACTGCTTGCTCGCTATCTACCTCGCTGCTGCAACTCAACTGCTTTTCGGCTACAATGGGTTCGCCGGTAATGGCATCTTTCTTACCACTATCCCAACGGTAATAGAATACAGCTTGCGATATTTCGGCTTCTTCGTAGGCAGGCATATCTTCCCAGCCACAGGCCATTAACAACGGCATGCACAATAAAATGGTTAGCCAACTGAATTGTTTTGAGTTTATTCTTTTCATGTTTTTCTTATTTTATTTGTTCATTAAATTACCAACCCGGATTTTGATCACTGTCGGATATAGCCGAGTTTGCATTAATAATTGTTTGAGTAATGGGGAACAAATAGGCCCGGTTTTCATTGAATGTGCGTTGATCGTTCTGAAACTGTACATTGCCAATGTATGCAGCTGTACGGTCGGTGGCTATTTCAATAAATGTGGCAGGCTCATCTAATTCGAGAATGGTGCTTCCCGGTGCTAAACCGTGATTGGCTTCGTATCCGTATTTACCCCAGCGCAACAAGCTCCAGTAATAATCGGCTTCGAAAACAAATTCTACCCGGCGTTCGCGCTTGTAGTCGGTCCATGCCTCCTGAAGCGTAGTAGCTGTTGATGCCGGAAGCCCTCCATGAATGGTACGGGTTTGGTTGAAGGTTTCTATTGCTGCTGTTAGCATGCTTGCATCTGTTTTAGCCAAACAGAGTTGCGCTTCGGCTTTATTTAACACTGCGCGGCCGTAGCGGAACACCACTTTATGATAGTCGGTTGGGGTATTGTAGAATACACGGGGCGACACATTGGTATAGATAGACTTGCGCATGCCATAGTTGGTTAACGGAACATGGTCGGCACCGTATGCTTCGCTTGCCCAACGGCTGAAGTTACCCAACCGGCAAGTGGCCAGTGTTTCGCCATAGAAAGAAGAACCATCGTGCAGAATAGTGGCATCGAACCGTTTATCCCGGTATTGATACATTAAGTCGCTGATGGAAACATCGGCCGTAGTAACTGCATAAGCCAATGATGTTTGGTCTACCAATTCGGCAGGGTCTTTAGGAGTAATGCGTCCTGCTGCATCGGTAAGGCTGATGGGCGAGGTGTTTTCGACGAACTGTGAACTTTCGTTCCAACGTACGGCCTGACCTGTTTTCTGATCAATAACCAGGTAGTTGTCTACCAAATTCTGGCTGGGTGTATAGTCTAACCAACCCTCAAAGATATCGGCTTGTTTAAAGAGCGGACCGCAGTCGTTCTTGGCCAGATTATCGTTCAACAGGTTGGGCATCAGGTTAATCATGGTGTTCATACAGTTGTTGTTGGTTTTGCTGTAGTAGGTTGCCATGATAATCTCGGGCGAGTTGTACGCTCCTTTTTCGTTGAATATGCTTTCGTAATCGGCATCTAGCGACACCCCTTCTATAGCATCTACAGCGGCAATGGCCTCTCTGTACAGGTCTGTGCCTGTAGCTTTATGTAATGAAGCATCGTTATTGGTATAAGCTGCTGCTGTAAGACAAACCTCGGATAATAATGCCAAACCCGCGTTCTTGGTTAAGCGTCCGCTAACGGCTGTTTGCGGCAAGCCTTCAATAGCCTCTCTGAGGTCGGTCAATACTTTACTGTAACTTTCAACTATATTGGCTGTTAGGGGCAGGTTGAATTCGTCGGTAGTGTTAAGTACACGGTCAACCCAGATAAACCGGCCACTGTGACGGGCCAAATCGTAGTATATCATGGCCCGCATCATCTTGGCTTCGGCTGTATACTGTGTTTTATATTTCTCGTCCAACACATCAGAACCGGCAACCTTTTCGATAATCAGGTTACAGTTGCGAATGGCTGTAAAGCGGTTAAATCCCCAGTTCCAGGTACGGTCTCTTAGCCCGCGTGCTTCCGAAGGGCAAGAGCTTCGGCAGGGAACAAGGTTGGTAGTAAAGGCATTATCAATAGTAGCAAAGTCGGTATATGGGCTCGAAGCAGAGCCGTAGTTAGTAATAACAAAAGCATCTACCGTACTGGGACTGCTCCATACCAGATTGTCACTATAGGTTTCTGTAGGTTTTGTATCCAGAAAATCGTTGCAGCTTTGCAATGCCATGGTTCCGGCAAGGCAAGCAAATACTATATATTGATTTAGTTTCATAAGTAATTTGTTGTTAAAGTTAGAATCCTAAACTCAGGCTGATGGTATATACTCTCGAAATGGGATAAGCATACATGCTTCCACTTCCTACCTCAGGGTCCATACCGTATTTCTTGGCTGGGCTGAACGTAAGTAAGTTGTAACCACCCAGCGACAGGGCACACTTCGACAGCCAACTCACATTTTTCAGTAACTTATGCTTGAAGTCGTAGCCAACAGAAGCGTTCTTTAAACGGATGTAAGCTGCATTAACCAACCAAAAATCCGAAGTGCTGAAGTTGTTATTGCCATTGTAACCGGCGCTTGAGTGTTGGCGCGGATAGCGTGCATTGGTGTTGCCCGGCTCCCAGATGTCGGTTTGGAATTCGTAAATAACCGGTAGGTAATTGCTGTTTCCGCCTTGCAGAATGTTTCCCATCACAATATCATACGAAGTAGCTCCCTGCCACAACATGTTCAGGAACCAACCTTTATAGTGTAAATCGGCAGTAATACCGTAGTTGGCACGGGGCGACGATCCGCTTCCGATGCGTACTTGGTCCTCACCATCAATAATACCATCACCGTTAAAGTCTTTATACTTAATGTCTCCTGCTACCAGGTTGGTAGAGCTGGTTAGCTTGGGCGAATTGTACACATCGTAATAGTCTTTGTACAGTCCATCGGTAATATAACCAATGGTGGTATAACTGCCCTCTTGTGTAACCCGCTTGTAAGGGTTCTTTTGATTTACTTCCGATTCGTAGGGATTAATATTATAACGATCGTCGTACAACGTCATGTTGGCCGATAGTGCATATTCCAACTCATTGATTTTGTCTTTCCATTGCACAACAAATTCAAAACCTTGCCTGATGCGTTCGCCATTGGTTTTAATGGTTGGAAGGTCTTTACCCAATGGTGCGGTATAAGCTACTCCCGAAGGTGTGTGCAGATAACCGGTGGTAGCCTTTCTGAAATAGTCTACCGAACCCGATAGACGACTGTTGAGCGAAGCAAAGTCGAACCCGATATTGAAATCCTTAACGGTGTACCAACTGATGTCGGGGCTAACCAGATTGCCTTCACTGAATCCGGGAACAAACTGCCCACCGAAGTAACCTCCGCGTTCCGAAAGGTTATATGAAGGCAGATACGCATACCTGCCTACACCGCTATCCTGTCCAATCTCACCATAAGAAACCCGTATTTTAAACTGATCGAAGATGTGATTTTCGCGTAGTTTGGTCCAGAAACGTTCTTCCGAAATAGCCCAGGCCAATGATCCGGAGAAGAAAGTCCCCCAACGATTACCATCCGGAAACTGGTCGCTTCCATCGTAGCGCATATTGACTTCGGCCATATATCTGGCTGCATAATCGTATTTTAAGCGTGCAATAAGGCCGGCATTGCGGCTTCCAACTCCCTCCGATGAACTGTTCTTTGCCGTATTTACCGGGCCCGCTCCAATCTGATCTACATCTAGTATGTATTGTTCGCGCGAGAGGCTGTTTGTATCAAAGTCTCTACCATTGGCCTCGATACCCAATGTAGCACCTACCGTATGCACTTCTTTAAAAGTGTTGCTGTAATCGGCAAAAAATTGTGTAGCAAAGTTGCGGTAGTAGTAGGTGTTTTTTGATAAACTGGATTTAGCCGGTGTGTTGGGGTTTCCCTCCCAGTCGTAAGCTGTAGCAGTTTTATTCCACGATTTGTTTTTATCGTTCATAATGGTGTAGTTACCCAATGCTTTCAGCTTCAGTCCGGGTACCCATGGAAGGCTCCATTCTAATGACAGATTACCTTTTACAGTGCTTCTTTGTTGCTTAAAGTATCCGCCGTTTTCGCTGATGTCCAGCAACGGATTATCTGTGGTGCCACTGTAAATCTGCCCGTACGGGTTGTAGGCTGGTTCAAAAGGTTTTTTGTTTTGAATGTGCGACCATATTGTAAAATAGCCACTACCACCAGCTGTTGCCGGTTCGTTGAGGTCAAGAATGTAGGCATCGATACCGGTTGTTACCTTCAACCCAATTTCTTTGAGATTGGCTACCAGATTGGTACGTACATTATAGCGTTGCATGCTGTGTGTATTGCTGCGATAAATTGATTCCTGATCGTAGTAGCCTAGCCCAGTATAAATCCTTATGTTTTCGCTTCCTCCTCTAACCGAGAGGTTGTGGCTTTGTTCGGGTGCAAACGTACGCATGGTAACATCTTGCCAGTCGGTATTGGCATGGCCAAAAGGGTCACTCCCGTCTTTGTACTTTTGCAAGTCTTCGGGCAAATACAAATCGGGTAGTCCGTCCGATTGTTGACCTCTGTTCAGGTAATAAGCCGCGTGGTAAGCATCCAGTTTCTCGGGCAGATAAGCCGGCTGACTTAGTGTGTAGTTGAAGTTATAGTCTACATTCAGTTTGCCGCTTTTGCCTTGTTTGGTTGTTACCATAATAATGCCATTACCTGCGCGGGCACCGTATACGGCTGTTGCCGAGGCATCTTTTAAAATAGAAATCTGGTCGATATCGTTTGGATTGAGGTTCTGGAAGTCTCGTGCTTCCGATATAACATCATCAATAACATACAGTGGACTTCCACCACCACGTATGCTGATACTCGATGTTTGATTAATACCTCCGCCCGACGTGGTAACAATAAGCCCTGCCGCCCGGCCTGCCAAACTTTGTGTAACATTGGGCACGGGTGTTTGTGCAATTTCATCAGCCTTTACGCTGGATATGGCCGATGTTGTTTTGCGTTTTGAGGTAGTTCCATATCCCACAACCACAACTTCGTCGAGCGTCTTGGCATCTTCTTTCATTGTAATGGTGTAGGTGGTTTCGGCCCCTATGGTTATCTCCTGTGTTAGATATCCCAGGAATTTCACCACCAATACATCGCCTATATTAGCAGCAATGGTAAAAAGCCCATCTATATCGGTAATGGTTCCGGTCGATGTGTTTTTAACCATAATGTTCACCCCTATAACAGGGTCGCCAAACTCATCTTTTACACTCCCCTTTATTTGTCTTTTGTTTTGGGCAATCATTTGGCGCAGGTCGTTTTCGGTTCCTTTGCCCCGGTTCTTTAGTATCACAATGTGGTTTCCCGTCATGGTATATTCCAGTTCCTGATCGCTCAGTACAGCTTTCAGTACATCTTTAACCGGCATGTTCTCTACCTGTATAGATACTTGGCGGTGTATATCTACATCACTTACTTCAAACCAGAACGAGTAATCGGTTTGCTCTTTGATCGATGCAAAAACATCATTCAATGTTTTGTTTTGCAAGTTAATGGATACTTTGGTGTTTTGCGAATACGTATTCGCCGAGATAGATAGTATCCCCGTAATCAGAAGAATAAATGTAGCTTTCATGATATTTACAATTCTCCCGCTATATAAAACCGGGCATAGAATTCCTTTGCATAAAGTTTTTTTATACATTTGTATTAGTTTTAGAGTTAATAATCAGATTCGATGATTTTTAATCCGGAACAAGAGCCGGTGGATGTGGCCGCATCCTCCGGCTCGCTTTTTAATTAAACGTTTTTTTCATACTGACTTAATTACTGGTTATTGTTAATAGATATCTATTTGGTTCTCTTTTATTGTATACGTAAAATTTTGATTGGTCGATACTACTTTCATTATCTCTTCAATGCTGTTATTGTAGAAATCGCCTCCAAATTTTCGTTGCTTCAATGCTTCGTTGTGAATCTGTATGGTTACTCCATAAGTGCGTTCCAGTACACAAACAATCTGTTCAAACGTTTCTGCCTCGAATGTCAGCTTGTTTTTTTGCCACCCAAAAGCATTCTGAACTCCGCTTTGGTGTATGTTTATCTGGCCCGAGGCCCGATTATATATTGCCAGTTGGCCTGCTTCCATATCATAAGCATCGCCCAATTTGGGCAGTAGTTTTACTGCACCCTCAAGCAAGGCCACCTTAGTATCCCCCGTTTCGGGGTATGCATGAACGTTGAAGGTGGTACCCAGTACTTTAACAGCCATCTCGGAAGTTTCTACAATAAAGGGGCATTGGGCATTGGGGGCTACTTTAAACGAGGCTTCGCCCAGCAGGCTTACCCTTCTTTCGGTCTTGCCAAACTTGGGTGGAAAAACAAGACTGGAGCCTGCGTTAAGCCATACCACAGTTCCATCTGCCAATGTAGCTTGTGTTTTTGAACCGTTGGGAGCCTCAATACGCGATACCATAACCGGATTGTTGAACAAACCGGCATATTGCAAAGCAAAGAATCCTAAAACTAAAAAAGGAAGCAACACGGCTGCAACAAACAAAGCACGACGCATGGTAGTGTTTTTTTGCACTACGGGCGATGGCTCCATGTGTACACGGCTTCTGAACAGTTGGTATGCCTTATCATTGTTAAACCGGTTCATGTTGCGGGTAATTTCCATTGATTTCCAAACTTTTTCGAGCGATTTAAAATAGGCATAGTTGGCATCTGATGCCGCTATCCACTCCTCTAACTCCCTGCGCGAATCGTCGGACAAGTTATTGGTGAAGTAATCTATAATCAGATTAAGCCAGTATTCTTCCTGTTGATTGATTGTACTCATAATTTGCTTATACATTTAATAGACAAGTGATACGAAAAAAAGGGTAAACTAAAACTCGGTTTTTTTTAAAGAAAAAGAGAAAATAGCACCAAGATGGTAATCAGATACTCTTTTAATTCATCGCGTAAACGCGCCAGGGCCGACTTTATGTGGTATTTAACAACATCGACCGAGGTACCGGTTTGCTGTGCAATTTCTTGGTATTTTAAGTTCGAAAAGCGACTCAACAAAAAGATATGCCGGGTTTGTTGGGGTAGTTTGTTTAATGCCCGGGTAATCTTCACGTCCAATTCTTTTTCGAGCAAAGCGGTGAGGGGATACTCTGTTTGCGCTTCGTAATTTAATTGGCGTTCGTTTAGTTTTTCGGTAGTATGATTGATAAGCGCTTGCTGCCTGTGTTGAAACTCCAGGTAATTGAGGCACCTGTTTTTTACAGCCGTTAAAAGATAGTTTCGCAAAGATTGCGTTATTGTAAGCGTTTGGCGGTTTTGCCAGATGTGAAAAATAACATCGCCAACAATTGTTTCTGCCATAAAATCATCTGGTACATACTGTGCCGCAAACATACACAACGCTTGGTAGTGGGTGTTGTAAATGTATTTATAGGCTTCTTCGCAACCTGCCGCAAGGCCTTCAATGATTGCTTTTTCAGTGTCAGTCATAGCTTATGTAGAATTTAGAAACAGGTTATTGATGGCGTAAAGATAGTATCTTTATTGAAAATGAACTATGTTTTGTTTGCAATTGCACCAGCATATGTTTGTTATTGCACTAGTATATGTTTACTTTTGTACTGGAATAAGCTTTGGAACACCCGGGTGTACAGTCTCTGAACACCCGGGTGTAAACAACCTGTACACCCGGGTGTAAAGGGACTGTACATCCGGGTGTACAAAGGGTGAAGACCCGGGTGTTCCAAAGCTTATTCTTATAGCTTTTCGAAGGTATTCAATAAGGATATCACAAAAAACAAATAAGAGTTTATGGCAAAAGAAAGAACAGTTTATGTTTGTTCCAATTGCGGTCAGGACTCTCCCAAATGGGTAGGGAAATGTCAGGCTTGTGGACAGTGGAATACATACGTTGAGGAAATTGTGCGGAAAGAACCAGCAAACAGGCGCGTGGTGTCGGGGATTGAAACGGCAAAAGCCCGTCCGGTTACCCTGAGCGAGATTGAAGCAGGCGACGAAACCCGCATAGATATGAACGATGAAGAGTTGAACCGCGTATTGGGTGGCGGACTTGTTCCGGGTTCGCTTGTATTGATTGGAGGCGAACCGGGCATTGGTAAATCTACACTGGTACTGCAAACGGTTCTTCGGATGCCCGATAAACGGATTCTATATGTATCGGGTGAGGAGAGTGCGCGACAGCTAAAACTCCGTGCCGACCGTTTGAGCAAGGCATCGAGCAACTGTTTGATTGTGTGCGAAACATCGCTGGAACAGATTTATGTGCATATAAAAAATACAAATCCGGAGTTGGTTATCATCGACTCTATTCAAACTATTTCTACCGAAAGTATCGAATCTTCGCCGGGAAGCATATCGCAGGTGCGCGAATGTTCGGCTTCAATCCTAAGGTTTGCCAAAGAAACGCATATTCCGGTGTTGCTTATCGGCCATATAAATAAGGAGGGTAGCATTGCCGGTCCTAAGGTGCTGGAGCATATTGTGGATACGGTTTTGCAGTTCGAAGGCGATCAACATTATATGTACCGTATATTGCGAAGCATCAAAAACCGCTTTGGTAGCACAGCCGAGTTGGGTATTTACGAGATGCGGCAGGATGGCTTGCGACAGGTAAGTAACCCATCGGAACTGCTTCTTTCGCAAGATCATGAGGGGATGAGTGGTGTGGCCATTGCGTCGGCCATTGAGGGTGTTCGCCCGTTCCTTATTGAAACGCAAGCGCTGGTAAGCTCGGCAGTGTATGGTAATCCGCAGCGGTCGGCCACGGGATTCGATATCAGGAGGATGAATATGTTGTTGGCGGTGTTGGAAAAACGTGTGGGTTTCAAGCTGGCACAAAAGGATGTTTTCTTGAATATAGCAGGTGGTTTGCGGGTAAACGACCCAGCAATAGACCTGGCGGTGATAAGTGCGATTCTTTCTTCGAATATGGATGTAGGGATTGAATCGGGCGTTTGTATGGCCGGGGAGATAGGTTTATCGGGTGAGATTCGTCCGGTTGGGCGTATTGAACAACGGATTGGCGAGGCGGAGAAGCTAGGGTTCAGGCGGTTTATCTTGCCTAAGTCGAATTTGCAAGGGATAGATAAGAAGAGGTTGAAAATAGAATTGGTGCCGGTGAAGAAGGTGGAGGAGGCGTTTAGGGTGCTCTTCGGGTGATTTTTTTGAAACGCTGAGTTTCGCTAAGTTTCGCGGAGTTTTTAATTTTAATTATTAGTTATGGTTGAAGTAGATAAAGATACGAACGATTTAGGATATAAGGTGATGGGATTGGCTTATAAAGTGCATACAACTTTGGGACCAGGATTATTGGAAAGTGCATATGAAGCATGCCTTTGTCATGAATTGGAGAAAGAAAAGATACCGTTTGAAAGACAAAAAGAACTGCCTATTGTTTATGATGGTAAGAAACTGGATTGTGGATATAGAATTGATATATTAGTGGCAAATAAAATTATTTTAGAACTCAAAACAGTAGAAATACTACAGCCAATTCATACTGCTCAACTCATGACTTATCTTAGATTAAGCAAATTACATATAGGCTATTTAATAAACTTTTATTCAACTAGCCTTAAGTATGGCATAAAAAGATATATACTATAAAATAATAAACTCCGCGTAACTCCGCGTAACTTAGCGTTTCAAAAAAAATATGATACAAGAAATCCAACTACGCCTACTCCCCCAGCAAGCAGCAAGCGAGCGGGACATCAAACAATACCTAATAGAAGAAAACGGTTTAAACAACAAAGACATCACCGCCATTCGCATACTAAAGCGGAGCATAGATGCCCGGCAACGAACCATCTTCATAAACCTGAAAGTACGCATCTATATCAACGAGATGCCCGATAAAGAAGAGTACATCCGTACCGAGTACCCCAATGTAGAAGGCAAGCCTCAGGTAATTATTGTTGGTGCAGGTCCCGGCGGACTCTTTGCCGCCCTGCGACTCATTGAAGCAGGCATCCGCCCAATCATTGTAGAACGGGGAAAAGATGTGCACGAGCGCCGGAAAGATATTGCCCTCATCAGCACAGAACATACAGTAAACCCCGAATCGAACTACTCCTTTGGAGAGGGTGGGGCAGGAGCCTTCTCCGATGGAAAACTGTACACCCGTAGCAAAAAGCGAGGCAATGTAGATAAAATACTCAATGTGTTTTGCCAACACGGAGCATCATCTAATATCCTTGTTGATGCACATCCGCATATCGGAACCGATAAACTTCCCCGCGTGATTGAGAATATGCGCAACACCATTATAGCATGTGGTGGCGAAGTACACTTCAATACCCGCATGGATAGCCTTATCATCCGGAACGGAAAAGTAGAAGGCATTGAAACAAATACCGGAAACACCTTTATGGGACCCGTTATTCTGGCTACCGGACATTCTGCCCGCGATGTTTACAACTGGCTGTTCAATAACAATGTAACCATGGAAGCTAAAGGTATTGCCGTAGGTGTACGTCTTGAACACCCGGCACACCTTATCGACCAGATACAATACCACAACAAAGAAGGACGCGGCAAATATCTGCCCGCTGCCGAGTATAGCTTTGTGACTCAGGCAGAAGGCCGTGGCGTTTATAGTTTCTGTATGTGTCCCGGTGGATTTGTGGTTCCCGCCGCCAGTGGGCCCGAGCAGGTTGTGGTAAACGGTATGTCGCCCTCGAACCGCGGGTCGAAGTGGAGCAATTCGGGCATGGTGGTAGAGGTTCATCCGGAAGATATAACTTCCTATGGTACCGGTATACTGGCAATGATGCAGTTTCAGCAAGAAATAGAAAGACAAAGTTGGTTGCAGGGAGGAATGAAACAAACAGCCCCGGCACAACGCATGGTAGACTTTACCAAGAAGAAACTAAGTTTCGATTTACCCGAAAGCTCGTACAGTCCGGGATTGATATCGTCGCCCCTCCATTTCTGGTTACCCGAGTTTGTTACTAAACGGTTAGCAGCCGGCTTTAATCAGTTTGGCCGTAACGCTCGTGGCTTTTTGACCAACGAAGCCGTTATGATTGGAGTTGAGAGCCGTACTTCGTCGCCCGTTCGTATTGTACGAGATAAAGATAGCTTGCAACATGTCACCATCAACGGATTGTTTCCGTGCGGCGAAGGTGCCGGATATGCAGGTGGAATCGTATCTGCCGGCATTGATGGAGAACGGTGTGCGGAGGCAGCAGTAGAATATATACAGATTTGAAACGCAGATTAACGCGGATTAACGCAGATTATATAATCTCAATTCACTACGATCTTAGAATAAAAATCTGCGTTAATCCGCGTTAATCCGCGTTTCAAAAAAAGAATTAACATGGAAATAGCCATTATCACCCCCGATACCCTTTCCGCCGTCGGACTACGGGAATTAATCAAATCCATTTGTGGGCAATGCATTGTTCGCACCTTCCCCGATTTCGGCACCTTTGCCGACGACACCCCCGATATGTACACCTGGTATTTTGTTTCATCGCAAACCTATGTACTATACAATGCCTTTTTTCAACCCCGGAAAGCCAAAACCGTTATTCTGATGCATGGGGTAGGAGGTACCGCTATGCCCCCGGGACATCATATCCTTAATATCTTCCTCCCGGAAATCCGCTTGAAAGCCGAACTGGAGAAATTTATTTCGGGTAGCGCACGCCCCATCCGGCACGAGAACGGCGATAAAGACCTGTCCGACCGGGAAATTGAAGTGCTGGTACTGGTAAGCAAAGGATATATAAATAAGGAAATAGCCGAAAAGCTGAATATATCACTAACAACAGTAATTACCCACCGCAAAAACATCACCGAAAAACTTGGAATAAAGTCGGTTTCCGGCTTAACAATGTATGCCGTGATGAATGGTTATGTAGAGGCAGATAGCATATAAGCAGGTTATAATTACCAGATTGTACTTTTGAAAGAACAATTTTAGGGGAAAAACGTTCTTTTGAAAGTACAATTTAGTATATTTGTAGAAAGCATTTATTATGGACTCATTAATTGGACATTACAATCGTTTACTGAATGCAGTAAACACAACTTATCATCGTTATTTATATAATGAAATAAACTGGAACAATCGTCTTATCGCTATTACTGGTGCCAGAGGAACGGGGAAAACAACCATGCTATTACAATATATAAAGAAAAACTTCCCCGATCGTAGTAAGGCAATCTATATCAGTCTTGATAACATTTGGTTTACAAAGAACTCTTTATCCGATTTGGTTAATCAGTTTCAAGCCTATGGTGGCACACATCTATTTCTGGACGAGGTACATCGTTATCCAACTTGGTCTATCGAAATAAAGAACATATACGATAGTTATCCCGATTTACATGTTGTTTTTACTGGTTCCTCTATTTTGGAAATCTATAAATCGAATGCCGATTTATCGCGCAGAGCCATTAGCTATCATCTGTGTGGGCTATCTTTCCGCGAATTCTTGGCTTTCGAAAACATACTAAATATAGAACCGTTGCCGCTAAACGATATTCTTCAAAAGCATCAAACCATTGCCGGCGATATTACTTCAAAGATTAAAATACTTCCTGAGTATAAGAAATATATTCAATATGGATATTACCCATTCTATAAAGAAGGAGTGAAAGATTATCCATTACGTTTGCAAAATATCATCAATACAATTCTGGAGAATGACCTTCCCGCAGTAGAAAAGGTGGAATATGTAACCATTCAGAAAATAAAGAAGATGCTAATGATAGTTTCTTCATTGGTTCCTTTCTCGCCTAACATAACTAAGTTGAGTACAGAAATAGAGGCGAACCGGGCAAATACACTTCGTTATTTGGGCTATTTAGAAAAAGCAGGTTTAATAATTTCATATCTTTCCCCTCAAAAGGGAATGAGTTCAATGAACAAACCAAATAAAATATATCTGGATAATACAAACTTGCTTTATGCTTTATCCGAATCGAATGTAAATCAGGGTAATATTCGTGAGACTTTCTTTGCAAACCAAATGCGCGTTTTACACAAACTAAATACATCTAATCAAGGCGATTTTGTAGCAGATGATATATTTACTTTCGAAATTGGTGGTGTAAATAAGAACTTTAATCAGATAAAGGATTTGAGCAATAGTTTTGTGGCTATAGATGATATTGAAACCGGATTTGGTAACCGAATCCCTTTGTGGATGTTCGGACTTCTTTATTAAATATTCATCATATATCCTAATAAATTAGGATTGCGCAGGTAATGGAATTGCCGTTACTTTGCAGGCGAAAATTAAACAATGTAGGGATACCCCTTGTGGGTATCCTTGTGATATTAAGAAACAAATGAAAAAATTAGCACTCTTACTCCTTTCGTCACTATTTGTAGTACATAACATTGTAGCCGAAGACATCCCACGCGATACCTTGCGTGTAGTTGATGTGGAAGAAATTGTAGTCATAGCCACACCCAAAGAAAACAAGAAGTTGCGCGAATTGCCTAACGCTGTTACATTACTTTCGCAACAAGATATGCAAGCCAATCAGGTAAACAGCATCAAAAATCTTACTGCATTAGTACCCAACATCTTTATTCCCGATTATGGTTCCCGATTAACATCAGCCATTTACATTCGTGGTATCGGTTCCAGAATCAATACCCCATCCGTGGGATTGTATGTGGACAATGTACCTTATATAGATAAATCGGCATTCGATTTTAATTATGCCGATGTAGAACGGATTGATGTTCTTCGTGGTCCGCAAGGAACATTGTATGGGCGTAATACAATGGGAGGGTTGATCCGGGTTTATACCAAATCGCCCTTTACTTATCAAGGAACCGATGTACGTTTAAGCGCAGGTACCTATAATAATTACAACGCATCAGTTACCAAATACCACAGAATAAATGAGAAGTTTGCATTCTCGGCCGGTGGATTCTATGAACATGCCGGTGGATTCTTCAAGAACAGCTATAACAACAAGCGGGTAGATAAACTTGATGCCGGTGGAGGCCGTATCCGTGCCATCTGGTTACCCTCTGATAATTTGAAACTAGACTTTACTGTAGGTTACGAGTACAACGATCAGGGAGGATACCCCTATTATTATACAGGTGCCATTGGAAAAGAAGAAGATAGAAAAGAGTATATAGATAAAATAGCCTATAATGATGAGGCTAGCTATCGTCGCGGTTTGTTTAATACTGGTTTAAATGTTGAATATCAGGCAAAACACTTTGTGTTGAGTGCAGTAACCGGATTTCAGAATATGAAAGACCGCATGTTTCTGGATCAGGATTTTACTACAGATGATATCTTTAACATTACCCAGAAACAGAAACTAAGTACACTATCGGAGGAGGTTGTATTAAAATCCAAACCAGGCAGTAACTGGCAGTGGACTACCGGTGTTTTCGGGTTCTATCAATGGCTCAATACCGACGGCCCCGTTTTGTTTAAAGAAGACGGTGTAAACCAAATGATAGAAGGTAATGTAAACAAGATTTTTGCAGGATTGCCAACAGGAGCACCCGCTATGAACCTTGATATTAAAGAAGGAAGCCTTCTTACAACAACAGGTAACTTCGATACGCCCAACCTGAATCTGGCTGTATACCATCAATCAACCTATGATAACTTGTTTATCGAAGGACTATCGTTTACCGCCGGACTTCGTTTGGATTATGAGAAGAATAGTATGAAATACAATTCCGGTAGCACCAACCTTGATTACAACTTCTCGCTGACAATACCTATGATGCCCCGACCAATAACGTTGCCAATAGAAACAACAGGTCCTAGCCTAAAAGGTAAAGAAACAAATGATTATCTGCAATTATTGCCAAAGTTTGCCTTGAAATACGACATTAACAGCCGTAATAACATCTATGCATCGGTATCAAAAGGATATCGCTCGGGAGGGTATAATGTGCAAATGTTCTCGGATATTATACAAAGTGAATTGGCCGGCAGTATGGTGAACGATGTAAAAGGGAATCTTAAAGAGTATATGCTAAATATGGGTATGACCGAACCTGCTGTAAATGGAATGTTAAGTATGATTCCTGAAACAAAGAACGACTTTACCATCAGCGAGAGCACAGTATATAAACCCGAATATAGTTGGAACTACGAAATAGGTGCCCACCTTAATTTATTTGATAACCATCTCTTTGCCGATCTGGCAGCATTCTATATGGATACGCACGATCAGCAAATAGCACGCTTCTCGGATAATGGTTTCGGACGTATGACTGAAAATGCAGGAACAAGCCGCAGTTATGGGGTAGAAGCAGCATTGCGCTCGCAAATAACAAATGCATTGATGGTGAACGTGAACTATGGTTATACCCATGCAACTTTCCGTAAATACGAATCCAATCATAAACCAAACGGAAAAGTAGAAGCTGTGGATTACAGTGGCAACTATGTTCCATTCGTTCCTCAACACACTTTCTCTGCTAACGGTCAGTACACCTGGCGCTTTGGCGAAAACAAAACCATCAGTGAGTTAACTGCTAATCTGGGATATAGTGGCGCCGGTAAAATCTATTGGACAGAGGCTAACGATGTAACCCAATCTTTCTATGGTACAGTGAATGCACGCATCAGTGCAGTAGCCGGTCCTGTTCAGGTAGATGTTTGGGGAAGAAATATCTTTGATAAAGAATATGCCTCTTTCTATTTCGAGAGTATGCAGAAAGGATTTATGCAGAAAGGACGTCCTGCACAGTTTGGTGTGGATGTACGATTTAAGTTTTAAGTTTTGAGTAATGAGTAATGAGTTTTGAGTTACCATGCGGCATCGTAACTCAAAACTCATTACTCACAACTCATTACTCTACTTGCCCAATACTGTTGCCATACTCCATTTCGCCTTGTACAACAAATAAGATCTCTTCGGGATCGTATTCCCCTATTTTATCTTTCTTTGCTTCGGCTGCGATGAATTTGGCCACTTCTTCAAGGTCAATGTTTACATACCCTTCTTCGTCGGGTTCAGCATCAAGTATACCGCTTTCGGCATAGAACTCGTCCATAACATCCATGAAATAGTAAAGTTCATCATCAGTGAACTTTTCCTTTAATTCCTGTGGAAGATAGTTTTTGATGAATTCGATTGTTTGTTCATCATCGGTTTCATCGAGTAAGAAATCGTCTTTCATATTAGTTGAGAGTTGAGAGTTGAGAGTTGAGAGTTGAGAGTTGAGAATTAAGAGTTAAGATACCGCATGGTAACTTTCAACTCTCAACTCTCAACTTTCAACTATAATAATGCCTTTATCTTAGCTTCTATTTTATCCTTTGGAACTGCGCTAACCAGTTTATCAACAACATTACCATTCTCTATAAATAAGATAGTTGGAATATTACGAATGTTGTATCGTGCAGCAAGTTCAGTATTCTCATCTACATCACATTTCCCAATAATAACCTGGTCCTGATATTCTGATGCCAGTTCATCAATAATAGGAGATACAACTTTGCATGGTCCGCACCATTCTGCTCCAAAGTCAATAACTACTGGCAATCCTTTTGCCATGATTTCATCTACATTGTTGTCTGTAATCTCTAATGCCATTTTATTTTAGTTTATTTGTTTGTTGTATTAACAAATGTAATACTTCTTTGTTGTTGCAAAGATAGTATATTTAGTTGAGAGTTGAGAATTGAGAGTTGAGAGTTTCCATGCAGCATTCATTATAACTCTCAACTCTCAATTCTCAACTAATTAATGTGGAATTTCAGTTCAGGATGTTCTTCTAAGTAAGACATCAGGCCTTTGCCTACCGATATTTTAACGGGTCGTGCAACAAAGTCCAACGTTTGCGATGCGTCATCGGAATCTATCACTTTAAAATAGAGTTCGGTTTTGCCAGGTTGTTCCTTCGTATGAATGGCTAACTCGGTAATCAAGGCAGAATTCAAAGCTGCCAAAGGGATTGTGATGGTGAATTTCTCAATCAGTTTATCTTTTACATCGGATAAGAGTTCTATCTTATTGACTTTGATTTCCAATTCGTTTTCTCTCCACTTTTTGGGTTGGCATTTAGCCTTAATATATAAGAATGTTCCTTCATAAAGGTATCCTTGGAAATTCACCCAATCTGCTCCAAAGAAAGCTAGTTCGTGCGAACCAGAGAAGTCTTCTATCTTCACAAAGCCATATGGGTTACCTGTTTTGCCAATGCCTTTACGTGTGGCAACCACCATTCCACCCATTGTAAGTTCTTGGTTAGAAAGGGCTTCCAGATTCTCCAGATCAACCATCTTTGTAGGACATAAATAATTCAACACAATACTATACTCATCCAATGGGTGAGCCGATAAGTAGATTCCTACTAACTCGCGCTCGCGGTTCAACCGTTCCAAGTCGTTCCAGCGTTCAGCCGGTGGAATCTCGGGGGTGGCAATGTCTATAATGTTATCACCACCAAATAAGGAGTTGGTGGCCATTGCCTTATCTGTTTGATATTTATTTCCGTACCGAACCAAGGTTTCAAGAAATACTTCGCCTTTAGCGTTTGCTGCAAAGAATTGCTCGCGTTTTATTTCCGAGAAGTTATCGAATCCGCCAGCCAAAGCAATGTTTTCAATGTTCCTCCTGTTGCAGGTATTCAGATTAACACGCTGAACAAAGTCGAATATCCCATTGAATGGTCCATTCTTTGCACGTTCTTCCATGATAGCCTGAACAGCCCCTTCGCCTACACCTCTAATAGCTCCTAGCCCGAAACGAATATCTCCTTTGGGGTTAACGGTAAATTTCAAGTTACTTTCATTCACATCCGGTCCAAGTACTTCCATGCCCATGGCTTTACATTCGTCCATGAACTTGGTGATTTCCGTAATGTTCGAAATGTTTCGGCTCATTACGGCAGCCATATATTCGGCTGGGTAATGTGCTTTAAGATAGGCTGTTTGATAAGCTACCCACGAGTAACATGTAGCATGCGATTTATTGAAAGCGTATGATGCAAACTTCTCCCAGTCTCCCCATATCTTTTCCAATATCTTTGGGTCGTGTCCATTCTTCTTTCCACCTTCAACAAATTTGGGTTTCATCTGATCCAGTTTGTCGCGCAACTTCTTACCCATTGCTTTACGAAGAGCGTCAGATTCACCACGGGTAAAGTCGGCCAACAGACGAGACAGGAGCATGACCTGTTCCTGATATACCGTAATACCATAGGTGTCGCTCAGGTATTGTTCCATCACTGGGATGTCATACTCAATAGGCTTGCGTCCATGCTTACGGTCGATGAAATCGGGGATGTAATCCATAGGACCTGGGCGATAAAGAGCATTCATCGCAATAAGGTCTTCAAAAGTAGTTGGTTGAAGCTCTCGAAGATATTTCTGCATACCGCCAGACTCGAACTGGAATGTACCAATTGTTTTCCCTTCACTATATAGTTGATAGGTCAGCGAGTCTTCAATATCAATGGTGTCAATATCAAGTTCTATTCCATGACGCAGGCGAATGTTTTCAACGGCTTCCTTAATAATAGAAAGGGTTTTCAGTCCCAGGAAGTCCATTTTGATGAGTCCGGTTTCTTCAATTACCGAACCCTCAAACTGGGTAACCAGCATCTTTTCGCCGGTTTCCTTATCATCGGCAGTGCTTACGGGTACCCAATCGGTTATATCATCACGGCAGATAATAATACCACAAGCGTGTACACCTGTGTTGCGCACATTACCTTCGAGTATCTTAGCATATTTAATGGTATCGCGTACCATTGGGTCGGGCGAGGCCTCGGCCATTTGTAGCTCAGGTACAAATTCAATGGCATTCCGTAGATTTATCTTCTTATCCGGTATTCGGTCAGGAACCAACTTACATAATCTGTCCGATTCCGACAAAGGTAGTTTCTGCACGCGGGCTACATCTTTGATGGAACTCTTTGTAGCCATTGTACCATATGTAATGATGTGCGCTACCTTTTCGTATCCATACTTTTCGGTTACCCATTGCAGTACTTCGCCACGGCCATCATCGTCGAAGTCGATATCAATATCGGGGAGTGATATACGGTCGGGGTTAAGGAAACGTTCAAACAGCAGGTCGTATTTAATAGGGTCTATACGGGTAATCTCCAAACAATAAGCTACAGCCGATCCGGCAGCCGATCCACGTCCCGGACCTACCGATACACCCATTCCACGGGCAGCGGCAATAAAGTCTTGCACAATAAGGAAGTATCCCGGGAAACCCATCGTTTTCATGATGTGCAGCTCAAAGTCGAGTCGTTCTTTCACCTCCTTCGGTATCGGGTCGCCGTAATATTTAGGAGCTTTATCGTAGGTAAGCTTTTTCAGGTAATCACCTTCCAATTTAATACGGTATAGCTTTTCATAACCACCAAGACTATCTATTTTGGCTTTGGCTTCTTTCTCGTTAAGCACCACATTGCCGTTTTCATCTTGGGTGAATTCATCGAACAAATCTTTTTCGGTGAGCCTTTGCCTGTATTCTTCTTCGGTTCCAAACTCTACAGGAATTTCGAAGGTTGGCATGATAGGTGGGTTGTCGATGGTATAGAACTCCACTTTATCACATATTTCTACAGTATTAGTAAGTGCCTCGGGAATATGGCCAAAGAGTTCGTTCATTTCCTCGCGTGTCTTCATCCATTCCTGCTTGGTGTAGTACATACGGTTCGGATCGTCCAGGTCCTTACCAGTACTTAAGCAGATAAGACGGTCGTGAGCTTCGGCATGCTCTTCGTTAACAAAGTGAACGTCGTTTGTACAAATCAGCTTAACATTGAATTTCTTGCTAAGTTCTATAATCTTTTCATTAACATTAACTTGCAAGGGGTATGCTTCATGATTTGCATTTGGAACAGTTGCTTTGTGCATTTGCATTTCAAGATAGTAGTCGTCTCCAAAGAGGTTTTTGTACCATTGTACAGCTTCTTCTGCCTCTTCCATCTGTCCGGCAGTGATTCTTTTGGGTACTTCACCCCCCAGACATGCCGAACAAACAATCAGGCCTTCGTGGTATTTCTCCAGCTCGTTCCGGTCGGTACGCGGGCGCATATAATACCCATTGGTCCAGGCCTTTGAAACCAGCTTTATAAGGTTATGGTATCCTGTTTCGTTTTTGGCAAGTAAAACAAGGTGATAACCGCTTTGGTCGGGCTTACCTTCTTTTTTATCCATTGTGCGGCGTGCCACATACATCTCGCAACCGATGATGGGTTTGAACAGTCGTTTATTAGCAGCTTCCAGTTGTTCATTCAGCTTAGCCAATTCTTCTTCTTTGTTTTCGGCATCGCTTTTTTCCAGTTCAGCAATGCTTTTCTTCAGGTCTTTAATTTCACCTTTTACTTTGCCGTTTTTCTTGGAGACGTAGTTGTAGAACTCTTTGACTCCGAACATGTTTCCATGATCGGTAATAGAAATGCCCCGCATTCCATCGGCTATAGCTTTATCGACTAATGCGCTTACGCTTGCCTGACCATCTAAGAGCGAATATTGGGTGTGGACGTGTAAATGAACAAAATCGTGCATAATGAGTAATGAGTTTTGAGTAATGAGTTATGAGTAGTGAGTTATGAACTATGATTTTAATTCCGCATGGTACTCATAACTCACTACTCACTACTCAAAACTGATGACCAAAGTTACAATGACTATGTGTTTCAGCAAAGTTTTTCTCCAAAAAGTTATCAAATCATCTATTTCTCTCTCAATTACTTGTTTGATTTTTAAAATAAGTCTATTTTTGCAGCTAATAATGTATCAACTTAAAACTAATTTATGGGCCGACGTTTACAGAAGCTAAAGAAAATCAGAATACACCACGAAGGTACGAACATCTTGATTGGAGGCTTTTTGATATTATTGATCTTAAATTCGGCTGTGTATTACTTCCTCGGGTGTAATCCTATCTTTTATATTATTCTAGCCATAAGCATTGTACTCTATTCGCTGGTAGTTAATTTTTTCCGCTGTCCTATCCGTGTTTTCGAACAGGCAAGTGAGAGAATAGTAGTAGCTCCTGCCGATGGTAAAATTGTAGTTATAGAGGAAGTTGATGAACATGAGTACTTTCACGACCGCCGTTTAATGGTTTCTATCTTTATGAGTGTATTGAATGTACATGCCAACTGGTATCCGGTTGACGGTACTGTAATGAAGGTAGAACATCATAATGGTAAGTTCTTGAAAGCATGGCTGCCCAAAGCAAGTACCGAAAATGAGCGTTCAACGATTGTTATTAAAACCCCCGAAGGTGTAGAAGTGCTGGCCCGGCAGATTGCAGGAGCTATGGCACGCCGTATTGTTACCTATGCCGAAGTGGGTGAAGAATGCTTTATCGACGAACACATGGGATTTATTAAATTCGGATCGCGCGTGGATGTTTATTTGCCTATAGGCACAGAGGTATGTGTAGCTATGGGACAAAAAACTACCGGTAATCAAACAATCCTTGCCAAATTAAAATAAAAACGGAATGGTTATACGCTTCATACCTAATTTTGTTACCTGCCTCAACCTTTTCTCTGGTTGTATTGCTTGTGTTATGGCTTTTGAAGCGAATTATACATTGGCACTCATCTTTATTATTCTTAGTGCAGTATTTGATTTCTTCGACGGAATGCTTGCAAGGGTACTGAATGCTCCATCGCCTATTGGGAAAGACTTGGATTCATTGGCCGATGATATCAGTTTTGGTATGGCTCCGTCTCTGATGCTCTTCTCCTTATTTAAAGAGGTAACTTACCCCTCATTCCTTACTGGTGTAAGTGATTTATTTCCATATCTTGCATTTGTTCTGGCTGTGTTCTCAGCACTGAGGTTGGCTAAGTTTAACAACGACACCCGGCAAACCGATTCATTTGTAGGGTTGCCTGTACCAGCCAACGCATTATTCTGGGCTGCTTTAATTGTTGGAGCACATGGCTTTTTAACTTCGTCGCAATTCAATGCAATATATCTGTTGTTACTGGTTTTTCTGTTTTCGGGTTTACTGGTATCAGAGATTCCTATGTTCTCATTAAAAATTAAGACTCTTACCTGGAATGAGAATAAGCTTCGCATACTCTTTCTGGTTGTTTGTATTGTACTTATTATATTCCTTAAGGTTAGCGGTATAGCTGCAAGTATTGCATGGTATATTCTTCTTTCTCTCTTTACACGAAAGAAAGCATAAAAATCACGAACACATTTGGCACACTTGTTGTTTTAATACTGTTTTACTTATTTAATAGTTTTAGCCTATGTTCTCTTTTTTAGGATTTATCTTCATTATTATACTTGTTGTATTGCTATTCGGAATATCAATAATAGGCACTGTTGTTCGTTCTCTATTTGGTTTTGGCCGCCGTACAAACCCGGGTCAGCAATCGCGAAACAACAATACACGTACTAACACGCAACAAAAAAAAGAATCATTTACTGATTTCCAGAACAAAGACCGCAAAAAAGTATTCGGTAAAGATGATGGTGAGTATGTGGATTTCGAAGAGTTATAACTCCTTCCACTCTGGTATATAATGGTATATAATGCTTTGTTTTGATTTTGTTGAAATTCTATTGTTTTGAAAATCAGAATCTTACAGTACCACTGTTTTTTTGCCCTTGAGAAAAAAGTACCACGCTGGTGGTACAAAAGTATCTTAGGCGAGATACAAAAGTATCTTAGGCAAGATACAAAAGTATCTTCGGTGAGATACAAAAGTATCTTCGGTGAGATACAGACGCAATGAATTATCTCCGCGCCTTAAAAAACTCCTTCATTCGCCGACTACATTCATCGGCCAGTACCCCCTGAACCACTTCTGTTTTAGGATGCAAAGCATCCGGTGCAAACCGTTGATACCCTCTTTTTTCATCGGCAGCCCCAAAAACAAGCCGGCTTACTTGTGCCCAACCAATTGCTCCGGCACACATAACACAAGGTTCAACAGTAACATAGATGGTACAGTTGGTTAAATATTTTCCTCCCAATACATTTGCGGCAGCAGTAATAGATTGCATTTCGGCATGAGCGGTAACATCGTTTAATGTTTCGGTAAGGTTATGCCCTCTGGCAATAATGCGTCCATGGCTCACAATAATAACACCAACAGGAATTTCGCCTTTCTCGGCAGCCTTATCTGCTTCGATAAGGGCTTGTTTCATAAATGAAATGTCATTCATCTTCTCATATCGTGTTCGTTGAAAAGGGTAGGGTAGTCCTCTTCCATTTTTCTCATAACAGAAGCAAGAAGAGTTTCGCGCATCCAACGCGACCGGTTGGAAATTTTATACTTTTCCAGATAGCGTTCTATAATACGCAGTTCTTCTTCAGTCAGTAAACATGTCATCTTTTGCTGACGTTTTGGCTCATTAACAGAGACTCTGACACAATTTTTATCCCTTTTCTTCATAATTCTCTGCAAAATTACTTTTACTTATGTAATAACAAAAAATAAAAAGTGTATTTTTGTGAGAAAACAAACAAAATGGCAGAGCATAACGAACTTGGTGAAGCTGGAGAAAATGCAGCAGTGTCATATCTTGAGGATAATGGTTATGTTATCCGGCATCGAAATTGGCACAGAGGACATCTGGAGCTGGACATTGTAGCTGCAAAAGATAATGAACTGGTTATAGTTGAAGTAAAAACCCGGCAAAACACAAACTACTCATTACCACAAGATGCAGTGAATATGCAAAAAGTAAAAAAGATAGTTCAGGCTACCGATGCATATATAAAGATATTTAGGATTGATGCTCCTGTTCGGTTCGATATTATCAGTGTAGTTGGGCAGGAAGGTAACTTTAAAATAGATCATATAGAAGAGGCTTTTTATCCCCCAATGTTTTAATAAGTTGAAAATTGAAATCATGACACCACATACTTATCAGGAATATGTAGACGAAACAAACTCTACCAATAACTATCTTCAGGAATTACTTAAAAAAGGGCCACTACCAGCATTCAGCTCGGTTATTGCTGGTTTTCAAACTGCCGGAAAAGGGCAACGGGGCAACCATTGGATATCCGAAAAAGACAAAAACCTGTTGTGTAGTATCTATGTTAAACCTGATTTTCTTGAAGTAAGCAAACAATTCTATCTATCTAAAATTGCAGCTTTGGCAATAAGGCACAGCCTCAATATGTTTGTTGATGGTATTACAATAAAATGGCCAAACGATATCTACTGGAAAAATAAAAAGATATGTGGTATATTAATAGAAAACGATATTCAGGGAGCCGAGATAAAGCAAAGTATTATTGGGGTTGGATTAAATATTAATCAAGAAAGTTTCGATAGCTCACTCCCCAACCCGGTATCGCTTTTTAATATCACTAATCATGTTTTCGGAATAAAAGATATGCTTAAAGATGTAATAGAGCATCTGCAATACTACTATGATATTCTGAAACAAAGAAGAAACGAAATAGACGAAACATATTACAGCATGCTTTACCGCAATGATGGTTATTATCCATACCGTGATGCCGAAGGAACATTCTCTGCCCGTATTGTAGAGGTACTTCCCGAAGGCTTTTTGGTGTTAGAAGATGAACAAGGAAAACGCAGGCAGTATGCTTTTAAAGAAGTGGAGTATTTGATTTAATGAAAACCGATTTAGAGAGAAACAGGGAAATTATTATAAACTACCAGTTTCACATTCCTGAAACCTATTGTACTACCGAACCACTACCCAATTTGGTATCGAGACATTTTCATGGCGGATGCGAGAAAATTCGCAGAGGTAGAATTGAAGAAGGAATGGACGAATTGTTAAAGATGGGTCAAAGATATTACCCTCTAACAACGTATGTGTTTGCCCAGTTGGTTGCCTATTTTACCAAAGACTGGAACAGAGTGATGAATCTACTGGTATTTGCATTTGGTGATAGCAGGTATTATCATCTTATGAAATCTATTTGGGAAAGAGAACACGAGTTCGATTGGCTACTTGTGAGTGTTGCTGCTACTAAAACAAAGAGAACCGATGAGGCCAAGAAAATCCTGGCTTACCTTGAAAGCATGAATCGCACTAAGGTAAAGAAGAATAAAATTACAACTGCCGACCACTATCTGGCATTAAGAAAATCCATGTACGATATTGAAATGAGACTTTGGAGGGCTTACGATGAATGTAAAACCGAAGTCTATTATCAGCAAGATTATTGTGACATGGCTTATAGTTTCATAAAAATAGGAGAGAAAGAAAAGGCTGCCGAGATGTTTTTGAAATGGACAGATTGGTTTGTTGGTGCAATTAACTACAAAACGCTGAATGTAATTCCCTTTGATGCCTTTGTTGCGAACGAGTTTTATGAAATTGGCGATGATGCCTATATGAATTTGCATTGGGAACTATTTAAGCATTCGCGATTTGTGAAAATTGAAGAAGATGGTCCGCTGGATACCCGCCTGGCTACACCAAAACCCTGTCCCCAGATCAGGGGATTTAAAATTCACGGATTACTTGAATCTGCCTTTAATAAACCCAGATGTGTATGCAAGGGATGGGTCTTTGAAAAGCTGCTATTGGGAAAAATAAAAATATTTTCGGGTAAAATAGCTGTAGGCGATCCGCTTTATGTATCGTGCAACGAATTATATCCTCAGTTTCCCAAAGGGTCTTTTCCGGTAGAGCTGGCTCTGGCTAAACAATTTGGCGATACCCGGGTGGCATTGGCTCAAATTAGATTCAGTAACAAAGAAATAGCAACCTGGGATATAGCCATGACAGATGATTCTAAACCCAGACCCAGCTATTTGTATGGCTATAGTGTAGATATGGGTGCTGGCTTTTTTGCTGATGTCGAAACTTTTTGGGCCTATCAGCGTGAGGCTTCGCACAATGTAACATCGGGCATTCAGCGCGCACTGGAAACTAGCGGAAACACTGGTATTATACATCGAAATATGGCTGTATTCTCAACCGGTTTTGGCGAAGGCTTTTATGAAAGCTATATCGGAAAGGATAAGAATAACAATATAGTTTGTTTAATTACAGATTTCCAAATAGTAAAATGGAGGAGGGCATGAAACAAAAATTACTCGATATCTTGCAGGAAGAAAAAATAGACGATATTATCCCCTTTCTTAAATCACTAATCGGCGAGGAACGCAAAAAACTATCTCTTGTAATAAAGGAACGGATAAAATATTATTCTACTTACGAATATAAAAACAAACGTTCAACTATAAATGGTACCCATACACAATTTGCCATAGCTTCGATAGCTGCATTTGTTTGTTTTAGCTTTGCCGATTATAAACGCAACCGGGTACAAATTAGCAACCGGGTGCAAATTAGTCATTTAAGTAGTGGCTTTATAAAGTTTCATGAATACTCGCAACAGGATTTGATAGAACGAATCCGGATAGACGATATACTGGAATGGTATTGCCCCGATTGGATGAGCGAATTTATAAACAGCAACCACACCAATCCGCAATGGAGGGATTTTACCTATGAAGAAATCATGCGGTGGTATAAAAAGGGATACATAACCCTTACGCCCGAACTGATTACTACCACATTGCAGGCACATCCCTTTGTGTTTTTCAGGCACGAAACGCCCATGCATTCAATGAGGGTAGAAAAACTATTAGAGTATCCCGAAACACTTTCGGAACATATCTGGTTGTTATTCTCTTATCCAACCAGTATTAACTATAACTATTATGGGCTTGAGAACGAGGATGATAACTGGAGTAAGATTTTCAGGCAGTTAGCTTTGCAAGGCCATTTGGATAGGTTACGATTACTAAAAGAGTGTTTGCTTACTGCAAATGGTAATTTCAATAAGAATCAAATAGGTTGGTTTGTTGAGCTTTTCGATGCTTTACAGCCAACTACCAAAGAACTTCTTTCCCTGCAACCGGAACTGTTTCAGGTGCTAACTTCACCACAAAGCAAACCTATAAACAATGCATTGAGTTGTATAAAGAATCTCTCTAAAGAGTCATCTTTTCTTGCTGATGAGTTTTTAACTCAGGTTCCGGTATTGTTGGCTTCGAGCGTTAAAGCTGTGGTTAACAGTACAATTGCCATCTGTGAGAATCTGCTTAAAGAACGGCCGGAATTGAAAGAACCTGTCTGTCTGGCTTTGATTGATGGCTTTGTAAACAACGACGAAGGTATACAAAAGAAACTGGCAAAACTGATTGCCAAATACGGAACGAACAACATTGTAAGTCTTCCTCTTGCCGGATATACACAATACATACTATCATCGGTAAAGCCATTACTTTCTGGTTTCCTGGAAGCAATACCCGAGTCCGAAGTGGCTTCTGCACAAATCTTGGATGTGGAAGTGCAACCATTACCATCATTAATAAGTAGCGAAAACGAAATACCGGCTATAAGCAGCTTTGAAGATTACCTCTTCTTTGCCGGGCAGGTGTTTGACAACAATGAGCCCTGGCATGCATTTATGTTTCCGGTTTATGTGCAACAGTTCCATCCACAACTTACTGCTGAAAAGGTTGCCCAGTTAGAACCGGTATTCAAACAGGCTGTTAAATGCATTAATAACTGGAATCCTCAGATAGGTTTGGCCGATCGTACTACTGCTGCTTTCTTTGTAAGCTATGGTAAGCTACTGAATGAAAAGTTTCCCGGTGCCTCGGAATATCTGAAAACACTGTCAAAAGAAACAGACCTCAATATGAGTAATTGGGAGAAGAAGATTGAACACCCCGAACTGTACCCTCTTTATTTTCTTCTTTTAAAAACGTTAGATAGTATTCGCAAAGAAACTTCTTTCAATTTGCTGTCAACTCCTACGCATGCTCCATTGTGGATTGATCCTGTTGTACTGGTACAACGTTTACAGGTGTATCAGCAAAATAATCAAATGCCTTACCGGTTAGATATGCAACAGGCCATACAGCGTTGTGCACAGGATAATACCAATGAGGCCTTTAAACTGGCACAGCAAACATTAACAGGAGAGGTGCGCGATGTACTTGTTTATCTTTTCGACCCCGCTGTTGAAGCACCTACCAAAGTAAAGCATCCCGAATGGTGGCTATGTGCTGCTTTAAATAAACACCCACATACGTTGCCTCAGCAATTTACTCAATGGGGATTCGGGCCAACTTTGGGTATTGGCGGCATTCCTACCGAATATATAACCGGCAATTTTAAATGGGTTGTAGAGGAACTTACCAGCAATTTAAAATGGGTTGAGGATGATTATAGAACTATAATCTTGCGTTTAAAACTTCCTACTTATAACGTTAAGAAACACAATGAAAGTACATTTGTATCCGAGTATGCTTATGCTATGCATCGCAGTCGTTTTCTTTGGGCTGGCGATGTTGAAAGGTTAATAGTATCAAATCCTTATAATCCGGATGCAATAATTGGAGCCTACATACGGAATATCCGTGTTTATAATTCTATGGATATGGGCGAGAAGGGCAGTTTGGTAAATGCACTTAGTACATTAATAAAGCTTCGTTTGCCTCTTTCGGAAATGGGTTATCTGTTATTGGCACTCTCGTTCTTTGCTCCGGCAAAAGAAATCAAGGATTATGCAGCTTCTCTTTGGATGGAACAGGTGCAATATAATCTGATAGATAATGTATATCTGGGAAAGAATATGGCAGAACTACTGCATACCAAGTGGCTGCCCTTAAAACGATTTATTGATTTGCTTGAAGGTAATATGCTTAATATCAGTACGCTGCATAACAAAGCGTTGATAGAACTATTAACATCTTTCTTAGCCCGGATTGGAGAGAAGAAACTAACCAATCTTAAGAAACTGAGAGAGGTTTATAGTGAGTTGACGTCTGGGCTGAATTAAGTTTCAAAATAGGCCAACGGCCTAATAGCTTCTAGCGTAGGCCAACGGCCTACGTGAGGGATACCGCATGGTTACGAGGCTGTAAGCCTCGGAGCTAGAAGCTATAAGGTCGTTGGCCTTATAAAACTGTGCAGATTTTTAAAATAACCCACACTACAATAACTGCTACAACAATAATTCCCAAAGCAATAAGCATCATACTGTTGGTTTGCTGTTTCTTGAATTGCTTATATTCTTTTATTTCAGCCATAATACGCTCTTGCTCCTCAACTGTTAAATTGGAATCGTCGCCAGATAACGTGCCTTCAACTAGTTTTTTGTATAGTTCACGGTTTCTTTCACGGCGTATCTTTTGCAGTTTTCGGTTATCTGCAAGGCGTCGTATCATGTCCAACGAATGTCCTTCACCTCCCATAGCTTATAGAATTTAACTTTAACTCCTTTAACTCCTAGCGAAGCGATAACTCCTTCCATTCTATTTTTTAGTTATTGCTTTGCGTATACCTTCCAGATTATCATTAAACTCAGCCAATTGAATTAGCACCTGTCCTGTTTGATTTTCCTTATCAATACTTCCGAATTTGTTATTCTTGTTGAACACAGTTTTAATATGTTCCCAACGTTCGCTATCGGCATCAGATAATAATTCTGCTATTTCTTTCAGCTTAAGCAGGTTTGCTTCACTGTCGGCAGTTAGTGTTTGGGCTTCGCTTTCGTAATGATTAAGGACTAAGGTTGTAACCTCGTTTTTATTCATTAAAGGTACCAACTGACTAATCATTTTATTCATGTCGCGGTACGAACCTTGCAATTTAAATGAAGGTTCTGTGCGGTACGAATCCTGCATGGCTGCACTGGCTATATAGTTTTGATTAACTTTCAGTACTACATTGCGCACCATTAAACTGTTGCGGATTACAGCAACAAAATCGTCAATATCCTGTGTGGTATGGTTGGCCTCGAGGTCGGGCATCATATCACTTCCCGATTCAACATACTCAACAAGGTTGTAGAAGTCGTTGAAACTCTTTCCGGCTACCTTCTGGATATAAGGATTCTCAACAATCGCATTCTCCAATAAACTAAGTTTAAACAAATTAGCCGAATCACCAATTACATCTCCCAGGTTGTACACATCGGCACGGTTGGCAAGCATATCGGGTATCTGGAACTTCTCACCGCTTTCGGTGTAAGGGTTACCAGCCATAATGATACAGAAACGTTTACCACGCAAATCGTAAGTTTTGCTTTCCCCATCGAATATACCATCCATTTTACGCTGGCCATCGGCAAGTGAAATAAACTTCTGAAGGAACTCGGCACTACAGTGCTGAATATCATCGAGGTATAACATTACGTTATCCGCCATCTCGAAAGATAGGTTGATCTTCTTTAATTCCTCGCGAGCGCCTGATGTTTTAGCTTCGGCAGGGTCTATGGAAGTAATGGAATGTCCGATTGTAGGTCCGTTGATTTTCACAAAGTTCAGTCCCATGATGTTTGCCAGATACTCCATAAGTGTTGTTTTACCATATCCCGGAGGCGATAAAAGCAGCAACATACCCATACGGGCGGTACGTTTGTTGTCGCCGGCAACTCCCATCTGTTTAGCCAGGTTGGCACCAATAAGTGGCAGGTAAACCTGGTTGATAAGCTTGTTACGTACAAAAGAAGTAAGCACACGTGGCTTGAGCTCGTTGATTTTAAGTGATCTGCGGTAGTTGGCAATAACACTTTCTTTCAACTCATTGAACTCAGTAAAGCGGGGTACACTGGTTTCTACAAAGTAGTTCATCTTTTGCTTGAAACGATGGAAGTCTATTTTGTACTCGTTATTCACAATAACCGGATGCGAGCCGCGAAGGTCGCTCACCTCAATAAGATCCGGACTTTTACGTAACTCGAATGTATAATCTTTCAGCATTAACTGGCAAGCAGTTTCGCCGGTGTATTTTTTATATTTTTCATATTCGGGCGATAGGCTGATAAAGGATGACAACCAGTTGCGTGTAAGTAAAAAACGTTCGACTGTGGTGAATGATTTATCTGCTAAATCGGCCTCGAAGTTTGAAGTCAGCTTCTGGGTGCGCAAGTAAGAGAGAAATTCTTCTTTGAAACTCTTGGACTGCTCTGTTATGGTGAATGAGTTGGCATCGGCCAGTTCAAGGAACAGATACATGGCAATTCTTTCCGGAAAAATCTTTTCGGAATTGAAATAGGTATTCCAGTCGCAATAATTCTTCTGGATACTTTGAATTACATATTGGTAGTTTTTCGAAGCCGGAAATGCTTTTAATACATGATTGGCCGAAGTGATAAGCCCCTTCAACAGGTCTTTTTCTTCCTGCGGAATACTGTACCAGAACAATTGTGCAGCAACACGCTCTTGCGGACGGAAGGAGAGAACTCCCAGTTGGCCGTGAATAGTGTATAGTGCATTGTAGATGGCTATAGCATCAAAATCATGAACTCCTTTCAGATAGGATTCGGAATAACTTTGCTCTATCTTTTTGGATATGAAGGCATTTACATCAAAGTTTTTTTGCTTTTGTTGTTCGCGGAAAGCCAGGTAAGCCAGGTATTCGGCACGGTACACCAAACGATTCTCGGAAACCACTTCCTGATCCCAGATGCTATGATAACGATTTATTTCCTCGTTCTTCATTTCCTGATAGAAATTGGTTCCGGTAAGGTGGAAGAACAACTTATCATCCCGGCGTACCACAGTTAAGTCGAGCGATTGCTTGTTTACGGCAAATTTGTATGTACCCAGTGAGATGATATTCTCGCCATCGGCAAACAGTTCCGATTTATCTTTCAATATACGAAGGGCATCTTCGTACGATGTTTTAAGATTGTTTTCCAGATTTTCCGCTTTCGATACATCACCCAACTGACGAAGATCTTCCGACAGTTTGCGTACCTTATCTACCATCAGGTCGGTAGAGTAGAATACCTGTATGTCTTCGCGCGTTTTAAAGGTCTGGGCTTTGTTTTCGATGTTCTTAAGAACCCGTAACCCAATTTGTTCCAGTGAAGAGGTACGGCGGTTTATCTGTTCAATAAGCTGAGCTTTCTTGCCATCGAAGGCTTTAATAACTTCGTTTCGCTTATCGGCAATAATAAGAATAAATTCATCAAAGTCGGCAAACTTACTTTCCAGTTCTTCAATCTGTACACTTACTTTGGTGTAATATTCGTCGCAGCGTTCGGGCGAGGTCGAAAGTTCCAGGTAGTTAACAATGCTTTGTTCAAGCAATGTTAGCTGTGCACGGAATTCGGCAATAGATTCTTTGCTTTTAAGTGAGTCTACCTTCTTTTTTAGTTGTGCCCGTACTTCGTTGAGCGAAGAAAAGATAAGCGATATCTTTTCAATAATCTTGGTTGTTTGGGTGGTATCGTCGATTTTCAGGCTATTGAGGATGTCAATCAGGAGTTCCAGCTCGGCTGATATTTTTTTGCAGTTTTCCTCAATAACCTGTGCATCGACAACTTTGGTTACTTCCTGCACCTGTGTTTTCTGCTCAACCACCATGTTTTCGTAGGGTAGGAGGGCTTCATCACCGAGCAGGAACTGAACCGTTTTATCAGAAAGGTCGACAGCCGTTTGCGATAGGGTTTCTTTCAGCTTGCCGATTTTTTCCATATCAATGTACCGAACATTGGCCAGTTCAATAACCTCTCCTTGCATGCTACGGGTTTCGGCCAGTAACTTAACAAGCTGGTCAAGTGTTTCGAAACGGGTACTTTTAATGTTGAAGAGTAGCTTGTTAACCTTCTCATCGGTGGTTTCCAGCACTTCGGCTGCATGCTTTTTCTGAGCTTTTACCTTCTCAAATTCGTCGATAGCAGTGTTGGCTACATCTTTTATTTGCTTTAAAGGTTCGGCCAGTATAAAGGTAGCCGGATCATTTACCCAGAAATAGGCATCGACTATATCGTTAGATTTCTTTACGATATCCTCGTAAAGTCCTTCGTAAGTATCTTCTTTATTAATCAGGTGGATAACGCTTTGGCATTCGGCCATGGCTTTTACAATGTCTTTATTACCTATTTTATAAAGTACATTGTCGCGCTTCTCATAATTCTCGACTAAAGCGCGCGAGTAAGGTGTGCGCCATATCTGTACCTGATGGTGGCGTGTTGCTTCCAGTTCCGAGCGGAAGAATATAAGTGTACCATCATTGTAAAGTGTGTGTCCACTACAAATTATCGGTGTTTCAACTTGTTGGTTGATGATGTTGTACGACATCAACACATATACATTCCGTTTATTTTGATAGAAGACGTATAGATAATCTTCCCCGTTAGGTGAGGCAATTTTACGGAAAAACTCCAGTCCGGTAAGGTCACTTTCGAATATTTTGTGCTCTCCGTTTTGCAGATAATAACCGTTGGGAAACATTACTCCATGATTGTCGGGCAAAAGTATTCCCGCATCATTAAGCATGGGTATGTTAACAACTTCTTTGGTACGTGTGTTAAACACATACGTACGGAAGTCTTCCTGATAAGGTTTAATGCGGATAAGGATAAGATTACCCAGATCGGCATAATAGTAATCGGCATCATCCAGTTGTTGGTCGCGGTTTTCTACAGGTTCGGCATAGATTCCTTTACCGGTTTGTGTATTATCCTCAATTTTGAAAGTAATGTCGCCACCTACTGCTTCAATAAACACTTTCTCGAGGATAGAAACATGTGGATGTGCTCCCAGTCGGCGGTCGTCGAGTGTAGTTTTGATCCACTTAAACTCATGTTGAGGTGCTTTAACTACCTCGTGTATGCTGCGGTCGTCCTGATAAATTAGTTTATCGCCTTTGATAAGCCATTTGAAAGCCTTTTGGTCTTCCATGTTCTTGCTTGTCTGGAAAATCATGTAGAGATAATTCTCCGTACAGCGGAATTTCGAGAAAATGGAATCGCGATAATATTTATATAGATTTTTATAGTCGGTTATAAAGGTTTCGTCCTCAATAAGTGTGAGGGGTTGAGGTACGAACTGATTGTTTTCGAACAGGTAAATACTGAAAACGTCGCTCAGTTGTATGTCGGAGCGCAGTCCGAAATGTACATTGTAACCAAAGATACAAAGGCCGGCAAATGCCATGATACCGCGTGCCTCGCAGTTGTTTTCTGTGTTGATGCGCTGGTTGGCAATGAGTGAAAATTCTGTTGAGGTGAATACTTCTTTTCGCGCTTCGTTCAGTGAGTTGAGGCGGGTTAAAAGTTCATCTTTTTGCGCTTGCAGGCGCTTGCGGATTATTTCATAAGTTCCTGCTTCGAGGGTTTCGGCAGGCTTTTTGGCTGTATCTTGCATATTGAATTCTTGTTGTTTTACTCCCCACTCCGCCCTTTGGGCACCGTGTGGCATTGTTTTTATTAATACCAATGCGGCATCGATTCCTCTCCCTTGAGGGGAGAGGTGCCCAAAGGGCGGAGTGGGGAGTAGAAAACTATAAATTGTTTTTCTTATCCCTATATTCTAATATCTCTGAAATAATCAGATCTAAATTCATAAACACAGTTTTATTCTCAAATCTCATAACTGTAATACCTGCTTCTTTCTGCAAATATTGTGTTCGGGCATCATCGTATTCTTCTGAATAGAAATGATTTTCACCATCCAGTTCAATGACTAATTGTAGTTCCGGGCAATAAAAATCTACAATATAAGAACCGAATCCTTGTTGTCTTCTGAATTTTAATCCTTCCAGCTGTTTGTTTCGCAGAAATTTCCATAAAGTGGTTTCAGCAGCTGTTGGCTCATTGCGTAGTTTCTTACGGAATGCTTTTTGGTCGTCTCTGTTGATTAGTTTGCCCATAGTATTTGTTTTTTAACTCCCCACTCCGCCCTTTGGGCACCTCTCCCCTCAAGGGAGAGGAATTCCATGCGGATTAAGGAGTTAAGTCAAATCGTAAATCAACCCAATTTCTGATTTGAAACTCCCATGGACTTAGCCATCTTCATCAGATTACCCAGGAAAGTTTTGTCTTCATCGCTCTTGCTGGCAAGCTGCATTTTCAGGATAAGTGCAGAAATAGTAAGATTCTTAATATCCTCTGTTGTTATGCCCGATTTAACAGCAAATTCGCGGATACGGTTCAGCAAATCGCCTTCGGATGAATCACCTAACAACGCATTCTTTATTTGGGTTGCGTTCTGGCTTTCGTTTACCAAACGGTCGAAGCCTTTTGCATTGGATATTTGTTTCACAATGTTTTCGAAGAACATGGTTTCTCCACCTACAATGTCGATATCGGCGTTCTTCAATGCTTCCGAAAGCACTTTTGCCTGTGCGTTGGCAATATCTTTTTGGATGTTGATTTGAGCCAGTTCCACATCTTTTTCTTTCTGAAGTGCCAGTTTGAACTCTTCGTGTTCTTTGCCCACGCCATCCAGTTTCTTCATTGCGGCAGCTTTTTCTTCAATACCCACAGCTTCGGCAAGCGCCTTTTCTTTGGTAACTTCGGCTTCCATTAAACCTTCTTTGCGTTTAGCTTCGGCTTTGGCTTCAATACCTGTAGCTTCGGCAAGCGAAGTTTTTTCAATAATACTTGCTTCACCAACGGCAGATGCAAGTGCTTTTTCTTTAGTAACTTCGGCTTCAACAAGACCTTCTTTCTTTTTGGCCTCTGCTTTAGCTTCAATACCAGTAGCTTCTGCACGAGCTTTTTTCTCAATTACATTGGCTTCGGTAGTACCTTGTAGTTCCAATGCTTCTGCTTTTGCTTTGATAATTTCTGCTTCGGCAAGTCCGAAAGTAGCATCTTCGCGAGCTTTGGCATCAGCCAGAATTTTACGAGCTTCAGCTTGTTTAGCCGAGGCTTCTTTCTGAGCTTCTGCATCAATCAGCAATTCTTTAGCCTTTTCTTCGGCAGCAAGTTTGGCAGCTTCTGCTTGCTTAACGGTCAGGATTAATTCTTGTTCAGCTTCTTGCGAGGCGGTTGTTATTCCTACTTGTTTCTTACGGTCTATTTCGCGGAAAGCTTCAATGTCCTTCACATTCTGTTGTTCTTCAACTACACCTTTTTCCAGTTGAACGCGTTCGCGGATAACATCTTGAATGTTCTTCTTTTCAATTTCAAGTACACGTTGTTTGTCGATTTCTGCCAGTGTAACAACTCTTTCGCGTTCGGTGCGCTCAAGGGCACGGTCTTTTTCAACACGTTCGGCCTCGATAGCTTCGGTGCGTTGTTTGTTTTTCTCAGCAATAATAATCTGGCGCAATTTATTTTCTTCCTGTATGGCCAGTGCCTCTTCAGTAGTGATGCGAACGGTTTCAGCTTTCAGGCGTTCTTCTTCGCGTACTTTCTGAATTTCGGCTTCTTCGCGTGCTTTGATGTTATCAATCTCGCGTCTTTGCTTTTCTTCTTTCTCGGCCAGTTGTCTTTCCAATTCAAGAATAGCTTCGCGTGCTTCTACATTTTGTTTTTTGATAACTTTCTCTTCCTCTCTGCGAATCAGATTCGATTTAACGTTCTGTGCAGCAGTGAGATCGGTTATCTTTTTGATACCTTCCGAATCGAGAATATTTTCTGTGCTTAAAAACTGTAGTTCGGTTTGTTCAAGGTAGTCAATTGCACAGTCGTCGAGTGCATAACCGTTCAGGTCGGTTCCGATGATGTTCATAATTTCATCGCGGAATTCGCGGCGGGCTTCGTACAGTTCAATAAAGTCGAACTTCTTACCTACGGTTTTTAGGGCTTCGGAGAATTTAGCTTCGAATATATCTTTCAAGGTCGAAATATCACTGGCGCGGGATGTACCAATGGACTGGGCCACATTAATAACATCGTTTACCGACTTGTTTACACGTACAAAGAATGCTACTTTGATATCTGCACGGATGTTGTCTTTACAAATAAGTCCATCATGCTGCATACGCTCAATCTGAACTTTCTTTAAAGAGATATCCATAATTTCCATTTTGTGGAAAACAGGTATCACGTACATACCTTTGTTGAATGCAACTTTAGTTCCGCCTACTCCGGTACGAACGATTGCTTTTCCCTGGGGGATTTTTTTGTAGAAAGTGGCTAACATTCCCAGCAGAACGAGAACAAAGAAAATCGCTGCTCCGGCTACAATAATAATAATTTGATCCATAGTCGTTTGTTTTATTTAATAGTTACGAGTTACAAGTTACAAGTTACGAGTTACGAGTGTAACCCGTAACTAATTTAAAAATTTCTTATACTAATTTCTTTACTTACCAGATAAATTTTCTGATCGTCCGTTTCATCGGCAATGATAATGGGATCTCCGTAGCTAATTGTTTCACCATCAATGCTGCGCACATTTAAACGGATAGGATTCTTGTCTACAACCACTTCGGCACACCCTACTTTATCGCCTTGAATACTGGATATCATTTTACCTCTTCTTCCCAGAAAATCAATGGCTTCTTCGCCGCGGTATCCTATCTCTTTGAAGAGTTTTACCAGTGGATTGGTTGTCCACCTTGTGAAAAATACTGCCAGAAACAACAGTGGTAAAAGTATCAGTAACGACCACGCTCCCCATGTAGTTACGTTTACCAGTTGGGTAGTTATTAGTGAACCTATCCAGGTAAAAAACTTCAGAGTTGATAATACCAGCATAAAGGGCACTCTACCTACATTCATAAAGTTAAGGAACTTCATGAAGAAACCGGGCTCATCGGTATCCAAACTGCTATCACTGTCTGCGTCTGTATCTGCATCAATGTCGGCATCTACATCTGCATCAACATCTACGTCGAAGTTTAAACCCAGGTCGAGGTCGTCCATTCCGGCTCCGCTAAGTAGGGTAAAGAGCCAGTAAAGAGCTAGTACTCCCATAATTACAGTCATCACTGCATTGGGAAGCGGGTGCATCAGGTTGTAGAAGAATTCGCTCATGTTAAACAAATATTGAAAGTAAGAAGGATATTATTAACACAATTAATAGTCCCAAAGATAGTATAAAAATATTAAGTTCCATTCTTGTTTATTCTATGCCGAGCCGCTTTTTGATCTCTTCGAGCTCTTGGTTTACTTTTTCTTTACCGCTATCGCCTATGGCCTTGTTTATCTCATCGTCGAGCGAAGTGTTCTGTGCAGCCATATTTCCATAAGCTTCGGCAAGTGCTTCTTCCTCTTCTACCTTTTCTTTCATCCGTTCGAGCATGCTTATGGTGCTGTTACTGTCGATACGAGCCATTTGTTTATTCACCTCTTTGGTGGCTTTGCTTACCCGTACTCTCGATTTCAATGTTTTTAATTCATTCTCCCATTTGGTGATATTGAATTTAAGCACATCTACATTCTTCTGGATTTCGTCGGCCGATTTTTCATGAATCAGTTGTTGCTCTTCCAGTACCTTAACTTCTTTTGTTAACCCATCTTTAAGAACCAATGCCTCTTTAGCCAATCGTTCGGCCTGTGCCATATCCAGTTCACCTTTTTGTGCTTTAGATAGTAGGAGAACTACTTTCTTTTCGTAATCTTCGGCTTCCGAAGCTTTCTTGTTCTTATCGTTTCGGGTTCGTATAGCTAGCGCTTTTACCTGAGCCAATGCTTCCATTGCTTTATCCAGGTCTTCTCTCATTTCGCGGATACCTTGTTCTGTCATGCAGATAGGATTTTCCATTTTATCGACTGCGGCATGCATTTCTGCCTGGCCAATTCTGAATAATCTTTTAAAAATGTTCATAATATCTAAGTTTTTGAGTTAGGTAAAGGTTAGGTAAAGTTAGGTAGAGTAGATAAAGAGTATAAAGTCTGCTACTTTACCTCCTCTACCTCACTTTACCTCCTTCTCTACTTTTTACTAAATTCAATTATTTGTTCGTAATACTCACTCAGTAGTAATCCCAGAGAATTTAATGCTCCTTCGAATTCGTTCATGTCGAGGTTTTCTATCTGCAGGGTGTAGCGGAAGATAACTTTCTTTCCTTCTTCGTCCAATACAAATGCTCCATGTATGATATCTCTGTTTTTTATTAACAAGGATTTTAGTATCTCTTTATCATCGCTTTTCAGCGTGAAAAGATATTGCTCAATAATAAGAATGGGAGGTGCTACTCCTATAATGAGGTTTTTTATACCATCATCTTCTCCGTCAATACAAAATATTCCTTCTTTTTGGTTTTGGTAAGATACGGAATATCCCAACTTTGCTATAAATGATTCAACTTTCTTGAAATACATAGTATTTAAGTTTTTAAGTTCTTAAGTTTATGAGTTTTGAGTTTTGCTTTTTGGGATTCCAAGTTATTCTATTTGTTTCAAATTCGATTAAAAACTCAAAACTCATAACTCAAAACTCAAAACTTTTAGCTAGCTTTGCAAAAGCTTTTAGCAAAAGTAGATAAATAATTTGATATTGCAAATAATTTTAGCAATTTTATGACTCAAATAGGAAAAAATATAAAGAAGATACGAAACATTAGAAGTCTGAGCCAACAATCCTTTGCTGACTTGTTCGGACTTACCAGAGGAAATATATCTTCTTATGAGGAGTTTCGGGCTGAGCCAAAAATTGATATGGTGATAAAGATTGCCAATTATTTTGGCATACCATTGGCCGACTTTATAGAAAAGGACTTATCGGTAAACCAGTTATTACATTATAATACAAAGCTGGTTTTAGAAACTGAGAAACTTAAAATAGCAGAACAGTTGGTTTCTATTCCTTTTGTACCTCTTATGTATCTAAAGGAATTTGCAATTCGGTATAAAGAAGACGATTTTTTATTAAAGCTGCCAAATATTTTAGTTCCGGGTGCTTCCCGTTTCCGGTTGCTTGCTTTAGAACTTGAAAATCCGGATGATTTGCCGGCAGGGTTGAATTACAAGCAAGGCGATGTGCTGATTTACGAAGAAGTGAATAAAGAAAATGTGCATCGCATTACCAATAAGCTTGGAATGCTTCTGGGTAACGAAGGCATGAAGTGGGGAATATACGAAGGTGCTGATAATGGGCAGATAAAACTTTCCTTGAATTCGTGGGTGGAATATCCATTCGATATGGATGATACCGAGCATCAGTATTGGGTGATGCGGGCTGTTTATTCTATAGTGAAGTGATTCGCTACAGAAGGATTCAGTATATTTTCGATATCTCCCTGTTTTAATATATCAGCAATAACCTTTTCAATACATTCTCGGGTCAATTCTTTCACAAATAAATCGGGAGGGGTTAAGTATAATCCGTTCAGATTATGTCCTTGTTCTTTATCCTGAAGAATGGCTGTGTTCAGAAACTTATATGTCCATACGTTAATGCCGTAATGCCTGCCATCGGGTAAATCAACATGAATATTGCAAAAATCATTCTCCAAGTCCGAGTTGGAATAGTCGACATGTTCAAATTCGAGCCATAGTTTGAAATTGCTATTTGTATCCATTTGTTTCGTTGTTATGCTATTCAGCCACACTTGAAGGACAAATTTAGATAAAATTATTCGATTTATACCATTCTATCCTGAATTATTCATATTCCAGAATGGAAGTAGTTAAAGGGAGTTATCAGGAGCTTCACGCCTTAGGAGTTATAGCTCTAATATACTTCAGAGCATCAAATAGGAATTGAATAAAAACACAGAGGTACTGTGTTGAATTCCAAATTAAATTAAATATTTTTTCTATCTTTGTCTCCGCCAAAGGAAGGCTTCATGCGATAC
>NZ_QVMJ01000137.1 GCF_010500955.1 Bacteroides sp. 519
TTTTGGATACTACAAAGATACAAAGCCGCCAATTGGGGCATGCGTGTTTTGGTCAATTCTGGTTTATTTTGGTCGAAAATGGTAAAAAGAAGGACGAAAAAAATATAAGAAACAGAGTTTAAAAAAAGAAAAAAAAAATTAAAAAAAAAAAAAAAAAAAAAAAAAAATTTAAAACAAAAAAAAATTGTAGCAAAGGAAAACAATAACTCACAAAAAGCGGGTGTCATCCCACACGGTAGGAACGATTTGCAGAAAATCGCTACCCGGTTCACCCAACACATGTTTGGGATGGTCGCAAAATACAGTAAATGG
>NZ_QVMJ01000138.1 GCF_010500955.1 Bacteroides sp. 519
ATGCACAGGATATGGTAATCATCCGCTTTGGCGACCAGATGAACAACGTAGCCGTAACCGATGGCGATAAAGTAGAAGCCGAAATGCGTTTATCGGAACGGAGGTCTTTAATACCTAGTATTTCATCCAGGATAAGATTAGACGAGATTGTTACAGTGTGACACTTTGCCTGTTTTAAGAAAAATAAGTACCACCGAAGTGTCACACTGAAATGTTTCAAAAGTTATGCTTCACTATTCGAAAGCTGATATTGTGGGTGTGCCATTGAATCATTTTGAAGCCAACTGTAGCGAGAGGAAGATTACAGCCGG
>NZ_QVMJ01000139.1 GCF_010500955.1 Bacteroides sp. 519
TGTGAGTTAGAGTTCGATACATTCTTCACTTCCTTTTTGGCTGGGTTATAAATCCAGATATCATCTGCCATTCCGCCTTTGTAGGCATCATCGGAACGGATGGTTCCATAGGGCCAAAGACTGAATGGCTTGTCGTAATGATCGTTACCAAGTGATCTACCCTTGGGCAGGTTGAAGGTTAGGTAACACTAACTGGAGGACCGAACCGATAAGCGTTGAAAAGCTTCCGGATGACCTGAGCCCACTTTCAGTGAGAGAATTAACATCGCAAACTTCGGATCATCCCGAATTGGATAAAGGAAGATATCTGT
>NZ_QVMJ01000140.1 GCF_010500955.1 Bacteroides sp. 519
GGCTGCCGATCTGGAAAAGACTCCCTATACAATAACCATCGACGATAAAAAAGTTATTGAAGCAGAAACAATCAACTGTCCAGGAATCTGGGGTAGCACCAGTGTATGCTATACCTTGATCTTCCCAAGTGGTTAAGTCGGTCGATGTTACTGCACGCAATGCTACAGCATTTTCGTAAGTACGTTCATCGCCCATAACACCTACCGATTGTACAGGTAACAGCTATCAGGGGCTTTGTGAAATGATACGCCGGAAAACGGGCGGGCAGGATGGTATCTATTTTACTTATACCGAAGAAAACCCTATTTC
>NZ_QVMJ01000141.1 GCF_010500955.1 Bacteroides sp. 519
CATTTGTTTGATTTCATCGGCACCGCTCTTTCCAGGTTTAACTACGCTGATACCTTTCTCTTTAGAGAAACCATACTGTTTCCCGACTTAGCCGAAGTGCATGCTTCTTTGGTAGGCCAGTTTAGCTTGTTGAATGTCCAATTTGCAGACCCTGTATAAGCAAGGTATTCACGTTCAGGATTCGTCGTTGCTTGCGATAAATCTGTATTACTACCGGTAGGTTTAGCGACTTTCATGGAGGAAGAATGCGACTGAAATGTACCGACGGAATTTTCAAAAGATACCATGACCTACTTCCTCCTGCCGAAGG
>NZ_QVMJ01000142.1 GCF_010500955.1 Bacteroides sp. 519
AAACAACAACCTTTTAAGCAAGGTTAGAGACTATGCACAGGTAGAATTGATTGATCCTGATGGCCCGAACGATTATCGTAACATGCATAAAGGTGATTTGGATGACCCAAAAAAGATTGCCAATGATGTATCTCGCAAAGGACATTGGGGTAAAATCGGCCAAAATGATTGTTACTTCGCGCCGCTATTCAAAGCTCGGCATGTATCAGTTAAAGAAAATCGGTATTGGTATGGATGACCTTTAACCTGAATACAAAATACGGGGAACATGGCTTAATGAAAGTCATGGCTGTAAAACAGCATCCCCGCT
>NZ_QVMJ01000143.1 GCF_010500955.1 Bacteroides sp. 519
CTACTGTTAGTTCTTTGGCAGCATCGTATCCTTCGCGACGAGCACGGATAGAAAGTCCCTGTGCTTCCACTTTTTCTTTCATATCAAGAAAGTCGCGAACGCATCCGCCAACTGGAAGAAGAAAGACAAGAGCGTACAAACTCTGCAATACTACCATCGCCTCCCATTGCTTCGAACATGTTCCAGAAAGCAATTCTGCTTTCGGCTGCAATGTGTTCCTGATTCATTTCGCTGACAACAGCAGAAACAGCTTTCATCTGTTTACCGAACTTAGGACCCATCTTCTTGAAATCGCATTTTACACGTTTCA
>NZ_QVMJ01000144.1 GCF_010500955.1 Bacteroides sp. 519
TCTTTTGCGCACTTCGTTGACCTTGCTTATGGCTCCGGGGAGATCGTTTAATTCATTCAAAGCCTCGGCCCAGTTCAACAGAACATCGGCATAACGGTAGGCCATTGAGTCATTTCCCAGGGGGTATATCAACTTGTAATTATCAGTATGTACTATTCTCCATTTATATCTGGCCGGATCGGAACAGATTGCCAAAACCCTACAGGAACACCGGGCCGATTACCTGGCTTTTTGCATCAGGCCGCAGATACGTCATTTGTGTACCTTCGCGACGTATGTCGGCCAGTACCAGCAATATGCGGTGCGACA
>NZ_QVMJ01000145.1 GCF_010500955.1 Bacteroides sp. 519
ACCTACAAGTGTGCCAATGGTATCGAACATATCTACAAAAAGAAAGGTAAAGACAATAATAGCCATATCTTTGGTAAATATGTTATGAAACTCATACAGACGGCACGAAATGTAAGGGAAGCCGTTATCTACATTTGTGTACTGGTCGAGCCGTACAATCGTTAATGATTGCTGGATTGTTTATTGTTTCCGGTCGTGATTATGTAGAACTTTGCCAACATACCGGTAGGATAGAAGAGGCTGTGAAATGGACCACACTGCACGAAGACCTTAAGAAATACGAGATACAGATACGAAACAACTTTCGGA
>NZ_QVMJ01000146.1 GCF_010500955.1 Bacteroides sp. 519
GTGCAGGATGTATTGATTGATGGTGAAAACAAACGCAATGCATATTGGCAACTGTATGTAGATGAACGCGGAACCATTCACCTGGAAGTATTGTATTCTACTCAAAGAACGATGGAGTAATGTTCTCGGGCGATGTTCTGTTTCAGGGTAGTGTAGCCCCCGAAAGACAATATTTAATTGATCAGATTAGTAATGCAAATCTTATGCCTAATCTGAAACCAAACTTTTTACCTCATGTTCGGAACTGTGAACGTAAAGCATATCTAAATTGCACACATAATATATTTCTTACAGAAGAAGATCGATTAG
>NZ_QVMJ01000014.1:0-26392 GCF_010500955.1 Bacteroides sp. 519
GAGTAGGTAGTTGCCGTTTTAATGAGAATCCCTCTTAGTCGAAAGATTGAGAGGGATTTCTTTGTTTATGCTAGTTTGTGTTTTTTAGACACGGATTACACAGATTACGCGGATTTAAGAACACGGATTAAATTATATCCGTGCATTTGAAATCCGTGCAATCCGCGCAATCCGTGTCTAAAATTAATAACCAGTTGTAGGCCCATGAACAACAAGCTTGTTATCCTGAATTTCCATTTTATCAATAAATACCATCCGTTTATCTCCAGTGTTTTGAGTTCGGCCATGATAAACACAAAGCATTTGCCCGTTAGCTAGCTTCAATACCATATTATGCCCGGTACCAGTAACATTTCCGTTAGCCTCAATATTCTTTTGCAGTACAGGGTTATCAGCCGATTTTTGGAAAGGACCCAATGGATTTGCTGAAGTAGCATATCCTACAGCATAATTGGCACCTCCAAAGAAATTGGCAGAGTACATCATATAATAAGTATCTTTCTCTTTGAATATAAATGAGCCCTCTGTCCATCGACGGTTTACCTCTTTGCTTGTTACAGAACGACTTTCCCATTCCGTTTGCGCATCTTTCATCTCTACAGGTGGACGCAATATCAATACCGGTTCTCCTATAATACCTGCATAATCTGGTTTAAGCTCTACGCCATATATCCAGCTTTCCTCAATTTCGTCGAACCATCCTTTCTCTCTGGCCCAGTTGGCTACTTCACTTTCTACCGGGTGTTTGTAACAACAACGAGAGTAATAGAGATATACCTTGTTGTTTTCATCATCAAACAGCAGGTTTGCGTCAATAACCGGGTATCCCGGATCAAAAACAGGACCATTATTCATTTCCTTGAATGGACCCGTAGGTTTATCGGCAACGGCAACACCAATACGGAAGTTTTCAAGTTCGCTGGTTGGATTGTGCTTCCAGTTGGCACTGTACCACATATAATACTTTCCGTTTCGTTCGTAAACTTCGGGTGCCCAGAAACAATCAACTGTCCAGGAATCTGGGGTAGCACCAGTGTATGCTATACCTTGATCTTCCCAAGTGGTTAAGTCGGTCGATGAATATACGCGGAAACCATTTTCTCCTGAAGTGCCATACATATAGTACTTGCCATCGGAGGCAGCAAGAATAAACGGATCGCCAAAGCTTACTGGTAGCGGGTTGTTGATCGTGATTTCCTTTTTGGGGTTACTGTTACAGCTTAGTAAAGTAAGAATAGGAATAAGCAGTAAATAAGAATAAAATTTCATAGATCTATTATTAAACGATTTGATAATCTACAAATGTATGCAATCGTAGAAAGACATAATGCTCTTAATTAGTCAGAAAATGATAGTATCAGGTCAACAGGCTATAATGTTAAATTTCAACTCTTTTTTCACTTTTTTGCTTTAAGCTATTGCAGATATAAAAAGAACCATTACTTTTGCAGTGTACTAATTAACTAATACACAAATATGCTTAATATATGATTACAGTTGACAACCTTTCGTTTGTTTATCGCAAATCAAAGAAGGCGATTTTAAACAACTTCTCTCTTACTATTGAAGAAGGTAAAATCTATGGTTTACTAGGAAAGAACGGTGTAGGAAAATCGACCCTTCTTTATCTGATGACAGGTTTGCTTACTCCCAAAAGTGGGCGTGTGATGTTTCACAATACCGATGTACGTCGCCGGCTACCGGTTACATTGCAGGATATGTTTCTTGTTCCGGAAGAGTTTGAATTGCCTCCAATATCATTAGTAAGCTACATTGAGCTCAATAGTCCGTTCTATCCTCGCTTTAGCAAAGAAGAGCTTGTGCAGTACTTGCATTATTTCGATCTGAACATTGATTTAAACCTGGGTGCCTTATCCATGGGACAAAAGAAAAAAGTATTTATGAGCTTTGCCCTTGCAACCAATACTTCATTGCTTATCATGGACGAACCCACCAACGGATTAGATATCCCCGGAAAGAGCCAGTTCAGAAAGTTTATCTCATCCGGTATGACTGATAACAAATCAATCATCATATCCACCCACCAGGTGAGAGATATTGATAAAGTACTTGATCATGTTTTGATAATGGGCGATAATGAGATTCTTCTTGATGAATCGACCTATGAAATATGCGAGAAACTTTTATTCCTTGAAAGCACCAATCCGGGAATGGCCGAAACAGCATTGTTCTCCTCTCCATCGCTTCAAGGTAATTATTTGCTCCTGCCCAACGAAGAGAAAGAAGAAACCGAGTTGAATCTCGAACTACTCTTCAATGCAGTATTAGCTAAGCCGGGCGAAATTAAATCATTGTTTAACAAATAATCAGGGAGGGTAAAAGTTATGATTAAAGATACATTTTTCAGCACTTCACGTTTTATGAATCTTTGCCGCAAAGAGATGGTAGAGAGTTGGAGAACTAATTTGCTTCGCCTGGTTATGTTGTATGGTATTATGGCTGTACTATTTGTTGCGAATGCTTATTTCAAATACCAATGGTATCCTGAATTTGCAACCGATGATCCGATGGTAACCTATTCATTGACATACTTTGTATCGCTAGGATGGATATTTGGTCTGATATTCGCATCGATGGCCTTTAGCAACCTGAAGAGCAAAACAAGCCGACTGTCGGTAATGATGACCTCGGCTACTCCTTTCGAGAAATACTTTTCGCGCTGGATGATATACACACTAGTATATGCGGTTGCATTTATTATTGCATTTATGCTTGCAGATTATACACGAGTGCTGATTTCCAAAATAATGTTTCCAAATACAACTATTCATGTAGCTAGCCTGAAACATTTAGTTGTATACTCTCCACAATACTCTTTGATGCCGGATGTTAAAATGTTTATAAAGCTGTTATTGCTATACTTCTTTACCCAGTCGTTCTTCTTTTTAGGGAGTGCTGTATGGCCTAAAAACTCTTTCGTAAAAACATTTGCTGCCGGCTTGGGAATTATACTAACTTATGCGTTGTTTGCTGCTGTAACTGTAAGAATACTAATTGGCGAGAGCATCTATATAGAAAAATTTGATATCAGTATTGAAACCGCGAATACAATAGGAATGTGCATAATGGTTTTCTTCACCCTGTTTAACTGGACGCTTGCGTATTATCGATTTAAAGAATCAGAAATCATTAACCGACTTTAGCGTATGGATTTTAAAGAAAACAAGGCAATATATCTCCAGATAGCAGATCGAATTTGCGATGAGATACTTATTGACCAATACAAAGAAGAAGAGCGCATACCTTCGGTAAGAGAATATGCCGGAATAGTGGAAGTGAATGCCAACACCACCATGCGGTCTTACGATTATTTGCAATCGCAGAATATAATATTCAATAAGCGTGGTATAGGTTATTTTGTATCGCCGGGAGCTAAAGAGTTAATTCTTTCGTTGCGACGGGAAACCTTTCTTAAAGATGAAGTTGAATACTTCTTTAAACAGCTACATACCCTGAATATATCTATTGAAGATTTAAGCAAGATGTATCAGGATTATCTCAAAAACTTAAATTGATATTAAATTATGAAACGTACAACATATATATTGATAGGCGTGTATTTGGGCGGTATGCTCTTCATCCTGGTAGGAATAATAAGTCTTATATCCTATTTCGGGAAGGAATTAGATTATCAAACAATCGATATGCCCCAAACAACAGCAACAACAGAACTTGATGGAGTGAAAAAAGTGGTAGTGTCTTCAATCTACCCTGTCAGGTTCAGGATGCCCAAAAATGGTGATTTTAAAGTAACGCAGGCGCCAGTTGGCAGTACGGGCAAAATAACCTATCCGGCTTCCGAATATATAAAAGTAAAGAAACAGAATGATGTTCTTTTTCTGAAAGTTGATTTCGAAACCTTAGGAGCTGATTCTGAATTTAGTATTGCCCCAGTTGATATTCAATTGGAGATCCCTGAAACATTCATCCGGATTGAGAACAAATCAATAACCGACATGACAATGGAAAGTGTAACAATCGACTCGCTCGAAATAGATACGGAAAGAGGTATTTATATTGAAAACTGTACAATTGGCTCGTTGGTACTGTCGGAACAAAACCGCTATCTCTTTTCCGGAACCAACACAACCATACAAAATCTATATGCAGATTTAGATGGACTGAGAGAATGGAAGTTTAGCAACTGCACCATACAAAACCAACATCTCACAGCAAACGGTTCGGCACAACTACCATATAACGGTAAAGGAACACGTATTTTCTGGAAACCCAAAAACGATAAAGCAACATTATCGCTTACTAGAGAAGCGAAAATAGTGGTTGAGTGAGTTTTGAGTGATGAGTAGTGAGTTTTGAGTTGCGATGCCGCATGGAACTCATCACTCAAACTCATTACTCATCACTCATTACTCATCACTCATCACTCATCACTCATCACTCAATACTCAATATCTCCTCTGCTGTATCAACAATATACTCCGGATTAAACATTTGCAATTCTTCAATCGGTCTGAATCCCCAGGTTACCCCACAAGCTGTAACTCCGGCATTCTTTGCTGTTTGCATATCCACTCCGGAATCACCTACATACAAAATCTCCTCTTTTGGAATACCTGTATCGTTCATTATATCAAAAACAACAGTAGGGTCCGGCTTGGGCAATATCCTTTCGCGTTGCCCATAGACGGCTGCGAAATTTATCTCTGGAAAATAAAAGTCGATTAGTTTCTTTGTGCCCTCGTGGTATTTGTTCGAAGCCACAGCAAGCATTGTGCCCCGCTGCTGCAACGTTTGCAACAATTTGCTGATTCCCGGATACGGCCGAGTCTTATCCATATTATGTTTGCCGTAATAGGATAGAAATTCCTGACGCATTCTTATTATATTTTCTTTCGATCTACGGTGTTCGGGTAAAGCGCGCTCAAACAATTTGTTTATGCCGTTGCCAACCATAAAGTTATATGCGCTTTCTTTATGCGTTGGAAATCCCAGCTTAGAGAGTGCATAGTTAACACTCTGGGCCAAATCGGCTATTGTATTTAGTAAAGTACCATCAAGGTCGAATATAATTAACTTCTTCATTGTTATACGAGTTACGAGTTACGAGTAGCAAAGTTACTAATAGTTTTCATAACCTTGTAACTCGTAATTTGTAACTCGTAACTAATTGTTTGTAACTTGTAACTAATTGTATTATCTTTGCAACCAAATTTAACATTAAAAATAGGTATGAGTTACAATTTACTCAAAGGTAAAAGAGGTATTATTTTTGGAGCCCTTAATGAGCAGTCGATTGCTTGGAAAGTGGCCGTAAGAGCCGTAGAAGAAGGCGCTACTATTACATTATCAAATACTCCTATGGCTATACGTATGGGAGAAACAACTGCACTGGCCGAAAAACTTAATTGCGAAATGATTCCAGCCGACGCTACAAGTGTAGAGGATCTGGAAAATGTGTTCAAACACTCTATGGAAGTTTTAGGCGGACAGATTGATTTTGTATTACACTCTATAGGCATGTCGCCAAACGTACGTAAGAAACGTACTTATGATGATTTGGATTATGATATGCTTGATAAAACCCTGGACGTATCTGCTGTGTCTTTCCATAAAATGATACAGGTAGCAAAGAAAATGAATGCAATAGCCGAGTATGGATCTATCCTGGCACTTAGCTATGTAGCAGCTCAACGTACTTTCTTTGGATACAACGATATGGCCGATGCCAAAGCATTGCTCGAATCTATTGCAAGAAGCTTTGGATACATTTATGGACGCGAAAAAAATGTGCGTGTAAACACCATATCGCAATCGCCTACCGTTACAACTGCCGGATCGGGAGTTAAAGGTATGGATAAGCTATTGGACTTTGCCAATCGCATGTCGCCACTGGGAAATGCCGATGCCGACGAATGTGCCGATTATTGTATCGTAATGTTCTCCGACCTTACACGCAAGGTAACTATGCAGAACTTGTATCACGATGGTGGTTTCTCGAGCGTAGGTATGAGCCTCAGGGCTATGGCTACCTACGAAAAAGGACTCGACGAATATAAAGACGACCAAGGGAACATTATATACGGTTAATTGTTAATTAGTTACAAGTTACGGGTTACGAGTTTCAAATAAACTTATAGCCTATAACTTGTAACTTGTAACCCGTAACTCGCAACTCTATGAAACTAATTATACTCCTGTTAATACCATTTCTGTTCGGCTCTTGCCGCATGGACAAAATGATTATGGAACCAAAGGGAGATAATGAGTTTACCATAATACGCTACGATCGTTTGCAAAGCGAGTATGTGCGCTTGAACAGTTTGCCTGCTTTGCAAAAAATGAATACCCAATACTCTCGTCAAACCCAAATCCTTATTGAGAAGATACTTGAAATAGGACAGGTAAGCGACGATGACATCAACCAGAAACTGCTGGCATTTTATTCGGATACCATACTTCTGCACATTATGGAAGATGTGGAAAGCAAATTCGGAAACCTTGATTCGCTGGATGAAGAGTTGGAAAAAGGATTCAAAAAGCTAAAGAAGGAAGTGCCTGCAATTAAAATACCTCAGATTTATACACAGGTATCGGCATTAAACAATTCTGTTGTTATTAACGATACATTAGTAGGTATTAGTCTGGATAAATACCTGGGGCAGGATTACCCTTTGTACACCCGCTATTATTACGAATATCAAACACGATCCATGCGTCCCGACCGGATTGCACCCGATTGCTTTGTATTCTATCTGGGCAGCTATTACCCCGTACCACCTACCAGCCGACGTACATTACTGGAAATAATGATTCATTTCGGAAAGATAAACTATGTAGCCCAACAGCTACTTAACTATTCGTCATCCGAAGCCATTATGGGATATTCGGCCGAGGAGAGAGTCTGGTGCAAAGAAAATAAAAAGAAAGTATGGGAATACCTGGTATCCAGTAAGCAACTTTATGCTACAGACCCCATGGTAATACGCCGGTACACCCGTACATATCCTTATATAGATTTCTTCGGAGAAAACAGTCCTGCACAAATAGGAACATGGATGGGGCTTGAAATTGTTTCTTCGTATATGAAACACAATAAAAAAGTAACTCTTCAGCAACTTCTTGATATGACAGATTATAATTTGTTGTTGGATGAATCTGATTTTAAACCCTAAGGTTTTAAGGTTTTAAGGTTTTAAGTTTCTAAGGTTATAAGTTTTTAAGGTTATAAACCTGCACAGTAACTTAAAAACTCAAAAACTTATAAACTCAAAAACTTAAATGCATGAAAACTGCTTTGTACCTGATTCCTGTTACATTAGGAGAAACCGAAATTGATACCGTACTACCTCCTTATAACAAGGAAATAATACTAAATATCCGCCATTTTATTGTAGAAAATGTACGTACAGCCCGTCGCTTCCTTAAGAAAGTAGATAGGGATATAGATATTGATACCCTCACCTTTTATACGCTGAACAAGCATACATCTCCCGAGGATATATCCGGCTATCTGAAACCATTGGCCGAGGGCAATTCCATGGGAGTGATATCCGAAGCCGGATGTCCCGCTGTTGCCGATCCGGGAGCCGATGTAGTGGCCATAGCCCAGCATAAAAACCTGAATGTAGTTCCTTTGGTTGGGCCATCGTCTATATTGTTGGCCATAATGGGATCGGGATTCAACGGACAAAGCTTCTCTTTCCATGGTTACCTGCCAATCGACTCGGGCGAGCGAATCAGAAAACTAAAATCGCTTGAGCAGGGTGTGTATTCCGATAATCAAACCCAATTGTTTATTGAAACACCTTACAGAAACAATAAGATGCTGGAAGATATATTGCAGAATTGTCGGCCGCAAACAAAACTTTGTATAGCTGCTAACCTCACCTGCGAGGATGAGTATATCAAAACAAAATCAATAAAGGACTGGCAAAAAAAGACACCCGATTTAAATAAAGTGCCTTGCATATTTCTCTTGTTTCGGTAAAACGTTGAAGAATTTTATGTATGTTTGCTTAGGTTACTTGTTTCACTAAAAAATAAAATATACGGGATATGATATTAGAGTTGAAAATAAAAAACTTCAAATCATTTAAAGATATCACTGAATTTACATTTATTGCAGTTGAGAATGAATTTCTAAAAGACAATTACTCAACCATTGAATTAAATGATGGCGAGAAGATTAATGTGCTTAAAACTGCTGCTGTATATGGTGCAAATGCTTCAGGAAAAAGTAATCTTATTTGGGCATTACGTGCAATACGTTTCTTAATTGTAACTTCGCGCGGATATGATTTAGATGACGAGATAGATTGTTATGAGCCTTTTCGTTTTGAAGAAAAAGCCCAATATGATGCTGTTGAGTTTAGTTTGATTTTTATTGTCAACAAAGAAAAATATGAATACAATATTGAATATAACAACAATACAATATTGTCCGAGTCATTATATCTTTTCTCGAACGGAAACAAAACTCCTTTATTTACCAGAAATCCAAGTGGTCAAGAAGATATACATACTGTAGCTTTAGGACAAATATTGAAAGATCAGGGATTAGAGATCAAAGTTTTAAGAAACCACGCATACCTTTCAGAAATAGGGAATAAACCGCAGGAAACTATATTAAAGATTTTCTCTTTTTTTAAAGAAATGGAGATAGAACCTGTTGCTGATTCCATTGATATGAAATCTCGTAATGAAAAGGCTGCAAAAGAAATACTTAAAAACGACTCCTCCCTCTTATTTGGAAGATTAAAAAGGTTACTAACTATAGCAGATATAGGAGTAATAAATATAAGTATGGAAGAACTCTCGGAAACAGAATTTAAGTTTCCGAAAAATATGTCCGACAACCTAAAAAAACGCCTAATAGAAGATAATAAATGGGACATACAACTCACTCATCGTAAATATAATGGCGAGGAATTAATAGGAGAAGAGAACTTGCCAATAAAATACGAATCGGCCGGAACCAAAATCCTTTTCGGATTGGGAGCACGTATACTTTCCGTTTTAGATAAAGGAAGTACCCTTCTTTATGATGAAATGAATACAACCATTCACCCAAAGTTGTTTCAATTATTAGTTAAACTATTTCAGAATCCCCAAAGTAACCCTCATAAAGCCCAACTATTAATAACAACCCACGATACTTCCATTATAAGTGATAGTATGATGCGTGCCGACCAGATATGGTTTACCGAAAAAAAGGAAAATGGTGTATCTGAATTGTTTTCTGCTCAGGACTTTGAAGGTATAGAAATTTCCATCCCATTCGACCGTTGGTATAAATCGGGACGTTTTGGAGCATTACCACAATTTGGCGAAATAGACTATATATTTAATGGGGATGAGAGCACCAAAAAAGACTAAAAATAACATTATAATAATCTGTGAAGGCACAGATACAGAGTTCAATTATTTCGAATCTGCTAAAAGGCGTACAGATCCCAGTTTGTACTCGGAAATAAAAGTACTACCAATTGCTGCTGAAATACAAGCTTTTGAAAAGAATTCAAAGCGAAAGACTAAAAAGCTTGAAAATCCTCCAAGTTACAAATATTACTATAAGGAGGAAACAAACGAGGCTGATTACAATAAATATAAGGCACAGCCACTACGTTACGTTCGCGAAGTACAACTTTTTATGGAGGAAGATGGATTTATCGAAGGATGGGCAGTATTCGATAAGGATGGACATCATTCTCCACAAGAAGCATTCAGCCATGCAAAAAACTCTTCTGTTTTTATCGCCTTCTCATCCTATTCGTTCGAACAGTGGTTTCTGACTCATTTTGAACGGTCGGAAATGGCATTCAGTAAATCAGACTGTAAAGAGAAAAAGAAATCAATAGAATGTGGTACCGGTAAACATGTTGACGATTGCCGAGGGGAAATCTGTATAGCTGGCGCATTGAGAGAAAAAGGATATATAAAGGATTACAGCAAATCTAATAAAACTATTTTTGATTGTCTTTATCCGCGATTACATAAAGCATTCATTAATGCTGCATGGATTAGGAAACTGGACACTCAACCCATTTACTTACGCAATCCTTATACTAATGTAGACTTTTTGGTAAAGAGATTATTGAATATAACAATGGAATATGAATGGTATACATCATCAGAAGATATACCTTTTTCCGGTACAACAATTCGCTTTGAGTTACAAGCCGGAAACCTTATTATAAAGAATACAGGAAATAGATCCTTTATACTCCGGCCTGATAATATATGGAGTAGCACTGATCCTTATACAAATGGAAATTCTCTGTTCCAGAGAACTAAAGAGATTGTTCCTGGCAATACTGAGTCTGTACCAAATTTCAAGCATACATTTATCCGAGTTTTAGATAATAATCAAACCATTATTATTTATACCTCTCCCTAACCTCAACCACCTCCTTGAGGTGTTCAAACTCATACTCAAAAATGCCGGAAAAAAAATTCTTATTCAGGTTATCTTCAATTTGCTGCAACATCCATAATTTGCCACCAACAAAGCAATTATCGCACAAAATACTGTCATCGTCCAGGTGAAGGATAAACAGGTACACCAGTCGGCTACGCTTATCGTCCTTGAATTTATATTTGATACTGAATCTCGGATCGAGCTCACCGTGGGCAGGAAAAGCCTTGGCTAAAACCCTTTTAACGGCATTCTCTATCGATTCCTTATAAAGAATATAATCCTCGAGTGGAGTATCTGTTTTATCGCACTCAACCATGTTAACACGGTTGTTGCGTGCAAGAAACAACATGCCCTGACTTTCTACAGCAATGCGCACTATGGGGACAGTTACATCGCTTTTCAGGTCTTTTACATCGTTTCTGATGGCCTTTCCTATAACATCTCCTTTTTCGTTTACTACAGAAACAAACTCCATGGTAGACATAGATCGGTTGAAGTCTCTTATAGCAAACTGATTGAACACTATGCTGCTTACAAATACCAGTATGGGCAATAACACCTGCAATACCCACATAATTTCTGTACTCATGGTATGGGTAAACAGAACAAGTATGGTGAAAATAGCAAGATGTATAAAGGCAATGATCAAGGTGATTCTGATAGACACAATTGCCGATACGGAAGCCTCCATATAATACCGTTTACCGGTTGATTTTGCTTTTTGCCGGAAATAGCTTAGCATACGGTTCTGCAATAAGTAGATAGGTAACCAAAACAGTACAATACATATTTCGAGCGCCATAGCCAAACTGTTGTTGGGCCAGGAAGTAATCTTAAACAAAGAAATAAGCGAGAAAACTGCCAGGATAACCGTAACCGTATAAAGTATAAAGCTAGGTAATGGCTTGGGCTTTTTATAGAGGTTGAAGGCAGAATAAACCACCCCGGCCAATGTACCTATGTATATGGCCAGGTCTTTGGGCATAAACTCACCAAGCAAAATAGTGATGATTGCCGGAGCAAATCCCAGCGACGTATTGAATGATGAGGAAAGATTTATCCGATGGCTCATTTCTATTAATGTTTTCTTATGATTAGAACAAAGTATTAACTGAATAGTTTAGTGCTATCGATGCATTACGTGTTTTTCGGCATGGTACGAAGAACGTACCAGTGGCGCGCTCTCTACTTGTGTAAATCCTTTTTGCAGGCCGATGGCTTTGTAACGGTCGAACTGGTCGGGCGTAACATATTCGGCCACAGGGTAGTGTTTATGACTGGGCTGTAAATATTGACCGATGGTAAGAATGTTGCAGTTAACAATTCGCAAATCGTCCATCAACTCTTCTACTTCGGCAGGCGTTTCGCCCAGACCAACCATGATACCCGATTTGGCACTGATGCCATTAGCGGCTATCTGCCGGATAACTTCAAGGCTTGTTTCGTATTTGGCTGCACTTCGCACCAATGGCGATATCCGCTTTACGGTTTCCATGTTGTGCGATATTATTTCGGGCCGTGCATCAATAACTAGTTGTACCAGTTCTTCTCTTCCTTGAAAGTCGGGAATCAACACTTCGATTGTTGTATCCGGATTTACTTTTCTTATCTCGTTAATTGTTTCGGCCCAATGAGCTGCACCCAGATCGGGCAGGTCGTCGCGGTCTACCGATGTAATTACTGCGTGTGTAAGTTTCATCAACGCAATAGATTTTGCCACATGGGCGGGCTCTTCTTTATCCAACGGCAAAGGTTTGCCGGTAAGTGTGTTACAAAACTTACAACTGCGTGTACATATATTTCCACCAATCATAAAGGTTGCTGTGCCTTTTCCCCAGCATTCGCCCAGGTTAGGACAGCGGCCACTGCTGCAAATTGTGTGCAAGCAGTTCGATTCAACTATTCGTTTTGTTTGCGTGTATCGTTCGTTTGTGCCGATACTTATTTTTAGCCATTCGGGTTTGCGTGCCATTGAGTTGAGAGTTGAGAGTTGAGAGTTGAGAGTTGAGTTGAGAGTTGCCATGCGGCATCGTAACTCTCAACTCTCAACTCTCAACTCTCAACTTATAAGTTATTTATTAAGAAGTTCGTTAACTTCGTAAACAAATGGTGCCTGGTGTTGCCACCGTAGATGCCATGATTACGATTGGTATATATCTGCATATCAAACTGTTTGTCTAGTTGCACCAGGTGCTCGCTATACTCAACACAGTTTTGGTAATGTACGTTATCATCGGTCATGCCATGAACCAATAATAAGTGGCCGTTTAGTTTATCGGCGCGTGTAAAAGCCGAACTGGCTTTATAGCCTTCGCCGTTTTCTTTCGGGGTGCGCATAAAACGCTCGGTGTAAATTGTATCGTAATACTTAAAGTCTGTTACGGCAGCAACTGCAACACCGGCTTTGAATATTGGCGTACCCTCGCTCATGCTCATAATGGTCATGTAACCACCAAAGCTCCATCCCCAGATGCCAATGCGTGCTTTATCAACATACGGTTGGTTGGCCATGTATTTGGCCGCCTCTACTTGGTCTTGTGCCTCTTTTACACCCAGGTTCAGATAAGTACATTTGGTAAACTCGGCACCCCGGCCACCAGTGCCCCGACCATCAACACATACAATAATGTACCCTTTGTTGGCCATGAAGAGTTCCCAGCCACCGCCGCCACCAACACCCCAACTGTCGGTTACCTGCTGACTGCCCGGTCCGCTGTATTGATACATCAGTACCGGATATTTTTTCGATGCCGAGAAATCTATCGGCTTAACCATATAACCATTCAGACTAACCCCTTGCGATGTTGTAAATGTAAAGAACTCGGCTGTAGGATAAGCATACTCGGCAATGGTTTGTTTCAGCTTATTGTTATCAACAAGTGTTTTTAATGTTTTACCGTTGTTATCGCAAAGCGTAATCTCGGCCGGAGTTGTTATGCTGGAATAGGTGTTGATAAAGTAACTCAGGTTTTTGCTGAATATAGCTGTGTTGGTTCCTGCTTTTTCGGACAGCTTGGTTTTCTTTCCCTTCTTGTCAATCTTGTAAACAGCCTTTCGCAAGGGACTTTCTTCGTTACTTTCGTAGTAAAAAGTTTCTGTTTTCTCGTCCCATCCCAAGAAACGTTTTACCTCGAACTCGCCTTTGGTAACCTGTTTTACCAGTGTGCCGTTCATGTTGTACCAGTAAAGATGCGCAAATCCATCTTTCTCGCTAAGCGAACTGAATCCTTTTTCGTAGAAGATGATATTATCTAACACATTATCATTGACATAATACGGGCTTTCATCGCGCAGCACCAATTTGCAAACAGTAGAGCGCGGATCGGCAAAGTATAGGTCGAACCGGTTTTGATAACGGTTCATGGTCATAATAGCCAGTTTGTTAGGATCTTTGGTAAAGCGGATGCGTGGAATGTAACCATCTTCGTCGAGCGGAAGATTCATTTTGCGCGTTACCCTTGTTTTGATATCGAACGAGTGAACTGTTACTTTCGAGTTCGCCTCGCCTGCTTTTGGATATTTATATGTGTACTGTCCGGGATACAGCTCGAATGGATGCATGTGAGGTGCTTCGCCTGCATAAAGTTCTAGCGAGAACTGGGGTACTGCCGATTCGTCGAAACGGATATAGGCAAGCATCTGGCTGTCTTCGCTAAACTCAAGCGCACGGTTGAAGCTGAATTCTTCTTCGTACACCCAATCCGGTGCACCGTTTATAATCTCGTTGAACTTACCGTCTTCTGTTACCTGCGATTCGCTATTACCGTACAGCAATTTTACCAGGAAGATGTTATTATCGCGCACAAAAGCAATCATTGTGCCATCGGGCGAAAACACAGGAACCTCCTGCGGACCGCCATCCGACAGTGCCTCGACTTTGTTATTCTTGATATTATAGATATAATGCACCGCCGTGTAAGAGTGACGGTACTTTGCACTGGTTTCTGTACGGATAAGAATGTTCTTCTCGTCGGGCGAGAATTGATAACCGTCTATCCTTTTAAAATCGACATCGCGCGCTGTACTAACATCGAACAAAGTAGCAACAGCTTCGCCCGTTTTAAAAGAATATTTAATAATTTGTGTACTGTTGCTGCTCATCTGGGTATAATGCTCGCCATCGGCCATGGGAGTTACCCCACGAATACCTTCGGCACGGAATTTTCCAGAAGTTATTTCTTTTAGGTTCAGCGGCTTACCCTGTGCCGATAAGGCTAAACCATAAATGCAACAAAATAAGAGAATGGCAATTTTTTTCATGTTTTTATAAATTATCTTTGGGGAGATTTAGTTATCGAGAATTCCTCGGTAACTGAATTTTCGTCCAGTTCATCAATAGTCTACATCCAATGTTTTTTTCTTAATCACATTACCCAGCAGTTGTACTTCGTCCAGATTTACGGTAAAGTCTCTGTATTCTGGCGACGAATTTAGTGAGTGGCAAATAATGTCACCTGTTTCCAAATCCTGTTCGGTGATTTGTTTTAGTAATATCGAATTACCAAAAGCTATTACCCAGTATGGATATCGTTTTAGTCTTAATTCATCTCTCCAGAAAATGCGTTCCAGTTCTCTTACCAGCACAATTTCGCCCTGCGCAAAGCTTTTCCGGGTTCCATCGTCCATGCTATCGCCCCGTACTTTAAAAGCCATGTAGTTGCCTCTGCCTATTACATCGACCTCAAAATCAACCTCTTCCCATTCGTCGCGGTCTAATTCCAGCGACCCCTCATGTTCAAACCTGGCATAAGCATCGTATGGCACAAGTGGCACCCTGAGAATGTATTTCCCCCCTCCCTGCGCATAGTATTTCATGCCGTTTTTGGTTTCAAGATAAAGCTCGTCTGTTTGATATTTTGGGGGCTTAATTAAATCAACATTACTCTCTAGCGCTAAATTAGGTGTAGCTAATTCGGGCGTAGGGGTATAAACTTTATTGGGCACAAGCATATCTCCTTCTCCGCGTTGAAGCCAGTTTAGATTAAATATCTCTCCAAAGCCTCTGTTAAAGCGTTTCAGGAATTTATCTGTCAGATATTTTTCGTTCCCATTAAAGGCACGCGAAATGGTAACATCGGCAGCATTCATCTTTTGGGCAACCTCTGCCTGGGTGTTTGCAATCCCATTTTCTTTGAGGTACTCAAAAGCTATTCTTAATCTTGATATTTTTCCGCTATTGTCCATACATTACTTGTTTAATGTAATTGAGTTTAATGTGCAAATGTATTGATTACAATTGACATAGCCTACTTTTTTTGCTATTAATTTCTTAAATGACCCGTTTCGGATAGTTAATTAATTAAAAATATCAATAGATAAAATGATATTTTGTTTCTCAAAAACCGATAATATCATTATGTTTGTGCTGAAATTAAACAGATAATAACTATTCTGGTGTTGATAATATCATTATTATTGATACCTTAAAAAAGGAAAGGAGAATTAAATGAATTACATTGAATTAATCAACGCATTTTGGGAACACGATGAAGCCCACCAATTTACCGGTACAGAAACCCGACTTTATTTTTACTTATTGAAGATTACCAACCGACTGGGATGGCTACAATCATGGAGCCGAAATGACAACAGATTAACAACCGAATTGGGAGTAACCCCAAAAACGTTAAGAACTGCCAGACAAAGTTTAGCCGATGCCGGACTTATTAGCTACGCAACAGAAAAGGGTAGAAACAGCAAAACAACTTACGAAGTTTTAGCACCTAAACACTTCATTAAACAAGGGAAAAAAGACCTCATTAATTACCCTGAAAACTCTTTATATATAAGAACGCGCGATAAACCAAAACAAAAACAAAAACAAAAACTATGTAATAACTCTAGTGAGTTATTACCACACACACCACCTGACATAAATGACATAAAATTGTATTTTACTAATAAAACACATAATTGGGAAAGAGAAGCCGAACTGTTTTATTATCACTTTGATGGTGTAGGCTGGGAAACCACAACAGGCACAGCCATTAAAAACTGGAAAAGCAAAGCAAATTATTGGATAACTAAAAAAAACATGAAAGATGAACAACAACGCAACACAACCAACATACAGTACGGTTCCGCCAACCGAAATACCCCTGCCACACAGCAAGCAGGAAGTATTAGAGCTCTTGAAGACCTTGCCAACGCTATACTGGGAGAGGCTTGACGTACAAAACCATATTGACGTATTTAACCACATGGCCGAGAACGGACTTACATTGGCCGAAGTGCGCAATATTGAGGGCGATGTACGGTTCAACATGATGATGACCAAATGGATGGCCAAGTTTGTGTCTTTCTTTTCGGTATGCACCATGACCGGCGAACAGGTTACCGATACGGTTAGTTTGATGCTGGAATCGTATCCCAACTACTCTATTGCCGATATCAAGTTGTTTTTTAAGCAGGCCAAAAATGGTATCTTGGGCGAGCTTTACGGCCGTTTCGACGGTAATGTAATACTCACCTGGTTGGGGAAATATGATAAAAACAGGCGCCGGTCGGCCGAGGCTTACCTTAGGCAACAGAGGATGGAGGAGCAGCAAAACCAGATTCGCAATTGGAATGCGTATGCACAATCCGAAGCTTTCGAGGCTAACCAGCAACGGGCCACACAAGGCTATCAGTTATTGCAAAAACGACTGGCCGAAAGCAAATTTGGACTGAGGGGCAGGGCTGTTAAGTTCTAATATTTTAACCGCAGAGTTTCGCAGATTAACGCGGAGTTTTTAATTTCTATGCAGCATTGAATCTTAAACTCTGCGTACTCTGCGGTTAAAAAAGAATAGTTAAATCAGAACTTAACAACCCTGGCGAAATTGCGATCTGTGATCCCGGTAGGATGAAGCCTTTATCCCGGTAGGAGAAACCGTTTATCCCGGTAGCACGAAGCGTTTATCCCGGTAGGAGAAAACGCTTATCCCGGTAGGATGAAAATGATAAAATGAAATAAAACAATTCAGGTAATTAACACAAAAAACTAGATTATGGAATCAATTCAACAAGAAGTATTCGTTGCTAACTATATGTTAGGGATACGCAGCTTTACACGATCGGAACTGGCTATGATGTACATGCCTAATCTGAGCAAAGCAACTGCGCTTAAAAATTTCAACAACTGGATTAAATTGAACAAGAAGCTACAAGCTGATCTTCTGCTGGCCGGAGCCAGCGAAAACACTCGCAGGTATACACCCAAACAGGTGAAGGTGATATTCGAAGCGTTCGATGCTCCATATGTTACTGATAATAAGGCAGTTTGAAACATTACAACACGGAGTGATTTTAAACCGCTAGCATACAGCGACTTATAAAATAAATGAAAGATTATCTCGCAAAAACGATCAATATCTTCCAAAATAAGAATTTCGCAGATACGCTTTATTCACCGTGTTGTACCTTTGTAATGTGATCAGGAAGAAATACCATCAGGGCCCGATGGACGAAACCTGTAACAAGAGATAAACAAACAAATTATTTAATTAAAAAATCGAAACACAAAATGGAAATTCAAGTACAGCGCTATCAGCGCAACAAGGTATTGGGCAACTCGGAATCGGCCCAACTGTATTACCTCAAATTTGTTCCGGGAAAGAGTAGAACACACACCGACGAATCTATTGCCAAAAGCATGGAGCGGATAGGTTCGCTAAGTATTGACGATGTGCTTCACTGCAATCGTGCCATGACGCGCGAAATCCGTACGCTTCTTGCTCAGGGCGATAAGGTGCACATTCAGGGGTTGGGAACTTTCTTCTTGTCGTTTAATTGTACCGGCACCGAGGAAGAAAAGGATTGTACAGTCCGCAACATTCACAAGGTAAACGTCCGCTTTAAGCCAGACAATACGTTCCGCCTGGTGAACGATAGCACAGTGGCAACACGTGGTGCCGAAGGATGTGTAAAGTTCGCTATCAAAGGCGAAACTACTACCGGCTCTTCGGGTGGCGGTAACGATGACGGCGGCGATGATTCAGGCGGCGGATGGATTGATCCAACGGCTTAAGCGGCAACGTGTCACGGTGAGGTTTCAATGCTGATACCTTGTAAGTAAAATCCGATCTTTTAGGAGAAGTTTTTAGAGTGATTTACAGGTTGCAGGAACCTGTGAATAGCACTTCCTGCATGCTTCTCCGAAAGATGGAATTAAACTAAAACTAGTAACTAACAAATTAAAAATTTAAAACATTATGAAGATAAATAGTAAAGCATGGGATGTGATTCTTAAGGTGATAATTGCTGCGGTAAGCGCGCTGGCAGGGGCGCTGGGGGCGAATGCGATGAGTCTGTAAGAATTGAGAATTGAAAATTGAGAATTAATTAGGCAAGGTGTACGCCGCAGGGAAAACTTCGCGGCGGCACGTTGCCGCAAACAAAAAAAATTATGAAACAAAAAACAATCAGATACTGGCTTTTGATATTTATACTGTTAAATATCTCTTTAGCCGTCCAGGCAGACAATGGGCAATCATTGATGCCAATAATTCCCACCTCGCCACAGGCAGAGTCAATCAAACGATATGGTGAATATAGAGTCAATAACGCAATGGGTATTCCCGACGTATCTATTCCGTTGTACGAAATCGATCATAGGGGCTATAAAATACCGTTGATCCTGAGATACACACCACAACCCCTCAAACCGGGTTATAACTATGATGTATTTGGTAACGGCTGGTCGCTTTCTGCGAACAGTTGCATTTCAAGAACCATTGAGTCTATTCCGGACGAATGGAGCGGCTTTAAAATAGAGACGGATAAGCTTAGCAGATTTTATTTGGTTCTTGAGACCATTGAAGAGAGTAATTTTGCTCACGACAAGTTTACTGCTACCCTACCTAATGGCACTTCTTTCAATTTTATAATCGACAAAAATTATGATGGAACATTGGATTATATTACTTCCGGCAATGCCAATATAAAGATCTCATGTTCTTATGATATGCATAAAATAAATTCGTTTACCGTTATTGATGAAGATGGGGTGAAATATACTTTTAATGGAAGTGATACTCCAAGTATAGGATCGAACGATAAATTCAGGAATTGTTATGTCTCCTGGTACCTCAGCCGTATTGACCTTCCTCATTCTACAGAACCCATTTTGTTCTCTTATGCCTATGGAGTTGATAGCGGACGAGCCAGGCAATATGAGGAAACTGGTATAATGATGAAACACCATCTTATTCCACTTACGAAAAATGAGGCAATTGCCCGACCTGTAACCGAATATAGTTCCAATACTTATAAAATGAAACTTCTCTCATCCATTCGGTATGGTAGTAGCGGTATATCATTCAACTATCAGGACCAAAGTACTACCGCCACCCATAACTATATAAAAAGCATAAGCATTCATGATGACTATAATTCAGTAAAGAGCATTTCTTTCAACATGAATATCAAGAAGGTTAACTACTATTGCCTGACAAATGAAAGCCTGGCTCAATTGAAAAGTGTAACTATTCAAGGCTCTGGCAATACCAATTCACAGGTATATAAGTGTACCTATACCGGTTTGCCTCTCTCTTTTGCAGGTACCGATCATTGGGGTTATGCCAATCAATACAGTTCACAGTATGATGTGTGCAGATTTACTTTGTTTGTAGAGCCCGATCTCAACCATTATACTAGTTTCCTGCCAGGTTCTATGTCAAAAGTAAATAAAACATCACAGGATGTATGCCCGTTTGATAAAGTAAGGTTATCCCGTTATACCTACGATAACCGGTATCCCAGTGGGCCTGACAGTCATGGTGTACTTGCAACTCTGCAATATCCTACGGGTGGTTTTACCCGGTTTGAATTTGAAAACCATTGGTTTTTGTCTTCAACATCCCTCGATGGTGATTATATTTATGATCCCAAACGAAAAATAGAGGCTCGTGGCGGAGGGTTCAGGATTAGTAAAATAACCAATTATACAGCAGAAAATACAGTTTCCGACATGAAAACGTATCGTTATGGGAAAACATATCCTAATTCGCCTAACCGTCATACAGGATTGGGAGAGGCCGTAGTAGACCCTACCATTTTATCTTATGCCGGTTACACCTCTCATATGGTGGATAACTACTCTATTCGCAATATGATTTTGGGTCTGGATGCCAATGGAAAAAGGTTACCTTTTACTCATCCGTTCATCGGATGGATGTTAGGCCATGAATGGCTCTGGGAATGCACCTTCAGTACGTCCAATTTTCGCAGAGTGCTTAATGGACGGGCTCCGGTAGTATATTCGCTTATAACAGAATATCATGGAGATATCAATGAGGGTGGTAAGTTTACTCCTGAAAAGACTTTAGGAAAAACAGAATACAAATATGACATTTATACTTTTAATGGTATAGATACCTTGTTTTTTGAGGCACCAAAATATTCCGGGAATGTGTTAGTTTATGACTCAAAACCATATCTCTATAATCTATTGAAAGAAAAGGTGGATTACAAATACGCTCATGTATACAATGATGTTTACTTTGTCCCTATAAGAACGGAGAAGAATACCTGGAGTTCCACTTCCCGGGGTGTCCTTGATTATGTATATAGTAATAAATATCCACGGGGTTTTTATCCGATGAATACAACTGTGGCCGAGTTTCTTACTCACAAAATTTCCTATCTGGGTTATTCCCGTTTAACGTCGAAACAGGTGTCTATTGTTAACTACCCTGCAGGGGATGGGATAACTGAATCTGAGAGTTATATCTATAATAGCAGGAATCAAATTGTTGAGAAGAATAGCCATAGAAATGGTAGCCAATGGGTGACAACCAATTTCAGCTATCCGCAGGTTAATAATAATGGTACTACACCCACTGTTATTCAACAAATGCTTGATAGGAATATACTTACTCCGGTGATAAGTGAAGTGAATAGTGGACGGTTCCCAAACTCCGCCAATCAGAATATATCAGGCTATAAGATTGATTACAAGGAATTCACTCCCGAAGGTTCTTCTATACTTATGCCTGCCGAGGTGTACGAGTTGGATACGAAATCTACCTCTTCCCAGTATGTACTTAAAGATAAAATAGTAAGCTATTCGCTTCATGGAAATCCGGTGGAAGTAATCTCAAGCGATGGTGTGACTACCATTTTCTTATGGGGCTATAATTACCGGTACCTCATTGCCGCAATAAAGAATGCTACATACAGTCAGGTAGAGGGTGCTGTGCAAAGCGTATTTGGTGTTGACGTGAAGACCCTTTCCAAACAGGCCAAACCCGACGAGTCGAAACTGAGAAGATTGAAAGATCATGCGAACCTGAAACAGGCAATGGTCTCTACTTATACATACAAACCTTTGGTGGGTGTTGCTTCCACGACCGATCCTTCCGGCATAGTCACCTATTACGATTATGACGGTCCGGGCCAGTTGAAAGAGGTTTACTACTATGAAGGTAACATTGTGTCGCCTACAAATAAGCGTGTAGTACAAGAGTACAAATGCAATTATAAAAATCAATAAAAGAAATTAGTATGAAACGAACTATATTATTTACATTACTGGCTCTCTACACTGTATTGAGCGAAGTATATGGGCAGAGCAATTTGGCTGCCAGCCCGGATCAGAACTACACACTGACCCTAACTCCAACAGTGGCTACTCAAAACACAACTTCCCTTACCGTTGAACAGTGCATGCAGCAATTGCAATACTTCGATGGGCTTGGTCGCCCGTTGCAGGCTATTCAGCGAGGGGTTACACCTTCTCAAGGGGATTTGGTTACTTATCAGGAATACGATTTGTATGGTAGAGAATCCAAATCCTGGCTACCCTCTGTTGTAGCCGCAAATAATGGTGCTTTTGTTGGTTTGCCTACCATAGCAACTAAAGCCGGTAGTACATACAATGGGGATGCCAACCCTTATAGCCTGAATGCCTACGAACTTTCTCCATTGAACCGTTTGGTTGAACAAAAAGGCCCCGGACAGGATTGGCATACAAATGGGAAATCGGTAAAATCTGATTATTATGCAAACAGATACCGTGGTAAAAACAGTGCTGAGATAGAACTTAGTAGTAATATACTTTATTGGGGTAATGGGTTTATAATGAATGCATTTAGTGCTTCGGCTGGTGATTATCATGTTGTTAAAGTCCTAGATGAAGATGGAAATGTCTCTTATGAATTCAAAGACAGGTTTGGGCGACTTGTTCTGTCCAAGCAGATTGTTAATGGTACTTATCATTCTACTTATTATGTATACGATAATGCGGGAAACCTGGCCTATGTGTTGCCACCGCTGTTATCTCAAATTTGGGAAACAGAGACAATTTTTGGTGATACTAATGATTCCATGCAGAAATATGCATACATCTATAAGTACGACGGCCTCAATCGCTGTATTTACAAAAAGCTCCCCGGTTGCGATCCGGTTTATTATATCTATGACAAAGCAGGACGTCTTATTTTTAGCCAGGATGGGGAGCAACGACTTAAAGGCGAATGGGCATTCACTATCCCGGACGTTTTCGGTCGTACAGTATTGAGTGGTACCTGTAAAAACAGCCTTACCTATACCGCTGCCCCGTTGAAAGACGTGTTTGTGAAAGCCACTTGGGGCAATGTCACCAATAGCTATATGGGCTATACACTGTCGGGAATCACGCTGACCACTCCCATTATCCTTTCGGCTACTTACTATGACAACTACAGTTTCATCAGTAAGAACAATGTGCCGTCCACCCTTGCATATACCGCAGCAAGTGGTTACGGCGTACGGTCTACAGCCGATCCTAAGGGGTTGCCAACAGGAACTGTTACCGCCCGCATGGGTTCATCCGGTGCTTCAGGTTACCTGTATGCTTCCATGTATTATGACAACCGGGGGAGAATGATTCAAAGCAAATCGACTAACCACCTGGCGGGTCTGGACGAAGAGTACCTGAATCTCAACTTCACCGGTCTGCCCAGGAACCGCAAGTTGGTACATACTGCCTCAGGAAAGACCACCCAAACGGAAGTTTACTCATACCTGTACGATCATGCCGGGCGTTTGAAGACTACCAAACACAAGCTGAACACAGGCACAGAGGTTACCCTTGCCAATAATACCTACGATGACCTGGGGCGTTTGAAGATAAACCAGAAGCATACGCATGCCAATCTGAAGACCACATTCAGCTACAACATTCGTTCTTGGGTAAAATCTATCAGCAGTCCGTTGTTTAACCAGACATTGTACTACAACGATTCCTACGCCGGTAATACGAAGCAGTATGGTGGTAATATATCTGCCATGAGTTGGAAAATAGGTACTGAAACGCTGCGGGGATACAGGTTTGGATACGACAACCTCTCACGGATGACCAAAGCGGAATACCTGGTAAATGGAGTTGTAAACAACAACTACAAAGTTCCTTCTGTTACTTACGATAAGCATGGTAATATTACCGCTTTGGAACGTTGGGGAAAAACGGCTTCGGGCTACGGACAAGTGGATAAACTGTCAATGACATACAATGGTAATCAACTAACCAAGGTGGTAGATGCTGCTGTAAAAACACCTGCGGTAGCTTCGGGATTGAACGATTTTTATGATAAGGATAATGCTACAGATTATGCTTACAATAAAAATGGTGCTATGACCAAAGATTTAAACAAAGGAATTAGTAATATTGTGTATAATTGTTTAAATTTACCGGGTGAACTTACCATTAACGGTGCTACCAATAAATACACGTATGCTGCTGATGGGCGAAAGTTGAAAGTTACACATGGAGCAAACTATACGGATTATGTGGGTAACAAGGTGTACGAGAATGGTTCTTTGAAACAGATTTTGGTTGATGGTGGTTATATCGAAGCTGGTGTTTATCATTTCTACCTGACGGATCATCTGGGGAATAACCGGGTAGTGGCTAATAGTAGTGGAACTGCTGTACAGAAGAATCACTATTACCCGTTTGGGATGACATTCGGGGAAACTCCGAATGCGGAGCAGGAGAAGCAACGGTTTAAGTATAATGGTAAGGAACTGGATAGGACTGGTGGGCTGAATTTGTATGATTATCATGCTAGGCAGATGGATCCGGCAATCGGGAGGTTTACGACGGTTGATCCGCTGGCGGAGAAGTATTATTCGATTAGTCCGTATGCGTATTGTGCGAATAATCCGATGAATTCAATAGATATTGATGGAAGATTAGTTATTTTCATAAATGGAATGCATAATGGAACAGGTGGGACAAAGAAATATTGGGGCAAAGATGGTGCATTTGCAGATGCTGTAATGAATCACTTGAAAGATCATAATCCATTATATAGAGACGGGAGTCATGGGGGAGTAGGAGGCCTATTTAATGATAATCAAAATCCCCAGAAAAGGAAAAAATATGGAAAAGAACAGGCAAAAAAAGATGCTGAAATGATAGTAAAAATGATAACCGATGGCGAGGGAAATATTAAAGAGACAATAAAAATAATTACTCACAGCATGGGTGCTGCGTACGCAAAAGGATATGTTTCAGAGTTAACACAATATTTAATTAAAAAGGGTATTCCAATGAGCGTTATTGAATTTGAAGCTGATTTCGCTCCTCATCAGCCAGAATATCAAACTGCAGTAGTAAATCCTACCTATCAATTTTCCCATAGCAAGGATAAAGTAGCAGGAAATGGTAAAATGTCTGGAGCAATTTACAAGGATACCAGTTCTGATGAAGACCAAGGACATTCAATAGTGTCATTTTGGAATCAAATCAGAAATCTTCCGGCAGGTAATTATACTATAGAAAATGGAAATATTGTTCCAAATTAAAATAACGTATGATGAATAAAAAGGTACTAAAAAAAAATCTCGTTACGCTATTATGGCTTTTATTTATTGATATAGTGTTAATAGGTGCTTGGACGTTATATTTCCAGCCTACTAGTGATATGACTATTATTTTGATTTATGCTATTCCTATAGTATTTATTATTAATTTGTTTCTTAGTATAGTATTTCTGTTTATAAAAAAATATTATGTAACTTTCTTTTTAGTAAATTCTTTTATAGCACCTGTTATTCTATATTTCCTTTTTGGATTTTACATCCATATTTCTTTGATTAGAAGTTATGATAGTTGGGAGTTCTATATAGATGACGCTGTATATACAATAGATACAACACCGCATAGCAATAATGATTATTCTCTAATGATTAGCCCCGAACCAGGTTTGTCTATTGGAGAAGATCGCGGTACCACTGTAATCAGGAATGATACAATCTATTTTACTTCTATAGATGGTTCAGGTTATTTTATTTTTAAAAAGTATCTATATGGATATAAAGATATGGATAAGATAAAAGTAAAGAAAATATATTAAGAACCTATATAAATTGACTATTTGAGGCTGTCTCATAATAACTATCTATAGTATCTATAATGAGATAGCCTCTTTGTTCTATTAAAATCACCCAATGAAACACTTCACCCTTCCGGAACTCTGTCGCAGCGCTACAGCCTGGAAATACAAAATAAACAACGAATGTTCCCTCGACCACATTCAAAAGCTAACCAGTTTGGTAACCAATGTACTCGATCCGCTCCGCGAAGCCTGGGGCAAGCCCATATACGTAAACAGTGGATATCGATCTCCTGCATTAAATAGGAAATTGAAAGGAGCACCAAACTCGCAGCACTTAACTGGCGAAGCAGCCGATATTACTACCGGAAGCATTGCAGGTAATAAACAATTGTTTGAACTGGTGCAAGCGTTGAATCTTCCGTTTGATCAACTGATTGACGAGAAAGGATTCAGGTGGGTGCATGTTAGTTATAGGGAAAAGGGGAATAGAAGGCAGGTGTTGAGGAAGTGAGGGAAAGATATTAAATATCTCGTACAATTCGTTATCTTTGCCTAAGTCGCTTGTAATTAATAGATTTGAATTTTTATCCTAATAGGACTAGGCAATATATCTTTTTATTTTCAAGAAAACGATATATTACAAGTGATGGGATCTCCTGAGAAAAGGATGATTTATAGTTATTCGGAAAAG
>NZ_QVMJ01000014.1:26420-219746 GCF_010500955.1 Bacteroides sp. 519
TAAGTATAAGTATTGAAGATATCATATTAGATGGAATGAAATTTTCATTGTTATCCAAACAAGGAATATTAGAATTCGTTAGAAATTACCATTATCAATATGGATATGATTATTTATATGAATATGGACAACTCAAAAGATAGTATGAAAGAAAGGAATGGATTTTATGTTTTAGATTTTGTCTTTGATGTGGATGATGATAATTATGTTTGTATAGAACGTTATGCTTTTATTGGTATCTTCTCCACTAAAGAGAATGCAAATAATGCTATTGATGATTTAATTAATAAACCGGGATTTAAAGATCATCCGCGTGAATGTTTCTATATCCGCTTTTATGGATTGAATGAACTTAAAGAATGGATGACAGGATTTGTAAAATTATAGAATTATGGAAGAGTTGAAAAGTTATACATTAAAGCATAGGTATCTAGTGGATGAAATTTATATAGAAAGTAAATTTATTGGCGTTTTTTCATCATGGGAAGAAGCAGATAAAGCTATAGATATTTTTTTTGTTCTCCCTGGATTTAAAGACTATCCTCGTGATTGTTTTATCATAAAAGAATATATCGTCAATGATTATGATAAATGGAAAGATGGATTTAAAGAAGAACAATTAGATTTACTATATTGGCTTTGTGTCTTACCATAATATAGATTGACTATTTAACATCCTGACAGATAACAACCTGTCGGGATGTTTTTACAATTCATTAAAACCTACATTTCAATGACTCACTTCACCATCCCGGAACTCTGTCGCAGCGACACGGCCCGGAAATACAAAATAAACAACGAATGTTCCCTCGACCACATTCAAAAACTAACCAGTTTAGTTAAAGAAGAATATCACATACTAATAAAACAAAGTGTTATGAAAGTAAATTTATTTGCATATTCATTGCTTCTTTTACTAGTTCTTATCAGTTGTACATCCAAATCTTTAAAACAGGGAGAAAAGGAAACAACAATTAATAATGCCATTTCTGATTTTTTAGAAACAGAAAAAGATTTCTTGAGAGACAAAGTATTTGGAGTGTTTTATTATGATACAATAGGGCGTATTGCTTATGAAAAAGTAGATAGTATGCACTACCGGCCTTATAGAACAGTAACTTACGAGGATAAAGTTGCAGTTACTATTTATCCAACCTATTATCAATATCCACAATTACCAACCGATAGTTTTCCTGAGGCGGGTGCACCCACTCGTTATTATATAAAAGATAATAAACTGTTTTATTGGTATGATGAGGATTATCCTTTAACAAAAGAAATGGTAGATGTTTTAAAAAGTTATAATCTGATATACTATATTACTGAAACAATACCAGATTCATTAACTATAGTTGTGCCTTACAATGATAATGGGGTAGACTATTTTTTCTGTAGGAAGAATTTGTCTAAATTCACAAAAATTACCACAGACAAAGCAGTGGGATATTATGATATTCCACTGCTTAACTGTGATGATTAGCTCTGTTGGGATGCTACTAACCAAGCTTATGGAATGGTTTCCTTTATCTAGTGGCCAAACAACGCCTAATCGAGGGATTTTCTAAGAACTGGATATTTTTGAGTAGCGTATACGTATGATAAATAAAATGAGTAGAATGGGAACAGAATTATCTAAAATAACAGCGTTTATTATTAACTTTAATCCTTTGTATCAATCATATCAAATAGATTTGGAAACAAAAATTGAAGAAGATTTAGGTATAACTGGAGATGATGCATACGAACTAATTGTAACGTATGGGGAATATTTCAATATTGACGTTTCTCATTTCAATTTATCAGATTATTTTAAAGATGAGGGCTATGATATTATATCACCTATATTGGAGCTTTTCAAATTAAAGAAAACTAAAATAAAGAAAGTTCTTACAATAAGAGGTTTAATTAAAGGAATAAAACATGGCCGCTTAAATGATGAAATCATTTCTATGAAAGACTGACACTCTATGTTATAGAAAGGAGAGCTCGTTATAAACAATAAAAAATGAACAAAAAAGGATTATTCTATACTTTTAGAATTAAGGGTAGAAAAAGAAGTGAATCAGGAATATTTATTGATGAAGGAACTGATTGGATATTAATCAGATCTTTATTTTCTGATTATTTAATTGATGGATATAAAATAATAAATAAAAATTATATTGTATCAGTTAGTAGAAACGAAGAAGATATATTCACCGAAAAAGTTCTCAAAGCAAATAATAAGGACAACTATTCTGTGGAAAAAATTCCCTTAGAAACAAATAGTCTTTTTAATTATTTGAAAGAACAACAAATCGTTTTCGATATCTCTATTCATCTTGAAAATTCTACTTATGTAGGAAAAATTAAAAAAATACTAACCCATTCTTTTTATTTATACTTATTGAGTCCAAAAGGAGAATGGCTGGATGAAATTGATTTATTCAAAAAGAAATCAATACGACTAATATCCTTTAATACGGATTATATACAATCTTTATTAAATTATAATCGCACATTAAATAGTTAACATTGATAATTTAAAAATGACATGAAAGATAGTAATGGATTTTACATAGTTGATTATGTCTATGAAACCGAAGATGAAAATTACACAGATGTAGAATGCTATGCTTTTATTGGTATATTTTCATCAAAAGAGAAAGCTAACAATGCTATTGATCATTTGATGTCTCAAATTGGATTCAAAGATCATTCTAGAGAATGCTTTTATATTAGCTTTCTTGAGTTGGATAAAACATTAGAATGGAAAAGTGGATTTACACGCGAATAAATTATGAATAAATTAAATATATATACCATATAGTTGAGGAAATATATAAAGAAACAAAGTTTATTGCAATTTTCTCATCATGGGACAAGGCAAATGAAGCAATAGATGATTTCATTATATTGCCAGGTTTTAAAGATCATCCTCGTGATTGTTTTATCATAAAAGAACATATTGTTGATGACTATGATAAATGGAAAGATGGATTCCAAGAAGAACAATTAGATTTGCTCTATTGACTTTGTGGTCAGAAAATTTCATCCGATATGAAAGCACATTCAATTCAGAGGAGTATCATGAAAGCATCTCTATTAGATAAGTTATGTTGGAATAAATTAATGCGTATAAAAATATATTTCTTTTTCTGTAGTATTCTGTTTTTTTTATCATGCTCCAATACTCTCATGGAAGGATCAGGGGCGGTAATTGATAGAAATAATACACCAATATCAAATGCAGAAGTAACAATCCTCTGTTGGAAAGATTTGGGGTTAATCAGAGATGAAGTAAATTACTCCAAGAAGATATATTATACAGATTCCAAAGGGAAATTTAGTTTTAAATTTGATAAAGGTTATAAATTAAGTATTGGTATACGGGCATATAGTTACGATATTGAAGTTATGGAAATAAAATCGGATGAAAACATTAAAGATTTTAATATTGTTTTGAATAATAATTCCAAAAACAATACAATTTATTATCGTAACAGATCTTTAATAAGAGAATACAAGTGCCAAGAAAAGGATTGTCTAGAAATTATAGAAGAAGGATTAGATATCGTTGAAGGTAAGAATGGCAGTGATGCAGATATATGGATAACTCAAGGAAAAACAATATCTACTAAACCTGCAGGTGGAATAATACCGATATTAAAAGAAGGTCAAAAAAACTTGATAACTAACTACTTAGAAGCACCATCAGAGGGGTATGTTCAAGAGTATAAGATAACGGGAAAAGAAGTTGGTTATTTTATTAAAACGAACGAACACACATATGCGAAAGTTATATTATCGGCTTTGTATGAAAAGAATTTTAATGAAGGGAATTGTTTGGAGAAAGGATATGTTACTCAAATAATTTACCAACCAGATTCAACTCGCAGATTGTCTATCCCCCATTTTATTGATATGGAACAATTATTATTAATGATTTATTAATTGGGATAATTCGTTATCTTTGCCTAAGTTGCTTGTAATTAATGAAGTAGCAGCAGTAATTTATCCAAGTTTTAACCCCGGTTCATCAACAAGAAATTTAAAATAATTATGCTATACTTTAACAAAAAGCCAATGGGTAAATATTTAATGTTGATTATATTGAACATAACTATTTGTGACAAGGCTCATTCACAAGATGTATCTATACATCTTGAGTTAGTTTCACTTGCCACCAGTAATTTCAAAATGGGTTGTCAATCCGAAGGTGATTTTTATATTGAATCGTTGAATTTTGAATTTATTGTTGAAAATAAATCTAAAAAGAATATATTGATTGGGAGTAACACACGAGATTACTATAGAGGATATGAGGATTTAGATTATGATGGGATAATAGGCAAATTTTTGGTAGTTAATGGAAATGACACTATAATGCTATTTACTGATCCTCGTATTTTAGTATTGAGTAGAGAAGTGAATGACGCCAGTTATTGGGGTGCAATTCGTTCTGATGCAAGTTCTGTTTTTAACAACTTTCTTTGTAGATTTCCTACAGAAAAAATTTCATGTCTGGATGAAGTATATACTTATTTAAGTAAATGTACATTCTGGTATGTGCCTGTAATGGATGATTATGAAAAACTGATAAAAAAGAAATCACTTCAACCATTAAATAATCAAGAAATAACGTATCCTTGTGAACCTATAGAGATCAAAGTGAAGGAAGATCTAGTTCTCATATTTGGCGATTTTGAAAATGCTCCTCAGAGTTATGGCTTATATAGAGGGAGTAAAGACTCAATAGTTTATAAGAATAGTGTAGCGAAATATGAAATAACACATGCTATAAATGAAGAAAGAATTTTTAATCTTAATTTTAATTTCGATTATTACCTGTGATTTGTTTTCACAGGTAATAATAAAAAAAGAATCCTATGTGATATTATCTTTTGAAAGACAACAAAAAGGAATGGATAAAGAATATTATTATTGGATTGTGTTAATAGACTCATTAAAGGGAAATTTAAACTTTGAAGTTTTTCCTATTTGTTTGAGTACTAATTTAAATTATAATCTAAAAAGATGCGCTAATGCAGATTCAATTAGTTTTTGGGATAATTTTATAGATAATCCTAAAAGCTATATTGGGAAAATAGACTCAATACCAATACTAGACTCTTTCTTTAGCATAACAGAAAACAAGAAAATTAAATTAAAAACTATTTCAATCAAGTGGAAGAAAGAAAAAAATAGGAGAAATGAAACAGTGGATATTTATGCAACACCTGTAATAGGTGGCTTATGCAAAGCTTTTGGAGAGTATAGTTTTGGTGAATCTGGTTTTATTGAATTCTGTGGAAATACATTTTTACCAACCTCAGAAATTACTTTCATTGAAGATTTTTGGGAAACAATAAATGGCAGAATAATAAAATATGCAGATTACAGTATAGTTGATTTTACTAAATATACCCCTTCTATTTATCAAGATCGCAAAAGAGTCCAAGTGGTTGCTAAGTAAATAGATTATTTCACTTTTCAACAGCTACCTTCTATGAATGCTAATAATCCTCAACTAGAATCAATGTGAAAAAAATGAAGTGGATTATACTATCAATATTCTTAACTTTTAATAGTAAATGTAACATGAGTTATACAACTGATGATGTATTAAATGAATTGGATAGCATTTTTATTGCATCTGTCAATTCTTTAAACTTAAATAAAAAGAAATACGATTATACTTTCTTTCTAAATTTGGAGCACGGCTATTCATTTAATGCAGCAAGTAAAATTCACTTATATGGTGATAGTAGAAATTGGGCTGTCGTTTTTGAAACATTTACTTACCAAAATCGTGGAGGATACTTTGCAACAGAGTTAGTCTATATAGGTAATTGTATAACCCCAATAATAGAAACGTTTGCTGAAGAATCAACAACTTCAAATATGAAAGTTGTAATAATGGTTGAGAGTAGTGAACTGGAAAGAATAAGTGTGGAAAATTCGGAAACTGTTGATCCCAATGCCGAATACATTTTAGTTAATGGTGTTAAGGTTTCTTTGAAAAACTCAGATGTTCAAGGATATGAAGATCTAATTTGTTATATCCATGCAATGAATCCTTCTTTAACCTGGACAACTGAGAATGAAATAAGAACTCAGTTACCTTTAGATATACCTAAATTAATGGAGATTAATCAATTTCATTATATAAGCAACTATGATTCTATTCTTCCGAGCAAACAGGAGTTATATAAGCTAATCTCTGAGATATTAGTTCAAGGAAAACCGAGTTTATGGAATCCGGTACAAAAGCCAAATAATGATTCGAATAATTGGGAATCAGGTTTTCTATAAATTGAATTCATTTGGCTCATTAAAACAATAATATGAGAACTATATATGTTATATCTATAATGATTTTATGCACTTGCACAACTTCAAAAGAGACACAAAAAAAGCGTTCTTTTGATTCAGTTTTGATTCAGTTACCAGTTAATTCTTCTGTTTTAAAAAGTAACGATAAGGTGATATTGCATGCGATGTTTTATGCATTAAATGATAATTCTCAGTTTTTACGCATATATGAAACTATATGCACGCTTCCAACAGAAATAAGAGGGTTTTATGAACTGGATAAATTTATAATTATATATGAGGGTATTGAAGACAGCCTTTCTATGAAATATATAAATATTGAAAAAAGTGATTGGCAAAAATTTGCAAGCAGATACAAAGTATCGCCACCATGTATGGAATGTGAGAGTGAACCTAATAAAATGATTATAAATGAATACCATTATAGAATAATTGATGGTAGATTTGAGTTATTTATTCCTGATGAAAAGCATATGAGAGAATATGAAAAAAAACTCATATTAGAAGGAATTATTAAATTACCACCTTTACCTCCCAGAACTGGAAGCATTGAATAAACAATTGAATATTTCGTTTGAGCTTATACAATTCGTCATCTTTATTTAATTTTCTTACAATTAATAAATGAAAGCTTAGTATTAAAAAGCGATAATAAAGAATTCTTAGAAGATTCATTGCTATTTGGCTAAATAATGGTATTTTTGGCTAAACAATAGTTTATATGAATGTTTTTTTTGAACAGTTTTTTTGTCCATATAATCAATATTATTCTCTTGTTATTGAAGATAATGGGATAACAGCTTATGCTTTCTATGTAAAGGTAAGGACATAATTGGAGATGTCTGGTTATATAATGTGGGAATACAAAATGATATCAGTTGGGACTGTCGGAATAGCTTACCATTCCCCAATAAGCTTGATTATATATATGAAAATATTGAGCCAATATTAAACTCAAATGAAGTTTTAGTGAAATGGACAAAAGACTTTCAAGTATATATTTATATACGCGAAGTACTTATTGCAACAATTAGAACAGACAATAGGTTGGTCAACTTGTGTGAAAAAAGATGGGCCTCTAGCTATGAAATTGCTAACTAGCACAGATTGAATTTCGCTTGACACCAGTAAATAGGGAATACCTTTGTCGCTTGTGATTATGAATATTATAGATGAAATTTTATTAAACCAGTATGCACAAGGTGTAGTAACAGTAGAACCTGTTCTTGAACGGTTTAATTTGTTGTCATTAGATGCTAAAAAGCATTATTTGGCTATTTTTATTGGCTATTTTATTATACAGGCTAAACCTGTGGATAATGATATTGAGCAGGCTATATCTGATAGTAAACTCAAACCCACTTATACCCCTTGTGTGCTATTGAGAAAAGGAGTTGCTACTCATCATTTATTAAAGATAGCAAACTTACCTGAGTATGAATTAAATAAGGTTATGAGGCTTTTTCTTGCTCTATTTAGAATAGCATATCTTCGCCGTTATACAATAGAAAAGGGAAATCCTAATGACACATCTAAATGGTGGTATTGGGACTTGTCAAAACAAGAAAATATTGATATTATATTAAAACAACATCAATAAAAAAGCAACTTTCAATATAAGTCCATATTAAACGTCCGCAACAGCACCTACTTATCGGTTTGTTTTTACCGATACCAACCACAATCCCAGACCCGTTAGCAGTCCATTCAGCAACAGTATTTCGTTACCTACTGCATACTCAAACTGACTTTTCAACAACACCTCAACTCCAAAACATAGAAATGGCGGAAGAATACAAACTATAGGCACAAACTTATCTTGTGGTTTCAATTTAGTAAACAAACCAAAGAAGAACAACCCCAGTAGAGGTCCGTATGTGTACGAAGCAATCTTATAGATAGTATTCAGAATACCATCCTGTCCCCAATAATTAATCAGGATAACAACCAGAAAGAACACAACGCTCATAATAATATGAATTCTTCTGCGGATGCTGACAGCTTTCAATGCTTTTTCTTTTTTTATATCAAACAAATCTACACAAATGGTGGTTGTAATTGAAGTCAGAGCCGAGTCGGCGCTCGAAAAAGCAGCAGCAATAATCCCAATAGAAAAGAAAATCAGTACAGGAAGCCCCAGGTAATTGGTGGCCAGTGCGGGCAATATCTCGTCGGATCTATCCGGTAAAGCAATCTGGAACTGACTGGCAAAGATAAGTAGTAAGATGCCCAACGCCAGAAACAGTAAATTAACCGGAATATATATAAAACCAAACGTAATCAGATTCTTCTTTGCATCCTTCAACTTTTTGATAGATAGACTTTTCTGCATCATGTCCTGATCCAGTCCGTTCATAACAATGGCAATAAGTACCCCACTAAGAAACTGCTTGAAGAAATTCTGTGTGCTGCTCCATTCAAAATTAAAAATTCTGGAATGAGAGTTATCTCTTACAGCCTGAATGGCCTCAGTGAAATTAAGATCAAGTTTTGAAATAACTTGTACAGTAATGAAGATAAGTGCAAGAAGCAAACAACAGGTTTGGAGTGTATCGGTCCAGATGATGGATTTGATACCACTACGGAAAGTATAGAGCCAGATCAGTAAAATAGTTCCCAGCGCTACCAAGTAGAAAGGAATTCCCCAATCGGCAAATACCAGACGGTGCAGAATGAATATAACCAGAAACAACCTTGCTCCCGCACCAATGGTTTTAGAAAGAATAAAGAAACTCGCTCCCGTTTTATACGAAAAAGAACCGAATCGTTTCTCCAGATACCCGTAAATGGTGGTAAGGTTTAGCCTGTAGTACAGCGGAAGCAACACATAAGCAATAATAATATATCCCAGGCAAAATCCCAGAACCATTTGCATATACGTCATATCCTGTCCTCTCACCATACCCGGAACAGATACAAAGCTGACTCCCGAAATGGAAGAACCAATCATGCCAAAGGCTACAACATACCAGGGCGACTTCTTATTGCCAAGAAAAAAAGCATCATTATCACTGCCTTTTCGCCCAGCCAGATAAGAAATAAGAAACAATAAGCCGAAATAAACAGCAATGATTAAAAGGATAGTGAAACCTGTGTTCATAGTAGTGTTGTTTTAGTTGATGTAGGATGACCAAATATACGGTTTTATTTTAAAATAAAGCCGTATATTTGATGCTTTCAACCCCAAAAAGCATGAATCAGAACTTTCTTTATAACGAATTTCCTACATTCCTCAAGAAGTACTTTCCTTTCAAAGTACAAAAGATATCATTGAATGCAGGATTTACCTGTCCTAACCGGGATGGTACCAAAGGATTGGGAGGATGCACATATTGTAACAATCAAACTTTTAATCCAGCCTATTGCAAAACAGAAAAAAGTATTACCCAGCAGTTGGAAGAAGGCAAGGTGTTCTTTTCGCACAAATATCCGGAGATGAAGTATCTGGCATATTTTCAGGCATATACCAATACATACGGCGAGCTCGAAAACCTGAAAAGAAAATACGAAGAAGCATTAAATACCAGCGATGTAGTAGGGCTTGTTATTGGTACCCGTCCCGATTGTATGCCCGATTCTTTACTCGACTATCTGGAACAAATAAGTAAACAAACCTTTGTTTTGGTAGAGTACGGTATTGAAAGTACCAGCAATGAAACTTTGAAACGGATAAACCGTGGCCATACCTTTGCCGATACAACCAGCGCAGTACAAAGAACTGCCGCTCGCGGATTGCTAACCGGCGGACATGTTATTCTCGGTTTGCCGGGCGAAACGCATAGCGGAATGGTAGAACAGGCCGGAGTGCTATCTCAACTGCCTTTAACCACACTAAAAATACATCAGCTGCAATTAATACGCGGAACCAAAATGGCCCGGGAGTACGAAGAACATCCCGAACAGTTTCAACTCTTTGATATTGAAAAGTATATAGATGTGGTAATTGAATACATTGAACACTTAAGGCCCGATATTGTATTGGAAAGATTCATATCCCAGTCGCCCAAAGAGTTACTGATAGCGCCCGACTGGGGATTGAAAAATTATGAGTTCACTGCTCGTATACAAAAGAAAATGAAAGAAAAAGGAACATGGCAGGGAAAACGTTTCAGCTAGTTACAAGTTTGTTGTTACTATTTTTTCTTGTAACTTTGCGACTCGTGACTTGTAACTCGTAACTTGTAACTCGTAACTAAAAAAACATGAAAACTGTAGTGAAAGGAAACATACATTATGTGGGGGTAAATGATCGTCAGAAACATCTTTTCGAAAATATGTGGCCTCTCCCTAACGGTGTTTCTTACAACTCTTACCTTATTAATGATGATAAAATAGCACTGGTCGATACTGTAGATGCTTGCTATTTTGAAACATTCCTCTATAAAATTAAAAGAGTAATTGGTGATCGCCCTATCGATTACCTGATTATTAACCATATGGAACCCGATCACTCTGGTTCAATAAGCTTATTAAAACACTATTATCCCAATATAACCATTGTAGGCAATCGGCAGACTTTTGGAATGATAGAAGGCTATTATGGTGTAACCGGCGAACAGCTTGTGGTTAAAGATGGCGATACGCTGGAACTGGGGCGTCATAAACTCACATTCTACCTTACACCAATGGTACACTGGCCCGAAACAATGATGACTTTCGAAGAAACCGAAGGTGTATTATTCTCGGGTGATGCTTTTGGATGCTTTGGGGCATTGAATGGTGGATTTATCGACAGTAAAATCAACTTGGATATCTACTGGGACGAAATGGTACGCTATTACTCCAACATTGTTGGTAAATATGGTTCGCCTGTACAAAAAGCCCTCGAAAAGTTAGGTAGTTTGCCTATTCAGGCGATATGCTCAACACACGGACCTGTATGGGTAGAGAATATAGCTAAGGTGGTTGGCATATACGATAAGCTAAGCCGGTATGAAGCAGAACCCGGAGTTGTAATTGTGTACGGAAGCATGTACGGGCATACCGAACAACTGGCCGAGGTAATTGCAGAAGAACTATCTAATCAGGGAGTTAAGAATGTGGTGATGCACAATGTTAGCAAGAGCCACGCATCTTATATACTAGCAGATATCTTTAAGTATAAGGGATTAATTATGGGATGCCCAACTTATAACGGTCAACTTTATCCGGCAATAGAAGCTATAGTGAATAACATACTTCACAGGGATATGAAAAACCGTTGTCTGGGTTACTTCGGAAGCTTTACATGGGCTGGGACAGCAGTAAAGCGTTTAGCCGATTTTGCAGAGAAAAGTAAATTTGAGGTAGTAAACAATCCTGTAGAATTTAAGCACTCTATGAAGGAGGCCGATATTGCGAATGCAGAAGCACTGGCAAAAGAGATGGCAATAGTAGTTAGTAGATAGTAGTTAGTAGCTAGTAGACCATACGGCATCGCTACTATCTACTAACTACTATCTACTATCTACTAACTACTATCTAATTATTAACAATAAAAACAATCAATCATGAGATTAATTATTCAGCCGGATTATCAAACCATATCCAAGTGGGCGGCCAATTATGTTGCAGCAAAAATTAATAAAGCGCAACCTACAGCCAACAAACCTTTTGTTTTGGGATTGCCAACAGGTTCTTCACCATTGGGCATGTACAAAGAATTGATTGACCTGAACAAGAAAGGCATTGTTTCTTTTAAACATGTGGTAACTTTCAACATGGACGAGTATGTGGGCTTGCCACAGGAACACTCGGAAAGTTATTATTCATTTATGTGGAACAACTTCTTTAGTCATGTAGATGTAGATCGTGAAAATGTAAATATCCTGAATGGTAACGCTGCCGATCTGGAAGCTGAATGTGCACGCTACGAAGCAAAAATTGTTTCTTATGGTGGTATTGATTTATTCCTGGGAGGTATTGGTCCCGACGGACATATCGCATTCAACGAACCGGGCTCATCACTGGCATCGCGTACCCGTATTAAAACATTAACTACCGATACTATAATTGCTAACTCTCGTTTCTTTGATAACGATGTGAATAAGGTTCCTAAAACAGCATTGACTGTAGGTGTAGGTACTGTACTTGCTGCAAAAGAAGTACTTATCATTGTTAATGGTCATAACAAGGCACGTGCATTGTATCACGCTGTAGAAGGTTCAATCAACCAGATGTGGACTATCAGCGCATTGCAGTTACACGAAAAAGGAATCATTGTTTGCGATGATGCTGCTACTTACGAATTGAAGGTGGGTACTTACCGTTACTTCAAGGATATTGAGGCAGATAATCTGGATCCGCAAACTTTGCTTAAATAGTTAGACACGGATTACGCGAGATTACACGGATTTAATAACACGGATTATTTTTTATTAGTATATTAATTAAATCCGTGCAATCCGCGTAATCCGTGTCTAAATTATATCATTCCTTTCGCCATCTCCACCAACCGAATAAACTCCCTGCGGTATCCATTTTCATCATTATCCAATCCTGTTTTAGCCAGCTTTATCACCTTATCATAACTGGCATCCCCTTTAAACTCCGAGTCACGAAGCAGTTGTCCGAACATTGCCACTGATGCAGCAAAACGGAAATCGGCCGAAACATTATTGTTCTTGTTATCAATAACAGGTAATTCTATCTTTTTACTAGTGTCACCATCCGGTTGCTTATAGCGTAGTTTGATGGTTAATAACTCAGGAGACTTATTTAGTGTAGGTTTCTTTTCCAATTTCTTTTGATATTTCAATTCATCAATTGCGCCTATAAATTTACTATTCACACCAACAGGAATTACCTCATAAAAAGCAGTAACTGTGTGGCCGGCACCCATTTCGCCTGCATCTTTGCTATCATTGTTAAAATCTTCGTTGTTTAATAAGCGGCTTTCGTATCCAATTAAACGGTATGCCTGTACGTGTGCAGGATTAAACTCAATCTGTAACTTAACATCTTTTGCAACCGTATAAATAGTTCCGCCGAATTCCTGTACCAATACCTTATTGGCCTCCTGAAGGTTATCGATATAAGCATGATTACCATTTCCTTTTTCGGCTAAAATCTGCATGCGGTTATCTTTATGATTACCCATTCCATAACCCAGTACAGTTAAGAATACACCTGATCTCCGTTCCTGTTCAATAAGACTTTCCAGTCCGCCAACCGAAGAAACACCTACATTAAAATCGCCATCGCTACAAAGAAGAATGCGGTTGTTACCACCCTCAATAAAATTGTTACGTGCAATTTTATATGCAAGCTGAATACCTGCACCACCTGCTGTAGAACCTCCTGCGGTTAATTTATCCAATGCTTCGCGAATCTTTTGCTTATCACTTCCGGGAGTTGAAGGAAGTACCTCGCCTGCATTACCCGAGTAAACCACAATTGCTACACGGTCTTTTTCGCGGAGGTTATTTATTAAAAGCTTCAAAGATGATTTTACCAACTCTAACCGGGTTGGGCCATACATAGAACCCGATACATCAATAAGAAATACAAGGTTAGAGGCAGGTAGATTCTCATCCGCAATTTCTTTAGCCTTCAAACCGATTTTAACCAAACGGTGTTTCTCATTCCATGGGCAAGCACCGATTTCGGAAGTAATCTTAACTGGATCATTGCCTGTAGGTTTCTGATAGTTGTACGAAAAATAATTTATCAGTTCCTCTGTACGGATGGCATCGGCAAGAGGATTTTTTCCCTGATTAAGATGTCTGCGCATTATACTGTACGAAGCAGCATCCACATCGATAGAAAAAGTTGATAACGGATCTTTAATAGCCGACTTGAAACGGTTTTCGGATATACTACTGTACTCCTCGGTATTGGACATGTCGTATCTACTTGGTGCTGACGCTGAAATATATGCAATGGAGCCTGTTACAGAACGAGACCTCTGTATACCATGACCTATTATTACAATCTCATCCAACTCTTGACTTTCTTGTTGCATTTTTACATTTAAGGTGGTAGCATTCTTAACGTTGATATTTTGCGTAACATAACCTATATAAGAGAAACTAAGGGTTGCACCCTTGGAAACAGTGATAGTGTACTTACCATCTACATCTGTTAATACTCCGTTAGATGTTCCCATTTCTACTATATTGAGTCCCGGCATGGGATTACCATCACTAGCATCCGATACAATACCTGTTACTGTGATTTTTTGGGCCATTACACTGTTCATTGCCATCAATAATATGGCTACTGCAATCATACTTACTCTACACAAAATCGTTTTCATAATTTATTTTTTTTGGTTTATTGTTTAGCCCATAGATATGATTTTGTGCAGTATTCCATAAACCCAATCTATTTTTTTTTAATTTTGTTGGCTAAACATGTGGTTTCAACGAAAAAAGAACATATCAACCCTTACAGACGACGAATTATTGCAGAAGCATAAAGAGTCTGCAGACGCCGAATCCTTTAGCGAACTATTCAGCAGGTATGTACCGTTGATGTATGGTGTTTGTCTGGATTATCTGCGCGATGAAGACAAAGCACACGATGCCGTAATGCAGCTATTCGAAGACCTGTTACACAAAGTATCCCGATACGAGATTGGAGTGTTCCGCACATGGGTATATAGCGTAACCAAAAACCACTGTCTGCAAATACTGAATAAAGAAAAAAAGGAAATTCTGATAGATTTTGAACTTAACGTTATGGAATCTGAGGAAATATTGAATCTATTTAGCGAAGACAATGTTCAGGAAGAACAAATAGATGCTCTGAATCATTGTTTAGAGAAGCTGCCGGATAATCAGCGGGTAAGTATAAAACATTTTTTTATGGACGAAATGTCGTATGCCGATATTGTTGACGAAACCGGATACCCACTGAGCAAGGTTAAAAGCTATATTCAGAATGCAAAACGTAACTTAAAAAACTGTATCGATAAACAACTGACATGAAACTTTGGCGTTACATACAAGGAATCCGCAAAGGGAAAGATGCCCATCAGCTTGAAAAAGAGGCGATGAGTGATCCTTTTCTTGCACATGCGCTTCGTGGGTACGACAAGGTGAAAGGCAATCATGCCGAGAGAATAGAAGAACTACAGAAAGAAATACGTCGGCATGGTGCAAAACAGCCTAACTATATACTTGCAGCAGGTATTGCCGCAAGTGTATTGCTACTGATTGGTATTGGCAGTTATCTATTTATTGATAAGGTTGATTACTCGGAAGAAATACAACTGGCAGCACAGTACGAACTGAAACCGGATACCGCTGTTCCGGTAGCGCCGCTTCCGCCTGTTATGGAAATGGAGAATATTGCAATGGCCGAGTTAAAGTTTAACAATAAATCAACAGTACCAACCGCAGCCCCAACTGCAACTCAAGCACCGGAGGTTCTTAGTGTTGAGGATGAATTAAACAATTTGGAGGATCAATTTGCTGATATGGAAGATGTTGAAATGGAAGAAGTGGTAGTTGTAGGATATGGAAGAGTGGTAAAGAAATCTGTTACAGGTGCAGTGGGAAATGTTTCGGCTGATACAATGAATAAGGTACCCCGCAATGTTATGGACAAAGACGATAGCATACTTGTTACAGACCATGGAGCGCAAAAGAAAACATTGGCAGATGAAGAGCCCAAACCTGTAGACGGAAAAAAGAAATACAATAAATACATTAAAGAAAATTTGGTGCGTCCTACCGATGGTGCATGTAGTGATAGTAAAGGAAAAGTTATTCTCCGATTCAATGTAAACGCCCAGGGAAGACCTACACAGGTTGTTGTAGAAAAGAGTCTATGCCCTTCTGCCGATCAGGAGGCAATCCGGTTGCTTACCGAAGGACCCAACTGGACGGTTGGCGGTAAATCAACAACGTTGGTAGTGAAGTTCTAATAATCAAGCCAGCCTTTCCCTTGTCTGATAATCTCAGGTTCGTTGTCGATACAGTTTACAATGGTCGAGGGTTCATCTCCACCTATGCCACCGTCAATAATCAGGTCTGCTTCGGTTCCAAATCTTTCGTCAATCAATTCGGGGGTGGTTACGTATTCAATATCATCATCAGGATCGTAGGGGAGGGTAGCTGTCATCATTGGGGCATCGAGCAGGGTGGTTATCTCGCATACAATGTTGCTATCGGGCATACGTATGCCTACTTCTTTTCTGTTCTTGAATATCTTAGGCAGTCGGCTGCTTGCAGGCAGAATAAAAGTAAAGGGCCCCGGCAGATTCTTTTTTAATAACTTAAAGTTAGTATTCCCCAACTTTGCATAATCGGCAACCATACTCAGGTTAGCGCATACAATAGATAACAGGTGTTTACGGGGATCAATGTTTTTGATATTACAGATTTTCTCAATTGCCCGTTCCTTCAGGGCATGACAGCCTAGTGCATACATGGTATCGGTGGGATAAATAATTATTCCGCCGTTGTTCAGTACATCCACAATCTTTTGCAAATCTTGTGGGCTGTTGTTTTTGGGGTAAAGTTTTAACATAATTCTAATGTGTCAATAAGATAATGTGCCAATAGGATAATGTGGCAATGTGCCAATAGGATAATATGCCAATGTGCCAATTATTCTAATGTTTTAATATTCTAATGTGTCAATGGCCTCTTTTTCTCTGAACCCCGAAGTGGGTTCAACTTTTTCAGGGTTGAGTCTGTGTGGTGACTTGCCAGCCCCGGGCTGCGCTTCGCTAACCCGGGGTTATGCACATCTCACCCCTTTCGGGGCGATTGCTAAGATATGAATTAATTATTAAATTGTTAACATACTGCATAGCAATTGGCACATTATCCTATTGGCACATTAGAATATTATTTCTTCTTCTTAAATATATCCTTCAAAGCATCTTTAGCCTTTTCGGTAGCTTTTTCTTTTATCTCTTCTTTCAACGAATCTTTGTTTGCAACAATTGTTGAGTCTAAACCAAGTTTCTCGCCAAGCTTTTCGGTAACTTTTTCAACAGCCTGATCTTTTACAGCATCTACAGCCTGTTTGGCCATACTCTCTGTATCGACAGAGATTTTGGGCGAGGTAAATGAACCACCAATCTTAAGATCGACAGTAGATAACTGTGCAACCTTTCCGGCCGAGGCAGGTAATTGTATCTTACCAGTATAATCAATGGTTTGGTCGAGGCCTGTGGTACCGGATAGATTCATGTTATAATCCTTCCACTTGATGTCGAAAGGTTGAGTACCCAAACGTCCGTCTTTAATGCTGAAATCAATAGCCATATCTTTCACCGAAATGTTTTTGAATTCAGGCTTCTTCACAGCATCAGCTATTTTGTTTATTATCTCAACTTCGCTTAGGCTTAAACCTTTGGTCGACAGTTTACCTTCGCCTTGCATAGTCGATAATATAGGACTCATTTGGCTGTCTAATTGGGTATTGATCTTCATGCTGCCTGTAAACTTTCCTTTCAGATTCTCGAATACAGGAGCAAGTTGTTTCACCATATCCAACTCTTTGTATGTTTGAGCAAAGCTAAGGCTATCCATACGGAAGCTTGCGTTAAATACCGGCTTGTTAATATCGGTTGTTGAATAGTATCCGTTCATAACTACACCACCGCCCATTGTGTTTAAAGATAAGTTGCTCATGTCGGCTTTGCCGTTTTTAACAAGAAGTTTACCATTGATGTTCGAGAAGTTCATGGCACCAAAAAGAACTTTCTTCATGTTCAGGTTCATGTTGAAGTCGATGTTCTTCGGAATCTCAATCAGGCTCATCGGTACGGTGTCGGTTTCTGCTACTGTTTCTTCCGCATCGCTCATAAAATCATTGAGGTTGAAGTTGTTAGAGTTAATATTCAGATTACCTTTGATGGTACTATTCTTCAATACATAACCCATATAGTTTTCGAAACGGCAATCGGCAGTAATGTCGTTGCTGCCAATGTTAACAGTTGTTTCGCTCAATTGCAGGTATTGCGGTGTAAATGTAAACAACGACTGATGGATATCTACATCGGGCATATCCTGCATCTTCAGTTTCATGTCTGATAGTTTGATGGTTCCCGAAGCGTTGAATTTATCGTATTGTTCTTTCTCGATGTACGACATCCGTCCGGCTACAGACATGTTGGCGTTGATGGTTCCGTTCAATTCCATATCTTCGAGCGGATATACATCTTTAATCATACCTAGGTTGAGAACTCCGTTGGCACTTCCCTTGAAGTTTGCGTCGGATATGGGCGTTTTCACTTCGGCTGTCATGCCAAACGGATTACCACCCAACCGGAAGTTAAACGGATTGATGATTACTTCTGTACGATCGGCACTGCCACCGGGATTGCTTACCTTGGCCAGAATATTGATGTTGTCAACTCCTGCCGGCAATGATGGATAGCGGAACATAGCATTCTTTACTTCCATAACAGCGCTGAACTGTGGTAGTGTTTCTCCTTCCATAACCCCTTTTGCCTGGGCACTGAGAGTAACTGTACCATCGGTTTTTAGGCTGCTGAACTCTTTTGCATAAATAGCAGGGATAAGAGACAGGATTTCTTTGAATCCTACTTCGCTGGTGTTTAGGTTGAGGTTCATTTCCATGGCAGGGTCTTTAAGAGCCACCCAACCATCGATACCGGCTTTAATGGCATTGAGTGTAAACTCATTCTTTTCCAGCGTATATTTATTGTTGGCCATGTCGGCATCAATATTCATTTTGGCTGTAAATTTAGCTTTGTTAAGCAGAGGTATTCCACCCATTTTGTAGTTAAGTGAGCCAATGGCTGCATCTATCTTCATGGTGGTGCGGTCGGCACTCATATCGCCGGATATGGCTCCTTCTATATTCTGTACATCGGCCAACATATTGCCTTGGCGGTCGTCGTAGATAGCGTTAAGATTGTCTATAGACAGTTTTTTAAGCTGTATTTTAAAAGAAGAAGGTTCGTCGGTAGTCCCTTCTGTTGTTTCTTCGCTTTCTTTCATTATATCCCAGTTGGCTTTACCTGTTTCAAGCACAATGGCTTTTGCCCAGGTGTCTTTTATCCCTATTCGGGAGATTTCGTAGCCGCTATCGCCAAATAAGGAGAAAAGGTTGATAGTGGCGGTTAGTTCGCCGGCTTTAAGTAATGTATCGTTTTCGAATTCGTTAATACCTTTCAGCCAGAAGTCATTCAACGTTACCGATGCTTTTGGGAAGTGCTTGAACAAGCTGATGTCGAGGCTCTTGAAGTTGAACTCTGCATTCAGCATTTTGTTTCCTTCTGTTTTTACAATTTCTTCAATTTTTCCTTTAAATGCAAAAGGAAGTACAATCATGATTACCAGTATTACTGCTAATACAATTCCTGCAATTTTTAAAGATTTCTTCATAATGGTTGTTTTAAGTTATAGATATTTCATTTGCTTGTGTATTTGTCCAATCCCGCATGGAACTCCCCGCCCTTGAGGGGCGGGGTGGCCTTCAGGCCGGGGCGGGGAGTAAAAAACCATCCGCATGGTATAAATTACCTGTTTCTATCCGGATCACCTTTGTTTACTATCTTATCCCTATGCTCAAGTATCTCTCTAACAATACTTTCCGCGTCTAAAAATACAGTTTTATTTTCAAACCTTATTATCTTTATTCCAGCTTTTTGAAAAAGGTAGTTAGTACGGTTGTCATCATACTCTGAATTATAATAATGTTGTTCTCCATCCAATTCAATTCCTAAAAGTAATTCCGGACAATAAAAATCAAGTATATATGGACCTATTCCCTGTTGTCTTCTGAATTTTAATCCTTCAACTTGTTTGCCCTTTATTATCTGCCATAAGGCTGCTTCTGCAGGGGTTAAATTTTTGCGTAACTTTTTGCGGAAATGTTGTTGCTCGTCTCTATTTATAAATTCTCCCATATTGTCTTTAATGTTGTTTATGTGCCCTGCGAATGGTTTTTACTCCCCGCCCCGGCCTAAAGGCCACCCCGCCCCTCAAGGGTGGGGAGTTCCATGCGGCATCACTTACTGTGCAATGTCATTTATCCATGCGCAGGCATATAATATCTTATTTTGTCTTTTTCTTTTTCTTCAACTCCTCCGCCAGCCGCCAATGAATGGCAGCAAGTTCGTCTTTGCCATCCCTAAGCAGTGCATCGCCAAATAACTCGTGTGCTCCCGCATGATCGGGGTTGTACGAAGTTGCTTTATCAAAATCGGCAATGGCCCCTTCAATATCGTTTTTCTTTAGTCGTAATTTTCCTCTGTTGTAATATGGCTTAAATTCGGCTGGTCGTTGTTTAACAGCTGTATTAAAACACAAATCTGCTTCTTCAAGATTGCCATCATTCATCAATGTAACTCCTTTACGTATCCAGGCATCTGTCATATCCGGATACAGTTCCAAAGCCTTGTCGTAGTTGGCTAGTGCTGCCCTAACGTCGTGTGCATGGGTGATGGATTCGTTCCCCATTCTGTAATACTCGCGTGCAAACTTTTCGAGATTCTTCTGTTGGTTGTTCATCTTATCCTTTAAGCGTGTATTCTCATCGCGTAGCTTGTTGATAACTCCCAGTTTCCGGCGAATCAGCCGTTTAATGTGTGGTTTCTCAATATCGTAACGGGCGTGGATGGCAACAAAGAAATGATCCAGAAACTCATCAAAGTTCCCTTCGTCGAATGCAGCTACAGCTTCGGCATACTGTACATCTGCCTGAGCTTGCTTCAATGCGCGATCAATTGCCTGACGGTTGTTGAATCTTTCGGAAAAGTTCACAATTTCGGGGCGGACAAATATATCGCTGCGGCTGATGGCCCGTTTCAACTGAATTCCATCCAGTGATGTACAACGGCTCAATGCTACATAAGCCTGACCGCCAGCAAATACGCCTCCTGTAAAGTCTATTACTACACGGCTGAAAGTCAGCCCCTGACTTTTGTGTATGGTAATGGCCCATGCCAACCGGATGGGATATTGCACAAATACGCCCAGTTCTTCTTCCTCTATCTGTTTTTTCTTTTCGTTGTATTTATAACGTATGTTTCGCCAACTGTCTTTCTTCACATCGTACTCGCTGCCATCGTCGGTTACAACATACAATGTTCCTTCTTCATCTATTCCGCTAATAACTCCGATAGTGCCGTTTACCCATCGGCGATCGTAATCGTTCTTGATGAAAATAACCTGTGCTCCGGTTTTTACTACCAGGTCTTTGGGGGTTGGTAAACTGTTCTCTGGAAAATCTCCGGTAATTTCTCCCTCAAAGGTTATTGGGTCACCGGGTAGTTCGGCCAGTTTCTTTTCGTTCAGAAAGTCTACATTATCCCGGCGGGTTGCCAGAGTGATGTACATATCCTCTTCCGATTTATCTATATCGGTTCCGTAGCGGGTGTTGAGCAGTTGCAGATCCACTGCTCCGGCTGTGTTATTGCGTATACGGTCGAGAATACCTACAAAAACGGGGTCGGTTTGTCGGTAAACTTTCCGCAGTTCGATGGATACAAGATCGATCTCACTGAAAACCTTGGCCGAAAAGAAGTATGGGGTAGGGTAGAAGCGGCTGATAATTTCGCGTTCGTCGCTTTTAACAACGGGCTCAAGCTGAAACACATCGCCTACCAACAGTATTTGTTTGCCTCCAAAGGGTTGACGCAGATTACGCGAGTAAACCCGCAGTATACGGTCGATGGCATCAATTGTGTCGGCACGTACCATAGAAATCTCGTCGATGATAACAAGTTCCGTTTTTTCAATCAGTTTGCGGTGTTGTTTATTGTATTTCAGGAACTCGTGTATGCGACCCCGTTGCAGACTTAGGTTAGGGTCGTTGGGTAGTAACGGGTGAAAAGGGAGCTTGAAAAAACTATGCATGGTACTTCCTCCGGCATTAATGGCTGCTATTCCGGTAGGTGCAAGTACTACATGTTTTTTCTTTGTGTTCTGGCAGATGTACCGTAGAAAAGTAGATTTGCCTGTTCCGGCTTTCCCGGTCAGGAAGACGGACTGGCTGGTATACTGTATCAGATTCAGTGCATCCTGGAACTCTTTGTTGTTTTTATCGACTGTAAACTCCACTCTCAATTTGCTTTCTGATACAAATATAGGTGATAAAAATGAAAAGAGGACATGGAGTTAATTCTTTTTAGATTAGACACGGATTACGCAGAATTGCACGGATTTAAAAAAACATGGATATCTTATTTTCTAAACCCTTTTATTTCTGTGCGTGGTTTGTTTAGTCGTTTATTCTGTACTTGTAATTCTGCTAATGTTTCATTAATATTTTCAAGTTGCATTCGTGTATCTTCATGCATATCGTTGTAATCAGTAAAGACCTCTTCTATATATTCTTCTAATCTTTTGATTTCTTGTTTGATTAGCCCTATTTCATTATGAGGTGAAGTTGATGTCATTTGACGCACAGCTATGAAAGTACGCATAATCCCAATATTAATTTCAATGGCAGCTTCACTGTTTAGTACTGTAGAAAGCATGGCTACTCCTTGTTCAGTAAAGGCAAAAGGCATATAGCGTATACCTCCTCTTGAGTTTGAGGTCACAATCTGTGACCTCAAAGAATTAAACTCATCGTGAGTTAACTCAAACATAAAATCTTCGGGGAACCGTCGTATATTACGTCTTACTGATTGTTTTAATACTTTGGTTTCAGTACCATATATTTGGGCCAAATCAAAGTCAAGCATTACTTTGTAGCCTCTAATTTCGTATATTTTACTACGTATCAATTCTATCTCCATGAGTGCAAATTATATGAAAATTTTCACGTTTTCACTTTTCTATTATCCCGAAGTGCTCCAGCGCTTTCAGTATGCCATCATTATCAACTGTATCGGTAACATAATCTGCTACTTGTTTAACGTTGTCGTTAGCATTTCCCATGGCTACTCCTATTGCTGCATGTTTTAGCATACTGATGTCGTTACCGCCATCGCCAAAAGCCATTGTATCTTCCAAGGCAATGCCAAAGTGGTTGATAATGGCATCAATACCGTTGTTTTTACCACTTCCTACTGCTACAATATCTGTAAATGAGGTGTGCCAGCGCCCTGATTCGCAATGAGGTATTTGAGGCATTAACTTAACTTCCTGTGCCGGAGTTATAAAGGGCGACACCTGAAATATTTCTTTTCCAGGAATATCTTCTGGGTCTATTTGTGGTAAAGAGTGTACATTGAGCAGGGTCGAAAACTCGTCCGACATCCAATTAGGATTAACAATATACATTTTCTTTTCGGTAACAAAGGTGCTTGTTATTGTTTTCTTCCGGATGATGTTGGTCAATGTTTGTACATCCTCGGCCGGAATACTGTTTTTATAGATAACTTCATCTTTGCCGGCAAAACAGATTGATCCGTTCATGGTGATATATCCATCGAACTCCAGATTGCCAAGGTTGTTAATGATGGCCTTGGGGCGTCCGGTAGCAATGAATACTTTAATTCCTTTTTCTTTTACCTTAGCTATCGCATCAATTGTTGAGGCGGGGACTTTGTGTGTGTTGAAGGATACCAGGGTACCGTCAATATCAAAAAAGAGTGCTTTTATCATACTTGTTAAAATTTCATCTACATTAAATGTGGGAGTTTCTTTGTTCGGACGAAAGGTTGAGCGAATGAAACGTAATTATTAGGTTACCGTATTTGTTTGCATAGGATAGTGCATCTGTTTGCAAATATACGGAAATAAATATGGTTTTAGCAAAGGTTTCGTGTTAAATCAAAAACGAGGCCTTCTATATCCGTTGGTATCCATTGGTATCCGTTTGTGTCCATCTAGCTACTTTCAGTGCATTCGCCAATTTTGGAGTATTTATGTTTGCAGAGCGTTAACGCAAAAGCAATTTATTAATTCAAATTTTAACCCGAATGGAGCGAATGCATTTATCGAGGAAAGCACGGCCGGCCTACAAGATTCTTTCAGTCGCAAAGTTCACAAAAACAATTTAATTATGAGTATTCCTTATAAAGTAGTAAAACAATCATTCGGTTTCGATGAAACAAAAACCGAGAAGTATGTAGTAAAAGCAGTAACAGGCGAAATGCTAACTTTCGACAAAGTGTGTAACCAGGTATGCCAGATTTGTGGTGCCCACCGCGGAACAGTGAGTCAGGTAGTTGGAGGCTTGCTCGATGTAATGGTAAACAACCTCGATATGGGTCACAGTGTACAGTTGGGCGAATTCGGTATTCTGCGTCCCGGTTTGCGTACCAAAGCACAAGATAGTGAAGAGGCAGCCAATGCCCATGCCATTTACCGTAAGAAAGTAAACTTTGTGCCAGGCAAAATGTTGAAGAACTTCCTTAAAGATGTAGCAATTACCCGCGCATCAACCGGAGTAACTTCCACAAAAAAGAATGAAGACAGCGATTCTGGCGATGATGGTGGTAGCGGAGGATGGATAGATCCTACTGCATAACAGTATAATAGTTGTCCTTAAAGAGGCATAGATGAGAAGTAAAGGCTTCCATCTGTGCCTTTTTTTGTACCCTTATGGCAAAATTAGTGGTTACCACGGTAAGTGTCGGTGGTTACCATCATGCCTTTTGGTGGTTACCACGGGTGTTTATGGTGGTAACCATTGAGGGGTGTGGTGGTAACCACTGAATTGGATATTAACATATGAATATTGGGAGAATTTGGATATTGGGAGTGTCAAAAGACGTTCGTTTAATGAACTCATATTTTAAAATTTCAGGAGATATATCCAATTGTAGAGAGACGGTCTACTCAATTCTTTAGCATCTAGTGGGTTATGTGTACCTTTGAAAAAATAAATCGCTTTTCTTTGTGTATTCATATAAAGACATTAACTTTGCGGCATTAAACGAACGTTTTTTGATTGGCTTTGAGCTACTAACATCCGATTAGTTTAATATTAAGATTCTAATAAATTTACGTTTTGGTAGAGGTATTATGTCTCGTCCAAAACGCGAAGCGTTCCTGAAAGCAAATAAAGATTCGAGAATACAAGTTACTAAATGTCTGACGTACAAGAGTTTTGGTTTGTTGCAAGAACAAGAAAAGATCAGGAATTAACAATTCGCGAATCGTTAGAAAAATTTGGAATTGAACATTTTATTCCCACTCATACAGTAATAAGGCAATTAAAGTATCGAAAAAAACGGGTAGAAGTTCCTCTCATTCGTAACATGGTATTTATTAAAGCCACCAAAGAGAAGGCAATGGCATTGCCCAATGAATATGGCCTTCAGATCTTCTACATCCGCGATTATATCTCACATCAAACGCTTGTAGTTCCAAACAAACAGATGGAAGATTTTATGTTTGTAATGGATCTGGCGCCCGACAAAGTAACTTTTGATGATAGCGACCTGAAACCTGGAGTAAAAGTACAGGTTGTAAAAGGTAATCTGTGTGGAGTTGAGGGTGAATTTGCAGCTTTGGCAAATCATGCATATGTGATGATTCGGATACCTCAGGTACTCTCTGTAAGTGTGAAGATACCAAAGAGTTATTTGCGACTATTATAAATCTCTATTTCCAAAACAAATAATCTATGAATAAAGTCACAGAACTTTATCAATCAGCTTACCGTCTGTTGCATTTAGGTGAAGATGGTAGTCCTGTTTACAGCGATGAATTTTCAAGGTTGAATACCGAAGTACTTCAACAAGCCGAGAGCTTGTATATTACAAAAGGCGATACACCAGAAGAAGAAGGAGAACTTTGTTTGGCTTTGTTGATGGGATTCAATGCTAGCATTTATAATAATGGAGATAAGGAGGAAAAAAAGCAAGCATTATTAGACCGGATTTTTGTGATTCTTGATGTATTAAATAATTCGGTATTGAAATGTCGGTTACTACTGATTTGCTATGGCGAGGTATACGAGGATAGCTTATTGGATGATGCAAAAACTGTGATTATGAGCTGGGGAGGACGAGAGTTGACAGAGGATGAGAAGGGGGCGATGGGGGAGTATAATGAGATTTGTATTTCCAATCGTAAATCGTAAATCGTTTAATCGTAAACATGAAGGGTATTGTATTAGCTGGCGGATCGGGTACTCGTTTACATCCAATTACTAAGGCTGTGAGCAAGCAGCTACTTCCTGTTTACAACAAGCCTATGATTTATTATCCCATCTCTGTGCTTATGTTGGCTGGTATTCGGGATATCTTAATAATTTCTACTCCTATTGATCTACCTGGTTTCAGAAGATTGTTAGGCGATGGTTCCGATTTTGGAGTGAACTTCCAATATGCAGAACAACCTAGTCCGGATGGATTAGCACAAGCATTTATTATTGGCGAAGAGTTTATCGGAGATGATTCTGTATGTCTGATACTTGGAGATAATATATTTTACGGACAGGGATTTACTGCAATGTTAAGAGATGCTGTCCGCATAGTTGAAGAAGAAAAAAAGGCAACCGTGTTTGGATATTGGGTAAATGATCCGGAACGGTATGGTGTTGTTGAGTTCGATTCAGAAGGAAACGCACTAGCAATTGAAGAAAAACCCCAGAAACCCAGATCGAATTATGCCGTGACAGGGTTATACTTTTATCCGAATAAGGTTGTTGAGATTACTAAAGGGGTTAAACCTTCGGCAAGAGGGGAACTGGAGATAACTACAGTAAATCAACAGTTTCTTGATGATAAAGAATTGTGCGTTAAGTTGTTTGGCCGCGGGTTCGCGTGGTTGGATACAGGAACGTTTGATTCGTTGTCGGAGGCAAGCACGTTTATTGAGGTGATTGAGAAGAGGCAGGGGATGAAGGTGGCTTGTTTGGAGGAGATTGGGGGGAGAATGGGGTGGATTTGATAGGGGAAAATAGTCAAAAAAACATCAACATAAGTTATGAAAATTCAAATGGTCGACCTATATGGTCAATATCTGAAAATAAAAGATGAGATCAATTCGGGTATTCAAGAAGTGATCGAAACCACTTCTTTTATCAATGGTCCTAAAGTGAAAGAATTTGCTACACATTTAGCTGAATATTGTGATGCAAAATATGTAATACCTTGTGCAAATGGTACTGATGCATTGCAAATTGCTCTCATGGCCTTAGGACTAAAACCTGGAGATGAAGTGATAGTACCAGCATTTACTTATGTAGCTTCTGCTGAGGTAATAGGACTATTAGGATTAATACCAGTAATGGTTGATGTTGATTATGAGTCGTTTAATATAACAGAATCTAATATAATAAAAGCGTTAAGTACTAAAACTAAAGCTATTATACCTGTACATCTTTTTGGTCAGTCTTGTGATATGGAACCTATCATGCAGCTTGCAGAAAAATATAATCTTTATGTGATTGAAGATAATGCACAAGCCTTAGGCGCAGTCTATTCTTTTTCAAATGGCACAAAAAAACATACTGGAACTATTGGACATATAGGGTGCACTTCCTTTTTCCCATCAAAGAATTTAGGATGTTATGGTGATGGCGGAGCAGTATTAACAAATGATGAAAATCTGGCTAAATCCATACAGATGATAGCTAACCATGGACAACAAGTAAAGTATCATCATAAAGTTATAGGTTGTAACTCTCGCTTGGATACTATGCAGGCTGCTGTATTGGATGTAAAGTTAAAGCATTTGGATGAATATTGTCAGGCGCGTAAAATTGCAGCAGCTTATTATTCACAAAAATTGCAAGAGGTTAAAGGGTTAACTGTTCCGATGCAAATATCTAATAGTACACATGTATTTCATCAATATACATTAAAAGTGCATAATGGAGAACGAGATACATTGAAAGACTTCCTAGCACAAGTGGGTATACCCTCTATGATTTATTATCCTCTTCCATTACAACAACAAGAAGCTTTCAAAGATATTACCAGAACAGGTGAAGAATTGAAGAATGCTGAAACTTTGGCAAACTCAGTGCTTTCACTTCCTATACATACTGAAATAACTCAAGTCGAACAAGATTATATTATATCACGAATTAAAGATTTCTTTAAATAAGTATGCAAAAATACTTTGCTCACAAAACTGCAACTATTGATGAAGGAGCTCAAATAGGTGCAGGAACAAATATATGGCATTACAGCCATATAATGGCTGAATGTGTCATAGGCGATAAATGTAACATTGGCCAAAATGTAGTTATTTCTCCTCAAGTAATATTAGGGAACAATGTAAAAGTACAAAACAATGTGTCTGTATATACTGGTGTTACTTGTGGTGATGACGTGTTTCTGGGACCCTCCTGTGTATTTACAAATGTAACAAATCCTCGTAGTGCTATAAATCGAAAAGCAGAATATGCAAAAACCCATGTGGGCAAAGGTGCAACTATTGGCGCTAATGCAACTATTGTTTGTGGACATGATATTGGTGAATATGCTTTTATTGGTGCAGGAGCTGTTGTTACAAAAAACATTCCTGCTTATGCTCTAGTTGTAGGTAATCCTGCCCGGCAAATAGGGTGGATGAGTGAATATGGACATCGGTTGATATTCAACACAGAGGGAGAAGCTGTTTGTCCCGAAGGAAATGTAACCTATATTTTAAAAGATAACATTGTAACAAAAAAATAATAAAACACAGTCATGTATAATAAATTAGTAAACAAAGAAGCTAAGTTAGCATTAATCGGGCTAGGATATGTAGGCTTACCTATTGCATTGGAATTTGCAAAAAAAATATCTGTAATTGGTTTTGATATCAATGAATCTCGCTTAGCAAAAATGCGTGAAGGGATTGACCCATGTGGTGAACTAGAAAGTTCTGCATTTGAAAATGTAGATATAGAATTCACATCATCGATTGATAAACTTAAAGAAGCTTCTTTCTTTATTGTTGCTGTTCCTACTCCCATAGACAAATACAATCAGCCTGATCTTAAACCTCTTATTGGTGCATCCCGTTCAGTCGGACAAGCTTTAAAGGTCGGGGATTATGTTGTGTACGAATCAACTGTATATCCTGGTTGTACAGAAGAAGATTGTTTACCTGTGTTGGAAGACATTAGTGGTTTGAAAGCCGGTGTTGACTTTAAATATGGATATTCTCCAGAAAGAATAAATCCGGGAGAGAAAGTACATACACTTCCCAACACTATAAAAATTGTATCAGGAAATGATCCTGAAGCATTGGATGTTGTAGCAAAAGTATATGAGTTGGTTGTAAAACCAGGAGTTCATCGCGCACCTAATGTTAAGGTAGCCGAAGCTGCAAAAATTGTAGAAAATACTCAGCGGGATGTCAATATAGCTTTGATGAATGAATTATCTATCATTTTCAGCCGTATTGGAATTAATACTTTTGATGTGTTAGAGGCAGCTGGGACAAAATGGAACTTCCTGAAATTCTACCCAGGTTTAGTAGGAGGACATTGTATTGGTGTTGATCCTTATTATTTAGTGCATAAAGCCAATGAAATGAAGTATCATCCACAAATCATAAGCTCAGGACGATTCATTAATGATTCTATGGGTGGTTATGTGGCTAAGAAGTTAGTCAAGAGGCTTATTTCTTTAGGCAAAGGCATTCTTGGCTCACGTATTCTTGTGATGGGAATGACATTTAAAGAAAATGTCGCAGATATCCGTAATTCTAAAGTTATTGATATAATCAATGAATTAAAAGACTATGGGTGTGATGTTGACGTAGTCGACCCGTATGCAGATAGCGATGAGGTGCTTCACGAATATGGATTTAGATTGGTAGAAAGACCCCGTGATAATTATGATGCAGTGATTGTTGCTGTGGCACATGATGAATATGTGAATTTGGATGAGAAGTATTTTAAAGGATTGACATATGATAATGCAGTGCTAGTTGATATTAAGGGGATGTATAGAGGGAAGATTCATGGGTTGAAGTATTGGAGCTTGTAATCAGAATTTGATAGCAATAGAAAAATGGCATCTCGAAGTTCAAAAGTAATATCATTATCTTTAGCTCAAGGAATCGTTACATTAATAACAGTGGTCTCTGCAATGGTTTTTGCTAGATACTTATCTGTTGCTGATTATGCTACTTATTTACAGACGTTTTTGGCATACGATTTTCTTGTACCAGTCTTGACTTTGGGATTGCCTTCTGCATTATATTATTTTTTGCCTTCTGCTGGTAATGACTCAAAAGGTATTGTCATTGATAACATGGCATTACTTTTTTTTTCCAGCTTAATTTTTTCTTCATTTCTAATTCTTGGAGGAACTGAATTATTAGCAAAACGTTTTGATAACCCCAATTTGCTTCATACATTAAAATGGCTAAGTTTTTATCCATTATATACTTTTCCTGTTTTAATACTTTCTCCTATATTGGTAATAAAAGATAAGGTACAATTAAATGCAAAATATAACGTTTTTACAGGTATTGCATTAATGTGTAGTGTAATCTTCGCAACTATTTATGCAAAAGATTATCAAGCCCCTATTCTTACACGAATAATTGTACCTATACTTTTCTTTCCTATTGCATTATATTTTTCGTTTAGGTATGTATTAGGAAATTGGAGATTGCCTAATAGTTCTTCAATGTGGAGAATTCTTAAATTTTCAATACCTTTAGGATTGGCTTCTATATTAGGAACTCTAACATTACAGTTGTCTAATTTGATTGTTTCCATTTTGTGCACACCAGAAGAATATGCAATTTATGCTAATGGGGCTCGTGAAATACCAATGATTGGAATAATAACAGGTTCTATATCGGTTGTAATAATGGCAGATATGTCCAAGCAATGTAAGGAGAACAAAAAAGAAGATGCATTAGTGTTGTTTAAAAAGTCAATATCTATTGGTGCTTCATTTTTAATACCCTTGATGGTTTATCTTTTTGTCTTTGGAAAATCTTTTATAAAAGTATTATATACAGATAAGTATATTGATAGTTTGATCCCATTTACAATATTATTGTTACTGTTACCTATACGGAGTATAAATTTTGGCTCGATTTTTATAGCAATAGGAAAATCAAAATTGGTATTGTATCGTAGTGTTATTGAATTATTTTTAACCATGTTCTTCGTTTTTTTTTATGTAAAACATTGGGGCTATTCAGGGGCTGCCTTTGCTCTGGTTTTTACTATTTACTTGTGGACTATCCCATATAATTTGTTTACATTGGGGAAAGAATTTTCCGTGTCGCCTTTTCTTGTTATTCCATTTAAAAATTTTTTTAGGATATTTGCAATATCTTTATTATCCATTGTGTTCCCTTCTATTACTTTATTTTTTGAAATATCTCCTTTGCTTGAATTAATATTTACTTTTTTTTGTTTCATATTGATATATTTGTTTTTGGCTTATAAGTATATTCCGGATTTGACTTTTTTTAAGCACGCAAAGCGTTAAACGAAATATGATTGATTTGTTAAGAAAGATATTAAAATCCCCAATACTGTCCATTAAGTATTTTCTATATTATCTTTTTGGAAATACTGTTGGGAGAATAGCTTATTCCTCAAAATATTTAGTAGGGAAACATTTTCAAAAAATACATTCTTCTGGTTGGAAATGGGTGTATCACTCTTTTATTTGGCAAAAAATATTTGGAATTAATAGGCATGTGCCTTGGCCGACATCCAGAAATATTTTAATTGTTTCTCCACAGAATATCTTTTTTCATCCGGATGATTTAAATAATTTTCAGACAATAGGAAATTATTTTCAAGCATGTGAGAAAATAGAAATAGGGAAGGGAACTTATATTGCTCCAAATGTAGGACTAATTACACAAAATCATAATCTAAAAGAATTGGATAAAAGAGGAGTTGCAAAAGAAATTATTATAGGGGAACAGTGTTGGATAGGGATGAACTCTATGATTCTTCCTGGAATAGTTTTAGGAAAGAATACAATAGTTGGAGCTGGTTCAGTTGTGACAAAGAGCTTTTCTGAAGGAGGATGTGTTATTGCAGGGAATCCTGCAAAAATAATAAAACGAATAATGTAAAAGCATAGACTATTTTGCCTAAATGGAAGTGTTTTTAACTATATATTTATTATCGGGAATAATAAAAGCGTATTTGATTTTTTATAATATTAATCCATCTTATGATATAACTCTTTTGTCTGGAATTTTGGCTCTTTTAGTTTATTTTTCACAAGAGCTATATACTAATAATGGAATCATTCATGTGTCGAATAAACGCAATTATGTAATATTTTCGTTTATGCTTTTTTGGCTATGGATGTTTATAAGTTTAATTTATACCCAATCCCCTGAATATTCCATGGAAAAAACAATACTATTTGGCACCAATATAATACCAGTATTTCTAATTAGCGTAAAACGTGATTTTAATATTTCTCTTTTTTTAAAGAGTTTTTTTGTTGTAACATTGTCGTTAACAGTGCTTTATGTACCAATTTTATTTTTTTATCAAACAATAGGGGTTGAAAACTACGAATCTGTAAATGCATTATACTTGATTTTAGGAATTTCATTAGGTGTTTGTGCTGTTTTTCTGACAACTAAAGAGAAAGACCTATTTGGGAAAAAGGTTGATAGGATTAGTTCTATATTATCATTCTTTCTATTAATAATGTTAGGTGCTCGAGGGCCATTGTTATTTGCTGTGTTTTGTGTTTTATTTCCATGCCTATTTAAAAGGAAGATACACATTAAAACAAAATTAGAAAAAAAAACAATCACTAACATACTCTTTTTCTCTTTACCATTCTTGTTGCTAATAGTTATTCTGTTATGTAGATATGAATCATTTTTTGAAGTTTTTTTTGAACGTTCTTTTGGACGGTTGTCACAACTCATAGATGGTTTCTTTGGCAATTCTGATATGGGGGAGTCTGCTAATGCTAGGATCACTCATTTTGAAAGTTCCTTGAATATATTAAGAAACCCGTCGAATTTTTTATTTGGCTTAGGGATTGGTAGTTATGGTATAGTAACATCTGGAAGTGACGGTCGTCTTTATCCTCATAATTTTATTCTTGAAATTTGGACAGAATTAGGATTGATAGGAGTATTATTATTCTTTCTTTTTCTTTCAAAGACGCTCTATATATCTAAGAAGCAATCACATACTTATGTAACTAGTGCACTTGTTATTTATACGTTGTTAAATCTTTTAAAATCCAGTTCTTTAGTAGATATACGATTGTTTATAGCAATTTGGTGTATGTATTGGTGTAATACTAATTGTATGGCTAAGGAAAAAATGTAAATTCATGAATATTTTACATATATGTAATGATGCGCAAAAAAATTCATTGTATCAGGATTTTTTTATGCAATTAAGTCAATTAGGACATAAACAACAAGTTATTGTACCATGTTTTAAGCAAACGGAGAATATAATTTGTGGTGATGTCAGGTTCGAGTATTTCATTCGTGAAAGTAATTGGATGAAAAGATTTTTTTTTATGAGAAAAATAAAAAAGATCACTCACTTTGTGGAAGAAAATATAGAGTTAGAAAAAATAGACATAATACATGCCCATACACTTTTTAGTGATGGAGCAGTAGCATATATATTAAATGGAAAATATAAAATTCCATATATTACTGCAGTTAGAAATACAGATATAAACATTTTTTTTAAATATCTAATTCAATATAGAAAACTTGGTGTTGAGATTTTAAAATGTGCAAAAAAAATAATATTCCTATCTCCATATTATAAGACAAAGACCATTAAATGTATTTTATCAGGTAAGCTGTCGGGTCAAATATCTGCAAAGAGCTATGTTATCCCTAATGGAGTTAATGCCTTCTGGCTTTATGACAGAATGGTAAAAAAAAGAAAAGAAGACAAGGCTTTTTCTCTATTATTTATAGGTTCATTTGATAATAATAAGAATATTATCAAAGTTTGCAAAGCAATTGAGTCACTAAATAAAATAGGGCTAAATATAAAATTTACTGTGGTTGGACGTGGGTGGAAGGGTAGTGAAAGTTACACGAAAAGAATTGAACAGATAGAAGGTATTTCATCCTACCTTACCATAATCGATCATCAAGGAAAAGAAGAGCTAAAAAATATATTTGCTGATAATGATATTTTTATTATGATGTCAAAAAAAGAAACTTTTGGATTAGTATATGTCGAAGCTTTAACACAGGGACTTCCCATAATTTACTCTAAGGGGCAGGGAATAGACGGATATTTTAAAGAAGGGAGCGTTGGTTATCATGCAAATCCAAATAGTGTTGATGATATTGCATTGAAAATTAGACAAGTTGTTGAGAATTACAATGATATTATTGAAAATATTGCTTCATCTGATTTTTCTTCGTTTAATTGGCGTAATGTAGCTTTAGAATATGATAAGATTTATACTCAAATAAAAAATGAGCAGAGATGAAGATACTTATTTGTAGCAAACGATTTTATCCTCATAATGTAATAGGTGCAGTTCGACCCACAAATATTGCTAAAAATTTGCAAGCATTTGGCCATGAGGTTACCGTTATCACTTACAAGCCTGATGATCATGATTTTGAAGAACTTGATAACCTAACAATTCTTAGAGTCTCTCAAAGTACATTCATAGAAAAGTGGAAAAAAAGAATAGAAAGTACATCTATTAATTCGCTTAAAAGATCTTTTCTTTCTATTCAAATTGAACGTTTATTTGCTTATTTATATGAATATGACTGGTATTTGCAGGCGAAAAAAAAAATAAAAAAAATTTCGAATAAGGAATATGATGTTGCTATATCTTCATATGCTCCATTGTCTTCTTTGTATTTAGGGTATTGTGTGTATACAAAGGGAATCGCTAAATATTGGATTGCTGATTTTCGTGATAATATTCAAAGTGAAGGATCTCCTAAGATTCTAAATTGCTTATTGAATAAATTAGAAAAGAGAGTGTATAATAAAGCAAATGCACTCACCTTTGTTTCAAAAGGCCAACAATATATGTTTTGTAGATCAGTGGGGGTACCCTTGAATAGCGAAAAAAAAACACACGTAATTTACAATGGTTTTGAGGATGAACTAATAATTAATAAATCAAGCAAGTCTGATTGTATTTTGAGATTAGCTTATACAGGTAGGTTATATAATGGAAAAAGGGATGTTAGTCTATTGTTGAAGGCTCTATCTTCTTTGATAAGTGATGGTTGTATTGAACCATCTTATGTAAAATTCATTTATGCAGGAAATGATTCGGATGTTTTACAAAGACAGATGAAAGCATATAAGAATATTGAATCTTGTGTGGAGATTGTTGGCTATTTAGATAAGAAAGAGATAAAGAGTTTACAAGAGCGTTGTGATATTTTGGTTGCTTTAAGCTGGAATACAGAATTTGAACAGGGTATACTAACTGGCAAGTTTTTGGAATATTTGTGCTCATATAAACCTATAATTAGTATAACAAGTGGAGAACTTGCGCATTCAGAATTATCACAGATGATTAATGACATGGATTTGGGAATAGCTTGTGAATATATAAATAAAGATAATGATTTCCAACATTTGAAGAAGTATATATGTGAACAGTATCAACTAGTTCAAAAAGGTGAACCATTGTCTTTCTGCCCTGATTTGAACAAGATAAAACAATATCAATACTTTAATCAGATTAGGAAATTTGAAAAAATTTCTTTTGAGCTTATGGAAGGTGAATATTTATAAAGTTAAACGTTGAAACATGAAAATTGCAACTATAATTGGAGCACGTCCGCAGTTTGTGAAAGCAGCTGTTATTAGTCGCGTTTTTGCGACATCACGCTACATTGAAGAGATTATTATTCATACTGGGCAACACTTTGATGCTAATATGAGTGATGTTTTTTTTGAGGAGATGTCTATTCCTAAACCTCATTACAATTTGGATATAAATGGACTTGGACATGGGGCCATGACTGGCCAAATGTTGGAGAAAATCGAAGAAATATTAATTAAGGAGAATCCTGATTGGGTTTTAGTATATGGAGATACAAATTCTACAATTGCAGGAGCTTTAGCTGCTAAGAAATTACATATAAAAGTAGCCCACATAGAAGCAGGATTACGTTCATTCAATATGGATATGCCTGAAGAAATCAATCGCATATTAACAGATCGTATTAGTGACATATTATTCTGTCCTACGGATAAAGCAATTCAAAATTTAAAGAATGAAGGGTTTAATAATTTAGACTGTACTATAGTTCAAAGTGGGGACGTAATGCAAGATGCAGCACTCTTTTATGCGAATGAAGTTCGAGAAATACCAGAAAAAATTTCAGATAAATTTGTGTTATGTACAGTGCATAGAGCAGAAAACACAGATGATAAAGATAGATTAGCTGGAATTTTTTCGGCTTTGGAAAGTCTTTCTAAAGAAATAGAAATAATATTACCTATTCATCCTCGAACAAAAGCTAAACTAAATGAAATTGGCTACAATTTTCATAGTAGCAATATTCATTTTATTGATCCAATGGGGTATTTGAATATGGTCTATTTATTAAGTAATTGCTCATTGGTGATGACAGACAGTGGAGGATTGCAGAAAGAAGCTTATTTCTTCAAAAAGTATTGTATTACGATGCGTGATGAAACCGAATGGGTAGAATTAATAGAAAATGGGTTTAACTATCTTGTCGGAAGTGATACAGGGTGTATTTTAGACACATACAAACTTTTGATCAACAAAAAGGAAGCAAACTTTAAGTCTGGATTATATGGAAATGGAGATTCTGGGAATATAATACTAGATACACTATTAAATAGAAAATAGAAAAATAATGAAAAATTTTGCTTTAATCGGAGCCGCTGGTTACATTGCTCCTAGACATTTACGTGCCATAAAAGACACAAATAATAGATTGGTTGCAGCTTATGACACTTTTGATAGTGTTGGCATTATGGATAGTTTTTTTCCAGAATCTTCTTTTTTTGTAGAGCAGGAGTTGTTCGATCGTCATTGTACAAAACTAAAAGGAACAGATAAAAAAATAGATTATGTATCTATTTGTACACCGAACTATTTACATGATGCGCATATGCGCTATGGACTTCGTTTAGGAGCAGATGTGATATGCGAAAAACCATTAGTGCTGAATCCTTGGAATGTTGATGCTTTGCAAGAAGTAGAAAAGGAAACAGGGCACAATATTTACACAATATTGCAACTACGACTACATCAATCAATTATTGAACTTAAAGAAAAAGTAGATAAAGGGCCCAAAGATAAGATTTATGATGTTGATTTGACGTATATTACTTCCAGAGGTAATTGGTATTATACAAGTTGGAAAGGTGATGTGCACAAAAGTGGTGGAATTGCTACAAATATCGGGGTACATTTCTATGATATGCTATCGTGGGTATTTGGTGATGTAAAAAAGAATATTGTACATGTATACACACATGATAGAGCTGCAGGATATTTGGAATTTGAAAAAGCACGTATACGTTACTTTTTAAGCATTAATGCTGAAAATCTGCCAGAGAATGCGGTTGAGGGTGAAAAAAGAACTTTCCGTACAATAAAGATTGATGGAGAAGAATTTGAATTTAGCAAAGGCTTTACTGAATTACACACTGAAAGTTATAAAAACATTTTAGCTGGTAATGGATTTGGAATAGAAGATGCACGCACCGCTATAAATATAGTCTATGACATTCGTCACGCAGAGCCATTAGGATTGAAAGGGGATTACCATCCACTAGCAAAACTTTCTTTATCAAACCATCCTTTTGGTTGGTAAAATAATATGTTGCAAAAAAAAATCAAAAAACTTAAAATTGATGGAGAGATTCATGTTGACTCTCTCCATCGTATTTTGTATTCTACAGACGCGTCTGCTTACCGCGAAATGCCTCTAGGTGTAGCGTGTCCAAAGAATGTTTCGGACATACGAACCTTGATAGATTTTGCTAGTCACAACCATATATCTCTTATTCCTCGTGCTGCAGGTACTTCATTAGCTGGCCAAGTGGTCGGAAATGGATTAGTCGTTGACATATCCAGATATTTGAATAAAATAATCGAGATAAATGTAGACGAACATTGGATCAAAGTAGAACCAGGGGTTGTATTGGATGAATTGAATATGTTTTGCAAACCTTATGGCTTGTTTTTTGGGCCTGAGACATCTACTGCAAATCGATGTTGCATTGGTGGCATGGTAGGGAATAATTCATGTGGATCCCACTCTTTGATATATGGAAGTACACGTGATCATTTGTTAGAGGCCAAAGTCATGCTTTTTGATGGTACGGAAATTCTTTTAAAGGGTTTATCTGAGGAAGAAGTAAAGAAAAAGTGTGAATTACCAACGATTGAGGGGAGAATTTACAAGCAATTGATAAACTTACTCAGTAACAAACATAATCAGGAGGCAATTTATGCAAATTATCCTGATCCAGAAGTAAAGCGAAGGAACTCTGGATATGCAATTGATAAGTTGTTAAATTCGTCTTGTTTTCATACAGCAAAAGATGAACCTTTCAATTTATGTGATTTGTTGGCCGGTTCGGAAGGCACTTTAGCGTTTATCACTGAATTAAAACTCAATCTGGTGCCACTACCTCCTTCCGAAAAGGCTTTAGTTTGTATTCATTGCTCTACCTTAAATGAAGCATTTGAGGCCAATCTCGTTGCGCTGAAGCATAATCCAGTTGCTATTGAGTTGATGGACCATAATATTCTTGAACTCAGCAAGAAAAATCTTTCACAGAGCGCCAATCGCTTCTTTATTAAAGGAAATCCTGCAGCTATTTTGATGGTCGAGTTGGCCGAGGAAACAAGAGAACAACTAGACACTAAAGCAAGCAATATTGAAAAGGATATGCACACGCATTGTTATGGTTACCATTTTCCTCGTATTTATGGAAAAGATATCAATAAAGTGTGGTCATTAAGAAAAGCTGGTTTAGGGTTATTATCTGGTATGTCTGGTGATGCCAAACCTGTTTCTGTAATAGAAGATACAGCTGTTGCTCCTTATCGACTTCCTGCTTATATGAGCGACTTCAAAAAAATGCTTGACAAATACCATTTAGACTGCGTATATCATGCCCATATAAGTACTGGTGAGTTACATCTTCGGCCAATATTAAATTTGAAAGAAGAACATGACAGAAAATTGTTTAGAACAGTAGCAGAAGAAACAGCTATGTTGGTAAAAAAGCATCGCGGTTCTTTAAGTGGAGAGCATGGTGATGGCAGATTGCGTGGGGAGTTTTTACCTATTTTATATGGAAATGAAGTTTATGGATTATTTAAAAAAATAAAAAGAATATGGGATCCAGAAAAACTGTTTAATCCAGGTAAAATTGTTGACACACCTCCTATGGATGATTGTCTTCGATATGTAAACAAAAAACTAGATATACAAACGTATTTTGATTATGGTTCACAAAAAAAATGGCTAACTGCAATAGAACAATGTAATGGATCAGGAGATTGTCGTAAATCAGAATTGTTTGCAGGAACCATGTGCCCTACTTTCAGAGCTACTCGTAACGAAAAGAATGTGACTCGTGCTAGGGCAAATATATTACGAGAATTACTAATAACAGATCAAAATAAAGTCATCTTCAATCACCCTGATATCTTAGAAGTGTTAGATACTTGTATTTCATGCAAAGCTTGTAAGTCAGAATGTCCTTCTAATATAGATATGACTAGATTTAAAGCCGAGTACTACCAACATCATTATGAAATTTCCAGAGCACCAATGCGTTCTCTGTTAATAGCTAATATAACAAAGATACAACAAATAGGAAGTTTTTTTCCATGTGTATATAATTTTTTTATATCAAATCATTTTTTTTCTAACATTTTAAAAAGAACACTGAGATTTGCTTCACAGAGAGATCTACCTAGGCTGTCAAATATAACATTGCGAAAGTGGCACAAGTCATTCATTAAGAAAAACGGTGAAATTAAAGAGCCGATAGCAGTAGTCTATTTGTTTGCAGATGAATTCACTAATTATGTAGATGTTGAAATCGGAAAAACATTTATATTATTATTGTACAAATTAGGATATTCGGTAATAATACCTAAACATACAGAGAGTGGAAGAACAGAATTATCTAAAGGATTCTTAAAAAAAGCACGAAAAATTGCAGAAAAAAATATAGCATTATTATCTGAAGAATTAGAAAATGATTCTGTTTTTGTAGGCATTGAGCCTTCTTGTATATTATCATTTAGGGATGAATACTTGAGTTTAGTGAGTGATGATTTGAAAGAAAATGCAAAAAAAATATCAGAAAAATGTTTGTTATATGATGAGTTTATCGTTAGAGAAATTAATAGAGGTAATATTACAAAAAAACAATTTACGGATGTGGAAGCCTATATATTGTTGCATGGGCATTGTCACCAAAAAACATTGGCATCAATCGAACCTTCACAAATAATGCTTTCATTACCTCAGAATTATCATGTAAATATAGTGCCTTCTGGTTGTTGTGGTATGGCTGGTTCTTTTGGGTTTGAGAAAGAACACTATAGTTTATCTATGCATATTGGAGAAAACACATTATTTCCTACAATACGCAAAGCTGATAGTAAAACAATAATTTCGGCTCCAGGAACAAGTTGTAGACAACAAATCACAGATGGTACAGGTAGAAAGGCTTACCATCCAATTGAAATATTATTTAGCGCACTATTATGATATCAATAATTTGTCCTACTTTAAATGAGGAAAAATATATTCGTACTTGTATAGAATCAATCTTACAACAAGATTTTCCTCAAAGTGAAATGGAAGTGATATTTGTAGATGGCAACAGTGAAGATAATACGCGACAAATAATATCAGAATACATAAGTAAATATCCTTTTATCAAAATAGAAAACAATCCAGACAAAATAGTTCCTATTGCTATGAATATAGGGATCAAGGTTTCTCATGGTGATGTTATTATTAGGATCGATGCACACTCTGTTTATCCCTCTAATTATTTTTCTGTTTTAGTTAAAAAGTTAGTTGAATTAGATGCTGATAATGTTGGTGTACCTTGTAAAACAGATGTATTAAATAAAACACCAAAATCTATAGCAATAAAGGAAGTGTTAAGCAATAGATTTGGTGTAGGTAATTCCACTTTCAGATTAGGAGTCAATGACATACAGAAAGTGGATACTGTACCTTTTGGTTGTTGGCGAAGAAATGTTTTTGATAAGTATGGATATTATGATACTAGATTAATAAGAAATCAAGATATTGAATTAAACAAAAGGATACTACGGGGGAAGGGGAAAATATATTTAGTTCCTGATACATATTGTACTTATTATGCAAGAGAAGATTTTAGTGGAATATCAAGAAACAATTATAATAATGGTAAATGGAATGTTTTAACTGTATTTTATACAAGAACATTGAAATCTTTATCATTGCGACATTTTATCCCACTACTTTTTATTCTTTCAATTTTTATTCCTTTCATATTATCTCTATTCTATTCTCCTTTTATATATTTATCACTCCTTAGTGTTTTAATATATATAGTTTTGATAACACTAATTAGCCTAAATATAAGAATTACAAAAAACACTAACTTCTTTTATCTCTTTACTGCTTTTACTGTTTTACACATATCTTATGGCTGTGGTTCTTTTGTTGGGCTGATAAATATTGTGTTTAATGCTTATAAAACAAAGAAATGATATTCAAATTTATTTTTGATCGACTATTTTCCTTATTGGGGTTAATTCTCATTTTTCCTCTTTTGGCTATTATTGCACTGTTGATCCGTATAAAAATGCCTAATGGTCCTATCATATTCAAGCAAAAAAGAATTGGTCAGTATGGGAAACTATTTACTATGTATAAGTTCCGTTCAATGAACATATCTCATCATGGAAGTTCAATTTCAGTAAAAGGAGAAAAAAGAATTACCCCTTTAGGGGCAAAACTAAGAAAATATAAACTGGATGAATTACCTGAATTATGGAATGTCTTAATCGGAGACATGAGTTTTGTTGGTCCCCGTCCAGATGTCCCTGGTTACGCTGACAAATTAGAAGGTGATAGTAGAAGAATACTTCAGTTAAAGCCTGGGATAACAGGCCCAGCCAGTCTTAAATATAGAAATGAAGAAGAAATTTTAGCACAACAAGATGATCCTCAAAAATATAATGATGAGATTCTCTTCCCAGATAAGGTGAAAATTAATTTGTTTTATTTGGATAATTGGTCGTTTTATCTTGATATAAAAATCATTCTATATACCATACTGGGTAAAGAGTTTTAGATTATCTTTCGTTCAAACCTCCAATTCTCATGAAACACAAATTCTGGGCAAACTGCGCCGCATGGTCCGGCTTTTTCTGGATCGCTTTTATTATTGGCTTCTATATTTTTTTTGATTACACATTCGAGTGTCATCATTCAAAGGCTGAAACACTCTGTTTTGAATGTCGCTTATATCTCATTCTCCCTCATATTTGTTTCCTGTTAATGACCTCAGCTAGTTTGTTGATGTTTATGCTTTGCAAGAAAAAAGAAATGGAAATAGACATCAATATATACTCTAGGTTGAAGGATATTGAATTGATGAGTAGGATAGAGATTTTGGAACTGGAACGAAAAAAGAAAGAGATAGATGAAATTTTGAATAGATTGCAAAAAAACAGCCAAACAACAAGAGATAAAATATCAGAGTTGATTAGTGATGCTGTAAAAACAAATTCTACCAAAAAAATGAAAGAATGAGGCTATTCCGATCTTCAATAAGTCGTATTTTAGGATTAATAGTAAAACATCCCCATACCTCTTTTATAATTGGAATAGTAAGTGTAGTATTGACTCTTGTATTTGGTCACTATAGCTTACAAACACGCAATCTAAATGTAAGCGAACTTATGGTGGGATATGCCCCCTATCAGGTTAGCGATAAAGAAACCCTTGAAGATCGGAACTTGATATTGTTGAAAGGGGCAAATAATTATTTAAGAAAACAAAGATCAGCATATCGACTTTATCCATCCATTGCTAATGGAAATTATGTGAATGTATTGAATGATCTGGAAAAAAAGGATGTACACATTGCATTTGTTTCACAAGGAATTTACGCTCTTTTGAAAAATAGAAAGTTGCCAGATCATGAAAACGCACTTAATAATCACTGTTTTAATGCTGATAAATTTAAGGAAATCGGGTATAAGAAACATGGACTTAAAGAAGTGTATAAAGCAGGGATATTACATAATGATAAAATAAATCTGAATGATAGTATTCTTTTTGATTTGAAGTCTTATTTAAATCAGAAAGGGATTAAAACCATCATCTTAAACGAAGATTCATATTCTACCTCTTCATCTATCTTTCCAAAAGTTTTTTTGTTGGAAAGACAAATAAATCCAGAAAATGGTGATTTCAGATTCCTAAAAGAATCAAGGAAAGCTATGATTGATTCAGTTAAAAAGAATTCATCAACAATTGGTTTTTTGAGCAATGAAGATTTCGAAAGTCTGAAAGATAAAGATTCTTTGAAGTTTATTGAAATTCCAATCCCAGTTCCGTATGATGCAATATTGGTTAATTCGAAATGGTGGACAAGTATAGGGAGAAGTAATCAAAAAATAATAAAAGAAGCTCTGAACGAGCCTCCATTAGGTATTGTAAATGTAAAAGCACAAGAGTCCTCAATTGGTATGTATCATCAATATCTGTTTTCAGGAGTAATATTTGAAGATAGTATAAAAGATAGGGCACTTGTTCAACTCCCCGAGGACTTTTTAGATATTTATGAATTGCATAAACAAGTCGATTCTGTATATATTTGTAAGTTTGGTTTTGATAATATTGACTCTAATTTGTTTTCGTTCAAACCACCTGTCCTGATTGATTCTACTGTGTTAAAAAGAGAAGATAACAAATATTACATTCCAAAGAAAGGAAATATAAAAAGAGGAATGCATGTTTTGCCTAAAAACAAATTAATATCAACCCAATGAATAACCGTATCTACCTCTCCCTTGCCCACATGAGTGGCCACGAGCAGGAATTCATAAAAGAAGCCTTCGACACCAACTGGGTAGTCCCCTTGGGTCCCAACGTTGACGCTTTCGAAAAATCGCTAAGCGATTTTTTAACTCATAACTCACAACTCTCAACTCTCAACTGCGTTGCATTATCCTCCGGAACAGCTGCCATTCACCTTGGACTTGTTCTTATGGGTGTACAACCGGGTGACGAAGTAATCTGCCAAAGTTTTACCTTTGCTGCCTCGGCCAACCCTATCGCCTATCTGGAAGCGACCCCTGTTTTTGTTGATAGCGAAAGGGACACATGGAATATGGATCCGGTGCTTTTGGAAGAAGCCATAAAAGACCGCCTTCGCAAAACAGGAAAATTGCCAAAAGCAATTATTCCTGTGCACTTATATGGAATGCCTGCAAAGATGGATGAGATAATGGCCATAGCCAATCGCTATGATATACCTGTATTGGAAGATGCTGCAGAAGCCCTCGGTTCTACACTTAACAATCGCAATTGTGGCGTATTTGGTGAACTCGGAGTTCTTTCCTTTAACGGAAACAAGATGATTACCACATCCGGTGGAGGAGCGTTGATCTGCCGTACCGAAGAAGAAGCCAAACAAACCAAGTTCTATGCAACGCAGGCCAGAGACAACGCACCTCATTACCAACACTCGAAAGTTGGCTATAACTACCGGATGAGTAATATTTGCGCAGGCATCGGACGCGGACAAATGTTTGTTCTCGAAGAACATATCGCTCGCCGCAGAGAGATACATGATCTGTACACTGAATTATTGAAAGATGTTCCCGGAGTAAATGTAATGCAGAATCCTAGTGAGAATTATAAATCAAACTTCTGGCTTACCTGTATATTAGTTGATCCGGCAAAAGCAGGAAAAACACGCGAAGATATCCGTTTGGCAATGGATGCAGCGAACATAGAAACCCGTCCTCTGTGGAAGCCCTTACACCTTCAACCAGTGTTTGCCAATGCTCCGTTCTATGGAAATGGTACTAGTGAACATTTGTTTGATATTGGTTTGTGTTTGCCATCAGGTCCTACACTAACAAATGATGATATAAGGAAGGTGGTAGAGGTTATTAAAGGATGAAGCTACTGAAAGTCTGCAAAAACATCCTCAAATATCTGTTCGTCCCCTATTACATCTACCGTAAACGGGAATAATCGGACAATTAAGAACATGCAAAAAAGGGCTGTGGTTTACTTTTTAAATCGCAGCCCTTTTCTGTTTTATGAAGATACTGAATTTTAATTCTTAGTTATGGGAAGCGAAGGACTTATAGAAAAAATATTGCTGTCCGGTAAACTTTCCTTTGTGCTAAAAATTTAGGCTGAACCCCTCGTTTGGGATTCAGCCTTTTTTTGATTTCCTTTGTAGTTACTTTGAAGCGGATCGTACAATCCTGGAGCGGATTCTTACCCAATACCGCAAAATGATTTTCCTCCTCGGTACCTTTGTTGTGGAAGGTAAGGTGGAAAGTACCCAATCCGCCAATTTTTACTTTATTGCCTTTGGTAAGGTAAAATCGCATGCGGCGAATCAATATACCCAGAATGTTTAATAACCAAATATTAAAATGCCTCAGGGCGGTGCGTGAGCTTAAACAGGGCATGTACATGGTTGCTATTTCGGTGCGTGAGATCTGTTATTCAACAACGGTTTATTGAAAGTGAGGTAAAAGGAGGTAGAGTGAGGTAGAGGGGCTGTTAAGCTCTGATTTAACTATTCTTTTTTAACCGCAGAGTACGCAGAGTTTCGCAGAGTTTAAGATTCAATGCTGCATAGAAATTAAAAACTACCAACTACTTTACCTCCTTTCAACTTGCATCTACCTCCAGTTCACTTCGGTCCTCAATTTAGTCACTCCGGTATCTTTCTTCTATAACTGCTTCATATTACCTCATATCTTTGTTGCAGAAACAAAAAGAAATAGTTTTTCAATAGAAGTTTAATTTTTAAAAAAGAGAGTTATGAAAAAGGTAATATTAAGTGTAATGGTAGTTTTAGGACTTGGAGCAAGTCAGGTTAACGCTCAGAATATTAGTTATGGTGTAAAGGCCGACGCTACAATGTCCAACTATATTTTATCCGATATGGATAATATGAGTAGCAATATGGGAATTGGTTTTAGTGTTGGCGGATTTGCCAAATGGGATATAACAAAGAATTTCGCCATTCAGCCCGAACTGCTGATTAATTTCCGGACTTCCGAATTTAAGGATAAAGGAAAAGGTAAACGAGACTTTGATTACTGGGGCATGGAGATTCCTGTATATGCCATGGGACAATGGTACACCGCAAACAACAGTCGTTTCTATGCAGCTGTAGGCCCATATATAGGATACGGTTTTAGTGCACGTTACAAAGACCCTGAGTATAAACTGTATAAGAATGATGCTTTAAAACGTTTCGACTTTGGTTTTGGTACACAGGTTGGTTATGAATTTCCGAACAGAATTTCCATTAACGCATCTTATAAAATAGGTATCATTGATTCGCTCGATGAAGGTAAAGATGATGCAACTATGTTACCACAAAGAGTATCACTGGGTGTAGCTTACCGATTCTAAAACAAAACATATTTCCAGAATGGAAGGAGTTATCGCTTCGCTAGGAGTTAAAGGAGTTAAAGCTTTAGATGCTCTGAAGTATCTTAAAGCTATAACTCCTAAGGAGCAAAGCTCCTGATAACTCCCTTTAACTCCTTCCATTCTTGAAATATAAATCCTTCAAATCCATCTGTTATGTATTACATTCTACTTTCACTTTGGGCCGATGCTGCCGATGCAGAGAAAACCAAAAGTAAGAAAAAAGCAAAGACCCCCGGAGTTAAAAAACAAAGTAAATCAAAACTATCCACAGAGAAAGATGTACCTTTGTAGGGAAACATCTAAAACTACTGTGATATGAAACAAAGCAAAATCTGGATAGTGGTTGCTACTGTTGGGCTCTCATTATCTGTTTATGGACAACAATCAAAAGGAGGAATTACTCCCGGAATGCTCGATCAGATACGGCAATCGTACAACGAAACGCCTGCCGATAAAGCAATCCGCAATGCAATCAGCAACAACAATATAAATTCATTGGCAGTAAACGCCGATAGCAAAAACAACTTCGATACATACTTCTCGCATAAAGTGAATAGTAAAGGTATCACCAACCAAAAGTCGTCTGGTCGTTGTTGGCTTTTCACCGGATTAAATGTATTCCGGGCACAAATGATAGCCAAATACGATATGGGCGATTTTCGTTTTTCTACCAACTATTCTTTCTTTTGGGATCAGCTGGAAAAAGCAAATCTCTTTTTGCAGGGAATCATTGATACCCACGATAAACCTATGGACGACCGGACTGTAGAATGGCTTTTTAAAAATGCATTGAGCGATGGCGGGCAATTTACAGGTGTGTTTGATATCCTCACAAAATACGGAGTGGTTCCTGCCGAGGTTATGGTTGAAACCAACAGTAGCGAAAGCACCGCACGGATGTCTAACCTCATTGGTTTGAAACTAAAGGAGTTTGGATTGCAACTTCGCGAGCAAGCTGCAAAAGGAGATAAAGTAACTGCACTCGAAAAGAATAAAACCGAAATGCTGGGCACTATTTACCGGATGCTGGTTTTAAACCTGGGCGAACCTCCTGCAACATTTACATGGACACGTAAAAATTCAAAAGGCGAACCTGTTGAAACAAAAGAATATACGCCTATTTCTTTCTTCAAAGAATACATTGAGGGAGATATTGAGAACGATTATGTAATGCTAATGAATGATCCCTCGCGCGAATATTATAAGCTTTACGAAATAGATTTTGATCGCCACCGTTACGATGGTAAAAACTGGACGTATGTAAATCTGCCCATCGAAGAGATCAAAGAAATGGCTATCAGTTCAATAAAAGATAATACAATGATGTACTTCTCGTGCGATGTGGGTAAATTCTTCGATCGCGACAGAGGTGTGCTCGATGTAGATTATTACGACTATGATTCACTGTTTGGCACTACATTCGGGATGGATAAAAAGCAACGGATACAAACATTTGCCAGTGGTTCATCGCACGCAATGACATTAATGGCTGTTGATTTGGATGCAAACAACAAACCTAAAAAATGGATGGTAGAAAACAGTTGGGGACCTGGAGCTAACAACGGACACTTGATAATGACAGACAAATGGTTCGATGAATATATGTTCCGTTTGGTAGTGAACAAAAAGTATATAACCAATAAGGTAACAAAAATCCTCAAACAAAAAGCAGTTCGTTTGCCGGCATGGGATCCGATGTTTGCGAATGAAAAATAATTATATTTCACCACAGAGGACACAGAGTTACACAGAGTTTTAAACTTCCATGCGGCATCGTATTTAGAACTCTGTGTAACTCTGTGAACTCTGTGGTGAAATATAATTAATCTTTTTTCAGCAACCGATACACCTCAGGGTGCAAAAAGTACCTAACATCTTTCCCTTTCGCAATGGCCTCCCGTATAAAAGTAGAACTTATGTCCAGTAGCGGTGCATTGATTGCTTTGGTTTTTGGAGGAAAATAATCGTTATACAAAGCATATCCGGGACGGGGATAAACAAGAATATTGTGTTGTTCCATAAGCCGTCTAGCCTCTTTCCACCGATGAATAGAATTCCAGTTATCGGCCCCCATAATGAGATAAAATTCCCGGTCGGGATATTCTTCTTTGAGTTTATCCAGTGTATTGATAGTATAAGAAGGACGGGGAAGTGAAAATTCAAAGTCGGAAACCTTGAATTTGGGATAGTCTTTTACTGCAACCCTTACCAGTTCCAGCCGTTCATTATCCGATAAAAAATTGCTTGCATCCTTTATCGGGTTTTGTGGGCTTACCATAAACCATAACTCGTCTAGCTCGGTAAATTCGCACAGATAATTGGCAAGCGCCAAATGTCCAATATGAATCGGGTTGAAAGTACCACCAAGAATTCCCGTTTTTGTTAGTTGAGAGTTGAGAGTTGAGAGTTGAGAGTTTTCCATGTCACTATAATTAAGATTGAAAGTTGAAAGTTGAAAGTTTTGATTCCGCATGGTAACTCTCAACTTTCAACTCTCAACTCTCAACTATATAAATTCTTTTACTACCTTTAAAATCTCCGCTTTAGCTTTTTCGAGGTCATCGTTAACAATAATGGCATCGAACTGATTGGCAAAACCTAATTCAAACTCCGCTTTCCGGATTCGCTTTTCAATAACTTCGGGAGTATCCGTTCCGCGTCCGGTTAATCGTTTGCGCAATTCTTCAACCGAAGGCGGTTGTACAAATATAGCCAGCGCACGATTACCAAAGTGTTTTTTAATATTCACACCACCAATCACATCTACATCGAAAACCACATTTTTACCTTCCTGCAACAAGTCCTCTACCGGCGCTTTGAGAGTTCCATAAAAACAGTTTTCATAAACCTCTTCATGCTCCAGAAAATGCCCATCTTCGATACGCGTTTTAAATTCGTCGGGCGTGAGGAAATAATATTCCTTTCCATGTACTTCTTCACCACGAGGTGCACGGCTTGTTGCCGAGATTGAAAATGCCAGATTAAGATTCTGCGTAAGCAAATAATTAATTAAGGTAGATTTGCCCGAACCCGATGGTGCCGAAAATATAAGAACTTTTCCCATATCAAACTAAAATTACATTACATTCAAAACCTGTTCTTTAATCTGTTCCAGTTCATCCTTCATCTGAACTACAATCTTTTGCATTTCAGCATGATTCGATTTACTTCCCAGTGTATTGATTTCACGGCCCATTTCCTGTGCAATGAATCCAAGTTTCTTTCCTTGTCCCGGGTTGCCTTCCATTGTGCTGATGAAATATTTCAGGTGGTTGGTAAGGCGTTGTCTCTCTTCATTAATATCCAGTTTCTCGATATAATAAATAAGTTCCTGTTCAAGGCGGTTCTTATCATAATCAACCGAGATTGTTTTTTCCAGTGCTTCGCAAATACGTTCTCTTATCTTATCAACACGTTCTTTCTCATAAGGAGCTACGTCTTCCAAGAGTTGATATATGCTGGTTATTTTTTCGCGGAATTTATTCTCTAAAGCTTTTCCTTCCTGTTTCCTAAAATCGGTAAGCTGGTTCAAAGCCTCGGTAACACCGTTGTGTACAACTTTCCATTCTTCATCGCTAAGTTCCTGAATTTCTTGTTTACTCATTACATCAGGCATTCTTAAAAGGGTAGGAAACCAATGTTCTTCGGGTAAAGCAATTCCCAGGTTTGCAGATATTTCGTTGATTTGCTTATAGTACCCTTCCAGTAAGCTTTGATTTATTTTTGGAGCAGCATCGGCAGTATCTTTTTTCTCTACCCACAAGCTTAAATCTACTTTTCCTCTTTCAAGAATTTTCGATATTTCGTTACGCAATTCCATTTCTTTTTCCCTGTAAGCCGGCGCTATGCGGGTAAACAAATCCATTGCTTTACTATTCAGAGACTTTATTTCAATAATAACTTTTTTGTCAGGCAGTTCGGCTATAGCTTTACCATAACCAGTCATTGATACGATCATAAATAATTAGTTTTTGCAAAAGTATAAGTTTTTTCGTAATTATACGTATCTTTGCACAATTATAACCCCAAATATATGTCGTGCATTTTACATATTGAGACTTCAACCTCGGTCTGCTCGGTTGCTGTAAGTCAGGATGCTCATACTATTTTTGTCAAAGAAGATTTTAACGGTCCATCACACAACGTATTGTTAGGTGTGTTTATTGATGAGGCCCTGTCTTTTGTCGACAGTTGCGGTATTCCTCTCGATGCGGTTGCCGTTAGTTGCGGTCCTGGCTCGTACACCGGATTACGTATTGGTGTATCTATGGCTAAAGGTATTTGTTACGGGCGCGATTTGCCACTTATCGGCCTTCCTACGCTGGAAGTTCTTAGTGTACCAGTGTTGCTTTATCATGAGTTACCGGACGATGCCCTTCTTTGTCCGATGATTGATGCCCGCAGAATGGAAGTTTATGCTGCCCTTTACAATAAAGCACTCAATGTAGAACGTGCAATCTCGGCCGATATAATAGACGAAACCTCTTACCTGGAATACCTGGAAAAGCACCCGGTTTACTTCTTCGGAAACGGAGCAGCCAAATGTAAAGAACAGATTACACACCCCAATGCTCACTTTATTGATGATATCCATCCGTTAGCCCAAATGATGTTTCCCTTGGCCGAGAAAGCTATGGCTAATAAAGATTTCAAAGACGTTGCATATTTCGAACCCTTTTATTTAAAAGAATTTATAGCTACTGTACCAAAACAAAAGTTATGAGTTATGAGTTATGAGTTTTGAGTGGTCTTAATAACTCAAAACTCATTACTCATAACTCATAACTCAAAACTCATAACTAAAAAATATGTTATATAATACACAACAAAAAAGATTGCCATTACCCGAATACGGCAGAAGCATCCAGAACATGGTTGATTTTGCATTAACCATCGAGGATAGAGCAGAGCGTCAAAGATGCGCCAATACAATTATTAATATCATGGGTAATATGTTCCCTCACCTGAGAGACGTGCCCGATTTTAAGCATAAACTTTGGGACCATTTAGCTATTATGTCCGATTTTAAACTGGAAATTGATTATCCTTACGAAATCGTTCAGAAAGAGAACATGAATAAACGCCCCGATGTACTTCCTTACTCAAACACCCGCATCCGCTACCGTCACTACGGACGCACATTGGAAGTGCTGATAAAGAAAGCATGCGAGTATCCCGAAGGCGATGAAAAGAACAACCTGATTGCCCTGATTGCCAACCACATGCGCAAAGATTATATGGCATGGAACAAAGATACGGTAGAAGATAAAAAAATATTTGATGACCTTATGGAGTACTCCGGCGGCAAACTTGTACTTACCGATGATATTCTTTATCTGATGGAAGCACGTCAGGCAGTGAATCGTCGGCCACGACAAAATAATAATCACGGGCATGCTTATAATAATAAAAGGAGGTAAAGTTAAGAATTAAGTAGTAAGAATTAAGTAGTAAGAATACGATGCCGCATGTAAGAATTAAGTAGTAAGAATACGATGCCGCATGGATTCTTACTACTTACTACTTAATTCTTACTACTTTCTTACAATTCTCCACTCAAATACTTTAAACAATGGCTTCATTTATTATCGAAGGTGGGCACAAACTAAGTGGTGATATCTATCCGCAAGGTGCGAAGAACGAAGTTCTTCAGATAATTTGTGCCACATTACTTACAGCAGAAGAAGTAACAGTTAAAAACATACCCGATATATTGGATGTAAATAACCTCATTCAACTCATGCGTGATATGGGGGTAACCGTAACAAAGGATGAAGTAGACACATATACTTTCAAAGCAGCATCCATTGATATGGAGTTTCTGGAAAGTGATGAGTTCCTCAAAAAATGTTCCAGTCTGCGCGGATCGGTAATGTTACTTGGCCCTATGGTGGCTCGCTTCAAAAAAGCATTGATCTCTAAACCCGGAGGCGATAAGATAGGTCGTCGCCGCCTTGATACGCATTTTGTAGGTATCCAAAACCTTGGTGCACAGTTTAATTACAACAGAGATAGAGGAGTTTTTGAGATTACAGCCAATCAGCTTACCGGAGCATCTATGTTGTTAGATGAAGCCTCGGTAACCGGAACCGCAAACATTGTAATGGCAGCTGTACTTGCCAAAGGCACAACAACCATCTATAATGCAGCCTGCGAGCCTTACTTGCAACAGCTTTGTAAGATGTTGAATGCCATGGGAGCTAAAATCAGCGGTATAGCTTCTAATCTGCTTACCATTGAAGGTGTAGAAAGTTTGCATGGCACCCATCACACAGTTCTGCCCGATATGATTGAAGTTGGTAGCTTTATTGGTATGGCAGCTATGACTGGTAGTGAGTTGACTATTAAAAATGTATCATACGATAACCTCGGCATTATTCCCGAAAGCTTCCGTCGCTTAGGTATTAAGATGGAGCAAAGGGGTGATGATATTTATATTCCTGCACAAGCATCTTACGAGATAGACTCCTTTATGGATGGTTCAATAATGACCATTGCCGATGCTCCCTGGCCCGGACTAACCCCCGACCTGCTTAGCGTAATTCTTGTTGTTGCCACTCAGGCAAAAGGCAGTGTGTTGATACACCAGAAAATGTTTGAAAGCCGACTGTTCTTTGTTGATAAACTGATTGATATGGGAGCACAGATTATATTGTGCGATCCGCACCGGGCAGTGGTAATTGGGCACGACCATAAGTTTACTTTGCGAGGAGGCACAATGAGTTCGCCCGACATTCGCGCTGGTATTGCTTTGTTAATTGCCGCTATGAGCGCAGAAGGTGTTAGTTGTATTAACAATATCGAACAGATAGACCGTGGCTACCAAAACATTGAGGGCCGTTTAAATGCTATCGGCGCCAGAATTACCAGATTATGATCAGAGAAGAAGAAGTATATAAAATAGGAATGTTCAATAAGCCCCATGGTATTCATGGGGAGCTTTCGTTTACTTTTACCGATGATATATTCGACCGGGTAGATAACGACTATCTGGTGTGTTTACTCGATGGCATCTTTGTACCTTTCTTTATTGAGGAGTACCGTTTTCGCTCCGACACTACCGCATTAATAAAGCTAGAGGGCATTGAAACTGCCGAGAAGGCTCGGATGTTTACTAACATCGACGTTTATTTTCCGGTTAAATTTGTAGATGAGCAAACTGCAGATGAAGATCTTACCTGGAACTTCTTTAAGGGTTTTCATGTTACAGACATTCAGGCTGGCAATTTAGGGAAACTTACAGATGTTGATGAATCTACCCAGAATGTACTTTTTGTAGTGGATTATCAGGGAAAGGAATTATTAATTCCTGCGCAAGAAGAGTTTATTGTAGAGATAGACAAGATGCATCGAACACTTACAGTTGATTTACCGGAGGGATTGCTGTCTTTGGATGATTAACGTTTATCTTTCCATCGACGGCTATAACCACCGCCTCCAAATGCTCTTCCACCATTCCAGCCTCTCGAGCTATATCCGTTGTAGCTCCTGCTGTAGGGTCTTTTGATTCTTTTCTTCTCGTATCCGCAATTGCGACACACATAAATAATCTCTTCGACTTGTGCTCCGTCTATTGTAACCAGTCGGTTACTTTTGCATTTCCATTTGTATTTATTGCAATGGGAACAACGATTACCTTCTCTTGTCACATAAGCGTCTAATATCAGAAAAATAATAGCAGGTATAAAAGGTATTATCAGAATCAAAAGAAACATATTATTTACGATTTTACGATTGAAGTATCATAATTTTCAATTTAATATGTATTTATCGACGAACGATTTAACTCTTGTAGTATATTCCTGTGGATTGTCTCGATACGAAACAGCATGTGCTGCACCTGGTACAACCCATAGCTCTTTGGGATTGGATTTGGCTTCGTACAAGGGATACACCATTCGGGTAGGAACATAGCCGTCGGCATCACCATGGATAAAGAACATGGGGAGTTGGCATTTTTTCACTTGTTCTATTGCTGAGGCTTCTTTAAAATCCCATCCATACTTTACATCACAGAGCCAACTGGCTGTGTACATTAAAGGAAATGCAGGAATGCCGAACTGCTCTTTTAACTCTTTCGAAAATTGATCCCAAACGCTTGTGTAACCACAATCTTCAACAAAACATTTTACGTAAGGTGGTAGTTCCTCGCCCGATACCATCATGGTTGTTGCTGCTCCCATAGATATTCCATGAACAACCATTTGGGTATTGTCATACAGATCATTGGCTATATCCATCCATTCGAGTACATCTAAACGGTCTTTCCATCCCATTTGTATAGCTGTACCATCGCTAAAACCATGATATTGAAGATCGGGCAGGAGGATGTTATACCCTAAATCGTGGTTATACATGTAGCCAATCATTAACATCCGGATGGCACTATCGGTATATCCGTGTACAATTACAGCTGTTTTATCTGTAGCTTGCGGGGCGGCAATATAGTAGGCATTCAGGTGCCTGCCATCTTTATTCAATATCGACATTCCTTTTAGTGCCGAAACAGCATTAAGGCTATCAACCCACTGCTCAAGAAACGGATAAGTGGAGAACATATCTTTATAGGCACTTGCTTCATCTTTTGGAAAATCGGGTTTCAGCGAAAAGCTTAACATGTAAAAGCTACCACCTATTATGATTGTTGTTAATAACAGTAAGGTTATTATTATTCCGGTAATTCTTTTTTTCATGATTTATTCCTCATTCCATATTTCCCACGCAGCAAACGCCTGTAGCAGAAGCATTTCTAAACCATTTTTTGTTGCTGCACCTTGTTCTATGCCTTTTTTCATAAACAGGGTTACATTGGGGTTATACAGCAAATCGTACAGTAAATGGTTGGGTGTAACCAGATGGTAGGGTATGTTGGGACATACATCCACATCGGGAAACATTCCCAGAGGGGTGCAGTTTACAATGATGGAATATTCCTCCATAATTTCGGGAGTGAGCATTTCGTACGTAAGCATGTCTTTCTGTTCGGTACGCGAAACATACTTGCTTTCTATTTCCAGGTTCTTTAATCCGTGAAATACAGCTTTGGCAGCTCCACCGGTTCCCAGAATCAATGCTTTTTTATGATGCGGTTGCAACATAGTTTCAATAGATTGCATAAATCCAATGATGTCCGAGTTGTAACCAACAAGCTTTACCTTATTCTTTTTACGAATAACCTTTATTACGTTTACCGCCCCAATGGCACGGGTATCTTTGTCGAGATCATCGAGAAAAGAAATGATCTTTTCTTTATAAGGTATGGTAACATTCAAGCCTTTCAAAGTAGGGTTTCTTGCAATAACTTCGGGAAACTCGTCCAGCGAAGGAAGTTCGAAGTTAATATATTCCGCATCAATACCCTCCGACTTGAATTTCTCATTAAAGTATCCAATTGAAAACGAATGACGTAGCGGGTAGCCTACTAAACCGTATTTTTCCATAACTATTTAAGTTTTTAAGTTTTTAGGTTTTAAGTTTTTGAGTTTGCAGCATTGAACCTTAAAAACTCAAAAACTTAAAAACTTAAAGCCTTAATTCATTTTTTTTGCTGTATAAAGTGTGCAAATACCGAATGTCAGTCTTTTGAAGCGTACTTCCCTGAATCCGGCTTTAGAAATAATTTCTCTCATTACCTCGCCTTGTGGAAAGGCTTTTATTGTTTCGGGTAAATATTTATATGCACTGTTATCCTTTGATATCATTTTACCCAAAAACGGAATAATAACTTTAGAGTAGATGGAGAAAAGCTGCTTCATCGGAAACTTGTCGGGTGTGGTTAGTTCGAGTATTACCAACTGTCCCTGTTCGTTTAGTACCCGGTTCATTTCTCTGAGGCTTTTATCCAGATCGGCAAAGTTCCTTATTCCAAATGCAACTGTTATTGCATCAAAAGTATTGTCGTTAAAAGAGAAAGAAGAACTATCCTCTCTCGAAAACTTGATTTTCGAAGATAGCCCTTCTTTTTCTACTTTCTCTTTTCCCACATTCATCATCCCCATAGAGATGTCGGTGCCCATAACCAACTGCGGATTCAGTTTCTTACAGGCAAGTATGGCAAAGTCGCCCGTACCTGTTGCCACATCCATAATTTGTTGCGGCTTGAACGGTTTAAGCCAGTTGATAGCTTTCCGCCGCCAGAACCTATCAATGCCAAACGACATGGTATGGTTAAGCGTATCGTAGGCCGGAGCAATATTGTCGAACATCTTTTCAACCTGTTCTACCTTGCTACCGTCGTCGCCATAGGGTTTGATTTGTTCTTGTGGGTAGTTCATTCTGAATGTTTTTACATAAGGAAATTAACCACATTGTCTTCTATGCGAACAGGACTGTAGCTTCCTTTTATAAATTTCTGTCCAACGATTTGCTCGTACAGTTCAATATAGCGTTCGGAAACAGATTCAACATATTCGTCGGTCATTTCGGGTATCTGCTGACCTTCTTTACCCATAAAACCATTATCCATCAACCATTGACGAACAAACTCTTTCGATAGCTGTTTCTGTGGTTCTCCTTTTTCGAATCTCTCCTGATAACCATCGGCATAGAAATAGCGTGAAGAGTCTGGAGTATGAATTTCATCTATCAGATATATTCTACCGTCTCTCTTTCCGAATTCATATTTGGTATCTACCAAAATAAGTCCTCTTTCGGTGGCCATTTCGCTACCACGTTGAAAAAGAGCATAGGTGTATTTTTCCAGTAACTCGTAATCTTCCTTGCTAACAATGCCCTGTGCGATGATTTCTTCTTTCGAAATGTTTTCGTCGTGACCTTCGTCGGCTTTAGTTGTTGGGGTGATTATCGGAGTTGGAAATTTTTCGTTCTCGCGCATGCCATCAGGAATAACAACACCACAAATGTTGCGGTTGCCAGCCTGATATTCGCGCCATGCACTTCCGGTTAGATATCCGCGGATGATCATTTCAACACGGAAACCTTCGCATTTAAGACCAACAGTAGCCATGGGATCGGGAGTAGCAAGTTTCCAGTTAGGAACAATATCGGCAGTTGCATCCAGAAATTTAGAAGCAATCATATTCAAAACCTGTCCCTTATAAGGAATTCCTTTAGGTAAAACTACATCGAAAGCAGATATACGATCGGTTGCAATCATTACCAGTATTTTACCGTTAATGTCGTATACATCACGTACTTTTCCGTGATAAACACTTTCTTGTCCCGGAAAGTTAAAATCAGTTCTAACTAATGCTTTATTCATCTTATTTTAGTTTTAAGTTTCTTGCTATACATGAGGCCAACGGCCTCTATAGTTTCTTGCTATGCATGAGGCCAACGGCCTCTATTCAATAGCGTAGGGCAAAGCCCTACGTAATAATCGGGCGTGCAACCGACCCCAAACGGGGTCAACGCAATCAACCAGGATATTTGAGTAGACTCCGTTGGAGTCACGTTATTATCAATCTCGTTACGTAGGGCTTTGCCCTACGCTGCTGTATTGAGGCCGTTGGCCTCTACTTTTTAAAAACGCGGATTAGCGCAGATTTGAAATCTGATTAAATAATCTGCGTTAATCTGCGTTAATCTGCGTTTCAACAGAAGCCTTTCTCTTTTCTCGTTCCGCCTTCACCTCCTTATCAAACTTCTCATACGCATCCACTATTCTTTCCACTAACTTGTGGCGAACAATGTCTTTCTTACTCAGTTCAACAAATGCAATGCCTTTCACCTGCTTTAAAATCTTCATGGATTGTACCAACCCCGAAGTTTGCGATGGTGGAAGGTCTATCTGTGTAATATCACCAGTAACAATCATTTTGGTGTTCATCCCCATACGGGTAAGGAACATCTTGATTTGTTGTGCGGTTGTATTCTGGGCCTCGTCCAATATTACTACAGCATCGTTCAAAGTGCGTCCACGCATAAAAGCCAATGGAGCAATTTGTATAACATTCAACTCCATGTATTCTTTCAACTTGGCCGCAGGAATCATATCCTGCAATGCATCATACAAGGGTTGCAGATACGGATCAATCTTTTCTTTCATATCACCGGGCAGAAAACCAAGTTTCTCGCCGGCCTCTACAGCAGGTCTGCTAAGAATAATTTTTTTAATCTCTTTATTCTTAAGGGCTCGTACGGCCAATGCAATAGCTGTATATGTTTTGCCCGATCCTGCAGGACCAACGGCGAATATCATATCATTCTTATTATACCCCTCGACCAGTTTTTTCTGGTTTTCGCTTCGGGGGATAATAGGCTTTCCTGTTACACTAAATACAATTACATCACCGGCCTTCTCGGCTTGGGGAGCATTACCTTTAACAATGTCAATGATAACATCTTCTTTAAGCGAATTATATTCTGCGCAATATTTTTCCAGCTTCACAATAATTTCTTCAAAAGCCGCCATCTCTTCCTCGTCACCGAGTACTTTAATCACATTGCCTCTGGCTACTAATCGTAATTTAGGATAAAGTGCTTTCAATAGTTGTAGGTTAGCGTTGTTTACCCCATAAAAAATAACCGGGTCAATGTCTTCTAATACAATAATTTTCTCAATCATCTATAACATTTAAAAATTCTTATTTGTTTTTGCGCGAAATTCACGCAAAGTTAACGAAAGGTTTGGTTTCTATTTATAATTCTCTTCAGAAAATCCCTTCTGATCTAAAAATAGTCTTTATTTTGTAATATTAACTACTCCCCTACCTGCCTTGCCTGCCTTGTCTTTTAACTAGAATGCCTTTTTGCTCTATCTGTATATTCTTTTATGATGCTCTGCGGAAAAGTCTGTAGTTCTTTGCGGAAAAGTCTGTAGTTCTCTGTGGAAAAGTATGTAGCTTTCTGTGGAAAGTTCCGTTGTTTTCCACAGAAAACTCTGTAGTTTTACAAACAAAAATACGGAAATGGTAGTAATATGTAATTACCAACATTCCCGTATTATACCTGCATATCTTATGCTACACTAAAGATACAATATTTTGATGACATGTGCAACCGCATGTTAACATACGGTAACACTTACGTCTGTATCTTGCCTTTATTTTATTTTCCAAACTCCTCGTACATCAATAATAGATGCGCCGAACTCCATCCAAAATGAGGAGCTTTCAGTAACTCACCTGTATGTGTACCATAGTTCTCGTGAATGGGAGCATCTTCTTTTAAGCCATGTAAACGATTAAACACCTGCCCAGTAAATTTATCTGCCAACTCTTTGTGCCCATAGTTGCGCAATCCCTTAATGGCAAAATACGTTTGATCTAACCAGATAGGGCCCCGCCAATACCCTTTGGGAGTGAATTTCGGATTATCCGCAGCAACCGTAGGGAATGGAATATAGGTGGCAAACTTAGTGGTATCTGTTAGTAAAGGCAGTGCCCTGTTCATTTGCTCTTTGCTGGCAATACCTGTCCAGAAGGGGATGTACGCCTCGCAACCTTCTTCTTTAATAAACTCACCATCCGGTAAATGGCGGTCGAAGAAGAAACCTGTTGTACTATCGAAAAAGTATTCGGCTACATTGGCTGTATAATCAGGCTCGGCAAAAGGTTGGTTAATAAGCCCGGCAAACTTCTTCAATAGTTTGTACTCGTAAGCCAGATAGGCGTTAAGGTCAACACTTTCCTGATCAAAGCTCCAGGCATCATCTGCATTTTTAACCATTTTGGCGTTATCGAAACGGATGGCGTTATCCATTCCGCTTTCCCATGCCGCAGCCTCGGCAGTGCCATCAACCGAACCGAATTCGCAAATCCCGTTCCGGTTATGATCTCTCTTAGCATACCACCAACGGTGATAAGCCAGAAGTTGTGGATACATTTCGCGAACAAATGCCGTATCGTTGGTATGGGTGAATATTTCATCTACCGCCCATGCTGCCAAAGGAGGCTTGCTATCGCGGGCGTTATTCTCGTCGGTGTTCGAATAAATACAATCAATCACCATACCATCAGCCAACTGATAATCGAACATGGCACGTATCTGGTTCTTGGCTACTTCGGGAGCAAATCTGGCGTAAGCCACAGCTGTTTTCCACGAATCCCATGCCCAGAATCCCATGAAATAACCTACTGCATGACTGGGTACTACACCTTCGTGCAACAGTCCGCCTTTCTGGCTTTGCCAATTTGCAATTAACGTGGCAACCGCTTTTACAGCTATCCGGTTATACTCCTCAGGCATATCATTGCGAAGCACACTTGTTAAATAACCCTCCCAACGTTTATTGTTGGCTTCGATATAGTTCTGCGGATGGTTAAGTATGGATGTTGCTTTTTGCAAACCTGCTATTTTTTCTTTTTCGTTGTTAAAAAAAGATAGGGTAACATACACATTCTCTCCACTGCAAACTGCCAGGTAGTTATCGTTGGTAATGCTTACCCGGGCATCGGGCTCAAAGCCGATACATACAATCTCGCCCGAAGGGTGACGGGCAATTACCGTGTTCTGGTTCAGTTTAAAACTTGTACCATTGGCCCAGGTATCGCCTTTCAGTTGTAACTCACGATTGATATTTGTACGAATATATAATAGTGCTGTGTTTGTGTCGATAAACTGTAGGTGTTGTTCAATGTTTCCTGATGGAGAATGTGATTTTACAAAAATCTCTCCGGGAAAGTAGTTTGTAGAATCCGGAGTAAAAGTTTCGTTGATGTTGCTGAATCCGGGTACAACGGCACTGCGAACCATCCAATGACGATGGTCGAGGCTGAAAGGACCGCAAAATCCGTTTATCCATTTATCTTGCATGGGGATGGTAAATCCCATCCACGAGCCCTGATCGGTGAACCATCCACCGCAGCGGGTGTTTGCCTCAGGGGTGTATGCGATATTGAATAATTTACCATATTCGTATCTTATTGAGTGGGGGCCCTTTGGGGTGTTTACACAGCTCATCATACAGATGAGGAGTGCGCAAAAACAGAGCTTGATCATTATTTTATATAACATATTTGACATACATGCGGATTATTTATCAATTGGTATTATGGTGAAAGAATAAGAAATCGGTTCTGGTGTAATTGTGTACTCCGGATGAACCTGCGCCCCCCAGGTATTATCACCACCTACGCCCATCTGACGGTAGTCTATATTTACCCATACCATATCTTTTTTATGGATACTGCCACCATGTTTACGTTCAGTGTTGAATGGGATATATTCAATATCTTCCATGGGGAAATTCCATGCACTGATACTAAGTGGCCTATCGCCTTCAATCATGATTCCTACGTTTGCAGCATTCAGAAAGCTAACCCATCGAACATCGCACTTGTTGCCTGTTTCTTGCGAACGTACATAGGGGTGATATTGTTCCCATACCGTTTGTTGGTACAATCCGATGGCTGCCGATGATTTACGGTCTTCGTAATTTTCGTGCGGACCGCGTCCTAGCCAAGTCATCATTTCATATTCGGCCGGAAGCACCATGTATGCACCAAAGCGTGGCATTTCAGGGAGTGGTTTGCTGCCTGGGGCAAAATCTATCGAAACCCTGATTGTTCCATTTGCCAGAACCTGATAAGTGAGTTGCAAATGTGCATCTTGTTCGGGCATATCGTACAACTCTGTTATGGTTACGGTATTCTTACCTGCGTTTTGTTGCACATCGAATGATTTTAATGTCTTTGTTTTTCCCGCATGTTGCCAAGTGGCACAACGCGTTGCGGTTCTGTTAGCAACATCGTTATCGGTAAGTGCCCTCCAGAAGTTTGGTTGCAATCCTTCCTTTATCACCTCTTTTCCTTTGTACATCATATTGATTATGCCACCATTAACTGCTGAGAAGTTTAATTGGAAATCCCCTCCCGAAACAATGAAACGGTTATCATCCTTTTGGGTGGTTAAAGTACCCGGAACGGCTTCAAGCGGTTTTTCTTTCTTGATTCCCGGCATCTGCCATTGTTCCATGGCCACAATATGATCTTTTGCAAACAATGCATCACCTGTTCTGGTCAAAGCTTCCAGTTTCAGGAAATATTCTTTTCCATCTTGTGGAACGGCCTTCATTGGGATAGTAATTTGCTGTGTGCCATGGGCGGCTATAGCCGGAAAATCCAATCTTCCCGAATCGACAGCCTTTCCGTTTGTTTCCATTGTCCATCTCAGATAGAATTTATCCAGATTGATAAAGTCGTGCCTATTTGTAACCTTTATAACATTGGTAGTGAAAGGAGCCGGTTCAAAGTGAATGTACTGATATACTTTCTTTACCTCCCAGATGTGCGGATGCAAAGAACGATCGGCAGCAACAAGTCCGTTGGCACAGAAATTAGAGTCGTTAGGGATGCCAACAAAACCCATATCTCCACCATAAGCCCATATCTTCTTTCCTTTATCGTCCTTTATTTCAAAAGTCTGGTCTACCCAGTCCCAGATGAAACCGCCCTGTAGCTGATCGTATTTATAAATAAGATCCCAGTAATCCTGAAGATTACCAACGCTGTTTCCCATGGCGTGTGCATACTCACATAGTATTAACGGGCGCGGCTGACGCTGGTTTACATGTTCGCGCAACAGCCAGATACGCCCATACATGGGGCAATAAATATCGGATACACCCTGTTTCCTTGAGCCCTCGTATTGTGTGGGGCGGGTAGGGTCGAACGTTTTTGTCCAGTGATAAAGCGTTTCGAAGTGTTTGCCATAGCCCGATTCATTTCCCATAGACCAGGTAACGATGGAAGTAAAATTCCTGTCGCGCAGTACCATGCGTTCCATTCGTTCCTTAAAAGGAAGCTCCCATTCGGGGTAATTGGCCAATGTTCCATCTTTATGATAATCCATGCCGTGGCTTTCAATATTAGCCTCATCAATCAGGTAGATGCCATAACGGTCGCACAAAGCATACCATTCTGCACAATTGGGGTAATGTGAGTTACGTACGGAATTAATATTGAACTGTTTCATTAGTTGGATATCGTGCACCATGCTTTCTACAGTGATGGTGCGGCCGTGGTGCGGATCGTGTTCGTGCCGGTTAACGCCTTTAAAAAGAACAGGCACGTTGTTGATAAGTAACATCCCGTTTTTCAGTTCAACAGTGCGGAAACCAAACGGATGAGCAAACGATTCCAAAGCCTCACCTTTTTCATTGAAGGTATTTATAACCAATGTATACAGGTTGGGTGTTTCAGCATTCCATGGGTTTACTTTGGGAAAAACATTGCTGACGGAAAAGAGTGTGTCGGTAGCATTGCTGAGGCTTTTCTTTGTGTTGAATATAGCATTCTTGCCATCCAATACTTTCACTTCTACGGTGTGCCCCGCTTGGGCATTCTTGATATATAGGTCGAGATTCAGATTTCCGTCGGTATATTGGTTGGTTAATTCGGATACCAGTTTAAAGTCTCTTATCCGTACAGACGGACGGGCATATACAAATACATTCCGTTCAATGCCGCTGTATTTCCAGCAGTCCTGATCTTCCAGATAAGAAGCATCGCTAAAGCGGAATACCTTTACAGCCAGTTTGTTGTTTCCTTTTTTAAGTAGTGAGGTGATGTTAAAGTGGGCAGGCAGGCGACTATCTTCGCTGTATCCGGCCAGTTCTCCATTCACCCAGCAGTAAAATGCGGATTCTACACCTTCAAAATCAATAAATACATCCATTCCGTTCCATTCTTCGGGGATGGTAAACTCGCGTACATAAGCGCCAACGGGGTTATAATCGGTAGGCACATGCGGCGGGTTTGCCGGGAAAGGATAGCTTACATCGGTGTAGATGGGGGCATCGAATCCTTGCAGCTCCCAGCTTCCGGGTACTTGTATGTTACTCCACTTTTTGGTGTTGTATCCGGGTTTCCAGAACCCTTGCGGACAGCTATCCGGGTTTTTCGAGAATAGAAACTTCCATGTACCGTTTAAGCTGATGCGCCTTTCGGCTTTTGCATTCAGTTTAAATCCTTCGGGTACAGGCAGGTTGAGTTGTTGCAGTGCTTTGGCTTCATCTTTAAAAGGGATAAAGTGGGCATTCATCGGTTCCCGGTTTATGGCATTTACTTGTGGGTTTTGCCAGGGAACTTTATCTCCTTCTTTAGCTTTTGTTGGGTTAGAAGCTAAAAGAAAGGTAAGGATTAGTAGTATATATTGTTTCATAAATACATTTATATTGTTGCTGATTGTTTTTGAAACGCAGATTAACGCGGATTAACGCAGATTATTTAATTATTTATATTTCAATCTGCGTTAATCCGCGTTAATCTGCGTTTCAAAATAATTCCTTTTGCATATTCTTGTCAAATTAGGCAGAAGAGTGTAACCAGAAAAGGCACACTAAAGTCTACTATAAACCCATGAAAGATGGATACTACTACATACTCCTTTCCGGAATATCTGGTAATTATGGGCAGCGTGGTATCCATAGTGGTTGCACCTCCAACAGAGATAGGAGCCAGTTTCCCGAAATACTTCACCAATAAGGGTGCACAAAGCAATGCAATAATCTCTCTGGTGATGTTAGACAAGAGGGCGATTGTTCCTAACTCGGCCCCCTTATACTCTGTTATAAATATGCTGGATAGGGAATAATACCCAAACCCTGCGCCCAGAGCCATTACATCGGCCGGATTTCTGTGTTCCAGAAAAAGACTCACAACTGCGCAACCAGCTAAGGTGCCCAGAATAGTCATTACCGGGAGAAGAATCAGGCGCGGATTAAGTGTTTTGAAACTTTTCAGGGTATTGGGATCGTTACCCACACTAAGCCCTACGCAAAACATCAACACACACAAGGTATAGTAACTAAGTTTGCTTTCCGAAAAGTCGTAAGGTATTACATGGTATATTCCAAATACGGTTCCCAATGCAAAGAACGATACTATAATAAAACTTCCTTTCATTGCTTTACTCCTTTCTTTGGTTTATTGATAAAGTACCACAATGCCCAAGCGCCTAGGGTGCTTCCTGTTACAGCTGCCAGTGTAATAATCAAAGCTTCGGCTCCAATAGTATGGAGCCCTTTGATTATAGCTTCGTTGCTGCCTACATCAATGCCCAGCAGAAAAAGTAATACCCATATAAGTACGGTAATAATTTTGTGAATCCATGTAAGTTGTTTGTTTCTTAACAGGAAACCTAAAAGCATACCGGATAGCATTATTCCAATTATGATTAGCATGTTCTTTTTTGATGCAAAAGTAGTTGTTTTTGAGTTCTATTTCCCAATTTGGCTGTTTGCATTTAACTCACTTAGTGGAACAGGATAGAAGGAGTGTTCATTCTCTTTGAAGTTTTCTCCACGACCCACTGCGGTAAGTGCTTCTTTTGTTTTTCCCCAGCGGCGAAGATCGTACCAACGGAAGTTTTCTAATGGGAACTCAATGATACGTTCGTGCTCTATCTGTGCTTTTACCTCTTCTTTTGTTGTTCCCGTCATAGCAGGCATATCGCCGTGTACGGATCTAACCTGATTGATTAATGGAATGGCTTCGGAGGTTCGGCCCAGTTCGTTCAAAGCTTCGGCTTTCATAAGAAGAACGTTTGCGTAGCGCATTAGGGGGATGTTAATGGCGCTAAAGTTTGGTATTAATTCTTCGAATCTTGATGGAAGAAATTTGCGGAACACTGGTATGGGCTTAATAACAAAAAAATTATCATAAGTATCTCCATACACACGCTTCGCCTCAGGGTCATTAAAATAATCACATTTATAAAAAATTGAATGATACAATCGGGAGTCATAAAATCCTGTTGATGCTATTTCTCCTTCTTTCATAAATTCGTTTAATAACATAGGGCTGGGTAATATCTCTTCCCATCCTTTCAAATCTTCAGTGCCTATCCATTTATGTAATGAAGTTTGATAGGCTGCACCATTGGCAGCATTCATTGTTAACTGCAATTCGAATATGGACTCTTTACTATTTTTATTCGTAGAATTAAACATGCTGAGGAAATCCTTTTCTAACTCGTATCCCTTTACAGCATCAAAGGCTTTTACAGCTTCGGTTAGATACTCTTCCTTTTTAGAGGTTTCTTCATACGCACGGGTAAGGTAAGTAAAACCCAGATAAGCATTAGCTGCCCCCGAAGTTGCCCTACCCAAGTTATCTGTATTGTGTGATGAAGGGAGGGCTGTGGCGGTTTTAAACTCCTGAATAATAAATTCCCAAGCATCCGAACGTGATGATAAACCTTTCTCCAACTCTGCCTGATTGGTGATATATTTATCACGTATAATTATTTCTTTCCAGTTAAGAAGTAGTTTAATATGATAATATCCACGTAAAAAATGAGCCTCGTTTACTATTTGTGTACGAATAGTTGGGTCTATAGCGTTATCCGGCATTTCAGCTACTTTTTCTACAACCTGATTCGCAAAACTGATTCCCCGATAGTTATTCCACCAGTACGAAGTAAACTGCGAATTTCCATTGGTATAGCTAAATGTTGCCAATTCTACCCAGTTGGGATAATTGTAGGCATCGGCACCGAGAATAACCACATCTTCACGATAGGCTTCAACCGGCCATTTAACTTCAGGAAATTCCCATCTATTTATAGAATACTCTAATTGTGAATAAGCAGAAGCTAGCCCTGCTTCAGCATCGTTTTGATCGCGCCAGAAAGTTCCGGATGTTAACTGATCGGGTGATTGTAAGTCTAGATAGTCGTCACATGAAATGAGAGCCACAGCACAAAAAATTGTTACTAAATATAATATTTTTTTCATTTTAGTATACTTTTAATAGTTAGAATGAAAGTTGAACGCCAACAGTAAACGAACGAGTGAAAGGATATATCAGGTTGTCGATACCCGAATTAAGAACACTTGCACGTGAGAATTCCGGATCAATACCAGAGTAATCGGTAATTGTAAACAGGTTTTCACCACTTACATAGAAACGTAGGTTTTCAATATACACCTTACGAATGAATGATTTTGGTAAAGTATATCCCAATTGAAGTTGGCGCAACCGGATGAAATCTCCTTTTTCGAGGAAACGATCGGACTCTTTCAGGTTTCCGTTAGGATCTGAAGAAATAGCTCTTGGCACTGTTGTTTTTGTGTTTTGTGGAGTCCAAGCATTAAGTGTTGATTTCATGAAGTTTGAACCGGCATTCATTGATTCATAAAAATAGCGGTTACCATTATACAATTTATGTCCCCAAGCACTACCCAAAATTGCCGAAAAGTCGAAGCCTTTGTATGCAGCAGATAAATTGAGGTTTGCTTCCATTTTGGGAATGGCCGAGCCACAATATACTTTATCGTCTTCATTTATATAATCGTCTTCCGTTACATTAACAAATCGTATATCACCGGGTGCTGCTTTTCCCTGAAGCTGTTTTTGAGATGTACCCACATGTGCTTTTACCTCTTCTTCGCTTTGGAAAATTCCATCGGTTTTATACAGGTAAAATGCTCCAATTGGTTTTCCTACCCGTGTTTGGGTTGGAAAATGTTCTGTTCCATATCGCAGACCTTCGCCTGTCAATACCTGATATTCGTCCGAAAGTGATACAACTTTGTTTTTGGTGGTGCTGAGATTAAAACCAATGTTGTAACTAAAGTCATTGATATTGTCGGCCCAGTTTACTTCAAACTCAAAACCTGTATTACGTATTTTACCAACATTAAGTATCGGGTTATTAAGTCCGGCCGATAGTGGAAGTGCTTTGGTTATTAATAAATCTGTTGTTTGATTATGGTAGTAATTCAGTGCTCCTGTTAATTTGTTTGATAGTAAACCAAAATCGAACCCTACATTGGTAGTCTCGGTTGTTTCCCATTTTAAGGAACGGTTTTCCAGCCCCCGGGCAATATTTCCAACCCAAGGATTTTCTCCGTTTCCTTTTACATAACCTCCCAGTAGAGTGTTGCTAGAGCTAATTAATGCTTGAAAGTCATAATACCCAAGTGCATTTTCGTTTCCTAAACGACCCCAGCTGGCACGTAGTTTAAGGTTGTTAATGATTGAAGCTTTAGGAAAGAAACCCTCTTCACTGATTCTCCAGCCTACTGCAACAGATGGGAACGATCCCCAACGACTGTCACTTCCAAATTTTGACGAGCCATCATAGCGCATAGTAGCCTGTAATAGGTATCGATTGTCATAGTTATAATTCAAGCGGCCGAAGAAAGAAGCCCGTCTGTAGTCCCATTTGCTGCCATCACCACTAAAAGTGCCGCCTGCTCCTGCTCCAATAGTATCAAAGTACTCATCAAGAAATCCGGCTGGTTCTTTAGATGTAACCAGTTTACCGTCTTCTACTTTATACACTGTGTTATATCCTTCTATACCGACAGAATTCCAGGTGTATTTTCTATTTGTTATTGAACTACCTGCCATTGCATTCACACTGTGTGCACCAAATGTTTTATTAAAATTGAGGATATTATCGAATACTTGTTCTTCCCAATAAGCCGATGATTCGGATTGATATGGATATTCGTTAGGCGACTTAACATCGGCCACATAAGAAGGAGCATGATAGGCTGTACGTTGGTGCTCTCCGCGGTAATTGTAACTTGTTTTAAAATTTAACCACGATGTGAAATTCATTGTAAGTGCTATATTTGCTGTTGTATGATACTTCTTATTAGAATAATCTTCAAAATGGTGATCGGCCATTACATTGCGGTTACTTGGCAGCCCATCAAAATTGGTTAGTCCATAGCCCGATGGCTGCGATTCATCATAAACAGGAACAAGGGGAGATATCATATACATTTCTTTCAATGAATATTGAGGCTGTTTGCTATCTGTAAATTTGAAAGCAAGGTTTGCATCAAAGTCGAAGATGTATTTAGACATTTTGAGTTTAGCTCGTGCATTATCCTGACGATAGTCATTTCCCAAAAAGATTCCTTTTTCATCGGCATGGTTATATGAGATCGAATACTGTGCTTTGTCCGATCCGCCACGTACACTTACCATATAGCTTTGTGCAAATCCTCCACGCAGCATTTCATCCTGCCAATTTGTATCCACATTACTATTATTGGTAACATAAGCCGGAAGGGCTTCGCCACCATTTTCGTACATTTGTTTATGTACCTGACGGTATTCGCTGGCATTAAGCATTTCCAGTTTCTTTGCTACGTTTGTGAAACTTAAATAAGAACTGAAATCTACTTTGACATCGCCCTTCTTACCATTCTTTGTAGTCACAATAATTACCCCATTGGCAGCAACCGAACCATAGATAGCAGCAGCGGCTCCATCTTTCAGTACTTCCATAGAAGCAATATCCTGTGGGTTTACATTTTCAATATCACCAGGGAAACCATCAATAATATAAAGAGGTTGGTTATCGCCGAAAGTTTTTACACCACGAATTTTAACGCGAACCCCTGCTCCGGCATTGCCACCGGACTTTTGAATATTTACACCTGCAATTTTACCTTGCAATGCTTCTGCCGGATTGGTAGTGGTACGTTTACTCAGTTCTTCCACATCAACTGATGAAATGGCTCCAGTCATATCACTTTTCTTCATCACACCGTAACCAATTACCACAACTTCATCTGTAAGATAAGAGTCTTCTTCAAGAACTACTCTTAGTTCTTTTCTACCATTCAAAGGAATTTCTTGTGTTTTGTATCCCATATAAGATACAACGATAGTAGATTGGGGATTGACGTTTAACGAGAAGTTACCATATATATCGGTAATTAATCCGTTAGTGGTGCCTTTTTCCATAACGTTAGCACCGATAATAGGTTCTTTGGTGTTATCAACTACAGTGCCTTTTAGCTGAATGCTTTGTGCAAAAGCATTGAAAGGTGTTAAGAGTGCGCACAATACTATCAGGTGTATTGCAATGCTTCTTAAGAGCTTTTTGTGATTCATGTTATTTGTTTTTAAAAGGTTAATATTGCATTCCGGAATGCAAATGCTAAGTAAGCCTAAAATAACAGAGAACAACAAAATACGGTGTCTACTTTGGGACTACAAAATGGCGTTAGGAAGGGTAAAATGATCTACAACTTCATTTATAACAATTTAATTATTAGAGAATTGAGTAAATTAGGTAATCTACAAATGGCTTTATCTACACCCCTTGCAAATACTCCGTTAAATCCTCCTCCGAATTCAGTCCGAGAGATTTCCTTAACCTGTACCGATTCATATTTATTGTTTTCGGAATGGTCCCTGTAAGAAACGAAATCTCTTTAGTGGATAAATTTACCCGAAGCAAAGTAGCAAGATATTTCTCACCTTGTGTTAATCCCGGATGACGAGTGGTTAAGCGTTTAATAAAATCGGAATTCTTTTGTTCGATACTTAATAACAAAGCGCTTGTTTCCTCATTTCCGTTTTGGTATTGGCTAATAAAAGCATTAATTTTCTTAAGATGTGGCTGTATGGCTGTAGCATCCAGCTTATACCCCTCCTTGATCTGTTCTCTGATACGTTCCAGCAATCCGTTCCGGCTGCGGAGAAACATGGCAAAGCTGGTTACCTCTTGCTTGGTAGTATCCAGTTCTGTTTGAACAGTTTGAAGTGTTTGCCCCTGTTGTTTTAACTGAAGTTCGGCCAGCTCGCGCTCCGATTGCTCCAGTTTGAACCGGGTTTCGGCTAGTTGCAGGTCCTTGCGTCGTTTAATCCATCGGGGAAGAAAAATAGCGGCGATAATAGAGAATATAAGAACGGCGGCGAGTACCATCATATTGCGTTTAAGCAATTCAATCTCGTATGCCTGCTCTTTTATGGCAGTTTCGCGCTGAATGTTCTGTACCCGTTTCTCGGATAATTCTTGCTCAACTGTGCGGAGTTTCTTATCGTTTTGCAATTCCAGACTTAAATTATAGAGTTGCAGTAAACACTCGTAGGCTTTATCGTGCTGTTTCATTGCAGCATATACCCAGGAGGCATATTCAAAGTTATCACAAATCAGCTCTTTTGCATTAGACTCTTCGGCAGCCTGTTTCCCTTTTTCCAGTGCCTCAAGAGCTTTTTTATATTGTCCTGCAAAATAATACTGCTTGCTCATATTGTTATAGTTCTCGCCCAAAGCCCAAGTAGCATTCATGTTTCTATTGATAATGATGGCCTCCTGTATTAAAGCTAGTTTTTCATCTATGTTGCCCTCATACAGGCACATATTATTCAGGTTTGCTGCAACAGCTTTTATATCACCAATTCTTCTGTTAATTTCTAAGGCGTTGCGAAAAAACTGTTCGGCTGTATTGAATTCGTTCAGGTTATAATGAATAATGCCACGGTTGTTATACGATGCAGCCAGACGGGCAGAGTCGGCATAAACTTTACTCAACGCTGTTGCTTTATCGTTTATCTCGAATGCTTTTGTGTAATCCTTTAGTCGGCAATACACATTCGATATCTGCATTTGTATATCCATAAGTAAAGTATAATCGTTCTCGGGACAACAATCCAAGGCATCATACAATGTCTTTATGCTGATATCGAAATCTCCCAGATACTTATGTGCTACTCCACTCATTAGTAAAGCTTTTGCCTTTCTTGAGTTAGGCAAAGACGTTTCGGGAATATACTCTAGCGCTTTCTGCGAAAAATATACTGCCTGCGTAGGGTTGGTATATTGAACCGTTTGTGATTTTTGGATTAATGAATCAGCTTTAGCATCATTACCATATAATCTGAGCGAACATAAAACGGTAAGTATAATACAAATGTGTTTTATAGTATTCATTTAATGTGCTTATTGTGTTTGGGTGCAAATATAAAATAAATAATTGACTAACAAATGTTAATGTTGCCTCAAGTACTTGTTTCTTAATAATTAAGCGATATATTTGTGATATCAAAACGATATCATTTTAAAACTCTTATTATGGAAACAAAAGAAACTACTTACAAAGGATTCAAGATGAATGGATTTGCCATGCTTTTCCTACTCATAGTATTGTTAGCAGGTTTTATTGCAATGTTCTGGGCAGCTCCCTTTATTGGTGCGGCAGCCTTTCTGATTGCCATATTTGGCATTATCTTTGAATTGGTGTTACTGGCAGGATTTATTTCTTTAGAACCTAACGAAGCCCGTGCTATGGTTTTCTTTGGTAAGTATAAAGGTACTTTTAAAGAAACCGGTTTCTTTTGGGTGCATCCTTTCCTGAATAAAAAACAATTATCACTGCGTGCCCGTAATCTTGATGTAGAACCCATTAAGGTAAACGATAAAACAGGTAACCCAATTCTTATAGGTTTGGTACTTGTATGGAAACTCAAAGATACCTATAAAGCCATGTTCGAAATCGATTCACAAACAATGGCATCAAGTCAGCCCGGAGTAGTGGGGCAAGTAGGCCAGTCGGTGGCAAGCCGTATGTCGGCCTTCGAAAACTTTGTTCGCATACAAAGTGATGCCGCTTTGCGTCAGGTTGCCGGACAATACGCTTACGACGAAAGCGATCATAGCAATGAACTAACCTTACGCTCGGGCGGAGAAGAAATTAACGATCAACTTGAAATAAAACTGAACGAGCGCCTTGCTATGGCCGGACTGGAAGTGGTAGAAGCACGTATTAATTATCTGGCTTACGCTCCCGAAATTGCAGCTGTGATGCTTCGCCGTCAGCAAGCTTCGGCTATTATCACTGCCCGCGAAAAGATTGTAGAAGGTGCAGTATCTATGGTTAAAATGGCTCTCGATAAACTTGCCGAAGAAGAAATTGTTGAGCTTGACGACGAAAAGAAAGCCGCAATGGTAAGCAACCTGCTGGTAGTGCTTTGTGCCGATGAGGCTGCTCAACCGGTGGTTAACACAGGAACCTTACATCATTAAACACTATGATAAAGAAAATAATTCTATTAGCTTTGCTACTCATCCCTGCACTAACCGGCAGGGCACAAAGCTATGTTGAGGTAGCCGAAAAAGCATATAAATTCTTAAAGGCAGGGCAAGGCGATAGCCTCCTTATTATGTCGGACTCTATTGTACAAGCAAGAATTTCTGCTAATGAGTACGGAATGTTATATACACAGTTGGAAATACAGTTAGGTGAGTTTAAGTTTGATGGAGAGTGGGAAGTAAAACCACATGAGGATAGCTTTATCTGCAAAAAGATGATGCAGTTTGAAAACATGAAGTTAATATTCTCTCTTACATTAAATAAGGATAACCAAATTTCCGGGCTGTACTTTTTACCGGATATGAGAGCTGCGCAAACCTATACCCTGATTACGAATGATACAATAAAAGAAGAAACGATTGATATTATAACCGACGATTATAAACTTGGTGGCATATTAACATTACCTGTGGGAATAAGCAATCCACCTGTTGCCATACTTGTACATGGCTCCGGTTCCAGCGATCGTGATGAAACCGTTGGTCCCAATAAACCCTTTCGCGATCTGGCATGGGGGCTTGCTGAACGAGGAGTAGCTGTTATTCGTTATGATAAACGTTCGTATATTTATGGTAATGACTACGCTCCCGAAGGAAAAGGCAATATTGATTATGAAGCAGTTTATGATGCTCTTTCGGCTATCCGGATTGCAAAAAAACATCCGGAACTCTCAGGTAGTAAGATCTTCGTAATTGGCCACAGCCTTGGAGCCCTTGTTGCCCCCCGTATTGCGGATAGTTCTTCCGATCTGTCGGGTATAGTAATGATTGCCGCCAATGCACGACCATTTGATGATGTAATACTTGAACAAGTTGAATATATTGCCGGCATATCCGGTTTAGGGACAGAACAGAAACATGTGAATGAGGTTAAAATGCAGGTAGAGAATGCACGTAAATACGGCACAACCGAGTTTGATACTTCTATTCCTTTCCCGTTGAAGATGCCAGAAAACTATTGGAAGTCCATGCGCGATTATAAGCAACTGGATGTAGTAGCAAAACTGAAACTACCAATATTCATAGTTCAGGGAGAAAGAGACTATCAGGTTACAATGGAAGACTTTGGAATGTGGAAAACAGCTTTGAAGAAGAATAAAAAGGCTGCATTCAAATCGTATCCCAAACTGAATCATTTACTTCATGAAGGAGAAGGCAAAGCTACTCCTGATGAGTATAGCGAAGAAAAATATATCCCCGGTTACGTAATGGAGGATATAGCCAATTGGATTAAAAGTAATAAGTAATGAGTAAAAAAGAATCTTCAACCAAAAGTTTTGTACTGCGAATTGATGCAGAAACAATGGATGCTATTGAAAAATGGGCAGCCGACGAGTTTCGTAGTACAAATGGCCAGTTGCAGTGGATTATTGCTGAGGCTTTGAAAAAGAGTGGCCGGATGAAGAAGAATAAAAATAAAAAGAGTACTAACACTGATAATAAAGAAACTGCAAATGATTAACCTTGGACGATTTAGTGGCAAAGGAATGCCCAACATTCGCATCAGACCTGTAATGTTAGATTGGATATTTATTGGAGTATCCCTTGCCATTGTGATACTAGTATGGATATTGTTTCTTATAAATTATCAACAACTTACGGCTCAGGGTAACGATGGTTTTACGCTGGCAATAATGAATACAGTAATAACCATTATACTGGTATCTGTACCGTATATACCTCTGAAGTGGACAAATTTCCCTTTCCGGTTAACAGAGGCAAATGTATGGAAGCAATATTTTCTGCTATTGCGTGTTGTTCGGATTTCGATGCTTGAGCTTAACTTTTTGTTTCTTTCTCTATTTCTTTCCAATCTTATTCCCGAATGGAAAGTTTATAATGCAGTGTTACAGCTTGTTATAATGGGTGTTTTGGGCATAACTTTTTTGATCTATTTCTTTATTGCTTATAGATGGCGATAAAGTCTTAGTAGCTTTAACTATAACCTTTAGTTTTAATTAACTAATTAAATTAGTTTCTAAACTATATAATTTAGTTCTTTGCAATATTAAGTATCAGAATCTACTTTATATGAAAAGACTAACAGCAAAAGAAGAAGAAATAATGGGTTTCTTCTGGGAAAAAGGACCTTTGTTTGTGAAGGAGATGCTCCCTTTCTATAGCGATCCTAAACCGCACTTTAACACACTATCTACCATTGTACGCGGACTGGAAGAAAAAGGATATCTGGCACATAATACCTATGGTAACACCTACCAGTATTACGCAGTTTTATCGGAAGACGAATTCAGAAAAAACACCCTGAAAGGTGTAATTAGCAAATACTTTAATAATTCTTTTATGAGTGCAGTATCATCTTTGGTACAAGAAGAAGATATATCTGTAAGCGAACTAAAGAAGTTGATTGAAGAAGTAGAAAAGGGTCCGCAAATTGTAAACGGTAAATCCGCAAATAGTAAATAGTTTTATGGGAGCCCTCTTTGTGTACATACTAAAAGTTACAATCTGTTTGGCGGTATTCTATCTTTTCTATCGGCTATTGCTAAGCAAAGAAACATTTCATCGTTTTAATAGAATAGCAGTTCTGGGTATCCTGGTGCTTTCGCTGATTATCCCCCTCTGCGAAATAACGGTGAAGCAAGAAACCGAGATTCATCAAACCTTTTTAACGGTCGAACAATTACTGATGCTTGCCGATATGCAGTCTACAGTTGTAGCACAGGCAGAAACAGCAACAACAAGAACTTCGGTACAGGTAATCCTGATTGTTTATTTGCTTGGTATTGTATTTTTGTTTTGCCGGAATATCTATTCACTCATTCAATTGTGTATGCTTATCCGCTCGGGACAAAAAGAACTGCTGGGCGATGGTATAAAACTAATCATTCATACAAATACTAAGCTATCGCCATTCAGTTGGATGAAGCATATTGTGATCTCGCAGAAAGACCTGGAAGAGAACGGACGCGAGATACTAACACACGAAATGGCACACATCTATAAATGGCACTCTATAGATTTACTTATTGCTGATATCTGTATCTTCTTTCAGTGGTTTAATCCGGCAGTCTGGCTGTTAAAACAAGAGTTGCAAACCATTCATGAATATCAGGCTGATGAAACAGTTATACAGGAAGGCGTTAATGCAAAGGAATATCAATTATTATTAATAAAAAAAGCCGTTGGCACAAGGCTCTACTCTATGGCCAACAGCTTTAATCACAGTAAACTTAAAAAACGTATCACTATGATGTTAAAAGAAAAATCAAATCCATGGGCACGATTGAAGTATCTCTATATACTTCCTGTTGCAGCTATTGCTATTACTGCTTTTGCCCGTCCCGAGGTTTCAAAAGAATTTAAAGAAATCTCAGCCGTCAAAGTTAATGATTTGGCTGCAATTGTAGAAACAAAGAGCATTGAAAATGAACCAAAGGAGTTGAAAGCCGAACCCAAAGAAGATATCTTCTCTGAAAATTCGCAGGTTGTAAGTAAGGGCTCTGATGTGGTGCTTCATGTAGAAAAAGAGCTTGCTGTTCAAAGTGAAGAAAAAGATTTGGTACTCACAGAAGCATCTGGTAAAGTTGATGATGTTATGCTCTATACTGATACAATGAAGGTTGAAAAAATACCTGATATATATATAACAAAAGGCAAAGTACCCGGAAGCATGTTGCTTACAACAAAGAGAGGAATGTTTAAAGAAAACCATCCTCCACTTATTGTTATTGATGGCGAAAAAGTATCCGAAAGAATTATGGCGCTTATTGATCCGGATAGAATAGAACAAATAAGTGTTCTCAAAGACGAAAAAGCTGTGGAGTTGTATGGGGAAGGAGCCCAAAATGGCGTAATACTCATTACCACTAAAAAGGAACAGATTAACCTTTTAGAAGATCAGAATAACAATATAAATGTTTTTGGTTCGGTGAAAGATAAATCAGGTAATCCAATTATTGGTGCCAATGTTATAATAGAAGCTACAACCAGTGGTACAGTTACCGATATGGATGGAAACTTCATGTTATCTGCCGACCCAGATTCGTACATCATTATCAGTTATATTGATAAAGAAACCAAAAAGGTAAAAGCAAGCACCAACAAAATATCGGTTGTATTGGAAGACGAATAATTTAATAAGGAGTTAAGGAGTTATTGGCTGAAAAGCTTTAACTCCTATAACTCCAATTAACTCCTTCCATTCTTAAACACATTATATATTTCTGTTTCTTTTTCAGGATGGAACCATCTGATATCTTCATCCCGTTTAAACCAGGTCATCTGTTTGCGCGAGTATATCCGGGTATTCTGTTTTATCTTATCAATAGCAAAAGATAACTCCCATGTGCCATCCAGATAGTTAAATATCTCCTTATAGCCCACTGTGTTTAGTGAATTAAGGTGGCGATAAGGCAGTACGGCTTTTACCTCATCAATCAATCCTTCTTCAATCATCAAGTCAACCCGGTGATTAATACGTTCATAAAGTTCTTCACGGTTGCGTGTAAGCCCTATCTTAATAATATTGAAAGGTCTTTCTTTCAATGTTCGGGTGCGGAACGAAGTATACGTTTTCCCGGTCATGTAGCAAATTTCCAATGCATGAATAACCCGTTTGGGATTTTTGAGGTCTACAATCCGGTGATACTCCGGGTCGAGGAGCTTAAGCTCGGCACATAGATGGTCTAGCCCTTCGGTTTCATATTTGCCGAGTAATAATTTGCGTGTATCCTCGTCGACGGTTGGGATATCATCAATGCCTTTGCAAACAGCATCAATGTACATCATAGAACCACCAGTAAGTATTACTGTATTCTTTTCAAGAAAAAGTTTATCGAGTAATTGCAGTACATCAGCTTCGTATTGGGCAGCACTATAATAGTCTGTTAACTGAAGCGTGCCAATAAAGTGGTGTGGTACCCGTTGTAGTTGAGACGGGGTAGGAGCGGCAGTGCCTATTTTTAAATCCTTGTACAGTTGCCGGGAATCAGCCGAAACAATATCTGTTTCAAAGCGTTCGGCCAGTTGCAGGCTGAGCTCTGTTTTCCCGACAGCTGTAGGACCTATCAGTACAATTAAATTCTTGTCTTTGTTCATTAAAAACCATCATCGATAACATCACCGCCCGATGGAGTGTTTACATCAAAGCCGTCTGCATCAAAGTCTTCAAAGTCAAAATCCTGATCACCGTAGAAGTTTTCGTCCAGATCTAAAGAAGAAGAGGTAGCCATCATTTCTTCTATATCCATAGTTTGTTTGGGTGCTTCGCCTTCTTTGCGGGTACATTTAGGTGATTTAATATCTTTACCTGTTATAATTTCGGCTAGTTCAAGAAAGAAACAACGTTCGGTAATGTAGTCAAAAACGTATAATAGCTTTTGTTTTTCGTCCTCTATCAGTTCGTTCAATGGAGTTTCGCTCATTACCCAGCTATCAATTTCGGGATTATTATCCATCTCTTCCAATGTAACTTCTTTTTCTTTTTCCCAATCATCATCGCAGATAAAGAACGAAGTCATCTGGTCATCGCTGTATCCTACCGAACTGAGGATGGTTTTATGAAAGTCAAAAAAAGTAGCTTCCGGGTCAATTTGTATTTCTCTGATAAAATCATCAACCTCATCAGATATAATAATAAACCTGTATATCATATTTAGTTACGAGTTATAAGTTACGAGTTACAAGTATCATACGGGTTGTTGCCCTATTTTATGATTCCTCTTTGTGAACCACGAATAAATTCAATAATGTATTGTATTTCGGGAGTTATTTCTATCTCTTCTTCTACCTTGGCAAGTGCATCGGTAGTATTTAAACCGCTTTGATAGATGATTCGGTATGCGTTGTGAATGTTCTCAATAACTTCGTTCGAGAATCCCCGGCGGCGCAAACCGATAATATTTATTCCGCTGTATGCAATAGGTTCGCGACCGGCAATAATGTAAGGAGGAATATCTTTGCTGAATCTGCTTCCACCTTGTATCATTACATGGCTTCCTACCCGGCAGAACTGATGCATCAATACTGCACCGCTGATAATGGCATTATCGTCAATAATAATTTCGCCTGCCATTTTGGTTGAGTTACCAATTATACATCCATTGCCAACCAATGCATCGTGTGCAACATGTACGCCTTCCATTAACAGGTTGTTGTTGCCTACAATTGTTTTGCCTTTTGCTGCGGTTCCTCTGTTAATAGTTACATTTTCGCGAATGGTATTGTTGTCGCCTATTTCGGCTGTGGTTTCCTCTCCTTTGAATTTGAGGTCCTGAGGAATACCTCCGATAACAGCTCCCGGAAAAATAACATTGTTATTGCCAATACGACTGCCGTACAAGATACTAGCGTTTGCCATTATTTTATTGTTATCGCCAATGATTACATTCTTGTCGATATAAACAAAAGGGGCGATTTCTACATTTTCTCCTATAACGGCTTCGGGATGAACGTATGCGAGAGGACTTATCATATTTTAAATTATTATTTGTTTTTTACTATTTGTGCCATGAACTCGGCCTCGCAAGAGATTTTTTCGCCAACAAACACATAGCCTTTCATGGTAGCGATTCCTCTGCGGATGGGTGTCATAAGTTCTACCTTGAATATCAGGGTATCGCCTGGAACTACTTTCTGACGGAATTTAACTCCATCTATTTTCATAAAGTATGTAGAATACTTTTCGGGTTCTTCGATAGAGTTAAGTACCAGTAAACCACCCACCTGTGCCATGGCTTCGACCTGCAATACTCCCGGCATAACAGGTTCTTCGGGGAAATGTCCCTGGAAGAAGGGTTCGTTAGACGTTACATTTTTAACTCCAACAATGTAATTGGCACCAATTTCTATAACCTTGTCTACCAATTGGAAAGGATAACGGTGTGGCAATAACTCGCGGATGCGGTTAATGTCCATAACCGGCGGTATGTTGCAATTATAAGTTGGAGCCTGTATATCGTGCAAACGGATTTCTTTCCGCATTAACCGGGCAAACTTGTTATTTATGGTATGTCCTGGGCGTGTAGCAATAATTCTTCCTCTGATAGGTTTGCCAATAAGTGCAAGGTCGCCAATAACATCGAGTAATTTATGGCGGGCACATTCATTAGGCCATACAAGTGGATCGTGATTGATGTAGCCCAGTAAATTGGCGTCCATGTGTGGAACTCCCATAACATCGGCTAATTTATCAAACTTATCTTGCTCCATTTTGCGTTCATAAATAACAATAGCGTTATCAAGGTCGCCACCTTTAATTAATCCGGCTGATAGCAGAGGCTCTATTTCACGAACAAAGACGAAGGTACGGCTATTGGCTATTTCGTCTTTAAACTTGTTCATGTCCTCGAGGGTTGCATATTGGTTGGGAATAATCAGTGAATCATCATACGAAACCAATACGTTGAGGCTGAAATCCTCGTCGGGCAGTACTATGATTGATGAGCCTGTTTTCTCATCGCGTACTTCTATCTTGGATTTAATTATATAGTAATCCTTAACTGCATTAAGTTCTTCGATACCTACCTTTTCGATTTCCTGTACATAGAATTCAGAGCTACCGTTTAGTATCGGAAATTCGGGGCCGTTAACCTCTATGTGGCAGTTGTCTATGCCTAATGCATACAGTGCAGCCATTCCATGTTCAATGGTGCTTACTCTGTCTCCATTTTTATTAGCTAGAACGGTTCCACGAGTGGTATCAATAACATTGTCGGCTATAGCATCGATAATTGGTTTTCCTTCCAGATCAATGCGTTGTATTTTATATCCGTAATTTTCGGAAGCGGGATTAAAAGTAACTGTCAGATCAAGTCCGGTATGAAGACCTTTTCCACTTAATGAAAAACTATCTTTCAGGGTCTTTTGTTTGATCATTATTGCTTGTTTATTTGTTGTTTTATTTCGTTTAGTTCTCTTCGCAAAGCATTTAATTCCGAATAGACTTCGGGTAGTTTCTTGAATACGGCAGATGACCGGAAGAATGTTTTTGAGTCAATAGCAGGACTACCTAAAATCTGTTGTTCCGATTTAACGTTACTGATTATTCCTGCCTGTGGTCCAATGCCCACTTTGTTACCAACAGTAATATGACCCGATAAACCTGCTTGTCCACCAAACTGGCACCATTCTCCTATTTTGGTTGAACCGGCTATACCAACCTGTGCTGCCATAACCGTGTGCGAACCAATAACATCATTATGAGCTATTTGTACCAGATTGTCCAGTTTAACACCACTGTGTATAACGGTAGCTCCCATTGTAGCTCTGTCAATACAAGTATTGGCTCCGACTTCTACTTTGTCTTCAATGATAACGGTACCAATTTGCGGAATTTTTTCGTATCCGGTGGCAGATGGGGCAAACCCAAAGCCGTCGGCACCAACAACAGCACCCGAATGAATAATACATTCATTGCCTATGCGACATTCGTGGTAGATGGTGGCGTTGGCGTATAGAATACAGTTGTTGCCTATTTTTGTAGAGTCACCCACATACACATGCGGATAAACAGCTGTATTATTGCCAATAACAACATTCTCGCCAATATAAGCAAAAGCACCTATATATACATTCTCGCCTATTTTTGCTGTTGGGGCAATATAGGCTAAAGAATCTATGCCTTGTTTTTTAGGCTTGCTCGATTCGTAAAGTACAAGTAATTTTGAAAGGCTTTCGTATGGGTTACTTACCTTTATTAAGGTGGCTCCTATCTCCTGCTCAGGAGTAAAGTCTTTATTTACCAATACAATGCTTGATTGCGTAGTATATATATAAGGAGTGTACTTGGGGTTGGCTAAAAAAGATAAAGCTCCAGTTACTCCTTCCTCTATTTTTGCAAAAGTGTGAACTGTAATATCTTCATTACCTATTATTTCCCCTTCTAAAAAAGTAGCAATTTGCTTGGCCGAGAACTCCATATTTATGTTGTTAATATGTAATTGTATTCTTCTGTTTTGGGCAGAAGAAATGTTAATTGCATTTCAATCTCTCAAATTAATCCACAAATAACGGATTTTTTTTTGATATTTCCTTACCATCCATGCTATAATTTATAAATCGGGGATAAGGCAATTCGATTGAATGTGTTATTTATTTATCGAAATTTTACAGAATGCTTTGCAATTGAACTGCCATCTCTTCTTGAACTTCTTTTGCTGCTTTGCGGGCTGCATCGGCAAAGTTCTCTGTTTTATCAGCATAGATTATTCCACGTGAAGAGTTAACGATAAGACCGCACATGTCATTCATTCCGTATTTGCAAACTTCTTCGAGCGACCCACCTTGAGCACCAACACCGGGTACTAATAAAAAGTGGTTAGGGGCATATTTGCGGATGTCGGTAAACATTTTGCCTTGAGTGGCACCCACAACATACATCATTTGTTCATCATTGGCCCATTCTTGAGATTTCTTAAGAACCTTTTCGAATAAACGTTCGCCATTGGCATCTTCTGTTAACTGAAAATCGTGCGATCCTTTGTTCGATGTGAGAGCCAACAGAATTACCCATTTTTCGGGATAGATAAGGAAAGGCTTCACACTGTCTTCGCCCATGTAAGGAGCAACTGTAACAGAGTCGATATTTAGTTCATCAAAGAACGACCGGGCATACATTTCGCTTGTGTTACCTATGTCGCCTCTTTTGGCGTCGGCAATAATAAATTGATCGGGATAGTTTTTCTTTATGTAGTTTACTGTTTTTTCGAAAGCTATCCATCCTTTTACCCCAAGGCTTTCGTAAAAAGCAAGGTTGGGTTTGTAGGCTATACACAAGTCGGCAGTAGCATCGATAATTGCTTTGTTGAAAGCAAAAACCGGATCTTCATCTTTAAGAAGATGCTCAGGTATCTTCTTTATATCTGTATCCAGCCCTACACAAAGGAACGACTGTTTACGTTTTATGTTTTCGAATAATTGTTGTTTGTTCATTTCATTTAGTAGCTAGTAACTAGTAACTAGTAGTTAGTAACTAGTAGTTAGTAAACTAGTAGTTAGTAAACTAAATCCGCATGGATACTAGCTACTAACTACTAGCTACTAACTACTGTATTTTATAATTCTGTCTCTTTCATTCTTTCCGTATTCTCTGCAATAGTAAGTTTGTCAATCATATCCTGAATATTACCATCAACAAAATCGGCCAGGTTATATATGGTATGATTGATGCGGTGATCGGTAATACGCCCTTGCGGATAATTATAGGTACGGATTTTTGCAGAACGGTCGCCTGTTGATACCATTGTTTTTCTTTTAGAAGAAATGGCGGACAGGTGTTCCTGCATTTTCATATCATATAGTCTGGTTCTTAACATTTGCAGTGCCATTTCTTTATTGGCAAGCTGCGAACGCGACACCTGACATTGAATTTGTATCCCAGTGGGTTTGTGGTACAGTTGAACTTTGGTTTCAACCTTATTTACATTCTGACCTCCTGCTCCGCTTGAACGTGCAGTTTGAAATTCAAGATCGGCAGGGTTAATTTCTACGTCAACTTCTTCGGCCTCTGGCAAAACTGCTACCGAGGCAGCCGATGTATGTACACGTCCCTGAGTTTCGGTTGCGGGTACACGTTGAACGCGATGCACGCCACTTTCGTATTTTAGGGTACCATAAACATTGTCTCCGCTTACGGTGAATATAATTTCTTTGAATCCCCCAGAAGAGCCTTCACTGCTGCTGCTTACTTCCATTGTCCACCCTTTTGTTTCAATGTATTTGGAATACATACGGAACAGGTCGCCAGCAAAAATAGCAGCCTCGTCGCCTCCTGTACCTCCCCTGATTTCTACTACGGCATTCTTAGCATCTTCAGGATCGGCTGGTACTAACAGCATTTTTATTTCTTCTTCCAGTTCGGGTAACCTTGTTTGGCTTGCTTCCAACTCTTCCCGTGCCATTTCGCGCATTTCTGCATCTTGCTCGTTTCCAAGAATTTCTTTGGCCTCGTTTATGTTGCTCAAGGTTTGGATATATTCTTTGCGGGCCTTCATCAGGTCGTCCAGTTCTTTGTATTCCTTGGTAAGTTTTACATACCGTTTCTGGTCGGCAATAACTGAGGGGTCGGTAATGAGGGTTGAAACTTCTTCGAATCTGCTAACAAGCCCTTCTAGTTTATCTAATATGTTATTATTATCTGCCATTATTCAGTTACGAGTTACAAGTTACGAGTTGCTTGCAGATTTCTAACTAATCCACTAATCATTTTAATTATCTCCAATAATGAAGAGTTAAGGTCGTTATACTCTTGATCTGTAATATAATTTAATCTTTTAGATATAATAAAAAAAGTTTCTAATTCACTTGCCGAACCTAATGCAATATGAAGGAACTGGGATAATTCAGCTTTACTTCTTCTACCACACCCTTCGGCTATGTTTGCAGGTATGGATACAACACACCGTCTTATTTGGTTGCTCATAGCAAAAAGTTCTTCTTTAGGGTACTGTTTTAATAAAGAATAAACAGCACATACCAAATCTATACTTTTTTGCCAAACCAACAAGTCCTTATGCGTTCTTATTTCCATAGGTTTTAGTTACGAGTTATTAGTTACAAGTTACGAGTTACAAGTATAATCCGCATGGTACTTGTAACTCGTAACTCGTAACTTGTAACTAATATCTGAATTCTCCGAATTCAGATATTATAATTAATTCTTTGTTTTCGCTTGCTTCCACTCTACCCACTATCTGGGCATCAATATTGAATGATTTAGAGATTTCAATAATCTCTTCTGCATATTCAGGACTCAGGTAAACTTCTAAACGATGTCCCATATTAAACACCTTATACATCTCTGCCCAATCTGTATTGCTTTGTTGCTGAATGGTTTTGAATAATGGAGGTACAGGGAATAGATTGTCTTTGATAACCCTTACATTATCAACAAAATGCAGAATCTTGGTTTGCGCCCCACCAGAGCAATGTACCATTCCGTGTATTTCTGTACGTAAAGCGTCTAATATTTTTTTAACTACAGGAGCATAGGTACGAGTGGGCGAAAGTACCAGTTTGCCAGCATCTAGTGGAGAATCTTCAACCGTATCGGTTAATTTCAGGTTACCGGAGTAAACAAGTTCTTGGGGAACTGCTGCATCGTAACTTTCCGGATACTTTTCGGCTAAATAGTGTGCAAACACATCATGACGGGCAGAAGTTAGCCCGTTGCTACCCATTCCGCCATTATATTCCTTTTCGTATGTAGCTTGTCCATACGAAGCCAATCCTACAATTACATCACCAGGACGGATATTGGCATTATCGATAACTTCGCTGCGTTTCATGCGGCAAGTAACTGTGCTATCTACAATAATAGTACGTACAAGGTCGCCAACGTCGGCTGTTTCGCCACCAGTGGCAAATACTCCGATACCCATTTCGCGAAGTTCGGCAAGTAGCTCATCGGTGCCATTAATGATTGCCGAAATTACTTCTCCGGGAATCAGCAGTTTATTGCGTCCGATGGTAGATGAAACAAGAATATTGTCTATAGCACCTACACAAAGCAAATCATCAATGTTCATGATTAGAGCATCCTGCGCTATTCCTTTCCATACAGAAACATCGCCGGTTTCTTTCCAATACATATATGCCAAAGAAGATTTGGTACCGGCCCCGTCGGCATGCATAATATTGCAGTATTCAGGATCGCCACCCAGAATATCGGGAATGATTTTACAGAAAGCTTTCGGGAAGATACCTTTATCTATGTTTTTTATAGCGTTATGCACATCTTCTTTCGAAGCAGAAACACCACGCATCATGTATCGTTGATTGCTCATGGATATAATATTTGAAATGTAGCTGCAAAAGTACAGCTTTTTTTTATTACAGCAAAGGGTAAAGGCGCGAAAGCGTAAAGGCGCGAAGGCGCGAAAGGATGAAGGCGCAAAAGGATGAAAGCGTAAAGGCGCGAAAAGGATAAATTAGAAACATCCTTTCGCGCCTTAACCCTTTCGCGCCTTCGCGCATTTAAGCCTTTATTCTTCGCCTCCTGTTTCTTCGGCAGGTGCGTCTTTTTTCTTATCTTTTTTATCTTTGCCTAGCAGTATTGCCGGATTCTTTTTGAGCTCTTCTGCAATCAGATTTTCAATTTCATCGGCTAATTCCGGATTGTCCAATATGCATTGTTTGGCAGCATCGCGGCCCTGACCGATTTTAGTTCCCTGATAGCTATACCATGAACCGCTTTTCTTGATTATTTCCAGATCGGCACCTATATCAATGATCTCGCCCGAGCGTGATATTCCTTCGCCAAACATGATGTCGAACTCAGCTTTTCTGAATGGAGGAGCTACTTTGTTCTTCACAATTTTCACCTTGGTGAGTTTACCTAGCATTTCGTCTCCATCTTTAATAGGTGTGCTTGGGCGAATATCCACACGTACCGATGCATAGAATTTCAATGCATTACCACCAGTGGTTGTTTCGGGACTTCCAAACATTACACCAATTTTTTCGCGAAGCTGATTGATGAATATACAGGTTGTGCGTGTTTTAGCTACTGCAGCAGTGAGTTTACGTAAAGCCTGCGACATTAATCGGGCCTGCAAACCTACCTTGTTCTCGCCCATATCGCCTTCTATTTCCGATTTTGGTGTTAGTGCGGCAACAGAGTCAATTACAATAATGTCGATGGCCGATGAACGGATTAGCTGTTCTGCTATTTCCAATGCCTGTTCGCCGGTATCGGGTTGAGACATATACAGGTTGTCGATGTCAACTCCCAGTTTCTCTGCATAAAAGCGGTCGAAAGCATGTTCGGCATCAATAAATGCTGCCAAGCCACCAGCTTTCTGGGCTTCTGCTATTGCATGAATAGCTAACGTGGTTTTACCAGACGATTCGGGTCCGAATATTTCAACTATTCTTCCGCGAGGATAACCACCTACACCTAATGCCATATTAAGAGATACAGAACCTGTTGGAATTACATCGATTTGTTCAACTACTCCGTCGCCCATTTTCATGATTGCGCCTTTACCGTAGCTTTTTTCTATCTTGTTCATGGTTAGCTGTAAAGCCTTTAGCTTTTCTGTAGCATCCATGTTGAGATTTGGTTCAAAAAGAGATTCGTTTTTCTTTGCCATATTTTTTTGTTAAATGTTCGCTAGATGTTTTTTAGCCTATACTTCCAAATCGGTGTCAAAAACTTCGTGCCATGGAAGCCCTTGTTTGTTGAGTTGATCCATGAACATATCCGGATTAAACTCTTCTACATTGTTAACTCCCGGGCGTTTCCATTCTCCTTTCAAGAACATCATTGCCCCTATCATGGCCGGAACACCGGTGGTGTAGCTAACGCCCTGCATACCTGTTTCTTTGTAAGCCGCTTCGTGGCTACAATTATTATATACATAGTAAGTACGTTCTTTTCCATCTTTAATACCACGAATGCGGCAACCAATGGATGTTTCGCCTGTATAGTTTTCGCCCAAATCCTGTGGGTTAGGCAGTACGGCTTTCAAGAATTGGATAGGCACAATCTTTTGTCCGTTATAATCTATTTCGTCGATGCGTGCCATACCGATATTCTGGATTACACGCAGATGGGTAAGATATTCCTGTCCAAACGTCATCCAGAAGCGTGCACGTTTAATGGTTGGGAAGTGTTTTACAAGCGACTCCAATTCTTCGTGATATAAAAGATACGATTCTTTAGGTCCTATATTAGGATAGGTAATAGGCTGATGAATCTCAAGTGATCCTGTTTCTACCCATTGCCCATTTTCGTAATAGCGTCCTTTCTGGGTAATTTCCCTGATGTTTATTTCCGGGTTAAAGTTAGTGGCGAAAGCTTTATGATGGTCGCCGGCATTACAGTCAACAATATCCAGATACTGAATTTCGTCGAAATAATGTTTGGCTGCATAAGCAGTAAAGATACCACTTACTCCGGGGTCGAATCCACAACCCAGGATGGCAGTTAGTCCGGCTTCTTTAAATCTATCGTGATAGGCCCATTGCCAGCTGTATTCAAAGTGCGCTTCGTCAAGGGGCTCATAGTTTGCTGTATCCAGGTAGTTAACGCCTGCCTGTAAACATGCTTCCATAATGGTGAGGTCTTGATATGGAAGGGCTACATTAATAACAATGTCTGGTTTAAAGTCATTAAACAAAGCAACCAATTCATCTACATTATCTGCGTCGACCCTGGCTGTTTTTATCTCAGGATTCCCTATTGCTTTCACAATATCGTCGCATTTTGATTTAGTGCGGCTTGCAATCATAATGTCGGTGAAAACGTCTGCATTTTGTGCTACTTTATGCGCTACTACAGTGCCTACACCGCCGGCGCCAATAATAAGAACTCTACCCATTTAAGTACTTTTGTTTTTAAATTCAGATTGATATAACGAAGCAAAGATAAAGAAATAAATTAGAACGCATAGATACAGAGAATAGGAAATTATTTCTCCCGGTAGGATAAAGCCTTTATCCTACCAGGAGAAACCGTTTTGCCTACCGGGATGAAGGCTTTATCCTACTGGGAGAAAAGAGTTATCCTACCGGGATGAATAACAATATTATTCATTTTTCAAACAACGAATTGTATATCCGGCAACATTTTCTTTGAAAAAACCGGTTGTTTTAAAATTAGTTCGCTTCCAATATGTGTACCTATCAAGGGCTTAACTTTTCTATTTCTTCAAGAGAAAGTCCTGTCAAATCTTGAATTGTATGTAAAGGAATAGAATTGAACTTCATTCTACGGGCAACTTCAAGAATTCCTTTTTCAATCCCTTCCGCAAGTCCTTTTTCAATTCCTTTCGCAAGCCCTTCTGCAAGTCCTTCTTCACGACCTTTTTCAAGTCCCTTAGCCAATCCTTTCTTTTCGGATGTTTCCATTACACTATACCAGTCGCGGTAATTCTTCAAACTGTCTTCGTACTCAACCAGCTCCTTACGATTGAAGCGGGCTATTTCGGCAGTTTCGAACAAGCGGGTAAATATACGTTCTTGTAAAGCAGCAGGACGTTCCATTAACCTGGAGAGGTTACGAAGCACAAACATCCATTTATCGAACATATTTTCCAGTTCATACTCGGTTTTATTAAACTTGGGCATTTCCAAGTAGATGAGTGTTAGCTTGTCATAAAACACTTCCTGAGTGGCTACATCTACAAGTCTTACTTCGTGATGGTAATAATCGTTGTTGTTGCTGTCGAACGAGAAGTTAAGGATACCAACTGTATAAACAGCTTTCAACTCATAATTCCAGCTCTTTCCTTTCACTGCTTGCTCACGAATGGGGAATGTGGTGTAAAATATACTACGGTCTTTAAAGAACTGTTGTTCACCTTTTTGCATCTCCACCAAGAACTTTTCGCCTTGTTCGTTTTCACAATAAACATCGAATACTGCACGCCGGTCGGCTTCCAGTGTACCAAGATGTTCGGCATTGAGGTAAGTAACGTCTTTTATTACTTGTCCATCAGGCAACAACGAATTCAGAAAGCTGATTAACAAATCTTTGTTGAGTTCGGTACCAAACAGTTTTTTGAACCCAAAATCAGTATAAGGGTTGATGTATTTTTCTATAAGTCCTTCGCTTCCCATAACCTTAAGTGTTAGTTGCGACAACAAATTTACTGGAAATTTGGGAGATTGTCAAGAATGTGACTAAGATTTAACTGCCTTACCTATACACGTAAGGGTATGCCATTGACACACCCTCTTTCTGTTTTTTGTATTTAGTTTAAAGTAACAATATTATTCATTTTTCAAACAACGAATTGTATATCCGGCAACATCACTATTTGTTCCTAGATTTATATTATCATTGTTATAGCTTATTACAATAGGTGCATCAGCCAAGCCATCCTTAGTTGACCAATAAGAGGCATGTTCATTGATGTTCTGGATTTTGTCTTTGAAGAACCCGGTTGCTACAGCACTGAATCCAGTCATGTTACTGATCTTAATTCCAGAAGACGTTTTCCATGATCCATCTTTTTTAAGTACCGATGTTTTGCCTTTTATGTATGTTTTTAAACTAGCCCAATCAGTTGATGTACTTACTCTCCAACCTTCCGGAGCTATTTTACCAGTGGCTATTGCAGCCGAGTTATAAAAGAAATAAGCATTTTGATGCGTGCAATATTTTGCTGTATTATCAGCAAAACTGGTACCCTTAACAATATCCTCGCCATCTGTATACTTAGTTGCTTTTAAATTAGTTCGCATCCAATATTGCGTACCTATTTTCACAAGTGGGTATGTAAATGTTTCGTTTCCTCTGGTATCAACCAATACATCAGGCTTAAGCTGTACCTGAAGTGCATTTTCCGGACGCGAAGTTACTATTTCATTATTCTCTGATATGTAAATAATCTGAATCGGGTTAGAGCTTCCTGGGGCATAAGTGAATGTATTTTGTAAGACATTCCAGCTGATACTACCTCCATGCTTTTTGTCGGCCTCGGTATGATCTTTCAAAACTATTCCGTTTTGCAAATCAACTTTTCCATTAAGCATTGGATAAACAATGGTTGCCACTGTTTCTATTTCGTTGGATAAGAGGTACTCCAGAGTTATCTCGGCTACTTGTGTTCCTTTATTTAATACTTTATATATTTTAGTATCAGCAAAGTTCAAATCATTAACATCAATGAAAGTAGAGACTTCGGTTGCTGTAGATTCTTGCTTTTTAGTTTCGCCCCAATCATTTATTTGAGTGTTTAAAACACATTTCACTTCATTATTATTGGATTCTAGTACAAATGTCATTTCACGAGGGATACCACTTTCCAACAGCAAGCTTTCAGTTTGCAGATAAGAAAATGTTCTGCCATTAATCTCTATCTCTACCAACGCGTGGTTTGCAGCTATTTCTTGTGGAACCATTAGAACACTTTTGCCAACCAAAACGCCATTCACAATTTCCCAGCCACCATTAGGTATCTGATCGGCAGGTGCACTCTGATTGCCAAAACTATCATCCAGAAAGTTATAAGATGCATTAGTATACACATCTTTTATTCTTATAGTTGGGTCAAGAGTACGAAGTTGATCGATGGTATAATCGTTATTGGGTTTTATTTGTAAATCCAATCGAGACATTTTATGTTCAAACACAATGTCTACAGGATCATTTGATGCTTCTACATTTTTTGTATTTGCTACCAAGAAATCGGATTGACCATACGATTCGGGAGTTGTTTGATTTGTATTTGCATTAACTTCAATAATTGAAGTCCCTTCTTTCACAGCATTATCCTTATACGGATAATACCCGATGAAATCCGTCAACACCTTTTGATCCGAAAAGAAGATAGTTTTATTCGGTTGAAAACCATATTCTTGAGAGAAAGTAAATTTTATATTGTCAGCATGTCTCTCTTCATTTAGTTTATTGGGTTGATTCAACATAAATATACCAATAGCATCACTATTTGTAAAGCTATTAGATACTATTCGTGAAGGAGATTGCTTTATTTGTGTGGATAACATCACTGGATATAAATCATCATCTGGCTCATCGGATGAATGAATGCCGTTTACACAAGCGACTGTGGTGAATAGGGATAAAAAGCAAGCAACTTTTGTTAATTTCATGTATTTCATTTTGTAACAGATTAATAACCGACCGCAAAAGTAAAAAACACAATATAATTAACAAATTATTATTTAAATTATTTAATAAAAAGATGTGATTTTATCGCATTTCGCCCTTAATACGCCTATCAAGGGCTTAATTTCTATTTTTTTCGGAGAAAGTCCTGTCAATTCTTGAATTGTGTGTAAAGGTATAGAATTGGATTTCATTTTGCGGGCAATTTCAAGGATACCCTCTTCACGTCCTTTAGCAAGTCCCTTTTCAAGTCCTTCGGCAAGCCCCTCTTCTCGACCTTTTTCAAGTCCTTTAGCCAATCCTTTCTTTTCAGATGTTTCCATTACACTATACCAGTCGCGGTAATTCTTCAAACTGTCTTCATACTCAACCAGTTCCTTACGGTTGAAACGGGCTATTTCGGCTGTTTCGAATAGGCGGGTAAATATACGTTCTTATATTTGTGCCATCTGATATTTCTCTTATAAGAGTTAAATTATTCATTCGTTCTTTGAAATATTGCTTATAATAAATGATATTGTGACCTTTACGGCAGCCCTATGAAGTGAGGGCGGGCATGAACTGCCCCCATGTTTGAGGCTAAAGCCATCTTAAATGCTGTGTATGATACTTATCAGCCTTATTTTGATAATAGTGCCAGCATGAAGCCCGGACAAATCTGTTTTGAAGTAGTTTCGATTGAAAACTCCCAAGCAAAAGATCAGTGAATGCCAGATGAAAACTGTGATTCTAACACTTGATGCAGGAGAATCCGCCAGCATCATGGAGTTATTGGTCTTCGCCCTCATCGTCTCGAGCGTATTTGCAATGAAGCTTTCCAACAAGGAGGATTGTTAACCGTAGAAGCTTGAAAAATCATCCATCTTGTATATCTCTGATGTAATCTTTGAAGGAGACATTCTCTTTTAGCGCCTGTATTACCCGAAATATATTCAGCAATCCAAGATAGTAAAAACGGCATCCAAAGCAGCTAATAGAACAAATAATGCCAAAAAAACCTCGTCTTAAGATTATATGCGCAAAAAATCAAAACAAATGGGGTCAAAATCAAAAATGGGCAGCTTAATAGAAGCAAGAAGATAAAACTTCAAAAATAAAGAGGATGTGACAATTACTTCGTTTTTACACAGCCTCTTGAGGCGGGGTGGCCTTTAGGCGCCTTTAGGCCGGGGCGGGGAGTGAAAATATACCATCTGGTATTCGGCTGCGCAACCTTTGCGTCCCCCCTCTCCGCCCTAAAGGGCACCTCTCCCCTCCTTTATCACTTTACCTCACTTTACCTCCTCTACCTCACTCTACCTCCTTTTACCTGACTTTACCTCCTCAATAAACCGTTGTTGTTTTCTTTACGATATAAAGAAGTTGCCTTATCTCATCTACATTCAGTGTAAAGTCTCTGTACTCGGGCGATGGGTTGAGCGAATGAAACGTAACCATTCCTGTTTCCGTGTCGTGGTCTATCATCTGTTTGCACAAAATGCTATCATCTGTCACTACAATCCAGTACGGAAAGTTTCTGTATGGCAAGCGGTTCATCCAATTATCGCGGGCTTGCTCCCTGGCCAGTACAATGTCGCCTTGCTCTAAGCTGTTTTTGCTGCCATCGTCCATGCTGTCGCCCTTAATTTCGAATGCCAGATAACGTCCATGCGCTATCCGGTCTACTATAAAATCTACCACTTCCCACTCGTCGCGCTCCATAGTTATGGCTTCGCTTGTACCAGATATATACCTGCCGTATGCGTAATAGGGAACCAGTGGAACGCGCATTTTATACTTTCCGCTACTTGTTTTATAAAACTTATTGCCCGATTTTGTGATGTGATAGAGCGTGTCTTCGTCCTCTTCCACATCCTCCGGTTGTTGTTTCAGCATATGGCCTTTACCAGTTAGTAGCCATTCGACAGATATATCGTCAAACGTTTCCGATATTTTTGATATCAAATTCAAATCTATGGCAGTTCTTCTGCCCACTATGTAGTTATTTAGTGTAGAGTAGTTGAAATTTATCTTTAGGGCAAACGACCTGGTAGTCAATCCTTTATATTTGATTATTTCACTAACTCTTTCTATTACAGAAGTTTCCATATATTAATTATTTAGATTTTGTATAAATACAGCTTTCGCCCGAATATTCCTGTTGGCGAACTTGCTAGATTCGTCATTTGACTATATATTTGCGCTATCATTTTACAAATATACGAAAACAATTAAGATTTCGACAAAACAGTTCGGTTAATAGTTTCAATCGACACAATTTTAAATAATAACTTCAAAAAAACTAGAATTAACAAAATGAAAACAAAAACATTTATCCCAATTGAATGCGATATTTTAAACGACAATCGCATGAATGCTCTTCTCAACAAATCCGGAGCTGCCGGCTATGGTGTTTATATGCTTTTACTTATTGAATTACGCAACCTGAAAGACTACTGTTTAGATGGTGAATCATTGCGATTTATTGCACGTAAGTATAACATTCGTCGTAAATTGATTGATGATGTGTTGTACAACTACGGTTTATTCACTGTAGATAGGATGGAAGATGATAACCTACTTATTACTTCTGATTATGTTACACGGGTTATGCAAAATTACAATGATACGGTAGCTAAACGCAGTATAGTTGGAAAGAAAAACGCTAACAAACGCTGGCAGAAGGAAAATGGTAATGCTATGGCAACAGAACATAACATAACAGAAAAGAAAACATCAGTAGAAAAAGATAAAAAAGAAACTGCTGCTGTTGCTGCTGTTGCTGCTGATAATCCTGTTACTGTTAATAGCGCTTGCCGGTGGAAAGATTACCTGACCGAAGCTGTGAGCGACCGCACATGGATAGAGTGCCAGGCCATGCACTCGGGTTTGGGTGTTCGCTTTCTGCAGTACGAACCGGTTATAGTAGACTTATTTGCCAAACATGCAATTACACATGGCAAATCCGACCAATTATCGTCGGTTGGCGAAGTAAAATACTATTTTGCCAACTTCACGCGCAGCGGAACACATACCAACAAGCGCATTGTAGCAGAACTCAATAAGCTGGAACGCATGCAAAAGGAAGAAAATCCTTACCGGTTCGAAACCATAGACCCTGTTAGTGGCAGGCGAACGTTTCAAGGAATTGAAATACCCGCCAGTGCACCACCGCGCCCAAACGAAAATGTTACATGGAGTACCAAACTTGCAAAGTGGGTATAAAATGAACTGCATTTGCATGCTAAATGAACTGCATTTAGGGTACAAATGAACTGCATTCGAGCTACAAATGAACTGCATTTGAGGTGCAAATGAACTGCATTTTTTTGATGAAAAATGTTTTAACAATAGAACACAGAGGCACAGAGACACAGAGATTTTTTATTCATATTCCAGCATGGAAGGAGTTAAAGGGAGTTATCAGGAGCTTTGCTCCTTAGGAGTTATAGCTCTAAGATACTTCAGAGCATCTAAAGCTTTAACTCCTTTAACTCCTAGCAAAGCGATAACTCCTTCCATTCTATGTTAAAAGCTCTGTGCCTCTGTGTCTCTGTGTTCTAAAAAAATAAAACGAATAAATTATGAATTTCAATAAACTAGGAATAGATACTGGTGGCCGTACCACCGGAAAAGTAAAACTGCATTGTCCACGTTGCCGGGATACCCGCAGCAACAAACGCGATAAGCCATTGAGTGTAAACCTTGATAGCGGACTGTTTCATTGCCATTACTGCAACTGGAGCGGTAGTGCTAAAGAGCCGGTAACCCAGCCCCAGAATACGTATACGCCTGCTGTGCCAGCAAAGCCAGCCGCCGAACGGCCTGTACCCATTACCGAATTGCACCGTAAATGGCTGATGGAGGAAAGAGGAATATCTGCCCATGCAATTGATAGTATGGCACTTACATCGGCCAACGCATGGATGAGCCAAAGTGGCAGCTATGAAGCGTGTATAGGTTTCAACTACTACGAGCAGGGTAAACTGGTAAACACCAAGTTCCGCAGCATGCTAAAGCACTTTAAAATGCTGCAAGGAGCCGAAACAATACCCTATAACATTGACGGCATTTTAAGTGTGCCCGAGTGTATTATTACCGAGGGCGAAATTGATGCCCTGTCGTTTATTACAGCCGGGCGGATGGATGTTATTTCGGTACCCTCGGGTGCCAATACCAACCTTTCGTGGCTAGACCGCTTTATTGGTACACATTTCGACGATAAGCAAACCATTTTTATTGCTGTAGATACCGATGCCAAAGGAGTGATATTGCGCGACGAGCTTGTTCGCCGGCTGGGCATGCACCGCTGTCGTATTGTAAGCTTCGACGAGGGATGCAAAGATGCCAACGAGCATCTGCTAAAGTATGGTGCCGATAGTTTGAAATTGTTGCTCGATACCGCTCCCGAGGTTCCCCTCGAAGGTGTATTTACTGCCATCGATATTAACGACGACTTGCAACGGTTGTTTTTAGAAGGTTTGAAACCCGGATTAGATACCGGGTGGAGCGAACTGGATAAACTGTGTACATGGGAGGCAGGCAGGCTGTGCCTGATTACAGGGGTTCCCGGCTGTGGCAAATCGGAGTTTGTTGATGAGCTTGTAATGCGGCTCAACCTGCGCCACGGTTGGAAAACCGCCTTTTTCAGTCCCGAAAACATGCCCATGAGCTATCACATGCGTAAACTGATTGAGAAGGCCACGGGCGAACGTTTCGACTCGCAAACCATGGCAGGAGGCACTTTCCAGAAGGCAGTAAACTATTTACACGATAATTTTTCGTCTATCATGCCCGACGATGATTTTACGCTCGATAACATCTTGAACAAGGCGCGTACACTGGTGGCCCGTAAAGGTATACGCATACTGGTGGTAGACCCCTACAACAGGATTGAGCACCACATTCCGCCACAAATGACGGAAACGCAATACATCAGCATGGTAATCGACAAGATGTCTAACTTTGCCTGGCGCAACAATTGTTTGTTTATTCTTGTGGCGCATCCACGCAAAATAAACCGCGATGCTGCTACAGGACGGGAGCCTCGCTTGTCGATGTACGACATAAATGGTTCGGCACATTTTTATAACAAAACAGACTACGGGCTGATTGTTGAGCGCGACCGCACAGAACAGGTTACCCGTGTACGGGTAGAAAAGGTGAAGTTCAAACACCTTGGCCAGGGAAACGGTGCCGAAGCAACTTTTGTGTATAACCTAACCAATGGCCGGTATGTGTCGTGCACGCCCGGTAACACAAGCGGCATTGTGTACGATAATACCACGTGGATATAACCCATTCTCTAACCTGAAAAAACAGAAGTCATGAATAACAGATCTTACTCGCGCACCGAAATAGCAACCATGTACATGCCCTGTTTAAGCTCGCGCACCGCCCTGAGGCATTTTAATATTTGGTTGAACCAAAACCAACGTTTGCAGCAAAAGTTAAAGGATTTGGGAGCCAACGAAACAACCCGTATGTACACTCCCAAGCAAATAGAAGCGATATTCGAGGAGTTTGGAACTCCTGATGAATAATTAAATGACAATTTTTACCATTTTCGACCAAAATAAACCAGAATTGACCAAAACACGCATGCCCCAATTGGCGGCTTTGTATCTTTGTAGTATCCAAAAGGGATAATAGCGCTATAGAGATTATTAAACAAATTAAAATTAACAAACTAAAGACTTAACAAATTATGAGTATTCCTGTAAAACGCGTTAAACGCAAACAAATTTTGAGTGATCCGGCTTCGCCGGAGTTGTACTACCTAGTACTTGAACCTGGTAAATCGGATGTGGTTACCGAAGATGATTTGGCCGATGATGCCGAAATGATTGGCGGTATGAGCCGTGAAGATGCCATACACATTCTGGGTATATTGATTCGCCGCATGCGATTTTACCTTACCAAAGGCAATAAAGTAAAAATTGGCGGATTGGGTACTTTCCACCTTACCTTCCACAACAAAGGTACCGAGGAGGAAAAGGATTGTACCGTGCGTAACATCAACAAGGTAAACATCCGTTTCAAAGTAGATAAAAATCTACGCATGGTAAACGAAAGTACAGTTGCTACCCGTAGCGACAATAGTGTGAAATTCTATATCAAAGGCGAAACCACAACCGGCTCTTCGGGTGGCGGTAACGACGACGGCGGCGATGATGATTCAGGCGGCGGATGGATTGATCCAACGGCTTAAGCGGCAACGTGAATTATTCATTCCAGAATGGAAGGAGTTAAAGGGAGTTATCAGGAGCTTTGCTCCTTAGGAGTTATAGCTCTAAGATACTTCAGAGCATCTAAAGCTTTAACTCCTTTAACTCCTAGCGAAGCGATAACTCCTTCCATTCTATACTCCCTGCATGCTTCTCCGAAAGGTGGAATTAAACTAAAACTAGTAACTAACAAATTAAAAATTAAAACATTATGAAAGCGAATAATAAAGTATGGGATGTGATTCTTAAGGTGATAATTGCTGCGGTAAGCGCGCTGGCAGGGGCGCTGGGGGCGAATGCGATGAATCTTTAAGAATTGAGAATTGAAAATTGAAAATTAATTAGGTAAGGTGTGCGCCGCAAAGGAAACTTTGTGGCGGCACGTTGCCGCAAAAAGAAAAAAATATGAAACGAAAAATAATATCATTAACCCTTCTGCTGCTGTTCGGCATTGGTATAGTCTTTGCTCAAGACATTCAGTTTCCGCGTCCCCTGACGCCCGAAGCTGCTACCATGATGAAATACATTGATCAACCCGTAAACTATTGCCACGGCCTTGCCAATGTAACCATCCCTCTGTACGAACTCAAAGAAGGCGACATCACTCTTCCTATTACAGCTACATTCCATTCATCTGGTAATAAAGTAAACGAATTGAGTAGCCGTATTGGTTTGAATTGGGCTCTTAATATTGAACCCTCCATATCCCGCAGAATTAACGGGTTGCCCGATGAATATGGCTATCTGGTAACTACAGGAAGGCAAAATTATAACTATCCGCGTAACCACTGGGACATGGAAATGCTTGCCAGCGGCCAAGCTAACAAAGACGAAGATCCTGATCTGTTTTATTACCAGTTATCAGGCAAATCGGGTAAATTCTATTTTAAACGTAGTGGAACACTGGAAAAACCCGGTGCAAATGTAGATATCTTAACAATTCCTTATGAACCGGTTCGTATAGAACCAGACAGAACAAACGGGCATCTACATGCTTTTGATGTAACCGATGATGGAGGAACCTACTACCGGTTTGGTAAATCACTGGGTACGCAGGCCATTGCTCTGGGTACATCTGCCGGACAACATGTGCAATGGAAAGCAACAGAAATGCTCTCTCCTAGTAAAAAAGATACACTGTATTTTAAATATGCAACCACAAATACCAATATCACCACCCAAAGCAATACGGACTATATTGCAATATCAAACTGCTTATACGTATGATAAGCACGGTAATATAAAATCACTTGAACGTTATGGTAAAACTACGGGCAGTGCATTTGGTATTGTTGATAAGTTAACAATGACTTACACTGGTAATCAGCTAACCAAAGATTTAAACAAAAAGACATCAAGCATCTCGTACAATTCGTTATCTTTGCCTAAGTCGCTTGTAATTAATGGAGTAACACATACATATACGTATGCTGCGGATGGCCGCAAGCTTCGTGTAATGCAGGGCAGCACAAAACGTGATTATGCCGGAAACATTATTTATGAGAATGGTTCTTTGAAACGTATTCTGGTTGATGGTGGTTATATTGAAGGCGGTGTTTATTATTTCTATCTGAATGATCGAATGGGTTGAATCTTTATGATTATTCGGCTAGGCAGATGGATCCGGCAATCGGGAGGTTTACGACGATGGATCCGCTGGCGGAGAAGTATTATTCGATTAGTGTAAAATCGTATGGCACTAATGATGTTCATAAACCTGCCCATGCACATGTGAAAGGGGGAGGAAAGGAAGTTAGAATTGGCCCTAATGGTAAAACATTAGATGGTCAGCCAGAACTAAGTACAAAACAGAGGAATGTGGTTAAAAAACAACATTAAAGAGATAAGAAAAGAGGTTAATAAAGTAGGAAAGGCAAATAAAGCGATTGAAGAATATTTTAAAAAATAAATTATTATGGAAGTTTATTTAGATAGTTTTATCAAGGCTATTGAAAAGCGAGTTGATAAGAATGAAATTATAGGTAATCTCATATTAAGAAATCCAAATACTGAACTTCTTAATGAGTATTCTATACCAAAATCTATTTGCCTTTTTTATGACGTTGTAAATTCGATAGAAATATCTTTTCCGAGAAAAATCGTGATAATGCCACCCCAAAGGATGATCCTTGTAGATAAAAGATATTTGTGTTTTTCTATCATAAATGAAACGAAAAAAATATGTTTTGATACCTTTCAATTAAATAATGATAATGAATGGAATATTGTTTGTCTTGAGAATAATTTTCTTATTACTAAATCATTCAAAAGTTACATAACAAATAAGTTTTGGGCGTGGATTGATAGAGGAAGACATATCTGGGAGGAAGAAAATTATAATTTATAAGGATTAAATATGCTATAATCATACCCAACTTTCACTCTCACAAATATATGAACGGTTTTTTTAAACAGTTTTTTTGCCCATACGATCAAGATTATTCTCTTGTTATAGAGGATAATGAGATGACGGCTTATGCTTATCTATGTAAAGGCAAGGATATTATTGGAGATGTTTGGTTATATAATGTGGGAATACAAAATGATATCAATTGAGGTTGTCGGAATAACTTACCATTTTCCAATAAACTTGATTATATATATAAATATTGAGCCAATATTAAATCCAAATGAAGTTTTAGTGAAATGGACAAAAGATTTTCAAGTATATATTTATATACGAGAAGCACTTATTGCAACTATTAGAACAGACAACAGTATAGTTGGTCAACTTGTGTAAAGAAAGATGGTCCTTTGGCAATGAAATATTAATATAAGTTTAATCGCACAATGACCTATTTTACACTTCCGGAACTCTGTCGCAGTGCCACAGCCCGGAAATACAAAATAAACAACGAATGTTCCCTCGACCACATTCAAAAGCTAACCAGTTTAGTAACCAATGTACTCGATCCGCTTCGCGAGGCCTGGGGTAATCCCATATTCGTAAACAGTGGATATCGGTCGGCTGCATTAAACAGGAAATTGAAAGGAGCACCAAACTCGCAGCACTTAACCGGCGAGGCTGCCGATATTACTACCGGAAGTATTGCAGGTAATAAACAACTGTTTGAGCTGGTGCAATTGTTGAATCTTCCGTTTGATCAGTTGATTGATGAGAAAGGATTCAGGTGGGTGCATGTTAGTTATAGAGAAAAGGGGAATAGAAGGCAGGTGTTGAGGAAATGAGGAAAGTTTCGTTATCTTTGCCTAAGTCGCTTGTAATTAATGGAGTAACGCATACATCTTCTTGGACAAATGTTACTGATGAGTTTATAGCTAATCAACAAAAATCTGAGGTACATTGGAATTAATAGATTTGAATTTTTATCCTAATATAGGACTAGGCAATATATCTTTTTATTTTCAAGAAAACGATATATTACAAGTGATGGGATCTCCTGAGAAAAGGATGATTTATAGTTATTCGGAAAAGGAATCTGCTATTTGTTTATTTTATAATAAATTAGGTATAAGTTTCTGGATACATTATGAAGATAATCTGTTTAATCACCTAAGTATAAGTATTGAAGATATCATATTAGATGGAATGAAATTTTCATTGTTATCCAAACAAGGAATATTAGAATTCGTTAGAAATTACCATTATCAATGTGGATATGATTATTTATATGAAAATACATATAATGAAAACGTAAATGAAGAGTTTTATTATTTTGAAAACATAGGACTTTCAATTTGGTTTGAAGAAGATTATATATCTGATATATCCATAAAAATGAGTTCTAATTTCATAATGGGTCATATGAATTAATGAAAATTTTCGATCCTGAACTTATGAATAAAATTAAATATAACCATGATAAAATGTATCAAAACTTACGTGATTAGTATCTTTATTACTATTCTTTGTGGCTCTTGTAATCACATCAAAGAAAATCCACAGGTGAAATACTATGAATACAGTTGTTATTTTACACTACATGGAAAGATGGATTCGATAAAATCTTATAAAGCTTTTGTGTATACAGATACAATAGGAGCAGATAAGATTTATGAGTTTGCTTATAATACAAAGAATGATACTCTTAAGTATCAAGAAACTTATTTATTCAAAAAAGAGTCTTGGGGTATTTCACGTATTATAAATAGTATAGCAAATCCTTTTTTGCGTATAGATACTCATGAAGCTGTTTATTGGGTTTATCCGGACGAATTGTTTGAAGATATTCGTAGTACCAGTTATATTTATATTGGTAAGGATTCTATCCTAAATAAATCTATAAATAATAAAGTTTTAGCGTATCAATTCCAGTCAGAAGATGGTGATCCTTATGGGAAGAAAATACTTTTTCTTGATGAAGACTTTAATTTGGTAAGTATGATTATAGACTATTACTATTATTTAGACAATATGTCATCAAAACTGGAAGTTGTAGACCCGGTAGATGTACCTAGTAAATTTAGGATGTTGATAGATAATATTATTATATGTTTAGAATAATAAATCTTACTAATATTGGTTGATTACTTAACATTCTGATGGATTAATTTCTATCAGGATGTTATTATATAGCAACCACCCTAATGCACTACATAATCTATTTCCTGAATTGAATAAATAAAATATGAAGAGTTTATTTTTGTTCTGTATTTGTACTTTGTTCTTTTGCAGTATGCAAGCCCAAAAAACAAAGTTGTTGACTGAAGAGGAAGCAAACCAAGTAATGATTGATATGGGTATAAGAAATTTGCCTGGACTCTTTTATGATCATTATTATAGATTTCCTAATAATGCACAAGAATTTTATGATTTTATTTCAAATCATTATGATTTTAAAAATGATACAGATTGGAAACCATTTATTGAATATTTAAGAGATGAGAAAGATAGTTTAAATATTATTGCACAAGAAGGTGTGTTCCTAATAACTTATGGTAGTAAATTATTATCTTATAGCAAAGATGATATATGTAGTTCCATAGCTTTACATATGCCTAAGGAAAAATATATAAACCATTAATCTATATGACTTGGAAGGTAAGAACCTAAAAGAAATGATAGGGATAGAAAAATCAGATTCAATTGCAAATATATTTAGCAAAATAAGAGAGACTGTTTTTTTAGACACCCTGAAGTATCAGCCAGAAGTGAATTTATTAGTAAAGTTTGATAAATTTCGTAGAGTTTTATTAGAATACAATATTTCTGATGGACTACACATCTATTGCCTTAACGAATCTTTAGTATTATCTGATTATCCTTTTTTAAAGGACATAGATAACATCTGTCGTTTATTCTGTCAACAACAAAATTTGAGTAAGATGGTTTTTAGTTGTACTGTCTATCAAAACATGAACTTTTTTAAAACACCATAAAATTAGACAAACATGAAATACATAAAATTGATCTCTTGTAATTATGAACAAATGCGCAACTATATAAATGAGAACAAATGAAAAATATATTAGTTTTTTTAACGTTCCTATCTTTAATATCTTGTAATGAAAAAGAAGATAGATTCAGTGCCGCCATACACAATGGCAAATTATTCATCGATAATAACAAAGTAACATTAGAATTTTTAATCATTGACGAACTGGTGAATAATAACAATTCATCAATAACAAGAATGTTCCAAAGTACAGCTCCTTGGAATAACTATATAGATCCAACATCTATAATTCCTTATAAAAACAAATATATTTGTTTATTCGAAAAGGGAAAACAGTCTTTAAACAAAGAGCAAGTAAACAACATAACAGGATTTTATAATTCTATCGAAATCCCTTCGGATGAAATTTTTGCATGGACATATTTCTTTGTTTTTTCCAAATCTAATAATGAAAGTTTTTTGATAAGAAAAGATATTCAGAAAGAAATGTATGAATATAGAGAACTCTGGCCTTATCTTTCTAATTATTACGAGAGTAAACCTTTAACTATGATCATATTATCCGAAGAAGCAAATATGAAAGAGGATTCGCTTGGTAATAAAGAATTTCCTTTTCAAATAGAAGAGATAAGTGCAAGACTGTATATAACCAATTTATCTGACTCTATCATAACGCTTCCCTACAAACCTGAAACAGGAGGCTATTGGGTCATTGTAAATGGTAGAGATAGTCTTCTATTATCTATAACGGATGATGGTGAGTTTGTAAATATTAACCCAAACCAAAGCGTGGAGTTGTTTTTCAGGAATAAGGTTGATAGCTTTCTTCCAAACTCTACGAAATTAAATGGTGCAAGAAAAATTCAGGAGTTGTTAAAAGATTCATTGTTCTATTTTAATATACCTAAAAACAAAAATTTAAAGAATGCTTTTATATCACCCACACCTATTAAAGTTATAAACATTACTGATGATGAAATGTATTTTAGATTTGGCTATAATACATATGTTTATGATAGAGATGGGAAATTATTAGAGGTGATTTAGCGACATCTTAATAACAAAAAAATGAGAATACTAACATATTTATTGATAATCTATTTTACATCTTGTACACACAAGGACATTAATAAAGGAAATGCACTATACTCTAGTTCATTTGAAAAATTCTTGAACTTGCTAGATATTGATTCATTATCCGTTAAAGTCAAAGATAAACCCATTTTATCTATACTATTTTATAATGTTATGAATTGCAGCTATTTTCGTATATATCAGTCCAGTGAAATTTTGATTGAAAAAATAACAGGATTCACAGAACTGGATAATTTCGTTCTGTTATATGCTGGAATAGATGATAACATAGCGAGTAAGTATTTTGTGATTCAAAATATTAATTGGGATAATTTTGAAAACACATATAACATTACCCAACCATGCTTTGAATGTTTCAATGAACCAGATAAAATCATTCTTAAGGAGTTACATTATAGGATTATCAATGATACGACATTTCATCTAATTCAACCAGATGATGCTTTTTTAAAGAAATATGAAGAAGAACTTATTAAATCTGGTTACATAATTTCACCTCCAACTCCACCAAGTAATTAGCTTTGTTTTACGAGTGCATGTTAGTTATCTCGTACAATTCGTTATCTTTGCCTAAGCCGCTTGTAATTAATGGAGTAACGCATACCACAGAAGCAACAACCAAATATCTAAAAACAAACATGAATGATAAACGAAAATTGATTAATATATTATTGATGATTTTATTTTGCTTTTTGATTATTTATGTTGTGATTGTAACACTTAGAGTAAGCAACAGGCTGATATTATATACTGATACGATTAAAAAATGTGAAGTAGGAAACTCTGGCGGCTCAGGTTCGCGATTTGATAAGATTGAACTCGTTGATAAAAAATATTATTTGTATCGAAGTTATTATGTAGTTCCAACAGTTTTAGTAGCAATCGAAAGAAAGAAGTTCAAAAATCATGAGGGAGAAAAGATATCGTACTTTGTCGACCCAAATCAGATGAAGCAAGCAAGTAGGTACTCAAAACACCCTGAATACACACCAATAGCAGGCGAAAGAAATGGGGAAAACAAGAAGAACTGTTGGTATTGGTTCAGTGTGGGCGCTTATGTTGTTAAATATGGGGGCCTTTTTATATCTTTAATTCCTATATTTGGCTTGTTTGGTATCGTAATCGGATTTAAGCCGAAAACCAAATTCGAAATAACATTTCATCTTTTTGTAATTTTTTGTATAATTGTTTGGGGTTTTGTGCCTTAATTTGAGTGCATTAAAGAACCCCTCCTTAACCAAGGAGGGGAATCCATACGGTGTTACTATTTGCAACTAGCCTGCAATACCTCCACAGAATCAGTTAAATCATTATTACTAATAACCTCTACCTGATTTTTGCCATCCTTAAGTCGGATACCTTCCCACACTACCATTCCATAGTTATTGGGCTGCTTTTTACCCATGCTAACTTTGTTTACAAAAAGCTCAACTTCCTGTTGGTTAGTAAATGCCATAAAGGTTTGTTGGGGTTTATAGCGGTTTACTACTCGCTTTTCGGCTAGGTGAAGCACTGGTTCTTTCTTATTCCAGTTGGCTTTATAAAAATAGAATGCATCCTTACGAACTTTGCGGTCGAAGGTAACCAAACCTTTGTCGTTAATGCCCGGACGATCTCCTTCGGTACGGTGGGCTGCTCCGAAGTCGAACATATTCCACACAAAGCTTCCCCAAACAAATGGACGTTCGTTAATAATCTTCCAGTTTTCTATGTGATAGAATGTTTGCCAGTTTTCAGGATGCCACCATGCTGTAGGAACGGTTTGTACCAACGAATCCTGTTGATGGTAGATGCTGGCACCTGCACCATACTCGCTTATGCCAATGCGCAGTTCGGGGTGTTTGGTATGGGTAGCATCCAGAAAGCGAGCCAATGTGGCTGGGGTTGATCCATACCAACCATCGTACCGGTTCCATGCAATATGTTCGGTTACAAAGTTAATCTCTGCATTTATATTGGTGGCCGAGGTAGTTGGACGGGTTGGATCTTCGGCTTTAGCCAGCTCATTTAATTCCTTGATGTATTCAAGAGGGTTGTCTCCTACCTCTTTCAATTCATTGAAAAGTCCCCAGAAACAGATGGATGGGTGATTGTAATTCTGACGGATTAGCTCCTTAAGTTGCTCTTTTCCATTAGCGCGGAAGGAAGGTTGATCCACAAAGCCTTTATCAGCATAGCCTCCGGGACCAATGAAAGGTATTTCGGCCCAGATAACAAATCCGTATTTGTCCATGAGGTTGTACATGGCAGTGGCTTGTGGATAATGTGCCAGACGTACAGCATTGACTCCCATTTCGAGCATAAGTTGGGTATCTTCTTCATGATGACATTGGCGGAGTGCATTACCAACCTCGGCCCTATCCTGATGGCGACATACTCCGTGCAGTTGCAGGTGCTTGCCATTGAGGAAAAAACCTTTATCGGGGTCGGTATGATAGTAACGAAGTCCTAAGGGTTGGATAACACTGTCAATTACTTTACCGTTTTGTGTAATGTCTACTAAAGCCCAATACATGAAAGGGTCTTCTTGGCCATTCCACAACCGGGGATTATCTATAGTAAAAGAAAGCTCTTCCTGAATATCTGTGTTTTCTTTCAGAGTAATAGTTTTGCTCTGTTTTTGTGCAACAACCTCATCATTGAGTATTTGAACTCTCACATCCACCTTTTGTTTAGTTGCCGTACTATTGGTAAGATTAATTTTTGCACGCACGGTGGCTTGCTTATCGGTAACCTTTTCCTGTATTAAGTATACGCCCGATGAGGCATAATCCAAAGGCGAAATACAAACCGGGTCTGTAATTAAGAGATGAACATCCCGGTATATGCCGCCATAAAAGTTAAAGTCGCCCACCAGTGGCATAATGTCTAATTGTTCGGCATTGTTAACGCGTATCAGTATCTCGTTCTCTGCATTATACTTTACCTTATCAGTCAGTTCAAAAATAAAGGCAGCATAGCCTCCACGATGTTCGCCAATGTGTTTGCCGTTAATAAAAACGTTGGTTACAGCGTTTGCCCCTTCAAAGCGCAGGAAGAGTCGTTTACCTTCCCATTCGGGTTTTACAAACAGTTTCTTCAGGTAGTTACCAATGCCCCGTTTATAGTCCTGCTTACCGGTAAGGGCATCCTGGGCGTTCCAGGTATGGGGTAAGTCAACTCGTTTCCAAGAGTTTTTTTGTACCTGATGCGAGAAGCGAAAGCTCCAGTTATCATTCAATAAAACACTTTCTCTTTGGGCATGTATATTCTGCAACAGGCAGAATAAAATAAGTAATGCCATACTTACGTTTCTTTTTCTCATAAGATTTATATTATTGGTTGTTGCAAAAATAGTTCTATTCTATGAAACACAAGTACACTACCAGTACAATATGCATCTGTTAACGCTATTTTGAAATTGAGTAAAAGAAAAAATTAAATCAGTAAGGGTTAAAAACAGAAATAACAAAAACAGTAAGGTCTATAAAACAGTAGATTGTAAGTTTGCATACAATAAAAACCTTATTTAATAATTTACTAAGATTAATACCAATGAAACATGTTACTTAACTTGTCCTCAATTCTACCACTAAGGACTTACCTTACTTAATTCAATAACAAGTGTATCAATTTAAGAGAAATCAAAATTATGAAGAATGCAAAGAGACTTATATGCCTTCTGCTATTATTTGCCGGGATAGGTAGTGCATACGCCAGCCCTGATTTTGTTACAGCAACCCATCAAACAAAAAGTATTTCGGGTACTGTGACTGATAATAACAACGAGCCACTTATTGGAGTTTCGGTTGTTGTTAAAGGAACATCGAATGGAACCATAACCAATATCGACGGAGGATATACGATTCAGGTACCTGATGCTAAAACAGTGCTTGTGTTTTCGTATGTTGGATATAACAATCAGGAAATAACTGTTGGTAATCAAACTGTTATCAATGTAGTGATGGCCGAAGATTCTAAACTTCTGGAAGAGGTTGTGGTTATTGGGTTTCAGTCGCAAAAGAAAGTTAACTTAACAGCTTCTGTTGCCAACATAGACTCAAAAACGTTTGAGAACAGACCTGTATCGAACATCGGACAGGCATTAATAGGAGCTGCCCCCGGATTAAACATCAGTATTGAAGGAGGAGATCCTAACAAAGTTCCCGACCTGAATGTACGTGGTGCAACTACAATCCGCTCGCGGAAAGATAAAACAGGAGCTAGCGCAGATGCCGGTAAGTATGATATCGTTTCGGGCCAACCCCTTATCCTTTTAGATGGGATCGAAATCAGCAATGAAGATTTGAACCAAATTAATCCTGCCGATATTGATAATATATCTGTGCTTAAGGATGCATCGGCTGCTGCTATCTATGGTACCCGGGCTACTTATGGAGTTGTATTGGTACAAACCAAATCAGGAACATTTAATCAAAAGGCAAGGATAAACTATTCCTATGATATATCATGGGATAAACCGGTTGGTACCCCAGATATATTAGATTCTTATTATATCTATAAAACAGCTTTGGATAAGAATTTATGGACTGTTGGTACTCCATACACCGAAGAAAATGAAATGGTGCTCGATAAAATGCTTGCATACATGAACGACCCTGTAAACAACAAACCGTGGTATATGAAGGGCGATATTATTGGAGGTACCATAAACTGGGTTGGAAATACAAATCCATATAAAGAACTGGTTAGAGACTGGACTCCAACACAAAAGCATAATTTCAGCATCAATGGCGGAAGCGACAGAATCGCTTACAATATTTCTTTAGGTGCTCAAAGTCAGGAGGGAATGTATAAAATTAACCCGGATGATTTAACCCGCTATAACATGGCAATGAATCTTACTGCTAAAATAACCGATAGGTTCAAGGTGTCTGCTAAAGTTTCACATAATATTTTCGATTATAAATCTCCAACTAAAAGAAGCGATGGCGACCTTTGGGGATCGGTAGGTAAATATTATCCCGAACTCAATATCTATCAACCATTACTCACTGCGGCTGATGATCCTATACCTAATTCACCTACCGAAAATCAAGCTAGTTTCTTGTTTTCGGGTGGACGTACTAGTAGTTCCCGGAGAACAACTATCTTATCAATATCACCAGAGTTTACCATTATACCTAATGAATTAGTTATTAAAGCAGATTTTTCATTAACTCCCATTACTTATAAAAAAGAGGTAACAGCTCCAAGGCAGGGCCGTGTAAATGCATCGTGGGAAGAACTGGAATACAGATGGGCTACAGAGAATACTGGGAATATAACTAAATCAACTACCGACCGATATGCAATAAATTTATATGCAAATTATACTAAAACATTTGCAAATGCTCACAATGTATCGGCATTGGTAGGGGTAAATCAGGAGAAAAAAGATTATTCGCAAAGTTATCTTGGGTTAGTAAATATGCTCGACCCCTATATCCTGAATCCGGCATTGGTGGCAGATAAAACAAAGAATACTTCTTCTGTATATAATTATACAACAACAGCACGAGCCATTTTTGGACGTTTGATGTATGATTATAAGAGTCGTTATTTATTTGAATTCGACATCCGCTACGATGGAAGTTCCAAGTTTCCAAAAGCAAATCGTTTCCAAACCTATCCAACATTCTCACTGGGTTGGAGAATATCGGAAGAAAAGTTTATGCTAAAAACAAAAAGTTGGCTCGATAACCTGAAGGTCAGAGCCTCATGGGGTGAACTTGGAAGTCAACCGAATGATGTGTATGGCTACCAATCGGTATTCGAAAATGAAAATGCTTATTATTATTTTGAAGGAAACCGTTTTGGTGTTGGCATTAAACCACCAAGTATACCAAGCCCTCGCTTAACTTGGGAAAAAGCCACATCAACAAACTTTGGTATCGATGCTACATTCTTACAACAAAGATTAGATGCCTCTCTGGATATTTATGAAAGAACAACATCCGATATATTGTTAGGTGGAGGTAAGGAATATCCTATTTTACACGGAGGAGAACTTCCTTTGGAAAATGGTGGAGAATTAAGAAACCGTGGATGGGAATTACAGATTAAATGGAGAGATAAACTAGCTTCTGGTCTTAGCTATAATGTAGGTTTATCTTTATCCGATTACAAAGCAAAGGTTACAAAAGACCCCTCTAACTTAAAGAGAACAATAGGAGATGGAAAAACATATCCGGGTATGTATCTGGGCGAAATATGGGGATACGAAACCGGAGGTATTCTTCAGAAAGAAGATTTTGATTTAGATGCCGAAGGAAACCTGATACGTGATGGAAAAGGAAATCCGATATACCATGGTCCGGTGTTTAACAATGAAGTAGTATATCCCGGTTATTTATGGTATCACGATATTAATGGAGATGGTATTCTTACCGCAGGAGACAATACTGTTGACAATCCGGGCGACAGACGCATCATAGGAAATAGCACTCCACGTTACCGGTACTCAATAAATCTGGGAGTTCAGTACAAGGGATTCGATTTAGATATGCTATTCCAAGGTGTAGGAAAAAGAGATTACTGGGTTGAAAGCACAGAAATGTATTGGGGAAAAGGTGCAGGTTCATGGGAGTATTACAACAACTCGTGGATGCCCGACAGAACCAATACTAAATATCCGATGTACGGAAGCGAAATAGCCGGAAGAACCCAAAGCGGATATCTATTAGATGCTTCTTATCTATCCTTACGGCAGGTTATATTAGGATATTCGTTACCTAAATCACTTATAAATAAAATCAAACTTAGCAAGGTAAGAGTACATGTATCAGGTTATAACCTGTTCTCTATCTCTGACATACCAAACTACTTTGATCTTGATTATGTAAGAAGTGCTTATCCTGCAAAACGTTCTATAGCGTTAGGTATTCAAGTTGGATTTTAAAATATACTAGAATGAAAAAAATATATACTATAATTGCAGCAATGCTGATAACCACATCGTTGTTTACCGCATGTAACGATGACTTTATGCAGCAAGACCCGATAGACGACATGGCAAACGGAACTTTTTTCACTAAAGAAGGCGACCTGTCGTTATACTTAGATGGCCTATATCAGTATTATTTAATTGGCCACGGTAGAGGCGAAACCAATGTAACAACTGCTATAAAAACATACATGGGTTTAAGAGGTGGAGGAAGCCCTATTGTTTATGGTGATATGCTTAGCGACAACGCAGTTTATACAACAGCAAACTCAGCCACAACCGATCCGGATGGCAAATTATCCGGAACATACGAAACACCCAATACAGCTCCGGCATGGTACGATGCTCCGTGGGAATGGAAACGTTTAAGGAAAGTAAACTATTTCCTAAATCATTATCAGGAAGTTAGTACTACTAATCCAGAGAATTTAAAGAAATGGGCAGCAGAAGCATATTTCTTTAAAGCAATGGATTATTACACTAAATTACTATCATTGGGCGAAGTGCCATGGCTCACTAAGGAACTGACTTTGGATGCACCAGAACTATATTCCTCAAGAACACCACGTGTAGAACTGGTTGATAGTATTATGATGTGTTTGAACTTTGCAGTTGACAACCTATTAGATAACAACGAACCGGCAGGCCGTGTAAATCAGGATCAGGCATTGTTCCTGAAAGCCAAGTTCTGTTTATTCGAAGGAACATTCCGGAAATACCATACAGAACTGAACTTGCAATCAACTGCTACTAAATTTCTGGAAGAAAGTGCCGAAGCAGCAAAACGCATCATGGATAAAGGTCGCTATCAACTTTATAAAGACCCCAATGTAACAGACTCTTATTGGCAGCTTTTCTCTCAAACCGATCATCCCAGCACTCATGGAAATAAGGAAACTATTCTGGCCCGTGTATACGATGGTGCTACAGTAGGAACAAGTGTAGCTCGCTACTGGGGATTTAACAATCATACCCGTTATGCTTGTGGGGCTCCACTTGGTGTTTTAGAAGAATATTTATGTGAAGACGGAAAACCGATTTATCTTAGCGGAACTCCGGGAAATTATGTTCAAAATCCATTGTTCAAAGGATATGATGGTTTATGGGAAGAATTAGACAACCGTGACCCACGCTTAACCCAAACAATTTGCAAGCCCGGACAGTATGCATCTGTGTTCGATTATAATGCAGGAGGCAAATATGGAATTGACGAAGTAGGTATTATATATCCTGCCATTACTCAGGCTACAGGTGGAGGCTCTCCAACCAAAATGTACAACACAACGGTAACAGGTTACCGGTTTATCAAACATTTCCTTCCTAATAAAGCTATATGGGATGATAATCCTAAAGGAAAACAAACTGCACATATATTCCGTTATGGCGAATTGTTACTGATATACGCAGAAGCCAAAGCCGAACTAGGAACTATATCAAATGATGATTTGGACAAAACGATTAATGCATTAAGAGCAAGAGCAGGGTTTAATTTTACAAAATATCCTGATTCAAAACTAAGTTTAAGCAATATTCCTGCCGATCCGCGTCTTGATGCCATATATACAGCAAAACTGGATTACTCTGTTACTCCGATTATTCGCGAAGTAAGACGTGAACGCCGTGTTGAGATGATGATGGAAGGACAAAGGTATGAAGACCTGATACGTTGGAAAGCCGGTAAACTCTTTACTGTACCATTAAGAGGAATGAAAATGACTGCCGTAAAAGAAGCACTTTATGATGGTAGAATTGATCAGGTTAATCCCAAAACAGGTATTAAAGAAACCGCAGCACCCAAATATCAGAAGAATGTTAGCACATTTGTTGATTCTGAAGGCTTTATTATTCCATGGGCAAAATCCACACGTGTAATTGATGGAGTATTGCCATGGGACGATCGCAGGTATTATTTCCCAATACCATTAAAGGAGTTGCAGTTAAACCCGAATCTGACACAAAACCCAGGTTGGAAAGACATTAACAGATAATTAGAATCTACAATTATGAAGAAGAATTTATATACACTTATAACTATAGCCTCGTTAGGACTGGCATTCACTGGTTGTAATGATGATTACGATGAAATCAGGAATGGAAACATTTCGGTTAAAGGTGTAGAAGCCGACAGTGATAAAAAGTTTATTCGGATTGAAGACAACAAAACCCTTCAACTTGAAACTTTTGTAATGCCTACCCAATTAGCATCGAAAGTGAAGTTTTCTCTTACAGGTACACAATCGGGAGCAATTGAAATATCCTCCGAAGGTTTGATTACACCATTGATAAAAACACCTGCCGAAGGTGCAATACCTGCCCCTCTAGGAGTAGATACAATTATGGTTTCTTTAGAAAATCATCCGGATATATTTGTTAAATATCCAGTAAGAGTTTATAGCCATATAAAATTGGCTACGAGTATTACGCTAAGCTCATCAGGACAGTTACCGAATATTGTAAAAGGAAGAACTTTTAACTTAGCTCAATATGTTACAGTTAATCCTACTGATGCTACCGATAAAACAGTATCGTACTTCTCGGAAGATACATCCATAGCAACAGTAGATCAAAACGGAGTTGTTACAGCTGTTGGTGAAATAGGACAGTCGACTAAGATTTTCATTAAATCGAATGACAGAGGCGGTGCTACAGGAGAATCTACAATAACCATTGTTGGTAAACCTGCAAAACACGTAGAATTCCCCGTCTCCAACAAATGGTCACTCGCATCCAACCTGGACGCCAAAGAAGGCGCTCTTGAAAACCTGTTAGACGATAAAAACTCCACATTCTGGGCACCTACTATAAACAAACGCCCCATCTACGATGTAGAGTGTAATCTGGATATTGATTTGGGCGAAGTAATTAACTTCAGTCAATTTGGTTACAGGCACAGAAGCCTCAACTACTCGCACCTGCAATGCCACACATTTAAATTACAGGCAAAGAAGGCCGAAGGCGATGCTTGGACCGATTTACGCGAATGTGTTACCGAAGCACTGCAAGCAGATAACTACCAACTGTTTGAAGTAGATAAACCAATGGAAGCCAGATATATAAGAGTAGTCTTTGTGAAAGGTCACCTTAGATCAGGTAAAACCGATTGGAATTATAGCGAAGATGGAAACGTATCCGTTGGAGACATCCAAGTGTTTAAATACAACTGGACAGCAGAAGATGAAAAAGAACTCTAACATATAAAATGAGCACCTACTTTTAACTATTACATAGAGGCTGTGCAATTGGCATAAAACCATGCTTTTTGGCACAGCCTCTTCGTTTGTTTTTATCCCGGTAGGATGAGGCTTTTCTCCCGGTAGGATAAAGCCGTTATCCCGGTAGGATGAAGCCTTCATCCCGGTAGGAGAAAACCGTTATCCCGGTAGGATGTTTTTATTCAGACCAATGACTTCCATACATCATCTTTTTTCTATATCTTAGAGTTCTAATTATTTGTATAGCAATGAAAACAAGGTATATATTCTACTTTTTCCTTGCCTTCCTTTTTCTTACCCAGCAGGCTTGGGGGGCCGAAAACTATAAATTCAGAACCATGTCGCCCGATGGGGGATTTTATTACGATGGCATAAAAGCCATTGAGCAAGACAAAGACGGATTTGTATGGATAATGATGGACTACGAGCTGTATCGCTTTGATGGACTGGAATATAAAAAATATTACCCACACTTTGCTGCAATAAACGACTCGTGCAAATGGCTTTTCCGCAACATGGCATCCGATGCTCAGGGAAATCTCTTTGTAAATACCGACAATGGGGTATTTGGCTACAACCGCATATACGATAAATTTGAATGGATATTCGATCGGGTTTATGTTATAAAAACAGATAAACTAAACAACTTGTGGGCATGGCACGAACAAAAGTGGCGACTGGTTGATGTAATAAACAAAACCTTAACCGAACCATTGTTCGATGGCGACTCGGTATCGTACGTTAACCCAACCATTTGTACCCATAATAATGATCTTTATACATTTATAAATAACAAAGTATACCGCTACAACCCGGCAAAGCACGAATTTGTTTTCTGTATGGCACTGCCCCAAAGCGATTCGAATATACGATTTGCCAAAGCACACCAGGGAAAGCTATGGCTATACAACAATAAGTACGGGCTGTACAAAATAGATTTATCAACCTTTAGGGTAGAGGAACAATACGGACTGATTGACGAAGTTAGTAGCAGCTCAATCAGAACTTTCCTGATAGACCGGGAAGGATACCTGTGGCTGGGAACCATAAACGGTTTGTACATACTCGACCCTCAAACCCGCACCTGCTCGCATTACACACATTCGGACACCGATCCGTTTAGTTTGCCCAATAACTCTATCTGGACAATAAACGAAGACCGCCAAGGCAATATCTGGGTAGGTACTTACTCGGGTAAATTATGTTATGTAAACATCAACGAAAGCAATGCCTTTAAAACCTTCACTCCGCAAAACAGTGGCTTAAACCAAGTACCGGTAAGCTCGTTTGCCGAAAGCGAAAAACACATCTGGATTGGAACCGAAGGAGGAGGCATAAACCGTATGGATAAAGAAACCAACCAGTTTCAATACTTCACCCAGGACAACAATATAACATCTAACAACATAAAATCAATGGTGGTTTATCCAAACGAAAACCTCTGGATATCCATGTACACCGGCGGATTAGACCATTATGACAGATCGCAAAATACTGTTACCAACTACAAAAACAAACGCGAAACATCGAACTCGCTATTGATAAATAACATTCGTAAAACGGTTCAGGAGGCCGACTCCGGATTGTGGATAGCCTACCAGTATCAAAAACCCGAGATATCTTACTTCTCGATAAAAGCCAATACATTTAAGCATATTAAACTGAAAAAAGATACCGACGAATACATCTTCGACATTCTGAAGCAGGGCGAAAAGTACTTATGGGCCATCACCAACGAAACTCTTTATAGAATGGACATAGCAACACACAAAGTAGAAACAATGATTGCCAAAAACTATATGGGGTTTTTCACGTTTTGCCTCGACGATTCCGGAAACATCTGGATAGGAACCATTGGTAATGGTTTGATTAAATTCGATCCCAACAACACCACATTTGTAGCATTGCACGAACTGTTGCCCAACAATATTTATTCTATTTACAACATTTGTTACGACGATGGAAACATTTGGATGGGCACCGATAACGGATTGTATTGTTATAACATAGCGCAAAACAGTCTACAAAAATTTGATAAACGCGAGGGTACCCAAGGTCAGGTTTACTATCCTTTGGCGGTAATGAAAGGCAATAACGGGAAATTGTATTTTGGGGGCACAAATGGCTTCACGGTAGTTAATCCTAAAAAGCTGCCTTACAATCAGTATAAACCCAAAGTTATTATTTCCGACTTCTTTATTGATCATAAATCGGCACAACCCACTTATGCCTTCAAAGACTCGGTTACCGAGATTGTATTAAAGTACGATCAGGCAAACTTCGGATTTAAATTTTCTTCGGACAACTACCATGTTCCCGAAAAAAACACGTTCAGGTACAGGCTGAAAGGATACGATGAACGTTGGATTGAAACCACAGCCGCCAACCGAACTGCCATGTACTCTAAAGTTCCGGCAGGCACATACTACTTCGAGGTTTACACTGCCAACAACGATGGGGTTTGGGGCAATACGCCTGTTACCATAAAGATAAAAAGAAAACCCGCCCCTTGGGTAAGTTGGCCGGCATACCTGCTTTATTGTTTGGTAGTTATAAGTATTGTGTACATCATACTGCGACACTACAACGAAAAGAAACGGCTAAAAATGCAACTATATCTGGAAAATATCGAAAACGATAAGAAAGAACAGATACACCAAACACAGCTTCGTTTCTTTACCAATATATCGCACGACTTCCGCACACCTCTGTCGCTTATTATTGCTGCATTAGAGAAGTTAAGAAAAGAAGGATTGAAAGAGTATTATTACCGCATACTGAATGGTAATGCCCAACGGCTGCTCAATTTGGTTAACGAGTTAATGGATTTCAGAACAGTTGAAAACGGTAAAATGAAACTGGAACTGCAATCCATCAACATTAACAACCTGATTAATGAAATAGCAACCGACTTTGCCGATTATGCCGCACAACGGAATATAGACTTCCGGATAGCATGTAACCCCAACCTGCCCAACGATATATATGTTGACAGAAATATACTGGAAAAGGTTGTTATGAACTTATTGAATAATGCCTTTAAATACAGTCGCGACAATGGCAACATTACCATAGAAACGGGGTTTGGAAACAATAACTTTGTTTCTCGCTATAAAAGCAGCCACACCATTGGCGAGGTAACCAACTATGCCGAAACGTTTCACATAGCAGTTAAGGATACCGGCGTTGGCATTTCGAAGGAGTCTATCAGCAGTGTATTCGAAAGATTTTATAAGGTAAATACCGTTAACTCCGATTCGCATTTAGGAACCGGAATAGGTTTGGCACTTGTTAAAAGCTTTGTGTTACTGCACAAAGGAAGCATATCGCTTTATAGCGAAAGAAACGAAGGTACAGATATCATTGTTTATCTGCCCCTGAACAAAGAGGTGTTTAATGAAGAAGACTTTATGCAATCGAAGGAGGTCAAGGTTGAAAAAGAAGAGCCAGCCGAAGACAATGCCCCATACACACCAGCCGGGAATGAAGAAAACAAGATACTGAAACAACTGAAAAAGAAAATACTGATAGCCGAAGACAACGAAGACCTGCGCGTACTGATTGCCGAATCGCTATCGGACGAATTTGATATTTACCAGGCACCCGACGGACTTGCAGCCACCAAGTTGATTGCCAAAGTAGATTTTGAGCTGATTGTAAGCGATATTATGATGCCCCACAAAGATGGAGTTTCGTTGTGCAACGATGTGAAAACGGATATAAACACATCGCACATTCCATTTATTTTGCTTACAGCCAAAACAAGTGTGGAAAGTAAAATAGAAGGAGTAGGGTCGGGCGCCGATTTGTATCTGGAAAAACCAATAGACCTTAACTTCCTTAAACTGTCCATACAAAATATATTCAGAAACCAGCAACAGCTGAAAGAATACTATGCCAAGAACTACTATGCCGACAGCAGTGAACTGTCGTCGAACGAACAAGACAACAAATTCCTGAAGAAACTCACAGCATTTATTGAGGCCAACCTGGATCAATCCGAGATGGATGTAAACCTGATAGCCAACGAACTGTCGATGAGCAGAAGCAAACTTTACACAAAAGTGAAAGGCCTCACAGGCAAATCGGTAGTTGAATTTGTACTAAATTACCGTTTGCGTAAAGCAGCCAAACTAATTATTGAAGAAAACATAACAATGAAAGAAGTTATGATGCAAATAGGTATTGAAAGTCAACCCTACTTTACAAATGCCTTTAAAAAGATGTTTGGCGAAACCCCAACTGCGTTTGCAGCAAAGCACAAAGCAAAATAATAACCCGTTTTAAACAAATAGATAAAACAAATACTGAATTGAGTAAAGGCGCAAATGGGTAAACATCTAATTTTGCTCAGAGGTTGATTGGCTTTAGATCAAATCATCATACAAAGAAAAAACGTTATCAAATTACATTATTATGAAACCTTTACTCACTCCGTTCCTGGCATTTCTTCTACTGGTTAACCTCTCTTGTTCCGGAAATAAAGAAAGAGATAATATAAAGTTGGTTATGAAACAAGTAGCCAACTGGCAAATGGAGAACTTTACCTATAAAACAGAAGGTAACCTGCACGACTATGGCATCGATGCCTGGACCAACGGAGTACTTTACCTGGGCATATTTGATTGGGCAGAGGCAACCGGCGATACGTTGGGCCACAAGTGGTTGATGTCTATAGGTACAGAAAACAACTGGACCATTCCTGCTAACTTTGCCAATTATCCCAAATACAGCCTTTATCATGCCGACGAGTTGTGTGTTGCCCAGTTTTACCTGAGCATGTATGGCAAGTATAAGCAACCCGAAATGCTTGCATCCGTCAGGCAACGGGCCGATTGGATAATGCACAACCCGGCCGACTCTTCTATGAGTTACCGTAACAAGCAACAATGGGTTTGGTGCGATGCGTTGTTTATGGCCCCTCCGGTATATGCACAACTATCTGATATTACCGGTAACACTGCCTATCTGGATTTTATGCATGAAAACTTCTTGAAAACATACCATCACTTATACGATAAGGAAGCTAACCTGTTTTACCGCGATGATAGTTATCTGGGCAAAACAGAGGCCAACGGCGAAAAGATTTTCTGGGGCCGGGGCAACGGTTGGGTGTTGGCAGGCATAATAAACATACTGAAACAGATTCCTGCAGATTCTCACTATCGCCCTTATTACACCAGTCTTTTTGTTGAACTGGCCGCCCGGTTAAGCAAATTGCAAAATGCTGATGGCTTTTGGCACGCCAGCCTGTTAGATCCCGCCAGTTACCCATCGCCCGAAACCAGTGCAACAGCCCTGATTACATACGGATTGGCCTATGGGGTAAACAACAAACTGCTCAACAGTTCGTATATTCCTACTATTAAAAAAGCATGGGAGGCACTTCTCACTGCTATCGATACAAACGGCAAACTGGGATATGTGCAGCCCATTGGTGCCGATCCCAAAAAGGTTACCCGCGAAATGACAGCCGTATATGGTACAGGTGCATTCCTGATGGCCGGAGTCGAAATGTTGAAACTATTAGAATAAGCATAAACTAAATCTCATGAAAAGAAACGTGTTTTTATTACTTGCCTTTTACCTTTTTGCATGCACTGCTTACAGTCAAACAACAGCAAGAACAGTTACTTCCTTCAACGAGGGTTGGAAGTTTAAAAAAGGTCCCTTCGCTAAAGACCCCACTTTGTTTGCTGCCGGCTTCGACATGCGCTGGCAGGATGTAAACATTCCGCACACCTGGAACAATACCGATATGCAGAATGATAAAAACAACTATTATGCAGGCGAGGCGTACTACCGGAAAGAGTACACCCCGGATGCTTCACTCAAAGATAAAAGAATATTCCTGCGATTCGAAGGGGTAGGTTCAGTGGCCGAAGTATATGTAAACAACACCTATGTGGGAAATCACAAAGGGGCTTACTCTGCTTTTGCTGTTGAGATAACCAATGCCTTAAAGTTTGGCGAAAAAAACCAGATTCAGGTAAAGGTCGATAACTCGTCCCGGCCAGATGTTATACCCATTAATCATACACTGTTTGGGGTGTACGGGGGTATTTATCGTCCGGTAGAACTTATTGTTACCAATAAAGTAAACATTGCTGTAACCGATTTTGCATCGCCCGGTATTTACATCAGCCAAAAGAAAGTAACTTCTAAATCGGCAGATGTGAACATTAAGATTAAGATGGAAAACAAGAACAAAACAGCTGTAGATGTTGTGCTTTCGACAACTGTTTTCGAGGCAAATGGTAAAGTAAAGGCGGGTATGTTAACTCCTGTAACCGTTCTTCCACAGGGAAGACAGTTTGTTGAACAAGACTTCACCCTAAAGAATCCGCACCTGTGGCAAGGACTGGAAGACCCCTATCTATACAAAGTAGTTACCCAGGTATTATCCGGTAACAAGGTGATTGATGAAGTAGTTCAACCCCTGGGACTAAGACACTTTGAACTGAAAGCTGCCGATGGCATGTACCTGAACGGGAAAAAAGTTCCGATGTATGGCGTATGCCGGCATCAGGACTGGTGGAAGCTAGGTAGTGCCCTTACAAACGAAAATCACGATACCGATCTTGCCATTATTAAAGAAATAGGGGCCACCACCATTCGTTTTGCACATTATCAGCAATCGGAATATCTTTATTCTAAGTGCGATAGTATTGGTTTTATGATTTGGGCAGAGATTCCTTTTGTTAACCGGGTAAGCACTTGGGAGGGCGAAAATGCCAAACAACAACTGATAGAAATGGTTCGCCAGAACTACAATCACCCCTCTATTTATGTTTGGGGGCTGCACAACGAAGTATACACCCCTTACGATTACACAGTAGCACTCACTACCGATCTGCACGATCTGGCTAAATCCGAAGATCCGTACCGGTATACGGTTTCGGTAAGTGGTTATTCAAAAGTAGATCAGGCATCGAACCTCAATGCCGACATACAAGGTATTAACCACTACTTTGGTTGGTATAGTGGCAAAATACAGGATGTAGAAAAGTGGATAACAGGCATGGAGAAAGATTTTCCCAACTACAAAGTAATGTTCTCCGAGTATGGTGCCGAAGCAAACATTCATCAACAAGAAGAGGTGGTTGGCGATTTCGGCCGGTGGTTCTCACAGTTCTATCCCGAAACATTTGCTACTAAGTTTCACGAAATACATTGGGGGGTAATATCCCAACATCCTTACCTGATTGGTTCTTACATTTGGAACACCTTCGACTTTGCTACGCCGGCCACAACACAGGGTGGGGTAGAAGCACGGAATATGAAAGGCCTTGTTACCTTCGACCGTAAAACAAAGAAAGATCCATATTACTGGTACAAAGCAAACTGGAGCAAAGAACCTGTATTGTACCTTACTCAGCGCAGGGCTACACAACGAGAAAATAAAGTAACGCCTGTAACCGTATATTCAAATATGGGCACACCTAAATTGTATGTAAATGGTGTAGAGGTAACAAATGTAACACAGGGCACAACCCATGTACACTATATCTTCAACAACATTGAACTGAACGAAGGCGAAAACACCATTATAACAAAAGTTACTGCCAACGGTAAGGAACACGAAGATAAGGTTGTGTGGAACTACTCTCCCGAGAACCGCAAGTTACTGGAGAAGGCAACGCTTAAAACAAAAGAACATATAGGATTATGAAAAAAACTCTTTTCTTATTATTTGTATTAGCAGGATTACTAATATTTCCTGCAAATGCACAAAACAGACGCGCATCAATCCCGTTAAAACATGGTGCGCACCGTATAGGGAAACGTACCGATGCCGAAATGCAACGCTGGCGCGAACATGGCTTGGGTCAGTTTATACATTGGGGAGTATATGCCATACCGGGTGGTTTTTGGGAAGACAAATATTATCCCGGTGCTGCCGAATGGATTCGCTCATGGAAAGAAATGCCCAAAGATGCTTACGATAACCTGTACAAGGGATTCAACCCCAAAGCTTTTGATGCCAAACGTTGGGCTAAACAAGCCAAAGAGATGGGGGCTAAATATATGATATTTACCACAAAGCATCACGATGGTTTTTGCTTGTGGCCCAGCAAATACACCGATTACACCATTGCCAACTCACCCTACAAAAAGGATATAGTAAAAGCTGTGGTCGATGCTTATAACAAAGAAGGAATCGATGTGCATCTGTATTTCTCCATCATCGACTGGAATTACAAAGGATATCGTTCGGCACCTCCGGTAACCAAAGAGGACAGCGTGTTGTACGATAAGTTTAAAGAGTTCACCCGCAATCAGTTAATAGAACTGTTAACCAATTACCCTACCATTAAAGGACTTTGGTTTGATGGTAGTTGGGATAAGGCATGGATAAACGAAGCCGCCTGGGTTGATGAATTAGGAAACGAACTTCGTGCCATGCATCCGGGATTGGTTATTGGTAGTCGCTTCCGTGCCGATGAGAATGGTAAACGCCACTACGACTCAAACGGTGACCTGATTGACGATTACGATCAGACTTGGGAACGCGACCTGCCCAACTCAATAGACGATTTGAATGGTAGTGATTGGGATTGTGTAATGACTGTACCTCAAAACCAATGGGGTTATCATAAGGAATGGCGAGGGTATGTAAAAACATCGTACGACTTAATAAAGATGATGCTTCATGCCGTATCTATGAATGGTAACTTTGTTGTAAACTTCGGCCCCGACGGGCAAGGCAACATTCGTCCGGAAGAAACTCAACTGGCTGCAGAGATAGGCGAATGGATGAAGATTAACAGCGAAGCCATTTACGGTACATCCCATGTAGGTTTGAAACAACAAGGCTGGGGATATTATACCGGAAAGGATAATAAAATATACCTGACTGTTTTTAACAGGCCAATTAATAACATGATTAATCTGGAGATTCCCAAAGGAGGCGTTAAGCCATTAAAAGCTTATTTCTTAGCGAATAAAGAGGAGGTTGAGATTATTGATGCCGCTAAAAACAAACACAATAACAGTTTGTATAACATCGCCATACCTGCCGGTTATACCTCGGATAAACCATTTGTTATTGTTCTTGAAGTGGAACAGAATTTGAATGATAAGGATACGTATCAACAGGCGAAAACGTAAATAGTTGAGAGTTGAGAGTTGAGAGTTGAGAGTTACCATGCGGCATCGTAACTCTCAACTCTCAACTCTCAACTCTCAACTGCTCCAATGCTTGCTTCAACACACTCCGCGGACAACCTACATTGAGCCTCATAAAGCCGGTGCCTTCTTTTCCAAACATTGTTCCATCGTTTAAAGCCAAACGGGCATCATCAACAAAGAATTTCACAAGTTCTTCTTGCGACAATCCCAATTCCCTGCAATCAAGGAATACAAGGTAAGAGGCTTGCGGACGAATCACTTTGATGGCCGGCACATTCTCTTTCAGGAAATTATCAGTAAAGTCAATATTGCCCTGAATATATTCTATCAGCTGATCCAACCATTCGGTTCCGTTACTGTAGGCGGCTGCAACGCTGATAAATGAAAATACATTTCCTCCGCCTAACTCTATCTTATTGAGGTGGTCTTCGAATTTCTCTTTCAATTCTTTATTCTCAATGATGCAATAAGAACTGTATAGCCCTGCCATATTAAAAGCTTTGCTGGGCGACATAAATGTTATGCAGTTCATTCGGGCCTCTTCGGATATCGTTGCAAAAGGATGATGCTTGTAAGGAGGTAAAGTTAAATCGGCATGAATCTCGTCCGAAACAACAAAAACATTGTTTTCGTGGCAGATGGCAGCCAGTTCGCTGAGTTCCTCTTTTGTCCACACACGTCCGCCGGGGTTATGGGGATTACAGAGGATGAACATTTTGCATCCTTGTATATCTTTTCTGAACCGGTCCATATCGATATGATACTGCCCATCTTGCAGCACCAGCGGACTGTATACCACCTCGCGGTTATTGTGTTCGGTTACCAAAAAGAAAGGATGATATACAGGTGGCTGCACCATTACCTTATCGCCAGGTTTGGTAAAACACTGAACAGCCAGTGCCAATCCGGTAACAATGCCGGGAGAGAATAGCAGTGTGTCGCTGTTAATCTTCCAGCTGTAACGGTTGTTCAGCCATTGAATGATAGAAGTGTACCAGCTTTCTGCTTTTACGGTATACCCCAGTATTTCATGTTCCAGCCGTTTCTTTATGGCTTCAACAACAAACGGAGCTGTACGGAAATCCATATCGGCTACCCACAAGGGAGTTAAATCTGTCCGCCCCCAGATTGTTTGCAAAGCGTCTACTTTAACAGCATCGGTGTGGGTGCGATCTATTATTTCATCAAAATTGTATTTCATGGGGTTGGGGTTTAAAGATTACTAAAATCGGCTCGACCCATCAAAGCAATGTGTACATACTTTGCATTTAGGTAGTCCAATAGCCTGAATCATAGTCTCCATCGAATTGAATTTTAAACTAGTTAGTTTAAACTTTTCTGCAATCTCGTTTACCATTCTTTTATATTCGGGAGAGTCTGTTGTGGCATATTTATCCAGGTTTTTATTTTCATCGCCCTCAAACTTCTTGATTATTTGGCGAGTGATAAGCTCCATTGGGCTTCTTGAAGAAGTAAAGCCTATAAACGGACAACCATAGATAAGCGGTGGACAGCCGATACGCATGTGCACCTCTTTGGCACCATACTCAAAAAGAACTTTTACGTTATCTTTCAGCTGAGTGCCTCGTACAATAGAATCGTCGCAGAAAATAATACGTTTACCTTGTAATATGGCCCGGTTGGGAATTAGTTTCATCCGGGCAACCAAATCACGTAGTTCTTGCTTAGCAGGAGTAAAGCTACGAGGCCATGTAGGAGTATATTTAGTAATAGCACGGCGGTAAGGTACTCCTTTTCCCTGTGCATAACCAAGTCCTTGTCCGATGCCCGAATCCGGGATTCCGCAAACAAAATCCACATCCGAATCATCACCCTGGCTCATAATGCGTCCGCTTTCGTACCTGAATTCTTCTACATTTCTACCTTCGTAAGATGAGTTTGGAAATCCATAATACACCCAAAGGAAAGAGCAAACCTGCATTTCTTCGTTAGGTTTCCGTAATTGCTCTACCCTGTCGGCATATACCCTAACAATTTCTCCCGGGCCTAAATCGGAAACGTGATCAAAATCAAGATTGGGTAAACTGTTCGATTCGCTGGTTATGGCATACGCATTTTCTTTCTTACCCAATATAACCGGCGTCCGGCCCAACTTGTCGCGGGCAGCAATAATTCCATCTTCAGTAAGCAGAAGCATGGAACACGATCCTTTTATTTTGTTGTATACATTTTCTATACCTTCAACAAACGTTTTACCTTGTATAATAAGAAGTGCAACAAGTTCGGTTTGATTGGTATTGCCGGAACTAAGTTCGGCGAAGTGCATGTTTTTATTGAGGAGTTCTTCTTCGAGTTCGGGTAGGTTGGTTATTTTGGCTACAGTAACAATAGCGAAACGGCCGAGGTGAGAGTTGATTATAATTGGTTGAGCATCTGTGTCGCTGATGATTCCGATGCCTGCTTCTCCGTTAAATTTACCGAGTCCTGCTTCAAACTTACTCCTGAAATATGAACTTTCCAGGTTATGAATGGCTCTGATAAATCCTTTTTCTTTACTGTAAGTGGCTAATCCGCCGCGTTTTGTACCTAAATGTGAATTGTAGTCTGTGCCATAAAATAAGTCAGTCACGCAACTGACCTTCGAGACTGTTCCAAAAAAACCTCCCATGTAATCTTCGTTTTTATTTAGAGGGAACAAAAGTACGAAAAGAATTTTGAAATTTACGATTAGATGATTTACGATTTACGATTGAAATTAGTTCTTGTTTACCAGAATCATTTTTTTATTTACCTTTGTAGAAAGATAAATTGTGAATCTATGAAACCAATAATAGCCCCTTCCATATTATCGGCAAACTTTGCCAATCTAGCCAAAGACATTGAAATGGTAAACCGGAGTGAAGCCGAATGGATTCATATTGATATTATGGACGGCGTTTTTGTTCCCAATATTTCTTTTGGATTTCCGGTATTGAAATATGTAGCCGAGCTAACTAACAAACCACTGGATGTACATTTAATGATAGTGCAACCGGAAAAGTTTATACCCGAAGTCAAAGCCCTTGGTGCACATACCATGAATGTACATTTTGAAGCCTGCACACACCTGCACAGGGTGATACAACAAATTCGTGAAGCAGGCATGCAACCGGCTGTAACTATTAATCCGGCAACTCCGGTATCTTTATTGGCCGATATCATTAAAGATGTATATATGGTATTGATAATGAGTGTGAATCCCGGATTCGGCGGACAAAAGTTTATCGAACACTCTATAACCAAAGTACAGCAACTCCGTAAATTGATTGAAGAAACCGGATCGAAAGCACTTATTGAAGTAGATGGCGGAGTTAATCTGGAAACAGGAGCACGACTGGTAGCAGCAGGTGCAGATGTACTTGTTGCCGGAAGTGCCGTTTTTGCCAATGAGAATCCGGAACAAATGATACATAATCTGAGAACTAGTTAGTAGCTAGTAGTTAGTAGCTAGTAGCTATGCAGTATCGCAATACTAACCACTCACTTATTACTCGTTATCCTTTTCTGCGTTTGTTATTGCCTCTGGCAGTTGGGATATGGTTGGCCGATTATCTGTTTTTTAAAGATATCCGAATTTCTTCAGAGGCTTTATGCATTGGTTTATCAGCCTCTTTTATTGTTTTATTGATTACTCACTTTGTTCGGAATTACACTATCAGGTGGTTCTTTGGAGTAACATTACACATTTTTCTTTTTCTTCTGGGCGCTACCCTTACCACATCTAAACTATCTGATGGTTCTTATTCTTTTGCCGGAAAAGAAATGATTTACCGGGCTGTTGTTACAGGTAATCCTGAATATAAACCAAACAGCATTCTTTGTCCGTCTACTTTGAGCGAAGCATTCGATTCTATTCCGGGTTCTGTAACCCAGAAAGTGTTACTTTATTTTCCGCAGGATTCATTAGCCTCTACTCTAAAACAAGGAGACGAACTACTGTTTCATGCACAAATATCATTGCCCCGGAACAATGGCAATCCGGAAGAATTTGATTATCCCCGGTACTTGATACGGAAAGGCATAAGTGGTACAGCTTATGTAAAGCCTGGCAAATGGAAGGTTGTATCGCACTCGGAAACCGAAACTTTACAGGAAGAAGCATTTAAATACCGCAATTATGTGCTGGATAGATACAAACAACTGGGATTTGCAGGAGACGAACTTGCTGTACTTTCTGCATTAACGGTTGGATATAAAGATGAATTGAGCGAAGAAATACGAGAGTCGTTCTCAATATCCGGAGCCAGCCATGTACTGGCGCTCTCAGGCCTGCACATTGGAATCCTCTTTGCACTGATGTCCTTCATTTTTATAAAATGTTTTGGATCGGGCAGGAAAGCCTCCATACTTCGTGCAACAATTACAATCATACTTTTGTGGTGTTTTGCTTTAATTACCGGATTCTCTCCTTCAGTGGTTCGTTCGGTGTGTATGTTTTCGTTGATAGCCATATCACAGGTGTTCTCGGGTAAACTGCTGACCATAAATTCGCTTGCAGTTTCGGCCTTTTGCATGTTGCTTTATAATCTGGTATGGCTGTTCGATGTTGGCTTTCAACTCTCGTATACCGCAGTGTTGGGCATCGTTTTAATTCAACCCCGGATATTTGGGCTACTCAATGTAAAAAATAAAATCCTAAACTATCTCTGGGGACTAATAACAGTGTCGATAGCTGCGCAAATTGCCACAGCGCCATTGGTATTGTATTACTTTTCACGGTTTTCTACTCACTTCCTGCTTACAAATCTGTGGGTAGTTCTTTTGGTTACCATAATTGTGTATGTTGCAATTGTAATGCTTCTTGCCTCTCCGGTTTTATGGCTATCGCAATTTATTGCTGATATACTAAATACATTGATAGGAGTCTTAAATTATTCGGTTCGCTGGATCGAGAAATTACCATACTCTTCAATAGACAATATCTGGGTGCACCATTGGGATGTTTTTGTTTTTTATCTGGCGCTTTTTATCGGTTTGATTTTAACAATCCGGTTCGCCCAAAAGTATGTGTTTGCTTTAATAGCCTGTTTACTTTTTCTGGTGTCTCATCAGCTTTGGTTTACTGCAACCGAGTTGCCTCATTCAAACATAGTATTCTATAATGTGCGCAACTGTCCGGTTGTACATTGTATCAATAACAATGGCACCTCGTGGTTGGTATGTGCCGACAGCGTATCGGATTTAAAACATTTATCTAAAACTCTTTCAAACTACTGGAATCGGCGAAAACTCGATACTCCACAACAAATACTGGCCGATAGATACGAAGCAGATATTTTACGGCAAGATAACTACCTGCATTTTAAAGGCAAACGCATTTATATACTGAATGATGACCGGTGGTACGGCAAACACAGCAAATGTTTATTGGAAATAGATTACCTGTATGTATGCAAAGGATTTACAAAAAGTCTGGAATCTATAGCAGGGCTAATGGATGCAAAATGTGTTGTCCTGGATTCTTCTTTACCCGCTTACCGGATTAATCAGTTAAAAAAAGAATGTACACAATTAGGTGTTGAATATGTTTTATTGAACGAAAAGGCTTTGATTATTGACTGTTAAATGCTTTTTTGTTACTTTTGGCATTCACTAACCTAATTAATCTCTATTGTCATGAAAAGAACTTTTTTTGTTTTCCTATCCTTTTTGTGCTTTGTTTCTGTTATAGCACAAACAGTTCAACCTAAAGAAGAGAACTCCCTGCGCATTATGTCTTACAATATTCGTAATTGTATTGGCATTGACGGCAAAATGGATATTCAACGTGTTGCCGATGTTATAAACGAAGTTGCTCCCGATTTTGTAGCCATACAAGAAGTTGACAGCGCAGCAACCCGTACCAATGGAGTATATGTATTGGAAGAAGTTGCAAAGAAAGCATTGATGCACCCTTCCTTTGCTCCGGCTATTGATTTTCAGGGAGGCAAATACGGAGTAGGGCTCCTGTCGAAAGAAGTTCCATTGAACATCCGGCAGATTCCTTTGCCTGGAAAAGAAGCCCGTGTACTACTGGTAGCCGAGTTCGATAAATGTGTTGTTTGCTGCACACATTTTGCTTTAACAAAAGAAGAGAGAATGGAATCGGTTTCTATTATCCTCGATGCACTTAAAGACATAACCAAACCGGTGTTTCTGGCAGGTGATATGAATTCTTTGTACGACTCGGAAGAACAAAAGCTATTACGCGAACATTTTGTGGTTTTGAATAATCCCAAGCAGAATACATTTCCATCGGATACACCAAGAGAGTGCATTGACTATATGTATGGTTTTAAAAATGCCGGAAATACGTATTCGGTTTTAGGACGAAATGTTTTAAACAACCGGTTGGGATCGGATCATTTACCCCTATATGTTGATGTACGTCTGAAAGCAGAACAGGCCGATATTTTCCGTACAAAACCGTATCTGCAAAATCCAACAGATAATGGGATTACCGTTTCATGGTTTACCAATGTTCCTGTGCATGCATGGGTAGAGTATGGAACAGATGGCAAGCTGGACCAGCGAAAAGAATTGTATGTTGATGGGCAGATGATATGCAACAATAAACATCACAAAATACGACTCACCGGGCTTGAACCGGGTAAAACATACTATTACCGTGTATGCTCGCGCGAAATCACTTTATACCAGGCATATAAAAAAGAATTTGGAGAGACAGCCTACTCTGATACATACAGGTTTATTATGCCATCCGAATCTACTCAGGATTTTACAGCAATTATTCTGAATGATATCCATAAGAATAATAAACTGATGGCTATGGTTGAGCAGGTAATTCTTGGAATGGACTATGATATGGTATTCTTTAACGGCGACTGTATTGACGACCCCAAGAATGAGCAAGATGCTGTTGGCTTCCTCTCGTATATGAACGAAAAGGTAAAAGCACAAAATGTTCCGGTATTTTATATGCGTGGCAATCACGAGATAAGAAATGCCTACTCCATTGAACTGCGCAACCTGATTGATTATGTTGGTGATAAAACGTATGGAGCATTCAGTTGGGGCGATACCCGTTTTGTTATGTTGGATTGTGGCGAAGATAAACCCGATAGCACATGGGTATATTATGGACTGAATGATTTTGAAGGTCTACGGTTGAATCAGGCTCAGTTCCTTAAGCAGGAATTAAATAGTAAAGTTTTCAAGAAAGCTAATAAACGTGTACTTATTCATCATATACCTATATATGGAATGAGGGCAGAATCATACAACCCTTGTTTGAAGTTATGGGGCGATTTATTGCAGAAAGCTCCTTTCAATGTTAGTTTAAATGCTCATACCCACCGTTACGCTTATCACGAAAAAGGGGCAGTAGATAACAATTTTCCTGTTGTAATTGGTGGAGGCAACAGGCCCGAAAGTGCAACAATTATGGTTTTACGCAAAAAAGGCAATGATATGACATTGACTGTATTAACACCTACAGGCGAGAGTAAACTGGAATTGAAGTTGTAAACATTACATCAATGTTTACAGATGTTAATATATATTGCATATATCATTGTTTTTTCGTATCTTTGGCATTGCATAAGAGTAGCATATAATAATACGGGGATGTTAGTAATTCAAAAGACTATCGTTCCCGTATTTTATTTTGTAAAACTACAGAGTTTTCTGTGGCGAACTACAGACTTTTCCACAGAAAGCTACAGACTTTTCTACAGAGAACTACAGTGTTTTCCGAAGAGAACTACAAAGAAACATATTGATAGATCTGAAAAAACATTTGCAGTGAATAGTTACAGGAAAGCCTCAGGTTAATAATATATAAAAGCTAAAAGTGCTCCTTATGCTGAACACCAAGGCTTTGTATTTGTTGTAAAGTATAAGCGATAGTTCTCTGTTCCAAAAATATGCCGCAGGGAAATTTGTTCAACGAAGATTGGGCAAAATCGGTTAGTTGGTGTTATATTTGTGATAAGATTAGTCATATTTAAACTTTAAAGCAATGAAAAAGATATCTATTTTTATAGTAAGCCTGTCGATGGTGCTTGCCTTAACTTCATGTCGTACCAGTAAAGAAATGGCCACTATATCAAATATAGATGGTGAGTGGAATATTATTGAGATTAACGGTTCGGCCGTAGTTCCTCCTGTTGGCCATGAATATCCGTTTATCGGTTTCGAAGCTGTAACTGGTAAAGTGTATGGAAACAGCGGTTGCAACCGGATGATGGGTACATTCGACACATCGGCTAAGGCAGGTGTACTCGATTTGAGCCATATTGCTTCTACCCGTATGTTTTGCCCCGATATGACTTTGGAACAGAATGTACTTAATGTGCTTAAAAACGTAAAAGGATACCGGATGCTGGACAATAACCGGGTAGCATTAACCAACTCATATAACCGGCCGGTTGTAGTTCTTGCCAATAAAGAGAATCTGTCTGTACTTTCTTCACTAGAGGGTGAATGGAAAATAACGCAGGTAAATGGTGAAACTATTCCTGCTAATTTGGATAAGAAACCTTATATCAGTTTTGATACCAGCAAAAAGAGTATTCATGGTAATGCCGGTTGCAATATGATTAATGGTGGATTTACAACTTCAAATAACAGCGAAACTTCTATTGCTTTTCCTGCTGTGGCAGCAACCATGATGGCCTGTCCGGATATGACAATAGAACGTAAAATTATGAATGCATTGAATATTGTAAAATCATTTTCCATACTAACCGATAAAAGTGCCGGATTGTATGGCGAAGATGGTACAATGCTGTTATTGCTGATGCGATGATTTGATAATACAATAACTTTCGTGTACATTTGTGATATCTAAATACAATGTGTTATGTCTGACTCTCGTTTCGTTCGTTTCGATTGGGCTGCAAAGCGTTTGCTTCGCAATAAAACCAACTTTGTAGTGCTTGAAGGTCTTCTCACGGTTCTTCTGGGTGAATCTATCCGTATTGATCACATTCTGGAAAGTGAGGGTAATCAGGAAGAATTTGATGATAAGTTTAACCGTGTTGATATGCTGGCCGAAAACAGCAAAGGTGAACTAATTATTATCGAAGTACAAAATAGTCGTGAGCTGGATTATTTTCATCGTATGTTGTATGGTACATCAAAAACTATTGCCGAATATATGCACCGTGGCGAACCTTATGAAAAAGTTCGTAAAATATACTCTGTTAATATTGTCTATTTTGAATTAGGACAAGGATTAGACTATGTTTATCATGGTAAAACAACATTTTTAGGCATTCATAATAACGATGTATTAAAATTGTCAGTTCATCAGCAAGAACGATTTATAAAGAAAGAAGCCGGTGATATATTTCCTGAATATTATGTTCTTCGTGTTAACGATTTCGATAAACATGCTATTACTCCACTTGATGAATGGATCTCTTTTTTAAAGACTGGTGAAATCCCCGATACAGCCACAGCTAGTGGATTGCCTGAGGCCCGCGAACGTTTACGCATAGATTCTTTGCCCGAGAAAGAACGCAAATCTTATGAATCGCATATGGAAGCACTTAGATATCAACGTAGTGTGATAGAAACTGGGATATATGAAGGATATAGAGATGGGTTAGCTGAGGGTAAGGCAAAAGGGTTAGCTGAGGGTAAGGCAAAAGGGTTAGCTGAGGGTAAGGCAAAAGGGTTAGCTGAAGGAAAGGCCGAAGGGTTAGCTGAAGGTAAGGCCAAAGGGTTAGCTGAAGGCGAAGCCAAAGGAAAGGCCGAAGGCGAAAAGCTAAAACAACAAGAGATAGCCAGCAATCTGAAAAAAGCAAATGTTCCTATAGAAATAATAGCTCAAACAACAGGACTTACTGTTGATGAGATACAAAGATTGTAAAGGCATCACCCCTTATTCTTCCAAATAATCCAAACAATTAACGGTGCACCGAACAAGGCAGTAACTGCATTTACCGGAAGTGTACCCTGAAGACCGGGCAGTTGCGATATGATATCGCAAAGAAGCATCACTACCGATCCGCAAAGCATGGAAGCCGGTAAGATAATTTTGTGGTTGGCGGTGCGAAACAAACCGCGTGCAATGTGTGGCATAGTTATGCCGATAAAAGCTATAGGACCAGTAAAGGCAGTTGAGGTGCCGGCTAACAATGCAGTAGCCAGAATGGTGAGCAAGCGTAGCCGGGCAACCGAAATGCCTAACCCACTGGCGTAGTTATTACCCAGCAGAAAAACATTTAAGGGCTTTTGTAACAGGAAAGCCATAAAAATACCCCCTGCAATTACAGGAAACATAATACTCATCTGTTCCCAGTTTACTGCTGAGAGGCTTCCGAAGGTCCATGTTATAAATAGTTTCAGTGTGTCGGGGTTACTAACACTCTGCATAATGCTTACAATGGCGGCTGCAAACTGTCCGAACATCATTCCAACAATCAATAATGATACTGTTTGGGGTATTTTTACTGAGGCAACAATTATCAGCAGTAATACTCCTACAGCACCCAGTATGGCAGCAATTACCTGTCCCCAACCAGTAATCATCCACAAAGGGAGCGTTGCAGTTCCAAAGGTGAGCAATGCTACTCCTAAGCTGGCACCCGAAGTTACACCCAATACATCGGGACCGGCAAGCGGATTGTGGAACAAAGTCTGCATCATCACCCCCGAAACCGATAATGCACATCCGGTAAGAATGGCTGTAATAGCTTTGGGAAGTCGGTGATTGAGAATAATTTCATGATAAATAGCATCATCGGTTTGTCCGGTTAGTGCATGCAGAACATCTTTCAGAGGGAGTATAACACTTCCCAGAATAATGTCGGCAACAAACGTAAGGCAAAGTAGGACTATAAGAATAATGAACTCTTTTTTCATTCCGGTAATTGTTGCATGTAAGTTAGCTCATAGTTGGGCAGAACTTCGGGATGGAATATCTTTATCATATCACTTAAAAGCAAATCGGGACGAGCAACAGCGCCTTCCCAATAGTCGTTTCCGCCCGAACCTGTAATGCGCTTATTATTGTTATATACTTTTCCTTCGCGAAAAGCTTTGAACAGTTTGTATTTGCTATCCGTCAGTGCCAGTTCGGCCAGTGTATTGGCCTGTACATTTACCCATACATCGGCCTTGTTAAAGTTTATAAGTGCCTCTTCGATGGTGGTCGACAGGCTTCCGGTACTGTTGTCTTTTTGATAGAAATAGTCACCACCTGCATCTTTAAACAGTTGTGCGTTAAAGCTTTTTCCTCCAGGCATGGACCAGCTACCACGAAAATCCTGACCAGAAAGAACAGTTGGTTGAGTAGTTGTGCCGGCTGCCATTTCTTTAATTTCGTTGTATCGTTGTTCAACAGTCGTAAAAATACTGTCGGCCAAAGCATCCTTATCAAAAAAAGCACCCACATACTTTATCCATTCTGCCCGGCCCAGTAATGTTTGTTCCTGCCATTCAATGTTATATAAAATGGTTAGTCCGGTTTGTTTCATCCGTTTGCTGTTTTCGTCGTCTGCGTTATATGCGGTGGTCATAACAGCTTGTGGGTGGAGTAACAGCAGCCGTTCGATATCCAGGCTGAATGCATCTCCAAGGTCGATGGCTTGTCCCCCGGCCACTCTTTCGCCGATAACAGAGTTGTATATATAATCCGAACTGCATACCCCGGTTACTTTATCGAGTTCACCAAGTAAATCCAGAAAGCCAATGTGTGTTGCCGAGTTTGCCATGAGTGTTTTTACCGGAATAAGTATTTTATCTCCATCTGCTGGTACAGGTGTGGCGTTTTCTTTCACCAAATAATAGCGTGCATATATTTCTCCCGGTTTCCATGGGTTGAAAACAGTAATCGTTTTATAATCATCTGTTTGCTCAATTGAAAACAGTTTAGCATGGTTAAATCCGCCGGATGGCTGTGTTCCGGGTATCTCAATCTCCTCACCTAAAAACTTTGGCTTTTTCTTTATAACCAAATCAACAAAAACCTTTACCCGTGCCAGGTATTCGCGTATTGTTGTCTTAAACCCATAGTTGGCACTTACATTCTTTGCATTATATCCGATAGCATCAATGTGATGCCATCCTGCAATGTATACAGCCCTTTCGTTATGAAACTTCTGCGAAATAACAGTAAACGATGTTTGCCCGAAGATCTCCTTTGCCCGTACTACGGAGTCTAGCGTGCGGAAACCTGCATAATCCAGAAATATTTTGTTTTCGGGTACGCCTTTTTCAATCAGAGCATTCTTCATTTCGAGTGGCTCATTATAATCGCTCCTGCTATTATCACCACTAACAAGTATGTATTCTATTTTTCCTGAATTATATAATTCAACAGCAGCCTGTATGCGGTATTTAAAGTAAAGATTTACATTGCCATTCCCCAGATAAGGAGATGTACCTAGTAAGAGACCAACGTGGTTGTGAGGTATCTCGACGGTATTATTATAACACTTTGGTCTTGCTTTCATCACAATAATAATGTTGCAACTAACAATAACCAATAACAGTAAGACCAACAATGTGGCAATTACTTTGAATTTCTTCTTTCTATAGAATTTTGTCTTAACCATATTGCAAAGATACATTAAAACCCTATTTTAGCATTACTTTAAAAACAAAGAAACAAAAAAACGATAAACCACAGAATTGTACCCATAGCTTATCGTTTCTAAAAAAATCAGACACTTATTTTTTATTCTATTGGTATTCCTTTGTAGAAATCCAGAATCTTTGTAGAGAATATATAATTATACTTTGCCTGTATTCTGTCGGATATAGACTTCATCAGATTCAGTTTTGCTTCATTATATTCTATGGATGTGGCTTTGCCGTTTTCGAATTTCTCAGTCATCAGGCGAAAAGATTCTTGATTAGCCTCAACAGCTACAGCACTGGTTTTATATTTTGTTTCGGCAGCTACAGCATTATACCATGACTGTTGGATCTCTTTGTATAAGTCCTTCTTTGTTTCGTCTAACAGAATAGAATAGTTGGTATGCTGTAACCGGGCAGTTCTCACTTGGTTACGGGTAGCAAACCGATTGAAAATAGGAATACTCAGGCTAAAACCAATAGATTGGTTTCGCTTATTTTTTAATTGTTCAAAAAAGCTATCTCCTTTACCATTATAAGTTGTATAGCCACTACTTATATTTGCATTAAAAGACAGGGTAGGGTAGTAACCGCTCTGTGCAATGCGAATGCTTCTTTCACTACCTTCTAACCGATACTGGGCAGCCAGAATTCCGGGCTTATAATTCAATGCATCCGTATAAATATCATCTGGTGGTGTTAACGGTTTAAAGTCAGGATCGACCTGCATGGGAGCAACAGTAAAGCCTTCCGGAGTTGGGAGCTCCAGCAATTGACTAAGATTAAGCAGAGATAATTGATAATTGTTTTCTGCCTCTACTGAACTCATTTCACTTTGGGCTAAACGGGCGCGGGCTTCAGCTACTTCGGCAGGTGATGCCTTCCCAACTTCCTGTAACTTCTCCATACGATTTAATTGCTCACTACTTAATATAACTTGCTCTTTAGCTACATTCTTTAATTCCAGATTGTATAAAACTTGTACATATTGGGAAGCAACATTCACAGCTATATCTTCTTTTGCCTTCTCAAGGTCTACAAAAGCTGCCTTCAAATTGAGTTTTGATAATTGATATCGATTGGGCAATTCAAAGCCAGTGAATAATGGTACATTGGTACTCAAATTGAAATTTGTATTTGTACTATGTATGTCATCAATATATGTATTATCATCCGATACATTACGACCCCAGCCCAGACTCTCATTGACATTGGCATTCAGGTTAGGTAACCGGGCCCATTTGTTGGTATTTACTTCAATCTCACTTTGATCCACATCAATTTGTGCTTTACGGATGGTTAAGTTGTTGGCAATAGCGTGATCAATGCATTGCCGCAATGTCCATCCTTGCTGTGCCGATACAGAAGACGCAAACAAGGTAGCTATGGCTGTTATTAATACTATTCTTTGTTTCATGTTCTTCTATTATTTATTCATTTTTTCTGCACCACGCACTTTATCATCAGATGCTAATCCTTTCTTAATCTCCATACGTATACCATCGCTCATACCGGCGGTGATTTCGCGACGTTCAAATTTCTGTTCAGGTATGCTATCAGTCATAACCCATACAAAAGTAGAGTCGCCACTGAACTGGATAGTGCTTTCGGGAAGCGCTAGAACATTGGTTGCGCGTTGCAGTACAATTTCTGCATTGGCCGAATATCCTGCACGAATAACTACAGTATCAGGTACCGATATAGCTGCTTTGATTTCGAAGTTGATGGCTCCGTTTTCTTCTACACCTTTAGGAGCAATGTATTCCAGGCGGGCATCGAACGAGAAATTTTGTAAAGCACCAATAGTCAGCTTCATAGGCATACCTTCGATAATGCGGCCTACCTCGGTTTCGTCAATGTTGCCACGGAATATCAGGTCGTTCATATTGGCAACAGTAGCAATGGTAGTACCATCATTAAAAGTATTACTTAAAATAACCGAGTTACCTTCTTTTATAGGAATGTCGAGTATTAAACCATCAATGGTTGAACGAATCAATGTATTACTGTACGAGGCACTTTTCTTGGTAATACCTTCCCGGATAATGTCGAGAGCATCCTGGGCTTTATTTCGTTCTTCGATTGCCTGTTTGTAACTAACGTTCCCTTTTTCGTATTCTTCTTTGGATATCAATCCGTCTTTGAACAACTTTTCGGTTCTGGCAAAGTTCGTTTCTTCCTGCTTGGCGTTGATTTCTGCAACACGCAAGCTACTCTCGGCAGCGTTAAGCTGTCCCATTTCAGGAATAACTTTAACTCTGGCAATAATTTCATCTTTCTTTATGGCTTGTCCGGCTTCTTTGTATAGTTTATCAATAATACCCGATATCTGAGGCTTGATCAGAATTTCGTCGCGTGGTTCTATTTTTCCGGTAACCACAGTTGTTTTTTCAAGATTAGTAATTTCGGGCTTAATAACCTCGTATACGGTTACCTTTGGTTTCGACTTGCTATAGAGGAACATAAATGTACCGAGAAATATAACGGCCACAATAACCAGTCCCACAATTTTTAATGATTTCTTTACTTTCATTGTATTTAAGTTTTTAATTAGTAGCTAGTAGTTAGTAGTAAGAATTAAGTAGTTAGTAGTAAGAATCCATGCGGAATCAATTCTTAATTCTTACTACTTAATTCTTAATTCTAATATTATTCATCCCTGATAGCATCTATTGGTTTTACGGCCATGGCGCGGTATGCCGGTGCCAGTCCTGCCAGCATGCCAAGGGTAAGAAGTATGGCGGCTGTGCCGATGGCTGTCCAGAAGGATACCTGAAACTGGTAATAGTTTACTGCATGGTCTGCTCCCGAGTTAATGCCTACCTCGGCCAATTGCAAGATAAGAACTGCAAAGGTGATGCCTGCCATTCCTGCAATGGTGGTAAGAACAATGCTCTCCGAAAGAATTTGCTGAAGTATATCTTTTGGGCGCGCACCGATAGCCCGGCGAATACCCAGTTCGGTGGTACGTTCACGAACAGTAACCATCATAATGTTTGATACACCAATGGCTCCGGCAAGCAATGTACCTAATCCTACCATCCAGGTAAGAATTTTAATTCCGGCAAAAAGATTATCAACCATAGAGAACATGGCTTCGGCATTAAGCATCATAATAGCCTGTTTATCAGTAGGACTTATATAATGGGCTTTTTTCACCACTGCTTCTACTTTGTCTTGCACATCTGTAATCTTAAGGCCCGGTTTGGCTGTGAAAGATATCATGTGTACCCTTTTACCAAAGTTGTATGTGCGTTGCATGGTGGTTATGGGTAATGTAATAGCTTCGGATGCACGCCCGTTGATAGACATATTACTTTCTGAAATGCAAACCCCTACTACCTGATAGTAAACTCCATCTACCTTTATAAACTTTCCACAGGGGTCTTCGCCGGGAGCGAAAAGTTCTTCGTACACCCTTTTACCTATGGAACATACTTTGCGGCTTTCGCGTATATCTACTTCGTTTATAAACCTTCCATAGCCCATTACCTGTCTTTCAATAACATTATATTCGGGTTCAAGGCCTTTTACCTGGCAGTTAGATTTCTTTTCGCCGTACACAGCTGTCTGTCCCCATCGGCTGATGGTTGGTGTTATAACTTCTATCTCGGGTACAGCTCTTTTGATGCGTTCAACATCATCATACTCCAAGCTCCACCATCTTCCTTTGCGAAAACCTTTATAAGGTTCGCCGGTTTGTTCGGCAATAAAGAAAGCCGAATTGGTAGCAAACCCATCGAAGTTAGATTGCATCATTTCTTTCATTCCGTTACCACCTCCAATAAGGGCTACGAGCATAAATATACCCCAGAATACCCCGAAAGCAGTAAGAAGGCTTCGCGTTTTGTTTCTTGTTATGGTTACGAGGATTTCTTCCCACGTATCTATGTCCATTTTCATGATTTCTAATGTGCCAATGTGCTAATATGCCAATGTGCCAATACGGCAATGTGCAAATTTGCTAATGAGTTAATATTTTAATTATCTAATTTCTAATGTGCCAATGTGTTAATATGCCAATATGCCAATTTTGCTAATGAGTTAATATTTTAATTATCTAATTTCTGTGCGCAGCCAATTGGCACATTGGCACATTATCCACATTGGCACATTACTATTAATCCGCCCTTAACGCCTCTATTGGTCTGATGCGGGTTGCTTTCCGTGCAGGGAAAAAACCTGCCAGTGTACCTGCAATAACCAATGTTACCGTGGCTTGTATAGCTACTTTTATTTCTACAGTTGGATTTTTAAAGAGGGTTTCTTCCCACATACCCACATTCATGGTTTGGGTACCAAAAGCAACATTCATCCATTCGGTTGCTCCAATTCCGGCTACCATACCTATATATCCAAAGAGGGTTGTTATAACAATACTCTCAATAATAATAAGCGAAAGGATAGAGCGGGGTTTAGCGCCCAATGCTTTACGAATACCAAATTCGCGTGTACGTTCTTTTACTGTGATTAGCATAATATTACTTACCCCTACAATGCCACTAAGCAAGGTAAATATGCCAATAATCCAGATAGCAGTAGTTAGAATACTCATACCATTCATTTGTCGCATATAATCGGTAAAGCGATTCCATATCCAGATAGCACTTTTGTCAGTTGGATCGAAGCGGCGGTTGGCACCAATAACTTTGCGGTACTCTGCCTCAAAGGCTTCGTTCTGTTCAATGGTTTCCAAGTCCTTTGTTGTAAAGGTCATATTGTTGAGCTTGTTGCCTTTGTTGTAAATGGTTTGAAGTGTACTGAAAGGAATATATGCCTGCCGGGTGTCCATATCATTAGGATCGTCATAAAATCCTATAATCTGATAAGCTACCTTACCGGCATTAACAAATTGGCCGATTGCTTTTTGGGGTGCTTTGGGAAATAGTACCTCGGCTGTTTTTTTGTGGATAACCACCACTTTGCGTCGTTCCTTAATATCCAGGTGGTTAATAAAACGCCCCTCTACCAGTTTGGTTGTTTCAACCTCGGTATAGTTAGGATAAACTCCGTAAAAACTCATATTTACATATTCTTTCCCTCTGGCCAGCACTATATTTCCCTGATAGAGTGTTGCACCGGCTTCAATAATGTTGTTGGGAAACATGGTACGGGTAAGTTCCAGGTCCGAGTTTTCGAGTTGTATTCGGCGGTTACCCTTCAAACCATCATAAGGTTTAGATGCCCATCCGTTAAATATCTTCATCGAGTTCATCGACATACTTTCGGCATAACTGCCAAAGGCATTGATGAGGCCATTGCCGGCACCAAGTAGTACAATCAGCATGAAGATTCCCCATGCCACAGCAAACCCGGTAAGGAATGTTCTTAGTTTGTTACGGCTAATAGTGGCGTATATTTCTTGCCATATATCAATCATGAATTTAATGTGCTAATATGCAAATGTGCCAATATGCAAATTTGCTAATGAGTTAATATTTTACTATTTCATAATCCCATCCATCGAGAATACAGCGTGTTTTTTGTCTTTGTTATTCTCAATGTTTTCAATGATTCCGTCTTTGATGTGGATAATTTTATTGGTTTGGCTGGCTACACCACTTTCGTGGGTTACAACAATAATCGTCATTCCCTGTGCATGAAGTTCATTGAGTATTTGTAGTACCTCAACAGATGTTTTACTATCCAAAGCACCTGTAGGCTCGTCGGCAAGTATAATTTGGGGGTTGGTAATCAGTGCCCGTGCAATGGCAACACGCTGTTTCTGGCCTCCACTCATTTCGCTGGGTAAATGGTGAGCCCAGTCTTTTAATCCAAGTTTATCCAGATACTCTAAAGCCAGTGCATTACGCTTTCTGCGGCTTACGCCCTGATAAAAGAGAGGAAGAGCAACGTTTTCTACCGCATTTTTAAAAGGAATAAGATTGAATGACTGGAAGATGAAGCCGATCATGCGGTTACGATACTCGGCAGCTTTACTTTCACTGAGGTTCTTAATAAGTACATTATTGAGATAATATTCGCCGGTATCATAATTATCTAATATACCAAGTATATTTAATAATGTTGATTTTCCCGAGCCCGAAGCTCCCATAATCGAAACATACTCTCCCCGCTCAATGTCGAGATCAATCCCTTTCAGTACATGTAAGGGGGCGCCGTTGTAATAGGTCTTATTTACGTTTTCTAAATGTATCACTATTGTGGGTATTTAGTTTCATTTTTTTGTGATTTGTTGTATTAGACGCACGGCAGTTATGAAAAGTTGCAGAGGAAGTGAACTTTTTTTTAAAAAGATTTTGTAGACTGATGCGAGTTTACGTTATTTGTATGCAGAAAAGTAATTAACTAATCCTAATTAAACAAAGTAACATGAATTCACACATGGAAAAGCCCTACGTGGTTGGCATAGACATAGGCGGAACAAACACTGTTTTTGGTATTGTTGACGCACGTGGTTCTATTATTGCCAATGGCAAAGTTAAAACACAGGCTTACGACGATGTAGACAACTATGTAGATGATGTCTGCAAAAATCTTCTACCATTAATTATTGAACACGGTGGAATTGAAAAGATAAAGGGTATCGGTATTGGTGCCCCCAATGGTAACTACTACAGTGGTACAATTGAGTTTGCTCCTAACCTTCCATGGAAAGGGGTTATTCCATTAGCTGCTAAATTTGAAGAAAAACTAGGTATCCCCACAGCCTTAACCAATGATGCTAATGCAGCCGCCGTTGGCGAAATGACCTATGGTGCTGCCCGTGGTATGAAAGACTTTATCATGATTACCCTTGGAACAGGTGTAGGTAGTGGTATTGTTATTAACGGACAAGTTGTTTATGGTCACGATGGTTTTGCCGGTGAGCTTGGTCATATTATCACTCGTCGCGAAAACGGTCGTCTTTGCGGTTGTGGTCGTCATGGTTGTTTAGAAGCTTATTGTTCGGCAACAGGTGTTGCACGTACAGCGCGCGAACTTCTTACTGCACGTACCGAACCTAGTTTATTACGCAACATTCCAGCCGAAGACATTACATCGAAAGATGTGTACGACGCTGCCGAACAAGGCGATACACTGGCTCAGGAAATATTCAACACTACAGGTACATTGCTTGGTGAAGCTTTGGCAGACTTCATTGCATTCTCTAGCCCTGAGGCTATTGTGTTGTTTGGTGGTCTGGCTAAGTCGGGCGATTATATTATGAAACCAATAGAAAAAGGTATTAACGATAATATTCTTACTATTTACAAAGGCAAAACCAAATTGTTGGTGTCTGAGTTGAAAGATTCGGATGCAGCTGTACTTGGTGCAAGTGCTTTGGCTTGGGAGCTTAAGTAAATAATAGAAATAAAATATGGGTATGAAAAGAGGTTGTATCAACGTGGTTTGGTATAACCTCTTTTTAATTTATATAACGGACCCGGTTTTCCAATCATGCACGGCACACAACAAAAAAAGCATCCCAATACTGAGATGCTTTTTTGAGCCTCTTGTCGGATTCGAACCAACGACCCCGAGATTACAAATCACGTGCTCTGGCCAACTGAGCTAAAGAGGCAAGTGGGCAAGCTTACTATATCGCGCCGCTACAACCAACTACCTTTGCTGCGATCAAGCCCTGGAGGATTTGAAGGGAGCTGGCCGTATAGGACTTACCCGGGCACAAAGGTAGATATTTTTGTTAAACCTGCAATAGGTTAGGGGTGTTTTTTTGCAATAAAATTATTAACCAACTGTATATCAGAACGATATTTTATTGGTTAATAATACACCATTCTTCTTGCACATGGTTTCATCTGTAATATCGAGAAAAAGTAATAAAGGAACAACTTCTATATATTTGCGTCCGTTGGTTGTTAATATCCCAACGGCATCTTTGGTAGTAATATCTTCTAAACCGCAATTCAGGCTTTTGGGAATACAATAATAAACTGGTTCTTGGTCTGTTGATTCAGCTTCGTCTTTAATATAAATAGAATCCCAGGTTATGGCTAACGGATAGAGCATAAGAGTGTAATCAGATTCCGGATATTTATTTCTGATGGTATATCCTCCTTCAAAGCACTTTGTTATTTGTGCAATTTTATCTTCTTCGGTCAGCCGAATCAGTTTTTTTACAGTAAAATCAGTTTTATTGAACGATAATGGATGCAGTTCCATTGTCTGGGGAAACTTCCAGTTATCAATGGAACAAGCAAAAAAGATTAATGAATTATCGGGGAATGGTTTACCTTCAATAATAGGAATAATAGAATTAAAGGTGTTTACAAATAAGATTAACTCTTCTAAATTATCGTTCAGAAATGTGGCTTCATAGCGCACATATACAAGCTCTTTTTTCTCAATATTAACAACATAGCGATACAGAAAATAATCATTCGTATTTAAATACTCAAATTTCATGAAAACACTTGGGGTAGACAACATCCCGGGCTCAACCCAAATAGCATCATCAACATCGAGAATAATTTTATTGTTGTTTACACTTGTGTTTAAAGAATATAGTTCCTGAGGATTTGCATAGTTACTAAAAGTATTGAGTGTAACTGCTGTTATATAAATTAAATATAAACGACTGCAATAAATGTTTTCGCGTACTTGTTTATCGAAACGCTCCAATATGGGCAGTTCTTCAAACACGCTGCTCTGCATTGTGAATCTTTTCAAGAATAGATAAACACAGCGAAAATCGTTCACAGCATCTTTTACATCGCCTTTTTTTGATGTGTATACTGGTAACACTTTTAGTATTAACAATAAAAGAATGGGCATATAAATTTCTTGTTCCCAGATGGCAGATCCTACTTTTTGCAGAAATGCTTTCTTTGCCGGTAACTTATAATCATCAAGATATGCATACTTTAATAATTCATGAATATTTTCTTCCTGATGCATGCGTTCTCGTCCTTTCATATAGCGTTCATAGCAGTTCGACGCCTTTTCGTATTCAGCAAGGCACTCTTCCAAATCCAGATCTGGTGCAATTTGCTTCTGCGTTTCGCGGCACAATTCGCGAAATATGCAACGGGCGGTAAAAGGAGGAATATTGTTTAGGCTGTTATTTGAATTCAGTTTATAGCCAATATATTCGCCCATCTCTTGATTGGTGTTGCGAAATAGTCGTAAATGAACTGTTTTTTTAAGTTGTTCGCGTAATATCAGGTTAAGCTCCTGTTGTTGGTTTGTGGATGGGTTTTTCTCTCTCATATTCATGGATGTTTGGTGGGCAAACTTAAATAAAAAGATGCGATTATTGGGTTTCAAACTGTTTTTTTTGAATATGAGTTATCCTTCTCCATCAAGTTTATTTAAATAAATCTTGCCAACAACTATTCATCTGTTTGGTTATTTTACACCCTCTAAAGTGTAGTAAAAACAGAAAATAGCCTTACTTACCACCCTCTACAAGCGTTACAGGACCGATTTTAGTACTCGTTTTCAAAATGCTGCATTTTGCATTGATGAAATGCTGCATTTCGTTCGATCAAAATGCTGCATTTCGAAAGTGTGAAATGCTGCATTTTGAAACAACGATTTGCAGCATATCGAAATAGTAATGATTTATAAATGAAAGAAAGTTGACAGATGGGCATTTTTCGATTATCTTTGTTATTTCGATTAACAACTTACAATTATGAATAATGCTTTGAAAAACGTAGCATACACAGATGAATACAAAAAAGAGTGTATGAAATTTCAATCGTTGTTTTCAAAAGAGAATAAAGCAGCGAACGAAACGATAATTCTTTCTGATGATTATAAAATAGTCCAGACCACATATAGAGGAAAAGTGAACGATTGCAATCTGCATGGTAACAGTTGTGTATTATTAAACAGTAAAGGAAAAGCAATTCATACCTGGAATAGCTTTGATGATGATGCCGAATTTCATACACTTATTCACCACCAGAATGGTGGTATGTATTTGGTTTACAGACAAGAACTGTATGGATATACCGTTTTTGATTTAGCCACTAACAAGAGTTTTCAGTATTATCCGCAATGTGTTTTAGATGGTTGCGAATATTTTATTTGGACCGATGTGCATTACAATCCTCTGAATAATTTATTGGCAGTAAGTGGTTGTATATGGGCCGCACCATGGAGTACACTCATTGTTAATTTTGAAAATCCGATGGCTGAACCTGAATTTCAGATTGATATAATTGAATGTTTAGATGGCGGTTATAAGGTGTACAATGATGCCGATTTTGTGAGATGGGATGGTGTAAATCTAATCTTAAATTGTTATAATATTACGAAGAAGGCGAAGGAAGAGGTTATTGTTACTCCCAATGTTTACCTGAACAGAGGTGTTTTTTGATTCAAATTTGCTTGTATTTAGTATATAAATACGGTTTACTTATTATTTAATGAAAGGAAAGTAAATATGATGCAAAGAAATAGGGGTTGTTTAGCGAAACAGATTTATTTTGCAGTATAAAAATATAAGCATAAGTAGTCATTGATATTTTAATAGAATGTTCTTCTCTAAAAGAAATTCTTTTTGTATGTTTGCATGTATTAACATTAAAAGAGAAAAGTATATAGAAAGAAGAACTGTAAATTAAAATATTGATTGGACGTTAAGACGATTATTTGATTCACTTAAATCTAGCAGTTTATTATCGAATCACTAAATAATAAGTCTAAGGTTGTTCACACACCCTATTGGGGCGTGGGCTGCTTTTGCTTATTCTGTGATTCGGGGTCATGCTAGAACCTAAGTGAGCGGATAATGCGAAAGTAGTATCACGCTCTTTTTTTGTGCTGTTGGAAAGCAGAAACAGAAATAACTTAAAAATTAATCTTATGTATTGTAGTAAATGTGGAGAAAAACAAAGTAATGATGCTATTACTTGTAAATGTGGAAATATTGTTCGTGCTAATTTGGAAACAATAAAGCCATATCATAGAATGGCACAAGAGTATTATAAAAAATATGAGAAAAACAAGAATAGTTCAACTGTTTATTGGTTCCTAACACTGGCAGGTGTTATTGCTACTATTCTAATTTTCATATCTGATATGGGGTTCTTTGCAAAAATACTATGTGTTTTAATTTCGGGCTCATTGGCATTCTTTTTCTTTTTGACTGTGTCTGTATATAATCGTACTGCAGACCATTACAAAAATAAATACGAGAAATTTTCAACCATGACAGACGAAGGATAATGCGGGTCATTGAATAATATAAAAGTAAAAAATAGATCATTAAATCAAGAAAATATGAATAATCTTACCATTACCTCCATCTTTGAATCTAACAAAGATGAACTTGGAGAAAAACTAAAAGGACTTACATTACCAAAAGACTCAAAGAAAATACAAGTAGATGTAGCTGAATTTCTAAATAACCTCTTTGAGAACAATGGTGCATATCGCCAAAGCTTAACCCAATCTGAGGAGTACATTCTACAAGCATCGTTATATTTGCTTCAAGCACAGCAAAATATAGCTACTGAAATTGCTGTTTATGCTTCCAAACAACACAATGCAAAAACAAATGTAGAATCCAGCACAACTCCATACATCTCTCTTGTTGGAACTGGAGTAGGTGGGATTATTGGTGGTCTACTTGGAACATGGGGAACAATTTGCGGAGCGATTGCTGGTACTGCTATTGCTGTTTACTGCTCAACAAAAGCAACTAAAAAAACAGATGTGACTACAACAGAATTTTCCATAAACACAAAAGTTTTTACTGATATTGTAAAGAAAATATGTGAAAGTATTGATGGGTTGATGCAGACTTATCGCGTACAAGTAAAACGTATTGAAAACGCATACAATCAAAAAGAACAACCTACTTTGCAAGGTTCTTATGGCGCGTTACTGGATCAAGTTGCTAATGTTTATAATGTTGTTAAGAGCGTAGGAGATGCGGCCCCAGTAAAAGTACATTCTGCAGTAGAGTTCATGGTAGAGTCGCTAGAGAACTATGATTTAGCAATAAAAAACGGTAAAATCGTAAATAAATAACACATATGGCTGAATTAATAATTCCAAATAAACAACTGCACAAGTACGTTGTTGGAATTGACTTTGGGCATGGCGAAACATCAGCGGCCCTTTGTGAACTTGAATGGAACAAAACAGCAAGTCAACGTTTAACTGATATCTTTGATATTGACATTAATGAGGGAGCTCGATCGAAGGTTATACCTTCTGCTATTTGCAGAGTTAATGGAGGTCTTTATATTGGTGAAGAGGCATTTGAATATACCACAGATAATGATGGGATACGAGTTTGTTTTAAACAATGTCCTCATTCATTAGAAGGTGAAGCAGAAAAGCTCATGATTGACTTTATGCGAGCCGTTTATAATAAGATTCGGGAGAATGATGATAGGCTTACTGATTCCAATCATATTGTATATATTGCACGACCCTCTGGTTGGACGGATGAAAGAGCAAAAGAACTCTATCGTCAAATGGCTATTAAAGCAGATATTCCTTTAGCAGGTTTAACAGCGGAATCTCGTGCTGCTATATTCTATGCGAAAAGTCCAAAAGTAAATTTTGCAAATGAAATCACCCGTGGAGCTATTGTGTTTGATCTTGGTTCAAGTACGCTTGACTTTACTTATTTATCTGATGATGAAAAACCAGTAGATTATGGGTATGATTTGGGTGCTTCTAAGATAGATCGTGCTATCTACTCTAAATTAATTCTTAGCGCAAATAATATCTCTGAATTTATAGAAAACTATCCTGAATATGAAGATGCTTTATTATTTAAGGCTCGTAAATTTAAGGAAGATGCCTATGGTAGAAGCGCGGAAGCTAAAACAATTGGAGGCTTTACACTTGATTCAATAATATCCGAGAGCAATCAATCATATGAAGAGTATGCGAAAACTTATGTACAACTACGGATAAATAACCTTCAACAACTTAATGATCTGGTAGAAGATGCAACGAATTATCAATCAGAACTTAAAAAAGCTCTTGAAGACTTTAAAAAGGTTCACGTTTTAGACAAAAGGATCAATGGCGTCTTCTTGACAGGTGGTGCTTCTAGAATGAATTTCATTAGACCATTGATTGCGGAGGTACTTAACCTTCCATTGGAAAAGGTAAAAATAGACAGAGACAATCCATCACTTACAATTTCTCGGGGAATAGCATTGCTTGGAACCACAGATGCTATAACTTCTCAACTAACAAAACAGCTTAAAAAGGATATTCCGCCAATGTTTCGGAATGATAAGATGCGCGAATTATTAATCAATATGCTTTCCGAAAATGTTACTAAAACTGCTTGGCAACAAATAGAGGAATCTTGTAATAGCTGGATAAAATATGGTAAAACTACAAAAAGAAGTGAACTCAAAGAAAAACTACAAAAAGACTTAGTCTTTTTTCAAAACAATAAAATTAATGGTATTATAAATTCTACTTTTCAAACTTTTGTCAAAAACGAAAGTGAGCAAATACGAGTAAGGATGAATGAAATTATTAGCCGTTATGCTCCTGGTAGAGAAATTGCTACGACTAGCGAAGTTAAACTGGGGGAACAAGCTGCTATCAATAACAGCCTTAAACATGTTTCTGACTCTATTGCTGAAATATGTGACAGCATTAGCCATATAATCATAGATGTTTTATGGAAAGTTGTTGCTGCGATACTTTGGGGAGTTTTTGCCATCCCCTACTATGTGCTGAAAGCTTTATTAACTAGTGATGAGAGTAAACGGCATGACAAAGCAAAAGATATTTTGAAAAAAGAAAAAGAAATAACAGAAAAACTAAAGTTGTCTATAATAGAAAATCTTAATCAGAATTCCTCATTCAAATCATCTATTTCCCATGTGTTAGAAGAGTACTTTACTATAGTAATTGACTCTAATCTTCAAAAAATTATGATACCTATTGAATAAGCTATGAAACAACAAATAATTAAACAGGAAGAGGCAAGGCAATTTGAACCAACTGCCAAAATATTGGCAGCCAATGGTATTGCACAATCCCTATCCTTTACATCTGAAAGAAAGTATCTCAATGTTGTGACAGCCAATTCTGAACCATTGTATCTTGAGGTTCCAAATAAACATCGAATTGATTCACCATCCGTTCCTTTTTGGCTTAAAATATCTCAAGTAGGAAAACCGCTCGAAGATAGTGCAGAAAAGTGTTTTACTGCTATACAAAAAATTCTAGCATCCTGTTTTATCCCAACAAAGACACAACTTATTTTTATTGTTCACGGAGAAAATGGAATCTATGAAATGTATCTTGGGTTACGTTCTTTTTCAAAGGAAGAAATAAATGCTACTTTTGTTGAAAACTTGAGTAATTTCATTGAAGGCATTTGGCCTGGAATGAAATGTAGTCATAGAAAAGGAACATTGGAACCTATCCAAAGAAAGATACGGGAATCATACGATTATATTGATGCTCTGACTGGCATCCCATCAATGGAAAGCCAATATAAAACAGTATATCCAGCCACAATCGACACTCTTTTATCTGGTATGCGAAATAAAAACTTCACATACATGGTAATAGCAGATCCTATTTCAGAAAATGATATTGATGGGATACTATATCAATGTCGAGATTTTAATGGGCAAGCAGAATCATTGAAAACATTCAACTTTTCAGAGAATCAGTCGTCATCTATGAGTAAAACCCTAAGCTTATCCAAATCTATCACAGATGGAACAAACGAGAGCACATCTAAAAAAAACATATGGGGCACCCTTGGTGCAGGTTTGATGTTAGCTTCTATTCTATTCCCTCCTGCTGGGGCAATAACAACTGCCGTAGCTGTATTAGATGGTGCTAACCGGATTATGGGTGGTAATCTTCTATCCGAATTTACTCCAACAAAAACAAAAGGTACCTCTCATTCTGAAACAACGCAAGAAGGGAAAACTGATGCTTTTTCTGAACAACAAGGAAAATCGATAAGCAGCAATATTGTAAACAAACAGATAGAATCTGTATCTGAGCACCTCTTTTATCATTCAAAAAGATATGAGTTGGGCAAAGCTCTTGGCTGTTGGAGTGTAGGTGTTTACCTTTTATCTGATTACAAAAATGAGCTTCAAAGTGCTTCAATGCAGCTTAAGTCGATAGTAAGTGGGCAGGAGTCCACTTTCGAACCTATAAGAATACATCACATTGAAGATGTTGTGGATAAAATCATTCCGCAGACTCTTGCACAAATGGATTATCCATTAATCAAGATAAAATCTTCTAATGGCACATATTTTCAAAATCCTTTTGGAAAACATTTTAATGATCTGCGAACTGTTCTAACAACCAAAGAATTATCATATTTTATCAATTTTCCCTTGCGTTCCGTACCTGGTATTAGCGTAATTGATAGTTCACCAGAATTTAGTTTAAGCCAAGTAGAATATTCGACAGAATCAATACACATTGGCAGTTTGCTTTATGGTGGTTCAGAAACTAGTATGAAGTATCAAATACCTATTAGTTCTTTGGCTAAGCACACTCTACTATCAGGCATTAATGGCAGTGGTAAAACTAATACAGTACAAGCTATACTAAATGGGTTAACAAAAGATTTTCCATTTTTAGTAATAGAACCAGCAAAAACAGAGTATGTAGATTGGGCATTGGAATATAACAAAAAACATCCTCAAACTCCGATAGATATCTATATGCCTGGCTGTAAAATATTTAAAAGTAAGGCTCATCCGAATGGATATACTTTCAAGAAAAAATTAAAATTAAATCCATTTGAGATTGTTTGGCTATCGAAAGAACAAGAACCCAATGTGTTGGCTCATATAGATCGATTAAAATCAACTTTTGCAGCTGCATTTCCTATGTATGATATTCTTCCTATATTAATGGAAGATCTTATTTATACAGTTTATCAAAATACAACATCCAATTGGTTGACAGCTACTCCCGAATATAAGAAAACGCTTGCACCAACCCTCAACAGTATGAGCATATCTGTAGACAAAGTTATTTCAAATCGTCAATATGAAGAACGCATAGAACGAAACATGAAAGCGTGTTTAAATACACGTATAGATAGTTTGAAACGAGGTTGGAAAGGAGAAATGCTAAATACTACTCATTCGACTGACTGGAAAGAACTTTTTGAGAAACGTTGTATAATTAACCTTTCGTATGTTGGCGATGATGTAGACAAAGCATTTTTAATGGCTCTCATTCTACAATTCCTGTATGAGTATAAATCGGCCTGTGTTGAATTAGGGCAAATAGATTACAACGATAACGCATGTAAACATCTTACGGTTATTGAAGAAGCACATCGAGTAATGGCAAAATGTGAAAACCAAGAATTGCCACAATATAAATCAGCTATGATGTTCTCCAATATGTTATCCGAGATTCGTGCATATGGAGAGGGTATGTTTTTAGTTGACCAGGTGCCAACACGCCTAATCCCAGATGCAATTAAAAACACCAACTTGAAGATTACTCATCGTTTAGTAGCCGAAGATGATAGCAAAGCTATAAGTGAATCAATGGGACTAAACGAAGAACAACGCAAGGTTATTCCTAAATTGATGACAGGACAATGTTTAGTTGCAGGTTCGTTATCTACTGATACATATTGGATAAAGGTTGATAAAGTAAAATAAAGATGGAAGGACTCTACTACAAAGATACCGAAGGATTAAACTCTCAGATGAAAAATGAGAGTTTAGAGCTTTCACAAAGCCAAAAAGAATATTTGAGAGAATTATCTGTTTCTGAACAAGACTGGAAAAATACACCAACGGAAATTCAGACAGAGTTGCTAGAAGGTATACAAAAGAGATGTACAGAAATAGGAGAAATAAAGTATGAAGATGTTTATCCCGAATTTCTATCTAAAGAACTTGCAATGAAGGATAAAAACGATTTTTTAGATCAAGTTGATGCATTGAAGCAAGAAATAGAGCAACTACCTTGTAAACGTGAAGGAGCAAAATCAATAATTGATGGAGCTATCAACCCTGAACGTTATTATGATGCACCTACTAAAATAATAGCCATTCTGAAAGAACCGTATGATAAAAATGGCGATGATTTAGGTGGTTGGGATTTAACTGAATCATTAAATCGCAAAGTGTCTTTATTGGATCAACCTGCGGAGGGAAGACCTACTTTTAGGCCATTAATAGCAATTGCTAATCAAATTGAATCTGGAGAAAGTTATCAAGAAGTAAAGCCAGCACTCAATTCGGAAGAGGCTTATTATACTTTCAAATCCAATTCAGGTTATATTAATATAGGAAAGGAACTACAAAGTGGAACTGCTTACACAGACGATTCAACTATTGCAGCAAAGGTTGAACGTAACAATGATATTATCAACAAACAACTTGAAGTTTTGCGTCCAGATGTAGTTCTTATTGGAGGAAGATCTGTTGAAAATGCAATTATAAGACCAGTTGAAGGAGGATATGAAATTGGGAATGATTTTATATCAAAAAATAATTTTAAAGAAGTCGGTTGTTGTAGAGCCTATTATACTGATGAACGCATATATATAGCAACATATCACCCTTCTCAACGTACGATATCCGATGCTGATTATTGTAATACAATTAGTGGTTTGGTTAAAGATTGGAAAGAAGAATACAAAGGCACAAACAATTTAGAAAATTTTCGCTTTAGTTTATCCGAAAGTCAACAAAACTATCTTCAGGAAGTGTTACCTTTGGGCAATCATGATGTCTTGGTTAATCGAATTGATGAATTAAACGATTCGCATCCACCAAAAGCTATTGACTCAAATAAAGAAATAGCAGAACTGATTGAGCCAATAAAAGATCAAATAGATACAAAGTTGTTAGAAGCTCCCAATGACTTTGTTCAGATAGAACAAGTGTCGGACGCAATGTGTGAAGTTGAGGGCTTGAGATATGATGACTGGAAAGAGCTTTCTTTTGATGAGCGGATGGATACACTTAATAAGCTGGAAAGTATTATGGCTGAAATCACGCACCGACCAGCATCTGTTGTGTTGGCAAAAGAACTAGGAGAGGGCTGTTGTGGGTATTTCAATTCAATGTCAAAAGAGATAGTGATAAGTAGCGAACACATCAAAGGTGAGTCTATAGAATGTTATGCCAATGTGTTGGATACCCTCATACACGAAGGAAGACATGCGTATCAAGATTACAATTTGAATGAGCGTGAAGTTCATCCAAGGCAAGGAGAATTATCAAATTGGAGAACAAACGAACTTGATTATGGATACAGAGATGTTGAAACTTATGGATTTGAACATTATGCAATGCAACCAGTAGAAGCTGATGCTCGCGCTTTTGCAGAAGATGTATTAAAACAGTATATGGAGAAGACAGTATGAAAAAGACAGTAGAAATATTGACAGCAAGAGGGTATACAGAAAAACAAGCCAAGATATTAGGTGAAAGTCTTTCGAAAATAGATGCATCATTGAAAAACGGCCTTGACAAGTGGTTGGAAGACGTGAGTATAGAAAAAGATTTTTCTATTCATGGGATTACACTTTCTGAAATTAAGAAAAAGTTTAATATGACTTATATTGCGGCACTCTTATCAATGGATTGGGTAATAAGAGAGCCGGATAGAGCGGTTAAGAGTATAAATAATGGAATTAAATAAATCAAAAGAATATGCCAACATTCATAATCACATCCAAAGCACCACGCGATAATAAAATTCCTATGGACAAAGGAACAACTGTGGAAGTGCAATTGCCTTTCGGTCAGCTTCCATTTGGCTCAATAGCAAGTAAAGAGAAAGTTATAGAGGCTTTTAAATGTCAAAAAGGGGTTGATATTAGTAGCATTTACATGCATGGAGGTTATTTTAGTTGGAAGAAAATATGAATAAAAAAGAAATATGTCCAATATGCAAGAAAGTTGTGCTAGGACAGAAAAATAACTTAGCGTCTTATTCTATAGGATTCGGTAAACTTTTAGGTCAAACTGCATGCGCATTTCTCCCGGGCGGTTATATTGTTAAAAAATGAGGTAAAATCTATTGTTGACTATTTAAAACAATACCAATCATACGAAAACATTTAATAGATGATTAGAGGGACAATAAGATTTTGCTGCAGTGAGTGTGATGAAACTTTCAAGGCAGTTGATATTGAATATCGTGCAACTACTTTTAGTGTTCCAATGCAATGCCCTAGGTGCAAATCTAATAGAACATTTCCTTGTGGGTGGCTTGGAAAGTATAGTTATAATAGAATCGCATACAAAGTGATCTGGGAAAAAGAAAACGACAATGGACTGAAGCGTTGAAACATACTGGTGAAAGTTATACATGGAATAAGAAACACTTTCAGTAGATTATACAATTAGGTCAATATTTTAGGTTTAAAATTCAACTAAAGAAACATGAAACAAGAGAATAACTTTGAAAACACCGAAAATTTCGATACTCCCGAAAAGCTCGAAAAATATGAAAAAGAATACTCCGAGAACAGTCTTATGGACAAGATAGCCAAGTTTGCAAAAAAAGCTGGTGCAAAGACTATTTATGCAGTATTTTTGTGTTACTATGCTTTGCAAGACGAGAATTTTCCTAAAAAGCAAAAAATGATTATCATAGGAGCTTTGGGATATTTCATTCTTCCCATAGATCTCATTCCAGATGCAATCCCTTTTGCCGGATTTACCGATGATTTAGCAGCTTTAGCCTACGCTTTATATACCGTTTGGGTTCATATCACCCCTGAAATTCAAGAAAAAGCGCGCAACAAAGTGATATCTATATTTGGTGAGGTAAAAGAAGAGGATTTAATTTTATTTTAGTATTAGCAGTTTCATACAATGCGATTTGGGGGAATGCGCTACTCTGTATGGAAGCAGGGACCCAAAAGCAAATCAGGGCAAAATGCAAATCAGCTAACCCCTCAGAAAATGTTTTTTCGCCATTTTGCTGTCACTGCTATCACTAACAGTAATAACGTATTGATAAACAGTTGATTAATTTAGTGATAGATGCAGTGATGGTAAAATATATCTACCACTGCTATCACTAAGATGTTTTTGTTAGTCGCTAAAAATCAGTAAGTTATAAAAAAAACAACATTGTTCGTACTTTGAATCACAGTATTATAACTCTTTCTCCCGGTAGCATGACGCCTTTCTCCCGGTAGGATAAACGGTTTCTCCCGGTAGGATGAACGCTTCATCCCGGTAGGAGAGAGGCTTTATCCTACCGGGAGAAAAGTGCTGTTCAATAATAAGTAAAATATCTTTCTATATAGATCGAGGGGGCAATGCTATATAGAACAAGGGGTCGGTGCTATATAGATCGAGGGCACTCATCTATATAGACCGGAATCCCAATGCTATATAGCTTGCGTAGAAGCATGGACTCAAAATAAAGCGTGTTGAAAGCGTGACGACAAGGTTGTAATAATGTTTCTCGACACGGCATTCAACACGCATTTAATACGCTGTTAATCAAATCGATAAAGCCTTTGCGTGTTGAATGACGACAAATTTTGCATTTTAAACTTTTGTGTAGAGGGGTTTGGGTTCAAATTAGAGAGGGAATTGAAACGCTGAGTTACGCTAAGTTACACGGAGTTTTTATTTCGATGCCGCAGGAAAACTAAAACTCAGCGTAACTTAGCGTAACTCAGCGTTTCAAAAAAGCCTCTAACCGAACCAAACGAATATGAACAATGAATTTTAAACAAATAACACTCCCATGCTCCAATACATTCGCTCTCAATCCCACTATTCCCTCTTGATGCAACAACTTCAAGTAGTAAAACACACCTTATGGATAGGTACTGCCGATCTCAAAGATCTCTATGTGAAGCCGGGCAATGTAGCCATTCCGCTACTTGCCGTATTGGAGCAAAAGATTCGGCAAGGCGTATCCATCCGCCTGATTCATGCCAAAGAACCAGGAAAGAACTTTCGCGAAGACTTCGATAAATACCCACTGTTATGGGAAGCTATGGAGCGAGTGCTCTGTCCCAGAGTACACTTCAAAATGTTGATATTCGACCTTCAAACTGTTTACATTGGCTCTGCCAACCTTACAGGAGCAGCCTTCGGCATGAAAAGCGAAACAACCCGAAACTTTGAAACCGGACTCTTTACCGACATGCCCGGTATAGTAGAAGCCGCCACCAATCAATTTGATGAAGTGTGGATGGGGAAACATTGCAAGGTGTGCAAAAGGAAAAAGTATTGTGGGGATAGGATAGGTGAATGACAGGTAAAACTAATGAAGTTTTGAATTATTGGTAGCACAATTAAAAATGTTTTCGTAATTTTGTAGCATAAAAACAACATATTGTAGGAACATATAATCTACAAATTACAATCATGAAAACAAATGATCAGATATTGAAAATTAGGGCAACTTTGCTTTATATACTCCAAGCATTCTCTAATGGTGCTGATTATATAAAAATTTTCAAGATCTTATACTTTGCCCAACAAAAGCATTTAGTAGCCTACGGTCACGAGATTGTGGAAGATTCATTTATGGCTAGAGAACACGGGCCTGTTCCAGCATTTTTATACAAATGTCTTAAATCTTTAGAGGTAGGCGATGAAAAAGGAAAAGATATTGTCGCTTTTATTCAAAATATAACATGTAAGGAATATAAAGGTCATTCAGTATTCTACACAAAAGAAAAGCCTGATATGGATGAATTGTCGATTTCTAACTTGAAATGCTTAGATGAGTCCATTGAAGAAAACAAAGACAAAGATTCATTTTTATTATCAGAAGAATCGCATAAATTTGCTTATAATGAAGCAGTAAAGCGATTTAAACAATATCCAGATATTGGAGATAGATTATCTATTATTGATATTGCAAAAGAAGGAGGTGCTACACAAGAAATAATTAACTATATAAAAGAAAACCTGTTTATAGATCAAGCATTATATAAACTATGCCAGGATTAAATGATGATTTACGAGAAAGATTGCAACTGGCAAAAGAAAAATTCATAGTACCAGGTAGTATTTATAGAATAATAATGGGTAAAGAACAGGGAATTACTCCTGACAAATTAAAAAGATTTGTTATTATAGGTTGTGATGATGATAATTTCATTGGTTTCGTTGTTGTAAACTCAGAGGAAAGAATTCAGAATAAACATTTGCAATACCCCTTATTTAAAAAAGATTATGATTGTGAGTTGGACTGGAATAGTTTTGTGGACTGTTCTAAAATAAGGAAAATTAGCAAAAGTGCTATATTTAAAGATGGAGAGCATTTGGGTAATTTAAATGATATAGACAAAGAATTTTTATTTGAAACAGTGAAATGTGCAGATACTATTTCTAACAAAGAAAAGAAAAAATATAATTTAATATAGATTTATAGGCCGGAGGAATCCGGTTTTTTTGTTTTTGCTTTCCATCTAACTTTATCTACTTTTTTTATACCTTTGTGCCTTATTAAAGTAAAAATGGCCGAGAACAGAATCAATTTACAAAGACATGCCATGACATTTGGCACATATATGGGAGTATACTGGATAATTAAATTTGTATTTCTCCCCCTTGGGTTAGCCAATCCTTTTCTTCTTCTCCTATTCTTTGGGTTAACAGTGGCTGTTCCTTTTATAGGTTACCGGTATGCCAAAGTATTCAGAGATAAAATATGTGAAGGGAGTATTGGTTTTCTGCAAAGTTGGCTTTTCATGATTTTTATGTATATGTTTGCCGCACTGCTCACTGCTGTAGCACATTACATATATTTCAGGTTTATAGATAACGGATATGTTGTTGGGCAGATGACGGATGCAATAAACGCATATCCTACCAATATGCCTGGCATGGAAGCCTATATTAACCAGGTAAAAGACGGATTGGATATTTTACGAGCCCTGTCGCCCATTGAAATAACAATGCAATTGCTATCTTCAAACTTTCTGTATTGCAGTATAATATCGCTGGTTACAGCTCCGTTTGTAATGAAAAAAAAGAACTAATATGGATATATCTGTTGTAGTCCCTTTATATAATGAAGAAGAGTCGTTGAATGAGTTATTCAACTGGATAGACCGTGTTATGAAGAAAAATAACTTCTCGTACGAGGTTATTTTTGTAGACGATGGCAGTACAGATAGTTCATGGCAGGTAGTGGAAACCCTCAAAAGCCAGTCGCCTAATGTACGGGGTGTGAAGTTTCGGCGGAACTATGGCAAATCTCCGGCTTTGCATTGTGGGTTCAGAGAGGCAGAAGGTGATGTAGTTATTACCATGGATGCCGATTTGCAGGATAGCCCCGACGAAATACCCGAACTGTACCGGATGATAGTGTCTGACGGATACGATATGGTATCGGGATGGAAACAAAAAAGATACGACCCGCTGTCGAAAACCATTCCAACAAAAATATTCAATGCAACAGCCCGTAAGGTATCGGGCATCAAAAATCTGCACGACTTTAATTGTGGACTGAAAGCATACCGGAAAAACGTTGTAAAAAACATCAAGGTATATGGTGAAATGCATCGTTATATCCCCTATCTGGCAAAGAATGCCGGCTTCGACAAAATAGGCGAAAAGGTTGTTCAGCATCAGGCACGCAAGTATGGAAAAACCAAGTTTGGCTTGTCACGCTTTGCCGGATATCTGGATTTATTAACCCTATGGTTTCTTTCGCGTTTCGGAGTAAAACCGATGCACTTTTTTGGTATATTGGGGTCGCTTATGTTTTTTCTGGGTATTGTAGCTGTAATTATTGTAGGGATAAGCAAACTATATCGCATGCATCATGGTTTACCTTACAGGTTGGTTACCGATTCTCCATATTTCTTTATATCTTTGACCGCTATGATAATCGGTACGCAGTTTTTTCTCACCGGTTTCCTGGGCGAGTTGATCTCGCGTCACTCACCAGATCGTGACAGCTATCAGATTGAAGAAAAAATATAGCCTATAACCCATAACCCGTAATTCAGGCAATTATGAAAAAGTTTGTTAACATAACGCTGATAATGGCAGTGATTTCTTTTGTGGCCGGAATGGTTATCTCCTGTGCCGAAGAAAGCGATTGCTCCATAGTTAGCAGAGCCACTTTGAATGGAGGTTTCTTTTCTTTGAGTGAAACCAATAAACCTATAGCGGGCTCGTTAGCCACACTCACAATATCGGTACGAACCACCGAAACAGAGAGTGATACAATCCTTAATCAAGATAAGAATGTTCAATCGTTATCTTTACCGCTGCAATATGCGGTAGATACTACTGCAATTATTCTTCACTATGGCGAAGAGATAAGAGATACAATTGTGTTTAAACATACCAATACTGAATATTTTGTATCCATGGACTGCGGATTTGATATGCTACAAGTTGTTACAGACTATTATTATACAACGCACGCTCTGGATTCTATTGCTTTGACAGACAAAAATACCAATAAAGATGGAACAGAAAATCTTCGCATATTCTTCCCGGCGGCACCTACTGAGTAGCCTGTTTTTTCTTTTTCTGATTGTATCTCCATCTTTCGGTCAGGCCAATCAGAAGAATGAGAAGAAAGCACCCGAAGTTGTTTATCCGCTATACAACGGCATAAGCATTAGTACTGATTTATATGGAATTGGGAGTAAAGTTTTGGGAGGTGATATCCTCACAGCCGAAATAGCTGTTGAAGCAAACCTGAAAAACCGTTTCTTCCCTATTGCTGAAATTGGCTACGGAACCACCAACACGCGGAGCGATAACACCAATATACTTTACAAAAGTAGCTCTCCTTACTTCAAAATAGGAATGAACTACAATACCATGTACAAAAAGAATAATAAGGGACATTTGTATGTGGGGTTACGATATGCGTTCAGTCCGATGTCATACGATATAGAAAGCATTGATCTGGAAAATGGTACCGATACCAATCCTAATTTAGAAGATGGTGTGTGGGGAACTACCAGACCAGGATTCGACCATAAAGGGCTGAAGGCAACCATGCACTGGTTCGAATTGGTTTGTGGAGTAAAAGTACATATATACAAACAAATTTACATGGGATGGTCTGTGCGGATGAAGTATAGAATAACAGCCTCGCCCAGTGAGTATGGCGACCCCTGGATGGTTCCCGGATTTGGCACTTACGACACATCTAAAATGGGTATAACCTACTCTCTGATCTATAAATTACCTTTCTAAAAACCATTTTTCTACTTATTATGGAAGAGAAAAAGAAATCAAGGTTACGTTTACTATGGCTTATTCCGTTAACCATAGCTACCGTTTATATATTGTATAACAATAACACCAATATTCCTTATCAAACAGCTTATGGAAGAATATTTGGTACTCTCTACAAAATAACTTACCAAAACAACAAAGATATACAATCCGAAATAGAAGAGGAATTACAACGGTTTGATATGTCGTTGAATCCCTTTAATACATCTTCGATTATCAGCAAACTTAACAGGAACGAAGAGGTTCAATTAGATACTTTTTTCCAGCATGTATTTGTTCGTGCACAAGAAATTTCGGAAGCAACCAACGGCGCATTCGATGGTACAATTGCCCCTTTGGCAAACGCCTGGGGCTTTGGCTTTAAAAAAGGAGATTTTCCGGATTCATTAACCATTGATAGTTTGTTGCAACTAACCAATTACAAAAGAATTGCTTTAGAAAATGATAAACTGGTAAAGGAAGATCCACGCATAATGGTAAGCTACAGCGCCATTGCCAAAGGCTATGCTACGGATGTTGTAGCTCAGTTTCTTGATCGCAAAGGTATAAAAAACTACATGGTAGATATTGGTGGAGAAGAAGTGCTTAAGGGTGTTAATCCTCATGGTAACTTATGGCGGGTTGGTATTAGCAAACCTGTTGAGGATGCGCTTGCACAAAACCAGGAACTTCAGATGAGGCTACAACTTACTGATTGCGGGATTGCAACTTCGGGCAATTACAGGAATTTTTATTATAAAGATGGTAAGAAATACGCTCATACCATAGACCCGCGTACTGGTTATCCGGTGCAACACACCATACTCTCGGCAACAGTGATTGCTAAAGACTGTATGAGTGCAGATGCCTATGCTACTGCTTTTATGGTGATGGGATTAGAGGAAGCCGAAACCTTTATAGCTTCGCATCCCGAAATAGGAGCTTGCTTTATTTACAGTGACGAAAAAGGAGAATACCAAACATATATCACTGAAAATATGAAAAAGCATATAATTGATGATATTCCTTAACACACGTATTTAGTTAACTAAATATACATACCTATGCAAAGACATAATTTAAGTATCCTGCTTATAGGCTTGCTTGTTTTAAGCGTTAGCACATTGCAGGCAAAAGTAACATTACCAGGTATCTTTACCAATAATATGGTAATACAGCGTGATCAATCGGTAAACATCTGGGGCTGGGCAGATTCTGGCGAAACAGTTGAAGTAACTTTTAATGGTCAGAAGAAAAAAACCAAGGCCAACAAAGAGGGAAAATGGATTGTTCAGTTAAAGCCAATGGCTTTTGGAGGTCCACACACAATGGACATTAAAGGAAAAAGTGATAAGATTCGTCTTTCTGATATCCTGATTGGTGATGTGTGGGTTTGTAGCGGTCAATCGAATATGGAATGGGTAGTATCTAATTCTAATGCAGCCGAAGAAGAAATCGCAAATGCCAAATATCCACAAATCAGAGCATTTAATGTAATCAAAGATTTAAGTGTAAAACCAAAAGATGATTTAAAAGGTAACTGGGAAGTTTGTTCTCCGGCTACAGTGGGAAATTTCTCGGCAGTTGGTTACTTTTTTGCCCGCGATTTGTATCAGAACTTACAAATACCTATTGGTATCATTAATTCCTCATGGGGAGGTACCGATATAGAAACATGGATAAGCCGTGGAACTTTCGCCGAACTCCCGGAACAATTCGAAAGCCGTTACAAAAATGAGATAAAAGACTTCGATCAGTTTGTTGAAAAAAACACTGCTGCCCGTGAATTGTATCATAAAGCCTTAGAACAAGAGCCAGGTTTACCCGGTGGATGGTACAAAAAAGATTATGATACATCCGGTTGGGAAAACATGACTGTGCCTCAGTTATGGGAAAATGTTATTGGTAATGTGGATGGATATATCTGGTTTAGTTATGAATTCAACATTACTTCGGAACTTGCAGCACAATCGGGTAAAATATATCTGGGCGCTATTGATGATATAGATATAACCTGGATAAATGGAACTAAAGTAGGTGAAACCGATGGATATGCAGTGAAGCGTGAATATGATGTGCCACAAGGATTGCTTCAACCGGGTAAAAACATAGTAACAGTTCGCGTTCTTGATACTGGCGGAGGCGGTGGTATGTATGGACGTCCGCAGGATATGTACCTATCTGTTTTAGGTACTAAAATTCCATTAGCCGGTGATTGGAAATACAAACAAGCCGTAACGAATGCGCAATTCGATTATATAGAATTCAATCCTAATATGATGCCTTCGTTGTTGTATAATGCAATGATCAATCCAATAATCAGCCTATCAATTAAAGGTGCAATTTGGTATCAGGGTGAGAATAACTCATGGGCAGCTACTAATTATCAAACACTTTTTCCAACTATGATAAATGACTGGCGCAATAAGTGGGGATATGAATTTCCATTCTACTGGGTGCAGTTGGCTAACTTCATGGCAAAGGATACTACTCCTGTAGATAGCGACTGGGCAAGGTTGCGCGAGGCTCAAACCATGACGCTATCTGTTCCTAAAACAGGACAGGCAGTAATTGCTGATATAGGTGATGCTGATGATATTCATCCACGTAATAAACAGGATGTAGGACATCGGTTGGCATTGATTGCCTTAAATAAGGACTATGGTAAAGATGTAGTTTATAGCGGCCCTACATTTAAATCGATGACAGTTTCGGGCAATAAGGCAATTATTACTTTCGATAACATTGCCAACGGTTTAGAAGTTCGCTGTAAATATGGTTGTGTTAGTAGTTTTGCTGTAGCCGGAGAAGATAAAGTTTTCCATTTTGCCCGCGCATATAAAGAAGGTGATAGAATTATTGTGATTAGCGACGAAGTGAAGAATCCGGTAGCTGTACGCTATGGATGGTCAAACAATCCCGATATCAACCTTTATAATAGTGCCGGACTACCAGCCTGCCCATTTAGAACTGATGAGTTTTGAGTAATGAGTTTTGAGTTTTGAGTAGTGAGTAATGAGTTTTGAGTCACGATGCCGCATGGTAACTCAAAACTCAAAACTCATTACTCAAAACTCACTACTATTTAAAATCGATCTAAATAAGTTGCCTTAAATAAAGAAATCCTCTATCTTTGCATTCTAATTTAAAGATAGCAGGATTTTATGCGTTTATCTGAATTAAAAACCGGGGAAAAAGGGGTTATTGTAAAGGTACTCGGTCATGGTGGCTTCCGCAAACGTATTGTGGAAATGGGTTTTATTAAAGGTAAAACAGTAGAAGTATTGCTTAATGCTCCTTTAAAAGATCCGATAAAGTACCGATTGATGGGATATGAAATTTCTCTTCGTCGGCAAGAGGCTGAAATGATTGAAATCATAAGCGAACAAGAAGCAGCAGAACTTGAAAAAGAAAAGGTTTATCACTCCGGATTGAACGAAGATATTCAGCATACTGAGGAAGAACTGAAAAAGATAGCCCTCGGCAAACGAAAAAAAATCAATGTAGCATTGGTTGGGAATCCTAACAGCGGAAAAACATCTTTATTCAATGTAGCTTCGGGAGCACACGAGCATGTAGGAAACTACAGCGGAGTTACTGTCGATGCCAAAGAGGGTACTTTCAACTTTGAAGGGTATCAATTCAAAATAGTAGACCTTCCGGGAACTTATTCAATATCTGCATATACTCCCGAAGAAATGTATGTGCGAAAACACATCATTGAAGATACCCCCGACGTTATAATTAATGTGGTCGACGCATCCAACCTGGAACGCAATCTTTATCTCACCACCCAGCTTATTGATATGAATGTGCGCATGGTTGTTGCACTAAACATGTACGATGAACTGGAAGCAAGCGGTAACAGATTAGACTATCATTTATTAAGTCGTTTGTTTGGTGTTCCAATGATACCTACAATATCCAAACGCAATATAGGCATAGACCATCTTTTCCATATAGTGATTAATCTATATGAAGGAGCCGATTCTGTATACCGCCATATTCATGTAAATCATGGTCCACAGTTAGAAAAAGCTATTGATTATGTAAAGGACGAAATCTCTAAGAATGAATTTATCCGTCACAAATACTCTACCCGTTTTCTGGCAATAAAACTATTAGAGAACGATAAGGACATAGAACGTATCATTGGCGAACTACCGAATGGGCAAGAGGTTATCCGGAAACGCAATGAGAAGGCTACGGATATCCGTAAAACAATGAACGAAGATAGCGAATCGGCTATTACAGATGCGAAATACGGATTTATTAATGGTGCATTAAAAGAGACATTTACCGACAACCATATAGAACAGAAACACGTTACCCGCGTGTTGGATAGTATTCTGACTAACAAATACTGGGGATTTCCGTTCTTTTTCCTTTTCATGTTCCTCATGTTTGAGGGTACCTTTATATTGGGTGATTACCCAATGCAAGGCATAGAGTGGCTGGTTGAAAAGCTTGGAGAATTTGTAAATGGCAGCATGTCTGATGGGCCATTAAAAGACTTGATTGTTGATGGTATAATAGGTGGTGTAGGTGGTGTAATTGTATTCCTCCCAAATATCTTAATTCTTTATTTCTTTATTTCCCTTATGGAAGACTCCGGTTATATGGCTCGTGCAGCTTTCATAATGGATAAGATTATGCACAAGATGGGGCTGCATGGAAAATCATTTATTCCACTGCTTATGGGATTTGGGTGTAATGTGCCCGCAGTAATGGCATCGCGCACAATTGAGAGTAGAAAAAGTCGTTTGGTAACGATGCTTGTAAATCCATTAATGTCGTGCAGTGCCCGTTTGCCTATTTATTTATTACTTGTTCAGGTCTTTTTCCCGAACCATGAAGGAGTTATATTGTTATTAATATATTCCATTGGGATATTGCTAGCTGTTTTAATGGCAAGGTTATTCAGTAAGTTTCTGGTAAAAGGTGACGATACTCCATTTGTAATGGAACTTCCTCCTTACCGTATGCCTACAGCTAAATCAATACTTCGGCATACTTGGGAGAAAGGTGCCCAGTATCTGAAAAAGATGGGAGGGGTTATTATGATAGCTTCAATTATCATCTGGTTTCTGGGTTACTATCCACAAAATGACAGCTACGAAACCATAGCCGAACAACAGGAGAACTCCTATATCGGACAATTAGGTAAAGCTATCGAACCAGCTATCGAGCCTTTAGGCTTTGACTGGAAATTGGGAATAGGTTTATTAACCGGGGTAGGGGCAAAGGAACTGGTTGTAAGTACACTTGGTGTTCTTTACAGCAATGATGCTGAAGCCAACTATCAGAGTCTTGCTAATCGCATACCGATTACTCCTCTGGTAGCTTTTTGTTATATGTTGTTTTCGCTGATATATTTCCCGTGCATAGCTGTTCTGGTAGCCATAAAACATGAGTCGGGCAGTTGGAAATGGGCAGTATTCACAGCATTTTATACTACGGCACTGGCGTGGATAGTTACGTTTGCCGTTTATCAGATAGGGAGACTTTTTACATGATGTGGCAGGAATGGATAGTTGGCATTGTAGTTTTACTTTGTGTTATTGAAGTTACACGCAGAGTTATTGTTTTTTTTCGTTCAGCTAAAAACAATAATCCTTGCGCCAACTGTACTTCGGGCTGTGATTTGAAACAGTTATTTGAAGATAAACAACAGCAATGTAGGTCGCAACAATGTAAATCGAACAAAAAATGCTGCGGATAATTGTTTATTTGCAAAATTGGTTCTATCTTTGCAACCGCAAACAGAAAAATGGTTCCTTGGCCGAGTGGCTAGGCACCGGTCTGCAAAACCGTCTACGGCGGTTCGAATCCGCCAGGAACCTCTAAGTATGTTGAAGGATTAGAAAGTAAATTTCTAATCCTTCTGTTTTTCAGAGAGTTGCGTTTTTGGAAAAAGAAAGAATAGAAAGAAAAATTAGAGAAATTACACAATCTGTTGGTCGAAAATTGGTCGAACTTTTAAAACAATTTAGACATGAGAGCAACAGTAAAATTAGTACTACGCAACGATTACGTTCGTAAAGATGGTAAGCAACAACTTTGTATGCGTTACATCGCTTACCAAAAGGATTCCTATATTGGCTTAGGAATATCAATCTTACCCAAACATTGGGATGCTAAAGCCTTAATGGTTCGTGCGGGAGAACATCTTGCACATATGTACAACAAAAAGATCACAAATATTTATGAGAAGGCGAAAAGCCTTATTATGAATTTCTACGAGAAGCCTTTGCCAATTCCTCAATTCAGAAAAGAACTATTAGAAAGCAAGGACGATGACAACACGGATTTTTATTCTTTCGTAGAACAGGAATTAGAGGTTCTTAAACTTGATAGAGCCAAAGGCACTATTTCGAATTACAAAAAGCTTATTAATACGATGAAGGAATGGAAGCCAACTCTCCATTTCCATGAAATTTCATTAGACTTTATCGAAAAGTTTCATGCACACGAAATAGAGCAGGGAAATTTAGAATCAACAGTCAATAAGAAGCATGCTAACTTCAAGTTTTTGATTGGTCGGGCTGTTCTTAAAGAGAAGATAGAAAAGAATCCATATGAACGTTTTGCTATTAAAAAGAAAATTAAAGCACAAAATAATGATGTGCTGACAGAACAGGAGATTGATAAACTTTATAAGGTGTATACAAGCAATACATACACCAAAGGAAAACAAACTGTTTTGCGTAATTTTCTTTTTTCCTGTTATACTGGGCTTTCTTATGCTGAGTTTGATGTGGTTACTTATGCCGATTTAAAGCCTTATGTTGTTGATGGCAAGGATTGCCATTTGCTTAATAATGAGAGATATAAAAATCAAATCCCCTATAAAATTCCGATTATTTCCGACAAAGTGAAATTGCTACTTGCTTCTGGTAAAAATTTTCAGAAGATTTTTATACCTATTACAAATCAAGTAAGCAATAGATATCTGAAAAAGATAATGAAAGACCTAAATATTGAAAAGAAAATGACATTCCATCGAGCCAGACATTCTTTCCGAACAATTGCTGCCCGAAAAGGGATTCAAGATAATATTGCAGAACGGATGATGGGGCATGCAGAGGGTAACGACATTAAAGATATATACACGCATCTACATGATGAGGATATTATTCGGGAGATGCTGAATAAATGGATTGCCTAAGATATTAATTATATGTCATTTGAGAGGTATTCTTGGTGTATCCTCTCAAATGGCATTTATTGATTGGCATAGCGATTCTATCTAATCAGTCAAAAGGTAGTAAGATACCGAAACGGTTTTATTGTTTGTCTCTGCCTTTTTAATTCCATCGACAAAAATAGAGCTAGTAAAGGTTAATTCATCAGAGATTGTTTCTCCGTCCTCGCCATTGGCATATACCGAGATATAGCAATAATCGCCGTATTTCATCTCAAGTTCTGTCGAAAATGGAGATTTAACAAATACTTCTTTGGCATCTTCCGAAATATGTTCTATATCTGCATTTTTGGTGGTGTATAGAATGCAAAGTGTTACGTTTGGATTATCACAGGAAGCTTCATAGCGAACTTTGTAGGTTTTGTTTATTGTATCTCCATCGTTGTCATTGTCGCTACTACATGATAATATAACAAAAGGGAGAAAAAGAATAAGGGTTTTAATAAGTTTAGTCATTAGGTGTATATTTTTGAAGTGAATAATCATTTGATATATTATTATATTGTAACAATATCGTTTTATCATAATATGATATTGTTATAAAGCATATTATTGTTTTATCATTTTATTGCATTGTTTCCCATCTGCTGAAAGGATAAACAAGGCATTCATTTCTTGCCTAACCTGCAATTTAGGGTTCTGAAACGAAAAACGAGATTCCACTTTTTGGGCAAGAATGTCAGACGGATTGCGGGATTCATAACGATTCAAGTAGTCGGGCTTCCATTCTTGAGCCTTTTTAAGTTCAGTCTTGGCAATCTCAAGTTTCTCAGTGGAGTTTGAAATCAAAGCTTTGGCAACAAGCTGATTTTTCTTTCCCTTTTGTTTTTCTATTGATTCTTGCCAATGCTTGATGCTCTTTTCGGCAGATTCTATTTTCTTAGCTCTTTCGGCTTCAAAACGTTCTTGTAAGATGGCGATACTATCAGCAACAGTTATATCGGACACTTTCATTTCAAGAAATTCAATCTTTAAATCTGTTTTGATACCATTTTCCGTTTGCAAATAGTCTGCAATAACTTTCTCATATTCAGATTGAGTAGTAGAACAGGAAATAACAAAAGGGAAGAAAAGGAATAAGATATACTTTTTCATAGCAGGGCAGTTTTGGAGATGAATACTGTACTAGCATCTTCTAATGCCTTGTTATTCGGCTTTCCTAAAGAAAGGGCTTCTTCAAATTTATCATGTGCTGCATAGAGAAACTTCCATGCGAAAGGTAATGCGTCTATATCATCTTCGATTTGGTCGGCATGAGTTTGCCACACTTGTTCAAAAGCGACTTTCATAAAGTGCTCTTGGATTAATTCTAATGATTCAATTTTAGTCATAAAATGATTATTTTGTGATTAATATTTATGGATTCACTATTTCACAATAGCGATTCACTTAACCACAAAAAAGAAGGCATGGAACCCGCCAAGTTCGAAGCAGAGGCACTGGTATACCCAAGAAACGAAACAAGGCAAGCCCATACCTATACGGCATGAACATTGCACAGTTTCCTCGTTTCTTTTGAAAATTACCAGTTTTCTGCTTCGAGGTAATGTGAACGCTAATGTTATATTTTTAATGCGACGCTTCGCATTGTTATTTTCTAGGGCAAAGATAGTAAGATTCTTGGGAATAGGAATATGAAGGAAATTTTAAATTAAGACTTTATGTTATAAATTGGGTTGTTTTTCAGATATTTACTACTTTTGGAAATCAAATAAGAAATAGTGTGTTACTCCAAGGTGCATACTATTTCCAAATTTAGGTATGATTGGTGTAATAGAGTTACACAGATAAGTAAGTTAGCCGTCACCCTGAGAAAGAACGTGCAAAAATGAAGTAAAAAAACAAATAAATAAAAGGAGGTAACGCTGAAAATCCTGTAAAGAGTAAGCACAAATCATTAAATATTAACATTATGTTTGACTTGAACGAATTATCTTCTGCAAGAGAACAACTAAATTCTTCGATTTCAGAGCCGAACACTTACGGAACCGAAGGTTATAGCATGGGCTGTAGTGGCTGCGATGGAAGATGTAGTGGAACTTGCGATGATTCTTGTGACAGCACTTGTTATGGCTGTGGCAACAATGGCTAAAAAAAGCATGATGGGCAATTCATTATAGTTTAGCGACTTGCGGGAATTGCCCGTTAATTTAAATCATTTGTTTATGAAAAAAGCAGAAAAATTAGAAAGGAATGTCTACATAACAACCAATGTTTCTTGTAATCTTGACTGTATTTATTGCTACGAAGATAAAACAAGCAAAGAAACATTCGACGTTGAAAAAACGAAAAAAAGATTAGCAAAACTGCTGTCTGAAAAGACAGAAAAACACACAGTGATAAATTTGCATGGTGGAGAACCGTTTTTAGTATTTAGCAAAATAAAGGAATTATGCGAATGGCTTTGGGAAGAAAATTTCCCCGAAAAATTTCTTGTCTTTGCAACTTCAAATGGCACTTTGATACATGGAGAAATTAAAGAATGGCTGATGAAAAATCGCCATAAATTTATTGTAGGATTAAGTCTCGATGGAACAAGAGAAATGCAAAATACAAATAGGTCAAATTCGTTTGATTTAATTGATATTGATTTTTTTGTGGAAACATGGTCAAAGCAAGGAGTTAAGATGACTATTAGTCCGCAGACTATTGAAAAACTTGCAGAAGGTATAATTTTTCTACATTCAAAAAATATCCAAGACATAAGAGCAAACCTTGCGTATATGGTAGATTGGTCTAATCCCAAATATGTAGAAATCTTTCAACGTGAATTGCAGAAACTAGCCGTGTTTTACAAAGCAAATCCACATTTACCCAAAAGTTCCATTTTTAATGTGAATTTTGCTTCTCTTACAGATAAAGAAAATAAAAATAAAAAATGGTGCGGTGCAGGGACAGAAATGGTTGCACATGATATTGATGGAAGGGGTTATCCTTGTCATTTGTTTTTTGAATCAGTATGTGGTAAAGAAAAATCAGAAAAAATAAACAATGTCAACTTTGCAGACCCAAAGGAATTTATTTCAGACGAATGTGCGGATTGTTTAATGTTGGCGGTTTGCCCTACTTGCTATGGCTCAAATTACATTGAACGTGGAAATATTGGCAGTCGAGATATGTCTTTGTGCAAAATGAATAAAATTAGAATTTATGAAATCGCAAAGTATGAATATGACAAAATCGTAAATAACAAAACAGATGTAGGAAATCTTTCAGATGAAGAAAAATATAAAAGGATACGAACATTAGATGGAATCGAAATTTTATTACCTTATTTAAATACATTCAACTAAAATTCAATATTATGAATCAACAATTATTTAATTTAGAAGATATTACGGAAACGAAGGAGAATCTTACGCTTGCTCTATCAATGCCTATTTACGCATACGATGATGATAGCATACAAGAAAAATTTCAAATGGGCTGTTCGAGTTGTACTGGTGGCTGTACCTCTTGTTATGGTTCTTGTCAAGGCGCAATTCAAGGATAATTATGGAAAAGATTTGTTCAGAATGCGGAAAAATTTGCGGAAGTAATGCGCATAGCAATTTTAAATTATTAAGTTCATTTAGTGGGCAAACTCTGTGTGGTTTTTGTTTTAACAAATATAAAAATGATTTAGAAGCACGATTGTTAGATAATTTTAAACAAGGAAGTACTCTCCACCGTTTTGGCCCAGCAAATTTACCGCCAAATTTTCGACAATTATCATATAGAGAACAACAACCTTTTGTTGATAGAAATAATTATCAGCTTAAAATCCTTGAAGAACAATACAAAAGATTGCAACAGCAATATACAGATTTAACGGGGGTTAAATGGAATCCGCCACAAATTAAATAACAAAAAATATTTCATGAAATTTCTTATTCGTAGAACTTCGATAGATGACATTGAATTTTATCAACATTGTTTTAGTAATGCTGAATTCAAATGGAATTTATATGGGAAAGACAATGTTAATCTCGAAAAATACATATCAAACGAAGAAAAACATTTGAAGTTTGTTATTTCAAAAGTTGAAGGTATTACAATTGAGAAAGTTGCGTTCTGTCACTTTTATTATAATCCAAAATCAAATGATTATGGTTCTCTTGGTGGAATTATTCCAAAATATTTTAATAGCGGAACAGGTCTGTTTACGAGCATAGCCATTTTTTCGTATATGTTTGAAAACAAGCCAGATTTTGTTTTTAAAACAGGAGTTTTTAAGTATAATCAACGTGCTTTGAAAGCGTGGAAAGCTATTGGATTTGAACCTATAGAAGAAACCGATGAGAAAATCATTTTAAAACTAACAATTAAACAATTTCAAAATCATTTAGTTACTCGAATTTTAAAGCAGATACAAATTGTATGAAAAAATATTTTCTAATTCCTATATTTATTTGGTTTGTATTGGTTATTATAAGCATTATTGTTTTCTCTTGTGGTATTTCTGACAAAATTGAAAATGAGGTAATTTTTGGTAACTTCTTATTTGGTGCAATTGGTGCACTTTTCACAGGTTTAGCTTTTGCAGGAACATTAAGTGCCCTTTTGTATCAAGAGCAAAATCGACTTAAAGCAAGTACTTTAAATGTGTTTTTAGATGTTTTTCAAACGATACTTTACGATGAAAGATTTACAGAAGCCAAAAACTATGTAATGAAAAAATTTGATTCCGATTTTAGTGATATTAGAGGAAAATATACCAATGAGACAATTGATATGTTGTGGCTTGAAAAACATAAAGATGAATATTGGAATGAATACAAAATGTTGTCTAATTTTTGCAACATGATGGAGTATATAGGAGTTATTGTTGCAAATGATTATATCAGTAGAGAAGTGCTTTTTGACTATTGGCAAGAATTTATCAAAAACTCTTTCTCGAAAATTTCAAAGTTTTTCCCCAACGAAAATATCGTTGATTTTTATCCGCATTTTGCTTACTTATACACTCAAGCTGAAGACAAGAATAATTTAAGAAAATTTCAAATGAAAATATCAAAGTGGGACAACGATTTAAAAATTATAGATGATGGTAAAAGGGCGAACGGCTAACAAGCGGTTTGCTGTAATGCGGGGTGTATGCCCGCAGAAAGTCCTGTCGGACTTTCAAGCGTTCGCTCCCGCGCGAACATTTGTACCCCCCCGCACTACAGCAAGCCGCCGAACGTTATGGGCAAGGCTGAAAATAAACATACAAATGACAGAACATAAAAAAATGGTATATAAAAACAGAACATACATAGCATTTGACGGTGACAGTGACATCCGTTATTATTGGCTAATGAAAGCTTGGAAACATAATTCAAGAGATTTTTTTACGGATTTCAATTTTTATGATGCTCACGACATTAATTCTGCACGAGATACATCTCAAGAGCAATCCATTAAAAAACAGCTTTTGGAAAGACTTGACAACACAAAACTCTTTGTTTTATTAGTCGGTGATTCAACAAGGTACTTATATAAGTTCGTGAAATGGGAAATTGAGCAAGCAATTAGCAGAAAGTTACCAATTATCGTTGTAAATCTCAATGGAAAAAGAGAACTTGACATTGACAAATGTCCACCTTTGCTAAAAGACCAGACCGCAATACATATAAGTTTTAATCAAAAAATAATTGAACACGCTCTTAACAATTGGGAATCCCAATTTCAAAGTTTAAAACAGCAAGATAAATACGGACCTTTCTATTACACTGATGAAGTTTATAAAAGATTAGGTCTATGATAAAATTTGAGCATTTCGCTTTTACAAAACGATATTGGGAATTTTACAAGTTACGTGTAATATCTTGGAATTTTGTCTTCGATATATGTAAATGGCTTGGTGGTTTTTGGCTTATTATAGAACCATTAAGTTACTTTTCTTCTGACTTCGAGAGTTTTATAAAACCAAAAGGCTTATGGTTATTTGTTGCAAGTATTTTAATTACAACTGTCCAAAACAGACCACGACTTAAATTCAAATATTTCATTAAGAATAAGGATGTTTATGTAAATATTGTAATTGGAGACCTTTTAAAAATGAGTAAAAAGGACATTGTTATACCTACTAATGTTCATTTTGTCACAGAGCTTTCCGATAACTTGATTTCAGAAAAAAGCGTACAAGGACAATTTACAAGAAAATATTTTGATTCGTACAATCATCTTGACGCAGACATTAATGACAATTTAAATGGCGCTGCATACATCGTAGAAAATCCACCGTATCTTGGAAAGGATAGGCAATATCCATTGGGAACAGTTGCCAGACTATCAATTAAGAAGAATAATAAAAGAATATTTTGGTCTTACTTATTTGCACTTGCAAAATTAAATCAGCACGGAATTTGTCAATCAAATATTGCCGAATTTCAGGAGACATTGCCATCATTATGGAGTTACATTCAAACAAAAGGTGAATTATCCGACATCGCAATGCCAATTCTTGGCTCAGGATTTTGCAGAATTGATTCTTCACGTGAGGATTTATTTAAAGAAATTTTACTATCCTTTTTAGCTGCTACAAGAAATTCTAAATTCTGTAAGAGTCTGACATTTGTAATTTACTATAAAGATGTTTCTGAAATGAATATCGATCTCGAATCAATCAAAGAATTCACTAGATACCAAACATCATATTTCTCTAGAGAAAGTAACAATGAAACAGGACAAAGACAGGGACAAGCAATTGGTTGACAAAAGAAGCCCAGCCCATAACAAGCATATTGGCAAAATGGTGGCAAAAGTCCCGCAGAAAGTTTATGTAGAACTTGCAAGTTTGTCGTCCGTGGAACGGTGGTGAGCCGTCACTTCGCCAATATGCTGGACGTTATCGGCAAGTGGGCGTGCAGAAAATGTTACAGTACAAATAAAAAATAAAAAAATATGAGTTATTATCCCCCAATATCAATAAAGCAAGCGATTGATAAAATAGATTATAATCAATACTTATTGCCTGCAATACAGCGAGAATTTGTTTGGAATCACAGACAAATTGAATTACTGTTTGATAGTCTAATGAGAAATTATCCTATCGGTTCACTTTTAATGTGGAAAGTTCAGGGAGAAAACAAGTCAAATCACAGATATTATAGTGTGTTGAAAAATTATAGGGAAAAATACAATACCCATTGTCAAGAAGTAAATACAGTTTCAATTCCAGATTTTGAAGCAGTATTAGACGGACAACAACGACTCACTGCTCTTTATATTGGTCTAAAAGGTTCATACGCATATAAAAAGAAAAATTTCGCATGGAAAGATAATGAACATTCAATTCCTACAAGAAAATTGTATTTATGTCTCTCTGAAAATTCTATTGACGAGGAAGATAATGAAGATGGAGCAAAATATGATTTTAGATTCCTGACAAAAGAAGAACTTGAAAATTCAGATAAAATCTGGTTTGAGGTTGGAAAAATTTTAGCTTTAAATGGTACTTTTGAATTAAATCAATTTCTAAAAAAGAATGATTGGGATTCAGATGAATATATCAGTAATACGCTTTCAAAACTATTAGATGTTATTCATGTCAAAACCCCAGTTAATTATTATTTGGAATTGGAGCAGGACTATGATAAGGCATTGAACATTTTTATCAGAACAAATAACGGAGGAGAAAAACTATCATATTCCGATTTGATAATGTCCACAATCATTTCAGGTTGGGGTTCAAAAACTCTTTCTGCAAGGGATGAATTTAATAATCTCATAGATGAGATATGGGATTCTACTGAAATAATCATAGACAAAGATTTAATTATTAGAACATATCTTCTCATTTTTAGCGATGATATTAAGTTTCGAGTAACAAACTTTTCATTAGCCAATGCAAAAGAATTCAAGGATAATTGGGAAGATATAAGAGCTTCTATTGTTGAAGCTATTGAATTGATAAAAGACTTTGGTTATGTAGAGAGAACTCTAACTTCAAAAAATGCCATATTGCCTATAATTCATTATCTTTTTGTTAGCAATAGGACAAAGCAATTTACAACAAAAATTGCATATAAGAAAGATAGAACCTTAATCAGAAAATGGTTTCATGCGGTAATATTAAAAAGAATTTTTGGTGGTCAAGCTGATACTGTTTTAAAATTAATTCGAGATGTTGTCAAAGAAGAAGTAAATAAAGGAACTGAAACATTTCCTACTCACGCAATAGCGAAAAAGCTTTCTAAAACACGAAAATCAATAACAATGGACGATGAGTCTATTGAAAATCTTTTATATACGACTTATGAAGATAGGTATGCTTTCCCTATTCTTGCTTTATTATATCCTCACTTAGATTACAAAAATAATGACTTTAACAAAGACCATATATTCCCTGTAAGTTCCTTTATAGCAAAAAATCTTAAAAAACAAGGTATTGATTTAAGTCAAAAAGGTGCAAATTACTATACAGAAAACTGGTGTTACAATGGAATCGTCAATCTTCAAATGTTGGATAGCAATGAAAATAAATCTAAAAATGATAAGTCTTTTGAGGAATGGGCGAAAACTAATAAAATAGACTATACAAAACAAATTTTACCCAAAATCACAGAATTCTCAAGATTCATAGAATTTGTTGATGCAAGATGGGAGATGCTTAAGGAAAAACTAAGTGAGGAATTGAAATTTTGACAGTATAATAGGAGAATGCCAGGCACTGAACGTTACCGTCCCAATTTCCTCTTCCGTTTATTCCCCGATTCTTCCCCAGAAGTATCATACAAATGAGTCGGAATAACATCCAAAATAGAGAGGTCAACCCTGATTGTCCTCTCATTTTTTATTGTTGCGGTGCTTAATTCTTGATTTTTAGTCATTTCAGGAGTGATTTTTGGCGATAACTCTTTATTCAGTTTCGAATAGCTGTACATCTTCGCAACCTTAGAGCCACTAAAAGAATAACCATTCTTAGAAAAAACAATACCTTGAATCTCGTTGCTATTTTCTTTTGTTTTGAAGCGTACATTTATCTTTGCCGATTCCATATATTTGGTAAATTCATCCCAGTTAGTAGATAAATGCAAAGATTCGCCAATCGTTCGAAATATCTCATGCTTGGTTTTATCTGGCTCTCGAAGTCTGTGCATTTTTACACTTCTTCTTTCGTTTGAAGCGTAGTGAAGTTCATATTTTAGCGTAAGTTCTTTGCAGATTTTACCGCTTCTTATCCTGTCGTTTTTGTCAGATATGGTTTTTCCGTTGTTATCTACTCGATTATAACAGATATGAATGTGTGGATGGGATTTATCAAAATGCCGACCTATGATATATTGAGTATTTTCAATGCCCATTTTTGCCATATACTCATGAGCTATCTTTAGCATAAATTCGTCAGTCATTCGGTCTTTGTCCTGTGCGGAAAAACTAAGAACCGTATGCCCGACACATTTTGATACCTTGCTGTTTAGTTCTGCTTGCAATTCAAAACTGCTAATTATAGATTGGTTGTCTAAATTGCGAACCCCCTCATTGTCTATTAATGTTGCACCTTTTTTATTATCAAGAATATAGTTCACGGTGTTTTTAAAAGAGCAACTTTTCAGAACCTTAGCTATCATTGTTTGATTTTGTTTAGAAGTTCGTCTATTTTCAGGCAGGTATTAGTACAATCTTCTGTGATATAGCTAAAATCTGATATATGTGCTGCTTTTGCCAATTGGTTGAGATTGTTTGCCATGCCCGCAAGTTGACGGATGTACTCTATTTGTATTGAACTTAATCGTTGAACAACTTTTCCATCAAGAATCAAACATCTGGCACACTCACTCGTTTTCATCCCTGCTTCATCAGCCTGTTTCCTCAAGGCTTTGAGCTGGGTTTCGTCTAAGTAAATTGCTACACGGAATCTTTTTATTTCATTTGCCATTTTGCGAGGGCGTCCACCTTTCCCTTTATTCTGATTCTTTTCTTTCTGCATAATTTCAAGTTTGAGACCAACGGGATTTAAAGGTTTTCCAGCATGGGAAACATAAACTTGCCACCTAAAAATCCCAGTGTTATTTTAAGAGCTATATTATTTCTAATATATACCACACCGCACAAACCCAACTAGCCGCACAAATATCAATTTTATTATTGATTATCAGCATGTTGTGCGCTTATGTTTTATGTGTAAATTGCAACAAAGCGCACAACTTTTTGGAATTTTGTGCAATATTGTGTGATTCTGCACACAATAAAATTTTCTTAATCGACTGATATACAGATGTAATTCAAATATTTGTATGGCTTGTGCGGGTTGTGCGGTCATACTAATTTCTTGTATAATCCACGTTGGAAATTATCGAATAACTTTCCTCTATATGCTTTTAGAAAGCGGTTGAAACTATCTCTTGACATACCATATGATTGAGCAATAGTTACTCCGTTAGCGGTAGAAAAACAATTTGGCAAAGCATTATATAACTGCCGATAATTGCTTGGCAAGTCTTTTAATATTTCGGTTGAATTTAATGTCATTTGTACTCTTAAGGCAGTTCTACGGAAATATTCAGTTATCAATATAGCTGCATCAATACTGGCACAATCAATTTGTTCTTTCCCTGCTTCTCCGCATCGCCACCTAATCATTTGCATGATTAAACTAAACCGAGATATGTATATTTCCAGTTTGCTATAAATTCCCTTTATGGCTTCTTCATCCTCACTATTGGATAAATCGGTATTGTATTTATGCCATTCATATAGTTTTTCCCATGCTTCGGGAGAATAAGATATTACTTTAGGTAATGGCATATTGTTCTTGTCTACGTTTTGTTCTAAGCTAAGCAGTCCCTCTATAATTGACCTCCAACTATTAAAAACGTTATCAGGTAACATCTTAATACTCCAATATTCCTTTTTTATTCTTTGAGGATAAACAAATAAAATGCGGTCTATGAATCCATTTTTTGAACGGCTACCCTCTGCCAAATTTCTAAGTAGTCCGGGTTGTATTGTTCCTGCAACAGAAATATAAGGTCTTTTTATAGATATCGAACCTCTCATGTTCTGCCTGTTTATTTGTATAGGAGAGGCACTATATGCCATCAGCCAGAATTGCTCTTCTGAACCTTTGTTATACCGATTGAAGTTATTAAACCAAGCCGCTAATTCATCTGCATAATATACTATGCCTCTTGCATTGATGCTAAGAATAGAGGAAAGGCTTTCAGGTGTAATATCGGAAACGACATACTTTTTCAACTGTGGTTCGATTGGAAAATCAGAAATCCCCTCTTCCTCCCTTTCCTTTTTTGACATATTGGCAATTCGGTCATATTCAGCAATAGCCTTTTTATACACTTCATTCGCTTCTATATCTTTGTCTAACAAAGGAGAAATCGCAAATGCAAGAGGATGCGTTTTATTTATACCCGGGCTGCCAACAATAGCCATGTATAAGATTGCGGTTTCTTCCCATCCTTTCTTCACTTCGATGCTATGGGTATTCCCGATGGCTACTGCGCAAGAGAAAAATAGCGATGGAGCTATATAATCAATCGGGTAATCAATACATTCGTTCGTGGAAAGAATAATATCTTGAATCTGTTTAGGGAATATATGTACAGGAAATTCGGATTTATCAAGCCCGAAATTCTCAAGATATTCTTGAACTATTTTAGGTGGAGTTGCATTTTTCATTGTTTTACATTTTAGTAAAAACGCCACCTGTAATAGATGGCGTTTAGCATGTTGAAAGAAATAAATTGATTGAGAAATTACACAACCGCTGTCGTGTATTATTTATTATTGTAAGCCCTTATCGAGCTTTCGAATATTCGATTATCTGGAGTCGTTTTCAGTACACCAAGGGCAACTAAATCGGAAACTTTCTTGTGAGAGCGACCAAGTAATTTTGCCACCTGATTAATACTATATGTCTTTTCGACTTTTTCTTCGGGAACAATTTTTCTATCAAATACCTTTTCTATGATACTTTCAAGCTCTGTCGGTGTTGTTACAATTATTTTTTCCATGATTGAAGGATTATAATATTATTGAATCTTTCTATTTATTATTTTTTATTCTTAGATTTGCACTGCAAATATAGAAAAAATAAAATGTCAATTATATAAAAACTTTAGCCATTGCTATATTTTTTATATAATTTAACTTATATGAATTATAATATGATGGATTTAGGTAGAATCAGAACATTATGTGAGAAAAACTATATACCATTGAAGAAACTGGCTTCTGATATAGGTATCTCAGAGCAAACCATTCACTTAATGTTACGACAAAATACAACTAAGCTATCAACACTAGAAGCTATAGCTCAATATTTTGATGTAGGCATTGGCTATTTCCTTCAAACCGAGCAAGAGGAAAAAGAGACTTTTTTTGAGGAATTAAAAGCATCCTTAAAATTCACTTATGAATATGATATACGAACTTTATTTAAAGTTGAAGAGGAACGTTTGCTAAAAGAATCGACAGAATTAAAAGCTTTTATTAAAGAAACAGAATCATTGATTGACAGAGAAATGCAAATTGATGATACTATCTTGTTTACTCGCTCAATGCAAGATGAATCAATACGAAATTTATTCATCACTTTAGGTCACTTCCCGAAAGAAGAATTGAGAAGATTAGAATTGATATGCGATAATATATTAGCTCAATTATATGATATATTAAGAGATGAAACAATTAAGCCGTTCATCCGAGAAGAAATGTTTTCTGCAAAAGACATAGATGTAATTCTAAAAACTTACTTCTTAAACGATTCTATATTATTGAAACCTAAAATATGGCTAATCAAAAAGGAACAAAATAACTTTTAGATTATTATTCGAACTATAAATTCTAATAAACAGCTGAAAATCATCTAAGAATAAACAGAATAGTTGTTCTTCTTAAAATAATGCATTACATTTGCAAATATAACAGCCGTGATAATTACGGTCGTGATATTTAAAAAGAAGATTGATATGAAGTTTTATAATCGTGAAACAGAACTGGAAGCATTGAGCAAGATGCGAGATTTATCCTTCAAGGAGCATTCTCAAATGACTGTACTGACAGGGCGTAGGCGTATTGGCAAAACAAGTCTGATATTAGAAAGTTGCAAAGGAACAGATACAGTCTATTTATTTGTAAATCGTGGAAACGAAGCTGCTCTTTGCAAAAGCTTTGCAGAAACGATAGTGCGTGAGTTTGATATATTTGTTCCCGAAGAAACAAGCTTTGCTCGGTTGTTTACCTTTTTGATGGAACTGGGAGAGCGAAAGAAATACAACTTGATTATAGATGAATTTCAAGAGTTCTTTTACATCAATAAAGTTGTTTACAGCCAAATACAAGACATTTGGGATAGATACAGAAAAAAGACGAATGTAAACCTGATAATAAGCGGTTCAGTTTATACTTTGATGAATCGTATTTTTAAAGAATACAAAGAACCTTTGTATGGTCGTGCAGATAGTCTCATGAAGCTATCCCCTTTCTCTACAAATGTAATTAAGGATATTCTTAAAGATTATAAATCAGATTATTCGAACGATGATCTGTTGGCATTATATACCTTTACTGGCGGTGTCCCAAAGTATATTGAGCTATTCATGAATCAAGGGGCAACCAATATAGAAGCGATGGTTGATTTTATGATACGTTCTGAATCTCCATTTTTAAGCGAGGGAAATATTTTACTTATCCAAGAGTTTGGACGTAAATACGGAAACTACTTTTCTATTCTTACTGCTATTGCTAACGGAAAGAATACAATTCCAGAAATAGAAGAAGCTTTAGGAGATACGAGTGTCACAGGGCATTTAAAGCGTTTGGAAGAAGATTATGAATTGATTAAGAAGAAACGCCCGATATTCGCAAAAGAAGGAACTCAAACGGTGCGCTACGAGATATCCGATATGTTCTTACGTTTTTGGTTTAGGTATTTCATCAAATACAATGATTTAATAGAATCACAGAATTTACCTTTATTAGCTGATATCATAAAGAAAGATTATCCGACCTATTCGGGCTTAACTCTTGAAATGTATTTCCGCCAAAAAATGATGGAAAGCCATGAGTTCCGCAACATCGGCTCGTGGTGGGAGGGAAAGAAAAGCACGGAACAAAACGAAATAGATATTGTAGGCATCTATGCGGATGATAAACGAGCTTTAGTTGGTGAAGTGAAACGGCAACGTAAAAACTTTAAGCCTGAATTATTTAATGCGAAAGTAGAAGCGATTAGAAAAAAAGCACTTTTCAAATACGAAATTGAGACAAAGTGCTTAACTTTGGACGATATGTAATAACAATAAATATTGTTCGAAAATTGGTCGAACAACAGATTTTCAAAATATAACTTTCTGATTATCAGTACAAAAGAAATAGAGTTCGAATCCGCCAGGAACCTCAGGGGACCCTTTCAGAATTAATCTGAGAGGGTTTTTCTTTTTAAAAGACACGATTATGTAGGGTCAGTCCTAAAAACCCGGTTGCAACTACTTAAAAAAAGTGATGAAGTCAGGAGAAGAAGCGCCCAATATTTGCAAAAGAAGGAACTCAAACAGTGCGTTATGAGATATCTGATATGTTCTTACGTTTTTGGTTTAGGTATTTCATCAAATACAATGATTTAATAGAATCGCAGAATTTACCGTTATTAGCTGATATCATAAAGAAAGATTATCCGACCTATTTGGGGTTAACTCTTGAAATGTATTTCCGCCAAAAGATGATGGAAAGTCATGAGTTCCGCAACATCGGCTCGTGGTGGGAAGGAAAGAAAAGCACGGAACAAAACGAAATAGATATTGTTGGCATCTATGCGGATGATAAACGAGCTTTAGTTGGCGAAGTGAAACGACAGCGTAAGAATTTTAAGCCTGAATTATTTAACGCGAAAGTAGAAGCGATTAGAAAAAAAGCACTCTTCAAATACGAAATTGAGACAAAGTACTTAACTTTGGACGATATGTAATAACAATAATGGAGGAGTGCCAAAAGTTCGACACCCCTCCAATCCACGAGGGCGGTTTTACCTCAAATTCAATCTGTTACCTTAAAAACTAACTCATTACCGCTTTGACTGTCGCCGGCAACCCATAAACCAAAGTCGCCTGCTTCGACAGTTTTAACCATATCTATATTCCAGAATGCTAGTTCTGCAACTGGAAGTTCAAATGTTACAGTTTTCTTTTCACCCGGTTGAAGCATTATGCGTGTAAAGCGTTTCAGTTCTTTCACCGGACGGGTTACAGAACCTACTTTATCCCGAACATACAACTGAGCAACTTCTGTACCTTTGTATTTACCTGTATTTTCAAGGCTGAATGAAATACTAAGCACATCTTGTTTCTTCAATTGGGAAGATGCTATTTTTACATCGCTATACTCAAATGTAGTATACGATAAACCGTAGCCAAACGGATATAACGGATCGAATCCGGCATCCAGATAGAAAGAAGTATTTCCTAATGATGTTTGTCCGGCTTCCAGCGGAATATCATTTATCAGCGTTTCGTTCTTCTGTGCGGGACGGCCCGAATTGTTATGTGCATAATACATCGGTACCTGACCAACCATTTTGGGGAACGTTACCGGAGTTTTTCCGCTTGGTACTTCCTTACCAAACAATAAATCGGCAATTGCAGGACCTCCCATTGTTCCGGGATGGAAATTGTACAATACAGCAGAAGATAACTCGGCTTCTTTACCAATAGTTAACGGCCGGCCGGCCATTACAACAGTTACTACAGGTTTACCGGTTTTAGCTAATGCAGCTATCAATTCGGATTGAGCACCAACCAGGTTCAGATCGGCCAAACAGTGTGCTTCTCCCGAAAGAATAGCCTCTTCGCCCACAAAAGCCAAAACAACATCTGCTTTTGCAGCGGCTGCCGCAGCTTTGGATATATTAGCCGTGTTCTTATCGCGACTATAAGCCAAGCCTGGTTCATAGATTATTTGTACTTTATCGCCATACATCTCACGAATTGCATGGAGCGGCGTTTGTGTGTGCGATTTCTCACCATCGAACACCCATGTGCCCATCTGATCATGTGGGGCATCTGCCAACGGACCTACTATAGCTACTGTTTTTACATTGCCATTCAATGGTAATATTCCTTTGTCGTTCTTCAACAAAATAGCCGATTCGATGGCAGCACGTTTGGCAGCTTCCAAATGAGGAGTATCGTATAATACAGAGGGTTGTTCTTCATCCACAAACGGATTCTCGAAAAGTCCCATACGGAACTTAATGCGCAGAATGTTTCGCACAGCATTGTCTATTGTAGACTCCTTCACCTTTCCTTCTTTTATTAACTCAGGCAGATATTTCACAAAGGTATAGCTTACCATTTCCATATCTACTCCGGCATTAACAGATTTCAATGCTGCGTCTTTTTCATCCACTACAAATCCATGCGGAATCATTTCGGAGGCCGAAGCCCAGTCGGTTACAACAAAGCCATCGAATCCCCATTCCTTGCGGAGAACATCTTCCAGAATAAATTTATTTCCAGTTGATGGAACGCCATCATTATCGTTAAATGAGGTCATGTAGGTTGCGGCTCCGGCACGAGCTGCTGCTTCGAAAGGCGGCAGATATACATTGCGCAACAAACGTTCGGGAATAAAGGTTGAGTTATAATCGCGTCCTCCTTCGGCAGCTCCATAACCCACAAAGTGTTTAGGACAGGCAGCTACAGATGTAGGATTATTCAATGAATCTCCCTGAAATCCTTTTATCATAGCGGCTCCCATTACAGATGTAAGATAGGTATCTTCGCCACATCCCTCGGCCATTCGTCCCCAACGTGGATCCCGTGCAACATCAATCATTGGGGCAAATGTCCAACGGATACCTACCGACGAACATTCGATTGCTGCTACACGGGCGCCTACTTCGGCAATCTCCGGATTAAACGAAGCAGCCTGACCCAACGGTATGGGGAATATGGTTTTAAATCCATGAATTACATCGCGTGCAAAGATCATGGGAATTCCCAAGCGGGATTCTTCCATGGCAACACGTTGCAATGCGTTTATCTTTTGCGGATCGGTTTCGTTAAGGATTGATCCTATTTCGCCTTTCTTAATGAGGCCGCTCATATCTTCGATATTACCAAAAGAACTAATCTGGTTCATTTGGCCAATCTTTTCTTCGAGGGTCATTTGAGAGAGGAGATTGTCTATTCTGGTTTCTAACCCTTTATCTTTGTTATCGTGCTGCTGTTGTGCGCATGAAAACAAAAACAAAAAAGGTAAACAGGCAGATAGTGCTTTAAGTTTCTTCATCATAGTTTTTCTTTTTACAGTTTCTGATTCCTTTAGGAGTTAAAGGGAGTTATCGCTTTGGCTTTACTAACTCCTTCCATTCTTGAATATAGTTCCAATTTTCAACCGGTTTAAACATATTCTTCCCTGAATAACTTCTAGTCTTAATGTATGTTTTCCTGTCGTCATCGGAATCGGTCGGGATATGGTATTCCACACATTCTCTGTTACACCTGTGGCAGGAAGTGTTATTACGATGTTGTCCACATCCCCATCTAATTTGATAACAACCTTTGAGTCGAGCGTAGCAGCATATCTTAGTTGGATATCGTGGTTTGCTGTTTGAAACATTTCGACCTGATATTCTACCCACATGCCCTTCGTAAAGTTGACAAGTTCTAATATTCCGCCTTCCGGATCGGTGGTAGGTTGCAGTGACGGACCATCTACCCATCCATCTTTACCTACGCCCTCGGATATACAACTGGCAGCATAATGCTCGGCCTCAATTATTTGGTTTTGTACATAATATATGTTTCTGTCTAGCGAAGACATATTCACAAAGACTTCTCCCAACGGTGTTAATCCGGCAGGCTGTGCCTTATTTAAAAGAAACATATATGGATAATCATTCACCCCTTCATCACCACGAGGTATAAACCACGCATAACGGGCAATCATTGGGTCGCTTTCCATGTAGTTAACAATGTCACTCAGGTATTTCATCTGCATTGTAGGTGTCAGTTCGCCCTCAAAAGCACAGAACTCAGTCATCCATATGGGTTTACCATATTTTTTAAAGCGTTCAATATAACTTTTCGTTGCAGATGGCCACGACATGTAACAATGTATAGCAATGCCTTCGAACTCACTGACCGGAACCAGTTTGAAAAATTCGTCGAGCCACACAATGGGGTCACCATAACCTGGCAATGTACCATAATTCATGGCTGGCGAAATAACTTTCAGTCCCAATTCTGTAGCAATGGTTTTTACCTCCTTCCATTTTTCCGCAGCCTCACCAGGAGTCATATTAGCCTGATCGGTGAGGTTGGGCTCGTTAAAAGCTAACAGATACTTACATTGTGGGTTACGTGCTTTGTATGCACGAAGTTTGTTAGCATCGATACCATTCCAAGCCATAGGACAGAAATCCATTTCGTTGTTTTGAAAGGGTTGATCGTATCTTTCAATCTGATCCGGTCCCCAGTTATACGACCAAGAGATTCCTTTTGCTAACAGATCAATGTCTCTGGTAGTATCGAAGTTGAAAGAAACACCACGTTTCGCACTACGCGATTGCGAAACAGGATCGGGAATATCAATCCCCGGTTCTTCTGGTACTTCCGGTTCTCCTATTTTGCTTGAACTATCGCATGAGATAAGAAGAACGAATACTATCCACCAAATATATGTACTTACTTTCATTGTTTCTGGAAAACTCTTATATAGTCTATTTTCATTGTTACAGGTAGAGCAGTTTCATCTACACCTTTATATCCACCCCAGTCACCACCCCATGCCAAGTTAAGTATAGGATAGAAAGCATATGTAAATGGCCATACACTTTTGCCCGTTCCTTCGTTGGCGAATGTCATCAATTCTGTTCCATCGACAAAGAATTTCAGATACTCGGGTGTCCACTCGCAGGCATAAACATGAAACTCCGATTCGGCTGTACCGATATTGCGAGACGCAGTTTTCTGGGTGCCTATGGTGTGATTGTAAACTTGAGTATGAATAGAAGACGACACAATATTGGCATCAACTCCTACTTCTTCCATGATGTCAATCTCGCCACAACCCGGCCAGGGATTGGTAGAGAAATTATTGTTTACCGGCATCATCCAGAAAGCTGGCCATGTTCCTTTTCCTTTAGGAAGCTGAATACGTGCTTCGAAATATCCGTAAAGCCATCCTTTGCTTACTTTGGCATAAACACGTCCTGAATAAATTTTACCATCGGAGCCTTTGAAACAGTTGATATTCAATTTGCCGTCTACCAATTCAGTGACACGCTTATTGTCAGCCGAACCATTCACATAGGTTTGGAGTTCATTGTTTACCCATCCTGGTCCTTGCACCTCGTGTGTCCAGTCACTACCAAGGGTGGTACCCTCGTTAAACTCATCGTGCCAAACGAGACGATAGCCTTCAGGGGTGTTGATATCACGATCTTCGGCCGATTCTTGGATAACACTTACTGTGATCTTCTCTGTACCCGAGGTTACTTCGAGTGTCCCCTTGCGGGAAGTCTTGTTGTCATTAGGTTCGGTGGTAACAGCCACTGTTTTGCTATCCGTCTTTTCGGCCTTCATCCAACTATCGTTAGATTTTACGTTCCAATCTTGTGTAGCAACAATAGATAATATAAGGGTTTCGCCAGTGGAGTGAGCATAGATTTCACTTTTGGAAACTGACATCGGGGCTTCCTGCGTAATAGGTATAGTGATACGTTTGGTTCCCGATTTGATGACCACAGAACCGTTGCGCAGTTCTTGTCCGTTATTCGCATGAACTGTAACAATCACTGTTCCCTGTTTATTCAGTGCGCCATTCACTTTTATTGCAACCCAGGAAGTGCAATCATCACTGGCATAAGCAGTCCATTCACCATTGCAAGTAATATTCAATGTATACTCTTCTTTTGTTGCATTGGCTTCTACTTTTTCGGGCAAGCATGTCAGCATTACATCTCCTGTTGGAGGGTCATTTGCTTTGTCGTTACTGCAAGCAATAAAAGGCAATAAAAAAAGTAATATCAGATTTAAATGTTTCATGTATTTATTGTTCTTTATACCATTGATGTATGTGAGGGTGTGTCAAAAAAGAACTTTTGACACATCCTCATAATTAAATACATTACTTTGGGTTATGCTTTTGAATTATAATATCACTTATCTGGATAGTTACATCTGCCGGAGTTCCACCTAAGTCGAAAATTAACTTGGCTTGGTCAAAAGAAACCGGATCATTGCCATTCATACCTGTTACTTTTGCAAAGCGAAGAATATTTTCTCCTTTCTTTAAAACTACATTGGTTTTAGCGAAAAGAGCATTAGGATCACCATCCACATCCGGATCCTTATTTACCTTAACAGTAAACCGGTCTACAGACACGTTTGCTACAACTTTGCAAGCTATATCGTAATACTCACCGCCTTCAATATTCAAAGGAACTTCTTTAATTGTACATTGTCCTTGCCATGGATCTGACGTAGCATCTTTTGTTGTAATGGTATAAACGCCATCTGCATAAGAGAAATCGGGATCACCAATCTGCGCCCATCCTGAATCAGCAAACCAGAATGTCATTTCACCCTTAGTGTTGAAACCGGCACCTAAGTTCTCAGGAGCATCTACTGTGCACCAGTTAACTTTCTCCGGATCAAATCCTTCTTCAACAGCCTCGTCGTCTCCGTTCACCAAAATAATCTGCCAGCTGATGCCAGGAAGATCAATAACCAAAGTCATGGTTTTGCTAGTCAATTCAGTAACCAGATATGTTATTTCACCATTCATTTGTGCATCATTAGCTATATAAGGAAACAACGTTTTAGCAGGTAATGTAATGGTTACACAATCCAGTTCGGCATTATAACCTAAGTTGTAAGTAACTTCACTCAAAGCACCATTTACACCTACACAAGGAGTGCTATAATCGCCTTCTGCACCTGTTACCCCCAAAGTTGTAACCCCAGCATTACAGAACGTAAGTTCATCTTCACCTGCACTATACTTATAGGTGCCTTCGGAAAGTTTTTCACCTGTGGTAAAAGAAATCCGGTCATCATACATACCTTCTCTTGCTTTTTCTTCTTCACCGGCAGCCCACCATCCAGCGGGATCTGTAGGAGATGGTCCACAGCCCAAATGTCCGGTCTTAGCACTGTAAACTCGCCACTCTTTTGTGTCTTTATTGGTTAGTTTTGAAACAGCATCAGAGAAATCATATCTTGTGGTATTTATTGTAAATAACCCCTCTGTCGAGGCATCACTGATACCATTTTTATTTCCTACTTTCAATGAATAGGTATAATCACCGGCAAGGGTAATAACAGCAGTGCGATAACCATTAACTGTCGTTTTAATGGTTTTATCAGCATTAATTGTCCAAATAGGATATACACCTTTAGCTGCTTCACCATCATTTGTTGTAATACTGAATGTAGCTATGTTGGTTTCCTGATCAACACTTACAACTGGTTTATAATCTGCCAATTTGGGTATGCCAGCTTCCGATGCTCCCGTAAATTCTTCAGGCGAACATGCAGTCATTGCCAAACCTGCAATTAACACCCCTGCTATGTATTTTAAACTATTTTTCATACTGTTTATTCTTTAATAGAGTTAAGGAAAACTATTTATAATCGTTCTGAATCAAAGCCGGGTCGCTATCTAACTCTCCCTGTGCAATAGGAATGTGTTTCTTTTTGGCAGTCCAGGAATTGGTACGATAACCATACTCATCGGGCACAAGTGCTGTAGTGGCTTTGTTCTTGGTTGATGCTCCACTGATTCCTTCGGCACGCACCAGGTCAAAGTAACGTTTACCTTCACCTACGAACTCCAAACGACGTTCGGTTAGTACATCATCAACCGATATATTATCGAGTCCTGTTAATCCGGCACGGGTACGAACTTCGTTCAACCATGTTTTGGCTTCACCACTGCCGCTACCACCAGTACGAAGAGAAAGTTCGGCTGCGTTAAGCAATGTTTCTGCATAACGGTAATAGCGGTAGTTGTTGTTATAGTTCAGGTTCTGGTCGAAAGAAGCTTGCTTGAAATTTTTGTCGTATGGGCGGTACTTCTGCAACCAGATGTGGGTGTCTTGATAGCGTTGTGTATATTCCACATTGTTGGCAATAACCCAACAGGTAGCATCACGACGTTTGTCTTGTGCGTTGAACATTTCATAGGTTTCTTTACGCATGGGCATAAATCCCCAACCGTCGTTACCTTTTCCCCAACCCTCGTCACCGGGGAATGAGTTGGGAGAAATCAGTGTAGGCATCACTGTACCACCAACAGCCAACGGACTACTCCATCCACGTTCACTATTCGTTTGTTCGTAGTTGATTTCCCAAATGGATTCAATACTCCATTCGCCTTCTGTTTCCCAGATGTTAGCGTAACTAGGGTTCAGTTGGTAATCAGAACTAGCAATAAGCTCTTTCATATATCCCAAAGCTTTTGGAAAACGGTCTTCATCATTCTGGTACATTACCATTTCAGCATACATCATATAAGCCATCGCCTGAGTAACACGACCTAACTGGCCTTCATCATTCTCTATTACTTTCCCATCTTTGAGTCCCTTATAATATTTCATAGGTAACACCTTCGAATCTATTACAGCCTCAAGTTCTGCAATCAACTCACCATACACCTGATCGGCTGTATACTGTGGTGCAGTATAAGGAGGTGCAGAAAGATTTTCCAGATAGAAAGGTACATTGCCAAAATAGTGCCACAACATGTTGTAATAGAATACGCGAAGCAAACGAGCCTGCATTTCATAGCTCTTGCTGTTTTCAGGTGTAACATCTGTTGCCCATCCCAAATATTTTAAAAGGTCGTTACAACGTTTGATACCTGAGTAGTCTACTGTCCAAAGAGAGCTAAGTGTGTTGTTTTCGTTACCTTCATAGTTAAACAGCATGTGCCAGTTTTGCATATCTGTTTTGGTGGCACCACCTACCCAGAAGTTATCACCCATAATTTCGCCATCTATATTCAGGGCATTGTATTGTCCCAATCCCCAGTCGGCCCAATGAATAGGGTCGTAAGCAGCGATCAACGCTTCCTGAATATGTTCATCTGTTGTATAATATTCTTCCAATGGTTCGCCTGTTGGGTTATCCACCTCGAGGAAACTCTTTTACATCGCCTTTTCTTGATGTGTATACAGGTAACACTTTCAGTATTAATAATAAAAGAATGGGCATACTAATTTCTTGTTCCCCAATGGCAGTCCCCACTTTTTGCAGAAATGCTTTCTTTGCCGGTAGTTTATAATCTTCAAGATATGCATACTTCAATAATTCATGAATATTTTCTTCCTGATGCATGTTTTTTCTTCCTTTCATATAGCGTTCATAGCAGTTTGACGCCTTTTCGTATTCAGCAAGGCACTCTTCCAAATCCAGATCTGGTGCAATTTGTTTCTGCGTTTCGCTGCACAACTCGCGAAATATGCAACGGGCAGTAAAAGGAGGAATATTGTTTAGGCTGTTATTTGAATTCAGTTTATAGCCAATATATTCGCCCATCTCTTGATTGGTGTTGCGAAATAGTCGTAGATGAACTGTTTTTTTAAGTTGTTCGCGTAATATCAGGTTAAGCTCCTGTTGTTGGTTTGTGGATGGGGTTATTTTCTCTCTCATATTCATAGATGTTTGGTGGGGCAAACTTAAATAAAAAGATGCGATTATTCGGTTTTGAACAGATTTTTTTGAACACAAAATCAGCCATAAATAAATCTTGCCAACCATTATTCATCTGTTTAGTTATTTGATAACCTTCAAGCTGTAGTAAAAACAGAAAATAGTCTTGTTTACCACCCTCTACAAGCGTTGTAGGGCAGATTTTAGTGCCCATTTTCAAAATGCTGCATTTTGCATTGATGAAATGCTGCATTTCGTTCGAACAAAATGCTGCATTTCGAAAGTGTGAAATGCAGCATTTTGAAACAACGATTTGCAGCATAGTGAAATAGTAATGATTTATAAATGAAAGAAAGTTGACAGATGGTGTTTTTTAAGGGTTTAATTTTTCTATTTCTTCCAAAGAAAGTCCTGTCAATTCTTGAATTGTATGCAAAGGAATAGAATTGGATTTCATTTTGCGGGCAACTTCAAGAATACCTTCTTCGCGACCTTCTTCACGTCCTTTTTCACGTCCTTCGGCAAGGCCCTTTTCAAGTCCTTCGGCAAGCCCCTCTTCGCGACCTTTTTCAAGTCCCTTAGCCAATCCTTTCTTTTCGGATGTTTCCATCACACTATACCAGTCGCGGTAGTTCTTCAAACTGTCTTCGTACTCAACCAGTTCCTTACGGTTGAAGCGGGCTATTTCGGCTGTCTCGAACAGGCGGGTAAATATACGTTCTTGTAGGGCAGCAGGGCGTTCCATTAATCTGGAAAGATTACGAAGCACAAACATCCATTTATCGAACATGTTTTCCAGTTCGTATTCGGTTTTATTAAACTTGGGCATCTCCAAGTAAATGAGCGTTAGCTTATCATAAAACACTTCCTGCGTGGCTATATCTACAAGTCTTACTTCGTGATGGTAATAATCGTTGTTGCTGTTGTCGAACGTAAAGTTAAGGATACCAACTGTATAAACGGCTTTCAGCTCATAATTCCAGCTCTTGCCTTTCACTGCTTGCTCGCGAATGGGAAATGTGG
>NZ_QVMJ01000014.1:219762-220368 GCF_010500955.1 Bacteroides sp. 519
ATTCCAGCTCTTGCCTTTCACTGCTTGCTCGCGAATGGGAAATGTGGTGTAAAATACACTGCGGTCTTTAAAGAACTGTTGTTCGCCTTTTTGCATCTCCACCAGGAACTTTTCGCCTTGTTCGTTTTCACAATAAACATCGAATACTGCACGCCGATCGGCTTCCAGTGTACCAAGATGTTCGGCATTGAGGTAAGTAACGTCTTTTATAACTTGTCCATCAGGCAATAACGAATTCAGAAAACTGATTAACAAATCTTTGTTGAGCTCGGTACCAAACAGCTTCTTGAAACCAAAATCAGTATAAGGGTTGATGTATTTTTCTATAAGTCCTTCGCTTCCCATAACTTCTAATCGCTTAATTTTTCTATTTCTTCCAAAGATAATCCTGTCAATTCTTGAATTGTATGCAAAGGAATAGAATTGGATTTCATTTTGCGAGCAACTTCAAGAATACCTTCTTCGCGACCTTCTTCGCGTCCTTTTTCAAGTCCTTCGGCAAGTCCTTCTTCGCGACCTTTTTCAAGTCCCTTAGCCAATCCTTTCTTTTCGGATGTTTCCATCACACTATACCAGTCGCGGTAGTTCTTCAAACTGTCTTCGTAC
>NZ_QVMJ01000014.1:220427-254737 GCF_010500955.1 Bacteroides sp. 519
AAGCACAAACATCCATTTATCGAACATGTTTTCCAGTTCGTATTCGGTTTTATTAAACTTGGGCATCTCCAAGTAAATGAGCGTTAGCTTATCATAAAATACTTCCTGCGTGGCTATATCTACAAGTCTTACCTCGTGGTGGTAATAATCATTGTTATTGCTGTCGAACGTAAAGTTAAGGATACCAACTGTATAAACGGCTTTCAGCTCATAATTCCAGCTCTTGCCTTTCACTGCTTGCTCGCGAATGGGAAATGTGGTGTAAAATACACTGCGGTCTTTAAAGAACTGTTGTTCGCCTTTTTGCATCTCTACCAGGAACTTTTCGCCTTGTTCGTTTTCACAATAAACATCGAACACGGCACGCCGGTCGGCTTCCAGTGTACCAAGATGTTCGGCATTGAGGTAGGTAACATCTTTTATAACTTGTCCATCAGGCAACAACGAATTCAGAAAACTGATTAACAAATCTTTGTTGAGCTCGGTACCAAACAGCTTCTTGAAACCAAAATCAGTATAAGGGTTGATGTATTTTTCTATAAGTCCTTCGCTTCCCATAACGTTAAGTGTTAGTTGCGACAACAAACTTACTGGAAATTTGGGAGATTGTCAAGAATATGACAAAATTTTAATCTGCATTATTCATACTTCTTCAGGAGTTAAAGAAGGCTTATCCTGGTAGGATGAAAATTGCAAGTAGAAAAGTTTATCTGGTTATTACAGGTTTGTTTTGTTATTCCCAGTTTTTTTGTACTTTCGTCAAATGGAAAACAATGAATCTAATACTATTGATCAATTATTCCTGAGAATAATTCTTAAAAATGACGAAGAAGCTTTTCGTAGTCTTTTTTTCGAGTATTTCTCTCCATTATGTGTGTTTGCACATCGCTATATTGATAGTTGGGAAACCTGCGAAGACATTGTGCAGGATGTTTTCTTCAAAATATGGAAAAACAAAAAGCAGATAGTGATAAACACCTCAGGCAAAAACTTTCTGATAACAAGTATTCGCAACAGTAGCATAGACTATTTAAGGAAAAAGCAAACCGAAAGTGATTGGCAGGAGATATTAATAAAGAAACAAGCATTAAACTCCGAACAACACGAACTTAATTCAATTTTCGAACTGGAAGAAATGCTTACCAACGCATTAAATCGTTTGCCCGAAAAGATAAGGATTATCTTTGAAGAAAACCGGTTTGAAGGAAAAACTTACGCCCAAATAGCTAGCGAGCACAACATCTCTTTAAAAACTGTAGAAGCCTATATATCAAAGGCTTTGAAACAACTCCGCATAGAATTGAAAGACTATCTTCCTTTTATTCTTCTATTTCTTTAATTTTTCTGTAGGGTAAATTGCCCGACGTTCGTCTAATAATAAACAATACACCGTGAGTATAAGTACCGAATATATTATGGCGTATCTGGATGGGAAATTATCTCCTGCCGATACTAAAGAATTTGAAAAGCAACTGGCTCTGTCGGCCGAGCTTAAAAAAGATGTTGATGATATAAAACATATCCTGCAACTTAGTACAGAACTGAGTATGTGTAGGAAAGTAAATGTAGAAAAAAACTGGCAGAAGGTGTCGGGAAGAATAAAATTGCATAAACAGTATACAAACTTTGTGAAGTATCTTAGGAATAGTGCCGCCATATTGACTCTTCCTTTAATTTTGCTAACTGGTACACTTTTGTACCAAACAGATGCAAATAAATGGGAAGCCGAAGAAATTGAAACAGTAGAAGTTCTTTCCGTGCCCGGAACAATATCGAAGATTAACCTTCCGGACGGTTCTGTTGTTTGGCTGAATTCGGGCTCCACTCTTACTTATGCCCGGAATTTCCGCCAGGGAGCCCGTAAGGTATCACTTCAGGGAGAAGCTTATTTTAAAGTAGAATCGGATAAAGAAAACCGGTTTGATGTGGTACTTCCCGGGCATTTGGTGGTAAGTGCTTATGGAACAGAATTTAATATCAACGCCTATCCGGATAACAACAGGATAGAAACAACCTTAGTGAAAGGAGTGGTTGCAGTAGGAAAAGAAAATACCACAAACGCAAGCATTCTGAAACCCAATCAACAATTTATATATTCAAAAAAAGAAGATATTGCCACAACAAAAACAGTTTCACTCTCTGTAACTACAGGCTGGAAGGATGGTAAAATGGTATTTAAAAGAGCCAATATGCTGGAAATAATCGAACGGTTATCCCGAAAGTTTAATGTTGACATTATTCTGGAAGGTGAAGAATTATATGGTTATGAATATTCGGCTACTTTTATTAACGAAACTTTGCCGGAAATACTCAGTCTGCTGGAAGATTCGGCACCCATAAAATGCCGGATTGTTGAACCCAGACAAAGTGAAGACTCATCCTTCTCGAAAAGGAAGGTAATAATAACAGTGAAAACAAATCGTTAACCTCAAAAACAAGAGCCTATGTGAAAGGAATAAAACAACAAAACGGGAAAATGTTTATAACACTTTCCCGCAGTTATCAGACATTACCAACCCGAAAATCTCACCTGACGAATGGTAATGAATCAATTAGATTTTAGTAACCTAATTAATTTGACAATGCAAATTTATGAAAGATACAGCTACCTACAAAAGTTTTAAACCTTATTTAGGTTTATTCCAACAAATCCCCAAGTTTATGCGAATCGCAATATTATTGCTATTTATTATAATGTTTCAGGTAAAAGCGGAAGTATATTCCCAAACCACACAAGTTAGCCTGAATATGAAAAATGCTAGTATCGAAGAGATACTAAGCACAATTGAGGAAAATACAGAATTCTATTTCCTGTATAACACTAAACTCATTAATGTTGACCGGAAAATGGATGTTAGCCTATCAAATGTTACAATTGAATCTGCTTTAAAAAAGATTTTCAATAAAACAGATGTAATATACAAAATAGAAGACAGGCAAATTATATTGAGTAAGCATTCGTTTCATGCAATTGCTCAACAAAACCGCAAACTGGAAGGTACGGTAAAAGATGAGAAAGGTGAACCTATTATTGGTGCAACCATTAAGATAAATGGTTCTGCCACAGGAACAATAACCGATTATGATGGACGTTTCTCACTTGATATTCCGGAAAAAGCAACGCTCCTGGTATCATACATTGGTTATATAACCCAAACCATTGCAATTACCAATCAAACCCATTTAAACATAGTGTTGGCCGAAGACTCTAAAGTACTTGATGAAGTGGTGGTGATAGGATATGGTACAATGAAAAAGAGCGATATAACAGGCTCGGTAGCTTCGGTGAAGGTAGACGAACTGAAAGAAGGTGTATCAACATCTGTAGATCAGCTTCTGTTAGGTAAAAGTGCCGGGGTCAATGTAGTGCAAAATAGTGGCGAGCCGGGTGGTGGATTCTCAATAAACATTCGTGGAGCCAGTTCGGTAAATGCAGGTAACAGCCCATTGTATGTAATTGATGGAATACCAATTGACAACTCACGCCCCATTGAATCCGGATCCATCGTAGGATTTTCGGCCAATCGCAGTCCGCGTAATCCACTCTCTTCTATTAACCCATCGGATATTGCCTCCATCGAAATTCTTAAGGATGCCTCGGCCACAGCTATTTATGGATCGCGGGGAGCAAACGGTGTAATTTTAATAACAACCAAAAACGGAGGAAAAGATGAAAAGGCAAGTGTAACCTATCAAGGGTCCTTCGGTGTTCAAAGTCCGGCCAATAAGCTGAAACTGTTAAATGCAACAGATTATAAGAGAATACTGAATGAGATTATTGATGCCGGTGGCGAAGACGAATCGAATAGAGTAGGTGATATAGCTAACAATGGGAAAGGAACAAACTGGCAGGATGAAGTAATGAATAAAAGCGCCATTGTGCACGATCATCAGATATCTTTTACCGGGGGAACAAAGAAAACTGCATACTACGTTTCGTTAGGATACGTAACCCAGGAAGGTATTATTAAAAACACCAGTTTCGATCGCTATAGTGCCCGAATTAATCTGAAATCGGATATCAGTGATAAACTCAAAATTGGTATTAATGCCACCGGTTCGTATATGCAAGATAAATATGTAGCAAATGGCTTCGGGGTAAACGAAGGCGCAGGAGTAATGTATGCAGCTTTCAATTTCGACCCCACGTATGGTGTAAAAGATGATGAAGGTAATTTTATAACATCTCCCTTGCACACATTGGATAATCCTGTTGCTATTACAGAAGGCATGCGTTCCACATCCGATACATATCGTTTTCTGGCATCGGCTTATGGAGAATACTACTTCACAAAAGATTTATTTGCCAAATTAAATCTCGGAACAGATTTTATGAACGAAAGCCGTAAAAGTTTTGTATCGAGTGTAACCAAAGAGGGGAAAAACAACGGTGGCATAGCTGCCAATCAGAATTCGGAAAAGACCAATTACCTGATTGAAGGTACACTCAATTATAACAAAACATTCAATATTCATTCAGTTGGAGCGTTGGCGGGTGTTACTTACCAAAGATACATTACAAGCAGGTTGAACAATACAGCTTCTGATTTTCCGAACGAATCATTAGGTGCCGATAATCTGGGTATTGGTAATAAAGGAACTTTTAACATCACTAACTCCGTTACCGGCAATCGTTTGGCATCCTATATTGGCCGAGTGAATTACTCATTGCTCGATACCTATCTTCTCACAGCCACTCTCCGCGCCGATGGTTCTTCCCGGTTCGGAAAGAATAACCGGTTTGGTTATTTTCCATCTGCTGCGCTGGGTTGGAAAATGACAAACGAAAAGTTCCTTAAGGATATAGATGCTATTACCTCCATGAAACTTCGTTTGAGTTGGGGAAAAACCGGTAATCAGGAAATTGGTAACTTCCCCTCGCTTAGTACTTTTGCAAAAGCAGGAAATGCAGTTTGGAGCAACAGGCCGGTAACAGGAACACAACCCGAGAAAATGCCTAATCCGGATTTGAAGTGGGAAACAACCGAACAAGTTAACCTCGGTTTAGATTTTGGTTTCTTCAACAACCGGATTACAGGTAGTATTGACTATTTCCGGAAAAAAACCACAGATATGTTATTGAATTTACCTGTACCACAATCTACCGGATTCGACAATATCTTGTCCAATATTGGGCGGATAGATAATAATGGTTTTGAGTTTCTACTAAATACCGTGAATGTGGATACTCGCAATTTCAGTTGGAGTTCAAGCATAACATTATCTGCCATGCGCAATAAAGTAAAAGATCTTGGTGGTATTGATCAAATTATTATTGGCGCCAATTATAATCATGTTACCCAAGTGGCCATTCAGAAACCAGGACTGCCTTTAAATGCTTATTATGGTTGGGAAATCGACGGGATATGGCAGGTAGGCGATGATTTTAGTAAGTTCAAAGAAGACTATAAACCCGGCGACCTGAAGTATGTTGATCAGAATGGTGATGAGGTTATTGATGATAAAGACCGGGTAGTGTTGGGTAATTCTTTCCCCGACTTCCAATGGTCGTTTGGAAACACCTTCACTTATAAAAACCTGGAACTATTTGTGTTTTTTGAAGGGGTGCAAGGAGTAGATATGCTGAATGGTAACCTGATTGATAATTACTTCCCGATAAATTTCAGGCGTAACAAATTCTCTGAACTTTATCTTAATAGATGGACACCCGAGAATCCTTCGGATAAATATCCTTCTTTTGTTGATCCGCTGAAATTCGGTCGTAGAGTGGCCAATAGCAAAACTGTTCAGGATGCATCATATATCAGGTTACGAACAATCCGCCTGAGTTATACCGTGCCAAAGATTCCTTATCTGAAAGGACTTCAACTGTATGTTACAGCAGAAAATCTGTTTACTATAACTGATTATATTGGTCTTGATCCGGCAGTAAATCCTAATAATAATATAAATTTCAGGATGGATTTCAATGCTTATCCTACTTCCCGAACATTTATGTTTGGAGCTAAGATTGATTTTTAATGTTAAACTTCAAATGAACAGAATACGATGAATGCAATTAGTAAAAAAATAAATATACTGGTTCTTTCGATAATAGGAATACTTTTCCTGTCGGCATGCGAAAGTTGGTTGGACGAACCTGTAAGATCACAATTTGGAGAGGAGAATCTGCTTTCGACTAAACAAGGGCTGGAATCGGTACTTGCCGATGCGTATGCTAAAAATTGTGGTGGTGGATTGTTGCGCGATATAGTGAAGCGTGAAGAATTTACCACAGACATTCTTTGGCAAACCGGTGGAGGAGAAAATGGTACGGCAGTGCCTTTGATAAACTTCAGATGGGATCCCTCGAACGCAATGGAAGCATTAGACTGGATGCCATACTGGCGTATTATCCGAAACTGCAATATAGTTATGGATAATCTTCCTAATGTAAAAGATATAAATACCGAAAAAGAAAGAGCCGAACTACATGCCGAGGCACAATTTATGAGGATATGGGCTTACTATCAATTATGGGATCAGTTTGGGCCAATGCCGATACGTAAAACACAATCGGAACCTTTGGAATTACCCAAAGCCTCTACAGAAGACTTTGCTACATTTATGGAAACCGAATTGCTCGAAACAATAAAGAATCTTCCCACACCAGGCAAAGAACCCGACTACGGACGTGTACATAGCGGTGGAGCAAAAGCATTACTTTGTTTGTGGTATCTCAACAACCGGCAATGGCAAAAATGCGCCGATATGGCTCAGGATATTATATCGGGCAAACAGTTTGATTTATATCCGGATTATACCGATCTGTTTGCTTTGGAGAATGAACAGAACTGTGAATTTATATTGGTTAAAACAACATTGGCAAATTCGGGAACGCATAATGTTCTTTTGCCCACAGCTCTGCCTTGGGACTTTAAAGTGGGTATAGACGGAGGGCTGAATGGTGTAGTAAATGAAAAGTGGTCGAACTTTGCTTCGCAATACAGAATGTATGATGAGTTTTATTACAGCTTCGATGCGAAGGACGAACGGAAAAGTCGCATTGTAACAAAGTATCAGGATTCTAAAGGAGTTATAGTTGACTTATTGGTTGACTATAAAGATGCTACCCGCGGAATTAAATATCCACCCGATCCTGCTGCATCAGGCGAATCTCATGGAAATGATTTTCCCATTATTCGTTATGCAGAAATACTTTTGGCCCGGGCAGAAGCTTTGAATCAACTGAATGGACCTAATCAGGAATCTATGGATCTTATTAATAAAATAAGAAAAAGAGCCGGGGTAGACGAACTGGATTTGAAAGATTATCCCACAAAAGAAAGCATGATTGAACAAATACTGAAAGAAAGAAGATGGGAATTTTGGTACGAAGGAAAAAGAAGAAGAGATCTTATCCGAAATGGTATGTTTATTGAGTGTGCTCATAACAGGGGTATTGAAAATGCAGATGAACACCATTTATGGTTCCCTATACCACAATCTGCCATTGATGCGAATTCTTTACTGGAGCAAAATAAGGATTATTAATGCGAAGAGGGTGTATAAAGCACCCTCTTCCCCAATTAAGCATAGTATGAAACAGAAGATTTATTACTTACCATTTATCTTATCGGGATTGCCACTTGTTGGCTGTCAGGAAAAAACAAATATAGCTGGAGAACTGCCTCCCAACATTATTTTCATCCTTACAGATGATATGGGTTACGGTGATATAGGCACCTATGGAGGAAAATTTATCCCAACGCCTCACCTGGATCGCATGGCTAAAGAAGGGCTACAGTTTATGCAATACTATAGCGCTTCTCCCATCAGTTCACCTTCGCGTTGTGGACTTATTACAGGAAACAATCCCGGCAGATTTCATATAAATAGCTATTTACAACACAGAAAAGGAAATAAGGAAGCCGAGATGAACGATTTTCTAGTAGCAAATGCACCATCGCTTCCTCGTGCCATGAAAACAGGTGGATATAAAACAACCCACATCGGGAAATGGCATCTGGGTGGTGGAAGAGATGTATATAATGCACCTCCTTTTTCCCAATATGGTTACGATGAATATTGCAGCACTTACGAAAGCCCTCAACCAGATCCGCTATTAACAGCTACCGATTGGATATGGTCGGCCCAAGATAGTATTAAACGTTGGGAACGAACTGCCTATTTTGTGGATAAAACATTAGACTTCCTGAAACGCAATAAAAACCAACCATGTTTCATAAACCTTTGGCCAGATGATATGCATACACCTTGGGTGGGCAATATGGAAGAACAAATGATATTTCCGGAAGGCGAAAATTCGGAAAAACACTTCCGAACTGTATTACAAGAGTATGACAAGCAAATCGGTCGTTTGTTGGATGAAGTAAAGAAGTTGAATCTGGATAGAAATACGATTGTTATATTTACCAGCGATAATGGTCCCGCTCCTAGTTTCCGTGGTAGTCGCGCGGGTAATATGCGAGGTTGTAAAGCATCACTTTTCGAGGGTGGAATGCATCTGCCTTTCATTATATGGGATACCAAAGAACAAATACCTGCCGGAAAAGTGGATGAAACATCGGTTGTAAACGCACTCGATATGTTCCGGAGTTTATGTAAAATTGCTGGTGTTTCTCTTCCGGAAGGATACAAAGGAGATGGTATGGATATGAGTCAGGCACTGATGGGTAAGCCACAAAAAAGAACTATTCCTATGTTCTGGGAATACCGTCGCAATGATTCCAGAGCATTTCCAATGCCGGCCGACAAAGATATAAGTCCGAACGTAGCCGTAAGAGATGGCGACTGGAAATTGCTGATAAACGACGATGGATCTGATGTGATGCTTTACAATTTGGCCGATGATCTTCGCGAAAGCATGGAAGTTAGTGAACAATATCCCGAAGTTGCAAACAAACTGAAAGAAATGGCACTAAACTGGCGACGCTCTTTACCCCAATACCAATAGCCTTTTTTATCAATAGGAAGCATTTGATTATTCCTTTTTCATAAAAAAATGTAGTTATTAAAAACCTTTTTACGATATATCTGTTATTTAGATAAACCGTGAACAAAGATTTTTATAATAACTTAAACATTAACGTATGAAAAAAATTCTAATGTTACTGGCTATAGCCGGTTTAACATCTGTTGCAAGTGCACAGAACACTGTGGGATATGAAGATGGAAATGGAACCAATAAGTACCAAGTGTTTACAAACAAATTTTGGGATAATTGGTTCCTCTCTTTTGGTGGTGGTGGCGAAATGCTGTTGGGTAATACCGATGTACATGCCGATTTTAAAGATCGTATCAGTCCCACATTCAATGTTGCTGTGGGTAAGTGGTTTACTCCCGGGTTAGGTTTGCGTATGCAATACAGTGGTTTCCAAGGACGTGGATATACCCGAGATGCTGGTAATGTGTATGTTGACGGCGGCAGAGAAGCCGATGGATTTTACAAACAAAAGTTTAAATACATGAACTTGCATGGCGACATCTTGTTTAACCTGAGCGCTATGTTTGGTGGATACAAAGAACATCGTGTTTATGAATTTATTCCTTATTTAGGTGCCGGTTTTAGTTACAACTACACAAAACCTCATGCCAAAGGTTTCACTATTAATGGTGGTGTTATCAACAAATTCCGTCTTTCAAGTGCATGGGACCTCAATCTTGAAATGAGTATTATGGGTGGCCCTAATAAATTTGATGGCGAACTTGGTGGTAAAGTAGATGCCGATGCTACTGTTGCAGCATCGATAGGTTTTGCATACAAATTTACCAAACGTGGCTTTGATAAACAAAAAATCCAACCTCAGCTAATTTCTGAAGCCGAATTGAGAAATCTACGTAGTAAGATGAACGAAATGGCTGCCGATAATCAGAGTTTACGCAATGAATTGGCAAATGCAACCAAGCCGGTAACTACCATTGTTAAACCTGAGATTGTAGATCCTGATGTGGCTCCACGTTCGGCATTCTTTAAAATTGGTTCTTCGAAACTTGATCCTACCGAGCTGATTAATCTTGGTTTTATTGCCGATCAGATGAAGGAATATCCAAACATGAAGTTTGCAGTGAAAGGTTATGCCGACTCGGCTACGGGTAGCGCAGCAACTAACCAACGCTTAAGCCAACAACGTGCTAATTCAGTTGTCGACGAGTTAGTTAACAGACATGGCATTGAACGAAGCCGATTTGTTACTATTGAAGGTATGGGTGGCGTTTCTAAATTTGAAAAACCATATCTAAACCGTATGGCGTTGATTGAAATGGTGAAATAGGCGTAAAAGCGCGAAAGCGTGAAAGAAGAAAGGCGCAAAGGAGCGAATGGAAAAGAACTTTCCTTTCACGCCTTTGCGCCTTTCTCTTTTTACGCTTTTCTTCTTTCGTGCCTTCACGCTTTCACATCTCATGGCTACAAATAAAAAAGGGAAGTCTCACGACTTCCACATTTCTTCTAACCTTAAATCTAAATCTCTATGAAAAAAACGTGCGACAAATATACTCATTTTTCCCAATAAAGAAAGTTAATTCATAAGATTAAGATGCTTTTCTACATAAATATTATGCTATATCCTATAAAAAGTGCATTATTCTTGCAATTTTATTAAATTTGAGTAGATAGAATTCTGGTTTAGCAACTCGCGAACTCCAAGAATATACATTTGTTTTCTTGCTCTTGTTAATGCAACATTGAGTTTTCTATCTATTAAACATCCATCGTCTTCAATTACATTCGACAAGAGTCGCAATTGATGCGAGTAGTTTATGCAAAACGAATATATAATAACATCGCGTTCGCTTCCCTGAAACCTCTCTACCGTATCAACCATTATATTATTCAGGCAATCAATTCCGAAACGAGAGATTTCTTTTTTTATCAAGGCTATCTGGCTACGGTAAGGAGTAATAACACCTATGGTTTGATGCGGATTAAATGCTACTGTTTTCTCGTAAATTAATGCAACCAGTTTTGCAGCCAGCCTGGCCTCACAATAATTTGTTTTACCCGAACATTGGTGCTTTTCTTGCTCCGATGGAATAAAAAACATCCGTGAGGTTATTCGGATAGCATTCTCTATATCCGGTTCGGGTTCGGTAGTATCTTGTTGATGCGGTAAGCCCAATGCCTGAAGCTTACCATTGTAAAACGCATTGTTAGCAAAGTGGGCCACAGCCGGATGCATTCTCCCCTGTTTAGAAAGCATATCAACCGAACGGGTAAATACCTCTTCATTATTCATTAGTTTCAACGAACGGTACAGACGCTCAAAAAGTGAATCCTTAAGATTAGTTATGCCAATAGCCCGGAGGTTCTCTTCGTAAATCTCGGTTTGTTCGGGCGATTGAAGTACCACAGCCGGCAGTTGCTTATGGTCGCCTATCAAGATAAACTTTCCAATTGCATTTTTACCTGAGTTATCGCTGGCTGATAATATACCTAATAGTTGAGGCTCAAGAATCTGGGTAGCCTCATCTATAATGGCTATATCGAATGTTTTGAGTTTAAAAAGCTCAGGCTTATTTGAAAGTGTAGCAACAGTTCCCACAAAGATGCGGCATTGTGAAATTTTATTGCGTACATCGTTTCTGCGTTTGCATCCTACTAATATGTTTTCTAATAGGTAAGGACGATAAGACACATCGCAAGACAGCTCGCTCCCCACTCTGATAAAATTAACCTGTGGACGAATAGAGGTCAGTGATTTGCAAATTTCATCGACAGCCCTGTTGGTATAGGCCAACAATAATATCTGTGTATCCGGATTTTCGTGAAACGTTTCTACCATCCGTCTCAATGCCTGCGATGTTTTTCCGGTGCCGGGAGGACCAATAAGCAGAAAATAATCTCTGGCTGCAAAAGCTTTAAGTGCAATTCGTTGAAAATCATCTTCGGCATGCATTATTTTATCGTCCAGAGTCGTGTTGAATTCGGGTTGCCGCAATCCCAATAAAAGTTCCCGCCGACTTCGATTAGCCGAAATAAAAGTAGCCAACCCAGCAAACATATTTCTGAAAGTAGTATCCATTGAATCGTGTTCAACAGCATACAGGCTATCGGCCGGCAATACCGATGTATTATGTTGAGTTGCTCTTAGCCGGATAGCAATTTCTTTATCGGTAAGATATTCAATATTACCTTTAAATACCATGCGGTTAGTGGCATTGTCGTTGCTGGTGTTGCGCTCGTACAAAACAACGGCATCACCTTCGCGAAAGTTTGGTAAGGCACCCGGAAAATCGTTATCGAACTGTGTATCCGGAACGTTTCTCGAAAAAATAACGTGTGCCTTATGCTCATCTGTGGCATGGTTCTCTTGGATTGTTAAGTCGTACAGGATTTCGCCGGATTCGCATTTCTCCATAAAAGTAGACAGCCATAAGGATGCAGCTCCTGTACGTCCGTTGTAATCTGTACTTCCTGTTTTGGCTGTATATTGTTCTTTTATAATAAAGTTGTACAGGGTAAGGAAATATACCTTCTCTATGGGTGATAGCTTTTCTATTTTCTGATATATCCGGTCTATAGAGGGGCGAAGGTATGTTTCCCAAAAATGGCCTTTCAAACCTCTTTGGTTTAGCACTCCGGCATCTATCTCCTTTAACCGGTTCTGGGTATAATAGATGTTATTTCTGAATTGGATAGAATATTCGTCGGCTACAATCTTGTTACGCAGATTGATGGCTCTTCGCACCATTGCCCAGGACGAACGGGCAGGATACAGCATTGGATAACGTGTATAAAAAAGATACGCATTTACCTCCTGATGCTTTTTCCCCAAAGTATATTGTAATATTGCCTGATACAACAACATCTGCACCTTATGGTTTTCTTTGGGAACTACTTTGCCTTGAATGGCGTATTCATCTCCTTTCCCCGATTTCATTTCGATGATAGAAGATGCATCGCGTTGCATATAGTCCAGCCGCCCCTGTAAGCCCAACGCTTCGCATACATACGAAGGCTCAAGTACAGCATCGCTCTTATCCAGGTTATAACCTACCATGCGAAAAGTATTCTGAACCGTTTCGCGGATATGCTCAAAGTGCATCTTGCAACTATTGAAAAACTCTTTCTCTTTTTCCGGATCGTACAAATCAGTACACGATGCTAATTCAAGCGAATGGCGGCGGAAGACTTTTTGCATACATTGCCCGTAATCTACTTCGCCGTTGGCATATATCCACTCATCGAGGAAAAGGTTGGCAATGTTACCCAGTAAAAGTGGTTGTGTGTTTTCGGGTAGTTGTAACTTATTAAGCTGATAGTTAGCCGGATGGTTGCCGTAATCTTTGTAACATTCGGCCAGCGAACTGATATCCAACAGGTAATCCGGTTCAAGCACAATAAAGCTAGGTGTTAATATACCGTTTTCATCTTCGGTTACATCCAGTAAGTTTAACCGGGCAAATCTCCATAACATTTCGCATGTTTCGGCAAATTCGTCATTTATCTGCGAGATGTTATAACGTACACGTAAATAATCATCGGATATGGCATCGAGTGGGGTTACATACAGGTAACTTTCATCGGCATACTGAAAACTTACCCGCATCCGGTCTATATGTTTAACACCCGGCGAAGCAACCAGATAGGTTGCATCGGCTCTAGGCAAAAGTTTATATAAAGTAACAGGTATGTTTTCTTCGTAAATTTTGCGCACAAAGAAAGAGATGGTTTTAATATCTCTCATCAGTTTCTCTACTTCCGGTTCGGCCTGCCGGTTTAGTATGGCGTTCGAAGTAAGCCGAAAAGTGTGTAACCGGTTCTGCTCAACATTGCTCAATCCCAATTTAATTGCAACAAAGTTCAACCGGGCAGATAAATCGGTTATTTGTAGGCTCTCATTTTCCATCTGATCCTTGCATATCCTCTCCAATAAATCGCGAAGTTGTTTGTAACGTGTTGAAAGAGAGATATCTTCTGCCTGGCAGAGATAAAGTAACATGTCAAAATAATCGGCTGCCTCGTTCTTCATGTGGCAAATTTACATTATTTTTGCATCTTGAACAACATTACAAAACACTGATGATAACTACTTTTTTATCCGAATTTACAAAATACTGGGATACCCTTTGCGAATTCATTAATCCGTATACCGTTTTAATCTGGGGCGTAGTAGGCGCAGTTATAGCCTTTATTGTAGCTCTTATCTTTACCATCAAGCTACGTAAAAAGATTTTAGTACCCCGAAAATATGTAATTCTTAAAGTTCTATCGTACTGCTACATGGCCTTTTTTCCCCTTTTTATTGGGTTTTATGCTTTTCAATGGTCGGCTTTGCACAATTGTGAACGTCAGGTAGTTAAGAATATCCCCAAGTATCTGGGCGAATCAAACCATCTTTTCAACAAATATGTAAAAACTGAAGCGATAAAAATCATTGGCGAAGAAACAATGAATTCCAGCGGAAACGAACTTTTAAACAAAGCGGTGAGCGGTATTCAGTCTGTATCGAAATCTTTATTTAAGAGTACAGCAAACGAGCAATTGGTATCTGAAAAGACAGGAATAAGCGATGCTGCTTTTTCTTATATATCATCTGTATTGGTTGAAACTGGTTTTGTGCGGAAGTATGTTGTGGGCGAAATAAAAAAGAAAGTGGGTGATGTTTTGCTTATGGATAAGAAACTTACAGATGAGTTTTTCGACACCGAAATAACTAAAATAATGGACACCGGTATTCTGAATACCGTTGTAGAGAAACATGTAAAAAACATCACAGGAAGCTTCAAAATGAATGTTCTCCTAATGTTTTTATTGATTATGGCTATCCTTGTAATAGAGATTATTATTGCTAACAGAGTGCATAAACCTTAACTTTTTGCGTATCTTTGCACCGCAAAAAACTTAAGACCAATGACATATTGTAAAAAAATGATGGTTGCAACCATCACCGCATTATGCTTTGTATTTGTATCGTGTATTCAATCGGAAGCACCAAATGCCGAAGCAGATATTATATCTTGTATAGTTACACCCGAAGAAATTCTCCTTGGTAATCCTCAAATTAGTAATGATAGAATTGTATTGAGAATAACCTCTGCTACCGACCCCAGAGAATTAACCAGATTGGCTATTGATTTCATTCTTACTCCAGGTGCTACAATTGATCCTCCTAGTGGAACTATTCGTGATTTTACAGAACCACAAACCTATAAAGTAACCTCCGAAGATAAAAAATGGACAAAAACATATACGGTAAGTTGTATGACTGAAAACATGCTTACTTTATATAGTTTTGAAAATTATAGAATTATACAAAAAGTAGATGCGAAGGGGAATTTAATTGATGCATACCATGAATTCTATGAAATTGCAGAAAACGGAGAAGAACAAAATATCTGGAATAGTGGAAACCCTGGATTCAAAATGATTGCTGGCAATAAAGGACCCAGCGAGTACCCTACCAGTGTTAGCGAAGACGGGTTATTGGGTAAATGTGCAAAACTGGTAACTTGTGATACTGGTGTTTTGGGTGCTATGTTTAAATCACCACTGGCAGCTGGTAACTTATTTATCGGATCGTTTATTACCAATATTGGTAATACTTTAAAATCTACTCACTTTGGTGAGAAGTTTAATTACACACCTATTGCTATTAGGGGGTATTATAAATATCAGTCGGGTGAGGTATATAAACAATATAATAAAGAAACAAACAAAAGTACTATAGTACCAGACAAAAAAGATGAACTTGATATTTATGGTATTTTGTTTGAGACCGATGATAAGGTTAAATATTTAGATGGCACACATAACTTTGAACATCCTAACTTGGTTTCAATAGCCCGTATAGCAGAGGAAAACAGGAAAGAAACTAACGAGTGGACTTACTTCTATATCCCATTTGAGATGCTGCCAGGAAAAGAGATTGATCCGGAAAAATTGGAAGCAGGTAAATACAGTGTGTCTATTGTATTTTCATCCAGCATTAATGGCGCATATTTTAGCGGATCAATAGGCAGTACTTTGTTTGTTGATGAAGTAGAATTAATATATGACAATAAATAAGTTAACATAGAACGCAATGAAAACCAAATATATATTTCTGCTTATTGGATTATTCTCTTTTCTGCCTTCACAAGCACAGAAAGAAACCACTAAAGGAATTGAATGGTCGGCCGCCCGTGGCCTTGAATACAGTGTAAAAGCTGGTTTTAATATTGGGGGTACAGCACCTATACCTCTTCCTGAAGAAATACGTGCAATAAAAAGTTATAGCCCACAATTGGCATTATCAATAGAAGGTGCTGTTACAAAGTGGATCAATGCAGATTGGGGAATACAAACAGGTGTTCGGTTGGAAACCAAATCAATGTCGACCAACGCCCGGGTAAAGAACTACAGTATTGAGCTTTCTGTTGCCGGAGAACCTCCTTTAGTTGGTAGGTGGACCGGGAACGTTAAAACAGATGTAAATAACACCTATTTAACTATTCCTTTGTTGGCTAAATATAAATTAGCTTCACGTTGGGAGTTACAAGGAGGAGCATTCTTCTCTTATTTGTTAGATGGCGATTTCTCCGGGCATGTTTACAATGGTTATTTACGTGATGGTGATCCTACTGGCACAAAAGTGGAATTCACAGGTGATGATACCGCAACCTATGAATTTTCGGACGACTTAAGAAAATTTCAGTGGGGTGCGCAAGTTGGTGCAGATTGGAAAGCGTTTAAGCATTTAACTGTTAATGCTAATCTTACATGGGGATTCAGAGACATATTCAAAAGCAATTTTAAAACAATTACTTTTGCTATGTATCCAATATATTTGAATGTGGGGTTTGGGTATGTGTTTTAATGAGGGGCATCCCCCTCATCCCCTTTTTTTAGTCTTCAAAAATTTCTTCTAAACTCAGGTTTAATCCGGGTAAGGTTTGAACAGGAACTTCGCCTCCTTCCTCCTGAAGATAGTTTGTTCCCTCATCGTATTTGCCGTTTTCCTGCAGAATGAAAACGCTTACCCCTTTCTCCTTAGGCGATATTACCCAATATTCTTTTACACCAGCGGCTTCGTAAATATTGAATTTATCATTTAAGTCGTACTTCTGTGTAGAAAAGGAAAGGATTTCTACTATCATATCCGGGGCACCGAGACAACCACGTTCATCTAATTTCGATTCATCACAAACAATACATATATCGGGCTGAACAACAGTGTGTATTTTATCGTTGGCAGTTTCTTTGTCCTTAGGCAAACGCACATCGAATGGGGCAGCGAAAGTCTGACATTTCCCTTTGTTCTTTTTTATATGATAAACAAAGGAAGTGAGTATGTTACGTGAGATTTTTGCATGTTTCAATGTTGGTGCCGGCGATATTAAATGTACAAGTCCGTTGAGCAGCTCCCGCTTTTTGTTATCCAACCAAGTGAGATAGTCGGCATAAGTGTAATGCTTCTTTTTATCCAAAATAATTTCCATAACTATTTGTTCTATGATTGCTGAATACAAATATAGGGTATTATTGCAAGAATTGCAATTCTTCTCCGAACCATGCAAGGTATTATACACAAAAAGGCCGTCCGAAACCAGACGACCTTTTATTATTATTATTAAGTAAAAGTACTTCTTACTTAATCTTTTTATATCCGTAAACTGCACGGCTACCCAATTCTTCTTCAATACGGAGAAGTTGGTTGTATTTAGCCATACGGTCTGAGCGGCTCAATGAACCAGTTTTGATTTGTCCACTGTTAGTAGCTACTGCGATATCGGCAATAGTTGCATCTTCAGTTTCGCCTGAGCGGTGTGAAGTTACAGAAGTATAACCATGACGGTGAGCCATTTCGATAGCTTCAAGAGTTTCTGTCAATGAACCAATTTGGTTAACTTTGATAAGGATTGAGTTACCACAACCCATTTCAATACCTTTAGAAAGGAACTTAACGTTAGTAACAAACAAGTCGTCACCTACCAACTGGCAACGGTCGCCGATACGTTCAGTAAGAGCTTTCCAGCCATCCCAGTCGTTTTCGTTCATACCATCTTCAATTGAGTCGATAGGATATTTGTTGATAAGTTCTTCAAGATAGTCAACTTGTTCAGCAGCTGTTCTTTTCTTACCTTTTTCGCCTTCAAATTTAGTATAGTCATAAATACCATCTTTGTAGAATTCAGAAGAAGCACAGTCAAGACCAATAGTGATATCTTTTCCAGCTTCGTATCCAGCAGCTTTGATAGCAGCAAGAATAGAATTCAAAGCATCTTCAGTTCCTTCAAGAGTAGGAGCGAAACCACCTTCGTCGCCAACAGCAGTACTTAAACCACGATCGTGCAATACTTTTTTCAAAGCGTGGAATACTTCAGCACCCATTCTTAAACCTTCGCGGAAGCAGCAAGCGCCTACCGGACGGATCATGAATTCCTGGAACGCAATAGGAGCGTCGCTATGAGAACCACCATTAATGATGTTCATCATTGGAACTGGTAATACATAAGTGTTAGTACCACCGATATAACGGTAAAGAGGCATATCAAGATAGATAGCAGCAGCTTTTGCAACAGCCAGAGAAACACCTAAGATAGCGTTAGCACCAAGTTTAGACTTAGTAGGAGTTCCATCAAGGTCGATCATAGCATAGTCGATACCTCTTTGATCAAGAGCAGACATACCGATGATGTGTGGAGCAATAGTATTGTTGATGTTTTCAACAGCTTTCAAAACACCTTTACCAAGGTAACGCTTTTTGTCGCCATCACGCAATTCCAAAGCTTCGTTTTCGCCGGTTGATGCACCTGATGGTACTGAAGCACGACCAATAACACCTGATTCTAATACTATGTCTACTTCTACAGTAGGATTACCTCTTGAGTCGAGGATTTCTCTTCCAATAACTTTTTCTATTCTCATTTTTACTAAAAATTAAGTAAATTAATTGTTTCTCTGAAATTTGTTGCAAAGATAACATTTCGTTCTGATAATCTATTTGTTGAATAGGACAAAAAGTGCTAAAAAGTAGTTAGTAGTAGCTAGTAGTAGTTAGTAGCTAGTAGTTAGTAGCTAGTAGTAACGATGCCGCATGGAATCTTACTAACCACTACTTACTACTAACCACTAGCTACTAGCTACTAACTACTAGCTACTAACTACTAACTACTAAACATTATTTGCTCCTTAACCGTTTTCTTACTACTTTCGACCTCTTAAATTTATTGTCAATGTTTTGGATTGAATTATTGGTAGTGCTTGCTGCCATCTTTGTAGGTGCTCGCATTAAAGGACTTGGTCTGGGGTTAATGGGTGGCGTTGGTTTGCTTATTCTTACTTTTGTTTTTGGAAAGGAGCCAACCTCTCCTCCAATAGAAGTAATGTTGATTATACTCTCTGTTGTATCTGCTGCTGCATGCTTACAGGCTTCGGGAGGATTAGACTTTCTGGTTTCGGTAGCCGAAAAGATATTACGTAGCAATCCCAAAAGACTTAATTACCTGGCACCTGTAGTATGTTATGTATTTACGCTGGTTGCCGGTACCGGACATGTGGCCTATTCTGTATTACCTATTATATCCGAGTTAGCACTTAAAACAGGTATTCGGCCCGAACGACCTTTAAGTGTTTCGGTAATAGCATCGCAACAGGCAATTACTGCCAGTCCTATTTCGGCAGCAACTGTGGCATTGCTTGCATTACTGTCGCCTCAGGAGATTACCTTATTAAATATTCTGGCTATATGTATTCCGGCAACGCTTGTAGGAGTGCTTGTAGCTGCATTTGTATCAAACTTTGTTGGGAAAGAGTTACACGAAGATGCAACCTATCTGGAAAAACTGAAAGATCCGGAGTTTGTGGCCGAACTGAATAAATCCGTGAGCAAAACAGAAGATATACCAGCTTCGGCAAAGCATTCGGTTTGGGTATTCCTGATAGCAGTAGTGTTGATTATTCTTTTCGGTTCAATTAAGAGTATCCGTCCATCCTGGAATGGTGTGCCATTAGATATGACAGTCATAATTGAAATACTTATGCTCTCGGCCGCTGCCTTGATTCTGATTGTTGGAAAAGTACGCGATTCCTCTATTGTATCTAAAGGGAGTATCTTCAGGGCAGGAATGGAAGCCGTAATAGCTATTTTCGGTATTGCCTGGATGGGTGATACATTTATACAAGGAAATTATGAATTTATGGAAAGTAATATCCAGGTGATGGTAACAAACCACTCCTGGACATTTGCTTTTGCTTTGTTTGTTTTATCCATTCTTTTATTCAGTCAGGCTGCAACTGTACGGGCGTTAATGCCGTTAGGGATAAGTTTAGGAATTCCTGCAGCATCATTAATTGCTATGTTTCCGGCTGTGAACGGTTATTTCTTTTTACCTAATTATCCTACTGTTATTGCTGCTATTGGGTTCGATAAAACAGAAACCACCCGTATTGGTAAATATGTATTGAATCATAGTTTTATGATACCAGGGCTAATTGCTTGTGTAGTGGCTGTATCGGCTGGCTTTTTGTTGGCATCTGTTGTTTTATAACAGACTTTTTAGACACAATTCTGTTTTGGATGAAATTAGACACGGATTACGCGGATGACACGGATTTAAAAACACGGATTTAATTTGTAGAGGCTATAACCTGGATTAATTTAGTTCAAATCAGATTGGAATTGAAACGCTAAGTTGCGCGGAGTTACGCAGAGTTTTTATTTCGATGCCGCAGGAAAACTAAAACTCCGCGTAACTTAGCGTAACTCAGCGTTTCAAAATTTTAGCCTCTAACTGAACCAAACGAATACAATATCATTTTTATCCGTGTTTTTAAATCCGCGTCATCCGCGTAATCCGTGTCTAAAATAATAAATCATTCCCTAATCGCATGATCCTTCGGAAACGACTCTCCACCCCATCCTTTTTTAGCAGTCCAATCCTCGGCTGGTGCAGTCCAGAACAAGTGGTTGGCTGGTAAGCCGAGTGGCAGAAACACCTCCGAAGTAATGTAGAGGCTACCATTATTGGTGTACCAGTCGGCAATATCCGGTTGGTGACCGGCCAATCCTATCTTCAGGAAGCCCTTCTCGTTAAAATTACCCGGTTGTGCAAACATGCGTTTCATTACAGCCGTAAGTGCGGCACGTACCTGACCCTCGGTCAGCTCTTGGGGAAGCATATTGTTGAGCGAAAGCATTGCCAGCGGTTGAAACACCCCAAGCCGGTAAGTCATGGAACGGCCGAAGAGCGGGAAGGTACCCTCGGGAGAGATGAACCGTTCGAGGATGATACCAAAACGTTGCATCCGTTTCTTTGCCACTTCCAGGTTCTTCTGTACAGACTCCAAGCTTTTATCGCGTAGCCTGATTTTACGATCCACCAAAATTTGAAGCACCTGCACATACATAGGCTGAATTACATAACTGTTGTAATAATCAAAAGCAAAGTGCGGACCATCGGCATACCAGCCATCACCCACATACCAGTTCTCAATACTACGGATGGCCGAGTGAATGCGGTACATATCATACTGAGCATCAACCGTTAACAGAAAAGTTTCGATCATTGCCGAAAACAACAACCAGTTGGTGTTGGGTGGATCAATGCGGCGAAGCTGTTGAAACTCAGCAATGTATCGTTGCTTGGTAACCTCATCGAGCGGTTCCCATAATTGTTTGGGCGCACGTATAAAACTACTGGCCACATAGGCTGCATCTACCAACGGCTGTCCTTCGCTGCGCCACAATAAATAGTCGGGGCTTTGAGGATCAACAGCATGAGCGTAGCTTTTTAGTGCCAGCTCGCGCAAGTGTTTACGCTTTTCTCCTTCCGGTGTATCATCGTCGGGCAAGCTTAACCAAGGTGCCAGACCCGACATCAGGCGGCCGAAGCATTCCATGTACGTAACACGTATGTCGCGCCCATCCCAAGTGGGGCTTACTTCAACCTGCATCTCGGCAGCTAGTTTTCCTTCGCTCATGTTTATGAGCACCGGCTCGGCTAACTGGTAGAGCAGGTTTGTCCAATACTCCCTGTCGCTAACAGGTTTTTCTTTCTTCTTGGCGGCGCCGGCGTTGCCTGCCAGTAGTACACTGATTACAATCAGTAAAATGGTTTTCATAATGGTATATTAAATTAATGATAATATTTTAGACACGGATTGCGCGGATTGCACGGATTAAAAAACACGGATTTAATTTGTAAAGGTTATAAAGAAGATAAAGGTTATAAAGAAGATAAAGATAATAAAGGTTATAAAGTTTTTATCCGTGTTTTTTAATCCGCGTCATCCGCGTCATCCGTGTCCATATAATCCATATAATCTTGAACTTACAAAAATATCAATCCGTGCACGAAAACACGTAGAAAAATGGTTCAAAAAAGGATATTTATATCCCAATAGATGCAAAATTGGTAACAAAAAGGCTATAAAAACCGCGTTTTTAGCTAAAAAGAGCAAAAAATATTCATAATGGTTTGGAAAACTTGACTTATTTGCTCTATATTTGCAAACAGTTTAAAAATGAACAACCAACAATTTGAATGAATATTGAGCAAGTGAAAAAAACTATATTGCTCATTTGTTGGATCTTACTGTTGATAAGTGGTGAATTAAGAGCAGCGAACTCTACCGAAACAACAATTTATTTGGATGTTTTAACAAACGAAGATGAGAAGCAAGCAAATGATACTGTTACCAGCAAAACAATACGCATTCACTTCCGGTTAAACAGAACCGAGATAGACAGAGCGTATATGGATAACAGCTATACTCTGGATTATGTAGACAGAGTATTTGCCGAAAACTCAATAGAGGCGGGAGACTATATTGTTATTACAGGGCGTGCATCGCCCGAAGGACCATACCGCAACAATCAACGTTTAGCAAGAGAGAGAGCATTAGCACTTAAAAACTACATTTTACAACAACATCCGCAAATAAGCGATGAACAAATTGTAATCCTCTCGGGAGGAGAAGATTGGGATGGATTAATTGCCATGATTGAAAAAGAGGAAACAATGCCCTACCGATGGGAATTGAGACAAATCCTCGCTAGTAACCAAAACCGGGAAGCGCAAAAGCAGCTTCTAAAAAAACTGGATGGCGGAAAAGCGTATAAATACCTACTACAACATGTATTACCACAGTTGCGCGAAAGCGTAACAGGAACCATTTACTATCGCAAAGGGGGACTGTTTGACAAAGCTCTTGTAAAAACAGATACCATAGAACTGCTGAGGGTAGATACCGTGTACATGGAAGTGCCTGTGTGGATTGAAAGAGATTGCCCCGAACGGAAACCGTTTATGATGGCCGTAAAAACCAACCTATTATATGATGCCCTATTGTTGCCTAATCTGGCAATAGAAATACCTTTTGGAAGAAATAACCGCAACTGGTCTGTCGAAATGGAAGGAAACTGGTCGTGGTGGAACACCAATGCCGATAGCTACCACTATCACCGCATACAAATGGCGGGACTGGAGCTGCGCCACTGGATGGGCGATAGAACCCAACGCCGACCACTAACCGGATGGTATGCAGGTATATACGGATACGGAGGCACGTACGACCTACGCTTGTTTGCCAAAAAAGATACCGATAAAGGGCAGTTGAGCGACCTCAGCTACTCGGCCGGACTATCGCTGGGCTATGCCATGCCCATAGCACGCAAGTGGAACCTGGAGTTTGAACTGGCGGCCGGATACTTTGGTGGCGAATACAAAAAATACAATCACAGCACCTGCGAGGATGGAACATTCCCCTGGCTAAGTACACACAAACGTAACTACTTTGGCCTAACAAAAGCCAAAGTATCTATTGTATGGGTAATAGGAAAATGAGGAAGAGCAAGATGAAAATATATAACCACTATATATGGCTGATGATGATACTGGTACTGACGGCAACGTCGTGCCGGAACAAAGAACTATCGCTCGAAGACAATTGCGGTAACGAGGGCGACTGGCGTGTGAAGCTGGTGGTAAACTGGGAGAACCCCGACACCGAAGCCCGCGTAATGCGCACCACCCTGTTCTCGACACAGCCCGGCGTGCCCCATTACGACCGCGAGCACATTGATGTTACTGGTGTAAAATATGTCTATCTGCCATACGGAGCCACTTACCTGCCATTGGTGTACGACTATTATGCCAACAACATTTACTTCCGCAACGAAACCGATAGCGAAAACATAGAAGCCTACTGCGTACTTTCGCGCCGCGAAACCTACGAGGTGCGTGCCACCCCTGTACCCGGCGAACCCACCGTGGGCGAACCCAGCGAATTTTACTTCGACCTCCGCAAAGAGGGATTCGAAGTAGTGCTGCCCCCCGGCGAAACCGAAGTAGTGCTTAACTATTACCCCACCAACATTATGCGCGAATTTACCTTCCGTGTAAACAACGTGGTGGGCGCCAAAAACATTAGCGAAGTGCGGGGAGCCATATCGGGCATGGCAGCCTCGTTTATGATGGCCAAAGGAGAGATTACCGATATCCCTTCGACCATTCTTTTTGAAGGAGCCGCAGCCAGCAACGAACAGGTTGGCTACATTGAAGGACGCTTTTTTACCTTCGGCCCCGTTGAACCCTACAGCAACCGCTTTACCGTTGAAGCCCTGTCGAAAGGTAGTCTGTACTTCACCTCCTACTGGGATGTGAGCGGACAGATAACCGAATCCATGGCCGACCGCGAAGCCAAGCTGGCACGTGATGGATATGATATATTGATAGACAACAATCCCGAAACACATCTGCCGGAGATACCCGAGCCAGAAGAACCTGATCCCGGAGAAGAAGGAGGAGGCTTCGAGATAGGGGTAGGAGAGTGGGATAACGTAGACATTTATTTATAAACAAATTAAACCTAATTTTATAACTAACAATTTGAGAGTATGAGAAAATTATTGGTATTCGCAACAGCAGCCGTATTTATATTGGGCTCCTGTTCAAACGAAGATGAATTAGCTAAGACAGGCACAGATAATGGAAGTGCGATAGAATTTCGTACAATGATGGATAAAGGTGCAAACAGAGCGGCTGTTACTGATCCGGGAAATATATTGAGCTTTACGGTGACTGGAAAGTGGAGTGAAGCAACAGGTGCTCATGACATGTATCTATTCAATGCCTTTGGTATTACCCGAGGCGAAGGTGCCGACTGGGCATATACACCGAAACGCTACCTGCCATCAGAAGGAACAGTTGATTTTTATGCATACAGTCCGGCATCATCAAAAAATGTTACGCCAGGCAAGGGCATTAAAGATTATGCCAATCCCAACAAATTAATAGAATACACCGTTCCGACAATTAAGGAAAATGATGCGCAAGAAGACTTCTTGATAGCAAAAAGAATAGGAATAGGAAACAGCAAGACTGGTAATACTACCGTAAAGCTTAACTTCCACCATGCTCTTTCGCGCGTTAAGTTTCATGCCAGAAAAACCAAAAAAGACATTACTTATGTAGTTGGTAAAGTGGCACTTGTTAATTTAAAACCAACAGGAACATTGGACTTAACCAGTGCATACATAACAGAAGATGGTGCAATTGACCATACATCAACTGCAGCTAGCTGGACAGCGACTGGAACCGAAATTAACTACGAAGTAGACATGGGAAAATCACCTATCTATTTGACATTCAATGATAACAAACCAGCAACAGCAGACGATTATTCTTCTTTATTAGGCGCAACAAATGATATATTGGTGATGCCACAACCGACTACGCTGCTAGCTAGTACTGCTCCTACTGCTGCCAAGGAGTTTGCAGTATACATAGAGTACAAAGCCTATAAAGGGGGTACCTACTATGCAGGAGATACAGACAGATGGGAAGAAGTATACTTCCCCGTATCAGGCGATGTAGGTGCCGGAATTGAATTCAAAATGGAACGTCAATACAATTTTTTCCTAACATTTGGCGACGAGGTTGGAGGACCAATTTCATTTGAGGTGAACGTTACCGGATGGGATGATCCTGTAATAGATGGCAATAGCAAAGACTAATACAGTAAACAAAACAGTATAACATAAAACATAATATAGAAATGAAGAAGATATTATTCATAGCAACAACAGTTTCTTTGTTGTTCGCATCTTGCTCCAACGACGAAGTGATTGGAACAGGCACAAACGATGGAAATACCTCGGAGATAGGATTTCGTACGTTGATAGATAAAGATACCAGAGCGTCTGTTACAACAACCGATAACATAACCAGTTTCACTGTTACAGGATGGTGGGATAAGACCGGAACACAAGATTATGGCAATACTACCACTGGTACCTACCTTTTCAATGGTTACAATCTAGCTCGTGGCGAAGACAAATCTAAAGAGTGGGACTATGATCCTAAAAACTACTGGCCTGCAGAAAATAAAGGAAAAGTAGATTTCTTTGCCTACAGCCCTGCATCAACACTAAATATAATAGACAAAAAAGGAATTGAAGGTTATACAGGAGCTGCTATTGAATATACAGTTCCTCAAATTAGTGAAGATGGAGTACAACAAGAAGATTTCCTTGTAACAAAAGCACTTGGACTTGAAGAAAAAACTAATAGTGGAAAGGTTGCATTGAATTTCAGACATGCCCTGTCGAGAGTGAAGTTTCTTGCCAAAAAAGATAATCCAGATATCACTTATGTTATTAAAGAAGTGAGTTTAGTGAATCTTTATCCTTCTGCTAAACTAGATTATGCAAATATTCCAAATGAAAATGCAAATCCTGCTGAAGCTGTAGATTATACAGGTGGAGTCACCACATTATGGGAAGATCATAGTGGCACTAAAGTATCTTACACTGCCGACATGGGAGATTCACCTATTATGCTGCCGTATGATGCCAATAACAAAGACAAGTATTACTCTATACTTGGTGATATCAATGCAATAATGGTGATGCCACAAAAAACTGATACCCTTATTGGAACTGTTCCTGATGATACAAAGAAAGAATTTGCTATAGCTGTATCATACAAAGCCTATATCGATGATTATTACTATGCAGGAAACCCAATAGTAGGAGATGCGGACGAGTGGAAAACGAAATATATTCGAGTGAAAGCTCTTCACGCTGCTCCTATTGATGACGAAGGTATCACTTTCCAATTTGGCAAACAATACAACTTCTATCTTAAATTGGGAGACGAAGTAGGTGATGCTGTTGACTTTAGTGTAAATGTAGTGGATTGGAGTGATAATGCGGATAATACATTGCCGGAAGTGACAAATTATGTTGATTTAGTTTCGGGATTCTTGAAGACAGGAGTTACAATTACCCCAACACTCCCTGATGGATCAGCTAGTAACCCAATTACTAAAGCTCATCTGTTGTCTGTAACAAAAATTGAGGTTAAAAGTTCTGCTAATATTATGGATTTCACTGGTATTGAATATTTCGAAAACTTAGAGACTCTTAGCCTCGATGGTGTAACAAATAAAGTAGACTTAGATGCTTCTAAAAATTCAAAACTTAAAGTGGCCGGTTTCTATGGTAGTTCAGAACTTGGTACAGTAAATCTTTCCAATACTGCTTTGACAACAATAAAGTTTGGCTCACCGACTTTTGAAAATTTGAATTTGTCGAATACAAAACTTACACAGTATGGTACTATTGCTGGTCAGATTAAATTAGGTGCAGTTACAGTTACTGGTACATTGGATTTGTCGAATTGTGGACTTACTACAATAGACGAGATGCCAACAGCTATTACGACGTTAGATTTGTCGAATAATAAATTTACTACGTTAGATTTCTCATCATCAACTTCTATTACAAATTTGAATCTATCGAACAATGGACTTACTTCTGTGAAGTTACCTCCACATAATCTCGGTAATGTAAATCTATCTAAGAATAATTTTACAACTCTTACTATAGGAGGTACAACAGACATCACTATTGCAAACTTAGATATATCAAACAACAATATATTGACAACACTACAAACCATAAAACTTGCAGTGACTGGAAAGATAAATGCACAAGGCAATACAGCCTTAACAAATATCAAAATTGGAGACGGTGATATAAAACTTGGAGGGAAAAGAACCACAATAGCAGCTTTAGATATACGTAATAGTGTGAATTTAAAGGAGATATTAGTCCGTGATGGGGGAACTACTACAGGAGATTATGGATACACAATAAGTGTTTTAACTCTTTGGCAAAGTTGCACAAAAGAAATAGCCAAAGCCAAAACAAGTTGTGGTAATGGTAATGGTTATGGACAAATTCTGCGTGTTGAAGATGCAGGTGGAACTTATTTAGGTTATAGAAGTGGTGGTAATTGGTACAATGCTACTACTCCTTAATTTTTAGGTACAATTTATAACTAACCAACTTTTAAGCCGGACGGGGTTGAACGTCCCCTTCCGGCTACCATTTTTAATTAGCAACCCATTAAGCCCCTTAACATGGAAAAGAACAACAAGCTGAAGATATGCAGATGGAGATCGTTTTTGTTCATCCTCTCTGTTTGGCTCCTTGCCGGTTGCTCGCAGCATACCGATACCGACAACGATATAAAACAAAACGCCATAGGCTTTAGCTGCACTACCGATAATGCCGGCATCACTCGTGCAGACACTACCTCAATAGAGAACATGCAGTACTTCAGGGTATCGGCCATCTGGAATAAAGGAGGCAGTGCCGGTTACGTAAAACTGATGGACAAACAGCTGGTAGAAAAAGTAGACGAAAACACTTGGCAATACTCACCCATTCTTTATTGGCCGGGACAAGATAAACTAAGTTTCTTTGCATATACCCCAGCCATATCGAACGGAATAGATACCTACAGTATAGATGGGGCAAGCAATACATTCACCATCAACTATACCGTAAGTACCGACCATAAAAAACAAGAAGACTTTATGGTGGCCACCGATCTTGATAAAACTGTTGGCCCGGCAAGGCTGGAGTTTAAACATGCGCTCTCGTTTGTGCAGTTTAAGGTAGGCACTAAAGCCGAATCGTATCAAGTTAAAAAGATAGAGCTGGTGAATCTTCGAAGCCAGGGAACACTAACTGGAACTTCCAGTGTGCTTTGGGAATGGAGTGCTCAAGCAACCAAAACAACGTATAGTGTTGAAATGAAGTACGATCCCATTGTGGACTCCTCGGGATATACAGAGGTGGGTAGTATGTTGGCGGTGTTGCCGCAAACACCTGATAACGATGATTTTGTGATATGGGTTACTTATGATATGTTGTCGGTTGATCCCCCACTTAAAAAAAAGCAATCATTCTATCCCAAAGATTTAGAGTTCAAGATGGGTAAGGTGTATACACTTAATCTGGAATTGGATCACTCGAAGTTATAAAAATCATCCCGGTATATCATCAGGCTGATAAATCGGCTATTAAACTGGATTGTTTAATGGTTGATTTATTGGCCTTTTTGTTTTTAGCCACGGATTGCGCGGATTGCGCGGATTTAAAAACACGGATATATCCTGTAGGGGCATCCCTATGTAGATCAGGGCTGTTAAGTTCTATCAATTGCCGTCTGCTTTAGCTGACGGTTGTTAGAAAGATTTCTCTCTTGGCTTTAGCCAAAGTTGATTTAGTTTGGCTAAAGCCCAAATTGTTATACTTTTTAGACCGTCGGCTAAAGCAGACGGCAATTGATAATTACTTAACCAACTTAGAACTTAACAGCCCTGCTATGTGGATGCCCTGATGATGGTTTAATGGTAGAAAATTAGTTATCATTTATTTGTTGATAATAGAGATTTACTTAACTTTAGGTTCAATATTAAGAGGGGCAGGTCTAAAAGAATAACCTTCCCATTATATAAACTACTCTGACTGAATTAAAGCATGTATTTGCATCAGTAGGATTAAAAGTAGAGAATTATGGAATTTATCAAAGTTATTGTGGAATTAGCAGATACAAATTATTCTGCTTATATAGAAGGTGTTGATGGTGTTGTTGCAACAGGCTCAACTTTAGACGAGATTAAAGCCAATATGGCAATTGCTATTGAAGATTTTATAGAATATTGCGATGAATTTGGATGTAAGATACCTGAAAAATTAAAAGGAGAGTACGAACTAGTGTTTAAAATGGACGTTCAATGTGTGTTGGATTTCTACTCAAATGTGTTTTCGAAAGCTGGACTGGAACGTATTACAGGTATAAATCAAAAGCAGTTGTGGCATTATGCGTCTGGTGGTCGTAAGCCGCGACAAGAGCAAGTGTTAAAGTTAGAACGAGCTCTTCATAAATTGGGAGAAGAATTGCTCTCTATTAACTTGTAAGTTACCTCGGTATAGAATCTCGGTATATAATCAGGCTGATAAATCGGCTATTAAACTGGATTGTTTAATGGTTGATTTATTGGCCTTTTTGTTTTTAGCCACGGATTACGCGGATTGCGCGGATTGCGCGGATTTTAAAACACGGATATAATGTTATTTTACGGAGGGCCACGTAGTGGCTATCTGTTCATAGCCCCGTGCGGAAGCGCGGGGACCCCAAAAGCAAATATGGCAAGCGCCCCATCGGGGTGCTATGTGGAAAATAACAACATAGCACCCCGATGGGGCGCAAGGCAAGGTACCACAACCAAGACCCCGTGCTTCCACACGGGGCTATGGACAGGAAGCCGCTATGCGGCAAAGAGAAAACAAAACTCCATTCATCCTAAAATTTATCCCCTCCCAGGAGTTTAAAAGTCGAAATTTGCCAGCACTGCCAGCACACGGCCACTTATGTATTTGATTAGCAGCTCGTTAAAGCGTGCTGGCAAAGTGTGCTGGCAAATATCTTTACAGCACTGTCAACACGCGAGATGCGCATGAAACAACTAGTTTCATTCTTGTTTTGTACGGTGAAACAAGTAGTTTCCTATATAGAAAACCAACAGTTTCATACATAGAAAACAAGTAGTTTCATACGTAGGAAACTACTTGTTTCCTACCGTGAAACTGTTGGTTTCCTACCGTGAAACCGTTGGTTTCCTACTGTGAAACTGTTGGCGTTCTTTAGAGTAATGAGTTTTGAGTAGTGAGTTTTGAGTTTTACCATGCGGATTCATTACTACTCATTACTCATTACTCAAAATCGATACAAAGCGTGACGAAAGCGTGACGATAGTGCTGTAAAAACGTTTCTCAACACGGCATTCAACACGCGTTTAATGCGCTGTTAATCAAGTAAATAAAGCCTCCGCGTGTTGAATGACGACAAATTTTGCATTTTAAACTTCTGGGAGGAGGAAATTAGAGATGCTATATAGACCCCTCCGCCCTTTGGGCACCTCCCCTTTGCAGGCAGGGCTGTTAAGTTCTAATATTTTAACCGCAGAGTTTCGCGGATTAACGCGGAGTTTTTAATTTCTATGCAGCATTGAATATTAAACTCTGCGAAACTCTGCGTACTCTGCGGTTAAAAAAGAATAGTTAAATCAGAACTTAACAGCCCCCTGCAAAGGGGAGGTGCCCAAAGGGCGGAGGGGTCCGTATACAGATAGGAAAGGAGCCTCACTCTTTAAAAAGAATACCCCAGTGATACCCAGAACGTATTACGAGCTGGTGTATCCTCTCCGGCAAAGAGCCAGGCAAAATCCAGGTGAATACCTTTGTAGTTTCCTCCCAAACCGGCTGTGGCGTAGCTGGGGTCGGCTTTCTCTTTATCGCCATAGTGATAACCACCACGAAGCATAAAATGATTCAATAAAGTATATTCTAATCCTGCGTTGCTGCTAAAGGCCTTCATATCCGATGGCATCATGCGGTATCCGCCTTCGGCGGTGATCATTACTTTATGTATTTTGGCAAATGGAATAGCAATAGAACCCCCCAGTTTTGTAATTGTGGGCAGGTCTTCTTCTATATCGGCATATTTTATTTTTGTGCCAAGGTTCTTTATCTGCGCTCCTGCCGTCCAGGTAGTTCCCTGGATAAGATTGATTTTTCCTTTGTACAGTACACCGAAGTCGAAAGCAAAAGCATCCGCACTTTTTACTCCGATATCCGAATGAATGAATTTAGCAGTTGCCGATAACGAAAGACCTTTCAGAACTTCGTAAGCATACCCCAGATCAATGGCATACTCCTTGGGATGTATGTTTTTGTTGGTGGGTGTACCATCTTCAATAACTTTAAAATCCGGATAGTTGAAGTAACGGAAACCTCCAAGAACAGCACTGCGGCGATTGAGCTTATAATATCCTCCTAAACTGTTCAACGAATAACCCGATTCGTAGTCGCGCATCCAGGGTGCAAACGTATAGGTAAAGCCACCTTTTGGGTTTTCATTTGCCAGCACAGAAGCCCCGTTATGAAAAATTGCATGATCGTTTCCTGTAAGTGCAACGCCAGCACCCGCCATACCGGCACTGCGTGCATCGGTGGGTATGGTGAGGAAATTTGCAACTCCGGTATTGATTGATTTTTCTTGCGCCTGAAGCGTAAACGAAGTAACGCCAAGCAGAAAAAAGCTATATATGATTCTTTTCATAATCCTGTTGTATTAGTATTTTACAAACTTTTCTTGTATTGTATTACCGTTGCTGATAACTACATATTTGAATTCGTAAGTGCCCGATGCCAATGAACTAACATCAACGGTATTAGTAACATAGCGTGTTACTTCTATTTTCTTTTGCAATACAATTATTCCCATGTGGTTGCGGATTGTTAGTTCAACATTTCCGGCATGTTCGTTATTAGTCTTAAATGATAGTTTACCATCAGTTATTATATTGGTTTCTAATATAAATGGTTCAATAACAGGAGGCTCTTCATATAAGGCAGCATAGGCATTAACGCAGCCGGTTCCCAGTTTTCCTACATAATCAGGATTATAAGAATCTATCTCATAGGCGGATGTAAGTAGAATTTCTGTCAACTGTTCGGCTGTGAATCCGGGTTTACCTACTCCGTACTTCTGAATAACCAGAGCGGCTACGCCCGATACATGCGGACAAGCCATTGAGGCACCCGACATTAGCGAATAATAATCGTACATAGTTGTTGCAGTACTAAGTATACCTCCACCATGGTCCTGAATACCTCCAGGTGCAGATATATCTACATAACTACCATAATCGGAGTATGGAGCTTTCTTGAAGTCTGGCCCCATGGCAGCAACTCCCATCACTTTTTCATAATCGGCAGGTGCCGAACTGATAGGGTTGGAAGAGTTCTTATTATTTACAGCGAAAAGAACAATACCACCTTTCATGGGGCTGTTTGGTAGCTGATTGCCATCATCGTCGCATCCGGCATATTTCACAAAATAATCAATGGCTTCTTTTATTGCGGGTTCATCAAAGCCACGTGTTTGGGGGTTGTCGACCGAAAAACCCCAGCTGTTCTGGCTTATAATGGCACCATTATCGGCTCCATATTTTATTGCAGCAGGAATAGTTGAAGCTTGCAATGTTCCTTTCAGTATCTGGCAGCACATAAGTCTTACCCCACTATTGGGAGTACCATTGCCGCCGGCAATTCCTGATACACCTATATTGTTGTTGTTCCGGGCAGCAATAATTCCGGCTACATGGGTGCCATGTCTGCTTGGATACATTACAGGCAAATTCTCTACAAAATTATATCCGTTGATGTCGTCAGGATAACCGTTGTTATCATCGTCTTCGTCATTGTTTGCTATTTCTCCGGGGTTGACCCAGATGTTTTCTTTCAGGTCCGGGTGGTCTGTATATACTCCTTCGTCCAGTACGGCAACAATTACATCCGGATGTCCGTTGTATTGTTCCCATACATCCATAAGGCGTATATCGGCTCCGGCAATCTGCCAGGATTCTTCACCTCTGTTTTCAAGTCCCCACTGCTCGGAGAATCGAGGATCGTTGAAAGGACTGGATGCTGCTTTAGAAACAATCTTTAAAACAGGAGACACTATTTCGATATTGTCCAACACAGCAACTTCTTCCAAAGCTCTTGTTGGTGCAACATCTTCCGAGAACCACACATCGTACCAAAGATGAAGCCCTTCGCGGCGGGTACGTCCTTCATACTTTCCGGCATGAGGGAAAGTACGTTCCATGTGTGTAATTTTAAAATTCCCAATACTTTGTACACTAACTCCTCTGGTGGTTGGTTCTTCTTTAAATTTAACGCGCATGCGCCCTTTTACAATTTCGTTTTCGGAGTATGTAAATTCGGAGGGATCATTTACCGGCTCATCTGTATATTCGGTGAGTGGTGAGTTCTGACATCCCACGATAAAAAGGATGCCCAGAAAGAATGAACTTACTTTTTTCATATTAACGCTAAAGTTTATGATATAATAAAAACACATTTGTACAAATGTACATCATTTAGTTAAAAAACAAAAGAGAGGGGGGTGAAAATAGAAAGTTAAGGGATTCATTGTATGCTATCCGCATGGTGAATCCCTTGGGATTCAATTTGAATAACCCCCAGTGAAGGGCGAAGCCC
>NZ_QVMJ01000147.1 GCF_010500955.1 Bacteroides sp. 519
TTAGGAATTAAGAATTAATATGAGTTTGCACTAAATGCCCATAGGGCATTCATATCAATAGAATAATAATAAGTTTTAATCTTCAACCCGGTACGGGTTGCATGGTAGATACCATCAGACTTGATGCACTGAAAGACAGACTGCACCACCTTGTCGAAAAACGTTTCCGTGGTGACTTGGCGCGCCCCAATTTTTTTAAAATCTCCGTTGGGGGCCGCCACAACTAACTAATTACCAACAACTTAACCTATGACATTTCGCTAAAAAGTAAAACATAAGTACCATTTGAAGTATCATAACTCATGCTCA
>NZ_QVMJ01000148.1 GCF_010500955.1 Bacteroides sp. 519
ATATATTTTGTAAAGTTAGAGATACCAGCTTTAGCAGCAGCATATCCGGCAACGCGGGTCATAGGACGGAAAGCGGCCATGGACGAACTGACTGATTGTCTGGACCCTTCGGTCTTTTTCCGGGTAAACCGCCAGTTTCTTATTTCGCGAATCTCTTTCGAATTACATTCGTGTTGTTCCCATACATGTTCCAGTTTTTCACTTGCTATTAGTACCAAATCGTAATCGCCTATTACTACTTTCTGTTGGTTCGTGCCTATGGCGATGTGCCCTTCACTACTGATGTGTTGACAGAAGAGCAGGCAAACA
>NZ_QVMJ01000149.1 GCF_010500955.1 Bacteroides sp. 519
AGCAACGGTGGCTTTTATACTGAATGCCAAAAACGAATTATTGGTTTGTCGCAGAGCCAAAGACCCAGCCAAAGGTGTGGTACTGGGTATGAAATTCAGCAATAACCTGTATCGTACCTCGGTGATAGGAGTGGCACCCGAAAGCAACTATACAAGTAGCATCTGTTGTACGACTACTTGGGTTATCTTCATTTGTATTTCCGTTTGTATCGGCTGCTTTGGTCGAGCAAAATTTTACAGTCGCTATTGTTGATAATACTCTCTTTCACAATAGGAGAAGCGATAATATCATCGACCTCCTGTGTAAC
>NZ_QVMJ01000150.1 GCF_010500955.1 Bacteroides sp. 519
CAATTTGAAAGTGATACACATCTCGATTTGGAATACTACATTAAATGGAGCGATAAATATGCCCGGCTAATAGCTTACTCCATTCATAAAGATGAGTCAGAAAATCAGAATCAAACTGAAATCTTACGATCACAACCTGGTTGATAAATCGGCCGAAAAATCAATCTGGGGAGAAGATTTGAACCTGATTCCTGGTCTTACAGATAAAGTAACTTATTACCTGGATCATAGTATTACCACCATATATCAACTAACAGGCGATTACAGTGAACTGATACAATTTGTTGGTAACGATATTTACGAGTTCA
>NZ_QVMJ01000151.1 GCF_010500955.1 Bacteroides sp. 519
AATTATGTTTGGCTATTATACAAAGTTCACTTTGTTTTTCTATGTATGTGGCTTTTGCAAAATTGGCAGCAATAAATGCACAATCAACTCCAAAACCACGTGTTTGGGGAAGTTGTAAGTTTTGAGCTCTGGTAAATATCTCAATGGTAACTTTGCCTTCATCCTTCGGATCAACAGCTGCACACCATATTGTAGTTTTATCGGCAGGTAATTTCTTCATAACATGCTCAAAGTCGTGCTGATTTTATAAATAAAATGAATATAGCTTTAAAGGAAGCCAATGAAACAGAATACTGGTTGATGTTATT
>NZ_QVMJ01000152.1 GCF_010500955.1 Bacteroides sp. 519
TTCGGGTATTATTCCATGAATATACAAATCTAGTAATAATGTTGTATACATACACGATTCGAATAATACCAACTTGCAGTTGTTTTCTCGTGCACCTGTCAGGCTGATATAATTATTCCACGGACGACGATGTTGCGGAATTGGAATCAGGTCTGCGTTCTCAACGGTAAAGGTTTGGTTACGACCACCATTTTTTTCAAATACTTCGATAATAAGCAGTTTATCGGCACCCGGTGCTAACTCCCTGTTCCGGGAATATAATTCGGCCACTACATCAGCTTCTCCGGTTACAAATAACTTCTCGAAA
>NZ_QVMJ01000153.1 GCF_010500955.1 Bacteroides sp. 519
CTTGCGTAGAAGCATGGACTCAAAATAAAGCGTGTTGAAAGCGTGACGACAAGGTTGTAATAATGTTTCTCGACACGGCATTCAACACGCGTTTAACGTATTGTTAATCAATAAAATAGAGCCTCTGCGTGTTGAATGACGAGTAAAATACGAAAATTAAAACTTGTGTAGAGGGTTCTTATCCAAAATAATATTCGTCAGTGTATCTTTCAAACTCTCCCATATCAATGATTAAAGTAAAATCATCAATCTGATTGTTGGCCCAACGGTTAGCAGCAGTAAGAATGTAGTCGAAAGAATAAAGCT
>NZ_QVMJ01000154.1 GCF_010500955.1 Bacteroides sp. 519
AATTTAGTCGAAAGTCTCTATAAAACGCAAAGGTCAAATTTTATTCATTCGTAAATCATTACTATTTTTCATGCAGCAAATCGTCATTTCGAAATGCAGCATTTCACTCTTTCGAAATGCAGCATTTTGATTAAACGAAATGCAGCATTTCGTCAATGAAAGGCCCATGGACACCACATGGTGAACTTACCGGAATGGCAGAAAACAGCTTTACTATTCATCCGGGAATTATAGAGTTCAAAGACGGCTCATACCCTGTCATTACGATTTCGATTCTATCTAACAATCTATCGAGCGAACAGAATA
>NZ_QVMJ01000155.1 GCF_010500955.1 Bacteroides sp. 519
TTCAAAGGCTTCAACCCATGGAGATGCCGTCGCAATACATTGAAACAGACTCCAACCATGTTGCTTTCCACATGGTGCGCCCGCATTCTGAGGCCCTGCCCGCCGGGAGAGCTCCCTTGGTGTGTACCGCGCGCCGGTGTGGTTCGTAGTTAACGAGTTCAAAATCCTCAAATTTAAAATCAAAAATGTTTTTAATATCCGGGTTAATAATCATTTGGTAGATCAGTCCCCAGTCGGGTACTCCACCAATGTTCCTGTCGTCGATAAACAGGTCGGTTTTTAGTTTGCGTGAGTAATCTGGGTCGC
>NZ_QVMJ01000156.1 GCF_010500955.1 Bacteroides sp. 519
ATGCTGAATAGTTCATCCAGTTTCTTGATAAATTCTTTTTCGCCACCCATCAGGTTCATAATTCCGTAAACATCGTGCGGAACATGGAATGAGAAGGATGCTAATCCGCGTGAAGCATTTGTATATTATTTCAAAAGAAATGATCTGGAAGCTGTTACCGAATCGAGAATAGGAAGTTTAAAGATGAAAGTAAAAATCAATCCCACCAGCACCCCGGTAGAGATTAACACATCAGCAAGTGCCTCGAACATGGTTTGGTAGCTAGTCTCATCAAAATAGATTTGCACTCCTAAAGGTTCGGCTCCG
>NZ_QVMJ01000015.1:0-6816 GCF_010500955.1 Bacteroides sp. 519
AATCCGTGTCTGAAAAAGAATTAACGATTAACAATCGGGGAAACCCAATATTATTTATTAACCAATAAACAAAAAGATGAAAATGAAAATGAATTTTAAGTATGCGATGATGGCTTTCGCTGCCCTGAGTATGGGGATGGCAAGCTGTTCGGACAAAGACGACAATGGTCCGGAAGTACCAGTTGATGAAGGTACTGCTTTCATTAACTTCCGTATTGTTGACTCTTCTGATGACAACAAAACCCGTGCTTATGCAGAATATCCTGCACTACCAGGCGAAAGAAGAATTGAACGTGCTAAAGTGTACATGTTTAACGCAGCAAAAGTACTTACACGTGTTGAAACGTTGACAGAAGATGTTAATGGTGTTTGGGGTTCGATTTTCGAAGCAACTCCAGGTACACATTACTTCATTGCTACTGCTAATGAACCTATTGTATCTCCTGCACTGAATGTGCCATTGGGAACAGGTATGGACTATTTAGCAATGAAAATTTCTGATGTTACAGAACAAATGTTCTATCAGGAAATTGCTGTTTTGAAGGATGCAACAAAAGCTACTCCAACAGGTTTAGCTACCGACTCGCTTTTCTTCATGACTACTCCTGTAAATGTAGAAAATAACCTGAACAATGGTAACTACAAAACAATGGATTACACCATTGGAGTTTTGGAAGCTTGTACAATGGAAGAAATTCTGGACCCAGCTAACAAAAAGAATGTTATCAAAGTTCCTGTAGGTCGTGCTATGGCTAAAACTACATTAACTATAGAGGCTGGTGATAGAGAAGTGATTGCCTCGGATGCTACAAAAACTCATCTTGGTAAACTGGATAATTTGGTATACAAAGTAGCCAACAATACATATATGATGTATATGTTCCCTTACTTTGGCACTACTCAATTGTTCCAAACTCCATTGTACGATCAGTACAAAGTTGGTTCTAGCTCAGTTGGTTACTGGCCACGTTTGCACGATCCTAATTTCTTTGCTGATGTAGATCCTCTTGTTGCAGTAGTGAACGAACATGGTCGTTCAATTGAACCAAGAACAACACGTCCGGAATCTTCAACAGGCGAAACAGCTAATGGTTTCTATATCATGGAGAATTCAAATCTTGAACCTACATGGAGTAACTCAACTATTTTACAGTTGCGTGCTAATTTTGTTCCAAGTAAGGCTTTGTATATCAATGCGATAGGTGGTAAGCCTGCAACTCCAGACCCAATGCTTAACTCAGCTGGTGATTTGACTTATACAAATTCAAAAGATTATACAGCTGCGACTACTTTCTATCGTGTTTGGGATAACTACCAAAGAGCATATCTTCCATATTTCTTTGAAAACGAGGCAGATGCAAAAGCAGTAGCTGAGTTGGTTCGTTGGGAAGACCGCGATAGTAATGGAACATTGTTAAAGGCAGGTTATACATATGAAACAACAGGTGCTAATGCTTATCCTCATTTAAATACATTACCTGAAGCTTATCATGGTGGACCAGTTGGTATTCCCCAAAAATTCACAGACGGACTTTGTTATTACATGATTCCTATCCGTGATAAGGCAAGAGGAACTCACCCAGCATGGCACGATGTGGTTCGTAACCACTTCTATGATATCAAGATTGCTTCATTTGACAATTGTGGTTATCCTGCACCTGGTGGTGGTGGCCCTAAAGGTCCTGGTGATGAAACAGAACCTAAAGATCCATTGTACCCAGACCCATACTTCTGTCAGGTTTCTATCGTAGTTAAAAACTGGACACATGTACATATCGATGAAGAAAACATTGGTATTGGTTACAAATAAATAGATTAAAGGAGGTAGAGGTAAAGGAGGTAAACTCCTCTCTACTCTACCTCTCTTTTTCTTCCTTAACTATTTTAACAGGCTTTCCCCTTTTTTTTGATTGACAATGATAACTATGCAAACTCTAAGAAAAATATTATATGGTCTCCTTTGCTCTTTGTTTATGTTAACAAGCTGTTTAGGCGAAGGTGATTTGGACTGTGATCCCAAAGAAAACGGTTTGACTATAAAATTCCTGTACAATATAAATTGGGACTTCAAGAATAAGCTTCCCGAAGTACTCGATTTTATCGATTTGTACATTTATAAAGAGTCGGGCGAGTTATACCGTCATGTACACCTAACCAGAGAAGAACTGGTTGCGAGCGACTATACCTATTATACCATTTTACCTGATGGCATGTACGATCTGGTAACCTGGATGAACAATGGAGATTGTTACTACAAAGAGAATATTGATTTGTTTGCTGATGCCAGTGTACGTATTATAGATGATGGTCAGCAAAATATAACAGAAAACACTACTTCCCTTTACTATGGCTATGTAGACCGCCAAAGCGACGAAGTGTATGAAGAAGAAAATGCCCGAATTGAAATTGTAGACGGCAAATACACCCCTCAACCACTTATTATAAACTTCGCCAAAAATACGAACCATATAAATGTATATGCACAGTTTGACCGGTTGGTACACGAAGATGGTGCTGTAAATGTACAAATTAGCGGTAAAAACGGAGTTTGTAACTCGTACAACCGCGCTCCCAAAATTGAAGAATCAAACGATGTAAGCCGTTCCACAGATTATATTTATACATATACACCTCACAAGTTGGATACACTTTACAACGATCAAGGATATTACTTTACGCAAATATCGCGTATTACCACTCAACGTTTATGGCAGAACGATGATATAGACTTAAGTATCATATTGCAGGAACCCGGTCGGCTCGATCGTGAATTGGTGCCAAAAGATAAACGTAAGTTAACAGAACTCATAATGAAACACCCTGCCTATTTCAACAATTTTATGATTGAACGGCAAGATGTATATAACATTGTTTTCCAATTTAATCTGGCATCCGGTGCCTGGACTATGGTCGATGTTATAGTAAACGATTGGCATTTGGTTAAACAAGACCTGAACGATGTAGGTATATGGTGATGTGAAAGAATAAACCTAAACAAATCGGAAATGAAATTGAAAACAAATATATTGGCACATTGGTACATTGGTATATTACTACTATTAACTGCTTGTGGTGATACAAATACAGGGATAACCCCTGAGCCTACACCCAATCCGGATTCCGATCCTGGCGTAATAGTGGAATTGTCTACCCGTTCCTACAACACCGATGTAACAGAGGAATACACCTTTAGTAACCTTTGGCTTATTGTGTACGATGAAAATAAAAACATAGAATATTGTCGTGACTTTCTTGATACATATTCACCATCCGAGTTACCTGTTGATTTGGAAATAGTACAGGCTGTGCGGAAAAACCTGACCAGATACATACGCCCGGGCAAGAAAACCTTTTATGCCATAGGTAATGCTCCAAAAGTATGGGTAGACCAATTGGAGGTTGCCGAAACCACACAAACACTTGATTTGCATGATTGGAAGTGGGAAGAGAAGCACTTGCCCCGTTTGTTAACAACAACCGATGGTAATGGCAAAACAGTATATGTAATGAATAAAGACGAGAAGTATCAATTAGATCTTGCTCATAATCCAATGCCTTACAGTGGCTTTAGAGATACTACAGTTATAGCAGATAAGTTTAATTTCATTACAGTAGAGGTGCTTCGTGCTGTATCGAAACTGGAAGTAGAATTGTTACCAGCCTGGAAAAAAGATCCCGATTATGCTACTCTGGAAAAGATAGATTTTAAAGAAAAGATATCGGCTGATATGGACAATACGTTTTTTAGGGTAGAAATTCAAAACCGTACAGCATGGACTCCCTTGTTTGAAGGCGATGATAATTGCAATGATCCGGCTGCCGACCCAACTACTCTTCCGCCCAATTCAAATGTGAATAACCTTTTTCCAGGTTATCGTTACCCAGGTAATTACGATGGAAGCCAACTAACCATTTATAATCCACTTGTTACCATTACGGATATCTATTCGATAAGCTACGATGTAAGCAGTCCTTTTAAATCGGACTACTTTCCATCCAAAGTTGCTTATGCTATGCATGCTGCTAATTTTGAAGACTCTAAGTGGATATTGGCTTATAAAACAGCCAATGAAGAGCAAAAAACAATAAAATCTGTTCCAATTTATTTTTTCGAGAATCATCCGGCCTTTCATCGCGATGATCCGACCAAAGGGAAAATAAGATGGGAAACTTACAACGAATCCAAGCACCCAATGGCACATGTGTTCATAAAAAATCCTATTGGTGGAACAGCAAATCCCGGTATAACATCTAAGTTGTTCAAGTTGAAAGGTCATTTGGCCGAAAATGATACAATAGATGTACATGGTGCATTTCGTAATCACTATTACCACATGCAACTGGATGTTACAATTAATCCATTCAGTTTATTACTGGATTTAGATATACACGATTGGACGGAGATAGTTGCCCCTACACCGCCCATTCAAATACCTTGAGTTATAAATAAAAAGATATAATTATGAAGAAGTTATTAATGTATATGTTTGGATGCTTGCTTTTAGCAAGTTGTCAAAATGAAGAAGTTACTGTTGTGTCTACACATGGGCTTCAGTTATCTGTAAAAGCATCCGGTACTTTGGCTACACGTGCTGTATCTGGTGATAATAATATATCCAGTTTGCAGGTTTTATATTTTGGCCTGGCCGAAGATGATGAGTATTACCTGATGGATGTAGAAACAGTTTCAGGAGTATCAACTTTGCCAAGTACCAGCGGTGGAACTCCAAGTGTAATCAATTTAACCAATCCCACACAATGGGCCGAAAGTGATGCTTATTATGCTAATTTAAAGGTGGCAGTGTTTGCCAATGCTTCTACATCGCTCACAGGCCTTGGAACAACAGCTGGTTCTGCATCTGGTTCAACAGGAACAGCATCCGATGGTAAAAAGCAGGTAAACAAATTGGGTATTACAACAAATTCAACTCATTTAATGTCAACTGTATTAGAGAGTATTACATTTGGAAATGTAATTGCCGCTAATACAGGTTCAACCCTTTTTGAAGATAATTACATCCCAATGTATGTTCTTGCAGATGATGTTAAAATCTTCACAGGTCCCTATACTGCCGATTGGTATGTAAGTTCCGATGGTACAAGTGCAACCCATAGCTTGCTTCGTGCAGTGGCTAAGGTAGATATAACAAATAATGCAGCAATAACAGATCCAAATACCCCCAGTGGTAGTCCTAAACTATATGCTTATACAATAACTAAAGTGTCTATTGTAAACGGCAATAGTGGTGGCTGGGCTTATCATCCATCAAGTGCGTTTGCTACAACAGACAATGACAGAGTTAAGGAAGCTACAGTATTGGATGCCAAAGCTACAGGGGTTGATACAGATGTAGCAAGCGGTTTAACAACAACCACTAATACTCAAACAATAAGCAATTTCTATATGTACGAGAAAATTGCCACTAACGTAAATGGTAATTTTGATAAAACTACCGATTGTTATATTCTTATAGAAGGAAACCGTAGCGATGGTAAAACGCCTTCGTACATGATTCCTTTTCCTTATTTGGGTGTAGGTAATCATGCTGCAACTCAAACGGGAAGTCCTTATACTTATTCTCCTACAGCAACAGGTAGTGTATTGCGCAATCATTACTACAAATTTGTGATTGAAGGGGTAACCGATAGCGGATTGCGTATAAAACTATATATTAAAGATTGGACAGAAGTTACAGTTAACACAGATCCTATTCAAGTTTCCTAAATAATAAAGCAATGAAACATATCTGCCTACATATATCCTTGTTGTTTTTGGCAATGCTAACCCAAGTATCTTGCCAAGAAGATAACTCTGCTTATGATTCGGCAGAAGGTGGAGCCTATTTTTCTATACGAGCACTTGCGGATGATGAGGTGGCAATAGATAACCTATGGGCTATTTATTTTAAAGCCTCTGCTGCCGCAGGTACTTACTATTACTATGATAAGTATAAATGTGTTTCACCAACCACAAGTAATAGTGTACATACATACGAACTAAAAAACTATCCTACTGCTACAAATCCAAGCAGTGACAATGCCAGGATGAAAGTTGTTTTTGTTGCCAATGTAGAAAGTTTGGTTTCTTCTTGGAGTACCAGTACAACAATGTCTGACATCGAAAGCAGTTTGATAGTAAGTACTACCAATAGCGGAATCTGGGGAGTATCCTCTACTATGACATCCAACAAGGCACCTATGTATTATTGTACAAGTGAATTGCTCTTGATTAAAGATAAACTAACTACTGTTGAGTATCTGGAAAACTCAGATGTTACTCCATGTGGATTGGAACGATTGGTAGCCAAGTTTACTATTAACAATAGAAAAACATTATCTACAGGTACTAACAATCTGGTACTTGATTTGGCAGAAGTTCGTGTTGTAAATGGAAACGACAGAGGATTTCTTTCTACCAACCTTAATAGTACAACTTCTGTAACAGTGCCGGAATCAGCTACTAAAAGTGCAGTTGTAAATGCTACAGTAATGTCTCCATTAAATGCAACTGTAGATATTAGTACAGAAGAAAAGAATGTAGCTGTACAACAAGTGATTTTTTATACTTTTCCAGCTATAAATTCAAACAAAACTGCGAATGATTTGAATAATGAGAGCAATACCTACATACGTTTAAGTGGTACTGTAACCGGATCAAATCAGTCTGGTACATTGAATTATATGTTGCCAATACCGGGTACACTTGATGTAAATAATAAGATACTTACCCCTGGTGATGTTGTGCGCAACCACCACTACATCTACACCATAGACGGTGTAAAAGACAACCTAACATTCACCGTTACCATAAACGAA
>NZ_QVMJ01000015.1:6843-21537 GCF_010500955.1 Bacteroides sp. 519
TTTGGTGCTTCTTGTGCATTTGCCTGTTTATACTGGCTTCTTGTGTAGACGACGACAAGCCCGACCCTATCACAGAGCGGCAAATCACTTTCGAAATGGAAATTGTAGATGGAAGCGGACAAACACGAATGACTGACACTCAGGAAGATGATTTAAATACAGTTGATGTACTTGGTTTTAAAAAAACTGGTGAGCTGTGTGTGTTTGCAGCTACGGCAAATCACGTTTCGGGCAGTACTTACAAAGTTATTCTGACCGACGACTATAATGAAGTAATGTTTTTTGCCTTTTTAATAAACTATCCAACAGCAGGAGTGCCTACTTTAAGTTCGCTTGTGGGAGAAACCTACACCGATATCTTAAATACGCTGATAATTCCGGAAGCCAAAATGCCAACCACCAGCATACCTATGTTTGGAGTAAGTAAGGGCGTGGTAATAAATACCAATAATTTAATTTCAAGCATTCCAGATGCAGTAAGATTATTCCGCATGGTGGCCAAGATTGATGTGATCAATGAAAATGATCTAGGCGCGGCAGGCGCAGATCATTACCACAACTTTGAAATGACAGAAGTTCGCTTATCTAACAGGGCAACTTCTGGATATCTGGGACATGATACACTTCATATTAAAGATTATACTGTAGGTGTTCCTGATATACCTTATTATTTAAATGCTCCTTACCCTTGGCAGTCATCTACCATTAGTTTAAGTGCTAAAGATACTACTTACACATTGACTACTGCAACTCCAAAGATGGCAGAAAAAGTAGAAGCATCAATCTACGCCTTCGAACGTCCCGAACCTGTAACAAACGAAGATAGCACCTACTTGGTAATTAAGGGCTTGTACAAAGGAAAAAATGGACAGGACACAGGGGTAGAGGTCGAGTATAAAGTATATATTCCCGAATTAGATTACTCTAAGAAACCGGCGGAGCCAAAATCGGGCGGTAAAGAGTGCGGATCCATTATTCGTAACCACCACTATACCATTAGGATAGGAAGAGCATTCCCGCCGAAACTCGAATATAAACTTTACGTAGTGCCTTGGACCCAAGTACCAAGCGATCTCATATTCGATAAAACCTACAACCTGGATATTATGCCTACAAAAGAGATAATAGACGGCCATTATACAGGGAAAGATTTCGGCAAAAAAATTTCACTATTTAGTGACTATATGTGGAATTATGATTTTTTCAACAATAAAGCATGTACAGATACAATAAAAGATCGATGGCTTGAGGTAGATATAGCGGAACTAAAGAATAAGAAAGAGAATAAATACCATCACTATGAACCTATTCCTAGAACCCGCGATACAATAAGTATATACCCTGTCGAGCCAAACTTGACTGGTGCAAATCGCACAGCCTATGCCAAGTTTACTGGTTATGCAAAGCATGTTGTCGAAGATACGGTATATGCGCGTATGTCGATTATTGTTGAAATAGTACAACCCACCCTTATAAAGGGAGAACCCGCCAACTGCTATCTGGTAGATAATAACAGTTTTGCATCGTTTGCTATTCCGCTTTCGCAGATACAGAATGCGATTAACGAGAAGGTAGTTCCCGAAGGCTGGATGGATAATACTGCTAAGTTGAAAGCACAGGTGTATTGGACAGACCGCCACCTGAGTGAAAATATTAAAGTCGGTATGTTCGATGAAAACACTGCTGTGGTGCATAAAGTGGAATATGTAAAAAAGGAACCGTGGGAAGATGGATACATTGTTGTTACTCCCGGCAAAGGAGTAGGCAATGCAGGCATCATCCTGTACGAAGACAATGACGAGACTAATGGTGGAAAGGATAAATACATAAAGGGATCAACCGATGTTATTCGTTGGAGTTGGCATATTTGGAATATCAATGATATCTCAACCGATGATAAATGGATGGATCGTAACCTGGGTGCTCACATCACAAAGTCGGGCGACCTTTCGTCGGTAGGCTTCTTTTATCAGTGGGGGCGCAAAGATCCATTGCCGGGTTTGGCATCTTGGGAGGTTGCACAAACTGGTGTACCTAAAACTGAAACTGGTGTACCTGTTCATAATCCAATCATCTTTTTTAAAGAAAAAGATACTGATGGCAACTCCATACTATACGAACAGGTTGATGGCACAACCGATGTATTGGACGAATCTGTAAAAAAACCAATGACAGCTTTCTGGAATTGGGCGGAAAAGGTAGAAACCACCGGCTTTTGGAGTGACACTAAAAAAACCACCAACCCCTGCCCCGCAGGCTATAAAGTTCCTACGGAAGCCGATTGGATAGGTAATGAATCAGTTCTTTTAGGTGGTTGGAAAAACAAAGTAGGTGGGTTCTTCGATGATGGCTCCGATAAAGGACAGGTTAATTCATTTATATATGGAGAGTATAATGAAAATGCTGGGGGGTATTTCCCAGCTGCGGGGTATGGATTTGACAATGTAAATTCTTCTGCCACCTACGATTATGTGAAAGAGAGTCGTGAAAAGGGATACTACTGGACATCCGACTCCGGTGTGATGTTTACATTTGAAACAGCTGAAGAAACAGCTCAAAAAACAGAATCAATGTCACAATCATTCGGTGCCCCCATTCGTTGTATTAAAGAAAAATAAAGTGATGACAAAGAGTAGACACACATTCAAAAATATGAAGAAATTACAAATAAATATAGCAACCGTTTTCTCAGTATTATTGTTGGCAGTGGCTTTGTGCACATCTTGTACCGACGAAGATTATAGTCTAACAAACAGCTCATCGGGCGATGAGATGACTTTTATATTGAATCTGCCAAAATCGACAGTGGTGGAAACACGTGCCGGATTCGAAGGGCGCGAAGGTCTAAAAGCGCCCGTATATATTTTGGTGTTTGCTGAAGGCGCAACCGGAAAATTGGAAAAAGTGATAAAACTGAAGCAAGGCACTGCTGCTAATACTACTGATGGATTTTTTATTCCCATTAGCGGTTTGACCGATTGTTACAAAATAACCAATAAATTCGACTTGGACAAAACATTGGTAGCATTGGCTAATCTTGATCCCGTTCTTACTAATGTAGATGCAACACTTGAGAGTTATAAAGGTTTAAAAACCAAAACGGAACTAGCAGATATATTAGCATTTACCGCAGATAAAAGATGGTTCATAGATCAATTTACCGATGCCAACAAATACAATATCCCTATGTGGGGCGAACTTACCGATTATGGCCATGGCAAGACCAACCAGTTCAATATGATACGAATGCTTGCCAAAGTAAATGTAACATTTGAAGAGAAAGCATTGCAGGATTTTGAAATAACCAAAATGTATATTGCCAACTATGCAACACGTGGACATGTCATTCCAAGCCAGTATGATGCAGAGGCAATGAAAGTAACCGGGTGCGATAATACTAATTTATTGCAAATGGTGAGTGATAATGAGACCGATTTTTTAAATTATTCCGACAAAATTGCAAGTGGAAGCTGTAAACACCAGATTTACACATTCGAAACCGGCAACTGGGCCGACTTCCCTGCTAAAGAAGATGAGGAAAACTGGCACGACACAACCGACTATCCGGACCATCAAAAATGGCAAAAAAATCCATGTATAATAATTGGCGGAAAATACAAAGGGGATACTGAAACTTTTTATCGGATAGATTTTATAGATAACAGTGGCAAATGGCTTGGATTGTTACGTAATCATGAATACAATGTTGTTATTAAAGAAATTAAAGGAGTTGGCTATAGCTCAATTAAGGAGGCATACGCTCGCGCCCCAATGAACATGGATCTTACTCTTTACGTAACCAATGCCACCGGGCAAGAGGAAATAGCAGTAGATGGTCCTTACTATTTGAGTGTTGATAAAGTGGATTTGTTAATGGGACCAAATGGTGGATCCACTTATAAACAATTGATTACTTATAAAACGAACTATGGTGAGAAGCCAGTTATGACAAGAGAACCAACAGATTGGCTTAAGGAAACTACCAATGGTATTCCTGAAGGAATGTTGGGAATTTACGTAAGTCCGTATTCCGGTAGTAACGAATCCCGAGAAGGCTACGCTACAATTTCCGTAGGACGTATGTCGATAAAAATAAAAGTAACTCAACTTCCTAAAATAAAAACGTATGTAGGGGCTTTTTGGAAACATGATGAATGTGAAGAACGTTTAATTCGTACGGCTTTACCTAAAAAATATGATTGCGATTGGGAGGCAACCGTACTCAAAGGGCAAGATTGGATACGAATGGATACAAAGCGTGGACCGGATCATCCTTATGGCTCTACTGCCGGAGATGATGATCGGTTGAGAGATAATGGATATGGACTTTCTTTGGATCCCCAAGCAACAAATCCCAAAAACGGAACAACCGGTAATAGTGATGGATACAAAGTACTTGCAAGTACCACCTCTGTGCGTGGTAGTACTACTGAAGATACACCAGATGATGAAAGATACGTATATTTCCGTATAGGAACAACCGGCACTATAGGCGAGAATGACAACCGCTACGGCTTAGTATTATTCACCTACACCATCAAAGGCAGAGGAAATAATTACATGGGACAGCAGTATATGTGGATTCGCCAAGGCGAAGCCCCCGATTACCTGCAAGGGTCAGCAAGTGAAGCTGATGCCAAAAAACCTTATGCACGCTTTTCTCCTTACAACTTAACTACTACAGGATATAACACAGAAACTTCTGGAAATAAGAGAAAAGGTCGTAAAAAACTTGGTGTGCAAGGTGGCAGATTTACAGAATTTCCATCACAAGCCGGTTTGTTTTCTTTATCTATGTTCGGATTAAAATACATTTATGCAGATTACTCAGAAGATGGAACTGACGAATTCGTAAGACATGTATTCCACCCTTGTAGTGAGAAGGATGATGCTATTTGGGGAAGCGGATATTATTCTGGCGCTGACCGTTTTTGGTCTGATTATGTAGCAAATTTGGGGGATTCGCGCACGGATAGAAATCCAAAGATATGCCCACCCAAGTATCATCGTATGAGAGATGGAAGTGAAACAGCTTTAAACCAAAATGGAGCTAGAATAGGCTCTGAAATGCGTCAATCTCTCTTTGGTTCCCCCAGATTAGGTGTAACCATTATTGCTGACGATACCTTTGTTTTTGGATATTATGCAGATGGTTTCTTCGATCGTAGAACACTAACAAATGCCCCCGGTAAAGACTTTGCAGCGGCCAGCGCAGTAGCTGTAGATACAGAAAATGTCGCTTATATTGGAACTTTATTCTATAATCCGAACAATGAACATTCCCTCTTCTTTCCGGCTGCCGGTTATATATCGGATCGTGCCATTTCCGGGGAAAATTCTGTTTATCCTGGTTTATACAATGCAGGTAGGGAGGGACTTTACTTCACCACTTCTCAAGCAAAAGTTAGTAGGACAAGTGATGGGAAAGAGTATATGCACACTTGGTCTTTGATTTTTAATAGAACTCAGATAGGTACGACTCAAATTACTCGCGAGCGCCGTGCTGCCTCCATCCGTTGTGTGAGAGATGAAGAACCTTAAAAACTGTTGTATTTTAAAGAAATCTTGTGTAAGTTCATGTGGGGGAAATAAAAAAACTTTCCAACAGTAGCTTATCTGTTTAGTTGTTTTACAGCCACTTTACAGCAACAAAAACAGAAAAATGCTTAGCTTACCCCTTGTTATACGCGCTGTAGGGCCTATTTTATGGTGTATTTTCAAAATGCTGCATTTTGCATTGATGAAATGCAGCATTTCGTTTAATCAAAATGCTGCATTTCGAAAGTGTGAAATGCAGCATTTTGAAAATGCGTTTTGCAGCATGTTGAAACAGTAATTATTTACGAATGGATTAAAATTGACATATTTTTATTAAAACACTCATTAAACAAATTGCGTTTTAGTTAAAATCGAAGATTTACCCATAAGATATTTTGTAGATTGCGTTTTATGCAATAGCTTTGTAATAAGTAACTTATACTATGTTAGAAAATATACTCGACTACGAGCGCAGTCTTTTTTTGATGTTAAACGGAAGCGACTCTGCATTTTTAGACAGGGTGATGTATGTATATTCCGGAAAAGCAATCTGGATTCCGGTTGCAATTTTTATAGCTATCATTCTTCTATATAAAAAAGGATGGCGAGAGTGTTTATTTATAGTAATAGCGCTAGCTTTGGTAGTTACACTGTGCGATCAGTTTGCATCAGGGATATGCAAACCTCTTTTTACAAGATACCGACCCACTCATCATCCGGAATTTAAAGATTGTGTAGAAACCGTATTTGGTTATAGAGGTGGAAGATTCGGTTTTATATCCAGCCATGCTGCAAATGCTTTTGGCTTTGCTACTTTTATGGTCTTCATGTTTAAAAATACACTGTTTTCGTGGGTTATCTATTTATGGGCTGGCATAACAGCCTACTCGCGTATATATTTGGGTGTACATTTTATATCGGATATTGTTCCGGGAATTGTTGTGGGTTTGATTATTGGATATTGTGTTTATCTTTTCTATAAATGGAGCCGGCAACGTTTTCTGGCAAATCAAATAAACGAGGAAAACAGAACGCAGGTAGCGGCTGTAACATATACTGCTTTTCAAAAACGCTTGGTTGTATACGGCATCCTAGTTACCATACTTATATTATTGGTGTTCAACGTAACATTGGCAGAATTGATGAGGAAGTGAGGTACCTCCTTTACCTCACTCTACCTCCTTTACCTCCTTAATTACTGTTATTTCTCTTGCCCTATCCAAACCTTTTTGTAATTTTGTCATGTTTTAATAAGGAGATATGACAAAATCGGAAATACAACAAGTAAAGCTGCGGTTTGGGATTATTGGGAATAACGAAACTCTGACCCGCGCCATTGATATAGCCATTCAGGTGGCACCCACCGACCTTTCTGTTCTCATAACCGGAGAAAGCGGAGTAGGTAAAGAAAGCTTTCCGCAAATCATTCATCAATATAGTCGTCGTAAACATGGGCAATACATTGCAGTGAACTGTGGTGCTATTCCTGAGGGAACAATTGATTCCGAGCTTTTCGGTCACGAAAAAGGAGCCTTTACCGGTGCCATTGGCGAGCGGAAAGGATACTTTGGCGAAGCAAATGGCGGAACTATTTTTTTGGACGAAGTAGGAGAGTTGCCCTTGCCCACACAAGCCCGTTTATTACGTGTACTCGAAAGTGGTGAATTTATGAAAGTAGGTTCGTCCAAAGTAGAGAAAACCGATGTGCGTATTGTTGCTGCAACAAACGTAAACCTCGGTCAGGCTATAAGTGACGGACGTTTTCGTGAAGATTTGTATTACAGATTGAACACCGTTCCGGTACAGATACCCCCCTTGCGTGAGCGCGGAGAAGATGTATATCTCTTATTCAGGAAGTTTGCATCCGACTTTGCCGAAAAATATCGAATGCCCGCCATCCAACTAACAGAAGAGGCAAAGCAAATGCTTATCTCTTATTCGTGGCCGGGTAATGTTCGGCAATTAAAAAATATTACCGAACAGATATCAATTATAGAAACCAACCGTGATATAACTGCCGATATTATTCGGAACTATTTACCTAATCAAAACGAGCAAACGCTCCCAACGCTGTGGGGCACACGCAATAATAATAATAAAAGCTTTGAAAGTGAACGCGAAATTCTGTATCAGGTACTATTCGACATGCGGAAAGATGTGACCGAATTAAAGAAACTGGTGCACGATATCATGAACGATAAAGTTATTCAGGGATCGGCACAAGTACCTACTCAGTATTATCCGGCTTCAACCCCCTCTATTGTAGCACCTACTATAAATATACAACCTCAACCATCATCGACCGAAGATGATGACATTCAGGACACCGAAGAGTATGTTGAAGAATCGTTGTCGCTGAACGAACTGGAAAAAGAAATGATTAAAAAGGCACTGGAAAAACATCATGGCCGACGCAAAAATGCTGCAAAAGACTTAAATATATCTGAACGAACACTTTACAGAAAAATAAAAGAATATGGATTGGATTAAAAAAAGAATAGTATACACAGGTGTTTTACTGTTATCGGCAATACTGGTAGTAAGTTGTACCATTTCTTACAGCTTTACAGGGGGAGCAATAGACTACAACAAAGTTAAAACAATATCTATTGCCGACTTTCCAATCAAATCGGATTATGTATATGCACCTTTGGGTACAGCCTTTAATGATGGGCTGAAAGATATATTTATACGTCAAACCCGCTTGAAAATAGTGTCTAATAATGCCGATTTGGAGCTTGAAGGTGAAATTACCGGTTACAACCAATATAACGAAGGCGTGTCTGCCGATGGATATTCTTCGCAAACACGACTCACAATTACTGTGAATGTACGATATACCAATAACACCAATCACGAGGAAGATATAACCGACCAGCAATTCTCTGCTTTCCGTACATATCCTTCAACCCAGTTGTTAACCGACGTACAGGATGGATTAATTGATGAAATGGTGAAAGAAATAACCGACCAGATTTTTAATGCAACTGTGGCCAATTGGTAAGATGAATTTGAATCCAGCACAACTAATTGCTCACCCGGAATTGTTGAATAGGGAAACATTGTATGAATTACGTACCCTATTGGCACGTTATCCCTATTGCCAATCTCTTCGTTTGCTTTTTCTTAAAAACCTTTATATACTAAATGATATTTCGTTTGGCGATGAACTTCAGAAGTCGGTTTTGTATATTGGCGACAGAAGAACGCTGTTTTATTTGATCGAAGGAGATAAAATTGTACCCCTTTCTTATAAAACACATCCACTACTAAACAAGGTAGAAAAAGAACCGGCTATAGACAGAACATTTGCTCTTATTGATGCATTTTTGTCGACCATACCTGCCGAAGAGGAAGAAAACAAACCAGTAGATAATTTTCAATATATATCTGATTATACTTCTTTGCTCGAAGATCAGGAACCTGAAGAAGAAGATACAGTTGAAGAAGTTGAAAAACCGTCTCAATTACGCGGGCAAAACCTAATCGATAATTTTATAACAAAGGCCGAAACAGAATCGATAATGGTAAAACCGTTGGAGAAACAACCTTTACAAGAAGAAGATTACGAAGAGGATACCAGCAACTCATCATCTTTGGAAGGAGAGGAAGATGAAACCTTTTTTACCGAAACATTGGCTAAAATTTATATAAAACAGCAACGATATACCAAAGCACTCGAAATAATTAAAAAATTAAGTTTGAAATATCCAAAAAAAAACGCTTACTTTGCAGACCAAATTCGTTTTTTGGAGAAATTGATTATTAACGCTAAATCAAAATAAAAGGAAATGTATTTACTATTAATTATTTTAATCGTCATTGCAGCCCTGTTGATGTGCTTCATTGTATTGATTCAAAACTCAAAAGGTGGAGGATTGGCATCAAGCTTTGCATCATCAAATCAAATTATGGGTGTGCGCAAAACTACCGACTTCTTAGAAAAAACAACATGGGGATTGGCTGCTTTTATCGTTGTACTTTGTATTGCAACTTCATATACGCTGCCTAAAGCAAATGTCGGAGGCGGAATCATCATGGAACAAGCACAACAGGAAGAAAAAACAAACCCAATGAACTTACCTGATTTTCCTGCACCAACAGAAACACCTTCTACAGAAACACCAGCCGAAACTCCGGTTGAACCAACTGCGGAATGAGATTAAGAAGATACTATAATTGATAAGCCAAGGAGCCGTGAACCCCATTCGGGATTTACGGCTTCTTGTCTTTATACGCAAAACTACTTTTTATTATGACAGAAGCAATTGTTAGAAAATTAAATGATTCAAGAGCCGCCCGCTGGACGGTATTAATTGTTGTTGCCTTTACAATGTTTTGTGGTTATTTTATAACCGATGTAATGGCACCATTAATGGATTTACTGAAAGATGAATTCCACTGGACTGCCTCAGAGTATGGTCTCTTTAATATGGCTTATGGATGGCTGAATGTGTTCTTGTTTATGCTTATTATTGGTGGAATAATACTTGATAAACTAGGTGCCCGAAAAACAGGTATTGGTGCTTGTGTGCTGATGATTGTTGGTTGTGGATTGAAATATTACGCAGTATCCAGAGGGTTTGAAGGCGAGATTTTTGGTATGCGTACACAAGTGTTTTATGCAAGTGCTGGTTTTGCCATATTTGCATTAGGCATCGAAATGGCAGGTATTACTGTAACAAAGGTAATTGCCCGCTGGTTTAAAGGTCACGAAATGGCTTTGGCAATGGGCGTTCAGGTTGCTGTTGCTCGTTTAGGAACAGCGTTGGCTATGTCTACAGCTATACCTTTAACTAAACACTTTAATAGTTTATCTGCTCCAATTTTGTTAGGCTTAGGTGCTTTGTGCATTGGGCTGATTGCCTATCTGGTATTCTGTGTAATGGATCGTAAATTAGACAAGTCTATTGAGGATATTAAAGAGGAAGAAGAACCATTTAAAGTACGAGACATACTTTCCATTATCAACAATAAAGGATTTTGGTTAATCGCTCTTCTGTGTGTGTTGTTTTATTCGGCAGTTTTCCCATTCCTGAAGTATGCAACATCATTAATGATTAATAAATATAATGTAGCTGCAAATCTGGCAGGTACAATTCCTGCTATACTTCCGTTTGGAACCATCTTATTAACTCCTCTGTTTGGTGGAATATACGATAAAAAAGGAAAAGGAGCTACCATTATGCTTATTGGGGCTTCTATGTTGGTTGTAATTCATGCATTGTTTGCGGCCCCCTTCCTTAATGTTTGGTGGTTTGCTACTGTTTTAATGATTCTATTAGGCATTGCTTTTTCACTTGTTCCTTCTGCTATGTGGCCATCAGTTCCTAAAATTATTCCACAAAATAAATTAGGTACTGCTTATTCGTTGATATTTTGGGTGCAGAATATTGGGTTAAGTCTTGTGCCTCTTTTAATAGGATCGGTGCTCGATGCATACTGCATTGTAGATTTAGCAGATGGAAAAACCGGATACGACTATACCCTTCCAATGGTTATCTTTATGTGCTTTGGTATTCTTGCTGTTTTTGTAGCACTTATGTTGAAGAATGAAGATAAAATCAAGGGTTACGGTTTGGAAAAGCCTAATATGAAGTAATGAAGCAAAAATATAATCTGCTGGATGTAATACCTTACATAGCAGAACATATTGTAACAAAAGAGGAAGACGGTTTAATAGTAATCGCCTTCCTCCGGTTTAAATCTAAATGGGTTAATAAATATCTTTTGCCTAAAGGTATGTCTCCATACATCCACGTAAGATTAGAAGAGCGTGGAACCGAAGCTTGGAAACTGATTGATGGAGTTCGCACTGTGCAAGAGATAACAGAACTATTAGCCAACTACTTTACGGAAGAAGAAGACTATAAAGCACGCGTAGCTGCATTCATTTCTCAGCTTCGAAAGGATGGGTTTATTAAATACCGTGTAAAAGCGGATTGACCTGTTGATTTATGAATATTTTAAAATAGTCTCTGCTTTTATATGTAGTCTTTCATATATTTATCTTCATAATCAGCACTCATTTTAGCCAGACGACCAATTTCACGTATATATTCATTGTCCATTCCTGGCTCCAACATTCTTTGTTTTGTAGCTTCAGTAATCAGTTCATTCAAACGAGATCTTATAATATCATACTGTTCTCTCGTTGAAATACAGTTGATAGTTAAATCTTTCATCATATTAATTAAAACGTATCAAAGCTCAGATGGATTTTTTTTAAATATATCTTCCGTCCAATATAATCCGCATGAGGAAAAGTTTCTTTTAAATAAGTTTGCATTTTTGCAAACTTTACTGCCTCTCAACCTTGATTATCCCCCCTGTATTTGTATTAAAAATAACCTGAACAGTAGAATTCTTATCAAACAATGTTGGTGCCAGATATTCTACTATACCAAATTGTGTAACAGGCAAATCTCCTTCAAACAGCTTCTCTCTGTCTAAGGTAATCGTTACTAGCCCTTTTCCGGGTACATTATAAGCAACTCCTTTAATATCTTTCTTTTTGGGGTCTTCTGTTTGTTGCTGTGGTAATCCTACTGTTTTAAGGTCGGACAAACTAATGTAAATCGGACTACCGGCAAGGTTTTCTTTATTTAATATGCCCAGCTTTTTAGAAAAACGGAAAACAATTTCGTTCTGCAACTCGTGAGTAGGGGTGAAGCGTATATTGAATGTTTTTTTCTCTTTTGTTCTTACACCCGAAAACATCTCAACCATGGCATTTTCCTGTTGATCCAAGCTTTCCAGCATCAAGCGTAATTGTTCTCCATCTTTGGGGGTGTTATCGGCCTGGCCGCGTAGCAAAGCATTTCTACTTTCGCGAATACTGTATATTTCTTTAGCAACCAGTTCGGCCATTTTAGCTGTAGAATTAGCCATAAGAATCTCTTCGGTCAGAAAATCTTTTGGGTTAACTTTCTTTGGCGCAACTGATGGTCTGTTTTCCGGCATAACGGGCTTTTGGCTGACATAGGGTACATTGATTGATTTTATTAATCCATCTTCGGTTAGCTCAACCAACGGAGCAACAGTTTTATCCTTTAACTTGATAAAGTACGACTCTTTATTATCCGGAACACCTACCGAAACAGCTTTCACTTCGTTTAGCTCCCAGTACTCTTCCGGGTTGGCAGATACGTTGGTTAACCGCAGATAGCGATCGGCATAACGGCTGAATTGTCCCGGAGTATAAACAACCTGGGTAGCTGTTACCTCAATATTAATTTCTGTTTTAGGAAGTGTATACAATACTCCGTAATCTTTGCCCATAGTTACCCCTGGGGTTACTTGGGTTTGTGCAGTTGCTATAGTAGCAATAAATAGTCCGAATATAAATAATGCTTTTCTCATTTTTTATGTTGCAATTTCAGTTAGAAAGTCTTAACACTAGTAACTATTTTCCATGCATCGGGTAAACATTCAATAATGTCTCCGGCTGTAAGTGCAATGGCCGAATATTTTTCCTTTGCAATATCTCCTGCCATTCCGTGAACATAAGTACCTATCTTAGCTGCATCTTCTGCTTTATATCCTTGTGCCAGTAATGCGAGAATAATGCCAGTCAACACATCTCCGCTACCAGCAGTTGCCATTCCCGAGTTTCCGGTAGGGTTGAACGAGCACCTTCTGTCTGGGGTGATAATTGCAGTGTATGCACCTTTAAGCACAATGCAAACCTTGGCATTATGAGCCAGTTCGCGTGCATTCATTAAACGGCTGTACGAACTTTTACATTTACCAACCAGTCTCTCTAATTCACCCGGATGAGGAGTTAGTATGGAGTTTTTGGGCAGATGTGATAATAATGTTTGTCGATGGCTGGCTAAAAAGTTAAGGGCATCGGCATCAATAACCATAGAGCCTTCGCAGGAACGTATTTGTTGAAGAACGGCAATACCCGTTTCTTCTGCTTTGCCTAAACCTGGGCCGATTCCAACAGCATCAAAATCGCTGGTATCAATCATCGAAGAAAAGATATGATCGTGATAATCCGGATCGACCATTGCTTCGGGGGCGCTGCACTGAATAATGTTGGTGTTAATGGCCGGTGCATGCACAGTTAATAACCCTACTCCCGATTTTAAACAGCTACGGGCTGCCAATACAGAAGCGCCAGCCATTCCATACGAACCAGCAATAAGCATAGCATGACCAAAATCACCTTTGTGGGTAAATTTACCACGGGCTTTTATCAATTGCTGTATTTCTTCTTTTTCGATAATATCGAAATCGGTTTCTGTTTCTTTAATAATTCCTTTGTTGATGTTTATGTCGAGCAATTGCCATTCACCAACAAACTCGGCATTATCTGCAAGAACAAAAGCTAGTTTAGGAAGCTGGAAACAGAATGTGTAATTGGCGCGGATAATGGCAGTTTTATCATTGTTATCATTATCTTCTCCCATTAAACCCGAGGGGATGTCGATAGATGCTACTGTACATTTGCAAGAGTTTATGTATTTCACCACAGCAGCAAATCCACCTGCTAATGGTTTGTTCAGTCCCGATCCAAACAACCCATCAATAACCAGATGCTTTTCGGTTAACTTAGGTGGTGCAAACTGGGTGCTTACTTCGGTAAAATCAACATTTGTTTTAGTCAGTAAGTCTTTATTGATCTGACAATCGGGCGAGAGTGTTCCATGTGGGTTAAATAGAAACACATTTACCCGGTATCCTTTGTGCGATAACATCCGGGCAATAGCCAAAGCATCTCCACCATTATTACCAGGACCGGCAAATATAGTAACTGGGGTTTCTTTCGGCCATTTTTCAATTACAGCCTCTGTAAATGTGCGTGCAGCTCTTTCCATCAGGTCGATGGATGATATAGGTTCGCCCTGAATGGTATATTCATCTAATTTCTTTATGATATGAGTTGGGAATATCTTCATGATACATGTTTTTTTATTGAGTTCACAAATATAAGTATTTTATATCTTTGCAAGCAATTAATTTAGTAGTAAGAATTAAGGAGCAAGTAGTAAGAATATAGTGCTGCATAGATTCTTACTGCTTTGCTTTTGTTGTACGGTATAAGATGCTGCATACATCTCAGGGAATCCCTTTGGGATTCAATTTGAATAACCCCCAGTGAAGCGAAGCGACTGGGGGTAGATAAATCACTCACTCGCATGGGAACCC
>NZ_QVMJ01000015.1:21558-114884 GCF_010500955.1 Bacteroides sp. 519
TTCGGCGTTGATGAGATTGAGTCTATTCTCCACCCCCAGTCGCTTCGCTTCACTGGGGGTTATTCAAATTTTACCCCAAGGGGTAATTGCTTGTGAACTGCCTGCATTATTCATACTTTGAATCGCAGTATTATAACTCTTTCATCCCGGTAGCATGACCTTTCTCCCGGTAGGATAAACGGTTTTTCCCGGTAGGAGAAAAGCTTTATCCTACCGGGATAAAAGTGCTGTTCAATAACAAGTAAAATATCTTTCTATATAGACCGAGGGGTCAATGCTATATAGATCGAGAGGTCGGTGCTATATAGATCGAAGGCACTCATCTATATAGACCGGAACCCCAATGCTATATAGCTTGCGTAGTACAGGGTTTTCTATCGGAAAGTCCCTACTATTGTTAGAGGTCAAAGCTCAAAATAAAGCGTGTTGAAAGCGTGACGAAATAGTTGTAATAATGTTTCTCAACACGGCATTCAACACGCATTTAACGCATTGTTAATCAATAGAATAAAACCTCCGCGTGTTGAATGACGACAAATTTTGCATTTTAAACTTCTGGGAGGGGAGTTTTGGCTCAAATCAGAATGGTGAGTTCGAAGAAATTACAGAAGATGATGCATGGAGTGAAGTAAAATATAAAATAATTGTTGTACTTTTGCCAATTCTCAACTCATTATTATATGATTAAGATAAAAGATAAAACATTTACTATCTCTATACCACAAGAGACAATTCAAAAAGAAGTTAGCCGTGTTGCAGCAGAAATTAATCATGATTTGGCTGGTAAAAATCCTCTGTTTCTAAGTGTATTGAATGGCGCTTTTATGTTTACTTCCGATTTAATGAAACAAATCACCATTCCTTGTGAAATATCGTTTGTGAAGTTGGCTTCGTACCAAGGAGTTTCGTCATCGGGTGTAATTAAAGAGGTTATTGGTATTAACGAAGACATATCAAACCGTACTATTGTTATAGTTGAAGATATTGTGGATACCGGATTTACAATGCAACGCCTGCTCGAAACATTAGGCACCCGCCAACCAAAAGAAATAAAAATAGCCTCGTTACTGGTAAAACCCGATAAACTGGAAGTTGACATTAAGGTTGACTATGTAGCACTAAATATTCCCAACGACTTTATTGTTGGTTACGGACTTGATTATGACGGATATGGCAGAAACTATCCGGATATTTATACGATAGTAGCTAGTAGATAGTAGTAGTTAGTAGCTAGTAGTTAGTAGCTAGTAGGACCATGCGGCATTGTTACTACTTACTATCTACTAACTACTATCTACTAACTACTAACTACTAACTACTAACTACTAACAAAAAACTCAAATATATATGCTTAATATTGTAATTTTTGGTGCTCCCGGATCAGGTAAGGGAACACAAAGTGAAAGAATAGTTGAACGATTCGGACTGAATCATATATCAACAGGTGATGTTTTACGTGCGGAAATCAAGAATGGAACCGAACTGGGTAAATTAGCCAAATCATACATTGATGAAGGCCAGCTTATCCCCGACGATTTGATGATAAACATTCTTGCTGATGTATTAGACAGCTTCAAAGATAGTAAAGGAGTTATTTTTGATGGTTTCCCCCGAACAATAAACCAGGCTGAAGAGCTAAAAAAAATGTTAGCTGCCCGTGGTCAGGAAATTACCCTGATGCTTGATTTAAATGTTCCGGAGGAAGAACTTGTAGAACGACTTATTAACAGAGGTAAAAGCTCAGGTCGTGCTGATGATAACGAAGAAACAATTCGCAAACGTCTGGATGTTTATTATTCACAAACTTGTCCACTGATTGATTGGTATAAAGTAGAAGGTAAATATTGCCTTATCGAAGGACAAGGCGAAATGAATAAGATCACTGAGATGATTTGCGAACAAATAAATATTTTAAAGTAGTTAGTAGCTAGTAGTTAGTAGCAGATGTGTACAACTTCATTTGAAAATTTGTTGGTATGGCAAAAAGCTCATACTTATGTGCTGATGGTGTATAATATTACAAAAAAATATCCAAAGGAAGAAATGTTTGGCCTAAGCAATCAAATGAGACGCGCTGCTGCTTCAATAACTGCAAATATAGCTGAAGGATTTGTGAGAGCAGGTAAAAAAGAAAAACTTCGTTTTTATAATATATCATTAGGGTCTTTAGAAGAAACTAAGAACTTCATAATATTGTCCAGAGATTTAGGATATATTACACCTGATGAGAAAAATGAACTCTATAGTATTGCTAATGAGGTAGGAAAGCTTCTTAATTCATATAGCAATGGACTTTTACGCTCAATGAATGTCTAACTATCTACTATCTACTAACTACTATCTACTAACTACTAAAACAATGGCTGAATCGAATTTTGTTGATTATGTGAAGATCTATTGCCGCTCAGGAAAGGGTGGGAGAGGCTCTACTCACATGCGGCGTGAGAAATACACCCCTAAAGGCGGACCGGATGGTGGTGATGGCGGAAGAGGCGGAAACGTGATACTACGCGGTAACCGCAATTACTGGACATTGCTCCATCTGAAATACGAACGACATGTATTTGCCGGTCACGGCGAATCGGGCAGTAGTAGCCGCAGCTTCGGTAAAGATGGGGCCGACAAAATAATAGAAGTACCCTGTGGAACAGTAGTATACAATGCCGAAACCGGAGAATACGTTTGCGACGTAACCGAACACGAGCAAGAAGTTGTATTACTTAAAGGAGGACGTGGAGGATTGGGAAACTGGCATTTCCGCACAGCAACCCGTCAGGCACCCAGGTTTGCACAACCGGGTGAACCGATGCAGGAAATGACCGTTATTATGGAACTTAAACTGCTTGCCGATGTTGGTTTGGTTGGTTTTCCTAATGCCGGAAAATCTACTTTGCTATCTGCGGTATCGGCAGCTAAGCCCAAGATTGCCGACTATCCTTTTACAACTCTTGAACCCAACTTGGGTATTGTTTCCTATCGCGATGGAAAATCCTTTGTAATGGCCGATATCCCCGGGATTATTGAAGGAGCCAGCGAGGGTAAAGGGCTGGGGCTACGTTTCTTACGACACATTGAACGGAACTCCTTATTGCTTTTTATGGTTCCTGCCGATAGCGATGATATTCATAAAGAGTACGATATATTACTGAACGAGTTGAAAACATTCAACCCCGAAATGTTGGATAAACAACGGGTGCTTGCCATAACAAAAAGTGATATGCTTGATCAGGAATTGATGGATGAAATAGAACCAACCTTGCCGATAGGAATTCCTCACATATTTATTTCTTCGGTAACCGGATATGGTATCTCTGTTCTAAAAGATATTCTTTGGGAAGAACTCAATAAAGAAAGTAATAAAATAGAAACTCTTGTACATCGTGCTAAAGATGTAGGTCATTTAAAAGATGAACTAAGGGCTCAGGGAGAAGATGAAGACTTCAACTATGAGTATGAAGACGATGAAGAAGACGATGATTTTGATTACGAATACGAAGAAGATTGGGACGAAGAATGATTCCGTTAACTAACGATAAAAGAATGTTGGGATATGAGCTGTTAAATAGCTATCCCAACATTTCTCATTTTGTAACTACACGCTTAGGAGGGTGTAGCAAAGGCAATTACGCATCTTTTAATTGCACCCATTACACAGGCGACGATTTAGAAGATGTATACCAAAATCAACAGCTTTTGATTGACTCACTGGCATGTCGACCTTCAAAACTGGTAATCCCCCGTCAGACTCACAATACAGAAGTACGTATAATAACATCGCCAGTCGATTATACCGATGAAGCTCTGCAAGGAGTTGATGCCCTTATAACCAACCAACCTGGCTATTGTTTGTGTATATCAACTGCCGACTGTATTCCAGTATTATTGTATGATTATAAAGAGAATGTTGTAGCCGCAATCCATGCAGGTTGGCGTGGAACAGTAGAAGGAATTGTAGCAAAAACACTGCAACTTATGCAACAAACCTATCACTCGGCAGGCGAGAATATAATTGCTTGTATTGGTCCGGGTATATCTGTAGCATCTTTCGAGGTAGGTAATGAGGTTTATGAAGCCTTTCAAAAGAAAGGATTTGATATGAATAAGGTTGCACAATTTAATCAACACACCAAGAAATATCACATTGATTTATGGGAAGCAAACAGGATGCAGTTGAAAGACTTCGGCATTCCGGATTCCCAAATAGAGTGTGCAGAAATTTGTACCTACCATGAACACAATCTTTTCTTCTCAGCCCGAAGACTGGGAATCCATTCCGGTCGAATATTATCAGGCATAATGATAAACTCCTAATTCCTAATTCTTAATTTTTAATGTTTACCCTATCAGTATCACAAGAAATAAAGAACGCTTGCCCCATATTTGCAGGGGCTGCAGTGTATGCATCTGTAACAAACTCACAATACAACGAAAATCTCTGGCAAGAAATAAATGCGTTTACAGCCGAATTGTTGAATACTTCGACAATCGATAATATAAAGTTGAATCCGGCCATAGCCGCCACCCGTGAGGTATATAAGAAATTAGGTAAAGATCCAGGACGTTATCGTCCATCGGCAGAGGCATTGCGTCGTCGTTTATTGCGTAATATTCCTTTGTATCAAATAGATACACTTGTTGATCTTATCAATTTGGTTTCCTTACGAACCGGATACTCCATAGGTGGTTTCGATGCCGATAAAATACAAGGCACCCAACTTCAATTAGGGGTAGGAAAAGCCAACGAACCATTCGAAGCCATTGGCCGGGGAATATTAAATATTGAAGGGTTACCTGTTTATCGCGATTCAATTGGAGGGATAGGAACACCTACCAGCGATGAAGAACGAACCAAAATGAATATTGAAACCACCCATATTTTAGCTATAATCAATGGATACAGCGGTGAAGCAGGATTAAAAGATGCTGCCGAAATGATAAGGGAGTTACTTGTTAAGTATGTAGCCTCGGATGGGGGAGAGGTGATGTTGTTTTAGGTAATAATCGCACTGTGGCTGATATTAGGAAGATTTTTTGTTTTTGATTTCTTTTTTGTATCTTTATCAATGAAAATGAAAGAAATGGGTCTTGATTTTATAATAGATAAAATAACAGATTGTATTGAACACAGATTAACTGGAGATAAAATAATTACAGATGTTTCTTCTGTAACTAAGGATGACTTGAAAAGTGTTTTAAAAAAGAATGGTTGGAGTTTTAATTGGAGAAAGGAGTTTGATGAAGTATTGAAACACGTCTACAAGTTGACAATAGCTGGAGATTCAACTATACAAGGTTTAATTTGTTTTTCAGTTGAAGAAGATCATGTTTATATGCATTTGTTGGAAAGTGCTCCTTCAAATAGAGGTGATAACCGGATTTTTTTTGGTGTTGCAGCGAATTTAGTTGCTTTTGCATGTAAATATTCCTATGAACAGGGATTTGAGGGTTGTATTGCTTTTACTGCTAAAACAAAACTGATTGAACATTATGAGAAATCGTTAGGTGCTATTCATATTGGTCACCATCGGATGCTGATTGAAATGGAAGCTGCTGAAAAGTTGATTGAGAAATATTTTAAAAAAGATTGAATTATGAATACGGAATTATTGGAAAGAATCGATTATATTGATGGTAGGAATGTAACTAAGGAAGACATTCAGGCTATTAGTGATTACATTCGTAACAAGAAGAAAATAAGAGGTAAAAAAAATACCCTAAAGAATGCAGATAAAAAATGAGATAAATACAATAATCGCACTGTGGCAGTGCAAAAAACTTAATATTTACACTGCCACAGTGTGATTTCTTAATTCACCACCCAATCCCTATTATGCGGAACAGTTTCCTCCGGATTATAATACATTCCGCTTTGTTGAGGAATCAATAAAGTGTAGCTTCGTCCACTTCTGTTTTCTAAAGAATTAGTTCGTAACCAAGGGTTAGCATCTTTTAATTGAGCATAAGTAATTCCCTTCGATTTGGCAAACGCAGCTAAATCGCCAATAGGTACATTAACTGTAACCTCCTCGTAGGGAATAGGCGGATATAATTGTTCCCTTCTCAACATAAAACCATATTGTTGTGGATGTTCTAATACTTGCTTAGCAGCAAATATCCGGAACATATAACGTGATGTTTCTTCAACCAACCACAAATCCATAGCGTTCTCTGCCAACTGATTACGTAATTCACCCGAAATTCTTCCTTTGCCTGCATTGTACGAAGCAGCAACCGTAACCCAGTCGCCATACAAAGCATACGCCTCTTTTAAATAGCGGCATGCAGCATTGGTCGATTTAACAATGTGATACCGCTCGTCAACATTTGTATTTACCTCCAAACCGTTCTCACGGCCAGTAGCCTGCATAAACTGCCATAATCCTGCTGCTCCCGCACCCGAACGTGCCAAAGTATTGAGATTACTTTCAATAACCATCAGGTATTTAAAATCATCAGGAATTCCGTTTGCACGTAAAAGTGGTTCAATTACAGGAAAGAAACGGTTGGCGCGTTTAATTAAAAGAGTAGTAGTAGAGTGCATATATGTAAAAGCATTCAACTCCCTGTCCATTCTTTCCCGACGATCGTAACGGGTAAGATCAACCTCCTGTCCGGCAAAGTTTACACTTGCTGGTATAACAGGCGATACTACAGCATAAGGTAATTCCGATTTTTCTGGTTCTTGTTGCTTAGGCTTCATGTAACTGCTTACAACTAGTGGAGTTATTCCTATAAAAGCACCACAAAGAAGGATAAAAGTTATATTGGTAAGTTTCTTTTTCATAATTCATACTTTGATTTCTTTGCAAAGTAAACAATTTCTTGTGGTAAAAGATGAATTGGTTTAGATTATTTAATGTCAATGTATCAATAAGATAATAAACAACTTTGGATTTCCCTTTGTTATTAAAAGAAGTGACTGCTTGTCACAGTAGAAAACAATTTGCGTAACTTTAATAATTGAATGAAATGGATTATCAAATTGATCACAACCCAGAACGTAACCTGTTTACAACAGAAGTAGATGGACGAACGGCCTTTGTACAGTATGCCATTCACAATGGTTGTTTGGATGTTCTCCACACCATTGTACCCGGTCCAATTGAAGGCAGAGGAATAGCATCTGCACTATGCCAAGCTGCTTATGATTATGCCAAAGAAAATAACTTAACCCCTCAGGCAACTTGTTCTTACGCAGTGGCATGGCTTAAACGTCATTCGGTATCATAATGTGATAACGCTTCTTGCAGTTACTCCTTTCATTCTTGAATATGAATAAGGCAGGCTAAATAAATTCTTGTATATTTGTTGGCTGAAAGAAAAAAAAGACTTATGACAAAAATATCCGGCAAGAAATTTATATCCCCAGGTGCATGGTTTTCCTTGGTCTATCCTTTAGATTGGGGTGAATTTGAAGACACCGAAAGTAGCTTCCTTTTTTATAATCCCAATGTATGGAGCGGCAATTTCAGAATATCAGCTTTTAAAAAAGATGCTGGTTTACGTGATGCCGCATTCTTTGGAAAAGAATCAATCAACGCCGAATTAAAAGGCAATCCTTCCGCTTCTCTGGTGCGAATAGGTAATCTGGAATGTGCATATAGCAAGGAAATGTTTCAGGAAGATAATGTTTTCTATGTGAATCATTTATGGATTACTGGTATTGATAATGTAGCCTTTGAATGTAGTTTCACTGTTCCAAAAGGAGGCAAAATAACCGAGGCCGAAACAATAATATCTGCACTCGAAATACGAAAGGACGGAGAGAAATATCCGGCAGAAATAATTCCGATTCGTGTTTCGGAAATAAGTGAGGTAGACGAAGGGTATAACTTAACTGCATCGCTGGTAAAGCAAATGCAGAAAAAAGATTTTCAGGGTATAGAAGAAGATCTATCAAAAATACAACAGATTATAGACAGCGATTCTATCAAACCTAAACAAAAAGACACATGGCTTGCTCTGGGTATTGCCGTATGTGTTATACTTACCAACGAAATTGAGGGTTTTGAATGGATGACACTCATTGACGGCAACCGCGAAGCACCTATACTGCAATATACTAAAAACGGAACAACAATTGACCCAATGAAGTTGGTATGGAGCAAAGTCAAAGCCGGGAACTCTGTAAATGTTACAGAGGAATATAAAACGATAATAGGTTTAGTAGCTAGTAGTTAGTAGCTAGTAGCTAGTAGCTATGCAGTATCGTTCTATCTACTAACACTATCTACTACTAACTACTAACTACTAGCTACTATCTACTAACTACTAACTACTATCTACTAACTACTATCTACTAACTACTAACTACTAACAAAAAATGGTAAGTTATTTACAGGTTGAAAACCTCACAAAATCGTTTGGCGATCTTGTACTATTTCAAAATATATCCTTTGGCATAGCCGAAGGTCAACGCGTGGGACTCATAGCCAAGAACGGTGCTGGGAAAACCACTCTATTAAGCATATTGTCCGGAAAAGAAGGATACGATAGCGGGCGAATAACCTTCCGCCGCGATCTGCGGATAAGTATCCTCGAACAAAACCCAGTATATCCCGAAGAACTGACTGTACTCGAAGCCTGTTTTTATCATGGGAATCCGGTAACCGAATTGATAAAGGAGTACGAAGCATGTATGGCAACCGAAGGCAACCCGGGGATAGACGAAATACTTGCCCGCATGGAGCAAGAAAAAGCCTGGGATTACGAAAGAAAGGCCAAGCAGGTACTTACCCAGTTGAAAATACGTGATTTCAATCAAAAGATAAAACACCTATCGGGTGGACAGTTGAAACGTGTTGCGCTGGCCAATGCCCTGATTGTAGAACCGGATCTTCTTATTCTCGATGAGCCTACTAACCACCTCGATCTGGATATGATTGAATGGTTGGAAGAATATCTGCAACGAACCAACATCTGTTTACTGATGGTTACCCACGACCGTTATTTCTTAGATAGAGTTTGTTCCGAAATAATGGAAATTGATAACCGCCAGATTTATCAGTACAAAGGTAATTATAGCTACTATCTGGAAAAAAGACAAGAACGGGTAGATGCAATGAACACCGAAATAACCCGCGCCAACAACCTTTACCGTACCGAACTGGAATGGATGCGACGAATGCCACAAGCCCGCGGACATAAAGCCAAATACCGGGAAGATGCATTTTATGATCTTGAAAAGGTAGCCAAACAACGTATTGACAACAGCAATGTTCAGCTTAATGTAAAAGCATCTTATATCGGTTCGAAAATATTCGAAGCCGAGCATCTGTATAAAAGTTACGACGATTTGAAGATATTGGATGATTTCTCGTACATCTTTGCCCGTTACGAAAAGATGGGTATTGTAGGAAACAACGGTACTGGGAAATCAACTTTTATTAAAATATTGTTGGGAGAAGTGCCTTTGGATAGTGGAACCATCGAGATTGGCGAAACCGTAAGATTTGGATACTACTCGCAAGACGGACTACAGTTCGACGAACAGATGAAAGTGATTGATGTTGTACAGGATATTGCCGAGTATGTTGAGCTGGGTAATGGCAAACAACTTACCGCCTCACAGTTTCTGCAACATTTCCTTTTCACCCCCGAAAGTCAGCACAGTTATGTATATAAACTGAGTGGAGGAGAGCGTCGGCGTTTGTACCTATGTACCATATTGATGCGCAACCCCAACTTCCTGATTCTGGATGAGCCTACCAACGACCTCGACATAGTTACCCTGAACATTCTTGAAGAATACCTGCAAAATTACAAAGGGTGTGTTATGGTTGTTTCGCACGACAGGTATTTTATGGATAAGGTGGTCGATCATCTTCTGGTATTTAATGGGCAGGGCGATATCCGCGATTTCCCCGGTAATTATTCCGATTACAGGGATTGGAAATCTGCAAACGAACAGAAAGAAAAGGAAGCGGCAAAGCCCAAAGAAGAAAAAAAACAAAGAGTTCGTACAGATGAAAAACGAAGGATGAGCTTCAAGGAAAAAAGAGAATTTGAACAACTTGAAACAGAAATAGCCACACTCGAAGAAGAGAAAAGACAATTGGAAGAAGCATTGTGTAGCGGTTCTCTTTCGGTAGATGAACTAACCGAGAAATCGAAAAGATTACCCATTATTACCGATTTAATTGATGAGAAAACCATGAGATGGTTGGAATTAAGCGAAATAGAATCATGAATTTAACCAACTACCATAGCCATTGCTCCTTCTGCGACGGGCGTGCTCCGTTAGAGGATTTTATAAAGGAAGCAATCAGGCAGAATTTCACATCTTACGGAATCTCATCGCATGCACCATTGCCTTTTCCTACCCATTGGACTATGGAACAGGAAGACCTACCTGCTTATCTGGAAGAATGTTTCCGGTTGAGGGAACAATATAAGGAACAAATTGAGTTGTATGTAGGTCTGGAAATTGATTATTTAAACAATGATAGCAATCCGTCTATTGCCCGATTTACGGAGTTACCTCTGGATTACCGGATAGGTTCGGTTCATCTTTTATATGATAAGAAAGATGAGATAGTAGACATTGATTGTTCTACCAACAAGTATGCTCAAATAGTAAATGATCATTTTGATGGAGATATCAAATATATAGTAAATCTATACTACGAGCGTTTATTGAGAATGATAGAACTTGGTGGCTTCGACATTGTGGGTCATGCCGACAAGATGCACTATAATGCTTCTGTATATCATCCGGGATTGTTGGATGAGGCTTGGTATAATTCCTTGATGCTTCACTACTTCCGCACCATAGCTTCTAAAGGCTATATGGTAGAAATAAATACCAAAGCATTTCTGGAGAAAGGAGTGTTCTTTCCCAACGAACGATATTTTACATTGCTGAAAGAACTGGATATACCTGTTTTGGTAAATAGTGATGCACACTTCCCTGAAAAGATTAATAGTGGTCGGCCCGAAGCATTGTTGGCTTTGAAAAAAGCTGGGTTTACGCATGTAATGGAGTTGCATCGGGGTAAGTGGGAAAAGACATCCTTAATTTAAATATCGGGCATGATTTTACACAAAACAAAAACGCGAAACCATTCTTTTAAACAGTTTCGCGTTTTCTTTTGTTGGGCTACCAGGATTCGAACCTGGAAAGTCAGGACCAGAATCTGAAGTGTTACCATTACACCATAGCCCAAGCTTTTCGGGTGTAAAGATACAACTATTTTGAATATTCCAAATACTTTTCTCAAAATTTTCTCCTTAAAACTAAAAGGTCGTTAACTTAATTTAGCTACTAAAAAACACAAATTAGTGAATAGAATTTCATCATAACTTTTCCCAAATAATAATTAGGTGTATATTTGTGGATTAATTGCATTTTCGGAGAGGAACAAAAGAATCAAAAGTTTTGTTATAATCGAAACTGGGATGAAGTATTAATTATTAAATAAATAAATGAACGATACACAGAATTTAATAGCAAAAATTACAGAAGGAATTCAAGAGAAAAAAGGAAAAAATATAGTTATTGCAGATTTAACAAGTATTGGCGATACAGTATGCAAATACTTTATTATATGCCAAGGAAATACACCAAGCCAAGTTGGAGCAATAGTAGACTCTGTGAAAGAAACAGCTCGGGAAGGAGCCAATGTTAAACCCATTTCTATTGACGGATTACGAAATGCAGAATGGGTAGCTATGGACTATGCCGATGTATGGGTACATGTTTTTTTACCCGAAATTAGAGAATACTACAACCTGGAAACTTTGTGGGCCGATGCTAAGCTGACAAAAATACCTGATATTGATTAATATAGAATATGGAAAAGGACAACAACAATAAAGTTCCTAACAATAAACCAAACGGCAAAGTAAATCTACCAAAGTTCAATCTGAACTGGATGTATATGATTATTGCTGTAATGTTATTAGGATTGTACCTGACAAACGAAAGCGGATCAATGATCAAAAGCGTTTCGTACGACGAATTTCAGAACTATGTTCAGAGTGGTTATGTAAACAAGATTATTGGATACGATGATAGCTCTGTTGATGTTTACATCAAACCCGAACATGTTAAAGATGTCTTCAAATTAGACTCGACAAAAGCTGGTAAACACCCAATGGTAGTTACTGAAGCACCCTCAAGAGAGAAACTGGACGAATTTATTGAACAACAAAAGTTTACCAATAAATTCGATGGTAAGGTTACTTACGATAAGAAGAAAGATTATCTGAGTGCTGTTCTCTGGAATATTCTTCCTTTTGCGTTCCTTATTGGTTTATGGATATTCTTCATGCGCCGTATGAGTGGCGGTGGAGGCGGTGGAGGTGCCGGTGTATTTAGCGTAGGCAAATCCAAAGCTACACTTTTTGAAAAAGGTGGTGCAAACAGAGTAACATTCAAAGATGTTGCCGGATTGGCAGAAGCCAAACAGGAGGTAGAAGAAATTGTTGAATTTCTAAAAGAACCACAGAAGTATACCGATCTGGGAGGTAAAATACCCAAAGGAGCTTTGTTGGTTGGCCCTCCGGGAACAGGTAAAACATTGTTGGCTAAAGCTGTAGCCGGCGAGGCTAATGTACCTTTCTTCTCACTGGCAGGATCAGACTTCGTTGAAATGTTTGTTGGTGTTGGTGCATCACGTGTACGTGACTTGTTCAAGCAAGCCAAAGAAAAAGCACCCTGTATTGTATTTATCGATGAGATTGATGCAGTGGGTCGCGCCCGTGGAAAGAACCCAAGCATGGGCGGAAACGATGAACGCGAAAATACGCTTAATCAGTTGTTGACTGAGATGGATGGTTTCGGATCGAACAGTGGTGTAATTATTCTTGCTGCTACCAACCGTGTAGATGTATTGGATAAAGCCTTACTGCGTGCCGGACGTTTCGACCGTCAGATACATGTAGACCTGCCCGACCTGAATGAAAGAAAAGAAGTATTTGGCGTTCACCTACGCCCTATTAAGATAGATAACTCTGTTGATGTTGACTTACTTGCACGTCAAACTCCGGGATTCTCGGGAGCCGACATTGCCAATGTATGTAACGAAGCTGCTTTGATTGCTGCCCGTAACGGTAAAAAGTTTGTGGGTAAACAAGACTTCCTCGATGCGGTTGACCGTATTATAGGTGGTTTGGAAAAGAAAAGCAAGATTACAACAGAAGCCGAACGGCGCGCAATAGCCTTGCACGAAGCAGGTCATGCCAGCTTATCGTGGTTACTTGAGCATGCCAATCCGCTGATTAAAGTTACCATTGTGCCCCGCGGACGTGCTTTGGGTGCTGCTTGGTATTTACCGGAAGAACGTCAGATTACTACCAAAGAACAAATGTTGGATGAAATGTGTGCTACATTAGGTGGCCGTGCAGCCGAAGATTTGTTTATAGGCAGAATCTCAACCGGAGCAATGAACGACCTTGAACGTGTTACTAAACAAGCTTTCGGTATGACAGCCTATCTGGGTATGAGCGACAGACTTCCAAACCTTTGCTATTACAGCAATGACGAATATTCTTTCAGCAAACCATATAGCGAAAAAACTGCAGAGATTATTGATGAAGAAGTAAAACGCATCGTAAACGAACAATACGACCGGGCTAAACAAATCTTATCCGATCATAAAGAAGAACATGGAGAACTGGCCCAATTACTGATTGAAAAAGAAGTAATCTTTGCCGAAGATGTGGAAAGAATCTTTGGTAAACGTCCTTGGGCTTCGCGTTCGGAAGAGATTATGGCTTACGAACAGCAAAACAAAGGCCCTGTTGAAACAGTAGAACCTTCTACTGAGGAAGTGGAAGAAAAAGCAGGTACCGAGGATGAAAAGTAATTTTATAACAAGAGCCATCACAGGACTATTGTTTGTAGTAGTCCTGGTTGGTTGTATGGTTTACGACAGGATTTCTTTCTCTGTTCTGTTTGCCATCATCAGTGCACTTTCTGTTTATGAGTTTGCCCACCTGATAAACACTACCGGCAAAGCACAGATAAATCCGTTTATCAATATGCTTGGAGCTGTTTGTTTGTTTATTGCTTTCTCGGGTTTCTGTACCAATATGATGGGTCCGGTAATCTTTATTCCCTACCTGATTATTTTAATGTATCTGCTTATCAGTGAATTGTATCTTAAAAAGGAGCAACCTATTGAGGCATGGGCTTATTCCATGCTTGCACAAGTATATATTGCACTGCCCTTTGCATTACTCAATGTGTTGGCTTATCAGTATCAACCTGTTACTAGCGAAACAATTGCAGTTATCTACAATTACCCATTGCCTCTTGCTGTATTTGTTTTCATCTGGTTGAGTGATACGGGTGCATATTGTGTAGGTTCACTGATTGGTAAGCACAGACTTTTCGAACGTATATCACCTAAGAAATCATGGGAGGGATCAATAGGAGGAGCTGTATTTGCAATTGCTTCTGCTTTTGTTTTTGCTCATTTCTACCCCTTTATGACAAATATTCAATGGGCCGGGTTGGCTGTAGTAGTTGTAATATTCGGCACATGGGGAGACTTAACAGAATCACTGCTTAAACGTCAGCTTGGTGTGAAAGATTCAGGTAAGATGCTACCAGGACATGGCGGTATGCTTGATCGCTTTGATAGTTCGTTAATGGCTATTCCGGCGGCGGTGGTTTATCTGTATGTACTAAATGGTTTTAACTAATTAATTAGAACACAGAGACACGGAGACACAGAGTTTTTAATAAATCTCTGTGTCTCCGTGTCTCTTTATTCCGAATCTTCATTGGTGTTATTTCACAGGCTCAACACTGTATCCTTGTTTTCTCAACAGATTAATAAATCCTTTTTCGCCAGGCAGATGTCCTGCACCTACAACAACGAAGGCAGATCCTGCTTTAATCTTTTCTGGAAAAACTTCGGCCCAATGAATATTACGGTTATCTAGAAGTAGCTCTATCTCTCCGGGAAGAGGATCGCAATTATTACCTTCTTTTTTTTGCATAATATTATATAGCGCATCAATATCCTGCGTCAGATATGCATTTGTTAATATATTGGTTTCTTCAATAAGTTTATCCACATTATTTAAAGCACATACCAACAGTTCTGTTTGACGTTGTAAAGATTGTCCGTCGAACAGCATACCAAATTGAAACTCCATTGTTTCAAAACCATCAATGTTTTTATTCTGTTCGGCACCTATTTGTTGCAAATAAGTGTCTAATTGTTGTTGCGGATTAAAATTGGGCATGCTTTTCATTGCCAGAACTATAGCTATGTTATTGGTAATAAAAGCAGGTTTGAGTTTGGAAGCCATTTCAATATCTATCATCAGATTCTCTTGGGTGAACTTATTCACCATTTCAAACTCTTCGGGTGTAAGTAACGTTTTTAAGGTTGTGTCGCTGGCAATGATCATGTACTTCTGCATAATGCCTATGGTTTCAGGCGATGTCATGTCTGCCATAATTACTTCACCTATAACCTGTGTACTTTCGTTGAATGCTTGTTGAAAGCCACTAATACTGTCGATAATACTTATTGGGGCCAGGTGATGGGTACCAAAGATATAGGAAGGTTCTTCTATTCCGTTTCCTGTAACTTTCCATAATAACTGCGCATTGGCAGTAATCGCCAAACAAGCGATTAATATAAAACTAAAAATCTTTTTCATGTTTATAATCTTTTTTTGAACACAAAGACACAGTACCTCTGTGTTCTAAATTTAAAAAAATTAGTTAACTCTTCCTCCCCTTATCCAATACTTCTTGTAATAGGCTTCATTGAGTTTACTAACTATTACTCCTTTACTGCTACTGGCATGAACAAACTTGCCGTCTTTCAGATAGATTCCTACATGGGCTACTTGTTTCTTCGAGTTCTTGCTTGAGAAGAAAACCAAATCACCTTCTTGCAGCTTTCTTTTGGAAACTTTGGTAGACTGCTTCATCTGTTCTGTAGTATTTCGTTTCAATTTGGTATCGAAAACAGTACTATAGATATTCAATGTTAATCCGGAGCAATCTACACCGCTTTTGGTTGTTCCTCCAATACGATAAGGAACCCCCAACCAACCGGCCGACTCAAGGTAAAGATTGTGGTTATCTTTAAACTCAATGTCAATATCAAGTTTAATGGCGGCATTTGCAAGTGCCGGATAGTTTAAGGCAGGAGGTTTGGTTCCACAAGAACTAACACTCGTTACCAGTACTATGATCAATATCAGGTTCTGGAGCAGCTGGCATTGTTTCTTCATAATCTATATCAACATTAAAATACATTTCCAGTTCTTGCTCTGCCGAGTTGTTTTCATTCATTATATCACGGATAATTCTACCATGTTCAAGCAGAGCAATTCGCGGACAAACATCGACTGTATGATTCAGGTTATGACTGGATATCAATACCGTAGCATTGGTATCGTCATTGTATTTCTTCAGCAAACTTTTTATAATAGATTGCGAACTGGGATCCAGGAAATTGAATGGTTCATCCAGTATTAACAATCGTGGCTGATGAAGCATTGCCGAAATAATACCAATCTTTTGTTTGTTTCCGGCTGAAAAGTTACGAATAAATTTCTTTTGTCCAATAACTTCTCCATTCATAAATCTTTCGAAAGGCACTAAACGGCTGTCTACCTCTTCCTTGGGCAATCCGTACATCTTGCCAATAAAATAAAAGTATTCTTCAGGAGTAAGATAATCAATAAGGAAGCCATCATCTATAAAAGCACCTGTAAAGTTTTTCCAGTCCTCGCTTTTGCTAACATCTATTCCTTCAATGGTAACAAAACCATTTTCAGCTTTAAGCAAATCAAGAATCAACCGGAAAAGTGTAGTTTTACCTGCACCGTTATTTCCAACAAGCCCTATCATATCACCTTGTGCTATTTGGTACGAATCTATGTCGACCGCTTTCTTCTCTCCGAAAAATTTCTGTAAATTATCTATCGTAATCATTGTTTTGAGTATTGAGTTTTGAGTATTGAGTTTTGAGTGATGAGTGATGAGTTATGAGTTATGAGTTATGAGTACGATTCCGCATGGTACTCAAAACTCAAAACTCATCACTCACTACTCATTTCGTATCTCTGAATCCTTCCATATTTACATATCTGCGTTTCATGAAACGGTTGTATATGTTTTTAATCCATAAATGTGCTGTAAAGGTAAAGCCGATGCCTATTGCCATAAGTATCCATTGCCCGATTACTTCGCCACAAAGAGCGTTTAATGAAAAATAAAAAAGCATTGGAACACCAAAAGCAGCCGAAGCAACCAGGCTTTGAAAACCGGTTCCCGATGCCTGTCTACCTGTAATTCCTTCGTTAAGAGGAACTGTTTTATTATTGTAAACCGCAAGCTGAAATAACATGCAGTAAACAAATCCGGTAGTAAAAAAGGTCAGTGCAGCAGCTGTTAGCAATGCTATTTTTCCCATAATCATTGCCGGGATTAATAACACAAAAGGAACCAATACCAGTATACTGTAAAAATAGTATTTGGCCCTAAGAAGGTTATAAATAGATTCTTTACGGGTCATTAGGCCATCCAAATAGTTACCTTCGAAACCCATTATTTGGGTAAGAAGTACAGTTCCGAATGCCACAAAGCTATATACAGCAATAAAACTTCTCATAAAATTCCCGTCGTACGCTTCGGTAAAGCTGAGAATACAAGAGAACAGAACAACTACAATTGCAATGGAACGCAAAGATGATTTGCAACGTTTGTTACGAAACAACATTTTAAGTTCTAAACGGAAGTATTCACCTATTTCGCCATAGCGTTCAAGGAACTTGTATTCGGATACATTCTTTACTTTAGTGTCTTCAACCCGGTTTACTTCCGAGTAAACCAAGCCCGACATTACCCAGCGGTTAATAAACCACATACAGGCTATGGCAGCAATTACTCCAAGATGTGCCAGCAAATTACCACTGATAAATGCACTACCCAGATGCATGCTGAATGTACTGATAGGATTACCGAGTGTAAACTCAACAACTCCTAATACTGCATAAACTGCTATTGGCAATAATATCCACCAGATTTTTTCGCTCAAGAGTGTTCGACAAAGTAAATACCAGTAGTTATTAAACAGCATTAACAGGTAAATACCCAAACAATAGGTAAAAACTCCTGTAAACCAGTAATAACGGGTAACGGTGAAAAGAGCAAATGGTACAAATAAGAAAAGCCATAAGCAATTAAATCCACTCATTCCGGAGCGAAGCAACAGGAAATCAAGCAGCCGGTTTCTCTTAATAGGGAGCAACAAATAGGGCTTCATTTCCTGTGTAGGGGTTTTCTGAAAAGGAAATCGTATAAGAAAATCCAGAACCAGAAAAATCATAAGTCCTTTGTTTAGTAAGTCGTAGGCTTCAATAGCACCACCATCCATTGCAAAGGCAAAGAATGTACCAAAAAATATCAAGTAGCCTAGCCAAAATATCGCCATGAAGTATCCGAAGATCTTTCCGAACTTGTTCTTTTCATACATCGGGTGACGCTTATTGGCAAGCTTACCTTGTTTGCGTAATTCGTTAAAAAGCATGTTATCGAATTATGAGTTATAAATTATGAATTATTTCTCCGGACTAATCATAGACACTTCGAGTATATTGTTTTGTCCAAACAATTCGGAAGCAAAGTCTTTTAGATCTTTAATTGTGATACCTTTAACTACATTTTCGAAGTTTGCCGAAGTATCTACTTTTGTGTCCAGATACTCGTTGATAACTCTCAGCCAGTAACCGTTTTCTTTGAGGTTCTCGCTATAGCTTTTCAACATGTGTTCTTTCACTTTATCCAGATTAAGTTGCGATGGTCCGTTGGTGCTCAGGTCTTTAATGCCTTTGAAGATTAATTCCATTAATTTATCTTTCTTGCCTGGGTCGGTATCAAAAGCGATCTGGAATTTAAATTCCTCAGCAGGATATTTTTCGAGTGCACTACCTACATTTACACCATAAGTACCTCCTTCTTCTTCTCTTACTGTTTCGGTATATACAAGGTCGAGAATCTGATCGAGCATACTTAGTTTAACCATGTTTTCGCTGGTATATGAACATATACCACTATACATCAGGATGATAGATGCTTTGGCGGTTTCCTGTTCTTTGATGAACTCGTTTTTATGTACTCCTGTGCGCAGTCTTATTCCGGTGTCCATAAATGTTTCTTCTCTTCCGGTTGTTGGTAAAGAAGCAATGTATTCTTCAACAAATGGTTTAATCTCTTCCAGATTAATATTGCCTACAAAAACAAATGTAAAGTCGCCTGCATCCATATAACGGTTTTTGTATATGGATAGAATTTTGTCGTAATCAATATTATCGAGCAAATCAGGTTTCATGCGTTTAATTCTTGGATGCTTTCCATAGAATGTACCGTATATTGAATCCGAGAAAGTTGTCATTGGGTTAAGTTCCTGATTTTGCAAAGCAGCTTTTGTACGGGTAATATACGAATTGTAGGCATCCATATCCTTGCGTGGAGCAGTAAATCGAAGATAAGTTAGCTCCATCATGGTTTCAAAATCTTTGGGAGAACAGCTACCTGTAACAGTTTCTGTGCGGTTGCCAACAGCAGCGTTTACCCATGCCTTTTTACCTGCCAGCATTTTTTCTAGTTCTACCTGACTAAAGTTACCAAGTCCACCAAGACCTGCAACAGAGTTGAGAACCATAATATTATCTATTTCGGAATCCGGATACAACGAAGTACCACCAAAGCTCACTGCTTTCATTTGAATTTCATCGGCCTTAAAGTCGGTGGGTTTAATGATAACTCTTACGCCATTCGAAAGTGTCCAGTTAATAGTACCAAAACGTGCATCGTGTATCTCGGATTCAACTTTTCCCGGAACAGGTTTCTCTGCAATTAATGGCTCATCAGATACCTTATCCTCGTAAGCAGTAAGTTCTTCGGCTTCAATATCTTTCATTATTTTAAGCAAAGCGTCCTCTGTTGGATAAACCAGCCCTTCTTTATCAGCACCAAATATGCTGATTACTTTGTTATGGTCAGAAATCAGTGTAGGAAGTATCTGGTTGATAACCTCTACCGGGATGTTGGGTGCCAACTGATTCATAATGTTATACTCGTTTTCTAAACCGGGTATGGGCTCGTTTTCCAAGTAGTGTTTAATATACTCTTGTGCAAAGTAGTCGTTCTTTTTCTTTTCGCGTTCGTTATATTCCGATTCCAGGTAACGAAGATATTCTGCACGGGCACGAAGATATTCCGATTCGGTGAATCCAAATCTGCGGGCACGTTCTATTTCACGGTATAGTGCCGAAAAGCCTTCTTCTATAGCATCTTCCTTGCAATTGACCACTCCTGTAAAAGCATCTTTTGTTTTAGCAATGAAATATTCCTGGTCTGCTGCTCCCGAATAAATAAAGGGAGGATTGGGAGCCTGCATAAACTCGTACAAACGTGTATTAAGCATGGTGGCTATTGCATATTTGGCATACGACATTACCAGATAATCAAGATTTCCCTTTTGCTCATCCGGAATAGCTTCGTGTTTATTGAAGAAATACAACAATACGTTTGGTTGTTCTTTGTCTTTCTCGATCACAATAATCGGTTCCTGATTATCGGGTACTGGGTAGTAAACACGTTCGGCTGCATTGGGCTGTGCAGGAATATCGGCAAACATAGACTTAATTTTGTTTTCAATATCGTCTACATTAATATCACCAACAACAATTACTGCTTGTAAATCCGGGCGGTACCATTTCTCATAATAATCTCTTAATACCTGAGGTTTGAAGTTATTAACCACTTCCATGTTTCCTATTGGTAAGCAGTCGGCATATTTGGTTCCGGCATACATTTTGGGTAATGCTCTTTCCATCATACGTTCCATACCATCGCGGTAGGTGCGCCACTCTTCGGTGATAACTCCACGCTCTTTATCAATCTCAACAGGATCGAGTGTAAGATCGTTTGCCCAATCGTGAAGAATTAATAAACATGAATCGACAGCCCCTTGGCGTGAAGCAGGAACATCGGATATGCGGTATGTGGTTTCTTCTATGCTTGTTCCGGCATTCAGGTTATAACCAAAACGTACTCCTATAGTTTCGAGGTATTGCTTAAGTCTGTCGCCTGGGAAATGGGTGGTTCCGTTAAAACTCATGTGTTCAAGGAAGTGAGCCAATCCGCGTTGGTTTTCTTCTTCAAGAATAGAACCGGCTTTCATCGCTAGATGAAAGTCAACCCTATCTTCAGGAAGGGCATTTTTACGGATATAATAAGTTAAGCCATTGTCTAGTTTGCCAATGCGCACATTGGGATCAACCGGAATAGGAGGCATTTGTTGAGCAAAAGTGACATGGAGGTTGCTGCAAATAATAAGTGCGGCAATGAATAACTTTTTCATTAATAGATTCATATTTTATGAGGTTTAATTTCTTTTGTAGATAAGTCGTTGTAATAAACAAAAAAATCACAGATGTCTGTGATTTTTTAAATTTTCAATTAATAGCTTCTCGTATTCGGACTAGTTTGGTAAGCAATCCTTCCAGTAAATCAAGCTTCAGCATATTGGCACCATCGCTTTTGGCAATCGTTGGATCTTCATGGGTTTCGATAAACAATCCGTCGACTCCTACAGCAACACCAGCTTTGGCAACAGTTTCAATAAGTTGAGGCATGCCGCCTGTAACCCCACTGGTTTGGTTGGGTTGTTGCAGAGAATGGGTAACATCCAGAATCACCGGATAACCAAATGTTTGCATTTCGGGAATTCCTCTGTAATCTACTACCAAATCTGTATATCCGAAAGTTGTACCGCGTTCGGTTACCATAACATTCGGGTTTCCGGCTTCAACAACTTTATCTACTGCAAACTGCATAGCCATTGGCGACAAGAACTGTCCTTTTTTGATATTCACTATCTTACCTGTTTGGGCAGCAGCAACCAGAATATCGGTTTGCCTGCACAGGAATGCGGGTATTTGTAACACATCTACATATTCGGCAGCCATTGCAGCTTCTTGTGCGTTGTGTATATCTGTAACGGTAGGCACCCCGAAAGTATCATGTACCTTCTTTAGTATTTTCAACGCCTTCTCGTCTCCTATTCCGGTAAACGAATCCAAGCGAGAGCGGTTCGCTTTACGATAAGAACCTTTAAATACATAAGGTATCCGTAGCTTATCGGTTATAGTCACAATTCGTTCGGCTATACGCATAGCCATATCTTCGCCTTCAATAACACACGGGCCGGCTAACAGAAAGAAGTTACCAGAGTTGCTGTGCTTTAAATCTTTTATATTCATAATTTTAGTAGTTAGTAGTTAGTAGTTAGTAGCTAGTAGTGTATCGCAGGGTTCTACTAGCTACTAACTACTAGCTACTAATTTGGTATTATCAATGTTATTATTTCTTGTTTAATCCCAATTTCTATAGGGAATTGTTTAGGCAATAATCTGCCATCCAAATCAATGGATGCATTGCGTGCATAAAGAACCTTCACTTTCTTTGTGCGGTAAGGTGTTACTACCTTATGATTGAGTATTCTGCGACGAATAAGCATAATGGCACCTGTAAATATCTGAAACAGTTGAGGGCGGTGAACAATAGATACATCCAACCATCCATTGTATGGCACTGCGCTGGGAGTTTGCCCATAACCGGAAGCACTACCCACACAAACAGTCATCATGCGGCCGCGTATGGTTTCGCCGTTAATCTGTAAGTGCATACGATATAGTTTCCTTTCAAAAAACATGAGGAAGAAAGCAGTTGCATAAGATAGCAATTTTACTCCCCAGAAACGTTTCGTTTGGTCGGTAATCTTCACTATGCGGGCACCAAGACCAATGTTTATGGCATTCAGGAAGAAACGCCGCTGATGATTCTTACCGTCATAGTACCGGCAAAAACCAACATCAATCTTTCTTCTGCGGTTATTGATTATCCAGTTTACAGCTTCTTTATATTCAAGGTCGAGGTCCCAATATTTGGCAAAATCATTTCCTATACCATTGGGTATAATGCCAATGGCAATGTCTTCTTTGTTTTCAGCATCCGAATGCATAATTCCATTAATAGCGTCATTCAGTGCTCCATCTCCACCTACCACAACAATAATGCGGTAGCCATTATTCGCTAAGATTCCGGCTAATCTTTCAACAGAGCCAAAACCTTCGGATTGCACATAGTCGTAAGATACATCCTTACTGTCCATGTATTCCTTAATTTCCTGCCACCGTTTGTGCGCCTTTCGCGTTCCGGCTTTGGGATTGTAAATTACACCCCATTTTCCAGGGTCTACACTCATAACATATTATGTTTTGAGTTGAGAGTTGAGAGTTGAGAGTTGAGAGTTATTTACCATGCGGCATCGTAACTCTCAACTCTCAACTCTCAACTCTCAACTGATTAATCTCTTCGCCCTTTCAACCTTTTCCTCCATTGGCCATTCCGCATTAATCCAGTTGATAGTAAATCCTCTTCTTTCCATTCCCCGAAACCAGGTCATTTGCCGTTTAGCAAACTGGTGAATGGCTATTTCCAGTTGACTGAACATCTCTTCATAACTCATCTTACCTGTGATGTACAATGTGAGGAACTTATACTCAAGTCCATAATAAATAAGATCGTCCGGAGATATTCCTTTATTCAATAATGCTTCAACTTCTTCTACCATTCCATCGCGCAGACGTTGTTTCAGGCGGTTAGTTATTTTGTTTCGTCTTAGTTCACGGTCTATGTCAATGCCAATGATCACACTTTTCAGTGATGGGAATGCTCGTTGCGATATGTTGTTTGTTTTATAATACTCTTCAATTTCAATGGCACGGATAGCCCGTTTGGCAGTGTCCACATCGGTTGTATTATGAAGCGTTTTATAGGTTCCCAGTATGGCAGTAAGCTGATCAAGCGACTTTTCGGCCAGTTGATTGCGTAATTCCGTATTTTCGGGTACGGGTAGTAACTGATATCCTTTCAATACAGCTTCAATGTACATTCCGGTGCCTCCACATAGTATGGGTACTTTTTCTTTTGCTTGTATGTTGTTGAATGCTGTAAGAAAATCACGTTGGTATTCAAATACATTATATTTATATCCCGGTTCGGCTATATCGATAAGATGATAAGGGGTGGTGATACCGTTTATAGTATATTCTTCAATATCTTTACCAGTTCCTAAATCCATGCCACGGTAAAGCTGTCGCGAGTCTGCACTGATAATCTCAGTTTGCAGTTCATTGGCTAAAGCTACAGCAAAGGGAGTTTTACCCGAAGCAGTAGGTCCCAGTATGGCAATTAGATCATAGCTTAGCGGCATATAACTATTTTATTGTTACCATGGTTGCTCCGAAACCATATTCCTGAAACGAAGCATCCTGATGTTTGTAATTTTTATATTTCCTTTTCAGTTCATCAAGCAAAGCTTTGCGCAAAATACCATCGCCTTTGCCATGAATAAAAACAATTCGTTGTTCGCGTTTATCCTTATACTGTTCAAGCACTTCGCGGAATTTATCAAGTTGATAATTCAGTATTTCACTGTTATTCATTCCGGTTGTATCATCCAGCAGGCTATCAATATGCAAATCAAATTCAATAATATTGTTTCCCTTTTCCTTTTTAGTTATGGGCTGGCTCTTAGGTTTACTGCTAACTGTCTTTTTATGAAGAAGTGCATTCTGTAAATCTTCGGCCGATACATATACTTGCTTTGCTACAACATCGTTAGAAACAATTGTATATAACAAAACTGGTTCTTCGAAGAAATCAGACTCCTGAAAAGTATGTAGCTTGTAAAACTTAACCGTATCAATACGTAACTCAACATCAACCGAAGGCTTTTTGGTAAAAGTGCGCTCGGCCTTGAAGGGTACAAGCTGAATGGCAACCCGTTCGAGTTCGTTTAATATGCTCTTATCAAAATCCTCCAGAAACAGCTTGGTGTTTGGTTCAACCAATCCGTGCGAACGTACATTCCATGCTTTTCCTTCGGCATTCATGTATGTATAATAAAGGTAATAATTGCTATCGTTTACAAGATATGCCTCGAATGGAGTGGTGCTGATGGCTTTTACATCTTCGGGCACAAAAGCCAGATAAATATTTAGTATGTCGCCACCTCTTGTTTCGGCAGGGCGTGATGTTATTTCCGGTTTCGATGGTTTAGCAGGCTCCTCTGTTTTTTGAGGTGCTGGAGGTGTTTTACGTTTCATGTTGTAATCATCGGTTTCAATCACTACACATTCTCTCATTAGCATAGGGATGTCAAAACCATCTTCATTCTCAACTAGAACAACGTCTTTTCCTTGAAACCCTCTTACTATGCCGCCTCCTATTTCATTGAGGAAACGTACTTTATCTCCTATTTTCATAATCCATTTAAATAAAACTTTGCCAAAGTTACTGAAAAACTTCCTTTTATCTATCTTTACGAACGAAAACATAATTTTGAATAGCTTCATTGCCGCATCAATTAAAAGATAATCCTAAAACAAGCGATTGGTTACAGGGATATGGTTATCAGATGTGAAACAGCTTTTATCTGAACCTTTTCCTTGTTATTAGGTTTTTTTATGTAGGTTTGTATTAAGAATCAACATAATGGAACAAAACTTATTTATCCCCTTTATATTAACACTGTTTGCCGGGCTAGCAACCGGAATAGGCAGTTTGATTGCTTTCTTTGCCAAAAGCACCAATAAGAAATTCCTTTCATTCTCTTTAGGCCTTTCGGCAGGAGTAATGATATATGTATCGTTTGTAGAGCTGTTTGCCCAATCGCAGGATATGTTGAAGGAAGAACTAGGAATAACCTCTGGTATGCTGGTAACGGTAATTTGCTTTTTTGGTGGTATGCTACTTATTGGCGCTATTGATAAACTTGTACCCTCTTTCGAAAACCCACACGAAGTACGATCGGTAGAAAGTATGGAAGAAACCCCTCCCCGTAATTCTAAGTTAATGAAGATGGGCGTAATGACTGCGCTTGCCATTGCCATTCATAACTTCCCCGAAGGTATTGCTACTTTTACCTCTGCGGTAGAAGACCCAACACTTGGTATTGCCATTGCTACTGCCATTGCTATACACAATATCCCCGAGGGTATAGCAGTAGCTGTACCTATTTATCATGCAACAGGCAATAAAAAGAAAGCATTCTGGTTATCTCTGTTCTCGGGCTTGGCCGAACCATTAGGAGCATTACTGGCTTATTTGATATTAATGCCATTTATGACACCCATCTTACTGGGATGTATATTGGCAGCAGTTGCCGGTATCATGGTTTTTATTTCGTTGGACGAGTTGTTACCTGCTGCCCGCGAATATGGCGAACACCATGTATCTATCTACGGACTAATGACAGGAATGGCCATCATGGCATTTAGTCTTATTATACTGGTTTAGGGCAGGATGCCTCACTTTTAGTCCTTTCATTCCTCGATGCCGGTTCTAAATTTGTGGCAAGTAAAGGTAACCCGTGCAATTGTGGATAATACCACTGTGATGGGTGGAAAGCTGCTTATCAGGGCAGAGCTGTTAAGTTCTGATTTAACTATTCTTTTTTAACCGCAGAGTACGCAGAGTTTCGCAGAGTTTAAGATTCAGCATAGAAATTAAAAACTCCGCGTTAATCCGCGAAACTCTGCGGTTAAATATAAGAGCTTAAACTGTTAATTACTAATTACTTACCCTGTTTTATTTGTCCCTTTTGTCCGAATGTTGTCCAAGCAACCTATTTGATTATCAGATTGTTACAAAACCCATAAACCTGTCTCGTCGGGATTTGTCCGGGCAATTTTTCACTCTTTAGCTACTGTAATTCCTATTTTCGCAGTTAAATAGAAATTACTATAAAGATGAAAAGTTTAGCCTACAAGCACATCAATAACCTAACAGGTTTTCTTGTATTTTGCATTTCTGCCACAGTATATTGCCTAACCGTTGAACCCACTGCCAGTTTTTGGGATTGTGGTGAATTTATCATCTCCGGTTATAAACTCGAAGTTGGTCATGCACCCGGTGCACCCTTCTTTATGCTAACCGCAAATGTATTCACCCAATTCACCAACGATCCGGCATTGGTAGCACGAATGGTTAATTATATGTCGGCCATTATGAGTGCGGCAACAATCTGGCTATTGTATCTTTCCATAACCCATCTAACCCGAAAACTAATATGCAGCAATCAACTACCCGATAAAACAGCAACCATACTTACCATTGTAGCATCGGGCGTAGTAGGAGCGTTGGCGTATACTTTCAGCGATACCTTTTGGTTCAGTGCTGTCGAAGGCGAGGTGTATGCCTATTCATCTCTGTTTACCGCATTGGTATTCTGGCTTATCCTGAAATGGGAAGATGAACCCGATCCGGCATACTCCGACCGTTGGATTGTTTTGATTGCTTATCTTATCGGCCTGAGTATTGGTGTTCATCTATTGAATCTGTTGTGTTTACCAGCCATTGTACTTGTGTATTATTATAAAAAACATCCGAATAGCACACTCAAAGGTACTTTGTCAGCACTTATTGTATCGGGAGTATTGATAGCAGTAATACTTTATGGAATTGTTCCCGGCGTTCTTAAAGTTGGTGGCTGGTTCGAATTGCTGTTTGTCAATAGGTTTGGCATGCCCTTCCACACTGGCCTTACTGTGTTTTTGGTGTTGTTTGCTGGTATGCTTATCTGGGGTATTTACAAATCACGAAACCGTAGAGTTATCAGTACAGGGTTGCTCTGTCTTGCTGTGTTTATGATAGGATATTCATCGTATGCGCTGATAATGATACGTTCAACAGCCAATACGCCTATGGATCAAAACTCTCCCGAAGACATATTTACACTCGACTGGTTTTTAGGACGCAAACAATACGGTGATCGTCCACTGCTCTATGGCCCGTCTTTTCTGTCGGAACCTGCCATTAAAGAGGTTAACGGTATATGGATGTACGATTATAAAGAGGGTGATCCTATTTACAGGAAAAAAGCAAAAGACAGCGAAGATGAAAAAGACAGCTATGTAATAATCGGAAATCATCCGGAAAGAGTATATACCCACAACATGCTGTTTCCACGTATGTATAAAGAAGAATTTGCCGATGTATACCGCAGCTGGGTAGATGTATCTGATGTGCCTACACAATGGGAGAATTTTAAATTCTTCCTGACTTACCAACTAAACTTTATGTACTGGCGCTATTTTATGTGGAACTTTGTCGGTCGCCAGAATGATATTCAAGGCAATGGAGAAATAGAACACGGAAACTGGATTACCGGAATACCCTTTATCGACAATCTATTGATTGGCAACCAGGAACTGATGCCAACCGAACTGAAAGAAAACAAAGGCCGGAACGTGTACTACGGACTTCCATTGCTGTTGGGTATTATCGGGCTATTGTGGCAAACAAAACGTGGACAAACCGGTCAGCACTCATTCTTTATTGTGTTTATGTTGTTCTTTATGACGGGTATAGCCATAATTATGTACCTCAATCAAACCCCGATGCAGGTGCGCGAACGCGATTATGCGTATGCCGGTTCTTTCTATGCGTATGCCATCTGGATAGGGATGGGAGTGGCCGGAATTATTCAACTACTAAAAGCAAGAATGAAAGAATTACCTGCAACTATTATTGCTTCTGTACTCTGCTTGCTGATACCTATTCAGATGGCCAGCCAAACATGGGACGATCACGACCGCTCAGGAAGATACTCCTGCCGGGATATCGGTCAAAACTATCTCATGTCGGCCGAAGAAGGAAATTATCCGGTGATATGGACAATGGGCGATAACGACAGCTTTCCTCTGTGGTATAATCAGGAGGTAGAAGGTTTCCGCACAGATGCACGTCCCTGCAATGTGGCTTATCTGTATTCCGATTGGTACATAGATGCAATGAAACGGGATCAATACAACTCGCCCGGTCTTCCCATTCCCTGGGAGCATAAGGAATACATGTTTGTTGATTCGGAAATTGTTTCCGTAAAACCAGAATTAAAGAAGTTTATCGACCGTATTTACGAAACCAATCCCGAAGATGCCAGAAAAGAATTTGGCGACAATCCTTACGAAGCACAAAATATTCTGCGTTACTGGGTACGTTCCGAAGACAAACAAATGAGAGTTATACCAACCGACAGCCTTGTTATTAAGCTTGACAAAGAAGCCATCCGCAGGTCGGGAATGAAAATACCCGAGGCATTGAATGGCGAAATACCAGATTATATGCACCTTTCGTTAAAAGGAAGAAACTATGTAACCCGTTCAGAGTTAATGATGCTTGAAACAGTAATCGGTTGCAATTGGGAACGTCCGGTATATCTGGCAACCTCTGTAGGATCAGATGGCAGGTTCTGCTTCGAGAATAACTTCTGCCGGGAAGGTCTGCTCTATCGGGTAACCCCTTTCGACACCCAAGCGTTAGATTCGAGGATAGACACAGAAAGAACCTACGATTGCCTTATGAATAAATTCAAGTGGGGTGGGATAGAGGATCCCAATGTCTATATGGACGAAACCGCACTACGCATGTATCATGCCGGGCGAGCGACTTTCGTTACCCTTGCCGAGGCCTTGATACGAGAAGGAAAACACGATAAAGCTTTAAATGTTTTAAACCATTGCCGCAAAGTAATTCCACACGAAAGTCTGCCTTATGATTACAAGAACAGTGCTATCCAAATGGCCGAGCAGTACTACAACCTTGGTGAAAAAGAAACAGCAGATGAAATAATGAATATACTAGCCCATAAATCAGTAGAATATGCCACATGGTATTTAAGCATGCAGGGCCACCGGTGGTACAACGTAGCCGAGTCTTGTATGACACATTTGTATTTACTGAACGAGCAAAATAAAATAATGGCGGAATATCAGTCGGAATTATTAAATGTCTACGGAGATAAGTTCAGCCGGCTTTATGAAATGTTTGAGAGGAAAAATTAAATACTCCATACCTCTGCGCAAGCTATATAGCAGAGTGGTCTCGGTCTATATAGCTGAGTACCTTCGTGCTATATAGCTTCGACCCCTTGTGCTATATAGCATCGGATCTTCGGTCTATATAGAAAGATATTTTACTTGTTATTGAGCTGTATTTCTCTCCCGGTAGGATAAAGACTTCATGCTACTTTGTTCTCTCTTGTTATAACCTCGTGTGGAAACACGGGGTCTTGTTGTGACAGGCCTCAGGAAATTTATCCGGTTTTTTTGAACAATATATGTGCAACGTTGTTTCTATAAATAAAATTGTGTGGTTTAAATATTTGATTTAACAAAAAGCAATTACAAACTATAGCTTAATACAACAAGGACAAATTATGTACCTTCAGTAGCAAGAGTACTAACTCTGCTTTTATCTGGTTTTAATTATTTTTGAATGAGATGAAATGTGAGGACAATACTGCTTATGAGAAAACTTAGTATACATATACCACTAATTTTATGGATGTTTATGTGTTTATCTTGTATAGATGAACCACATAACTTTGTTCCTGCCCAAGGAGAAATTCGAATAGGCGGGATAAAGACACGTGATTTAAATAATCCCCCTGAACATGAATCGGAGGACGAAGATGATCTGGTCTATACATTACGGGTTATGGTATTTGAAAAAGATGCGCCCCAAAAACTTGTAATGAACGAATATATAAATGTAACCACTGAGGTTATAAACTTCAAAATAACCAGAGGAACTTACGATTTTGTATTTCTGGCAAATGAAGCACCATATACTGAGATAAGAACAGCATTGGATGGAATAGCATACTTTAGCGATCTTAATGGAATAACTTATCCGGCAAAAGCTTTTGGTGCAGATAGGCCAATACCTATGATGCAGGTCACAGAAAATGTGACTGTTGTGGCAGATTATAAAGTGAAACTAGGTGATGGTACCCTAAAGGATATAAATGAAAGACCAAGAACTGCAAACCAATCGAAAGGTATTTATGATCCGGGTGATATAACAGATACCTGGGTATTGAACCTTGATCGTTTGGGTGTAAGGCTGAATGTTGTATTGCAATCGGAATTTGATTTAACCAATACTTTCGAAGGTCTTATACTAGCCAATGTACCCAATAAAGTACCTCTTTTCAAATCTTATCAAGGAACAATAGTACGTAATGGAGAGTACACCATTGCAGCAAATCAATTTACTGATACCGATTCTCAACCTTCAGGAATGAGCTGGGCTAAGCAGTCATCTCGTATTATACTTCCTGCAACTTTTGCCGGTTCAGATGAAGGTGATGCCACTGTACTGACTGTTAAACTGGCAGATAAATACAGTCCTTCCTGTAATCTGGAAATAGAAAATAAAAACTATAGCTTGCCTTATAATACCTGGCTGGATTTTATAGGGACAGTAAAAGAACCCTTAGAAATGAATATTAAAGCCTCTGATTGGACGGAAGTAAGAGATACACTGGAAACCGATCAGATATATCTCAACATATCGCAAACCAACGTGAATATTACCGATTTTAATGGTGCTCGTATAACCTTCGAATCCAATGGAGAGTCTGTGCGCATAACTGGTTTATACAACCATACTACTGGTGTTTGGACGGGTAATTGGGTTGAAGGCACTTTTAACCAGCTTCAATGGGGGCAAGAATGGAATCGAAGATATGGATATAGATATGATAAAGGCACACAAAGAGGAAGTGGTTTCATGGATATTATTGTGAATCAATATAATGGCATGACTGGAAAATACACATTATACATAACAGCAAAAAGGAAAGAAGACTGGGATGGAGGAGGCATGTCGTTAACCCGGCAAATTGATATAAATGTAACAGAAGCGGGTGAGCGGCAGTGGTTTGAATTGCCAACAAAAGGATCTCCATTTACAAGTACAGTTTATATAGGAGCTTTTTATAAGTACAATGAAACAGGAGAAAGAATTATACAAAATAACTTTAACGGAGGATGGTGGGAAGCTGTTGTTCCCGATCTGAAAGATGAAATTCCAGAGTCTGGTTATCCTAAAGACTGGATTATACTAAGTTCGACACCTAGTTTCGATCCAAAAGTAGGAACAAATGATCCGGGAAATGCAGAGCATTATCAGGTTATGCCAAATCTTTACCGGGGTGAGGACGGTAGCAAAGTAACGGGGTCAAAACGTATTTATTTCCGTATTGGACTCGCATCAACAATAACGAAGGAAGAGCACAGATATGGATATGTACGTTTAAGATGTGTTGATGGGGATTTGGTTGATGACTCTAACCCTCCGGGTGAAGATGATACGGAAGCAGAGGTAATAGTATATAATGATGCTCGTGAAAAAATAGGTACTACCATAAAGGAGATAAAGACAGTCATTATATATGTTCGTCAGGGAGAAGAACCCGATTATGTGTTGACAACAAAATTTGATGCAGGTGATGCCTCTAACACACCTCGTGATGTCAACGCTATCAAAAAGTTCAGTCCATATAACGTGACAGTGCAACCAATGATGATAGGTAATTATGGTAATGGAGCAGAATATATACAGGCATATCCTGTTGGTGCTGCAGATGTAAATGTTGTTCATGTTCAATACCCCACTCAGGGGGGAGCATTGTTTCAGTGGGGTGTACCTCTGAAAGATTATCGCAGGCGCGCATACTTTGTACGAACCATCGGAACTGAAATTAATCAACAACTTTCAACCGATGCATGGAAAACGGATTATTATTACGAAACTGATCCTTTCTGGGGAGCTCCTACAAATTTCAAAGACTATGGAGAAGTATGCCCTGACGGTTATCATCGTCCTAATAATGGTGCGGTAACAGAACTTGTCCATAATAACGCAATAACAGATGCTGTAAAATCGGATTTTTTTGCATCATTATTCATGGAGATACCTGTAGGTGATGCTCACACAAACATACCAGCAAGTGAGACAGGAATTGTGAGATATACACCTGATACTATTTCAAATTGTGTTTTGGGCTTTTATGCAGATGGCTTTTTTGACAGGCACCCCATTAAAAGCAAAACTATAGGTACTTACATGAACAATGAAGAAACAAGAAATGACGTACAAGTAGGTGTATGTATTGACGATGCAAGAGCAGCCTTTAAAGGAACCCTTTTCTACAATCCTAGCACCTATAGTTCGGTGTTTTTTCCCTCGGCCGGACGAAGAGATGCAACGGAGAGCACCAGAGGAAAATTACAATATAGCGGTGGTACAGGTTTTTATTATAGCTCATCGTTGGGCAATCAATGGGATACGGAAGATCCGGAAAATCCGGGAATAACTTTTCGTTTTAAAAATGTATGGCAGTTAGAATTATCATACACTCCTGCAGCTATTTCAGCAGTACCTAATTTTGCTTCTTCGATAAGATGTGTGGCTGATAATTAATTATTAATAAGGATTAACAATGAAAATATACCAATACATATTATTAACGTTAACATGGGCAAGCATAATGTTTGCTGCATGTGAGCGTGATATGGGTATGTCCGAAATTGTTGATCCGAAGGATGAAGGCAAAGTTACCATTGAGATATTTACCAGAGCTCAAAACTTACAACTTCCCCAAACACGTGGTTTTGGAGCGAAAGGAGATTCTATTGAAAAAACGCCTTATGTGTTAGTATTTAGGGGGAATGATGGAGATGCCGTATGTGTTGAAGCCGTAAAGGCTATTGAATACAGTGGAACTGTAAAACGATATGTGCAATTAACACAACAACCGGCAGGAACAGATTATAGATTCCTGATTTTGGCTAATAATGGGGAATATTCTTACTGGGAGGGTACAAGATTTAAATGGAGCGAATTTGCTCTGACTAATTTCAAAGATAAAAGTTTGTCTTATATTAGTGATAACCTGCTTACGGATAAATTAGGGAATCCCCAAATTACCCCTCCATATGTTTCGGAAGACTGGAAATATATTTTGCCCATGTCTTACTTAACTGGTCCTGTAAATGGTATAAACGAAACAACAAAGATAGGAACAACGGATAATCCCATAGCCCTCATTCGCGGAGTAGCACAAATAGTATTCTATAATGTCCCCGAGTTGTATGTATAAATCAGGAGAAAGAACTCCGGGTAATTATGATCAGGGTAATTGGGATGAAGAGTGTTATATTAACGAAACATTAACAGATGAAGCGAGTACATTGGCCTGGATATGAGCGCTTTCCCCACAGAGAAACATTTGGCTTCATGGGCAGGTATGTGTCCAGGAAACAATGAGAGTGCGGGCAAAAAAAAAGCGGACGAATCACTCATGGGAACAAACAAGTCAAATCTGTAATCACAGAGGCTGCGTGGGCTGCTACTCGAACTAAAAACACGTTTTATTCTGCAAGATACCATAAACTGGCTGCCCGCAGGGGCAAGAAAAGAGCATTAATTGCTGTAGGACATTCGATCCTAAAGTCTGTTTATCACATCTTAAAAGATAGCTGTGAATATCGGGAACTGGGTGCAGAGTATGTAAACTCACGAGTAGAAAAGAAGCGTAAAGCTTATCTAAAGAAAGAGTTGGAGAAACTTGGGTATAAGGTTCAACTCTCAGAAATCCTACTTCAAACCGAACCTCAATAGATAAAATACAAAAGGTCGATTTTTACTGGAACCGTTATTTACGGATAATAAGAATCCGGATATGAAACTGACCTCTGGCTGCTAAGCGGCAAAGACTGAGCCATAAGAGCACGTGTATGAAATTTTAAATCCTTAGCAGTTTATACATAAAATGCCGATAACCAAACTGTATTTGTCACACCGACAAGTGCTATCCTTTCTTTTGTCTGAATTCAAAGCAATTGATTTAAAAATGAGTTAAAACGCTCCTCGGTAGTGGGGAGCACAACATAATTTACGTATGAAACTTATGAAAACAATGAGAAAATTTTTAGCGTTAGCATTTGTCGGAATGGCATTTGTGGCTTGTAGTAATGATGATGAGCCAGGTGATGGCGGAACAGGAAATGGAAATGAAAACAAAGAGGCTTGGGTATCGTTAGGTATAAAAACGACAGGAGGAAACACCCGTGAGTTGCACAATCCTTCTACGGATAATGGAACTGCAAATGAAACAAAGGTGAATAAGGTTAGAGCAATATTCTTTGATGCAAGTCTTCTGGTAACAGAAGATAAAGAATTAACTTCTGCTCAAGCAGGTCTTCCTGCTGAAAATAACTCTATAGGTGGAGAAGCCTTTACTATATTACCAGAATCAAAACATGTTTTGATTGTAGTGAACCCTTCCAGTGTTTTCCCTACTTATCCAATTAGCGCAAGTACTCCATATTCTACTGTAAATGCAGCTATTACTGCAAGTATAGATAATGTTATAGGGGCAAGTAAAGCTGATTTTATGATGACAAATGCTGTTGGTGATTTAGAGCCTTTTGATACTTCTACTAAAAAGCCTGTGGCTTTGACTTCATACAAAACTGCTGCAGCAGCTGAGAGTGCACCTCTTAGACTTTATGTTGATCGTGTAGCTGCTAAAGCCCGTTTATATAACGATCATGATAATGCTACAACTTCAAGTGCTTTTAATGTAGATGCAAGTAGTGTTAAATGGGCACTGAATGTTACTAATAAAAAATTCTTTCCTGCATCTAAAAGAACAGTAACAGCTAATAATACTTCGGTTTGGTCTGATAGATATGGTTTGGGTTCTTATCGGGTAGACCCTAATTATGATGATGTTGCAGCAACTCAACAGCCTGACTATGAAACAGCTCTTGCTACTTATAAGGATAATTATAACTATTATGCTGCTGGTGATGTACTTACCGGAAGTGTTAGTACATCAACTACTTCTAATCCATTGTATTGTTTAGAAAACACTCAAATTGCAAAATATAATTTTCATGCTTATACTACCCATGCGTTAGTACAAGCAAATGTATATCCTAAAGAGTTCAAGAAGCCTGATGGTACTGTTGAAACAGGTACTTCAGATATAGATTGGCTAAAGATTGGTAACGGTTATTATATTTATAATACACTGAAAGAGTGGATAAAGGCCGAATTGGAAGCGAGTAAAGCAAACGGTGACAAACTACTTGTTTCAAATCATGCTAATGCAATTAACAGTTACTTCGAAGGAGTTGCAACTGGCACTGGTGTTACCTGGACTGATGCGGATGATGTAGATGCGATAATGCTACTTTTTGATGCTAAAAATCCAGCTACTGCAGGAACTTTTGGTAGTGTTACTTTTCATAAAGGAGGTATCAGCTATTATAAAATCATGATTAAGCATGATAATGATGACAATAAAGCTAATAATTTATTAGGAGAGTTTGGTATTGTTCGTAATTCTGTATATGATATACATATTGGGAATTTCATGTCTTCTGGCTATCCTACTATTCCGGAACCAGATCCAAATACTCCAGATGAAGAAGATAAAGATTGGTTGTCAATTCATATTGATATTAATCCTTGGACATGGTATACTCAAACTGAAGATATTTAATTCCTAACTTCTATCTAAGTTGTGGAGGCTTTACCTTCACAACTTATTATAAACTATAATTTATGAAACGTTTGGTACATACTCTCACCCTCCTTATTGCCTGTACATGGTTTATAACCTCATGCACCAATTTGTTCGAAGATCTACCTGAATGTCGGCTTTTCGTGAAGTTTAAGTATGACTACAACATGCATTCTGTTGATGCCTTCCACAAACAGGTAGATAAGGTTGAGCTGTACGTATTTGACAAAGATGGAAAATTTCTTTTTAAACAAACTGAGGAAGGTTCTCCATTAGCTACAGGTAATTATCTGATGGAAGTAGAAGCACCCATAGGCGAATATAAATTTATGGCATGGGCAGGTGCGCATGATTCTTATGATATTGTGTCACTTACTCCCGGAACTTCCACAATTGAAGAATTGAAATTAAAACTAAAACGTCCTCAATCTCTTATTATAAATAAAGAGTTGGAACCGCTTTGGTATGGAGAAATCATAGACGTAAACTTTACTGGAACAAAACATCAAACAGAGATAATCAATTTAATTAAAGATACCAATAAAGTACGTTTTATATTTCAAGGTCGTACTACAGACTGGCAAATGAACGTAGATGATTATACTTATGAAATTATCGAATCAAATGGATATCTGGATTATGATAACTCACTCTTATCTGATGATGCTTTAAGTTATCAACCTTATTATAAAGAACAAGTGGAGCCGTCTGCTGGTTTAGTTGAATTAAATACCATGCGTTTAATGGCAAACCGTCAGGCTTATTTCAAAGTTACAGAAAAAGCTACAGGTAAAATAGTATTTGATGTAAATCTAGCCAACTTCCTTATAATGCTTAGGTTAGAAGAATATAAAAACTGGAGTAATCAGGAGTATCTGGATCGTGAAGATAGTTACAGAGTAGTACTCTTCTTTTCTGAAGAAGGATCAACTACAGACTCCTGGCTTGCCGTACAAATTCAGATTAATGGCTGGACACATTATTTGCAGACCAGCGAAGTATAATCTATATAGTATCACATAAATAAAAAGAGGCAATCTCCCTACGGAAATCGCCTCTTTTTATTTGTTTATAATGAGCTGATTACATCATTCCACCCATTCCTCCCATTCCAGGATTCATAGGCATTTCAGCTTTTTCTTCTTTCTTTTCTACGATTAAGCATTCGGTAGTTAAGAACATACCAGCGATAGAAGCTGCGTTTTCCAATGCTACACGAGTAACCTTAGCTGGGTCAACAACACCAACAGCGTTAAGGTTTTCGTAAACATCTTTGCGGGCATTGTATCCAAAGTCGCCTTTACCTTCACGAACTTTCTGAACAACAACAGCACCTTCTTTTCCTGCGTTTGCAACAATCTGACGAAGAGGTTCTTCGATGGCACGTTTGATGATTTCAATACCAGTTGTTTCGTCAGGATTTTCACCTTTCATACCTTCAAGACCTTCGATAGCGCGGATGTAAGCTACACCACCACCAGGAACAACACCTTCTTCGATAGCAGCACGAGTTGCACAAAGAGCATCGTCAACACGGTCTTTCTTTTCTTTCATTTCAACTTCGCTTGGAGCACCTACGTAAAGCACAGCTACACCACCCGACAATTTAGCCAGACGTTCCTGAAGTTTTTCTTTATCGTAATCAGAAGTTGTAGTGCTGATCTGAGATTTGATTTGGTTGATACGCATTTCGATGTTAGGTTTAGCACCTGCACCGTTTACGATTGTAGTGTTATCTTTAGATACAGTGATTTTTTCGCAAGTACCAAGCATTTCAAGAGTTGCTTGTTCAAGGCTTAAGCCTTTTTCTTCGCTGATAACCAAACCGCCAGTCAGGATAGCGATATCTTCCAGCATTTCTTTTCTTCTGTCGCCAAAGCCCGGAGCTTTAACAGCACAGATCTTTAATTGAGAACGCAAACGGTTTACAACCAAAGTAGTCAAAGCTTCACTGTCAACATCTTCAGCAATGATCAGTAAAGGACGACCTGTTTGAACAGCTGGTTCCAGAATTGGAAGCATATCTTTGAGGTTGGAAATCTTCTTGTCGTAGATAAGAATGTATGGTTGTTCCATTTCACATTCCATCTTTTCGGTATTGGTAACAAAGTAAGCCGACAGATAACCGCGGTCGAACTGCATACCTTCTACTAATTCGATAGTTGTATCAGTACCTTTAGCTTCTTCGATAGTGATAACACCATCTTTCGAAACTTTACGCATAGCGTCGGCAATCAATGTACCGATTGTAGGATCGTTGTTAGCTGATACAGATGCAACTTGTTCAATCTTATCGTAGTTGTCGCCAACTTCTTCCGATTGATCCTGGATTGATTCAACAACCTTTGCAACAGCTTTGTCGATACCACGTTTCAAATCCATTGGGTTTGCGCCGGCAGTAACGTTTTTCAAGCCTTCGGCAACAATAGCCTGAGCCAATACAGTAGCAGTAGTTGTACCGTCACCGGCATCGTCTCCTGTTTTTGAAGCAACTTCTTTAACCAACTGTGCTCCTGAGTTTTGGAAAGCATCCGATAACTCAATTTCTTTAGCTACAGTTACACCGTCTTTAGTGATTTGAGGAGCACCAAATTTCTTTTCGATAATAACGTTACGTCCTTTAGGACCAAGAGTTACTTTTACTGCATTAGCCAATTCATCAACACCTTTCTTTAGTTGATCACGGGCATCCATGCCGAATATAATTTCTTTTGCCATTTTCGTATATCTTTTTATTTAAAGTTTAATTGTTCTGTTCATTAACCCATGATAGCGACTACATCGCTTTGGCGCATGATAAGGTATTTGGTACCTTCTACTTCCAGTTCTGTACCGGCATATTTGCCATAAAGAACAGTGTCGCCAACTTTTAATATCATGTCTTCATCTTTGGTTCCTTGACCAACTGCCACAACTTCACCTTTTAAAGGCTTTTCTTTAGCTGTATCAGGAATAATAATACCACCAATTGTTTTCTCTTCTGCAGGTGCAGGAAGTATAAGTACTCTGTCTGCTAACGGTTTAATGTTCATGATTTACTTTAATTTAGTATGTTATACAATTATTTGTTATGAATTTGTTTTTAACAAAAAAGCTTGTGCGAAAACCGTGCCAAAAATATTTATGTTTTAATTGACAGTTCCGACTGACAATATGGCTTAAACCGGAATAGTATATAAAGTTATTCACTAAATCACTGAATTTCTGACACATTGTAAATAAACAAAAGACTTTATAAAACAACAGAGGCTATCTTTTCGACAGCCTCTGTTCAGTTAAAAAACATCTATAAATAAAACCTTTTAAAGGTTTGGACAATCAATTATCCTCTGGCTTCGGCAATATACCCAAATGCTTCTTTGCATTTGTTTATAATCCATGCCCAATCTTGTGCTTCCACTACTTCTTTGGGAAACAGGTTTGAGCCCATGCCAACACAGGTAACACCTGCCTTGATCCATGCAGTCAGATTTTTTTTGGTAGGCTCTACTCCACCAGTTACCATTAACATTGACCAAGGCATTGGAGCTTTTACATTTTTAACAAACGAAGGTCCGCCTACATTACCTGCGGGGAATACTTTGCATAAGTCGCAGCCTACTTCCTGAGCAAAACCAATTTCAGAAACCGATCCACAACCAGGAGTATATGGAATTAAACGACGGTTACATATTTTTGCTATTTCAGGATTGAATAACGGACCAACAATAAAATTGGCCCCCAACTGAATATACATTGCAGCAGTAGCCGGATCAACAATAGAACCAATACCCAGAATAAGATCAGGACATTCTTTAGCTGCCCACTTTACTAGTTCGGCAAATACTTCCTGAGCAAAATCGCCACGGTTGGTAAATTCGAATGCACGAACACCACCATCATAGCAGGCCTTTACCACATTCTTTGCTACTTCAATATCTTTATGATAGAATACAGGCACCATTCCGGTAGTTGCCATTGCATTCAATACTTGTAATTTATTAAATTTTGCCATCTTGATATGCATTTTAGAACACGTGTTCAATTTATTATTTAGCGTGAAACACGACCAGAACCATCACCTTTCATTAAGTTTTCTACCTCGGCAACAGTTACCAGGTTAAAGTCACCATAGATTGTATGTTTCAAACACGAAGCAGCTACAGCAAAATCCAATGCTTTTTGATCGTCACCCGGATAAGTTATTAATCCGTAGATTAAACCACCCATAAATGAGTCGCCACCACCTACACGGTCAACAATGTGAGTGATATCATAGCGCTGTGACATTTTCAAAGAACCATCGGAATAAAGAACACCACCCCATGTGTTATGGTTGGCATTGATAGCACCACGTAAGGTTACAATCATTTTTTTGCAACGAGGGAATTTTGCCATCATTTGTGTACAAACCGATTCGAACTCGGCTGCGTTCACTTCACCACCAGTAGCAGTAACATCAAACCCTTCGGGTTGAATGCCAAATACTTTTTCACAATCTTCTTCGTTACCCAGAATAACATCGCAACCTTCTACTAAAGCAGGCATTACTTCGGATGCGGTTTTGCCATACTTCCAAAGATTTTTACGATAATTCAAATCACATGAAACGGTTACACCAAGTTCGTTAGCTATTTTAATAGCCTCCAAACATGCATCGGCTGCACCTTGAGACAATGCAGGAGTAATACCTGTCCAATGAAACCAACTGGCATCTTTCAATACTTCGCGCCAGTTAATCATTCCTGGCTCAATGGTAGATATAGAAGAATGGGCGCGATCGTAAACTACTTTAGAGGCTCTGGCTACTGCACCTGTTTCCAGGAAATAGATTCCAAGACGTTCGCCACCATAAATAATTTCATTTGTACCAACATTGTGCGAGCGTAAATCCATAATGCACGATTGTGCAATATCGTTTTTAGGCAAACGGGTAACAAACTCAGTATCCAATCCGTAATTAGCCAATGATACGGCAACATTTGCTTCACCACCACCAAAAGTAGCATTAAACTCTTTTGATTGCGAGAATCTTAAATAGCCCGGAGTTGCTAAACGCAACATAATCTCTCCAAAAGTAACAACTTTCTTTCCCATAATAATCTATTTATATTAATCTTTATTTCTTTGAAAAACGCTTCCGTGTGCGTGCACAAAGATAGAATAAAATATATTAATAGCGAAACATTTTATGTTTTTAGTTTTTAGTTTTGATATGGAACAGTAAATTTACATTTGGAATTAGTAAATTTACACCGGAATGATAAAGAAATGATGTAAATGAGATTTCTGAACCGCAGAGTTACGCAGATTAACGCAGAGTTTTTTGTTATGATGTTACAGGAAAATTTAAAACTCCGCGTAACTCGCGTAACTCTGCGGCTCAAACCCCTCAAAGTAATATAGGTATATGAATAAATTGCCCGAAAGAATAAGAATAAAAGATATAGCAAGATTGGCTGATGTATCAGTTGGAACTGTAGACCGTGTATTGCATGGCCGGAGCGGAGTTTCGGAAGCTAGCCGTAAACGTGTGGAGGAAATTCTGAAACAACTGGATTATCATCCTAATATGTATGCAAGCGCTTTGGCATCAAATAAGAAATACTCTTTCTCTTGCTTCCTGCCCATACATTTAAAAGGTGAATACTGGACCGCTGTTGAAAAAGGCATCAATGAGGCCATCATTTCTTATTCTGATTTTAATATATCAGCTCAAATTACTTATTATGATCCGTATGATTATAATTCATTTGTGAAGGAAAGCAATCTTATTCTGGAAAAAGAACCGGATGGGGTTTTGTTTGCGCCAACGGTATTTCAATATACCAAAGAGTTTACTGATAAACTTACCGAGAAGAGTATACCTTTTATATATATAGACTCCTTATTAAAAGATATTCCTCCATTGGCGTTCTATGGACAAAACTCGATTCAAAGCGGATACTTTGCCGCCCGTATGTTAATGATGCTGGCCGGACGGGATACGAAAGAGATTGTTGTTTTCAGAAAGATAAACGAGGGTATTGTAGGTTCAAACCAGCAGGAAAACCGTGAAATAGGATTCAGGCAGTATATGAAAGAGTATCATCCCGAATGTAATATTCTGGAACTGAATCTTCATGCCAAGCAATCTAACGATGATAACAACATGCTTGATGCCTTTTTCGGTAATCATCCGGATGTATTGAACGGAATAACATTTACTTCTAAAGTTTATACTATTGGCGAATATCTTGAACTGAGAAACAAAAAACACTTCAACCTGATTGGTTACGACTTACTCGATCGTAATGTGTCGTGCCTCAAGAATAATAGTGTGTCATTTCTTATTGCCCAGCAACCAGAGGTACAAGGATTTAACGGTATTAAAACATTATGTGATTTCCTGATTTTCAAGAAAGAGATTATACCAGTAAATTACATGCCTATTGATTTGTTAAGTGCCGAGAATATAGATTACTACCTGAAACTTTATTAACCTGCACTCCTTCAGGAGTCTTTTATTATTTCTTCGTAATTACTAAGGCGGGTACATTTATGTATCCGTTTTTTGATTTTCCTGTCTACTTCCGGATATTCCCAGAATGTCTTTATCTTATTCAGACGCTGGGCATCGCCACCTTCTAACCGATTTTGGTAATGGTTAAATACATACTGATGCATCTGCATTAGTCTTTTCTTGAACTCAGTAGCAGAGAGCGGTTCTCCGTTTTTGTATTCAAGCGCCAAGGCAGGATTGGTTAACAAACCTCTGCCAATCATTATTCCCGAAAGTTTAGGGAAATGCTGGTGGATACTTGTAATATCTTCAATACTCTTAATGTCTCCATTGTAGATCAGAGGTTGGTTGCACTTCTCATAAAACAAACTAAAACCTTCCCGATCAACCTCGCCTTTATACTGTTGAATTCCCAACCGTGGATGCATGGTGATATGTTTCAGAGGGATATCATTTAAAATCGGAAGGAGATTTAAACTCTCATCAGCCGAATGCAGGCCCAGTCTCATTTTTATGGAAAACCGTATGTCAGGAAATTGATGTATGGTGCAAAGCAAACTTTTCACTTCTTCCGGATAGGGCAATATGCCTGATCCTTTTTTCTTCTTTACAATCATAGGGAAAGGACAGCCCAGATTGATATCAATCTCCTGATATCCTTTATCGGCAAGGAGATTAATTATCCGTTCCATTTCATTGGCCCCGGCTGCAATTAACTGAGGTACAAGAAGAGGTACTTGATTGTTTTCAGGAGAAATATCTTTGATATCTTTGTTGCGAAATTCTCCCTTTTCAATTCTAACAAAGGGAGTATAATAATGATCTATACCACCGTAATAAAGACTATGAGCGTTACGGTAAGCCGCATCGGTATATCCTTGGAGAGGGGCAAAAGAAATTGGAAGGTTATTCATGGTTTTCAATTCATTTCCACTAAATATTGTCCGATATTACGTTTCTCTTTATCAAACTCTACTCCTATCTTAACCAGTTTTCTTCCATCAACTAGCATCGGCCCGGGCTGTAGGAATTTCATGAATGCATACTTCACTTCATCATTGGGAAAACAGAGAGTATACATCTGGAATTCCCGATCATAATCCTTAATCGTTAGATATCCGCTTTGATAAATCATTGGAATAGGGTTATTAGCTTCGGCCCGATATTCGGAAAAGGTAGCCTGTTCGGCTTCTACCCCATCTACAAGTAAACGAAGATCGTAGTTGGTTTCTTTGAGCAGATGGATAAGATAGGTCGGGGTGCCGGTGGAAAACCAGAAGTCTTTAAATCGCTTCTGTTGTAATGCACTAAGCACACTGAAGGGATTAAAAATACCAGGTGTGTATTCTCCAAAATGATAACCGTCGTACTTGGCTGTCATCTTTTTCACCGTTTCATCAAAAGTAAGACCATTTGCCTGACCTAGCTGCTCTATTTCAGGAGTGAAAACTTGCACAAGTTCTTCAGACGTTATTCCACAAACGGTAGCATAAGCCGGATCTAAACTGATATCATAGAGTTGATTAAGATCGCTGAATATACTCACATGGGCAAACTTGGTGACCCCCGTTAACAGTACAAAACGCAAATAAGGGTCGGCACTTTTAAGTACTCCGTAAAAAGACTTCAATGTATTGCGATACTCTTCCAACAAAGGTTCGTTTAGCAAATTCTGAAGCATGGGCTTATCATATTCGTCAATAAGCACCACAACATTCATTCCTGTTTGTTCTGAGGCACGACGAATAATACCAGCGAAACGAGTGGCGAGAGAATCTTCATTTTTATTACTCCCATATAATTCTTCCCATTGTGCCAAAAAAGTATTAATCAAGCCAACAAGCCTCTCGGGCGAATCGTACTTCTCGGCATTCAAATCCAGATGCAGTACCGGATATTGCTTCCATTCGGTTTCAAGTTCTCCCAAGGCCAACCCTTCAAATAAGTCTTTACGACCTTCGAAGTATGATTTAATAGTACTTACCAGTAAACTCTTACCAAAACGACGAGGCCGGGAAAGGAAATAGGGAGTGGAAGTAGAAACAAGTTGCCACACCAAAGCAGTTTTGTCGGCATAAAGATAACCCTCTGTCCGTATTCTTTCAAAAGTTTGAATACCTATAGGTAGTAAACGAGTAGGCCTGTTCATATCCGTGGAATATTTAGTTATATTACAAACATAGATAAAAATCTTTGATTTATATATCAGTTTGATGAAAAAAATAATAGAACGAGAGACACAAAGACACAGAGTTTTTAATATCTCTGTGACTCTGTGTCTCTGTGTTCTATTAGTTTATAGAAGATTGTATTTGTGAATTACAATCTCGCCTGTATCGCTTTCGATTCTTCTTCGTAACCAGGCTTATTCAAAAGTGCAAACATATTCTTTTTGTACGCTTCCACTCCCGGCTGATCGAATGGGTTAACACCCAGTACATATCCGCTGATGCCACAACCAATTTCGAAGAAATAAAGCAACTCACCAATGCTATATTCGTTCAATGCAGGAATTGTGATACGGATGTTAGGAACACCACCATCAACGTGAGCAATCTGTGTACCAAGTTCGGCCATTTTATTAACTTCGTCTACACGCTTGCCGGCGAGGAAGTTCAAACCGTCGAGATTAGCTTCGTCCGAAGGAACTTGCAGGTTGAAGTTTGTTTTCTCAACAGAGATAACTGTTTCAAAGATAGTACGTTCGCCTTCCTGAATCCATTGTCCCATAGAGTGAAGATCGGTAGAGAAGTCTACAGCAGCAGGGAAAATACCTTTGTTTTCTTTTCCTTCCGATTCACCGTAAAGCTGTTTCCACCATTCACTAACAAAGTGCAATTTAGGGTTATAGTTTACAAGGATTTCTATTTTCTTTCCGTTCTTGTATAGTTCGTTGCGGGTTGCAGCATAAATAGCGGCAGGGTTATCAGCAAAAGGAGCATCTACTCCACATGCTTTCTCCATATCGGTTGCACCTGCAATAAGTTGCTCAATATCGAATCCGGCAACAGCAATAGGAAGCAAACCAACGGGAGTAAGAACAGAAAAACGTCCGCCAACATTATCGGGGATAATGTACGATTTGTACCCTTCCTGATCGGCAGTGATGCGGGCAGCACCTTTCTTGGCATCGGTAATAGCTACGATAACTTTCTTAGCCAGTTCTTTGCCTCTTTGCTCTTCGCACTGTTTCTTCAACAAACGGAAGGCAAGAGCAGTTTCGGTTGTAGTTCCCGATTTTGATATATTGATTACACCAAATTTCTTTCCGTTCAGGAATTCGGTAAGTTCATACAAATAATCTTCGCCAATGTTATGACCGGCATAAATAATAACCGGATTCTTTTTGTTTTCCTGCAACCAGGTGAAACTGTTCGACAAAGCTTCGATTACCGCACGTGCACCAAGGTAGCTACCTCCAATACCTGCTACTACCACATAGTCGCAGTTGTTTCTTAACACCTCAGCTGTTTGTTTAATATCTGTCAGAAATTCTTTGGTAATTGATGAAGGTAAATGCAACCATCCCAAAAAATCGTTTCCTTTACCTGTGCCATTTTCCAGTGCTTCGCGAGCAGCTTTTATTACAGGCTCATAAGCCATAACTTTCTCTTTGGAAACGAATCCAAGAGTTTTTTCAATGTTCAGTGTTATCATACTTTTTGAGTTTTGAGTTTTGAGTAATGAGTTTTGAGTAATAAGTTTTGAGTAATGAGTTGTACATACCATGCGGCATCGAAACTCCAAACTCATAACTCACAACTCATAACTCTTATTATCTAAATGAATCTGTTAATAATTTAATCTCAATCATCGGTGAGATTTTTTCATAGAGAATGTTGTAAACAGCATCGAGGATGGGCATGTTAACATGATGATGCTTGTTGATTTCTTTAATACATTTGGTGCCGAAATACCCTTCGGCAATCATTTCCATTTCAATCTGGGCACTTTTAACCGAATATCCACGGCCTATCATGGTTCCGAATGTACGGTTACGGCTGAAGTTAGAGTAACCTGTAACCAACAAGTCGCCCAGATAAGCCGAATCGTTTATATTTCTGTTTATAGGATAAACTGTGTCCAGAAAACGGTTCATCTCTTGAATCGCATTCGACATTAAAACGGCTTGGAAATTATCGCCATACTTAAGCCCACTGCAAATACCGGCTGCTATTGAATAAACGTTCTTCAAAACAGAACCGTACTCAATACCGGTAACATCATCGCTAATAGAAGTTTTGATATATCCACTACTCAGATTGCGTGCCATTGCCCTTGCTTTATCTTTATCCGGACAGGCCACTGTGATGTAGGAGAGGCGCTCCAAGGCTACTTCTTCGGCATGGCAAGGACCAGCCAGAACAGCAATGTTTTCGAGCGGTACTCCGTACACTTTATGAAAGTAGTCGGAAACAATCAGGTTTTCATCAGGTACAATACCTTTAATAGCTGTAATGATGAATTTATCTTTGAGCTTTAATTTAAGTTTTTTTAGGTGCGATTTCAGATAAGGAGAGGGGGTAGCAAAGATCAGTGTATCTGATTCACGGACAATATCGTTGATGTTCGAACTGAAATTGATTCGCTTTACATCAAACTTTACCCCGGTAAGGTAAGAAGGGTTATGACCCATCCGCTTGAATTCGGTTATACGGTCATCCCTTCGGATATACCAGTTTATCGATACATCATTCCCCATAACCATTTTGGCTATAGCAGTGGCCCAGCTTCCTCCACCCATGATTGCTATCTTTCCCGGTACTTTCATTATTTACGGAATTTGGTTACGAATTTAGTTTCTCCACCCATCCGGTAACATCATTTACAGACAAACTGTTCAATTCCAGCTTATATTTTTTGTTTATGCCCGAAATGTCCTGATGTAGTTTTTGTGGATTCACATCTTTCATATCTTCCACCAAATTGTATCCTGCTTTTTGTATAGCAGGCACCCATTCTTCGGGAACTCCTATTTCGGTGTATTTAGCAACAGAATCTTTTTTTACTGTTTTTTCCGGACGCATCTGTGGGAAGAACAATACTTCCTGTATGGCTGTTTGTCCGGTCATAAGCATTGTTAACCTATCCATACCAATACCCATTCCCGATGTTGGAGGCATACCATATTCGAGCGAACGCACAAAGTCCATATCAATAAACATGGCTTCATCGTCACCTTTTTCGCTTAACCGCATCTGATCCTGAAAGCGTTCCAACTGATCAATAGGGTCGTTCAACTCCGAGTATGCGTTGCACAACTCTTTTCCGTTTACCATCAGCTCGAAGCGTTCTGTTAATTCAGGGTTGCTGCGGTGCCGTTTTGTTAGCGGCGACATCTCTATCGGATAATCGGTGATAAAGGTTGGCTGTATGTAGTTTCCTTCGCAGAATTCTCCAAATATTTCGTCAATGAGTTTTCCTTTTCCCATTGTTTCATCTACTTCCATATTTAGCTTTCCGCAAATCTCGCGTATTTCGTCTTCTGTTTTGCCTGTAAGATCATATCCTGTAAATTCCTTGATAGAATCCAGCATTGTTACCCGTTTGTATGGTGCTTTAAAGTTAATGAGGTTGTCGCCCACTTTAACTTCGGTTGTACCATTTACATCCTGGCATATCTTTTCAAGCATCTTTTCGGTATGTGCCATCATCCAGTTGTAGTCTTTATAGGCCACATAAATCTCCATACAGGTAAACTCCGGATTGTGGGTACGGTCCATACCTTCGTTACGGAAGTTTTTAGAGAATTCGTATACTCCTTCAAAACCACCTACAATTAATCTTTTAAGATATAATTCGTTTGCAATACGAAGATACAAAGGTATATCCAATGCATTATGATGTGTTATAAACGGCCTTGCAGCAGCACCACCCGGTATAGATTGCAGCACCGGAGTTTCTACTTCGATATATCCCTGTGTGTTGAAGTACTCACGCATAGAGTTATATATCTTGGTACGCTTGATAAACAAATCTTTTATTCCATCGTTCACCACAAGATCAACATAACGCTGACGATAGCGCAGTTCGGGATCTTCGAAAGAGTCGTAAGCAACTCCATCCTTATATTTTACGATAGGAAGTGGTTTTATTGATTTGGCAAGTATGGTAAGTTTATCGGCATGAACACTGATTTCGCCCATTTGTGTGCGGAATACGGTTCCTTCAATACCAATAAAGTCGCCCAGGTCGAGCAGACGTTTGAATACTACATTATAAAGGTCTTTGTTATCGTCCGGGCAAATATCATCCCGGGTAATATATACCTGAATACGTCCTTTTGAATCTTGTAATTCTACAAATGATGCTTTTCCCATTACCCGGCGACTCATCATTCGTCCGGCTATTGATACCTTGCGAGGTTCGGCGTCGTCTTTGAATTCTTCCTTTATATCAGTTGAGAAAGCGTTTGTTACATATTCTGCAGCGGGATATGGTTCAATACCCATCTGGCGAAGTTCATTCATACTGTTGCGTCGAATGATTTCTTGCTCACTTAATTCTAATATATTCATATTTGAGATTTTGAGTTTTTAAGTTTTTTGAGACTTTAAGTTGTTATTGGCATAGCCTAAAACTTAAAAACAGATAGGCTCAAAAACTTAAATTTGTGGCAAAAGTACGAAACATTTCCAATATTCGTGCAATTAATAGTTGAAAGTTGAGAGTTGAGAGTTGAAAGTTACGGTTTTGTTTTTTGTCAGAACATTATTTGTTAACTTTGCACACTTTTTTTATAGTAGTTAGTAGCTAGTAGTTAGTAGCTAGTAGCGATGCCGCATGGATTCTTACTACTTACTACTGGCTACTAACTACTAGCTACTAACTACTAGCTACTACTTAAAAACCAAACTTATGGCAAATCAGAAAATACCTACAGCGTTAGGGACAGATAAAATCGGAAAATTATTAATGCAATATGCAATTCCTGCAATTATAGCCATGACTGCTTCCTCTCTTTATAACATGATAGATAGCATCTTTATTGGGCAGGGAGTAGGTTCGCTAGCTATATCGGGGTTGGCATTAACATTTCCTTTAATGAACCTTGCTGCTGCATTTGGTTCGTTGGTTGGGGTAGGGGCCTCTACCTTGGTATCGATGAAATTAGGACAGAAAGATTACGACACAGCACAGCGGGTGCTAGGCAACGTTGTAATCCTGAATGTAGTAGCTGGTATAGGATTCAGTATTATTACGCTGGCGTTTCTGGACCCGATTCTCTATTATTTTGGTGCCAGCGAAGACACCATTGGCTATGCCCGCGATTACATGAAAATTATATTGCTGGGTAATGTGGTTACTCATTTATATTTAGGTTTGAACTCGGTTTTACGCTCGTCGGGCCACCCAAAGAAGGCAATGGTTGCAACCATAGCTACTGTACTGCTTAATACGGCACTCGATCCTCTTTTTATATATGTTTTTGGCTGGGGAATTCAGGGAGCAGCCATAGCCACTGTTATGGCTCAGATTATGGCATTGGTTTGGTTAATTGTATTGTTTAGTAATAAAAACGAGTTGATTCACTTTCGTAAAGGCATCTTCCGGTTGAAGAAGAGAATTGTTGTTGATTCGCTTTCAATTGGTATGTCGCCTTTCCTGATGAATCTGGCAGCCACCTTTGTAGTTCTGTTAATCAATCAGGGGTTGAAACGGCACGGTGGCGACCTGGCCATTGGTGCCTATGGCATTGTAAACAGATTGGCCTTTTTATTCCTGATGATTGTTATGGGCCTTAACCAAGGCATGCAGCCTATTGCGGGATATAACTTTGGCGCAAAACTATATAGTCGTGTAACCGAGGTATTGAAACTAACAATTATTGCAGCAACCGCTGTAACCACAATGGGCTTTGTGGTAGGAATGTTTATGCCACGTTTGGCAGTATCCATATTTACATCGGACGAGAAACTCATAGCATTGGCCTCGGAAGGTTTACGAATAGTTATCACATTCTTCCCAATAGTTGGTTTCCAGATGGTAACCTCAAACTTCTTTCAGAGTATTGGTATGGCAAGTAAAGCTATATTTCTGTCGCTTACCCGTCAGATACTGTTTTTGATTCCCTGTTTGCTTATATTGCCTCACTTCTGGGGTTCTTTAGGCGTATGGATGAGTATGCCTATAGCCGATTTGGTGGCATGTGTTGTGGCAGGTGTTATGTTGTGGCGCCAGTTCCGAGAATTTAAAATGAAAGTTGCACAATAATTGAGGGTGTTGTTGAATGACTTCGGATAAACTCGTATTACGAATAGGATTGGCATTAACAGTTATAACTACGGTTGCTATTATTATCTTTAATAAGGTATCCAATATTAATGAAGTGCTAATTCTTCTGGTTGTTTTTTTTATAATCGGAACTATCTTTATAGATGGCACCCTTTTCAATATTTATCGTTTGGTGCAAACATGCCGTAGTAAAGAAGTTGGCGTAGTTCTAAAAATGAATTTGCGGTGCTACCTGATACTAATGGCAGTAATTTTTGTTTTTTGTTGGGCCGAGTTTTCAGGTCCCGATTATCAAATACCTCTAAGGGAGCTTGACTCACCTTTCTACCATGCACCAATTTCGGGCCAATATGGTAAGTGGTATGTTATTCTGATGATAATTGGGGTAGTGTCACTCATAGTGATTCGCATTGGCAAACAACTGCTACCGCCATTGGTTACAATTATACTGTTCAGCTTTATATTTTTGCAAATAATATGCTGTGTAATGTATATAGTTCAGCTTACTGCAAACATTAGCAATTTAGGAGTAATAACAGGAATAGTTTGTATTGTTAATTTCTTAATCTATGAAGTTAGGGTTGTAATAAGTGTTGTGCGAAGTTTTCCGGTAGATAATTATCGTTCTGTAATGTATTCGCTACCCAACTATTTACTTTATAATAGTAAAAACTGGGGTTGGATGGCACTGCTTTTAATGTTGCCTATTCTTTGTGTTTGCATGCTTCTGCTTCTGCTTTTTGGGCAACAGCCGGATAGCTTTGTAAAGGCATTCACCGAAACAAGCGACTGGCTATTCTCCGAACGAGAGTCTCCGCCAAAGCTTCCTCATTCGGGGCACTACTTGTGCACTGTATCGGTACAGGGACATAGAAAACTTGTAAAACCTTTGCGCCGGGGCATACGTGGCGGAACAACAATTTGGGTAAACCGTCAGTTGTTGGTTGCTAATGCTTTTGAGCAAATTCTGGAAGAGCGAATACCTAAAATTCACCGTGTTATCCGCTATCTGTACGATAGATATGGTTACCCTATAGCTAAACATATCACAACGCCGCTAAGTGCCGATATTGTGTATATTTTAATGAAGCCTTTTGAGTATTGCTTCCTTGCGATTATTTATTTGTTCGATGTACATCCGGAAAGCAGAATAGCACGGCAATACTTACCCGGATGCAAAAAGCTATAACTCATAAATGACTATTGAGGTTTCCACCCCATAACATTTGCCGGCGGCCGTTCATTCATTAACTCGTTCTTCATAAAATCCATATAAGGTGCTACATGTTTAAAGAACTGATGATATCCCTTACATAAATAATTAAGCCCCGGTTGGCCTGTAGCCGTAAATGCAAACCTGTTTTTAGGGCATTCGCCATGGCAGGCAAACAAAAACTCGCACTCGTGGCATTGAGTGGGCAAGGTGTTTTCTTTAGCCGCTCCAAAAGAAAGTTGTTGCTCGCTGTACATCATTTCGGTTAATGTTTTGTTATGAATATTGCCCAGCTTGTATTCGGGGAACACAAAATGGTCGCAACAATACACATCGCCATTATATTCCATTACTCCGGCATGTCCGCAGGTACGAGCCATGGTACATACCCCCGGTTGTTCGCCAACCCAGTTGGCCAGTGTAGCATCGAACAACTGAATGTAATACGTGCCCACATCCTCTTTTATCCATTCATCGAAAAGTGTACAAAGAAAATTCCCCCATTGTTCCGGAGTAACCGAGAAATCGGCCAGTTCCGGGTTGCTGCCATCCATTGGGTTTGCCAGGTATCTACCATCTTTATGACGGGTAATTCTTTCTACAATAGGTGCAAACTGAATATAGTGGCAGCCCATCTTTTTAAAGAAATTATAAAAATCGAGTGGATAATCTGCATTAAAATCATTTACAACCGCCATTGCATTCCATTGCACATTGTGTTTATTCAGCAATTCAATTCCCCTCATTACTTTATGGAAAGAGGGTAGCCCCTGTTTGTTTTTTCTGAATTCGTCGTGAAACTCCTGAGGGCCGTCGATAGAAACGCCCACCAACCAGTTATTATCGTGAAAAAACTTACACCATTCATCCGTTAGCAATGTGCCATTGGTTTGTATGCAATTGTCAATCTGCCTGCCTTTACCAAATTTCTGTTGTAACTCCAAAGCATACTTATAAAACGAGATGGGACGCATTAATGGCTCACCACCATGCCAAGTAAATAGTATCTGTGGTTGGGTTTGCGAAAGAATATACTGTTCAATAAACTTTTCGAGCAAGGCATTGCTCATGATAAATTTATCGTTAGCTTCGGTAGTATAGAGGTTCTTTTTTTCCAAGTAATAACAATAATCGCATGCAAGGTTACAAAATGAACCTGCCGGCTTTAACATTACATAGAGAGGTTTAGCAAAAGGTGCGTAAGTAGACATGTTGTTTTTAAACTTTTATAATTTTATTCTCATCTCCAAAAATACTAATTATCTACCAAACAGATACAGAAACACAGAGCTTTCTTGCATACAAATACACAATGTAGGCATCAAACAATAAAGAATAATTCAGAATAGACTACTATTTTAAGCTTTTCATTGTTCTTTCATTGTTCTTTCGTTGTCTTTTCGTTGCCTTTTTACTGTAAATATGATGCAAAAGTATCTGCTTATTTATTTTGATTATTAGACACGATAGTGCATGCAGGAAGTGTCAATATTATAATCTATTAATCTGTATTTGTGGCTATAACACTAGATTGTTGATGTGCCGGATTATTGTTGTTGTTTGCTAAAATATATACAAACAAAGGGAGCTAAAAAGCAACGGTCGTAGAATTCCGTTGCAACAATAGAAAAGAAGAGAAGAGAAAAGAAGAGAACATAACATAACATAACATCAGAAAAAGCAGAGTAAAAAGAAACTGCTGCTGTTGATGATGATTCGCAAAGGTGTGAATGCGCAAACCCTGTAGGGATGCCCCTTGTGGGTATCCTGATTGTTAACCATTGATACAAGGGAACCATTATCAGGATACCCACAAGGGGCATCCCTACGGTGCTTTCATCCTATATACCCCGAAGAATCGGAACTATATAGCTTTACCGGTCAATGCTATATAGCTCTGAGGGTCAATGCTATATAGCTCGAGGGGTCAATGCTATATAGCATTAAACTAATCCAGGTATTTAAAAATCCGTGCAATTCGCGTCATCCGTGGCTAAAACATAATAACAACCGCCCGATTAACTTCTTTTAAATATTTATTTCGTCATTTCTAGACGTTTCTTGCCATTTCTCGCCATTTCTTTCCATCCACAATTTTCGGCATCATACTTTTGCAGTGTTGAATGAGGAAAAACAATGGCTCGGAAAAAAAGTGAGATTTACCTGTTACCTTTTGGGGCTTTTGCGCACTATATGTGTATCAACAACTATTAAGAATTAAAAAACAATGAGAACAAAAAATCTTTTATTTGCATTATTAATGCTTTGTATCACAGCTTGTAAGTACAACGATGATGCGTTGTGGGATAAAGTAAATTCGTTGGATGAACGTATTGCTTCTATTGAAGACAAATTAAAATCAATGAACAGCAATATTTCTTCTATGAGTGCAATTATTACTGCACTTCAAAACAATGTATATGTTGCAAGTGTAGAATATGGTAGTGATGGATACATTATAACATTCACAGATGGTACTACTGCAATTGTAAGTAACGGTAAAGACGGGATTGATGGAACTGATGGTAAAGATGCTCCGATTATTGGGGTCGATGTTTTTGAAGGTAAATATTATTGGACTCAGACCATAGATGGTAATAAATCTTGGTTAACAGGTACAGATGGTAATAAGATACCTGTTACAGGAGCCGATGCTGTAACTCCACAACTTAAAATTAATTCGGATGGCTATTGGATTATTAGTTATGATAATGGAGTTACATTCACTGAAATACAAAATGAAACAGGCGAACCAGTGAAAGCACTCGGTGAAGATGGCACTAATGGAATTAATGGAGATTCTTTCTTCCAATCAGTAAAGGTTGAAGGGAATGAACTTATTTTGACATTGGTTGATGGTGAGGAGTTAAGAATCCAAATTATGAATTTGCCTGAATATATAGCTTTGAATCAAAATTTAGGTGATAAATTTGATTATGCAATTTTAGGACTAGATGGTTCGGGATACTTTTATGAGTTTCAAGAAGAAAACAGCAAATTGCCTAAACGTCTTTCTATATATGATGGTATAGAAGAAAAAATTACTCTTATTATCGATTTTGATAGTGAAGGCTTGCCTAAAACAATTTTATCGGAAGAATTTACTATTGTTTTAGGTCAATTTGAAGAAAGTAAATTGAATGCAGTTCTAATTACTAAAAATGGAGAAACTCATTTGTTTGAGAACATAGAAACAGATGTTTTATGGGACGAATATAAAAATGGATTATTAGAAGAAGGAACAACGAGAGCAGTGTCTCGTTCGCCAATAAAGTGGATTAATGCTGTTGTAAGTTCTGTTGGATGCGGATTGTCAATAGCATCAGCTCCTACAGGTGTTGGTATTGCGCTTGCGGCTATAAGCTGTTCGGGAGCACTTGTAAACATTGCAGATGTAGCAGGTTTAATCGAAGTTTCACAAGGCACTGCCATTGGTAGTACAATTATTGGACATTATGCTAATTTAGTATCCTGTGCAAATGCAGGTACAGTTTTAGTTTGCTTAACAGGTATTGCTAATAATGTAACAGCATTGGGCGATTTAGTATATGATTTGGCTACTGATGACATAAACTTAGGCGAAGGTAGTTTGATCTCGGGTAATGGTGAAGTAAAAATGACACTAACATGGGACGACTATTCAGATATTGATTTGCATTGTATTGACCCTTCTGGTTATCATATATACTATTCAGATATGCAATCTACCACAGGTGGTTTTTTAGATTATGATAATGTAGTTGCTTATGGTCCGGAAAATATTTATTTTAATCCGGCACCCGAAGGAACGTATAAAGTGTATTTACATTATTATGCGGAGAACGAAGGAGTAAGTTCTGTAAACTATAAAGTTGCTATCTTTAAAAATAACTCAGGGCAGGTTTATGAAGGAACAATTTCCGGACAGGGAACTATTGTAGATATTGCTACATTTACAATTGGCGCACAAAACGCTTCCAGAAGCATCTGGCCAACAAGCACTATCGATTGGTGTAATTTACCTAGCAAGAATTGAAACTAAGATTATTAATTGTCGTCGGTTTTTAACCGGCGGCAATTAACACATTTTCCTTTACCTCACTTTACCTCCTCTACCTCACTTTTCTTAATCACTCTATACATAGTAGACAAAGTTTTCATAAATTTGCAACTACTATGAAGATATATTTTTTATTCCTGTTTTCTATATTCCTTTCAATTACTGCCTTCGGAGCAGATAAGTACAAGGTAAATGTAAGTAGCTCTTTGAATGTAAGAAGTGCTCCTGCAAAAGATGCGGCTATATTGGGTAGCGTTTATAAAGGAGATGTTGTAGAAGTAAACCAGATAAGTAATGGCTGGGCACAAATATCCTACAAAGGAAATAAAGCTTATATAAGCAGTAGTTATCTTGTTCCGGTAACTTCGGTTGTTAAAGGCAAAACCAAAGATACTTCCATGGCTTGGTTTAATAAGGTAAAGAGCTGGTTTTCGTGGAGATGGAGCCATAACCTGTTTAATGCCATTTATAGTTGGGGATTTTTTGGCTATATTATTCTTTATTTTCTGATGCCTATAATAATAACATTTATATTTGTAACAGTACCAACAACAATACTGGCTCTTTTCAGGGTAATGCCCAATTGGGTGTTCCTGATTGTTGCCTTTATAATGGAATTTAATATTGTGATGGCAGTGGGTGGGTGGCTTCTTTCACACCAGGCATATAGTGGTACATTTGCACCTATCTGGACGGGAGGTTTGCTAGCTTATTTAACCTATAGAATAATTGTAGATATTAAACGGAGCCGTTGTCCCAACTGTCACGAGTTAGATTCGTTTATTACGCGTAGTAAACTTTACAGCACTACTTATAAAACCAAAACCGATTATTATTACAATGGTTCGTATCTGGACTCTGAAACATCGACCAAAACCGACTCGTACAGAAACGATTTGCACGAATGCCGTCGTTGCGGTCAAGAATGGTGGACACAAACTACTGATACCTGAACTGATTATGAGATAGTTTCCTACTGCGAATTTTTCCTAAAAAAAAACTTCATTTTAACTTATATACGTATATTTGCAAGGCTTTAGAGAATAAATATGCAAAAGATATTTTAAAACCAATCTTTATTATAATTAAAGTAAACTATGGCAGACAGTAAAGAAAAACTCTTCTCCGATTTTCCATCGGTTTCAACCGAACAATGGATGGAAAAAGTTACAGCCGACCTGAAAGGAGCCGACTATGAGAAGAAACTTGTTTGGAAAACAAACGAAGGATTTAAAGTAAAACCTTTCTACCGTATGGAAGACCTCGAAGGTTTAAAAACAACCGACGCGCTTCCTGGTGAGTTTCCGTATTTAAGAGGTACTAAGAAAAATAATGTGTGGCTTGTTCGCCAGGACATTTGTGCTAAAGATGCCAAAGAAGCAAACGCAAAAGCTTTAGACGTCTTAAACAAAGGTGTTGACTCGTTGTCTTTCCATGTAAATTCGAAAGAACTGAGTATCGAATATCTTGAAACATTGTTAAAGGGCATCGAAGCTCCGGCAGTTGAGTTGAACTTCTCTGTTTGTCAGGGACATGCCGTTGAACTGGCAGAACTACTGGTGGCATACTTCCAGAAAATGGATTATGATGTAAAAGAACTCCGTGGTTCAATCAACTACGACTACTTTAACAAAATGTTGACTCGCGGAAAAGAAAAAGGCGATTTCATTCAAACATCGAAAGCGTTGATCGAAGCAATTCAGCCACTTCCTTTCTTCCGTGTACTTAGTGTAAATGCTCTTACCCTGAATAATGCAGGTGCCTATATCTCGCAAGAGTTAGGATATGCTTTGGCTTGGGGTAACGAATATATGGATCAGCTTTTCAGTGCTGGTGTGCCTGTTAGCTTCATCGCTAAAAGACTGAAGTTTAACTTTGGCATCAGTTCAAACTATTTTATGGAAATAGCTAAATTCCGCGCTGCCCGTTTACTTTGGGCTAATATTGTAGCTTTATACAATCCGGGATGTCTTCGCGATTGCGATAACAAAGGCGAAAACGGTGAATGCCGTTGTGCAGCCAAGATGGCTATCCATGCAGAAACTTCTTCGTACAACCTCACTTTGTTCGATGCTCATGTAAACTTGCTTCGTACTCAAACCGAAGCCATGAGTGCTGCTATTGCAGGGGTAGACTCAATGACTGTTACTCCTTTTGATAAAGCCTATCAAACTCCCGACGAATTCTCGGAAAGACTTGCCCGTAACCAACAATTGCTGTTGAAAGAAGAGTCGCATTTCGATAAAGTGGTTGACCCGGCTGCCGGTTCGTACTACATTGAAAACCTTACTGTGTCTATCGCAAAACAGGCATGGGAGGTATTTATGAAGGTTCAGGAAGAAGGTGGATTCTATGCTGCTATTAAAGCCGGAACTGTTCAGAAAGATATCAATGAAACAGGAAAAAATCGTCATAAAGCAGTTGCCCAACGCAAAGAAATTCTGTTAGGAACCAATCAGTATCCTAACTTTACTGAACTTGCAGGCGATAAGAAATCTGTTGAATGCAAATGCTGCTGTGGTGGCGATCATGCCGAAAGTGGTATTGAAACATTGAACTTCGACCGTGCTTCCAGCCAATTCGAGGCTCTTCGTCTTGAAACAGAAGCTTCGGGCAAACGTCCGAAAGCATTCATGCTGACTATTGGTAATCTGGCTATGCGTCAGGCCCGTGCACAGTTTGCTTGTAACTTCCTGGCTTGTGCCGGATATGAGGTTGTTGATAATCTTGGTTTCCCAACAGTTGAGGCTGGTGTTGATGCTGCCATGGCTGCCGGTGCCAACATTGTTGTGCTTTGCTCAAGCGACGATGAATATGCCGAATATGCAGTTCCTGCATATAAAGCACTGAATGGCCGCGCAATGTTTATCGTAGCAGGTGCTCCTGCAAATATGGATGAACTGAAAGCTGCGGGTATTGAGAATTTCATCAATGTTCGTTCTAATGTGTTAGAAACGTTGAAGGCTTATAATGCAGAGTTATTGAAATAAGATTTAAACACAGAGACACAGTGACACAGGGCTTGTCCTGATGCTGAACACAGAGATTAGTTAAATGGAATTGAAGACACAAGAATGGTATAATGAACGTACGCAGAAAATTATTTCTGCTGCAATTGAAGTACACAAAGAACTTGGACCTGGTTTATTAGAATCCGTTTATGAATCCTGTCTTGAAAGTGAACTATTAAATAGAGGATTACATGTTAAAAGGCAAATGGAACTTCCTCTCGTTTATAAAGGAGAATATATGGGTGAAAGTTTTAGGTTAGATTTACTTGTTGATGAGTCAATTATTATCGAACTTAAATCTGTTGAATGTATACGTGATATACACGAAGTACAACTTATGTCATATCTCCGTTTAGCTAATAAGAAGATAGGATTATTAATCAATTTCAATGTTCCAGTTTTAAAAGCAGGCATCAGACGTAAAATCAATGGGTATTTTTAAAAGTATCCATTTTGCGAAGCCTCAGTGTTCCGCATAAAATAAAGAACTCTGTATCTCAGTGCCTCTGTGTTTAATAAAAAATAAAAAGAAACAATGAAACCAGATTTTAAAAATTTAGATATATTCGCCGCATTTCAGCCTGTAAACGGTGCTGAGTGGCAAAAGGCAAACAACATTACTGCCGACTGGGAAACCCCGGAACACATCGGTGTGAAGCCTGTTTATACAAAAGAAGATTTGGAAGGAATGGAGCAACTCAATTATGCTGCCGGTATTCCTCCCTTCCTTCGCGGACCTTATTCGGTAATGTACACCCTTCGTCCCTGGACTATCCGTCAGTATGCCGGATTCTCTACAGCCGAAGAGTCAAACGCATTCTATCGTCGTAACCTTGCTTCCGGACAAAAAGGATTGTCGGTAGCATTCGACCTTGCAACACACCGCGGATACGACCCCGACCACGAACGTGTAGTGGGCGACGTAGGTAAAGCCGGTGTATCTATCTGCTCGTTAGAAAACATGAAAGTTCTTTTCGATGGTATTCCATTGAATAAAATGTCTGTTTCCATGACCATGAATGGTGCCGTACTTCCTGTACTTGCTTTCTATATCAATGCAGGTTTAGAGCAAGGCGCTAAGCTGGAAGAACTGGCAGGAACTATTCAGAACGATATCCTGAAAGAGTTTATGGTGCGTAATACCTATATTTACCCACCTGCATTCTCAATGAAGATTATTTCTGATATCTTTGAATATACATCACAGAAGATGCCTAAGTTCAATTCAATCTCTATCTCAGGTTACCACATGCAGGAAGCAGGAGCAACAGCAGACATTGAGTTAGCTTACACATTGGCCGACGGTTTGGAATATCTTCGCGCAGGTACTGCCGCAGGTATCGACATTGATGCATTTGCACCACGTCTGTCGTTCTTCTGGGCAATCGGAATGAATCACTTTATGGAAATAGCCAAGATGCGTGCTGCACGTTTACTTTGGGCTAAGATTGTAAAACAATTCAATCCGAAGAATCCCAAATCACTGGCATTGCGTACTCACTCGCAAACTTCGGGATGGTCGCTTACCGAACAAGATCCGTTCAACAACGTAGGACGTACTTGTATCGAAGCAATGGCCGCTGCTTTAGGACACACCCAATCACTGCACACCAATGCTTTGGATGAAGCGATTGCACTTCCTACCGATTTCTCTGCCCGTATTGCCCGTAATACACAGATCTATATTCAGGAAGAAACTTACATCACCAAGAATGTTGACCCATGGGGAGGTTCATACTATGTTGAATCACTAACCAACGAGATTGCTCAGAAAGCATGGGAACTCATTGAGGAAGTTGAAAGCCTCGGTGGTATGGCTAAAGCTATCGAAACAGGTATTCCTAAAATGCGTATCGAAGAAGCTGCTGCCCGTACTCAGGCACGTATCGATGCAGGAACTCAAACCATTGTTGGGGTTAACAAATACCGTTTGGAAAAAGAAGCTCCGATTGATATCCTTGAAATCGACAATACAGCTGTACGCGCTCAACAGATTGAACGTTTGACAGAACTAAAAGAAGGTCGCGACAATGCCAAAGTACAAGTTGCCCTCGATGCTATTACCAAATGTGTGGAAACAGGCGAAGGTAACTTGCTTGAACTAGCTGTTGAGGCAGCCCGTGTACGTGCTACACTGGGTGAGATTTCTTATGCATGCGAAACTATCGTAGGACGTTACAAAGCAATAATCAGAACTATATCAGGCGTGTATTCATCAGAAAGTAAAAACGATGAGGACTTCAAACGTGCAACAGAGCTTGCCGAGAAGTTTGCGAAGAAAGAGGGACGTCAACCTCGTATCATGGTTGCTAAAATGGGACAAGACGGTCACGACCGTGGTGCCAAAGTTGTAGCAACAGGTTATGCCGACTGTGGTTTCGACGTAGACATGGGACCATTGTTCCAGACTCCGGCAGAAGCTGCCCGTCAGGCGGTTGAGAATGATGTAAACGTAGTTGGTGTTTCTTCACTGGCTGCCGGACACAAAACTCTTGTTCCTCAGATTATTGACGAGTTGAAGAAGCTTGGTCGTGAAGATATCATTGTTATTGCCGGTGGGGTAATTCCAGCACAGGATTACGACTTCCTTTATCAGGCTGGCGTAGCTGCTATCTTTGGCCCGGGAACTTCTGTATCGAAGGCTGCTTGCCAGATACTTGAAATTCTTTTGGATGAAGAGTAAATAAAGCGATAACTCCTAAAAATAAAAAGGTTACAATGATAGGGAAATTCCCTACATTGTAGCCTTTCTTTGTTTTTTATTAGTACACAATTGTGCCAATTTAGTAATCAATCCTGCCAACAAGCTTATTACTGCCACAAATAGCTTTCGTATCTTAATCTTTCCCTCTAAATTTGTTTCTGTAATTAAATTAAAAACTGCAAATATCATGAACAAAGTAAAAGTATTAGTTACTTTCTGCTTACTCCTATCATTGTTTTTTGGGGCTAAAGCACAAAACAAAAACAAAGCCTACATTGTATCGAATGCACATTTCGATTCGCAATGGAACTGGGATGTACAACGATCAATCAGTGAATTTATTCCCAAAACCATTAACCAAAACCTTTTCTTGCTTGGCAAATATCCCAACTACGTGTTTAACTTTGAAGGTGGAATAAAATATTACTGGATGAAAGAATACTTCCCACACCAGTATGAACTAATAAAGAAATACATTGCCGAAGGCCGTTGGCATGTAACCGGAAGTACCTGGGATGCTACAGACCCTAATATACCCTCGCCCGAGTCGTTTACCCGTAACATTCTTTACGGACAACATTTCTTCAGAGATGAGTTTGGAGTAGAATCTACCGATATCTTCTTGCCCGACTGCTTTGGCTTCGGTTGGACACTTCCTACTATTTCGGCTCATTCGGGGCTTATCGGATTCTCCACACAAAAGCTGCAATGGCGAAACAAACCTTTCTATGGAGATAGCAAAATACCATTCGAAATAGGATTGTGGCAAGGTGTTGACGGCTCAAAGATTATGATGGTAGCCGATGCACATAACTATACCACCAAATGGCGCGATGAAGATTTAAGCCAAAATGAATCCTTATACAACATCATTCAGAAAAGTCCGATTAAAACCGTTTACCACTATTACGGTACAGGCGATACAGGTGGTGCACCCACCATCGAATCGGTCAGAGCCGTTGAAAAAGGACTTAAAGGCGACGGACCGATACAAATAATCAGCGCCACAAGCGATCAGCTGTATAAAGATTACCTGCCATTCGATAAACACCCTGAACTTCCTTTGTACAATGGCGAACTCTTGATGGATGTTCATGCAACAGGATGTTATACCTCACAGGCGGCTATGAAACTGTACAACCGTCGCAACGAATTATTGGCAGATGCTTCCGAACGTGCAGCTGTTGTTGCCAACTGGATTGGAGCTATCGACTATCCCAAACATACACTTACTGAAGCATGGAAGCGTTTCATCTGGCATCAATTCCACGATGACCTTACCGGAACCAGTATTCCACGTGCCTATGAATTTTCGTGGAACGACGAACTTATTTCACTCAAAGACTTTGCAAATGTGCTTTCCAGTTCAGTAGGAGCAACTACCCGCGCGTTGGATACACAAGTTAAAGGTTTACCACTGGTAATTCATAATCCATCGGCTTTTGTGGTTTCGGATGTTATTGAAGTACAACTGCAAATGCCCAAAGCTGCAGGAAAAGTATCTGTGTATAACGAAAAAGGGCAGTTAGTACCCAGCCAGATAATTGAAAATAAAAACGGTACAGTGAAGATGCTTGTCTCGGCCACAGCTCCTGCTATGGGATATGTAGTGTACGATGTTCGCACAGGTGGCAACACCCAGCCATCGGCCACGCTTCGGGCATCAGCTAACAATATAGAGAACAGTATATACAAGGTGACGCTCGACAAAAACGGTGACATTACTTCCATTGTTGACAAGCGCAACAACAAAGAACTGGTTAAAAACGGCAAGACCATTCGTCTGGCCTTGTTCACCGAAAACGAATCATTCAATTGGCCGGCATGGGAAATCCTAAAGAAAGAGATGGATAAAGACCCCATCTCTTTATCCGAAGGTGTGAAAATAACTGTAGCCGAAAACGGCCCGGTCAGAGCATCCCTGTGTGTTGAACGCACGTATGGAGGTTCTACTTTCAAACAATACATCCAATTAACCGAAGGTGGTCAGAACGATCGCATCGACATTGTGAATGATATCGACTGGCAAACAACCAACGCTCTGTTGAAAGCAGAGTTTCCGTTAAGTATTTCAAACCCGGTTGCAACCTACGATCTGGGTGTAGGAACAGTACAAAGAGGTAACAATACCGAAATTGCTTACGAAGTATATGCTCAGCAATGGGCCGACCTCACTGCACAGGACAATAGCTATGGTGTTTCTGTTATGAACGACAGCAAATACGGTTGGGACAAACCCAATGATAACACCATTCGTCTCACCCTGTTGCACACGCCCAAAACACGCGGTGGATATGCTTATCAGGACAAACAAGACTTTGGCAAACATCGCTTCACGTACTCAATCATGGCACATGCCGGCGATTATCGTGCGGCCGGTACAGTATTGAAAGCCGAGATTATGAATCAATCCATGAATGCCTTTGTGGCTCCTAAACACAAAGGAAGTTTGGGTAAAACATTCTCATTTGCCCATTCGGACAACAATAAAGTTGCACTGAAAGCCTTTAAACAAGCCGAAAAGAGCGATGAATATGTAATCCGTTTCTACGAAACCGAAGGAAAAGGTACACAAACAGTTAACTTTACTTTTGCAGCCGATATTGTTTCGGCCAGCGAAATTAATGGTGTAGAAGATGTAATTGCAAAAGCCGGATACAACGGTAAAACCCTTACATTCGATGTGAATCCTTATGGTATGAAGAGTTTTAAAGTGAAACTGGCTAAGCCTGCTACTATGTTGGCAACAACCCAATCAGTTCACATGGAACTACCTTATAATATAAAAACTTCTTCCTATAACTCGTTCCGTCAGGATGCCAACTTCGATGGCAAAGGAAATTCGTATGCATCGGAACTGCTGCCCGAAGAGATAAACTTCAACGGTATTAACTTCAAACTACCCGGAGGCGATGTGCCCAATGGAGTTAAATGCAGAAAGGAAGTAATTGACCTTCCACAAGGAAAGTTCAACCGTATTTACCTGCTTGCGGCATCTACTCAAAAAGATAATATGGCTACATTTACAGTAGATGGTGTTCAGCACAAAGTACAGGTGCCTTCGTATACCGACTTTATTGGTCAGTGGGGCCATACCGGTCATACCGAAGGGTTCCTTAAATCAGCCGATATAGCTTTTGTGGGTACACATAAGCACAGCATGATTTACAATAAAGATATCCCATACGAATTTACCTACATGTTTTGCATAGCACTGGATATACCTGCCAATGCTAAAAAACTGGAACTTCCGGATAACTCACGCATTGTAGTATTTGCTGCAACAATGGCTTACGATGAGAACAATACCATGACATCTGCCACAGATCTGCTTAAAGTAGATTTACCAGTAAAAGATGCAGATGATGAAATACACTCGAACAAGAATCTGCTTTACAAGAAACCTGTTGTTGATAGAAGCGGTGAGGTAAATCGCAGAGAAAGAGCCGAAGCGGCATTAGACGATGATATTACAACCAAATGGTGCGACATCAGTAATAATAAGCCCAAATTCATTGTGGTAGATATGGAACGTGTAGAAGAGATTCGTGGCTGGTATGTATTCCACGCCGGACTGGAAGCCCTTGATTATATCACAAAAGAATACAGCTTACAGGTAAAACTAAACGAGAGCGACGAATGGAAAACAGTAGATACTGTAACCGATAACACCGCACTCGAAACCGACCGACTGTTACAATCGCCTGTGAAAGCCAGGTATGTACGCTTACTCGTTACCAAACCCGACCAAAGTGAAGGGAATAATGTGCGTGTTTATGAGTTTTCGGTGTATTGAGTAAAGTAATTTCTTTCGTTAATTGAATTATAAATGTTACCTTTGCTAAAAAGAAGCAATTATGAGCAGTTCGCACTCACTTGTCCGTTTTGATTGGGCAGCCAAACGGTTGTTGCGCAATAAATCCAACTTTGTAGTACTGGAAGGTCTTCTCACGGTATTGCTTGGTGAGGCAATTCACATTCGCCGTATTCTTGAAAGTGAAGGTAATCAGGAAGCTTATGATGATAAGTTTAATCGGGTAGATATGCTTACCGAAAATGATAAAGGCGAACTTATTATCATTGAGATACAGAATAATCGTGAACTCGATTACTTTCATCGTATGCTTTATGGTACTTCAAAAACCATCACTGAATACATCAATCTGGGCGACGAATACGATAGAGTCCGAAAGGTTTATTCAATTAACATCGTTTACTTCGACTTAGGTCAGGGAACCGATTATGTGTATCATGGTAAAACCATTTTCAAAGGTATCCACAATAACGATACGTTGCAGTTATCTGTCCGCCAACGCGAACGGTTTATTCAGCAGGAGGCTGGCGACATATTCCCTGAGTACTATGTGTTACGCGTTAACGATTTTGATCAGAAAGCAATTGAACCCCTCGACCAGTGGATCTCTTTCCTCAAAACCGGTGAGATAGATGAAGATGCTACCGCTGCCGGTCTTCCCGAAGCCCGTGAAAGTTTACGAATAGATCATCTGTCGGATGAAGAACGTAAAGCCTATTTTGCTCACATGGAGGCAATACGGTATCAGAAAAGCGTAATTACCACCGGACGGTATGAAGGGTATATGGATGGGAAAGCAGAAGGCTTGCAAGAAGGAAGAGCAGAAGGCTTACAAGAAGGAAGAGCAGAAGGCTTGCAAGAAGGCGAACGCAAAAAACAACTTGAAATAGCTTCAGTCATGAAAGCCAAAGGAATCTCTACAGAAAATATAGTGGAGATTACCGGGCTGACTGAAGAGGATATAAAGAATCTAATTTAATCTTTTAACCGCAGAGTTTCGCGGATTAACGCAGAGTTTTTAATTTTTAATTTCTATGCAGCATTTATTCATGATTCATCAATTTGGTTCAAATCAGATTGAAAAGGAGGTAAAGTGAGGTAGAGGAGGTAAAGTAGTTGAGTAATGGAATTCCATGCGGCATCGCCTACTTTACCTCCTCTACCTCACTTTACCTCCTTTACCTCACTTTTAGTTCAACACAGCCTCTAACTGAACCAAACGAATAATACAGGCTCTGGTTAAATAGAACAATTAACTCCTTAAAAATCATTGTATTTTTTCTTTATAAGTAATCTTCAGTACTTTCTTTTGATTGTCTATTTCAATCACCCCTAACTTATTTAAGACAGATTGCCCCAACAGCAATGGGGCATTCTGGCTTTTAACAATAGAGGCTTTGACGTTATTTAAATGAAGACCTCCAAAAGATACATTCTGAAGGTTTACAATAGTCCCTTCTGTAATTTCGCCAGTTGCAGTCATGTAATTTTGTTTTCCAATAACATCTCGCTGAGAAAGATAGCCATTCTTAAGCATGAAACTAGCCTCTACCATCGACATGGAAACATCACTAGCCCCTGTGTCGAATATGAAATGTAAAGGCAAATCGTTAATAGTACACTTTACCTTATAAACACCACTTTCGCTTGCAAACGGAATTTCTGCTGTTTTTTCAATGTAACGTTCATTGATTTGTTCTACAGCCTGCTTATCCTTCTGTTTTTGCATAAACTCTTCAATCAACTGTTTAAACTCAGGTAATTGGCGTATATTATCCAAATCCTGATCCTGAGAGATATAAACAAATTGGTAATATCCTGCTTCTAACGCTTGTCGCAGATAAGAAAGAGCCTGTTTCTTGTCGTTCATAAGCGAATATAAACATGCAGCATCATAGTAAGTTCCTTTATCGCTTTCTTCTGCCAAAAGTTTGTTTTGCCATTCTATTGCTTTCTCTTTTTGGCCTAGATATAAAAAAGCATATTGGGTTATCGACTCGCTATCAGGTACTGTGTCTAACAAAATAACTTGTTCGAAATCTCTTCTGGCATCATCTTCATTTCCTAATGTTTTATGTATAATGCCTCGTTTCAAATACCCATAAGCTTCTTCTGGGTTTAATGCTACTGTTGTTGAATAATCCTCTAAAGCACCAGGCAGATCTCCCTGAAGATTTTTGAGCAAACCTCTTAGATTATATCCCCAAAGTGATTCGGGAACCATTGATATATACTTATCGGCAGTCTCTATAGCCTCTGGTATCATCCCTAAGCAATTTTGGATATTAGATTTCATGTAATAATAACCAGATTGTTCGGGTGCCAAGGCAATTGTTTGATCGGAGTATGTCAACGCCTGATCATAAAATCCTAAATTGTAGTAACAGTAAGCAATACGATATGCGGTTGAATGCGATGGATCTATTTTCATCGATTCTTTATATGCATTTATAGCTTTTGTATAGTCCAGGTGGTTTTCGTATATAACCCCTAAGCAGTAAGGCCAGTAACTACTAGCCGATTCCTTTAGCTGTTGAATCTTGACTTTTGTAACAATAGCTGTGTATGCAGAATCTGCAATGTGTTGCATCAGTTCAAACGATTTGTCGTCGCCATCTATATTCAAAGCAGTTATAACATCATCAATGGCTTCGTTATATTTTTTAAGTCCCAAATAACTCTCTGCCCGGAAACTATAACCAGACGAATAGTCGGAATGCAATTTTATAACATAGTCGAATTGTTTGATGGCATCTTCGTATCGTTTCTCCATGTTTGCATTTCGTCCAATGCCCATGTATCCCATCACTCCTCCTTCGTTCAGCTCAATTATCTTATTGTAATCCGTGTCCGACAAGTCGTATTTTTCTTGCTCATAATACAGTTGTGCACGTCTTTCGTAGAACTCTTCGTTGTCTGGCTCATATTTAATGGCAGTAGAAATATCATCTATAGCTTTGTTCATTTCATTCAGTCCTTCGTAAACAACAGAACGTGTTTTATAAGCAAAGCCTATATATTCGGCATCTTTTTTAGGTAAGTATTTAATTGCTTGATTAACAGATGTTAGTGCTCGTCCGTATTCTTCTGCATGATTACGCAAAACAGCAATCCAGATATAGGCATATCCATTTTGTGTGTTTTCGGATACTTCTTTAGCCAGATATTCTAAAGCTTCCTGATAATCATCATTACTAATAGCATCCATTGCCCGGTTATAGTTGTAAGAGTCCGGACGTTTTACATCCTGGGCGAAAATGGTTATTGTGCTAAGAAGGCACAGGAGAAATAAGGATATTGCCTTTTTCATAGTTGTAATAATATGTTTCAATGAAGCAAAATTAGGAAAAAATGTGGAGATGGCAAGAGGTTATTAAATAGGTGGCAAGATAATCTTTAGGATTCGCAATGCCGCATAGAATAGCCTACTTTACCTACTCTACCTACTTTACCTCCTTTATCTATTTTGACGAAGCCACAAACACAACTGGTAATCAAAAACTTACAGTACCAACACTTTTTTACCACTGAGAAAAAAGTACCACGCCTGTGGTACAAAAGTATCACAGGCAAGATACAAAAGTGCCACAAGTAAGATACAAAAGTGCCACAGGGAAGATACAAAAGTATCTTAGGGAAGAGTATTTATTGATACTATAGTAGGGACTTTCCGATAGAAAACTTTTATCCTGGTAGGATAAAGCTTTTCTCCTACCGGGATGAAGCGTTCATCCTACCGGGAGAAACCGTTTATCCTACCGGGAGAAAGGCTTCATGTTACCGGGATGAAAGAGTTATAATACTGCGATTCAAAGTATGAATAATATAGGTTAAACAGAGTACGAACAAACTGTTATTATGTTGCCTTTTTTATAACTTCCTGATATTTAGCGACTAACAAAAATGTTTTAGTGATTTAAACCAACTAGTAGAATGATTATTCATCGGAATGATCTTTTCGAAAAGCTATTTGTTATTAAACAATAAATAATTGAATTTCTTTTAAAGAATTTCAAAAAAACTAATACCCAGTGAGCTCTTTATAAAACCCATCCCACTCTCTTTCAAACTCTTCCATCGAATGAAACAAAACATCGGCTCCGGCATCCAGTAAAACCTTATCGTCAAGAGGTCCGGTATTCACAGCTACGGTAAAAACACCGGCAGCTACCCCGGCCTCTACTCCAAGCGGAGCGTTTTCTACCACAATGGCTTCATGCGGTTTGAAGCCGCCTTTTTGAAGTGCCATTAAATAAGGTTCGGGATTTGGTTTGCCGAATTTCACATCAAAAGCAGTAACCATTAATTCGGGTTTGAAGGTATTGGGGAAGTTCTGTTCCAACCTTTCCAGTAAAGATTGTTGCCCCGACCCGGTTACTACCATTGGTATTAATTTCAGTAACTTGATCTTTTCCAGCAGCGCGCGTGCACCGGGCATTGGTTCAGCGTCGGGATAAGAATTGAATATATCCGATTTGTTTTGGTATATATTTTGAATCTCCTCGGGTGTAGCATCTCTTTGGAATTCTCTTTGAAACACAATATTGATTGTTCCGGCTCCTGTACGCCCTTCGTGCATATATGCCTCTTCTTTGCAAAAGCGTGTTCCAAGGTTTACCATTGTTTGGTGCCAGGCTTCCGCATGGTAACGCATCGAATCAAATAAAACCCCATCCATATCAAATAGAACTGTTTTTAATTGGATTTTTGGGTAAGAGTGTTTTTGCAGATAATTATTTATTGCTGTCTGATATTTCATGATTACTTTAATTTGGACTGCAAATTTACTTATTATTCATCTCATAAGTGCCCTATTTACTTGGTTTTTTGCGTATTACAATATAATGCGTATTTTTGCACTACTATCAAACAAAATACAATGAGAAAACTACTGATATTGCTTTTGTTACCTTTATTGTTTCTAGGATGTGCAGACTCTGATTCTGAAATACCTGTAATGAAAATAGTTGGTGTTTTTATGGGTGGAGATGAAGAAGAAACCAACTATGCAAATAAGTTTAGTGAGTTGCCGGATTTGCAAGTAGGTGATGAAGTTGATATCGTTTTTACATTGAATGGAAATGGTGACGACTTAAAATCCTTTATTGTTGTAAACGATAATGCAGCCATTAAAACAATCATGTTCTTTTTGGGTGATGAAATATCGCTGGAATTTTCGGAGTTAAACGAAGGCAAGGCAGTTTTTGTTGATGGCGTTAACGATACCTGGGTAACGGTTAAAGCCAAAATTGTAGCCCCAATTACGGAAGAACAAGTATTATCATTTCATCTTTTCTCGAAAGCCCCTGAAGGTGCTAAAGCCCAATTAACTTTTCGGGCAAGCCAATCAAATAAGTAGAAACTTATAAGTTAAAGTGTCGGTCGACTTATGAAATGAAACTTTTTTCGATAAAAAAATAACGTTTTATTTGGAGTATATTAAATAATCTCTACCTTTGCATCGTAAAACTAAAAACAGTGCAATGAAATTATCATATATACATATTATTATTAGCGGTATTATTATTCTACTACTCTGGCAGTTAAGTGGAAGTGAGTATCGTGTGTAAAAAATGTATAGATAAGATATACTAGAAAGCCTTTCTCACTTCCATGTGCGAAAGGCTTTTTTGATTTAATAAATAGATTTAATAAAGTTAATAGAGGTTATAGAGTTAATAAAGATTATAGAGTTATAGGTTAATAAAGTTTATAAAGTCTTTGAGATTGAACTTTATCACCTTTATCCCCTTTATTCCCTCTTCCCAAAAATCCAATAAAGATGAGCGAGAAATTATTTATTTTCGACACCACATTGAGAGATGGAGAGCAAGTACCAGGCTGCCAGTTGAATACCGTAGAGAAGATTCAGGTAGCCAGAGCACTCGAAGCTCTTGGAGTGGATGTCATAGAAGCAGGGTTCCCTGTATCGAGCCCGGGTGATTTTAATTCGGTTATTGAAATTTCGAAAGCGGTTACATGGCCAACTATTTGTGCCCTTACCCGTGCTGTTCAGAAAGATATTGAGGTAGCGGCCGAAGCATTGCAATTTGCCAAACGAAAAAGAATTCATACCGGAATCGGCACATCCGACTCGCACATTAAGTACAAATTCAATTCCAACCGCGAAGAAATCATTGAGCGGGCAGTAGCAGCAGTTAAGCATGCTAAGAAATATGTAGAAGATGTTGAGTTCTATGCCGAAGATGCCGGACGAACTGATAACGAATACCTTGCCCGCGTTGTTGAGGCTGTTATCAAAGCCGGAGCCACTGTGGTTAATATACCCGACACTACCGGATACTGTTTGCCCGATGAATACGGTGCAAAAATTAAGTACCTGATGGAGCATGTAACCGGGATAGAAAAAGCAATCCTTTCCACACACTGCCATAACGACCTTGGAATGGCTACTGCAAACACAATTGCGGGTGTGTTGAATGGAGCCCGTCAGGTAGAAGTTACCATCAACGGTATTGGCGAACGTGCCGGAAACACTGCTCTGGAAGAGGTTGCCATGATCTTGAAAAGCCATAAAGATATTAAAATAGATACCAACATCAATACTCAGAAAATTTATCCGATAAGCCGTTTGGTATCTAGTTTGATGAACATGCCCGTACAACCCAATAAGGCTATTGTGGGGCGCAACGCGTTTGCCCATTCGTCCGGAATTCATCAGGATGGAGTTTTGAAGAACATTCAAACGTACGAGATCATCAATCCACACGATGTTGGTATCGACGATAGTTCAATTGTACTCACAGCCCGTAGTGGTCGTGCAGCCCTGAAACACCGTCTTTCCATACTTGGTGTTGAACCTTCGCAGGATAAATTAGATAAGATTTATGAAGAATTCCTGAAGCTGGCCGATAAGAAAAAAGATATCACCGACGATGATGTTCTTGTTCTGGCTGGTGCCGATCGCAGCAAAAACGATCGTATCAAAATGGAATATCTGCAAGTAACCAGTGGAATGGGTGTTCGTCCAGTTGCCAGTCTTGGATTAAGCATTGCAGGTGAAAAGTTCGAAGCTGCCGCCAGTGGTAACGGTCCGGTAGATGCAGCCATCAGTGCTTTGAAGAAAATAATCAACCGCCACATGACGCTTAAAGAATTTACCATTCAGGCTATCAGCAAAGGAAGCGATGATGTAGGTAAAGTACACATGCAGGTTGAATACAACAACCAGATATATTATGGCTTTGGTGCCAATACCGATATTATTGCCGCATCTGTAGAGGCTTATATTGACTGCGTCAATAAGTTTTGAGTTACTCAAAATTCATCACTCAAAATATCACTTTAAACAAAACTCATAACTCATAACTTAAAACTCATAACTCCAATGACATTATTTGATAAAATCTGGGACTCGCACATTGTAACAACCGTACAAGATGGTCCTACACAATTATATATCGACAGGCTTTACTGTCATGAAGTAACCAGTCCGCAAGCATTTGCCGGGTTACGTACAAGAGGAATTCAATGTTTCCGTCCGGAGAAGATTATCTGTATGCCCGATCACAACACACCAACACACGATCAGGACAAACCGATTGAAGATCCTGTTTCTAAAGCACAGGTCGATACTCTGGCTAAGAACGCAGCCGATTTTGGTTTAACTCATTTCGGCATGTTACACCCCAAAAACGGTATCATTCATGTAGTAGGTCCGGAGCAGGGATTAACACTTCCCGGAATGACCATTGTTTGTGGCGACTCGCATACCTCTACACACGGGGCAATGGGCGCGATTGCTTTCGGAATCGGCACCAGCGAAGTAGAAATGGTACTTGCATCTCAATGTATCCTCCAATCAAAACCCAAAACAATGCGTATCACTGTAAATGGCAAACTGGGCAAAGGGGTTACTGCAAAAGATATGGCTTTGTATATCATTGCCAAGATGACTACAGGCGGAGCAACCGGATACTTTGTAGAATATGCCGGCGAAGCTGTTCAAAACCTCACCATGGAAGGACGCCTCACCCTGTGTAATTTAAGTATTGAAATGGGTGCCCGTGGCGGAATGGTAGCGCCCGACGAAGTAACATTTGAATACATCAAAGGCCGTGAATACGCTCCCAAGGGCGAGGAATGGGATAAAGCACTGGCATACTGGAAAACATTGAAAAGCGATGATGATGCAGTGTTCGATAAAGAAATTACTTTCGATGCAGCCGATATTGCCCCTATGATAACCTATGGTACTAACCCGGGTATGGGTATGGGCATAACAGAGAACATCCCAACCATGGACAGTGTTCCCGAAGCCGGTCGGATCTCTTATGCTAAATCGCTGGAATATATGGGATTTGAAGCAGGAGAACCGGTATTAGGTAAAAAGATTGATTATGTATTTATTGGCTCATGTACCAATGGCCGTATTGAAGATTTCCGCGAATTTGCTTCCATTGTAAAAGGCAGGAAGAAAGCCGAAAATGTGATTGCATGGATTGTACCCGGTTCATGGATAGTAGATCAGCAAATAAAAGACGAAGGTTTGGATAAGATTTTCGAAGAAGCTGGATTTGAACTTCGTCAGCCCGGATGTTCGGCATGTCTGGCTATGAACGATGATAAGATACCTGCCGGAAAATATGCTGTGTCAACATCCAATCGTAATTTCGAAGGACGTCAGGGGCCGGGTGCACGTACATTGCTTGCCAGTCCGTTGGTTGCAGCTGCCGCAGCGGTAACAGGGGTTATAACTGATCCGAGAGAATTAATGTAATATTAAAGATAATCTAATCTAGTCCTCCTCCGCCCTTCGGGCACCTCCTTCAAAGGAGGATACCATGCGGAGACGCTGTATAGCGCAGCCTATCCTCCTTTGGAGGAGGTGCCCGAAGGGCGGAGGAGGATCTCCAAAACTTAAAACCTCCAAAACTTAAAAACTTAAATGATGAAAGAAAAATTCAACATACTAACATCCACCTGCGTACCATTACCTTTGGAAAACGTAGATACCGACCAGATTATTCCTGCCCGCTTCCTGAAAGCAACCACCAAAGAAGGCTTTGGCGACAATCTTTTTCGCGACTGGCGTTACGATAAACAAGGAAACAAAATCGAATCTTTTGTATTAAACAATCCTACCTATAGCGGTAAGATACTGGTTGCCGGTAAGAACTTTGGTTCCGGTTCCAGTCGCGAGCACGCAGCGTGGGCCATTGCCGGATATGGTTTCCGGGTAGTGGTATCCAGTTTCTTTGCCGATATCTTCCGTAACAATGCTTTGAACAACTTTGTGCTTCCGGTTATTGTAACCGATGAATTTCTGGCAGAACTGTTTCAGTCCATCAACAACGATCCTAAAGCCGAAGTAGAAATAAACCTACCCCAACAAACAATAACTAATAAGGTTACAGGTAAAAGCCAGCGTTTCGAAATCAATGTCTACAAAAAACTTTGTCTCGAAAACGGTTTAGACGATATCGACTTCTTGCTAAGCAATAAAGATAAAATAGAAAAATGGGAAGAAACATCCAGATAGAAATAATGGACACCACGCTTCGCGATGGTGAACAAACCAGTGGAGTGTCTTTCGTTCCGCATGAAAAACTAATGATTGCTCGTTTACTTTTAGAGGAACTAAAAGTAGATAGGGTAGAAGTTGGTTCGGCCAAGGTATCCGAAGGCGAGTTTGATGCTGTAAAAATGATATGCGACTGGGCCGCCCGTAAAGATATGCTCCAGAAAGTAGAAGTACTTGGTTTTGTTGATGGTGATGCCTCACTTAAGTGGGTACAGAAAGCCGGCTGCCGGGTAATAAACCTGCTTTGTAAAGGATCACTCAAGCACTGTCGCGAGCAGTTAAAGAAAACCCCTGAGCAACATATTGAAGATATTAAGGTGGTGCTGGAACATGCCGATGATATGGATATCGAAGTGAACGTATATCTCGAAGATTGGAGCAACGGCATGAAACACTCTCCCGAGTATGTGTTTCAAATGATGGATGCATTGAAAGAAACCAGCATTAAACGTTTCATGCTTCCCGATACTCTTGGAATACTAAATCCGTTGGAAGTGATAGAGTTTGTACGCAAAATGTTACGGTACTATCCGGATAAGCATTTCGATTTTCACCCTCATAACGACTACGATATGGCGGTAAGTAATGCTCTTGCAGCCGTATTGAGTGGTGCCAAAGGTTTGCATACTACCATCAATGGCTTGGGCGAGCGTGCAGGAAATGCCCCCTTAGCCAGTGTTCAGGCTATACTCAAAGATCATTTCGACGCTAAAACCAATATCGACGAAAGCAGATTGAACGATGTTAGCCGGATAGTTGAATCTTATTCGGGGGTACTTATACCATCTAACAAACCCATTGTTGGCGAGAATGTTTTTACACAAGTTGCTGGTGTACATGCCGATGGCGATAACAAGAATAATCTTTATTGCAACGACCTGCTTCCCGAACGCTTCGGCCGTAGGCGCGAGTATGCTCTTGGAAAAACATCCGGTAAAGCCAACATCCGTAAAAACCTTGAAGATCTTGGATTGGAACTAGACGAGGATTCCATGCGCAAGGTAACCGAGCGTATTATCGAACTCGGTGATAAAAAAGAACTTGTTACCCAGGAAGACCTGCCGTATATTATATCCGACGTTCTGAAACAGGAAGGAGAAAGCAATAAGGTGAAGCTTAAAAGTTATTTTGTAACTTTGGCTCAAGGCTTGCGCCCGATGGCTACCCTCAGCATTGAAATTAACGGTAAGATTTACGAAGAAAGCTCTTCGGGCGACGGACAATACGATGCTTTTGTACGTGCATTACGAAAGATTTATAAAAAGACACTTAACCGTAAATACCCCATGTTATTGAATTATGCGGTAACCATTCCGCCCGGCGGGCGTACAGATGCTTTTGTACAAACGGTAATAACCTGGAGCTACGAAAACAAAGTGTTCCGCACCCGCGGTCTGGATGCCGACCAAACAGAAGCAGCTATCAAAGCAACAATTAAAATGTTAAATATTATAGAAGAATAGTTTTAATGTGCCAATATGCCAATGTGGATAATATGCCAATTGGTTATTTGGCACATTAAAAAATAATAACCCGTTTAAATGCCATGGCTTGTTATATTGTTGAGTTCCTTATATTGGCACATTGGCACATTGACACATTAGAAATTATGAAAATAGCAGTACTACCGGGAGATGGTATCGGTCCGGAAATAACCAAAGTAGCACTTGATGTTACCATTGCCGTTTGCAAGAAATACGGTCACGAATTAAATTACGAGTATGGAATAGTTGGTGCCGATGCCATTGACAAGGTGGGTAATCCATACCCCGACGAAACGCACGAATTGTGTATGCGCAGTGACGCAGTGCTTTTCGGAGCCATCGGTCACCCCAGGTTCGACAACGATCCTACTGCCAAAGTGCGTCCCGAACAAGGATTACTGGCCATGCGTAAAAAGCTGGGTTTATATGCCAATCTACGTCCTGTAACCACTTTCGAATCGCTTGTTTACAAATCGCCCCTTCGCCCTGATATAGTAAGAGGAGCCGATTTTATGTGTGTGCGTGAGTTAACCGGCGGACTCTATTTTGGTCGTCCGCAAGGGCGTTCCGAAGATGGAAATACAGCTTACGACACCTGTGTATATACCCGCGAAGAAGTAACCCGCATTGTAACCCTGGCTTATGAATACGCAATGAAACGCAGAAAGAAGCTCACCATTGTAGATAAAGCCAATGTACTTGCAACCTCCCGTTTGTGGCGTGAAGTATCCCGCGAAATTGCTCCTGCCTATCCCGAAGTTGAAACAGAATACATGTTTGTAGATAATGCCGCCATGCGATTAATCCAGTGGCCCACATCCTTCGATGTATTGGTTACAGAAAACATGTTCGGCGATATCCTTACCGACGAGGCTTCGGTGATTACCGGTTCAATGGGATTATTACCATCGGCCTCCATCGGTACCCACACATCGGTATTCGAACCTATTCACGGTTCATGGCCCGAAGCTGCCGGACAAAATATTGCTAACCCGCTGGCAACAGTGCTATCGGCCGCAATGATGCTAGAATATGCATTCGGATTGAATGAAGAAGCAGCGCTGATCCGTAAAGCTGTAGATGCCTCTATCGATAAGAATATCCGTACACAAGATATTCAGGTAGAGGGCGAAAAGGCATATACCACATCTCAGGTAGGAGAGTGGCTTGTGAATTTTATTCTGTCGGCGTAATTGGATTGAACCGCAGAGTTACGCTAAGTTACGCGGAGTTTTAGTTTCGATGCCGCAGGAAAACTAAAACTCTGCGTAACTTAGTGTAACTTAGCGGTTCAACCATTCTTGAATTCGGGTTAAAAACATATCTTTGTATGTATGAAAAAGAATCTAGTTACCTTTTTAGCACTTCTTTTGTTTTCGGTACAAATGTATGCTCAGAATCGCTTACCCGAAAGCAGCAAAGGTTCGGCAAACCTGTATATCTACTCTGTAGATAAAAGTAATCTTCGTAAAATTCATCTCAAAGATAAAGTAGCAACCGAGGATATGTTGGGGAAATACATTACCGATTTTCCCCGGGGACAGGAAATGCCAAAGTTAGCCCGAGGCAACTATTTGGTAGCCAGTGCGGTAGAAGGAAACTTAAACATCTCGGATTATATAATAGACGATCTCTATTTTAAGGTAATACCATCCGATGAATTTATGCTTTGCTTGTACGATTCGTTAGGCAACTTTATTACCGATGCCATAGTGAAACGTGGTAGTCAAACACTAAAATACGATAAACAAACACATACTTACAACATAAAAAAAGTAAAACACGATGAAGTCATAGAAGTAAATAATAAAGGAGTATACCACTATATAGAAATAGGGGAAAGGGGTTATGGCCTTTATTATACCTACAGAAATAAGCTTATTAAAAGAATGTGGTGGGGAGTGAAGCATTTTTGGCATAGTATGAAATATGGAATAGAATGCTTGTTCGATCCGGATGAACGTTCAAGAAACAAATATACCGGATTTGTGGTATTTTCAAAACCCCAATATAAACCTGGTGAAACAGTAAAGTTCAAAGCCTACATGGCTAAAAACGGAACACCCTATAATGAACCTGTAGATATACAACTTCATGACAGATATCCATTCAAAGTAGACACCATCCTGGCCCGCGTTCAGCCCTATCGGCCGGGTATGTACGAATATGAATTTGAATTATCCGATAAACTTAATCTCACGCTGGATGTTTCATACACCATTCAATTGAAAACTGGGAAAAAACACTATTACACAATATCCGATAAATTTCGGTATGAAGACTATGAACTGGAAAGCACTCGCTTTTCTATGGAAACCGATAAAGACGAATATGTTAAGGGCGATTCTGTAAAGTTGAAGTTCAATGTTGCCGATGAGAATGAAATGATTGTTTACGACGGCAAAATAGAATTACTGGTAAAATCGGAACCATTGAACCCTCATAAACTTAAAAAAATAGCCGCAGGTTTTGTACCCGATACTTTATGGACTCATACAATGATACTGGATGGTACTTTGAAACGAGAAATTATAGTGCCCGATTCAATATTTCCACCCGGAATATCTTTCGATTATACAGTTGTTGCAACCTATCTCAGTTCGAACAACGAAAAGAAAACAGCAGAAAAACGTCTCTCCAGAAAAGCAGATGATTATGTTATAGACTTTTCACTAAAGAAAGGCATGTTAACCATCACCCAATTGGCAGAGGGAGAAAGTAAACCGGTAATGGCCGATATCTCTGTTGAAGGGGAAAACAATGAAGTTATTTTGGCTAAGTCTGTAATGTTGCCCCACACCATCTCTTTGCCATGGTTTGCAACCGATGTAACTGTGAAAACTATCCATTCAATAGACTGTTATTTAATTAAAAATATAATAGACGAACAATTGGAATATCGGTTTTATCGCCAAAACGATTCCATTTATCTAAAAGTAGATAATCCTGCAAATATACCATTCTGGTATACTGTGTGTCGCAATAAAAGCGAAATAACGCACGGGTACACTACCCAACTTGATTATGCGATAAAAGATAATAATCAGGGATACAATATGCAGATAGCTTATTTGTTTGGAGATGCAGGAAGGATTATCAACAAAAGCCTGCCGTTTATTCAAAAGAATATTTCGATGGAGGTATCTACACCCACATCGGTATATCCCGGACAAAAAGCCAATGTACAAATAACAGTAACCGATAAAAAAGGGAAACCAGTAAACAATGCCGATATAACAGCTTATGCATTTACATCTAAGTTTCAAAATCAAAATCTGCCCAATATAGCTATACACGGCAAAAGTAAATATGCACGCGATATTAAAACCATAGAGTATAAAACAAATAAAGACGATATCAAGGATCAGAAAATCCACATGACATGGAATCGTTGGAAAACTTCAATGGCATTGGATACAGTAGAATATTATAACTTCTTGTATCCGGAAACCTATTATGTATATACCGAACCCACAGCAGATAAACGTACTCTTATATCTCCTTACATTGTAGTTGACGGAGCTTTGCAAATGATACACATGTTGTGGATTGACGACAGATTGTATTATACCAACGCATCCGAGCAATGGAATGTCTATTCCTTTGCTGTTGAACCGGGAAATCATACATTGAAGTTCCGAACCTACAATCGCGATGTTTCTGTACATAACTTGTATATAAAAGAAGGTGAAAGGAATATTTTCTCTTTTAATGCCGCATCACCCTATACGCGGTTAGAAAGTATGGATAAAGAAAGGGATCTGCCACTTGTAATCTCGTCACGGTTAAGGAAGAAAAAAGAACACGGCACATTTACCGATAACGAAAAAGAATACCTGGCTAGCCAACTGATAACTATTGATAATAATTTTGGCGAAATACAATTTCCCAATGTGAAGCATACGGTAGACATTCCTGCCTATATAAAATCAGGAGATACCTATTATTATATTAATCACAATACCCAGACTCGTTATGATTATACATTGAAAGGTATGGTTAACGCTCCAGTACTGATGGGGCCTTTTCCCAAACGCAGTACTATGAATGGAATAACCAACCTGGCTGCCGTATATCGTGACAGTAGCAAGTTACTTACATGGATTGATCTGGAAGGAGGCAATAAATACACAGTATACCCTGGTTATCAGAAAATTAAAGGTTGGAACAAAGCACCTTTCATCCGGGATGTCCGAAAACAAATGGTTGCCAGAGATTTCAGAGAAACTCCATTGACAGTAGATAATATGCTGAAACATGCTCACGGTAAATTACTTTCAACTTTACAAACCACGTATGGTCCTGCCGAAACAAGGTATGTAGGAAACCTCTCGGGCAAGTTGGAACTTTATCTGGGTAAGCATAAAAATGGAGAAGCGTTAAAACCGGCCTTACTCTTTATTGTACCCGAAGAAAAGAAAGATATTGGCAAATATCAGTTATATTATGGAGGTACCCGTAACTTTGTAACATTGCCAACAGGTAAAATAAATGTGTCTCTTATTTTTAACGATTCAACCTCGTACACCAAGCAGGTAACCATATATCCCAATGGAAAGAATTTCCTGAATATTGATTCAATATCGTATGGCAACGAAAAGGAAACAGCAATAACTGCATTTACTATCTTCAACCGGGGAGTTAAGAAAGTTTATCCCGGAAACCCATATCAGGAAAATAATACAAAAGACAGTGTAGTAACAATAGCGCCTAATAATCTCAATAATCTCGGAAAGTATCGTAAAGGTTATATTAATCAAGGAACCATATCCGGCATTATTTATGATGACATGGGCGAACCGGTTATAGGTGCAAGTATCTTTATTGCTGGTACAACTATTGGTACAATAAGTAATCTCGATGGGTATTTTGAGTTATCGGGTGTATCGGCTGGAGCAAAGATTGAAGTATCGTATATTGGATATTTGCCAACATCAGTAGAATATAATGGAGGATATGATTATAACATCCAGCTAAATCCGGATAACAAGGCATTGGAAGAAGTTATTGTGGTAGGTTATGGTGTGCAAAAGAAGGGTGATTTGATAAACAATGTTACTTCTGATGTAGAAAGCGCTTTAACCGGAAAAATTCGAATTCGGGGAGCATCCGGAACTTCTGAGCAGCCATTGATTCTTGTTAACGGTTTGCCATTCGAAGGTGACTTTAACCATTTGAACGAGGTAATTTCAATGGATGTTTTGAGAGATCCTTCTTTAATAGGCATTTATGGTTCGAGAGCGGCCAATGGCGTAATCATGATTCAAACCAAAGATCCGGAAATTAACCTTGCTGAGGTTGAAACCAATGATAATTTCCCCATAATGGAAGGTAATGCCATGCGCCGTAATTTCCACGACGATGCCTTTTGGCAGCCACGTTTAGCAACCAATGAAAAAGGCGAAGCCTCTTTCGAAGTAACTTATCCGGATGATATCACCAGTTGGAATGCTTATTTCATTGCTATCGGAAACAAAAAGCAAACTGATAAAAAGCAAATAACCATAAAATCATTTAAAGCATTGGTTGCAGCTTTATCAACTCCTCGTTTTGCTGTAAGGGGCGACAGCTTGAACATGGTTGGCAAGATAACAAACCGTACAGGCGATAGTATATCTGTTAAACGGAAGATAAACTTCGGCGAAGAGGTGTTGGAAGAAAACCTTAGGTTATCAAAATCACACATCGATTACATTCCTGTAAGTGTACAAATCGGCGATAGTATTACCCTAAGCTACTCTTTGCAGATGGAAAGCGGCTACTTTGATGGTGAAGAACGTTCGTTCCCTATTATAGAACAAGGTATGGAGCAAACCTATGGCTACTTCAACGTTTTAAATGATACCGTAACACAGGTATTTACCCCCAATCCGGCATTGGGAACTGTTACCATTCATGCCGAAGCATCTAGTCTTGAAATGTTTCTGAAAGAAATAGAAAAAGTAGATAAGTATCCATATATGTGTAACGAACAGATGGCATCGAAAATAAAAGTACTACTATCTAAAAAGCAGATTGCCAGGATGTTTGGAAAGGAATTTAAAGAAGACAATAAAGTAAACAACCTGATTAACCGTTTGCACAAAAACACCAATAGCGAAGGGCTATGGGGATGGTGGAACAAAGAGCGTACAGAACAATGGATATCAAACCAGGTAATAAGCGCATTGCTCGATGCCGAAGAAGCAGGCTATAAATCGAATCTGAATATACCTACCATGCAGCGCGCCCTAACCGAAGAGGTAAAAAACGGATTAGCAAACCTGCGGCTTACTACACCCAACAAGGTACCTTATGCCAAGCAGGAACTACTACAACGGCTTATTACCTTGAAACGTATTAACGCACCCATTGAATACGAGCAGTATTTAGAGCAGATAAACCAACAACTTCCCAGCCGAACGCTTACCGATAAACTAAAAGTTATAGAAAGCATGGCAGTTATTGGTTTACAGAACAAAATAAATATAGATTCGCTCATGCACTATTCGCGTAAAACTATGTTGGGTTCTCTGTTCTGGGGAGACGAGGAAGAACATTCTTTTTACAGAGGTTTTTATGTTCCCTACAACAATAATGTGAATAATACTCTTATTGCTTACAGAATTCTGAAAGTAATAGGAGGATATGAGAAAGAATTGGAAAGAGTACGTAATTACTTCTTTGAGCGTCGGCAGGGTGGGGCATGGGCCAACACATACGAGTCGTCGCGGATTATAGAAACAATCATGCCCGATATGCTAACCCCTGATCGGCAGTTTGCAGAAGTAATCATGACTTTGAACAACAAGAGAATAACCAAATTTCCATTTACCGAAGAAATAGAATCGCCTGCACCTTTATATATAAAGAAAGAAGGAACTGCTCCGGTTTTTGTAACAGTTTACCAACAGTCTTGGAATCCTGATCCCCAACCGGAATCTTCAAAGGGATTTGCTGTAAGATCTGTATTTACTGCTAATGGTGATTCCATATCTAATCTAACCGCAGGTTCGGTTGCCCAATTAGAGGTAACAGTAACTGTTGAGGCCGATGCTGAGTATGTACAAATAGAGATACCCATTCCTGCCGGATGTTCTTATGATTCGAAAAAATCCGGAAGCTATTCAAAAGAAGTTCATCGCGAGCATTTTAAAGATAAGGTAGTGATATTTAGTAATAAGCTAACAAAAGGTAAACATACTTTTTCTGTTGATTTAATACCAAGGTTCACTGGTAGGTATATTCTTAATCCGGCAAAGGTAGAGTTAATGTACTTCCCTGTGTTTTATGGAAACGAGAAAGTGAGAGTAGTTAACCTAAACTGTTAACACGAAATGCAAAATGCTAAAACATGTTATTAAACACACTGTTTTTCTTGGATAATTTGCAGATATGCTCAAAGTCCGTATCTTTGTACTGTGTTTTTCATAGTATTAGATTTAAGGTTAACAAAGGTTGGGATCAAGCGTGATCCCTTTTTTTATGTCCATACCTCTCACTATTTTCAATTCTCAATTTAATGAACAGACGTATATTTTTAAAGCAAGCAGCAAAAGGAGTAATTCTTCTGGCTACCGCCCCTTCACTAATATCATGCTTAGATAAAAAGTCGGTAAAGTTTGGTATAATAACGGATTTGCATTATTCGCAACGGGCATCATACGGAACACGTTATTTCTCACAAACAATGGATAAACTAAAGGCAGCACTAGAGGTCTTTAATAAATCCGACCTTGATTTTTTGATTGAGTTAGGCGATTTTAAAGATCAGGACAGTGAACCACAACGTGAAGCAACTATAACCTATCTGGATGAAATAGAGAAAGTGTACCAAACTTTTCAGGGCCCCCGATATCATGTGTTGGGTAACCACGATATGGACAGTATTTCCAAAGAAGATTTTCTGAATCATACCACCAACCATGGGAGTGCCAATAAGAAAACATACTATTCGTATACAGTGAATGGTATCAAATTTATTGTTCTTGATGCAAATTTTAACGAAGACGGTACCCCTTATGATAGTGGAAACTTTACCTGGACCAGTACTTATATTAATCAGGAGCAAATTGAGTGGTTAAGTAGGGAATTGGCAGATAAAAGCAAACCGATAGTAATCTTTGTACATCAGTTGTTGGATAGTTTTTCGGATATATCCTCTTCTCTTTGTGTAAACAATGCAGAAGAAATAGTTCCTCTGTTAGAGAGAAACGGAAAAGTATTAGCTGTATTTCAGGGACATCATCATGCCGGCCATTATAGTTGCCGGAATAATATTCATTACTGGACAATGAAAGGAATGATTGAAGGTAGTTTCCCCGATAATAACAGCTTTGCTATAGTTGAAATAGATTCGGAATATAATATTAATATAAACGGATTTGCTAATTGCGAGGATAGCATAATGAGTAGTGAGTAACTACTCATTTCCTTCTGAATAACTTTTTTATTTTTTTTATAATTTTGTATCCCATCATTGCACCATCAAAAAGAGCAATTCCGGTACCAACTTTCTTGAATATGCTTCCACCATTAGTGTTGCTCGAGAAAGGAGAAATTCTTTTTGCAGAATAAACAATCACTTCTTTCTGTAAATTAATCTCGGTTAGAACTTCCTGTTTACGTTGTTTAATATCAGCAAGTTCTAATTTTTTAAGGTGATTCACTGTTAGTTGTTTATTCATGACCTATTTATTTGAATCGTTATTATAAAATAAGTTTGCAATAAAGTTAAGGATTGGGTTGATAACCAGTTTCTTGCGGCACAGGTATAATATAAAAGTAAACACCACACCAATACCCGAAATAATAAGGAAACTGTTAGTCATTCCACCCACATACGGCTCCATTAAATAGGCCAAAGCAAGTAATAAATAGAATAGAACCATCATGCTTAATATGATAATGAGCATTATCAGCATTAATGTAGAAAAAATAACCGTTATTTTTTCTATTAATTCTAATTTTACGTATTCCTTCTGAAGCTCAAAATACTTTTCACACTCTTCGATAAGCAGACGAATACTTTTGGTACTTTTTTCAGTAAACATAATGGTTCTATCCTTTAATTATTAGTCATCTCCTTTCATTTCAGCAGCAATCTCATCAACCAAATCATCTAATTCGTTACGGTTGAGTTTAATACCTCTCTTACGTAGAATTTCAATAATTTTGTGTCTTGTATCTTCTCCTTTTTCAGGAGCAAATAACATACCAGCGGCAGTACCAACTACTGCACCACCTAGGAAAGCTAATAAAACATTAAGTCCTTTCATAATTATTTTGTTTTTAAATGGTGATACTACAAAATTAACATTATTCTTGGTATATTGTTCTCTGGAATCAACTTTTTAAATATAAATTGTCTTTGTCATACTCAAAGGCGCATCTTCGACTTGGAGTCATGGCTAGCTCGCCAACTTTCCTGTCTTCAAAGAATACAAATATTTTATTTATCTGTTTTATTTTACTGAGGGAGTTTTTCTTTCTACTATTTGTGGTCATTGTGTGTTCTTCCTCTTTTTCTGTTTAGGTTTCTATTAATCTGATCCAATTCTGCCATTGTGGAATAGCGTGGCTCGGACAATAACACGTTCAACTCATCAGTATATCCCAATGCTTTTGCTAAAGAAACAAAAGAGGCTAAGGATATCGTGAACTGTGTTTCAAATTTAGTGATTGTCGATACGGGTACTTTACTTAGCTCAGACAGTGCGTTACGAGACAGCCCTTTTTCTAATCTTCGCTTTTGAAGGTTTTGAGCCAGCCTCTTCAAGATATCTTCGGGTGTATCAACATCGAAAGTATATAGTTGATTATTCATACTATTATGTTTCTAAACTGCTTTATTCATATTCCAGAATGGAAGGAGTTATCGCTTCGCTAGGAGTTAAAGGAGTTAAAGTTTTAGATGCTCTGAAGTATCTTAGAGCTATAACTCCTAAGGAGCAAAGCTCCTGATAACTCCCTTAACTCCTTCCATTCTGGAGTATAATGGTAATAACAAAAGTAGATAAGAATTTGCTGTATTCAAAATGTATGAAGTTAAAGATTGTCCATGGTTATATGATTAAATGGATGTGTGGGATATCTCCTCAAAACTCTTTTAATCAAATTTAAGCCCTTAACTGGCTGATTGTCCGATATTATATAATATATTTGCTGTACTTTAATTAAAGAATGTGAATTTTGATGGAGAATAAGTTAGTGTTTATAACTGGGGCGAGCAGTGGAATAGGAGAGGCCTGTGCACGAAAATTTGCTGCCAACGGAGCAAATCTCATTTTAAATGCCCGTAATTTAGCCCGACTGCAAGAATTAAAGAAAGACCTGGAATCTCAGTATTCCATATCAGTCTATTTACTTCCTTTTGATGTAAGAGACAGGGAGCTCGTTATAAAATCAATCAATTCATTACCAGCTAAATGGCAGGATATAGATATCCTTATTAACAATGCCGGATTGGTAATAGGTGTTGATAAAGAATTTGAAGGAAATCTCGACGAGTGGGACACTGTAATTGATACCAATATAAAAGGTTTGCTTACAATGACGCGTATCATTGTACCCGGAATGATAGAAAGGCAAAAAGGACAAATCATTAATATTGGCTCTATTGCCGGCGAGGCTGCATACCCCGGAGGCAGTGTTTATTGTGCAACCAAAGCAGCAGTAAAGGCTCTTACCGATGGACTTCGCATTGATTTGGTTGATACACCATTGCGTGTTACCAACATAAAGCCCGGAATGGTTGAAACAAATTTCTCGGTAGTGCGTTACAGGGGCGATAAAACAACAGCTGATAACTTTTATAAAGGAATACATGCTTTGAGTGGAGAAGATGTTGCCGAATCGGTATACTTTGCGGCCTCCGTACCACCACATGTTCAGATTGCCGAGATATTGGTGATGCCCACTAATCAGGCAACAGGAACAATATCTTATAAAAAGAATACATAGAATTAACTAAATTGAAATAAAATATGAAAAAGGTTTTAGTTTTAGGATTGAGCTTATGCACAATCTTTGCATTTACATCATGCAGTTCCAGCGAAAGTGCCTATAAAAAGGCTTATGATAAGGCCGTGACCGACGAATTAGCCGGAACCGGTACTATACCAGTTGATTTTGCTCCGGTTGTAACCTCAACCAATGATGCAAGTGTAACTACTAGTACAACAACAACTACCACTCCGGTGGTTCAGCCTCCTGCTCCGTCTAGTGATGTTAAACAGGAGCAAGTTACTTATGTATCAGGAAATGAAGCATTAAAAGCATATAGCATTGTATGTGGTAGCTTTGGCTTAAAAGAGAATGCCGAAGGCTTGAAAAGATTCCTGACTTCCGAAGGCTATAACGCAACCATTGCATTTAATGCCGACAGAGCCATGTACAGAGTTATTGTAGATTCATATAACGATAAAGACTCGGCTGCCAGAGCACGCGACACTTTCCGTGCAAAATATCCTAGTCGTTCAGACTTCCAGAATTCCTGGTTACTTTACAGAATCTATTAGGAATTGGAATTGAAACGCTGAGTTATGCTAAGTTACGCGGAGTTTTTAGTTTCGATGCTGCAGAAAAACTAAAAACTCCGCGTAACTCTGCGTAACTCAGCGTTTCAAAAAATCAGCACCAACCAATGAAACACCTGCCACTAATCCCTCTTTTCCTCCTATTATCCATCTCTAGTTTAGCCCTTAATAAGTCTGATTACCGTTTTCATACCATGCCCGAAACCTCTTACTACGGTGGTATTCATAGCATTACTAAAGATAGCATTGGGCGAATATGGTTTAGTGGTTATGACGCCTTGTTTGTGTATAACGGCAATTCGTTTACCCCAATGAACGATCTGGTTACAAGCTTTTTGCCCGGATCGTATTGGTCGTACGGACAAGTTATTACCGATGCATCCAAGCGGTTATATGTTTGTACCAATCACGGATTATTAAGATTCAATTATCAAACCAAAGACTTTGAACTTCTTCTGGAAGGGAATATCGGTTCAATTACCTCCGGCGATGATGGCACCATCTGGCTGGTAAGAGACAGTAAGATTGAATCATTCCACTCCGATCAACTACCTGATATAACCCAATACCCTATACCTTCGAACATTGTGGTATCTGAACTAATATGTACTAAGAAACACTTTTATGTTGCATCTACAGGAAAATTATACCGGTTAAATAAACAAACCGGAGAGTATAACCTGTTTGCCACCATAGGTGGCGAAAACCATATAATAAAAGATGTGATAGAGCATAATGAATCAGTATACATACTCACCCACATGGATGGTTTGTTTGAGTGCGATAGCAACGGACAGATAGTGAAACACTATAATCTCTCGCGCGAATACGACAAGTCGGCAGGAGCAAAAAAGCTCTATATAGATTCTTCCAATACCATTTGGATGGCTACTCAAACCGGACTTTTCCTTTTAGATCCGTATACCGAAGAGATTAGTTTACTCCGGTTTAATCTTCACGATACATATTCGCTACCCAACAATTCAGTATGGTCTATCTACCCCGATCCCGACGGAGGTGTGTGGATAGGAACATATGGAGGTAAATTAGCCTACATAACCTTTTTTGATAACAATGTAAACTACTTCAAAGCCACTCCCGGTGGACTGAACCACCCTATAGTAAGCTGTTTTGAAGAAGACAAAGAAGGAAATCTATGGATTGGTACCGAAGGTGGAGGCTTAAATTACTGGGATAGAAAAACAGACAGGTTTTCTTATTATACACAAGGAAACAAAACAGGCATAACATCGAACATGATAAAAAGGCTGCGATACGACCGCAAACAGAACATCCTGCAAATATCAGCGTTTAACGGAGGTATGGAGCAGTTCGATGATAAGCAACACCGTTTTATCGATTTGCAAATGCACCATCCCGGCACATCGCAACAGTTAAGTGTGTATGATTTTGAAATAGAAGGCGATTCGGGCATCTGGATGACAGATCCTGATGCCAGATTAATGTATAAGGATAAGAAAAAAGGCACAATAGAGGTTGTTTCTCTATTTGATTCGGAAGGAAATCCGGTTAGAATGCAAATCGAAACTTTGTTTCGCGACCAAGGCAATAACCTGTGGCTGATAACCCATAACGGAGCATATATTGTAGATGTTACTACCCGGCGCATCACTAAACATTATTATATAGAGAATGCACCCTATGCGGTAAATAACCTCTGTTCGTTTTGTATCACATCCGGGTTTGATATCTGGTTTGGAACACGTGGAGGCGGAGTTAACAGATTAGCAAAAGATGGTAGTTACACAAACTTCGGCGAGAAAGAAGGGCTTTTAGGTAAAACTGTATTTGGTATACTTGAAGATGATTCATCAAAAGATGTTTGGTTTAGCACCAATGATGGTTTGTATTATTACGATTTTCAAAACAGGAAGATAAGTAAATCTGCCATTGAGTATCTGGATCTTTGTGGCGCCTTTTATGTACGGTCGTGCTATAAAACATTGAACGGAGAAATGTTATTTGGAGGTACTAACGGCTTTATTATGTTTACACCCAGCAAAATTAAGTACAACAACCAAAAGCCCAAAGTATTCTTTACCGATTTATTAATTAATAATGAAAGAATTATTCCCGGAACAAAAGGCTCTCCGTTAACAAAAGATATATCCACGTTGTCTTATTCGGAGGGTAACGAAAATAAAATTGTACTATCGCATAAACAATCTAATATTGAAATATGTGTTTCGGCAAACAGCTATTTACAAGCCGAAAAGAATCAATATGCTTACAGAATGTTGGGACTTTCTGACCAGTGGAGCTTTTTACCCAGAGGACAAAAAGCAATACAATTCTTTAATTTACCTGCCGGAGACTATATTTTTGAAGTAAAAGCTGCTAATAATGACGATTTATGGGGTAACGATGTTGCTGCCTTATACTTTAAGATAAAGCCATCGCCCTTCCTATCTGTTTGGGCATACATTGTTTATGGTATATTAGTACTGTTTATAGTTTACTTCATTTGGCGGTATTTTACTAATAAGAAGATATTCAAGCATCAGCTCGAAATGGAACAGATGAAGGAGCAAAACATGAAAAAGCTCACCCAGGCGCGTATCAACTTCTTCACCAATATCTCGCACGACCTTAAAACTCCGCTCAGCCTGGTAATTGATCCTTTGAAACAGTTGAAAGAGTTTCTGCCCAACGATCAATCGTCTAACGCCAGAACCTATGTAAATCTTATCGAGCGAAATATAAACCGCATTCAGCGTATGATTAGCCAACTGCTTCAATTCAGGGAGATCGAAAGCCAGAAAATAACCTTCAATCTACAATCGGGCGATCTGATTCAATACATTGGCGATATTTTTTCGTTATTTGAACTCTATGCCAATAAAAAAGGAATTGAAACCGATATCCGGTCCGACATGGATAGCCTCTACACCCGTTTCGACCACGATGCAATAGAGAAAATAATAACTAACTTGTTTTCGAACGCTATTAAATACACTTCAGAAAACGGCTTTTTGGGTGTGAAGATAAACAGGATTACCAATGCCGAAGCCGAAGAACTCGCTTTATTGCCCCAAACAGATGCCGAATATATTTCGGTTGCTATCACCAATACAGGAACAGAGATTCCGGATGATAAAAAAGAGGAAATATTTGAATCCTTTAAACGGTTAACTTCTGGTCGGCCAGCTTTTGAAGACAGTACCGGGTTAGGATTATCCATAGTTAAGGAACTGGTTAGCAGTCTCAATGGAGTTGTTACTTTGCAGTCGGGCGATTCGAAAGTTACATTTACCGTGGTGTTGCCTTTCCCTCTGAGCGCAGATAAAACCAACAGCAATGTAGTTTCTTATGAATATACAGTTTCCGAAATTGATAACATCCTGACAGAATCCGAAGGAATAAACCTGAGTGATAAACGAAGTCGTAAAGCATCGAGCATTGTTGTTATTGAAGATGATCCAGCTTTGCGAACTTATATGGAGCAGCGGTTGTCCGAATACTATAATGTTTATACAGCCACCAATGGTGTTGAAGGCATAGCAAAAACCAAAAAGATATTCCCTCAGATTGTAATCACCGATTTAATGATGCCCGAGGCCGATGGCTTTGACGTTTGCCATAATCTGCGATCAAACATTCAAACCAGTCATATTCCTATCGTTGTATTATCGGCCATGGGCCAGAACACAGGAAACAAAATCAAGGCATTAGAAAGCGGAGCAAATGTATTCATAGATAAACCGTTCGATATGGACTTCTTGTTGAAGCAGGTAGATAACCTGATAAAGAACCAGAACGAACTAAAAGAGCTATACAGCAAAAAGTACATTGCCGAACCCTCTAAAATTACCATATCGTCAATGGACGAGGAATTGCTGAAAAGAGCAATGGAGTGTATAGAACGGAACATTGCCAATTGCGATTACAATGTAGAGTCGTTTGTGTCTGATATGGGAATTGGGCGTACACTTTTATACCAAAAAATCAGTGATATTGTAGGCATGTCTATTAAGGAATTCATTATGGATGTCCGCCTTAAGCGTGCTGCACAATTACTAAAGGAATCAGACCTCACCATATCCGAGATAGCGGATAAAACAGGATTCAATAACCCTAAATACTTCAGCATTTGCTTTAAAAAACACTTTGAATTGACACCTTCGGAGTTTAAGAAAAGGTTATAATATGTTAATGTGCCAATATGCCAATATGTCAATGTGCTAATTGGCTGCGCATTAATAAATTAATAACATTGACATATTAGTAATTGGTATTTGCACATTGGCATATTTGCACATTAGCATATTGGCACATTAATAACCTTATTGTATAGACTTCATCACTTTTTTGTGCCATTACATGGCGCTCGCTGATTATCAGCGGATTACCTTAATGAAAAGGGTGGCGCAGGGTGGCGCAAGCGAAAAAACATCTATATTTGCGAAAGAAGAAAAACCGTTCAGGTACAATAAGCGTGGTTGTTGTCAGTAAATCCTCTGGCAGAAATAAAGTGTTTAGGTGCTGTCAATACAGAAGATGAAGCTCAATCATTAAATCCAGTCTATTCAGTTGCCCGTTAGGGATAGGGCTCTATCAATTGCCCTGATGGTTGTTAGAAAGATTTCTTTCTTGGCTTTAGCCAAAGTTGATTTAATTTGGCTAAAGCCCAAATTGTTATACCTTTCAGACCGTCAGCTAAAAGCAGACGGCAATTGATAATTACTTAATCAACTTAGAACTTAACTTCCCAACCAATTAACTTCCCCAACCCCACAAATTAACTCCTGCATCCGCAGTAAATAACTATTTTTTCTGCACATTCAAACTAGGCTGTTTATAAACAACCAATTAGCTTTCTATAAAGAGCTGATT
>NZ_QVMJ01000015.1:114935-133486 GCF_010500955.1 Bacteroides sp. 519
AATTATTCATACTATAGAATGGAAGGAGTGGTTCGGTTAGTATTTCACCACAGAGTTCACAGAGTTACACAGAGTTCTAAATACGATGCCGCATGGAAGTTTAAAACTCTGTGTAACTCTGTGAACTCGTGGTGAAATCGTACAATTACTTCATTTCCTCCTCTGATTTGAACGAATCCAGCCGTTGTTCGACCTGATAGACCAAAGAAAATAATCAGGGTGGCGCATTGACGAAGTCAGGAAATGCAGCATTTCGTTCGATCAAAATGCAGCATTTCGAAAGTGTGAAATGCAGCATTTTGAAATCACGTTTTGCAGCATAAAAAATAGTAATTATTTGTGGATAGATAAAAACGGACACTTTGCCTCACCTTACTTCCTTTACCTCACTCTTCCCATTAAGGTTTAATTTTGTACATATTCACCATTTTCGTGCCTTTCCGTACAAAATAGAACCATTTCTGAATAAACGAATACCAACGCATATACCTTTTTTCTTCACTTTTGCTGTTGTGAATTAAAAATAGTAAAAACATGAAAAACATTCTTGGAAACATCCGGGCACCCTCGCACTATCAAAAAGAGAAAGTACATCCAAATTTAGTTTTTATCTTAAACAACGAAAAATGAAAATACACAGAGAATTAAAGACCTGTTTGATGGTTGTTGTGTTAGCCTTAATATCTGCAACCAGTATGTATGCACAAGATCTTATTAAAATTACCGGAAAGGTAATTGATGGAAGTGGAGAACCTCTCATTGGAGTTAATGTTCGCGTGAAGAACGGAGCACAAGGAACTATTACTGATTTTAACGGAACTTACACACTGCAAGCTTCCCCAACCTCAACCCTTATATTCTCCTATATAGGATATACGGATGTAGAAACGAAAGCAAATGCTACCGGTATTGTAAATGTAACAATGGCCGACGATAGCCAACTGCTCGATGAAGTGGTGGTAGTGGGTTATGGTACTGCAAAGAAAAAAGACCTTACCGGAGGCCTTGTTGTGGTGGGTAAAGAGAAACTCGATATGGTGTCGACCTCTAACCTGATGGACCGCCTTGTAGGCCAGGTAGCTGGACTTAACATCACTACCAGCAACGCTGCTCCCGGACAGGATCAATCATTATTGATTCGTGGTGAAAACTCTCTTTCTGCCAACAACAGCCCTTTGATTATCCTTGACGGGATACCTTACAGCGGAGCGCTGGTTGACCTTGATCCGAATATTATTGAGAGTCTTTCTGTACTGAAAGATGCGTCGGCGGTGGCTATTTACGGTTCGCGCGGATCGAATGGGGTTATCCTTATTCAAACTAAAAGAGGAACCGAAGGAAAAGCACAAGTTAGCTACAAAGGTCAGTTCGGGTTTGCCGAACCTATGCAACGCATACAGGTGATGGGACCTAACGAATACCTTCGTTTCAAACAAGACATCGGCCGTTTGAAAAACAACTATACAGGAGACAACCTCGACCCATTGGCAGGAAACATCATCAGCCAACGCGAGAAGAATATGCTTGCACAAGGAATCACAAACGACTGGCAGGACTATGTGTTCCAAACCGGATTTACAATGGATCATCAGTTGAGCATTTCCGGAGGTACTGAAGCTACCAAGTACATGGCAGCCCTTGCTTATCTGGATCAAGAAGGTGTAGTGTACAACTCTAAGCTTAATCGTGCTAATATCTCACTGAATGTAGATCAAACATTCAACAAATGGCTTACTATTGGGGTGGGAACGCAATTTGTACAGAAAGAGAACGGAGGTATAACCCCCAATCTGGAACACGCCATCAAGCAAAGCCCTTATGGACAATACAAGGACGAGTATGGTTACTACATTGACGAGCCACAGCAGTACTCTAACGTAAAGAACCCGATGTTGAATGTAAATGCCGATCAGGATAAAATTTACCGTAACTTTTTCCTTAACGCTTATGCACAAATACAGTTGCCGGTTAAGGGGTTAACTTTCCGCACTAATTACGGATACAACTACCGCAGTGCCTTTACAGGTACCTACTATGGACGCGATACGTACGAAGGTCGCGAGACCCCGGGACAGATTGGCGGAAAAGCCAGCATCAGCAACGAGCACTACAACGACTATACTTGGGAGAATATTCTGCGCTACGAACGTGAGATCAAGGATCATCGTTTTGATTTTACAGGGCTGTTCAGTATGCAGGAAACATATAAAACAACCTCTTCACAGAATGGAGCCGGCTTTGTTACCGACGATACCAGTTACCACATGATGGGTACTGCCGAACGTAATCAAACCATATCATCCGGATTGTCCGAAACGGCTATGATATCCTATATGGGACGTATAAACTATGCATACAAGAACAGATATATGGCCACAATCACTGCACGTACCGATGGTGCTTCTGTATTTGCCGAGAATGAGAAGTATGCCTTCTTCCCATCAGTAGCTCTTGCATGGCACATTGGCGAAGAAGCCTTTGTGAAGAACAATGCCGAATGGATAGATATGCTTAAGATCAGGGCTTCTTACGGAGCCAACGGTAACCAAGCCATCAGTACGTATGCAACTCTCGACAAGCTGTACTCCAAAGTGAAATACATCTGGGGAGATGGTGGAAGTATTGCCAACTCGGCTTATATGCCAAGCAACGGGGTAGGTAACCCTAACTTGAAATGGGAAACCACCTACACAACCAACATCGGGTTGGACTTCCAGTTGTTTGGAAACCGCTTGGGAGGTACTATCGAATATTATATCTCGAACACCAAAGATCTTTTGATGACACGCAACGTACCCATCATGAATGGTTACAACAAAATCTGGGATAACATCGGAGAAACTCGCAATACAGGGATCGAAATAACACTGAACTCATACAACATCCGTAAGAAAGACTTCACTTGGAAAACAGACCTGAGTTTTTCGTTGAACCGTGATAAAATTATTGAACTGCGTGGCGATGGTAAAGACGACATCAGCAACAACTGGTTCATTGGCAAGCCATTGAGAGTGTACTACGGATTCGAAATGATCGGAATATGGCGTGATGGTGACGAGTTCTACACCACCAACGAAAAAGGTGAGCAAGTAGAAATACAAAAAGGTGCCAAACCGGGTGATGCCAAGTTGAGAGATGTTGACGGCAACGGATACATTGAAAATAACGATAACGACAAGACGGTAATTGGGTCGAAGAACCCCGACTTCAGAATGTCGATGGGAAACACCTTGTCATACAAGGATCTATACTTCTCATTCTTGCTCAACGGAGTGTTCGGAGTATGGCGTGAGGACAATGTAGCTAACTTGGGTGGATACACCTTCGGGCAGCTGAACTACATTCATGGAGCCGATTACTGGACACCCGAGAATCCGAACGGAACAATCGTGTCGCCGGGATACACCGCACAGTTCTCACATGGCTATTACAAGAAACAGAACTATGTACAGATCAAGAACATTACAATAGGCTACCGCATGCCAAGAAAAGTAGCAAACAAGCTAGGATTAAGTGGTATTGATGTAAATCTCAGTGTAAACAACCTACACACTTTCTCGAACATGAGGCAGATACTAAACTACGACAACACATGGTTTGCATCGTACCCAACTGCTCGTTCGTATATGTTAGGATTAAATGTGAATTTTTAAATCGATTACAATATGAAAATTAAGAATATCATAAAAACAAGTATGCTCTCGGTCCTGATGACCTCAATCGTTGGATGTGAAGGATTTCTGGACGAGAAACTGAAAGGTGAATTGGCACCAACCAATACCTTTACCAGCACCTACGGTTTCGAAGTAGGTATAACCGGACTTTATGCACTGACCCGCGCAGAATATAACACTTGGGGCGAGGGTGGAGCGTTTATGCACAATAAAGCATGTCCTTACGAAGCCTTACAGGCAGCTACCGACATTGCAGAAGTGATAAACAGTGACGAATCGCTGTTGCCTTTCGGCAATCTTACATTGAGTTCGAGTACCTCCATCGTTGGTTCGTACTGGACGTGGGCTTATAGCGTCATCTCGTCGGCCAACCTGATACTCGACCATTCGGAAAAGAACAACAACTGGGATACACCCAAGGATAAAGAACGTTTTCAGGCTGAGGCACGCTTCTTCCGTGCCTATGCCTACCGCTACCTGGTGTATCTTTATGGTGATGTACCATATGTTGATAAGATAATGTACGACTTCCAACTGAACTTTACTCGCAATCCTAAAGAAGAAGTATTAGCCAAAGCTGTAGAGGATCTGGAATTTGCAACAGAATTCTTGCCCGAGAACCCCGACGACGGAAATCTGAAAGAAGGAAAGTTGACCAAATGGGCGGCATACCATCTGTTGAGCGAAATGTACCTCATGCAGAAGAAATACGAACAGGCCGAAGCAGCAGCTCTTAAGGTAATCAACTGCGGACATTATCAGTTGAATAAAAAACGCTATGGAGTAGCCAAAGAACAGCCTGGTGATGTGTTTAGCGATATGTTCCTTGAGAACAATCAGAACCGCAAGAGTGGAAATACCGAAAGCATCTGGGTACTACAATTTGAATTTAACACTGTTGGGGGTGGTACCAACTCGGACGACTGGACACGTCGTGCATGGAACCCTATGTACTTTAGTGTAACCGGATTTACTTTGGCCGATAGCCTTGGAGGCCGCGGATTGGCACAGATTCTTCCTATGAAATGGTGGATCGGAACCAAAGGAACCAATGCCGACGGTGATGTAGCCGGTATCTTCGATAACAAAGACATTCGTAACTCCGAATACAATATCAAACGTAACTGGTACTACAATGATGTGTCGAATACATCGCTTTACGGTAAGAAATGTAACATCACCGAAGCTACATGGTTCACCAACAAGCATCTGTTCCCGGCAATTACTAAATTCTTTTACGGAAGAGAAGAGAACCTAGGACTTACCGGAAGCTACAAAGACCGCATGAAGTTCCGTTTGGCCGAAACTTATTTATTGCTGGCCGAGGCATACTTGGGACAGAATAAGCCCGACAAAGCCGCCGATGCCGTAAACGAAGTGCGCAAACGTGCCGGAGCACCGCAAGTAACAACCGCCGAGATGGATATGGATTATCTGCTCGACGAACGTATCCGCGAACTCGTTGGCGAGGAAGTGCGCCGATTTACACTGGTACGTACCGGTAAATACATCGACCGGGTGAAAAAATACAATAATAAGCTGAAAGATACAGTAAAAGAACACCATGCTTTGTGGCCGATACCTCAAAGTATCATCGACTCCAATCGCGACGTTGTATTCCCACAGAACCCAGGATACGGAAGTGCTAATTAACTAATAAACAATACGTATGAAAAAGAATAGATTGACAATGTTCGTTGCAGCAATTAGCCTGTTGGCCGCCTGCGACAACGAAATCAAGGACATCCCCAAGACCGAGGAGAAGCTCACGCTCACACCTTCGGCAACAAGCATCGCACTCGATGCAGATAACATGCAGAAGGAAATCATCACTTTCAACTGGACTGCAGCGCGCGAAATGAAAGGCGAATATGCTGTGTCGTATACCACAAAACTCGACTTGGTAGGAAACAACTTCGGATCATCGACTGTGATTATGAACTACGAAAATGATGGTGACTTTAGTCGTGGCTTTACATCGGCACAACTTAACAACTGGGCCAACGAAAAATGGAAACAGAAAGTAAACAAACCATTTACCCTCGAGTTTCGTGTTGTAGCTGAGTGGGAGGGAGGTTCTACATTTGAAGCGCCCGAAGTACGCACTGTAACTGTTGAGGTGCAACCCATTAAGGTAGAGGTGTTTGCCGCCGATCACATGTACATTGACGGAAGCGTTGTAGACATTCAAACAGAAATGCAGCAAACCGTAGAAAACGAGAGCCAATATGCATGGTATGGTGAACTCACCGCAGGCGAACTGCAAATACCTGTTGATTTTGAAGGCGACACCTACTATATTGTACCTAAAGACGGAAAATCAATTTTGTTAGACGGACAACCACAGGACGTAAAAATGCAGGAAACACCCATTTCATGGAACATACCAAAGGATGGAAATTACCGTGTAGTAGTAAATATGGAGAAAACAGCCATCACGATCTACTCGCCCGAAAAACCACTGGCACCCGACGTGGTAACTTGGATGCTCGATGGCGTGGAACAAACCACCGAGGTAAACAAAATCTGGCATTATGGTGAGCCAACCGGATGGGGATGGAAAGATAATAACTGGACACAAAGTATGGCCGATCCACAAATATTTATTTACTCGGGCCCAGCTATTACAGGAAGAACCAAATTCGGAGTAGAAAAATCGAATGTGTGTTATGTGTATGCTCCCAACACCGAATCGGCCAATACATCAGTAACTCACGGAGTTGAGTACGATTTGATAGGTGGATATACAGGCGGTCATCGAAATGCATATTTCCAACTTCCTGCCGGCACTAATTTTATTATTCTTGATATCAGGAATAAAACTATGAAAGCCTTTAAAAAATAAAAAACAGTGGGTTGTTATGCCAATTAACCATAGATTAATAAATTACACGGATTGTGTTGATTACTAGTGATTTAAAAGTTAAAAAATCGGTGTGATTTGTCAATCTGTGGTTAATATTGGCACAACCTAATTATCTAATGAAAGAAATCAATATGAAAATGATTCCATACATACTAAGTTTGCTGTTGTGTTTGAGTGCTTGCGGAGGAAGCGACAATAACGACGATGGCGGAAAGCAAATCGGTAGCAACACACTGGTGAAACCCAAATTCGACAAAACCACCCCTCTGCGCAACCCTATGAATGGATGGGTAATGTACGCAGCCCGCACAGCCGAGCCGTCGTACTGGGACACTGAGTATTATGTAGCTGATTTGGGAAAGAAAGTGAAAGCCATTGACTATGCATCGGCTTGCTATTTGCGTACCAGTTGGACATCGCTCAATCCGCAAGACGGAGTGTACACATGGAGAGATAAAAATACACAAATCGGACGCCTTGTGCAGGGGGCTTTAGACAGAGGACTGCCTATCGCTTTCCGAATTGTGGTCGACGGACGCGACCAGGGCATGAACACCCCGCAGTTTGTGTTCGACGCCGGAGCAAAAGCATACCTCGAGAACCCCAGTTACCCTACCCGCATCACCCCGATGCCACAAGACCCCATCTTTCAGCAATATTATACCAAATTGATCGAGGCGCTGGCCGAAGATTTTAACGATCCAAAGAAATGTGCTTTTGTTGATGCCTACGGGCTAGGCAAATGGGGCGAGGCACACAATGTAATTTACGAAGACCCCGCTGTGGCTACGCCAGCCAGTACCGAAAAACTTAAAGAGCAGGTGTTTGAGTGGGTAACCGACCTCTACACCCGCTGTTTCACCCAAGTACCACTTGTAATTAACTACCACCGTGTGGTAGGTCACCCCACAAGTTGGGAGTCGAAGGCCAACGAAAACAGTGACAAGCTATTGAATAGCGCAATAAACAAAGGATACAGTTTACGGCACGATGCTTTCGGCATGACGGACTACTACCAGAGCTGGGAGAAAAGTTTTGCCAAAGGATGGAACTACAAACGCCCCATTGTGATGGAGGGTGGATGGATTACTGGCGGAACACATCGCTACTGGATAGACCCGAGCAAGAAATACCGCGAAAATCATCCCGAAGATGTGCGTCAGGGCGAATTTGATGCATCGGCCGAGGCGCATGTAAATATGATGGACTTCCGTGCAGGTTACGAAACCGAAACCTGGTTCACCCTCAGTTTCAACCTTGTGCAGCGTTTCATTTCTGAGGGCGGATACCGTCTTTATCCCGATCAGGTATATCTGCCGGAGGCTATAAAAACCGGTGCGCAGATTACCATTAACCATCGCTGGCGCAATGCCGGTTGGGGATACTTCCCAAACAACATTCCGCAGTGGAATTACAGGTACAAAGTGGCCTTTGCTTTGCTTGATGGCAACAACAACATTAAGAAGGTATTTGTTGATACAGATAGCGAACCATCAGCTTGGTTAAAAGAGAATCCCACTAGTTACGATTTTAAAACAACCGTAGATGTATCTGCCGGAACATATAAATGGGCCGTTGCTATTGTAGATACAAAAGATAATAACAAACCAGCCATACAGTTAGCCCTGAGCGATGATAAAACCGCCGACGGATGGGTTAAACTTTTGGATGTAGTAGTGAAATAATGACAACGCTGTTAAGTTCTAATATTTTAACCGCAGAGTTTCGCAGATTAACGCGGAGTTTTTAATTTCTATGCAGCATTGAATCTTAAACTCTGCGAAACTCTGCGTACTCTGCGGTTTAAAAAGAATAGTTAAATCAGAACATTATATTCTAATCATCATGCAAACCATAAAAACAATAATCCTTTCTCTCATTCTGATTGCAACTTTCCAGCTATCCTTTGCTGCCTCCCTTCTTGTCGAGGCCGAAAGCTTTTCCAATAAAGGCGGTTGGGTACTCGACCAGCAATTCATGGACCTCATGGGTTCACCCTATCTTATGGCACACGGAATGGGTATTCCTGTAGAAGATGCTTCGACCACAGTAACCTTTCCCGAAACAGGAACTTACCATGTTTATGTCCGCACCTTTAACTGGACAAGTCCCTGGCATCAAGGAAAAGGTCCGGGCAAATTCAAATTAAAAGTCGGCAACAAACGTCTGGCAGCTATTCTGGGCGATGAAGGAGACAAATGGATGTGGCAATATGCCGGAACGGTAGCCATTAACAATACTCAAACAACACTTACACTCAACGACCTGACCGGATTTAATGGTCGTTGCGATGCTATTTACTTTACCACAAATAATCAATATATAAATCCGCAACGTGCATCCGTAAAACCTACCCACACTGAAACATTCGATTTAGTGGTGGTAGGTGGCGGTATTGCCGGCATGTGTGCCGCAGCAACCGCCTCGCGCCAAGGTTGCAAGGTTGCTCTAATAAACGACCGTCCCGTACTGGGCGGAAACAACAGCTCCGAGGTGCGTGTGCACCTTGGAGGTTCAATAGAAATGGAACCCAACAAAGGACTCGGCCGTATGCAACGCGAGTTCGGTCACTCCCGCGGAGGAAATGCACAACCCGGTGATTATTACGAAGACGAAAAGAAAAGTACATTTATAGAAGGCGAAAAGAATGTTACCCTTTTTTCGAACTTCCGTGCAATAACCGTAAATAAATCTGGTGATAGAATAGAATCAATTATAGCTAAACACATAGAAACCGGTGAAGAGATAGTATTCAAAGCTCCCATCTTCTCCGACTGTACAGGCGACGGAACCATCGGATATCTGGCAGGCGCCGATTACTGCATGGGTCGCGAAGGCCGTGAAGAATTTGGCGAAGAACTCGCTCCGGAAGTATCCGATAAAATGACTATGGGAGCATCCATACAATGGTATTCCGTAGAAGCCGGTAAAAAAACGTCTTTCCCACAATTCCGTTACGGTGTGGATTTCAACGAATCGAACTTCGAAAACGTAACCATGGGCGAGTGGAAGTGGGAAACAGGAATGAACCTCGACCAGATTAATGATTTCGAACGTATCCGCGATTACGGTCTTATGGTAGTATATTCCAACTGGAGTTTCCTTAAAAACGAACTGAAAAGCAATGAAAAATTCCGTAACCGTAAATTGGGTTGGGTAGCATATATTGCCGGTAAACGCGAATCACGCAGACTACTTGGCGATTACATCCTCAAACAAGACGATATTGACAAGAATGTATTCCACGAGGATGCTTCATTTACTTCGTCATGGAGTATCGACCTCCATTTTCCCGATCCTGTTAATTCAAAGAATTTCCCCGGACAAGAATTTAAAGCAGCTACTAAACACATTTATATCTATCCTTATGCGGCACCATACCGTTGTCTGTACTCGCGCAATATTGATAATCTGTTTATGGCCGGACGCAACATTAGTGTAACTCATGTAGCATTGGGTACTGTTCGTGTTATGCGTACCACCGGAATGATGGGTGAAGTAGTAGGTATGGCAGCTTCCTTATGCAAAAAATATGGTATCACACCCCGCAAAATATATCAGGCACATCTGGGTGAACTAAAAGAAATGATGAAAGAAGGCGCAGGAAAAAAAGAAGGTTTACCTGATAACCAGAAGTTTAACGAACAAAAATTATTAAAGGCTCCCCGTGGGCTTCAAAACACCCCTTAGGGATTTAAATAGATAAATTGTCTCTAGTTTATGAAACGAATACTATCCACATTTCTGATTCTGTTATTCCTGACAAATACGTATGGTCAGGAATACAAGCTCCTGTTAACAGGAGCCTCCTTTGCTTCCGATCACAACGGATGGTTTGAAATGGGTTGCCAACATTTAAACGCTTTACCCATAAATAAAGCTGTTGGAGGGCATTCCATAACCAATACCGCCAACCAGATGCACGAGGGCACCCTTTATTCGGCCGAAGAACTAGAGGAGATCGATGCCCTTATCATTATGCATGTACACAACAGGGATGTATTTGAGGAATCACAGATACTTGAGGATTATACTGCATACCCAACACCCTTTACCCGCGATAATTACGCCATTTGCTACGACTATGTTATTAAAAAATATATAAGTGACTGTTACAAAGCGGGTAAACCCGCCATAATAGTTCTTTGTACCGATTGGCACGATGCCCGCGAAACTTTCAATTCATCTATCAGGCAACTGGCCGCCAAATGGGGTTTACCACTGGTTGAGTTCGATAAGAATATCGGTTTCTCTAAAAATACTGTTCATCCTGTAACAGGAGAACAATTTAGTCTGCTCTATGCCAAAGATACACAAACTGTAAACGGAGTAAAGCACGGTTGGCATCCCAAACGTGGGCAGCATGAATATATACAGCAAAGAATGGCAGCCATCTTTGTGGAACAAATGAAGAAAGTATTACCTATAAAATAAAGAATTATGATGACCAATATATTTACCACAGAGTTTCACAGAGTTTTTAATTTCCATGCGGCATCGCAAGAAAAAAACTCTGTGAAACTCTGTGTACTCTGTGGTAAAATCGTATTTATTACATGTTTCCTATTACAAATAACATCTTACAGTTTTGCCCAAAGTACCTGTTACAGCAACCTAACCAACGACACCCTTACAATCGGCAACCAACTGATTGAAAGGAAATTTATTTGGAACAATGGCAACCTCATTACCCACAGCCTTACCGATAAAACCACCAATCAATGTTGGTTTAACAAAACACTGAAGCCGGATTTTGTTGTCACTAAAGATATGCCTGTTGCTGTCAATTCATCCTATAATACCCAAAACATAAAAGAAACCGTTATCAATCCTCCCTATTTGGAAGTAACGGTTTCCTACACGCTGAATACTTTAGATATTAAACGCATTTACCGCATTTATGATAAAGTTCCTGCCATTGCCTGTAACACCTGGCTGCGCGGTACAACAAACGTAGTTTTCGGAGGACGCACCACTAATCTGGCCGATATGAAGAACATTGAGTTTGCTGCCGACATGAAATCCCGTCAGGTGAATGCCGTACTCGACCAATTTAACTTCGGCGGCAACCATTGGCACGCAAAAGCCATCGAGTTTTACGACGTTACCGACTGGAACAACAACCTTGTATTCGAAAGAGAAGTGATTCCTTATCGCAAAAACAACTACCGTGGTAACATACTGTTTGCCCGGAATGCAGTAAACGAAAAAGGTTTCTTCTTTCTGAAAGAAGCTCCTAGTTCAAGTGTGCAACTGGCCTACAACGACCACGATTTTACGGCAGAGTTTGGCCATTTTGCTGTTACCGGACTAGGTATCAACGAGGCCGATATAAAGCCCAACGAATGGACATCTACCTACGGCTGCGTGATGGGTGTTTACGGCAACAGCGAGCTGAACGGTCTTATGGCACTCAGAAGTTATCAGAAAAACATCCGCAAACTATTGCCCGGCCGCGACGAAATGGTAATGATGAACACCTGGGGCGACCGCAGCCAGGACTCCAAAGTAAATGAAAAATTCAGCCTTATCGAAGTAGAGCGTGCCGCACGCCTTGGAATCACCCATTTTCAGATAGATGATGGTTGGCAGGTAGGGAAGAGTCCCAATTCGGCCTTGGCTAAGGGTTCTTTCAAGAACATCTGGGACAATCCGGACTATTGGAAACCCGATCCGGTTAAATACCCCCGTGGTTTACATCCCATAGTTAAACGAGGCAAAGAACTCGGCATTGAAATCTGCCTGTGGTTCAACCCCAGTGTGCAAAATGATTATGCCGATTGGCAGAAAGATGCTCAGGCAATGATTGATCTCTATAAAACGTATGGTATCCGCACCTTCAAGATAGATGGGTTGGCTATCCCTACCAAAGAAGCCGAAATAAACCTTCGTCGCCTCTTTGATAAGGTGCTCGAAGAAACAGATCAGAAGGTGGTTTTCAATCTCGATGCCACTGCCGGCCGTCGTGGAGGCTTCCATCTGTTTACTGAGTATGGAAACATCTTCCTCGAAAACCGCTACACCGATTGGCAGAACTATTATCCCTACTGGACGCTGCGCAACCTGTGGAAACTTTCTAAATACGTGCCCGCCGAGAAGCTGCAAGTTGAATTCCTCAACAAGTGGCGCAATGCCGAAAAGTACATGAACGATCCTTTTGCTCCGGCCTGCTACTCCTTCGAGTATCTATTTGCTACCACCATGGCTGGTCAGCCCCTGGCTTGGTTCGAAGGCAGTGGATTGCCCGAAGAAGCGTTCTCCATTGCCCCTGTTGTAGCTGTCTACAAGCAGGTTCAGCACGATTCTCATCAGGGAACGATTCTTCCCATTGGCGAAGAACCTTCCGGCAAATCATGGACAGGATTTCAATCTTTACATCAGGATAGAGGGTATTTTATGGTGTTCCGTGAGAACAATCCGGAAGGTAAATATCCTGTTAAAACCTGGCTTACAGAAGGAACCAAAGTAAAATGCACCCTGGTTCTGGGTAAAGGAAAAGGATTTATGCAAACGGTAGGTCGTAATGGAATGATTGAGTTTGAGATAACGGATATCAATGATTATGCAATGTATAAATACGAGATAACGAGATAATTATTTTTAGCCGCGGATTGCCCGGATTGCGCGGATAACAAACACGGATAAAGATAAAAAATAATCCGTGTATAAAAATCCGCGCAATCTGTGCAATCCGCGGCTAAATAAAAATCAGTAGCTAAATTATAAAAGTAATGAAGATAACAAAAATTCTATTTCTATCGATACTATCGCTCGTAACACCTTTTGCAGTGTTCGCACAAAAAATATACCGACTCCAATCCCCTGATACACGATTGGTTATAAATATCACAGTAGATAACAATATTACCTATTCCCTATTCCAAGATGGAGATGAATTGATATCCCCTTCTCCCATCTCCGTGGAACTGGAAAATAACAACTATTTCGGCATCAACTCAAAAGTTAAAAACACAAAGAATATCAGTGTAAACCAGGTAATAGATGCCCAGTTCTACAAAAGAAAGCAAATAAAGGATAGTTATAACGAACTGACCATCAACTTTCGCGAAGACTTTAGCCTGATATTCCGTGCCTATAACGAAGGAATGGCCTATCGCTTTGTATCCACTGGCAATAAAGATTTTATTGTAAAGAACGAACAAGCCAACTACAACTTCAACAAAGACTACAATGTTTATGTACCTTATGTTAAAGGCAAACACGAAACTATTGAAAGCCAGTATTTCAACAGCTTTGAAAACATATACACGCACACTAATATACGTAATATGAATGCCCGGAAACTGGCATTTTCCCCTCTGGTAATAGAAATGGATAAAGGTAAAAAGATTTGTATTGCCGAAGCTGATGTGGAGAACTATCCCGGTATGTTTCTTATCAACCAGGATGGCTCTACATCTATGCAATCTCATTTTGCCACTGTTCCTGCCGAAACCGTACAGGGCGGACACAATCTGTTGCAGCAGGTGGTTACCAAACGCCAGCCCTACATTGCCCGTTGTAAAGCAAAAGCAAAGCTACCGTGGCGCATCGTCATTGTATCAACAAACGACAAGGAATTGGCCGACAGCGATATGGTGTATAAACTAGCTTCTCCTTCGCGCGTAACAGATACCTCATGGATCAACCCCGGAAAAGTAGCCTGGGAATGGTGGAACCATTGGGGATTGTCGGGTGTGGACTTCGAAGCAGGAGTCAACAACGAAACTTACATGGCTTATATCGATTTTGCCTCGCGTAACAAAATAGAGTATGTTATTCTGGACGAAGGCTGGGCGGTAAACCTTCAAGCCGATTTGTTTCAGGTAATTCCCGAAATTGATTTGGAAAAACTTATCGCTTATGCCAAATCTAAAAATGTAGATTTAATTCTGTGGGCCGGATATTATGCTTTCGATCGCGACATGGAAAAGGTGTGCAAACATTATTCCGAAATGGGTATCAAAGGATTCAAGATTGATTTTATGGACAGAGACGATCAGCCGATGGTTGATTTCCACTATCGTGCTGCCGAAACGGCTGCCCGTTATAAATTACTGGTCGATTTTCATGGAAGCTACAAGCCAACGGGCTTGAACCGCACGTATCCCAACGTAATTAACAACGAAGCCGTTAACGGATTAGAACAAATGAAGTGGACAGGCACCGAAATGGATATGGTGACCTACGATGTTACCATGCCTTTCATCCGTATGATAGCCGGCCCGGTTGATTATACACAAGGAGCTATGCGCAACGCCACCAAAAGAACCCATCGTGGCATAAACGATGAACCCATGAGTCAAGGTACCCGTTGCCGTCAGCTGGCCGAGTATGTAATTTTCGAATCTCCCCTGAATATGTTGTGCGACAGTCCCACCAATTACGAAAAAGAACCGGAATGTACCCGCTTCATTGCCGAAATCCCTACCATTTGGGACAACACCATAGCCATTAACGGAGAAATAAGCAAGTACATTACCATTGCCCGCCAAAAAGATGGTGTTTGGTACGTTGGTTCGTTAACCAACTGGGATGCACGTACCCTGCAACTGGATCTTTCTTTCTTAGGCGAGGGCAACTGGCAGGCAGAAGTATTTAAAGATGGCAAGAATGCCAACAGAATAGCTTCGGATTATAAGAAAGAAATGATCTCCATACCTGCAAATAGGCAGTTAACCATAGAGATGAAGCAGGGTGGGGGATATGTGATGAAAATAACGAAGAACAATTAATAAAATAAATAGAATGAAAAAGACAACAACCCTTTTGCTCTTCCTCTGCGCAATATGCAGCATATCTGCCCAAGACCTGATGACCAACGTATATGGCAGAAACTTTCAATCCCTCAACGGAAAGTGGGATGCTATAATTGATCTTTACGATCAGGGCCATAAAAACCAGATATACCAGAACAAAAAGCCACAAGGCAAGACCGACTTTTTCGAGTACTCCTTCGAAAACGGTCTGCGGTTGAATGTACCTTCGGATTGGAACAGCCAGATACCCGAACTAAAGTATTACGAAGGCACTGTGTGGTATGCCCGTCGCTTCGATGCAAAGAAAGAGGCCGGTAAACGTTTGTTCCTTTACTTCGGCGCAGTGAATTACCGCTGTCGCATATACCTTAACGGTACCGAGATAGGTAAACACGAAGGAGGCTTTACTCCTTTTCAGATAGAAGTAACCGACAAAGTAAAGGAAGCAGATAACTTTCTTGCCGTAGAGGTAAACAACACCCGCACCGTAGATGCCATTCCCGCAATGGCCTTCGACTGGTGGAACTATGGAGGAATTACCCGTGATGTTATGCTCGTTACCACACCCAATACCTATATCAAGGATTATTTCATCCAGTTAGACAAGGACAAAGCCAATCAGATTGATGTTCGTGTTCAGTTATCAGAGAATACCGCAAATACTAACATTCAGATAGAAATCCCCGAGCTGAAGATCAGTCAGAAACTGACTACCAACAGTGAGGGGGTTGCCCAAACATCCATTCAGAACATTAAAAAGCTGGAGCGCTGGTCGCCTGCTTCGCCCAAACTCTATAACGTTATTGTATCCTCGGATAACGATCGGGTAGAAGAGCAGATCGGTTTCCGCAATATTGCTGTAAAAGGTGAAGACATTTACCTGAATGATGCACCCATTTTCCTGAAGTCCATCAGTTTCCACGAAGAGATACCCCAACGCATGGGACGTGCCTTCTCCGAGCCTGATGCTATGATGCTGCTGTCGGAAGCTAAGGCTTTGGGATGCAACATGATCCGTTTGGCACACTATCCGCAAAACGAATATACCGTTCGCCTGGCCGAGAAGATGGGATTTCTGCTGTGGGAAGAGATACCCATCTGGCAGGGCATCGACTTTGAGAACGAACAAACCAAAACCAAAGCCGGCAATATGATAAAAGAGATGGTGATGCGCGATAAAAACCGTTGTGCACTCACATTTTGGGGTGTGGCCAACGAAACACAGCCTTCTGCGCCAAGAAACGAATTTCTGAAACACCTGATTCAATGCTGCAAGGACATTGACAACACGCGCCTCATCATAGCTGCCTTCGATCTGGTGCGTTTCGACCGTAACAGGCAGGTATTTGTAATGAACGATCCCTTTATAAAAGAACTCGATGTGGTAGCCGTAAACAAATACATGGGCTGGTACCATCAATGGCCCGTTACCCCCGATAAAGCCATCTGGGATGTGGCAAAAGGACAACCGCTTATTATATCCGAGTTTGGTGGTGAGGCGCTTTACGGACAAACAGGCAACGCCGATGTGGTGAGCTCGTGGAGCGAGGACTATCAGGCAACGTTGTTCCACGATAACCTGGAAATGTTTAAGCATATACCCAACCTGCGCGGTACTTCGCCTTGGATTTTGTTCGATTTCCGTTCGCCGTTCCGCTTTCATCCTACCAATCAGGAGGGCTGGAATCGCAAGGGGCTGGTTTCCGATCAGGGATTCCGCAAAAAAGCATGGTATATAATGAAAGAATACTATAACAATAAATAAACATGAAAAACCTCTCTCTATTACTCTGTAGCTTGCTGTTTGTAGCATGCAGCAATAACACATCCAAACTGGATACCATCATTGATAATGCCTTCCGCGCAGCGGAGGCGCAAAGTTTGTTGATGGCCGAAAAGTATGCCAATCAGGAAGGCCGCCTTCCCCGTACCTACGAGAATGGGAAGGATGTTTCGTCCGATTCGCGCTGGTGGTGCAGTGGATTCTTCCCCGGTTCGTTGTGGTACATTTACGAAAACACCGGCAGTCCGGCAGTTCTACAGTATGCCAAACAATATACCGACCGTGTTGAACGCGAAAAGTTCACCACCGACAATCACGATGTGGGCTTCATGCTCTATTGTAGCTTTGGCAATGGATTGCGACTAACTGGCAACGAACAGTATAACGAAGTACTGTTAACAGGAGCTCATTCGCTGGCTACCCGTTACAAGCCATCGGTAGGATTGATTCGTTCGTGGGATCATAATAAAGAAAACTGGCAATACCCTGTTATTATTGACAATATTATGAATCTGGAGCTACTAATCTGGGCTGCTAACCATTTCGGTGATTCAAAATTCCTGGATATAGTAACCTCGCATGCCGATAAAACAATGGTTCATCATTTCCGGCCCGATAACAGTTCCTATCATGTGGTATCTTACGACACCATTACCGGACTTCCTCACCTGAAACAGACTCATCAAGGTTATTCCGACGAATCATCGTGGAGCCGCGGACAGGCTTGGGGATTATATGGGTACACTTATCTGTATCGCGAACTCAAAGAGGAACGTTATCTGGAACAGGCGCGCAACATTGCAAACTATATAATCAATCACCCCAATATGCCCAAGGATGGTATTCCTTACTGGGACTTCAATACTCCCGAAATTCCCAATACCGCCCGTGATGCTTCGGCAGGTGCTCTTATTGCCTCAGCATTGATTGAACTGAGTGATTATGTGGAACCTCAGTTAGGTAAACAATATCTTGCTATAGCCGAGACGCAGATACGTACACTGGCTTCGCCGGAATATACTGCCCAGCCGGGAGAAAATGGTTGTTTTATTCTGAAACATAGTACAGGTGGCTATCCGTTTAACTCGGAAGTTGATGTTCCGCTTACTTATACTGATTACTACTATCTGGAAGCGTTGACGAGGATGAAGAAGAAATTGAATTGATAGTTCTTTCCCTAGCTCTCTCGGGAGGGCTGTTTAGTTCTAAAACATGGAGGCCAACGGCCTCTGCACAATAGCGTAGGGCAAAGCCCTATGTATCCGGTACAGCATCACACTGACCCCAACGGGGTCAACGCAATGTATTTAAGGTTGACCCCGTTGGGGTCACAATGCAATATAATTTGCCAACATAGGGCTTTGCCCTATGCTACGTGCGCCCCGCATGAGCAGCGCGCACTTGCGTGCAAGCTATTAAAAAGCCGCAAATATACAAATGATTTGTGTTAAACAAGCTTTGCATTCAAG
>NZ_QVMJ01000157.1 GCF_010500955.1 Bacteroides sp. 519
ATAGGATAATTATGCGCAGCCAATTAGCATATTGGCATATTAGCACATTGGCATATTATCATTCGTCTTCTTTCTTCTTAGCTAGTTCTGTCAGATTGTGTGCGGCTTCGGCTACACCACCAATAGAGGCTTGTCGTACTCGTCGATGAGAATCACCACGCGGAGGCCGGTCTTTTCGTAAGCACTCCTGATAACATTCATGAAACGCATGGAATATTTCTATTCTACCCTCTTTTAAATAAAATTTTGAACCGCAGAGTTACGCGAGTTACGCAGAGTTTTTATTACGATGCCGCAGGAAAACT
>NZ_QVMJ01000158.1 GCF_010500955.1 Bacteroides sp. 519
CCCACCCCACCGGGGGCGCTATTTTTTGGGATAACAAACACACCCGGCGCACAGCCCCCCACACTCTTACTGACACTCATATCCAACCCTTTTACAGAGTGGGTTAGAGCTCCTACAGAGATGTAATCAACGCCGGTTACTGCATAAGTTGTTTCGTTTACTTTCCGGGGTATGGTAAAGTATTTATTTGCTCCGAATATCTCTCCTGAAAACGGGTTTTACCAACCACCTACTTTCTATCAAAACACCACCCAAAAACTATCTTAAATGGGTTAATGATAGTTTTTGGCCCAATTCATAATTGT
>NZ_QVMJ01000159.1 GCF_010500955.1 Bacteroides sp. 519
ATAGAAAAAAACAAATCAATTGCGACCATATTTTACCGGGATAGTATCCCCAAATATGTGCCCCGCCAATTAGTGAACCGATTATAGTTACCAGTTTACCTTTATTATTCATTGTACGTGGGTAGTTCCTACCCGTGGGTTCGCCAACACTATCAAGCATAAGCCGGGTTTGTAAAATACATCATCAATCTATTAACAACGAATTTTATTCTTGTGTGCGTTTCTGTGGGGGGCGTGAGCCATCAAAAGGGAGTTTTTTCTTTGAAAAAAAATCTTCTTTCCAATAATCTCTTTTTTTTTTTTCC
>NZ_QVMJ01000160.1 GCF_010500955.1 Bacteroides sp. 519
TGAAAGCATCTGATCATCAGTAAAATAACTTACTTTTCTCTCCGCAATAAGTCAACGTCAGCCTATGCATTGCCTTGTTAGCCACATAAAGCATACGATGAAAGTAATCGAGCTCACGGTTATTTTGTACTTCAATGATAACAAGCTCGCCTTTACTATTCTCGGCAAACATATCCCTATAATCTGCATCGCATTCCGGGTAGCTAGCCAACAACCCAACTCCGTATCAGGGCCAACGGATACAGAATTCCTGTTTGATGAATTTGTGAAATTGATATGAAAAGTAATTTAGACACGGATTGCAC
>NZ_QVMJ01000161.1 GCF_010500955.1 Bacteroides sp. 519
GTACACCATCGGCTGAACGCAAGCGTTTGGCAAAAGAAATGCTCGAACGTGTAGGCTTAAGTCACCGTATGCGTCACTTCCCAACTCAGTTACCTTTAGATATACCTAAATTAATGGAGATTAATCAATTTCATTATATAAGCAACTATGATTCTATTAACTTCAACAAACTGCCCATTCCTTTTGCTTGTGTAGCAGTAGATTTACGCAAAGGCAAAGCACGTTTTGCGCCGGCAGCCTTCATCAATTCGCAACCTTTTTCTATTCCGGCAATGGTTCCTGATATTACAACTTGTCCCGGACA
>NZ_QVMJ01000162.1 GCF_010500955.1 Bacteroides sp. 519
TATTTGTCATGATAAAATAGATTAGTCCATTTTTCTTAAATCCTAGATCTTTATTCATCATGTAATATACTTGATGACTGATACAAACTTTAAAGGTTGGGTATCTACTATAATGCGTAATATCTTTATTAATAATTACCGTAAGAATGCCCGCGAACAAACCGGAGTTACAGCCGGATTAACAGAGCTCAACGATATGACATCGGGTTGGCAAGGATCCGAACTGATTATACTTCCCCCGGGCTGGAAACAACGCATGTACATGGATACTTTATCGCGGATATGGTTCTATGTAATTCATACT
>NZ_QVMJ01000163.1 GCF_010500955.1 Bacteroides sp. 519
AATGGTTTTATTTTTACGATGGATTTAATATCTCTGATAAGAATGAAACAGTTACCGTAAGTAAAGACGCTTTTTGCGATGAATTTTACTACTCCTGTAACAATAGCAAAAGCTACTAATTTTACAGGTGTACAATATCTTCGTCTGGGAACAGATAGAAACGATTCTGGAAGATTTCAAAAACCGTCTTACCCGCAACGGACATGGTTTACGGGCTTATTACGACAGGCTTTACCTTCACTGATGATCCGTTACGTGCAGGATATTATGCCGAAATTGATATGATTGTATGGGCCGAGAAACT
>NZ_QVMJ01000164.1 GCF_010500955.1 Bacteroides sp. 519
AATGAGAAGCTAAGTAACGTAGTTAGTCTTTGTGATGACATTATCCAAAGTGGAAAGTTCAGTCTTTCTGAAGGAGCTAATGGATATCGTTCAAAATTCTGGCCTAACAATGGCTACCAGATTAAGGACTTTATATATGCTATGCCTTACGATGCCATCACGGCTCAGGGATTCCAGTACTGTCGTCCTCGTATCTGGCGTCAGGGACGTAATGATGGTAACGGCGGTCCTGGTTACTTCGGTTCTGATATCGGTAACTCTACTGGTGGCAACTTCTCTATTTCGCCTGAGTTTGCTGATGTG
>NZ_QVMJ01000165.1 GCF_010500955.1 Bacteroides sp. 519
TATATGTCCGATGATTATGCAAAGGCAGGCATCCGTTCCGATGTATCGGGTAAGATTAGCGAAAGTGAGTTGACACTTGATTTTATCCTTGACGAACGTAGGGTAGGGGAGAGCAAATCTCGTACCGGATTGGGGCTTACGGCCGGATGTTCGGAAAAGAATGTCAAGAATGCAATTACGCACCCGGCAACTCCTGCTGCCAGAAAGAGTAGTAGGAAGCGCATTATCCTATGATCCTACTCGTCCGGCAAGGACATACAGCCCCTCCTGGCAAACCGATCCCGGTCTTGGTTACTTCATCT
>NZ_QVMJ01000016.1 GCF_010500955.1 Bacteroides sp. 519
CAAGAAAATAAAAATCTGTAGGACACAGCCGCCACCAGAATGACCCTCAGATGTCAGTGATGCAGGAAATATGATGGTGATGAGTGAAAGTTGGGCTAAGAAAGTAATAGACAGTAATGCCTATCCATTAGCAAGCGATTACCGCCACATCTTCCTTGCCGATAATAAGGAATGTAGTGAAATTATCTGGCCACTTGTACAGGATGGTTTACATGCTCAGAGTTCGGCAGGAACTAACTTCTATATAAAAGCATTTGTGAATGGTGCTATGGACGAGTATTATCAAACAGGTGTAGGTGCCAAAGGTTGGGGTAATGTACGTGCTAAAACAACGTTGGTTGATGCTTTCGATGAGGATGATGTTCTTTTTGATACAGAAGATACATGGGGTAATAATAAAATGGATAAGCGCGCTCAGTTTATGACTGCTTTACCTAATCAACGCAAAGAAACATGGGACGATAAAGACGCCATGACAAGTACATTTACATGTGGATACGGATATATCAAATGGCGCAATGTAACCAGACAGGATCAGATTTCAGCTTCGGGAGATACGTATTCGTCCATTGATTTCCCCATGTTCCGCACCAGCGAAGCATATCTAACAGCAGCCGAAGCTATTTTGCGTGGTGCAAGTGGAGCTAAAACAGATGCTTTGAAGTATGTGAACGAAATCCGTATGCGTGCTTATATGTCCGATGATTATGCAAAGGCAGGCATCCGTTCCGATGTATCGGGTAAGATTAGCGAAAGTGAGTTGACACTTGATTTTATCCTTGACGAACGTCAACGTGAATTTGCTTCGGAGCTGCAACGTCGTACCGATTTGGTTCGATTCGGCAAGTTAACCAAAGGCAATAACTGGGATTGGAAGAATGGTGAACGCCTGGGAGCAAATGTGGATGATAAATATAATATCTTCCCTATACCGGATAGTGAGCTTACCAATAATCCTGCATTGATCCAGAATGAAGGTTATAAATAATATTTAGACACGGATGACGCGGATTACACGGATTTAAGAACACGGATTTTTATGATCTGAATTTAATCCGTGCATTAAAATCCGTGTCATCCGTGCAATCCGTGTCTAAAATAAATAATAATATGAATAGACTAATCAAACCGATTTTAATCGCACTCCTGTTTGGGGGAGTTTTTAACCTACACGCTCAAACCACCCGGGAAGAAGTGTACGCAACCATCGAAAAAAGCGGTGGAGTGTACTACACCTATCCCGAAGTTAACGAGCAATACACACCAGCCCCCAAAGGATACGAACCTTTTTACATCAGTCATTATGGCCGTCACGGTTCCCGTTGGCTTATATCCGATAATGATTATCAAAAAGTAATGACGGTTCTGGACGAGGCTAAAGAAGCAGGTGTTCTAACTCCCAAAGGACAGGATGTGCGTAATCGTTTAGATATTGTATGGGCAGATGCCGAAGGACTTGGAGGAGAACTCACCCCTCTGGGTGTTCGTCAGCACCGGGGAATAGCCGAGCGAATGGTTCGGAACTTTCCGGAGGTTTTCAAAGGTGATCGTGAAATAAGTGCCCGTTCAACAGTAGTTGTTCGTTGTGTTCTCAGTATGGATGCATTCTGTGAGCGGCTTAAAGAACTCAATCCAAAATTGCAAACCACCCGCGAGTCTGGTCAGCGTTATATGCGTTACCTCAATTACTGGGACAAGCCCGCAAGCGCCTTCAACTCCAAAGAATCGTGGTGGTATCCTGTTTACGAACGCTTTCGCCGGGAACACATTCGTCCGGATAGGCTCATGAAAGTACTGTTTACCAATGAAGAATACGTAAAAAATAACATCGACGCCCGCGAACTGATGATGGGATTATATTGGATAGCTTCGGATATGCAGAATGTGGAGATAGATGTCGACCTGTACGACCTGTTCGAGAAAGAAGAACTATTCGATATCTGGCAGATTCATAACTTCAAGTTCTACGTATGCAACGGCACATCGGCATGGGGCAAAAATATTATTATGAATACCTTTAAGCCTTTATTAAGAAATATTCTCGATTCGGCTAGCGAGGCTATCAATAACAACTCCATTGCTGCAACCCTACGCTTCGGTCACGATGGCAATCTTGCCCCACTAACGGGAATACTCGAACTGGAAAACTGTGCCAATGTAGAAAGCGATCCTAACAAATTCTATCAGGTATGGAGTGACTTTAAAATAGCTCCTATGGCAGGTAATGTGCAAATTGTGTTCTTCCGCAAAAAAGGTTCGGATGATATAGTAGTAAAGTTCATGCACAATGAAAAGGAAGTACGTATCCCGGTTAAAAGTGATATAGAACCCTATTATCATTGGAGCGATGTAGAGAAATACTATCGTTCGAAACTTGAGTAGTAGCTAGTAGGTAGTAGGTAGTAGGTAGTAGTAGGTAGCAGGGCTGTTAAGTTCTATCAATTGCCGTCTGCTTTAGCTGACGGTTGTTAGAAAGATTTCTCTCTTGGCTTTAGCCAAAGTTGATTTAGTTTGGCTAAAGCCCAAATTGTTATACCTTTTAGACCGTCAGCTAAAGCAGACGGCAATTGATAATTACTTAATCAACTTAGAACTTAACAGCCCTGCTAGTAGTTAGTAGCTAGTTACCTCTTAAAAGCATTTTCCACAATAACTTGTGGCGAATTAAAGTTAACAATATAAGGATTGCGCGGGTTGTGAAACTAGCGCAATTTAATTTTGCACCAACACATAATTGATAATCAGCAAATTGCAGTACCACCCATTTTTTTACGCTGAGAAAAAAGTACCACCGATTGTTTTAAGCGTGAGAAAAAAGTATCATGCAGCATGAGACAAAAGTATCACTACTAAGATACTTTTGTATCACAAGCGTGGCACTTTTGTACCACAGGCATGATACAAAACGAAGATCATTTCTCCGCCACAAACTTTTCTACCTGTGCTATTTTCTCTAAAGTACGCTTAGCCTCAATGGAAGGAAATGTACGGATTACATTTTCAAAATGCTTTTTTGAAGTAGAATAATCTGTTATATAGATAAGATTTAAATTCTTTTTATAATTTTGATTCTTTATACGGGTAGAGGCAGTAGACTTATTATATTCTTCATCAATCTTCTTACGCTTTAACTCGGCAGTAAGGTAATAGTAATTTCCCATATAAATATTGGCAGGAAGATTATCGGGATCAACTTTCAATATTTTCTCATAGGTAGCCAAAGCCTCCTTTTCTTTTCCCATTAATACTTCCATTTCGGCGCATGCCACCAGAAAGTCAATGTTATCAGGATTACTTTGGTAAAGCTGTTGATACAAGGAAAAAGCCTGATCGTACTTCATGCTTTTTTTACAATTATCGGCCTGAGCAACTTTAATTGCTATACTGTCGGCCGGCAAAGAATATCCATATACCGGATAGAAAAGAAACAGAACAAAAAGTAGGGTTAAGATTCTCATACTCAAATAGGTTTAGCTAGTTGTGCAAAGTTAAGATAATTCCCTTTACCTGTAAGATTAATCATTGTATAATTTGCGTTATTTTTCTCTTATTTTTTTTAATGAAAAGATAAACCTGTATATTTGCGAAAACTAATGTGCAAATATGCCAATGTGATAATATGCCAATGTGCCAATTAGTTGCGCATTGAATAATTGATCAATTACTTTATTGCCACATTGGCATATTGGCACATTATCACATTGGCACATTATTAAACTAATAAAGATATGACCAAGTATAAAAGAATTCTACTCAAACTTAGCGGAGAAAGTTTGATGGGTGAAAAACAATATGGTATCGACGAGAAACGTTTGGCAGAATATGCCACTCAAATCAAAGAGATACATGAAATGGGTGTTGAAATTGGTATTGTTATTGGTGGTGGAAACATATTCCGTGGGTTAAGTGGTGCAAACAAAGGTTTCGACCGTGTAAAAGGAGATCAGATGGGAATGCTGGCAACAGTGATTAACAGTCTGGCCCTGAGTTCGGCACTTGGCTCGGTTGGAGTAAAATCACGTGTACTTACTGCTGTTCGGATGGAGCCTATTGGCGAATTCTACAGTAAATGGAAAGCCATCGAAATGCTTGAAAAAGGTGAAGTGGTTATTCTTTCGGCCGGAACCGGCAATCCATTCTTCACTACCGATACAGGTTCTTCACTGCGCGGAATTGAAATAGAAGCAGATGTTATGCTGAAAGGTACCCGCGTAGATGGAATCTATACTGCCGATCCGGAAAAGGACAAAACAGCAACGAAATTTAAAGAAATTACTTACGACGAAATATATAACCGTGGCCTGAAAGTGATGGACCTCACAGCCACCACCATGTGCAAAGAAAACAATTTGCCGATTGTAGTATTCGATATGGATACGGTAGGTAATCTGAAAAAAGTAATAATGGGAGAAGATATTGGAACGTTAGTGCATAATTAAAACTTAAAAACCTGAAACATATGATAGAAGTAGAAAATGTTATTAATGATGCTCGTGATGCTATGGATATGGCCATTATGCATCTTGAGGAAACATTTGCACACATTCGTGCAGGAAAAGCCAACCCTAGAATTCTGGATGGAATCCGTGTAGATTCTTATGGAAGCATGGTACCTTTGAGCAATGTTGCAGCAATCAATACTCCCGATGCCCGTAGTATTGTAATCAAACCATGGGATAAATCAATGTTCAAAGTTATTGAAAAGGCAATTATTGACTCCGATCTAGGCATTATGCCCGAGAACAACGGTGAAATTATCCGCATAGGTATACCACCACTAACCGAAGAACGTCGTAAACAGCTTTCGAAACAATGTAAGGCCGAAACAGAAACAGCTAAAATAAGTATCCGTAATGCCCGTCGCGATGGTATTGATATACTAAAGAAAGCTGTAAAAGAAGGTCTATCGGAAGATAACCAGAAAGATGCCGAAGCAAGACTACAAAAAATCCACGATAAGTTCATAAAGAAAGTGGATGATATGCTTGTTGAGAAAGAAAAAGAAATTATGACAGTATAAATTAGTTGTGAGTTGAGAATTGAGAGTTGAGAGTTACTAGGATAACTTTTAATTCTTAACTCTCAACTCTTAACTCCACTAATAAATGGATAATCAACTCTCAACTCTCAACTCACAACTCTCAACTAATCAAAGGGGTTTAGTAATAAAGAACACAGGTAGTTGGTATCAGGTAAAAACTGACAGCGGGCAGATTATCGATTCCAAGATAAAGGGTAATTTCCGTTTAAAAGGAATTAAGAGTACCAATCCGGTGGCTGTGGGCGATTATGTTCACCTTGTAGTGAATCAGGAAGGAACTGCTTTTATTACAGAAATAGAAGACCGTAAAAATTACATCGTTCGCCGTTCGTCAAACCTCTCCAAACAATCGCACATACTGGCGGCCAATCTGGATCAGTGCATGCTGGTAGTTACTATTAATTATCCCGAAACATCTACCATATTTATTGACCGCTTTCTCGCTTCGGCCGAGGCCTACCGGGTTCCGGTAAAACTCATATTCAACAAAACAGATTTATACGATGAAGACGAGATGCGATACCTCGATGCACTTATAAATCTATATACCCATATCGGCTATCCCTGTTTTAAAGTATCGGCATTGAAACAAGAAGGTATTGATGCAATCAAAGAAGACCTTAAAGGAAAGGTAACCTTGTTCTCGGGACACTCGGGTGTAGGAAAATCAACGCTAATTAACCGTATTGTTCCTGATATAAGTATTAAAACAGGAGAAATTTCTTCATATCACAAGAAAGGAATGCACACCACTACTTTCTCCGAAATGCATCCGGTAGAGGGAGATGGTTACTTGATTGATACTCCCGGAATTAAAGGATTTGGTGTATTCGATATGCAAGAAGGCGAGATAAGCCACTACTTCCCCGAAATATTTAAAGTGTCTTCTAATTGCAAATATAACAATTGCACACATCGGCATGAACCCGGATGTGCCGTACGCCAAGCTGTTGAGAACCATTACATCAGCGAATCCAGATATACTTCTTATCTTAATATAATGGAGGATAAAGAGGAAGAGAAGTATAGGGCGGCGTATTAGGATTAACTTTTGCATAAAATTGAGAATATAGATATGAACACTCGTAATTTCCCTATTGGAATACAAACATTTGAAAAGATACGTAACGGAGGATATCTTTATGTAGATAAAACAGAATTGGTACACAGACTTGTATCAACCGAAACTCCTTATTTTCTTAGTCGTCCCCGCCGATTTGGTAAGAGTTTGTTAGTGAGCACATTCAAATCTTATTTTGAAGGGCGAAAAGATTTATTCGAAGGATTGGCCATTTCCAAACTGGAAACAGAATGGAAACAGTATCCCATACTTCATCTGGATCTTAACGCTGAGAAGTATGATAGTGCAGAACGATTGACAGGAATTTTGAGTCGTCATTTAAACATTTGGGAAGATGAGTGGGGAAAGGATGAACGCGAACAAACACCAGCCGATCGCTTTTCGGGTATCATTCGGCGTGCTTACGAAAAAACAGGAACAAAGGTAGTTGCTTTGATAGATGAATATGATAAGCCTTTGTTGCAAAGTCTTTTGAATGAAGATTTACAGGAAGAATACCGCAATACACTTAAAGCCTTTTATGGCGTATTGAAAAGTGCCGACGAGTATCTGCGATTTGTTTTCTTAACAGGTGTTACAAAATTTGCTCATGTTAGTGTGTTTAGCGATTTAAACCAACTAAGTGACATTAGCATGATTCCCGAATTTGCAACAATATGTGGCATTACTCGTGATGAACTGGTAGAAGTATTCACCCCAGAACTAGAAAAACTGGGCAAAGCCAACGAACTTACTTTTGAAGAAACCGTTGAAAAGATGGCCAGAAAATACGATGGGTATCATTTTCGTGAAAACACTCCTGGCATGTTCAATCCTTTTAGTGTATTAAATGCACTGCGCTACCTAATGTTTGATAATTATTGGTTTCATACAGGCACACCAACTTTCCTTATCAATATATTAAAGGATAGTGATTATGATTTACGAAAACTAATTGATGGGGTAGAGGTAGAACAATCATCCTTCTCAGAATATCGGGCAGAAACAAAGAATCCAATTCCAATGATTTATCAGAGTGGATATTTGACAATTAAAGAATATGATCGCGAATTCAAATCATATACTTTATGTTTTCCTAATGATGAAGTGAAGTATGCGTTTATAAAGTTTTTGCAACCTGCTTATATTAACATAGAAGAAAATCAGCGTAACTTTCATATTCAACATTTTGTACGTGAATTACGTAGTGGTGATGTCCCTTCTTTCATGAACCGCCTGAAAGCTTTCTTTGCAGGTATTCCTTACGAACTTAATGATAAAACCGAACGTCATTATCAGGTAGTTTTTTATATTGTTTTCAAACTGATAGGAGAATTCGTACAGGCTGAGGTTCGCAGTGCAATAGGTAGAGCCGATGCTGTGGTCTATACACAAAATCAAATATATGTGTTCGAATTTAAACTCAATGGAACTGCCGAAGAAGCGATGCAACAGATTGACGAAAAAGGATATCTTATTCCATATACTGCCGATAACCGAAAACTGGTGAAGGTGGGGGTTGAGTTTAATAAAGAAGAAAGGAATATTGGTAGGTTTTTGGTGGAATGAAAACTTCTTCTTTGTTTATGAAAAGCTATAACCATTAACCATTTGGTCTAGTACATCTTATCGCTTAAGACATACTAGACCGAATGGAAAACTGTTATTCTTTATCCAGTTGTATAATTTCCACCGATGTGCTCCCTAACTGCGGCATCCCCATACCTAGGCTGGCCCCAATATATGTAGGATCACATATCAGATATTTCTCTCCATCAACCATAACATAGTCTCCTGTAGTTTGTGGATTGTCAAATTTCACAGCCGCAGCAAGATGAACATCCGGATAGTTAATAAGCACCACTGGCATATCAAGCAGCCTGCGTACTAATTGTGTAAAAAGTATGGCACGATCTTCGCAATCAGAATACGATGAGGCTATGGTTTCCTCGGCAAAGAACCACTTTTCGTATCCAAATTGATCATGGTCTGTTTTATAATCGAAAGATTTCTGCACAAAATGCAAAAGAAAGTTGACAGCCTCTTCTTGTGATTGGCTGCTAATAAATGGTGCAATCTGCTCTTCAATACTTTTAAGTAAGGTTTCGTCTAACGCAGCTTCTGCATACACAGAGAAATACACATCGGGATAGTCGGCATAAAAGTTAACCATGTTTTTATTATACATTATGTTATACACCTCGTCTTTACCAGGTGAAAGTGTTTTTGTTGCTGGTTCCACAGCAAGATAAGGACTGGTAGAAATGGATAAATCCATGTTTTTTATAGCACTGGCATAATCAATCTCACATGTTTCTACTCGTGATAACGATTGCCGGCTTGGATTAAGAGCCGAATATCTTATTGCTACTTCATCTCCATATACAAAATAAGGACTATTAAACACCATATTTTGAAAAGCAACTAATGGCAGTAGTTTATTGTTGCTTCTTCCTATCTTGGCACGATAACCTAGCTGATTAAGCATAAATACATTAAATACAACTTGTGCATTGTTGCTGCCTTGTGGAAAATAAACATCGAACAAGGTATTTAATAACTGGTATACTCCCCAATCATTTAAATTGAGTTCTTGTTTTATGCGCATAGTCTCCTCTTCCCATTCGTAGTGAGGCAGTTTTGAAATTGTTAACCAACAAGCAGCTACTTCTCTTTCGGTTATTCCAGAAAGTTGAAGTGTTGATTGGGGTAAATCCTTTAAAGAGATATTTGTACCAAAGAAAGTAGCTTTAATAGGATACTGCAAACTGATTTCGGGTATAGGCACCACTATAGGAAGTGGTTTTGGTTTTTCTATTGGTGCTATAGGTGGCACTGCTTTTACTGGTTTAGGAAGCGGTTGTAAAGGTTTGTACACAGGAGGTACTGAAATAGGCTTTTTGATAGGAGGTTCCGGAGTTTGAAGATCAAAACTTTTCCATTCTTTGGCTAAGTATGCGCCGAATGCCTGATTTATGGAGTCGCGGTAGGCTTTGAAATCGTTTTCTACTTGCTGTGAGTATTTATCAAATTCGGCTTGTCGTTTCTGAATATATTCTAGGAAATCCTGCTTGGATTGAGCACAAACTGTTGTGCCCATAATAAGTATGATAAGAGATAATAGGATGTGTTTCATAGTGATTGTTGTTAAATCTGCTTTGCCTGAAGATAGGGGATCAGGCAAAGTAGATGTTTAATATTTAGTATGTTCTAAAACTTACATTGTCACCATAAACAATAGTACCGGATGGGCTTTTAGCATAAGCCCGTACATAATATGTTTTGTAACTACTAAGATTGGTTATGGTAGCATAGAATGTACCTGCTGCTTTTCCCGATACCACTTTCTTTGAGTTTGAAACTGTTGGATTCATATAAGTGTTATAAACAAAGCCCCGCTCAGTGTAACCGGGATAGCCTATTGATTGTATGGTACCATTAAATATAGCACTCCAATTCAACCCAAAGTTGCTGGATGTAATGTTAGTTACCGAGTTTGTATAAACAACAGGTAATTCTACTGTAACAAATTGAACAGTATTACCATACACTACTCTTGAATCTTGTATGACATAAGCACGCACATAATAGATTTCTCCCGATCTTAATCCGGTAATATCTTTTTTGAAATTGCCAGCTACACCCATTCCTGCTACACTCACCCTGTCGTTATTAATGGTAGGAGTGGTAGTACTGCTACTGTAACAGAAACCACGCTCACTATATCCTGGGGTTCCTTTGTTGGTTACTACTCCGTTTAGCGTTGCTGTGGTGGTTCCAAGATTTGTTACATTAGAGGTTGTTACAGTTGTTGCTACCCACACGGTAGTGAAACTTATTGTGTTGCCATATATAACATTTGCTCCTTGCTTTACATATGCACGTACATAATACGTAGTTTCGAGTACCAGTCCGGTAATACTTGTAGAGTAGTTTCCTACTTCTTGACCTGTTACTGCTATTTGGATATCACTAATAGTAGGAGTACTGGTTGTACTGCTATAGCAAAATCCACGTTCGCTATATGCAGGTATACCCGCATCTATAATGGATGCATTAAGTGTAGCCGAGTTTGCACTAATGTCTGTTGCAGATGATGTTGATAGTATGGTTGGTTCAACACCTGTAGTTGAGAAACTTACTTCATTTCCATATATTACTTCTGTTCCCTGAATGGCATACGCTCTGATGTGATAAGTGGTTTCTTGTGTTAAGCCGGAAACTTTTATTGAATAGCTTTCGGAATCAGAACCTTCTACTATTTTTTTTGTGTTAGCGATAGTTGGTAAATTGTTACTTGTGTCATAACAGAATCCTCGTTCACTATAGGTTGGTATTCCTGCATCAGTTATTTTTCCATTAAATGTAGCCGCATTCATACTAATATCAGTTGCGGCAGAAGTAACAACAGTTGTAGGCTGGATTTCTGTTGTAAAGGTTACATCATTTCCATAAGAAACTCCATCTTCGTTGATGGCATACGTTCTGACATAATAAACTGTATTTGGTGTTAATTCACTGATTGCAGACGAGAACGTAGTAGCGTCTTTTTCGGCAACCAACTTCCCTGTATTTTCTTCTATTGTAGGTTGTGCTATAGTGGCATATACAAAGCCTCGTTCCGAATAAACGGGATTTCCTTCATGAGTCATCTCACCATGAAAAGTTGCGGCTTTTGAGGTTATGTCTTCAACTTCTTTTGTTACTACGACCGGTAATAGAAATATTTCACCTATAGCTTTTATGGTTAATTCGGAGCGTCCGTTAGTAGATTTTATTACAAGTTTAGTTTCATTATCGCCACCAGCCAGTTTTACCCGGTCAATAACTACAGTTATTGGTTCGGTCTTGCCGTACTTGAGAGTTCCATTGCTTGGGTTTATCTCCTTAATCCAAGGGCATTCATATTCGGCCGACCAAACCAAATCTTCGTATCCACTATTGACAATACTAAACGAGAGTGTACTTGTTTTGTCTTTATCTCCAAAATCAAGTATATCTCGGTCTACAGTTACTACAGCCGGGATACGTTCTATGATTATTTGCTTTTCAACGTCTTGCCCGGCAACAATTGTTATTTGTTCTGTTTTAGAGTTGTAGCTTTCTTTTGTAATCTCAATAGTATATGTACCGGCTTCCAATCCAATAAATTCAAAACTACCGTCTGTACCGGTGGTTTTGGCTATGGATCCTGGTTTTAGTAGTACGTTAGCTATAGGTACTAATTCTCCGGTTGATTTATCGGATACAGTTCCGTAAATGTTACCGGTTGTTACTTTTTCGGATTCAGAACAGCTACAGATGAGGAGTAGAGCTGTTATGAGGTAGAGGAGTTGTTTCATGAGTTATGCTTTTGTTAGTTATGGTAAAGTGCGGACGGCACGGACGCGATTTGTACTGCTTGGCGTACTACTATAAACGCTACCATTAGCAAAATATACGACACTATAAGCAGTATAGTAAGTAGAAGCAACAGTACTGGTCCAATAATTATCCGTGGTGAAATTTCCTACAGAAGTTTTTTGTCCATATAATGATTGCAATTCTCCTTTTGTAGGTAAGCGCCAATTATTGTAGCCGCCAACAGTTGAGTTTTCACATAGAGTGTTTGCTGTATTCCAATCAGCACCACTACTTATATCATACTTTTGTACCATAATACCATCAGTTTGCAATACTATATAATCTGCTATTGTTGTTGTAGTAAAACTTACTTCATTGCTGCTATAGGCAATTCCTGCACTATTAACTGCATAAGCTCGTACATAATACGTCTTATCAAATGTAAGTCCTGTTGCCTGAGCTGTGTATTCTTTGTCGTTTGTTACTGCCACTGTGAGTTTGGCTATTGTATTATCAATAGTTGGCATAGATGAGGTCGAATACACAAACCCCCGTTCAGTATATAATGGTATGCCTGTATAGGTTATTTTACCATTGAAAGTTACTTTGGTGGCACCAATATCAGTAACATCTAGTGTATTAAGTGTTGGTAATCGTTTTTCTACCCCCGCTGCTGTTATTGTCAGATTTTTGCTACCATTGTTGGAAGTAATATGAATAGTAGTCGTATTCACACCACCTGAAAGTTGATCTCTATCAATGGTAACAATAATAGCTTGTGTAGCCCCAGCATTAAGCATTCCGTTGGTTTTACTGATTTTCGTTATCCATTCACTATTTTTACTTATTTCCCACTCAAGTGCCTCAGTCCCATCATTAAATATACTGAATGATCTTGTTACATCATCAGTTGCAAGTCCGAATTCTAAATTACTAATATCTTGTTTGTTGTCGTTAACCACACGTAATGAAGGAGGTAGTTTTTCTATCTGCACATCCCCTTTTATTGTTTGACCAGCTATAACATGGATACTATGACCATTGAGATCTGAATATCCAGTTTTAGAAACATATAAAGCATAACTTCCTTCCTCTAGCTCCATAAACTCATATTGCCCTTCGCTGCCTGTAACTGTTTTAATTCCCAGAGGGCTAAGTTGTACTCCTGCTGAACGTATAGGTTCGCCTGTTGCCTTATCTGTTATTACACCATAAACACTACCCGGTTTTTTCTCTTCTTCTGTACAAGCTGTAAATTGGAGAATTAGAAAACAGATCAAGAGATATAATCCTATATTTCTCATAACTTAGTTCTTCGTTAATGGTATATTCGCTTCTGTTTTCTCTCCTACAACAGCCGTTACCGTTTTTCGATTGGTACTGTATCCGGTCTTTTGCACAGTTATAGTATATTGATGTGCATCTATATCATTAAACTGATATGTTCCATCGGTTCCTGTGGTTTTTGTTTTACCTCCTGGGCTTAACACAATAGTTGCATTGGCTATAGGTTCGCCTGTTTCATGATCGGTAACTACTCCATATAGCATGGAGAAAGTGTCGTGTTCTTTTTTAGAACAAGAATTGGTTAAGTTTATCAATGCTATGCAACCTAACAATAGAATAATTTTTTTCATCGTTTTAAAGTTTATAATTAGAAATTAAGTACTAGAGCAAAGCCTCCTGCATTAGGAGTAGCATACGGACTCACCTTTAAATTGGCACTTCCTAGCGCAATACCCCGTTTCTTTCCTTTGGCAACAATACCATCAATCACATTCCATATATATACAGCAGCTGCACCTGCAATAAGACCATTACGTACATTTTCCATGGTGTCGGCTTTGTCTATATAATCCAATCTATCATTGGCATCATGAGTAGAGTATATCTTAGAATCGTAAGAAGCACGCAGGCTTTCGGATACTACTATTCCACCAACGAGTAATGCTTCGCTGGCAATGAAGAATATTCCTTTACCTGTACTTCCTTTGTGAAGTTGGGCCATACCAGGTATAAACACGCGGGGGCTAAAACCATAAGTATCTGTTACCTTCACATCCGAGAGATCATTTGTTGGTTTTTTAGCTATCTGACAGAGCAAATAAACAGCATATTCGCCATTGTACTTTTCCCAGTATTCATCTTCTACTCTCGCTTTAACAATCAAATCATTCTGAGATTGTACATTGTTTAATTTATCTCCTTCAAGAACTTGTACACTCATTCCTGTTGCCAAGCTACGATCTGTTTTAAGTCTTCGTATTGCTGCATCATAGGCTATTGTATGTGTTTCACCAACACCATAAACTACTACAAAATAAGAGTTGCTATTGTTTTTGGGATAATCGCCCCCTATCCAGGCTGGCTTAATATCCGAAGATTTTTCTTTTTTATCTTGTGCGCTCAAATAGTGAGCAAAACACAATGTCAATAAAATGAATAGTACTCGATACATAGTTTTATTGTTTATTTTCTTTAAATTTCATAAATGTCTTATCCATTGATTTGCGATATTGATCTTCTTCAAAGCCTATACCCATTTCCTCGTCTCGCGATATCTGATCAACAATTTTATCAGCTATTTCTTTTTTGCTGATTTTGATACCTACATAACATGCTACATATCCTTTATCATCAACAGCCGAAAATTCGGTGCATTTGGATTGTGTGTCATTTACTATTGCATCAATCACTTGATCTCCTGCTCGTTCAATGTTGGTTCTTGCATTAGAACCTTGATTGTTACCTATATATTTTGCGTAATCACTAACCATGCCTTTATAAGCATGTTTCATTTTTTGACGACACAAATTTTGTGCATTTGTTAATGCCATTTCCTGAAGTACATCCATTCTTTCATAAGACCCTCTGGCAATACCTGTTGCACCAAACCATTCATCGTCATCGTACATTGGGCAAGGCACTGTGAATGTTTCTCCAAATGGGCTTTTAGATGTTTTGGCTACAGGAGCTACAGGGGCGGGAGTAGAAGTTGCAACTCTTTGAGAGCCGCATGCAGATAATCCAATACAGAATAATAGAACTAAAATCTTACTTAAATTTTTCATACTCTTTCTTTTTAAAACCATTTCTGGTATTTGTTAATATATACTTATTTCAATTTTAAAACCATAAATCACCCCTGTTCGCACCAAAACCATTTCGGTTTTAACTGCAAACCACTTTGTTTTAGTCGAATAAAAAACAATTATATTGGCTCTAGAAATTACACTGGCCCATTATCAGATTATCAATATTTAACCAATTTCAACACAAACACAAAGATATGAGCCATTGTTCTAAAATGTTTAACAATGTTGTATCCAAATAAAACACACAACTGTTCCGTTATTGGATACAGACTGCTTTTCTGCAAGCAAATATAGAGTGCTTTTTCAAGAAGAAAGCCATCCAAGTTGTCCAAGTTGATTGTTTCTGCGTTTCAATTTCTAAATTGAAACATGGATAACTTGGATATTTTTTTGTTTACTCCGGTTTTTTATATTTGTGTACAGAAACACAAAGACTTGTATCCAATTAGGATACTGTATCCACTTCGGAAACAAGCATTTTGTCGGTTCATTATGTTAAATTATACTTTTGCCGTTGTTTCAATAAAAAATACTATGATAGATATAGGCTCAATAATAAAAGAAGAATTGACCCGACAGGAACGTACTGTTACTTGGTTTGCCCAAAAGCTGTGTTGTCAGCGAGCTAATATTTATAAAATTTTCAATAAACAAAATATCGACACATTACTCCTTCATCGTATCTCTGTGATACTTGAACATGATTTTTTTCAATATTATTCGGACTTATTGAGTAATAATAAGAATGAAGATAAATAGTTTCTGATAGTTTTTTATTTGTATTAGTGTTATATTTGCATTCAACGAATTAATCTAAATATAGTACTATGCAATTATATGCTTCCATCCGTAAACTGATTGCACAAACTTCAGGGCTAACCCTTACTCGTCCTTCCGAATTTGAAGCTTTGTCTGAAAGTGTCTTCGAAAAAACGGGCGAACGATTAAGCGTTAATACTTTGAAGCGGCTTTTCGGTGTTATTAATGAGGTAAAATCTACCCCTACAACTTTGAATATTATTGCCCGCTATCTGGGTTACTCTAATTGGCAATCATTGTTAAATGAACTTGAAGATACCAATTCGGGTTTTGCTCCATGTCCAACTAGTATACATCTTAAAGATTTACCTGTTGGTACACATATTGATATTAGCTATTCACCCGACAGACAGGTGCTTCTTGAAGTAGTGTCCACAAGTCAGTGCCGGGTGATAAAGGTGAATAAAGGCAAATTGCAAGTTGATGATATATTAGATATTGACACAATTGTGTTACATGCGCCTTTCATCGTAAAAAATGTAAGGCGCAATGGTATGGAATTGGGGGCTTATACTGGTGGGCAGGAAGGTGGAGTGTTGAGTTTTGAAATAGTACCATTTCTATTTTTTGCGAAAGAGAACCGTATTACCAGTGTAGATTATCTCTCCGAGATTTGAACAGTTATCGAATGGCGAAGTGCATTCTTTCAGGGAACGGGGCAGAGTAATAGAATATAGTGAGATACAATTCCAAAAAGAATTAGTTATGCGCTTTATACCTTCAGGGATAATTACCTCAGATAAGTTTTTGCAATATGCAAAAGTTTGTTCTTCTATGCTTTCCATTCCGCTGGATAGTTCTACTCTTTTTAGCATTTCGTTGCCATAAAAGCTGTACTTTCCTATGGTTGTTGTAGAATTTGGGATTTTTATTTCAGTCAATGTTGAAAATTTGAATGCATCTTTTTCTATAGTCTTAAGTCCTTCGGGCAAATGCACAGTAGTTACTTGAGCTCCTTCAAATGCTCCAAAGGAAATCCTTACAACATTGTAAGTTTTATTCTCGTATATAACTTTAGCAGGAATAGTTATGGCCCCACTATATGGATGTGTATCATTTTTAATCACTTCCACCTCTGTGCTTGATGTTCTGTTATATCGAATACAGCCAACAGTGAACGCCACAGAAGAAGAAACAGTTGGACAACAAGAAAAAAAACAAGTCAAAATTGATATACTTATACATAAAATAAATCGTTTCATGATCGTAGGGTATTAAAGGGTTAATACTTGAACAACTCTGTTTGGCCAAACATTTGTAAGTTCTACAAAAAAAGACATTTAAAAAGAAAACAGATATCAATTAACGGGAAAGCATTCAAATCGTACAACGCATGTACAAAATCAACTATGTTTCGTACATTTTTTCGTTTTCGGACTATGATTTTCTCTAAAATATTGTATATTTAGGCTTTAAACTTTAATATTTAATATTATGAAAGTAAATACCTACAACGATTTGAGAGAACGAATAAAAGCAGAAGGTTATAGAACCAAAACTCAGTTTTATAACTATGTAAAAACCTTGCCAGACACCATTCAGGAATATATTGCAGGACAACTAGGTGCTGAAAAATTGGATGCCAACAAATTTAAATCGTGGTCTTCATTTGTTAATTCTGATTCTGGCACTGATAGGCTTAATTCTGGCACTTGGGCAGCTATGCTCATTGCCTTTTCGCATTTGTTGTACACCGAGGTGGAAAAAGCTGAAGAGAACACGCAACTAACTGAACTAGAAGATATAGAAAAAATAGAAAAACGCTTTGAAGGCCTTTGGAACTTGGTATCAACAAATGGAAAACAAGAGATAATAAAATTACTACACGCCATTCAAACCAAACTGGAAATCACACTGGAATACTGTGAAATACAACTGGAAGAAAGGGAAAAAAACGACAATAAAGAGCGCTGCTTATATACAGAATATGCCAATTGTAAAGGTCAAATTGGGGTTAGGGTAAAAAAACACAGAACAGATGGTGTAGGGGTATCATTATATGTTTTTGAAAACAATATACCGGTTTGGGTAAATAACATAGAGGAGGGTCAAACATTATACGATGCAAAGTTGATTGACTCATGGTCGGGCATGACCGACTTACCTAAATATTGGGATGCAGTAAATAGACACTTTAAAACATATATAGTTATCCCTTTGGTGTTCAAAGGGCTATATAGCAATTTTGGTTTTATCTCATTTGAGAGTTATGACTATAAAAGAATGCCGGATGATCCCAAAGAAGAAGAATATATCAAATCACTATTCAATAGAATAGCAGAAATTGTAGCCGATAATATTATTACAAGGAAGACTAAACTTACCGTTAAACTAGTAAACCAACATCTTCTCAATATACACAGAAGTGCTAAGCGATAACAGTGAGGCATAATTCACTTTGAACGTTACTATATCGCCCACCCGGTAATCTTTATCGGTGTGGGTTACATCCAAAAGAATATGGTCGCTCGATGCCCCTATGATATGAATTTGTTCATCATGGGGGATTATTTTGTCTGTGTTTACATCTTGCCGACCACAAGCTATGATAGCTCTTTTCATTGGTCCTTTATCAACATGAATTGGTTTCTCGCCAAAAGCATCAAGTCCACTTTCGCCATAAGGCATGGATGGCTTTTCTTTTAGTTCGATGATTTCGGTATGAAGTGTAAATATGTCGGTGTGTAAATCCCAAAGTTGATGTTGAAAAGAAGTTTCTTTCCCCAAAAGAACCACTTCGCCAAGCCGTAGGTGGTTTATACCTGTTGGTAAATTGTTTTCTAATAAATAAGCAGACCCGGAATTACCACCAGATATTATATCTAGCTTTATCCCATAAGTACGTTCTATATCCGCAGCTACACACACCAATTGTTTCAGATTATTATTGGTAGGAATAATGCCTCCAAAACAGTTGAAATTAACTCCAATGCCCAGTAGCTTTATTCCATTTATTTTTAAAATCTCACCAGCTATAGCCACTGCGTCTTGTACAAGTATGCCTTCGCGCAGGTCGCCAAGTTCTATCATTAAAACTACTCCATGACATTTGCCTAATTTGACTGCTTCAGTTCCCAATGCTTGTATTGTATCAATTTCCGAATTCAGGCTGATGTCGGCTACAGTTATTACTTCTTTTGCTTCGGATATCATGGGAAGCCGAAGGAGCCATTTGCGAATGCCTGGATGATTATCTATTTTCTTTAGATTTTCCAGACGCGAATCTGCTAAATCACAAAAACCAGCTTCTATGCAAAGTTTGGTTAGCTCAGGCAAGGCGCAAAATCCCTTTGTAACTACACTTATAGTGACGCCGTTTTCTTTAGCCATTATATAAACCTTATTCAGATTCTGTTTAAACTTAGTTGTATCTATAGTAAGTGTAGGATATTTCATAGTTACAGTTTTTTGTATACAATATAGCGTTCGTATCCTTCGTATTGTGCATCTTTGGCATTTTTCAATATTTCGAAACCATTTGCAACAAAGTTATTTATGCTATAAATGTTTTCCGGATCAACTGTTGCTGCCATGAGGTCGTAGTCTCTTTTCTTTGCCTCTTCGATAGAAATATTCAGTAAATGCTCATGTAATTTGTTTCCACGCCAATTAGGCAGAACCACCACTGTATCGAATGTAGCTACTTTATTTTGCTCAAAGTTATAACTCAAATCAAATTCTACTTCACTGCTGAAGAAAGTATAAGAATAGGCACATATACCCTCAGGCGTTTGCACACACAAAAAATATATATCTTTCCGATTTAAAAAATCTTTTATCTGATTGTTTTGAGTTGGGATAAACAGTCGCTCATTCTTGTTGCTTTTCAAATCGGCCATTATTACATTCTGTATATCCAGAATTTCTTGATAATCCTCGGGGTTGCACAGTCGTATATAACAGTTAGGTACTTTATGTTTTTTATATAGGAAGTTAGGTAAATTTGTCATAAATGTGGGGTTAATTATTTAATAGAATTCTGTTTTGCTTTATTACAAGCATCCTCATATACATCTTCGGGCATTTCTATCATCTCTCCATTAGGTAAAAGCCATTTGGAACAGTTAGTACCTTCGTATTTTTGAGCATGGTGTCTTAGTGTCGAATCCAATTTGTATTCTTCATATTCTGATCTGGAGAAATGCCTAGATTCAAATTTGAATACCGTTTTTGTATCCCCTGTATTAAACATACTATACACCCCATAGCCAGCCAACACAAACAACACACACAACCCCGCCATAGCAAGCCTCTTTTTCCATTGAGTATAATATGCCATTTGTAATTCAGCAACTGATAGGTATCTGTCTTTTGCATCTATAGCAATGCATTTATTAATCACTCTTTTAGAACCAATACCTACAAACTGTAACACTCGCCCAATGGCATACACATCGCAAGCTGGTGATAGTTTTTCGGCATTCGCTATTTGCTCGGGTGCAGTATAACGAGCACTGCCTGCCGGATTGTATGGGTAGCAATCTTGATAAGCAAAGCCTAGATCAATTAGCTTTACATGATGACCTTGACGAGTGATGAGAATATTTTCGGGCTTAAGGTCAAGATGCAACATCTGGTGTGAGTGCAGATATTCAATGGCCGAAAATAGTTCTTTTACAAACTGTTGCTGTTTGGCTTTATTTTTAAAATGATTGGGATGTCTGGTAAGGAATGTATCCAACGAAAGTCCGTCTACATAATCGGTAAGGATATAGAATTTGTTGGCATCCATTTGGATATCAACATAGCGCACAATATTAGGATGATCAAGACGCAGACCAAGTTCTAATTCTTTCTTGAAAGCAGATACATATAAAGGATTCGTGGCCATTTCAGGACGCAGCCATTTTTGAACATACCACTTTCCATATCGATTTACTTTATAACAAACCGAGGTAGCACCTTGCCCAATAAGAGTAGGATGGGTGGGCAGGGGTTCGGCTACAGACCGAATAAAGTCGGATTGAGGCATAGTATCAGAATTATTGTTGACGCTAACAAACTTAGATAAAAAAATAGTTGCAGACAAACAATCATACAAAAAGTTCACGCCTCTTATTCGAAATATTTCATTCCACATTTTTATCTCTAAAGCGGTTGACCTTTATTTTTCTTATCTCTGGAACGGGTTGACTAACATTTTTGTAAATAATACTCCTTAACAAGAAAGGCCTTATTTTTAGGTCAGGCCTTTTCTTGTCCGGTGCTCTCCAAGTGCCTTTTATAATTTTACTTAAGCACAAAAAAGGCAGCCCAAAGACTACCTTTATTATATTGGAGTTGTATCTTGATAACAATAAAACACTTATTCCTTAAATAGAGAATTGGCAGGTAACCCTGTTGAATCATTATTTATATGGATGGTGGTCCCATATACAATTACATCATTATAATAATCCAAACTATCTTTATCGTTTCTGCCTATCTCTTTCATTTTGAGAATAAGTTGTTTTTCGTCGGTTTTATAAATATGCGGACTTTCATTTTTAAATAGCAATACTTCATTCTTACCTGCATCATAATACATCTTATCAAACCTTTTTAGAAATCCACCAGTGAACACATTAACAGGCGTATGGGCTTTATTAATAGCCGATAAATCATTCATTTTATAATTATTCAGTATCACCGATTGAATAAGTTGAATCTTTGCATTACCAGCTTCTATGTTTATGCAATTCCCATAGTGCTTATTTAAATAGCGATACAACGAATCCGTTAAAGTCATATCGCCCATCAACTTATGATCAAAAACATCTATACCTTGAGACAGTCCTGTTTGGAAAAGAAAGTCTGCCGTTATACTATCATTTAGAGATACATTAACAATAAAATTTTCTTTATTCTTATTCTTATCCTTAATCTTTTTCAACTTTAGAGATTCGACTTCTTGAGGGAGCAATTCATTGTTGCCTTTGGGGGATAAACAAACTGTATGGGTTGTGAAATCAAAAAGCCAATTATAGTTCGAAATTATATCCATTCCAATAACCCCGTCCGAATCGTATCTATAATCTATTTTCTCTCCAACCCCATACAAAAAGAATAACTGCTCTTTTATCCTCAAATTACCTCCCAAGTTACAATTATACTTCCCACAGGAATATGGTATCTTTTCTCCCTTTGCAAGATGCTTCATGGCTCGTGCATAAACATTTGCTGTATCCAATGCCACCGTTTGAGAGACTTTGGGATAATTTATAGATGAATGTTTTGAACCTGTGTCAAAAAGAAACATAAATCGTTTTCCTTCAAAAAAGACCGGAACATAGATTACACGAGAAAATTTTTCCTCGTATGAGATTTTTTTTAATGTATTTGGGCCAGACTGGCAAGTGGCTGAAATACTGTATAAAGCAATAAGTATTAATAAACAAATGGTTTTCATAATTTTTGTTGTTTTTATAAGGTTATTGATTTATGAAGACGAGAATATCAATTAATATTTTTGTTGAAAAAGCCCTCTGCTTTTCCATCAGAATCTTTCAAATTATCTCCTACAGTTATTGTAGATCCTAATATATCTATGTCTTTGTAAAGATCCTTGTCTTTAAGCGGAATTGATCGCAATTTCAACGTGTATTCTTTGATTCTACAAATTAATTCTCTTTCATCTGTTTTATAATTCTGCATGTCTTTACTTTTAAATAATAAAATTTCATCTTTTGCTCCATTATAATACATATAGTTAAATCTTTTAAAAAAGCCAACAGTAAACATGTTGCAATTCATAGCATTAGGTAGTTTCTCTTTAAATGCTGAAAGGTCTTGCATTTCAATATTGTCAAGTTTAAAATCTTGAATGAGTTGAAAACTAATCGTATCATAGTATTCAACATTAATGCAATTCTTGTAATTCCTATTTACAAAACGATATAATGAATCAACAAAAATCATATCTCCTGTCAAGTGATAATCATTTATTCGAGATTTTTTTCCATATCCAGTATCAAAAAGAAATCTGGTTTTTACACTGTCGTTGATAATGACATTGGTATAAAATATATCTTCTTTTTTTTCTTTAATAATGGTGAGAGTATCTGCGTTAATAGCAGGAAAACATTTACTTCCTTTATTGAATACTGTAACTGTTTTATTCTGGGTGTCGAATAGCCAGTCGTATTTTGAAATTATATTTAGGCCTATAATGCCATCTCCTGTATAATTATCTACAAACTCACCATTCTTAAACCCGTGTAGTCCTAATATCTGCTTTTCTATAAAAACAGCTTCTCCTAATGTTATATCATATATTCCACATGAAAGATAGTTTTTGCTGATTTTATGATATGTTTTTACATTTATATCCATTGAGCAAAGATTCGTTGTGTCTAAAAACATTATTGGAGATAATTTGCGATAATTTACAATAGAAGTTTTAGCACCCGTATCAAATAGAAAATCAAGTTTTTTACCATTTAGTATAATTGGAATGTGAATTCTCATTAAAGAGTCTTCCTTATACGCAAATGTTTGAGGCATAGGATTAGAAGAAGTATTGTTACAACTATACAAACTGCACAATATTAATATTAAGAGATAAATATTTTTCATACTTCAAAATTTAAAAGGGGATTTTTAAAATATTAAATATAGATTGGGTTGGAATCTCTGTTGCTATAAAACCCATTTTAATTCTTGAAAATAGATTCTACTGAGGTTTTCGTTGAATCATTAGTTAAATGAATAGTACCACCATACACCTGTACATGTTCATAATAATCCAGGCTGTCTAAACCATCTAAGCCATCTGTTAAAAATTTCTTGGTTCTATATATGAACTCATTTGTTTGAGTGTTGTTAAAGCTTTCATCTTTAAATAGTAGTATTTCATTCTTTTCGGAGTCATAATACATTTCATTAAATCTTCTTAAGAAACCAATGGAGAAAATATTGATATTTGAATAATTAAACTCTTCTTTGAAAGCAATAAGGTTTTGAAAATCGCAATCTTCAATTTTTAACGATTGAATAACTTGAATGTCTATAGAATCTGAAAAATCTACATTCATACAATTTGGTACTTTTTTATTGAAATAATAAAATGACGAATCCGAAAATATCATATCTGTTGCAATTTCATAATCACCTATACAGGCACTTTCAAAACCAAACCCTGTATCAAAAAGAAAACGCTGGCTGATACTGTCATTTAAAGATATCTTGCAATGGAAAGCTTTCTTTTTCCTTTCTTTCTTTAATAATAAATCTTCCTTTTTTTGTAACAAAACACCTCTACTTCCTCTTTTGTATATTTTGACGATTTTGTTGTCGAAATCAAAAAACCAATCAAATTTGGATATTAAATCTAAACCTATAATTCCCAAAACAGAGCTATCTCGATACAGGCTATTTGAGCTATTCTTAATGTTTTTAAAACCATATAAGGAAAATAATTGTTGCTTTACAAGCAAATCTTTTCCTAAAGTAAAATCATAACAATACATAGATGCGGTTTCTTCATAGTTAGCCCTATATGTTGTAATGTTCAAAGTTTTAGTCATGACGTTTGTTGTATCAATAACAGTCTGGTGGATCTTCGTTGTGTTGATTTTAGAATGAGTACATCCCGTGTCAAATAAGAAATTATACTTTTCACCACCAATTATTACAGGAATATAGATCCTCATCGAAGAATCGTTTACATAACTAAATTCTGTGAGTTTTAGTGAGGGAGTCGTACACCCACAACTAAGCATTAATAATGTATATAAGAAATGTTTTAATTTCATGTTGATAATTTTACGTTTTACAATATGACAATGACATATTTTTAATGAATAGCCTTTTTAAAAACATCAATCGAAATTCCCACTGAGTCATTATATATTTTCACATAAGCACCCATTAAATGTACAAATTCATAATAATCAAAGCTTTCTTCCTCTTCTTCATCTATCATTTTATCTTCTTTAACAATGAGTTTTTTTATTTTGATTATTAATTCCCTCTTATCTGTATTACTAATATCATTTAAGCTGTCATTCTTAAAAAGTAAAACTTCATCCTTCTTCGAATCATAATACATTTTATCAAATCGCCGTATGAATCCCAGTGTGAAAATATTTCCATTAGATCTATTTTCCTTACTTCTAATAGCTGAAAGGTTTTGAAAATCGGTCTGTTCTATTTTTAGGGACTGAATAAGTTGAAGTCCTATAGAATCGCATTCTTCAACTTCAACATTTATACAATCTGGTATATTATAATTTAGGTAATTGTACAAAGAATCTGATAAAATCACATCTGTTGTTATCTTATAATCACCGATATAACTATTCCTTTTTCCAAAACCTGTGTCAAAAAGAAATTCTTGGGTAATGCTGTCATTGATTGTTATATCACAGAAAAATGCATTTTTATCTATCTTCTTTTTAAATATTATTTTTTCTTTTCCTAACGATAATAACTCTCTACTTCCTTTTTTATATACTGTAGCTACATTATTATTCATGTCGAAAAGCCAATCGAATTTATCGATGACATTCATTCCAATGAAATTACTATCTACACTAAGATTTAAATAATCATCTTTATAGCCATTCAACATAAACAACTGTTTTTTAAGCAGTAATTCTTCGTTTATATTAAGATCATAGCATTTCCAATGATGCAAACATGTATATATATCTTCGTATGTTGAAATAGCTGAAATAGCCGAAAAAATATTTGTAGTATCAGTAACTGCTTGAGGATTTTTATGAGTATTAATCAATGAAAAATCAGATCCGGTGTCAAATACGAAATTATATCTTCCATTTGACAATCCTAAAGGTAGCCTGATCATTGATAGAGAATCAGTTTCATAATTTAACTGTGTTAGCATAGGAGAGGGTACTGTTGTACAGCCATAACTAAATAACAAGAAAAGATATATTATTTTTATTGTTTTCATAAGAACTAAATTAATGATTAATAACAAATATCTTATTCAACACCAATTAAACTGATGCAATTTTTCTGTTTATCATATATCATGTAATTAAACCGATAGATAAAAGAGCATGATATATAATTATTTCCGGATATACTCCTTTCATCAACCATAAAAGCGACATTTTTCACATTCATATTGTTCACTTTTAAATTATAACGGATAGCTGCTTGAGGAATAAATGAATTACTAGAAGGCTCCATCAATTCCAACAGAGAATCAGATAGAATAAAGTCACAATAAGTTGTGGTGCCAGAATGAGTAAAGCCAAGTTTACACATACCTGTATCAAAAATAAATTCAGTTCTTATCGAATCTTCTAGTAGGGCACTTATTTTCATATTATCCCATATTTTAGAAGTCACAGGAAAACTTAAATTTATAGTATCAAGCAATTCTGTATTTATAGCCTCTCTATTTACACAAAAAACGCTATCCTTTAAATGAAACAACCAATTTAGTTTTTTAAAGATATCAAAGCCAATCACTCCATCAACTTCCGGAAGAGTCATTCCAATCGAACTGTCCGGGTTGAATAAAAACAAGTTTACATCCAGTTTGTAGTCACCAATATTAATTGCGCACTTATAATCCTCCAGGCAAAGAGTATCCAATTTATCATAAAAACGAATCTCCATTTTTTTATTTCCTTGAAGATAATTAGAATTGAATTTATTGTTTTTCAATAGAGCATTTTTACATAAAAAAGAACGGGCACTTCCTGTATCTAAAGCAAATTTAAAAACTACACCATCAATAGTTACAGGAACAATTATTTGCCCACTACTATCTTTTGAATAATAATAGTGAGTATGTTCCAGTTGTGTACAACTAGTAAGTAATATAACAGAAAGTATTAATATTTTAGACATTAAGTTTTTCATGCTTTCGATATTTAGTCCGTCGAAATTAAAAAACCAGCTTCAACATACCTAGAAAAAAAACTCGCAAAAAACTCGCAATTTACAAAAGTGCCTTTCTACGCCTATAGAGAGCGGATAAATTCTTCAAGGTCTTTGTGATCTCCTTTTTTACCAAAGATTTTTTCGTGTAGTCTATCTCTTTTAGAAATTACAGAATTGGGCGCCAAATTCAAAAAAACAGCTAATACATTGGGGGCCGTTATATTTATTTTGTACAGATAACAAAGATACCAGTCGGTAATATTAAGTTTTGTGCTTCGTTGCCTTATCCGAAGTGCAAAGTCGGGGCAAAAATCCTCTACTGTTTTAATCAACTCTTTTTCATCATCGGTAGTTAAGGTTATTGGTTTGTGTGTTTTAATATCATCAACTATGTTATGAAGCTTCTGAAATATTTCTGTAGCTTCCAGCTTTGTAGCAAGCATCCTTTTATTTTCCAGATACTCATTTAATTCTTTATTCTCACCCTGCAATTGTTTTATCACATCTTCCATTTTCTTTATTTGTACAATGTTGTTTTCGATTGTGGCTTGAGCATCCCGATGTTGTTTGTTGAGCTGATTCTTAAATTCTTCGCGTTTTCTTTTCAACTCTTTCCATATTCTTATTGAAACAAACACTAAAGCCACACCAAACACACCAGATATTACAGCAATAAGCCAGGCTCTATATTTACTGCTTTCGCTTTGTGTACGAGCCGTTTCCAACATTAATATTTGCTTTTCCGATTGATGGTAATTATAAAGTGTTTGCATGCGTTGCAAATCATTTGTACGTTTGCTTCTATCTATCGAATCTAATAATAATTTAGATTCTTCCAGATACAATAATGCCCTTTCTTTATCTCCGGTTTGTTTATACAATTTATATAAGTAGTAATGGGCATTAGCTTTGGTCGACAACTTTTTGCTCGAAGCGCCTTTCTGTAAAAAATACAGTGCACTATCGGGTTTGTTCATATTCAGATAAGTAAGGCCTAAGTTGGAAGAAATGGCGGAATAATTATCCTTAGCCCCCTCTGGTATCAACGCCAATGCTTGCTGAAGATAATTATAAGAGGCTAAATAGTCTTGTTGCTTTTTGTATATAATTCCTAATTCGTTGTAAATGTGGATTTTGTTAGTACCTCTTGCATGTATCAATGCGTCATTATAATAATGCAAGGCACTATCCAGTTTATTTTGAATAGTAAAACTACGCGCTATATCACGCAAGGCATAAGATATCGCTGCCGAATCGCTGTGTACATAGGCATAATGTAATGCTTTCTTTTGATAGTGTAATGCCTGATCGTGTACATCCTGATGCAAATAAAGGTCGCCTATATTATAACATAATCGCGACAGAATAGTGCAATCCCGAACATCATTGCTCAGTTCCAGGGCTTTGAGATAATAATCTTGTGCTTTCAAAACATTGTTCATATCATGGTGCACAGTTCCTGCATAATAATATGCTTCCATCAAGAATTCTTTATTACCGGATTTCTCATAATAATCCAAAACCCTATTAATAATGGAGTCCGACAACTGTTTTATATGGCACTTGGCTTTTGCTTTAGTTATCAACAACCCCCACAAAGCATGCCCACCCTCAGTTAGTTGTTGCTTATTAACTTCGTTTTCTAAAACGCATAAAGCCGAATCCGGATGAGAATCCATAAAATCCTGTGCTTTGGCTAAAGTATTTAGCTGGGTTTCGGTTCTACAAGACACTATTGCCCATACAGCTACAATTAAAAACACGAATGTTGTACTTTTCATAAAACAGATTTAATTGGTGCCCCAAAATAGTTGCCGCTTTGTAGCGGCACAAGGTTAATACATATAAGATTCGGAATTATGTATTTTATACCCAGTATATTTGATAATAAAAGTTAAGAACCCATTTTGCTTCATGCTGTAGGGGCATGCTCACAAGGCTATTTCTTGTGTTTATTTTATGAATCCCCTATAGAAATAATATCATAACAAAATTCTTAATCCGGCATAGGCAGGGCTGTTTAGTTTTATCAATTGCCGTCTGCTTTAGCTGACTGTGTGAAAACGTCCTCCCCCCTACCCCCTCCAAAGGGGGATACCCTGCGGATACATTGTATAGCGCAGCTATCCTCCTTTTGGAGGAGGTGCCCAAAGGGCGGAGGAGGACGTTTTCACACAGTCTCTAAAGCAGACGGCAATTGATAATTTTAATCCCTACAGGAAATTTATGGCGAAAATAGTGTCATAAGTCTCATAACCACCAAAACAAACTAATTACCAATAACTTAGCTTATGACATTTCGCTAAAAAGTAAAACATAAGTACCATTCGAAGTATCATAGCTTTTTTTCATCCCGGTAGCATAAAGCCTTTCTCCCGGTAGGATAAACGGTTTCTCCCGGTAGGATGAACGCTTCATCCCGGTAGGAGAAAACCTTTATCCTACCGGGATAAAAGCACAGTTTAATAATGAGTAAAATTTCTTTCTATATAGACCGAGGAGCCAATGCTATATAGCATAAGGGGTCGATGCTATATAGCACAAAGGTACTCTGCTATATAGACCGATGCCGCTCTGCTATATAGCTTGCGAAGAAGTATGGACTATTTTGCGGAAAACTATGGACTATTACGCGGAAGAATCCAGTGTTTTCTACCAGAAAATCCCTATTATTGTTAGAGGGGCAAAGTGCAAAGTGTGCTGGCAAATTGTAATTATATTTGCCAGCACACTTTGCCAGCACGCTTTAACAGCCTATCGGTCAGGCAGATAAATGGCCGTGTGCTGGTGTGACGGCAAATTACGACTTTTAAACTTCTTGGTAGAGGAGTTTTGCTGTATTTTAGATATTTACTACTTTTGGAAATTAGTGTAAATCGACAATAAAACACAAAAAAAGAAATATGAAAAAAAAGGCAATAATCATAGTAAGCGCATTTTGTTTATTCACAGCTTGTTACACGCAAGCACAAACTATTTTTCAGACCTTTGAAACACCTTGCGATATAAACAACAAAAACAAAAGTTACAAAATAGTGCAACAGTATTTTCCCAATGGTGTTGACACTATTAGCAACAACAATATGATATTTCAACTTTTCTCGAACAATGAAGTGATTTATCAAGACACGCTTTATAGTTTCACGGGCGAAACTGAATTTCGAGATTTTAATGGCGACAATTTAGAAGACATTCTCATACAAAACATTTCAGATGCCAGAAGCAATTGGACATATTATTTGTATCTTGTTGATACAGTAAACAACAGCGTCAAAAGAATCAAAGGATTTGAAAAAATCAAAAACCCTAATTATTTATCCCAATATAACCTTATTGACAATTATGTAAATTCAGGCGAGAATTGGACAAGCTTTTACAAAATACAAAATGATACAATCAGAGATTTTAATGTAGTAATCTATGATAACTCAACTTATGATGAAGAGTATAAAAAAGCAATTGACCTGATTACGAGTGATTCCATTGAATGAGTGGTTCAAAAAGAACTAAAATTTAATTTGGGTTAAATAAACCATACATCTTAATCCATATTCAAAACATAATTCGTAATTTCGTAAATTAACAGTAAACCATATAACAGTTAACTCACAATGAAAAAGATATTATTATTATTGACTTTATTTTGCACAACAATGACTCAAGCTCAAAACCCTTTCCTAGAGAAATATAATACCCCCCATGGTACCCCTCCGTTCGATAAAATTAAAATAGAACATTACGAACCTGCTATTATGGAGGGAATGAAGCAGGAAATGGCAGAAATAGATGCCATAATTAATAATCGCGAAAAGCCAACTTTTAGTAATACAATTGTAGCACTCGAAAAATCGGGAGAACTGCTTGAAAGAGTAACAACGGTTTTTGGAAATCTGTTAAGTGCAGAAACCAACGACGAAATGCAGGAACTTGCCCAAAAGTTAATGCCGCTTTTAAGCGAACACTCCAACAATATCAGTTTAAACGAAAAGCTATTTGAACGGATAAAAACTGTATATAACCAAAAAGCATCACTGAACCTAAATACCGAACAGGCCAAGCTACTTGATAATGCTTACGATGGTTTTGTTCGCAGTGGAGCCAACCTTCAAGGCGAAGCAAAAGATAAATACAGGGAATTAACTGCTAAACTCAGCATGCTTACCCTTAATTACAGTCAGAACAGCCTGAAAGAAACAAACGCCTATCAACTTGTACTTACCGATAAGAGTCAGCTCTCCGGATTGCCCGAAACAGCCATTGAAGCTGCTGCACACACCGCACAAGAAAAAAATGTTGAAGGTTGGGTTATTACATTACAGGCACCCAGCTACGGACCTTTTATGCAATATGCCGATAACCGCGAGCTTCGCAAAGAACTCTATATGGCCTATAACACCAAAGGTACGTTAAACAATGAATACAACAACGAAAGCATAGCAACCGAAATTGTAAATACCCGCATGGCAATAGCCCAATTGTTGGGATATAACAGCCATGCCGACTATGTGCTTCAGAAAAGAATGGCCGAAAACAGCGATGCTGTATATAACCTGCTGAATCAGTTGTTAGATGCATATACACCGGCTGCACAAAAAGAAGTTAAGGAAGTAGAAAAGCTGGCCCGCGAAACAGAAGGCAATAGTTTTGAATTAATGCCTTGGGATTGGAGTTATTACTCAAACAAATTGAAAGAAAAGAATTTCAACCTTAACGACGAACTGCTTCGTCCATACTTTGAACTGGAAAAAGTAAAAGAAGGAGTGTTTGGACTTGCTACCAAACTGTATGGTATCACCTTCAAAAAGAATTCCGATATTCCTGTTTATCATAAAGATGTAGATGCCTTCGAGGTTTACGACAAAGATGGTAAATACCTTGCAGTACTTTATACCGACTTCCACCCAAGAGAAGGCAAACGTGCCGGTGCATGGATGACGAGTGTAAAAGGCCAGTGGATAGACGAAAAAACAGGCGAAAACAGTCGTCCGCATGTTATGTTGGTTATGAACTTCACCAAGCCTACGGCAGATAAACCTGCATTGCTTACCTTCGACGAAATGGATACCTTCCTGCACGAGTTTGGTCATGGCTTGCACGGTATATTTGCAAACTCTACCTACGAAAGCCTTAGCGGCACAAGTGTGTACTGGGATTTTGTAGAACTGCCTTCGCAAATTATGGAAAACTTTGCAAACGAAAAAGAGTTCCTCCATACCTTTGCCAAACATTACCAAACAGGCGAATTACTACCCGAAGCATATATTAAACGAATTGTAGATGCGGCTAACTTCAATGTTGGATACGGATGTCTTCGTCAGGTAAGCTTTGGTTTACTGGATATGGCATGGTACACACGCACTACTCCATTCGAGGGCGACGTAAAAGTATACGAAAAGGAAGCATGGAAAAAAACACAGATCCTGCCCGTTATACCCGAAACCTGTATGAGTACACAATTCTCGCACATATTTGCAGGAGGATACTCTGCCGGATATTACAGTTACAAATGGGCAGAGGTGTTGGATGCCGATGCATTTTCGCTCTTCAAAGAAAAAGGCATATTCAATACTGATGTAGCACAGTCGTTCCGCGACAATATATTATCGAAAGGCGGTACCGAACATCCAATGGTTCTTTATAAACGATTCAGAGGACACGAACCTACAATTGATGCATTACTAATCAGAAATGGAATAAAATGAAAACATATTCAACAATCCTGCTCTTTTTTGCAATAACTTTATCGGGCCTGCTATTTAGTAGCTGTAACGAGTCGGACGATATTTCCGGAATCTTCCTGGATAAACAGTGGAAACTTACACGTATCCTGATAGACAATGGCAGTAGCAAATCGCCCATAGCAACACATTACTGGAATGGCAATGAAGAGGCTATGAAGAAATCGAACGAACTTTTAAATCAGAAAGGTAATTTCGTTATTCAATTTGCCGGATTTGAAGAAAACAACAAGATAACCGGTAAAAACGCTACATATAGTGGCCGGGCTACCACAGTTGCCATATCCGGTAACTGGAGTGTAGATGGCGAAAGTAACACCTTCAGCACCACCCAACAATCGGTTAGCGATGGCGATGTATTGGGTACGGCTTTCATTAACGCATTAAAAAATGCATATAAATATACTGGTGATTACAATAATCTTCAGATATATTTTAAAGAAGGAAAGGATAAATACTACTTACTTCTTCGTGTAGACGAGTAACAACCTTTGTACAGATGGACGGCAAAGAACAAAAACAACAGGAGTTAGACAAACGTTACATACAGATGGCATCAATATGGGCCGAGAATTCTTACTGCGAACGCAGAAAGGTTGGTGCATTGATTGTTAAAGATAAAATGATCATATCCGATGGATACAACGGAACACCATCGGGCTTTGAAAATGTGTGCGAGGATGAATCGAACATGACAAAACCTTATGTACTTCATGCCGAAGCCAATGCCATAACCAAAATAGCCCGTTCAAACAACAGTAGCGATGGCGCAACAATGTATGTAACAGCCTCTCCGTGCATTGAATGTTCTAAATTAATTATTCAGGCAGGTATTAAACGGGTAGTGTACTCCGAGAAGTACCGGCTGGAAGATGGTATTGAACTGTTAAAACGTGCCGGCATTGATGTTGAGTTTGTGAATTTATAACATGTTCAAGAATGGGAGACTAAACTTAAAAACTTATAAACTTAAAAACTTATAAACTTAAAAACTTAAAAACTTAAAAACTTAAAAACTTAAAAACTTAAAAACTTATAAACTAAAATCATGAGTTCAAACAAATCATTTCGTTTTACCCCCATCATAATTGCACTTAGTGTTGTAATTGGTATATTGATAGGAACATTTTATGCCAAACATCGTTCGGGCAACAGATTGGGTATTATAAACGGAACCAATAATAAATTAACTGCATTGTTGCGGGTTATCGACGAGCAGTACGTTGATACCGTTAATATGCACGAACTTATAGAAGAAGCAATGCCTCAGATTCTGGGAGAGTTGGATCCTCATTCAACATACATTCCGGCCAAAGACCTGGAAATTGTAAACTCCGAACTTGAAGCCAGCTTTGGTGGGATAGGTATTCAGTTCACCATTCAACACGATACCATTCATGTAAACAGTGTAATACCGGGCGGTCCTTCCGAGAAAGTAGGACTAATGGCCGGCGACCGCATTGTTGCTGTAGACGATAGCATATTTGTTGGCAAAATAGTTACCAATGAACGTGCTATGCGCAAATTAAAGGGTCCCAAAGGTACCGATGTTAGAATAGGAGTTAAGCGATTTGGAGAAAGAGACTTGTTATCGTTCGATATTGTTCGGGGAGATATTCCGCAAAACAGTGTAGATGCAGCTTATATGATAAACGAAGATTTCGGTTACATTCAGATCTCGAAATTTGCACGCAAAACCCATGTAGAACTATTGAGTGCATTGGCAGTACTTAAGCATCTGAATTGCAAAGGTGTAATCATCGACTTGAGAGGTAATACAGGTGGCTTTATGGAAGCCGCTATCCGGATGGTAAACGAGTTCTTACCCGAAGGCCAACTGATTGTATACACCAAAGGACGCAAATACCCCCGTGCAAACGAACTGGCAAACGGTACCGGCAGTTGCAAAGATATGCCAATGGTAGTATTAATAGACGAATCATCGGCATCGGCCAGCGAAATATTTGCAGGTGCTATCCAGGATAACGACCGTGGTATGCTTGTTGGCCGGCGATCGTTTGGTAAAGGTTTGGTGCAACAACCTATCGAATTCAGTGACGGCTCTGCCATTCGCCTCACCATTGCCCGTTATTATACGCCATCCGGACGCTCAATTCAACGTCCATACAACAAAGGAAAAGATGCCGATTACGAAATGGACTTGTTAAACAGATACGAACATGGAGAATTCTTCTCGCGCGATAGCATCAAGGTCGACGAAAACCTACGGTATTACACAGGCCTTGGACGTCCGGTTTATGGTGGTGGCGGTATTATGCCCGACATCTTTGTTCCACAGGACACAACCAATATTACTACCTATCTGCGTAGCGTTTTAAACAGAGGGCTAACACTTCAGTTTTCGTTTCAGTACACCGATCAAAACCGTAAAAAGCTAAGCGAATATACGGATGAAGAAAGCCTACTTGGATACCTGAAAAGCCAAGGAGTTATTGAACAGTTTGTTCAATATGCAGATAGCAAAGGAATAAAAAGAAGAAATATCCTGATTCAAAAATCGTATAGTTTGTTAGAGCGGAATGTATATGGTAATATCATTTATAACATGCTTGGCAGAGAAAACTATATTAAATACTTCAACAAAACGGACATAACCGTATTAAAAGCTCTTGAATTGCTGAAAACCGGTCAGGCATATCCGCAAGCTCCGGCAAAAGAAGAAGAAGTACTTGTTACCGAAAACGATGAAGAAACAGAAAAAAGAACTGCGCAAGCTAATACGCCAACAGAAAACCCAGTATTGCGTCTCTACGCTTAAATCAATATCCGATTCTGTTTTAGAGAAGCTTGAAAAAGAAAACCTTTTTCAAGCTTCGAACACAATACTACTCTATTTTTCGATGGATGATGAAGTGCATACACACCAATTCATTGAAAAATGGAGTAAAACCAAAACCATATTACTGCCGGTTGTTGTGGGCGATGTACTTGAACTGAGAATATACTCGCACAAGAACGATCTTATAACAGGAGAATATGGAATAAAAGAACCAACCGGACCACTTTTCACCAGTTATGATTCGATTGACCTAGCCATTATACCCGGTATGGCTTTTGACAGTAAAGGCAACAGGCTTGGCCGTGGAAAAGGATATTACGACAAATTACTGCCTCTTATTAAAGCTCCTAAAATTGGCATCTGCTTTCCGTTTCAGTTGCTAAACACAATCCCTGTCGAACAGTTTGATATTTGTATGGATAAGGTGATCACCTAGCCTCCGTGTTCAACACAAGGAAAAGCTCCGTGTTTCTGTGTCTCTGTGTTTTTATTTATGAAGAGTGATAAAAAAATGAAAACTTAAAGGTAAATGTTGAGTTTTCTGCAAAAATCACTACCTTTGCGCGTAATATGTCGTCGCACAAACAACACATATTTTTAGTTTTTCTCTGTCTTGGAGTTCTTCTCAGTCCATTTTGCTCAAGCAATACATGGGCCAGAGACTTTATTGTCGTTATTGATGCCGGTCATGGAGGTAAAGATCCGGGCGCTTTAGGAAAAATATCCAAAGAAAAAGATATAAACCTAAAAGTTGCCTTGAAAGTAGGTAACCTGATTAAGAAAAATTGTAAAGATGTGAATGTGATATATACGCGAGATAAAGATGTATTTATAAGCCTGGATAAAAGAGCGGAGATTGCAAACAATGCCAAGGCAGATTTGTTTATCTCCATTCATACAAATTCGGTAGCTAAATCAAAAACGCTGCAAGGTGCTTCAACATGGACCTTGGGGCTAGCACGGTCGCAAGCTAACCTTGAGGTGGCAAAACGTGAAAATGCAGTAATTGAGTACGAAAGCGATTACAAAACACGATATGCCAGATTTGATCATTCGTCCGAATCATATATCATGTACGAGTTCATGCAGGATAAGTTTATGGAACAAAGCGTTCAGCTTGCAACACTTATGCAACAACAATTTAAAAATTCCTGTAAGCGGATTGACAAAGGTGTTCATCAGGCCCAATTTCTGGTATTGCATGCAACAGCAATGCCAAGTGTGCTTATTGAACTGGGCTTTATCTCAACACCCGAAGAAGAAAAATATCTCAATACCGAAAACGGTGCCAACACAATGGCCAAGGGCATTTATCAGGCATTTCTTCAATACAAGAGTTTGCACAATACCAACGCCGAGCCACTAAAGCACAACGAAGCCAGTACACAAAATGTAACCCCAAAAACATCGCATGTTACAGAGAAAGTTCCCATTGTGTTTATGGTTCAGATTACAACTTCCTCGAATGTACTAAAACCTGGTGATCAGAAGTTGAAAGGATTGAAGGGGGTAAGATACTATAAAGAAAGAAATATCTACAAATATACCTATGGAGCGTCCGAAGACTATAATAAAATTGTAAAGGTCAGAAAAGATATTCTGAGTAAATTTAAAGATGCATTTATCATTGCTTTCAGAAATGGAGAGAAAATGAATATAAATGATGCAATACAGGAATTTAAAAACACAAGAAAATAACAATGAAAATAATGAAATACTTCACTAAAGAGGTTAGAATAGGGCTGGTTGGAATTGTATCATTATGTGTCCTTATTTATGGGATCAATTATCTTAAAGGTATCCACCTGTTTAAACCCAGCATTTATTTCTATGTAAAATACGAAAACATTAATGGACTAACAAAATCCAGTCCGGTGTATGCCGATGGTTATCAGGTAGGGATTGTACGTGATATATTCTACGATTATAAAAGACCTGGAAATGTAACCGTTGAAATAGACCTGGATAAAGAGATGCAGATACCCAGAGGTAGCTATGCTGATTTGGAAGTTGCCATGTTGGGAGATGTGAAAATGAACATCATACTATCCGATGGACAGCTTGGCGTACACACCATTGGCGATACCATACCAGGCAAGTTTAATAATGGACTGATGGGAAGTATAAACTCATTGATGCCTAAAATAGAGAGCTTAATACCTAAGCTGGATACCATTCTTACATCTATTCAGGCAATAACCGGCAACGAAGAAATACCCGAAATCATTACCAATGTAAAATACTCCACTGCAAATTTGCAAGCATTAACAAGCAACCTGAATCGATTTGCACAAAACGACCTTCCACTCTTAACCCAAAAATTGTCGACTATAGGAGACAACTTTACGGAGGTAAGCAATAACCTGAAGAACATAGACTATGCTGCTACAGTAAGCAAGGTCGATGCTACTTTAAACAACGTAAAAATGCTTACAGAGAAACTTAATAGCAAAGAGAATTCATTAGGTTTGTTATTAAATGATACACAGCTATACTACAACCTGAACAATACAGCCGAAAATGCTGCAAATCTTCTGGGAGACTTTAAAAATAGCCCAAAACGCTATGTTCATTTCTCTCTCTTCGGCAAGAAAGACAAATAAGAAAAAATGGTTAATGTAGATTTTGTCTAAATAACAAATTAGCATCATTATCTATAAAAAACGAAGTTTGGCGTATCAACAAAGCTAAATAAAATGAGATTATTATTATTGTTTTCTTTTCACTGTTGTATTAGCGGCTTGGTGTTAAGTTATTGAATATTAGCAACATACATTTCGTGTGCTGGGTTTTATCGGGGTACTTGCGAACAATTTTATAAGTAGCTGAAACTAAAGCCGTTAAAAGAGGTAGCTAATAAACAAGAAAAAACTCATTTGTTTTTTTGAAATAAGATTCTCAATTTTGCAATCAGCAGAAGGTTAGGTTAATTAATAATTGCGTATTAATTTTGTTTATGAAAGATTGTGATCATGTCAGTCTTTGGAACCAATGTCTAAAAGTAATTGAAGACAATGTTCCCGAAACGACATTTAGAACCTGGTTTGCCCCTATCATTCCTTTGAAATTTGTGGACAAAACCTTAACAGTACAAGTTCCAAGCCAGTTCTTCTATGAGTTCATAGAGGATAAGTTTGTGGATTTATTGCGTAATACATTATATCGTGTCATCGGAGAAGGTGCCAAGTTAATGTATAACGTAATGATAGATAAAACTTCAAGGACTACAGTAGACCTTGAGGCAAGTAGTCGTTCTATGGCAGTATCTCCTCCCAAAAACCTTGAGAAAGTTAATAAATCGCCGGGGGTATTAAAGATCGTAACAAAGGAACTTGACTCACAACTCAATCCGAATTATAATTTTGAAAACTTTATAGAAGGATTCAGTAATAAACTTCCAAGAAGTGTTGCTGAGGCTGTTGCTCAGAATCCGGCAAAGACCGTATTTAATCCTTTGTTTATTCATGGACATTCGGGTGTGGGAAAAACTCACCTTGCCAATGCCATCGGAACCAAAATTAAAGAACTATACCCCGAAAAGAGGGTATTGTATGTTTCTGCACATCTATTCCAGGTGCAGTACACCGATTCTGTGCGAAACAATACAACCAATGATTTTATTAACTTTTACCAAACAATAGATATCCTGATTATTGATGATATTCAGGAATTTGCCGGCGTTACTAAAACCCAAAACACGTTCTTCCATATATTCAACCACCTCCATCAAAATGGAAAGCAATTGGTATTAACCTCAGACCGTTCTCCAGCCTTGCTGCAAGGAGTTGAAGAAAGACTTTTAACCCGCTTTAAATGGGGAATGGTAGCCGAATTAGAAAAACCCTCTGTTGAACTGAGAAAAGGCATTCTAAGAAACAAAATACACCGCGACGGGCTTCAATTCCCAGAAGAGGTAATCAATTATATAGCTGAGAATGTAAATGAAAGTGTGCGCGACCTTGAAGGTATTGTTATTTCAATGATGGCTCACTCAACCATATACAACAAAGATATTGATATCGATCTGGCGCAACGTGTTATACGCAAGGTAGTTAAGAGCGAAACCAAAGTTATCACCATTGATAATATTATTGATGCTGTTTGCAAGCATTTCAATATAGATACTACCGTTATTCATACCAAATCAAGAAAAAGAGACGTAGTGCAGGTAAGACAAATAGCAATGTATCTTGCCAAGAAACATACGGATTCTTCTTCTTCCAAAATAGGCCAGCTAATAGGCGGAAAAGATCATGCAACAGTTTTACATGCATGCAGAATAGTGAAAGACCAATGCGATGTAGACAAAGCGTTAAAGGCTGATATTGAAAGTATTGAAACTACGCTGAAAAGGAGATAAGTAATGAGTTTTGAGTAATGAGTTTTGAGTAGTGAGTTGTGAGTAATGAGTTGCATGTTAAGTCTACTCACAACTCATTACTCACAACTCACAACTCACAACTCATTACTCTAAAAATCCTTGTTCTTTCAACACTTTGAAGAGATTTTCGGAAATTGTAATATTGTCTTTGTGGGTATAACGGATATCAGTAAATACCTGTGCCAGTGTTTCCTTATTATTCTCTTTAATAAACTGCTTGTTTTCCGGCAATGATTCCTTATAAGCATATATTTCATCAATCCTTTCGGGTGTATAATCTTCGTAAGTTTCAGTATGAATGATGCCATTAACAGGTAAGCGGTCTACCTGAGGCGGTATTCCATCCGGATATCCAACTGTGATAGTTGCAATTGGGAATACTAACTCCGGCAGTCCAAGCGTTTCAATAATCATTTGTGGGTTGTAAGTAGTGGTACCCAAGTAGCAAATACCAAGCCCGTTTTCTTCGGCCACGGTGCAAAATGTTTGGGTAACAATTAAAGCATCCATTGCAGCATTCATAAACGACTGAAAGTTGTTATAACCCGGAACCGCTTTCCGCTGCTCGCACCATTTACTGAATCTGCGAAAATCTGCACAGAAAGTAAGCACAACCGGAGCCGTTTTTACCATCGGTTGGTTGAAGTGTGCGGGTGAAAGTTTTTCTTTCATTTCAGTGTTGCGGGTAACAATAACGCTGTAAAGTTGCATGTTTCCGGTTGTTGATGCCCGAAAAGATGTTTTGAGTAAATTGTTTAACAACTCATCAGGGATGTTTCGTTGAGTATATTTCCGGATAGTTCTTCTTTTATTGATAGATTCCATACGTTTGTTTTTCTGCAAAAATAAGAAATAGTATCAGATGTGGCAATCTAATCCAATTCTAAATTTTCTTTTTGGGAAACTTTGAACATTTACAGCGAGTATTTTGTTTTCCAAAAAAGAAATTTGATGGTACTCGCTCTTTCAGCAAAGCTTTATTCATCAGGCAATTAGCTTTTTGTTTTGAGAAACTATGTGGCTGTTGATAAATAATGTGATTTTTATTTTGCTATAACAGAAAACATTCATAGCTTTGCAAACACAATTATTAATCAACCATCACTTCTGCATTTCATTTTATTGTTTAATTCCTTATTTTATAATAACTAAAGTGGAAAAAGTAATCTATTCTCATGAAGAAGCTATTGAAGAATCTTTACGATACTTTCAAGGTGATGAGTTGGCAGCAAGAGTTTGGGTAAACAAATATGCTGTTAAAGATTCTTTCGGGAACATTTATGAAAAGTCTCCGGAAGACATGCATTGGAGATTGGCTAATGAAGTAGCCAGAATCGAGTCTAAATACCCGAATCCATTATCAGCGAAGGAACTTTACGATTTATTTGATCATTTCAAATATATTGTTCCGCAAGGAAGCCCTATGACGGGAATCGGAAATAATTATCAGGTAGCCTCGCTATCAAACTGTTTTGTAATTGGCGTGAATGGTCCTGCCGATTCTTACGGTGCCATTATTAAGGTAGACGAAGAACAGGTACAATTAATGAAAAGACGCGGTGGCGTTGGCCATGACTTGTCTCACATTCGTCCGAAAGGATCACCTGTTAAAAACTCAGCTTTAACCTCAACTGGTATCGTTCCTTTTATGGAAAGATACTCAAACTCTACTCGCGAAGTAGCGCAAGATGGCCGAAGAGGTGCTTTAATGTTAAGTGTATCTATTAAACACCCTGACTCGGAATCATTTATTGATGCTAAAATGACGGAAGGTAAAGTTACCGGAGCTAACGTTTCGGTAAAGCTGGACGATGATTTCATGAGAGCCGCAATTGAAAACAAAACCTACACACAACAGTACCCTGTTAATTCTGCTAACCCAACCACTGTTAAGGATATTGATGCCTCTGCTCTCTGGAAAAAGATTGTTCACAATGCCTGGAAATCGGCTGAGCCGGGAGTACTCTTCTGGGATACTATAATAAGAGAATCGGTTCCCGATTGCTATGCCGATTTGGGATACGAAACCGTATCAACTAACCCCTGTGGTGAAATTCCGCTTTGTCCGTATGACTCCTGTCGACTGTTGGCCATTAACCTATATTCGTATGTTGTTAATCCGTTTAAAGAAAACGCCTACTTCGATTTCGAACTCTTCGAAAAACATGTAGTTCTGGCACAACGCATAATGGACGACATTATTGATCTTGAACTGGAAAAGATTGAATGCATTCTTGAAAAGATTAAAGAAGACCCGGAAACCCCTGATGTAAAACGTACAGAGTGCGAACTTTGGGAAAAGATATACAAGAAAAGTGCACAGGGAAGAAGAACCGGTGTAGGTATAACCGCCGAGGGCGATATGCTTGCTGCACTGAATCTTCGCTACGGAACCGAAGAAGCAACCGACTTTTCGGAAAAAGTACACAAAGTAGTTGCAATCAATGCATATAAATCGTCGGTAACCATGGCAAAAGAGAGAGGAGCTTTCGGAATATACGATTCTGAAAGAGAGAAAAACAATCCTTTCATTAATCGTCTTGCCGAAGCCGATCCCGAATTGTACAAAGACATGAAGAAGTACGGCCGCCGTAACATTGCCTGTCTTACCATTGCACCTACTGGTACAACCAGCTTAATGACTCAAACAACATCAGGCATTGAGCCAGTGTTCCTACCAGTATACACCCGCCGAAGAAAAGTAAATCCGAATGATGCACAGGTACGAATTGATTTCGTAGATGATTCGGGAGATGCTTTCGAAGAATATATCGTATTCCACCATAAGTTTGTTACCTGGATGGAAGCAAACGGATACGATCCCGCCAAGAGATATACACACGAAGAGATTGATGAACTAGTTGCCAAGTCGCCTTACTACAAAGCCACATCTAACGATGTAGATTGGTTGATGAAAGTAAAGATGCAAGGCCGCATACAAAAGTGGGTCGATCATTCAATCAGTGTAACCATCAATCTGCCGAATGATGTAGACGAAGAACTGGTTAACCACTTGTATGTAGAAGCATGGAAATCAGGTTGCAAAGGATGCACTGTATATCGTGATGGCTCGCGTTCGGGTGTTCTTCTGGCAACAAAGAAAAGTAAAAAAGAAGAGGTACCTCCATGTAAACCGCCAACAATAGTAGAAACCCGTCCGAAGATTTTGGAAGCAGATGTTGTTCGGTTCCAGAACAACAAAGAAAAATGGGTTGCATTTGTAGGTATCCTGGATGGTAGACCTTACGAAATATTCACTGGTTTACAGGATGATGACGAAGGTATTCTATTACCCAAAAGTGTTACCACCGGTAGAATCATTAAGAACGTTGACGAAGAAACAGGAACCAAACGTTACGACTTCCAGTTCCAGAACAAGCGTGGTTACAAAACAACCATCGAAGGCCTTTCCGAAAAGTTCAACAAAGAATACTGGAACTATGCTAAACTGATTTCGGGAGTACTACGCTGGAGAATGCCAATTGAACAGGTAATCAAACTGGTTAGTTCACTTCAACTAGATAGTGAGAATATTAACACCTGGAAAAACGGAGTTGAACGCGCACTTAAAAAATACATTCAGGACGGAACAGAAGCCGCCGGCAAAAAGTGTCCCAACTGTGGTAACGAAACATTGGTTTATCAGGAAGGCTGCCTTACCTGCAAAACTTGTGGCGCATCCCGTTGTGGATAAACTATGAATTAAATGAAAGAGGCTTACAGGCCTCTTTTGTGTTTAATAACATATTAGCACAAACGTTTGCATTGGAAAAAACTTTAGTTGGAGATTATTGTTGTATAATAACAAAAATAATATATTTATAATTGTATTTAGTAGCTATTTAGTAGCTAGTAGTAAGTAGCTAGTAGTAAGTAGTAAGAATATCCATGTGGCATTGTTACTAACTACTAGCTACTAGCTACCAACTACTAGCTACTAGCTACCAACTACTAAAACAACATAAATATGACAGTATCATTCCATATTGAATACCGTACCAGTTGGGGAGAAGAAGTGAGACTCCTTGGTTCCATTCCCGAACTAGGTAATAACATACCTCAGAATGCCATACCACTTACCACAGTAGATGGAATTAACTGGGTGGTTGCAAAAGAGATCAAAGTTCCCCAAAACAAGGTAATTGAATATAACTATTATATTTACCGGGATGGAAATGTGGTAAGGAATGAGTGGGATAACTTCTCACGCAGACTTTATCCGGCAAACAGAAGCCAACAATCTTATAAGATTTACGATTGTTGGAAGAATCTGCCGGAAGATTTATATCTCTACAGTTCGGCCTTTACAGAATCTTTGTTGGCACATCTTGATAGAGATAAAATCCCCGAAAGCTACAACAACGGTTTAATTATCAAAGCCTATGCACCACGCATAACCAGCGATTATTGCCTGGGTATTTGTGGTAATCAGGAAATACTTGGTAGCTGGAATGCTGATAAAGCCTGGTTAATGAGCGATGTGAATTTCCCCGAATGGCAAACAGAACTGGATGCTTCGAAATTGCAATTTCCCATTGAATATAAGTTTGTACTGTTCAACAAGAAAACCCGGAAAGCAGAATATTGGGAAAATAATCCCAACCGGCATATTGGCCACTATCAGTTCAACGACAATGAAACGATAGTGATATCCGACAGGTATGTGTATTTCAATGTTCCTACCTGGAAAGGTGCAGGAGTTGCTATACCTGTGTTTTCACTCCGTTCGGAAAGTAGTTATGGCATTGGTGACTTTGGCGATTTAAAGAAAATGATAGACTGGGCTGTTAAAACAGATCAGAAGTTTGTTCAGATTCTGCCGATCAATGATACAACAATGACTGGTAGCTGGACTGACTCTTATCCTTATAACAGTATATCGATTTATGCTTTCCACCCGATCTATACTAACATAGATAAGCTTGGACAGTTAAAAGACAAAAAAGTTGCCAAAGCTTTCGAAGAGAGAAGAAAAGAGTTGAATGCACTGCCAATGATGAATTACGAAGCCGTATTGCAAACAAAGTGGGAGTATTTCCGACTTATATTTGCGCAGGAAGGCGAAGCTGTATTGGCATCAGACGGATTCCGTTTATTCTATCAGGCAAATAAAGAATGGTTGCAACCATACGCTGCATTCAGTTATCTGAGGGATACCTATAAAACACCCAATTTCAGAGAATGGCCGGAGCAATCGGTTTATAACTCCAAACAAATTGATGAATTGTGTCGCCCCGGTACACCTCATTATCCACACGTTGCTATCTATTATTACATACAATATAACCTACATCTGCAATTACTGGAAGCTACCACTTACGCCCGCGAACATAGGGTAGCTATCAAAGGGGATATTCCTATCGGGATAAGCCGCAACAGTGTTGAGGCATGGACAGAACCTTATTACTTCAATCTGAACGGACAGGCCGGTGCTCCACCCGATGATTTCTCGGTAAACGGGCAGAACTGGGGATTCCCAACCTACAACTGGGATGTAATGGCACAGGATGGTTATAAGTGGTGGATGAAACGCTTCCATAAAATGGCAGAATACTTCGATGCATACCGCATAGATCATATTCTGGGTTTCTTCCGTATCTGGGAAATTCCAATGAATGCCGTACATGGACTACTGGGGCAGTTTGCTCCTGCTTTGCCCATGACTGCAGAAGAGATAGAAAGCTACGGATTACAGTTCCGCAAAGACTTCTTCCTGAATCCATATATCCACGAATCATTCCTTGAGCAGGTATTTGGCCCACATACCGAATATGTAAAAGAGCACTTCATTGAGCCAACCGATGTTTGGCAAGTATATCGTATGCATCCCGACTTTGATACACAAAGAAAGGTAGAAACTTATTTCGCTGATAAAAACGACACCGATAGTATATGGATACGTGATGGACTTTATTCACTTATCAGTAATGTATTGTTTGTTGTCGACAAGGACGATCCGGAAAAGTTCCATCCACGTATAAGCGCACAGCATGATTTCCTTTATAAATCTTTATCGGATTGGGATAAGAACTCTTTTAACCGTTTGTACGATCAGTATTATTATCATAGGCACAATCAGTTTTGGCACCGACAGGCCATGCAAAAGTTACCACAGTTAACCCTTTCGACCCGAATGTTGGTATGTGGTGAAGATTTGGGAATGATTCCGGATAGTGTACCCTGGGTAATGAACGATCTTCGTATCCTGAGTCTGGAAATTCAACGAATGCCGAAGAACCCCAATTATGAATTCGGCCATTTGAATGAATACCCTTATCGTTCGGTTTGTACCATATCTACACACGATATGTCGACCTTGCGCGGATGGTGGGAAGAAGATTATGCACAAACCCAGCGTTATTATAATAACATAATGGGTCATTACGGCACTGCTCCTACGGTAGCATCTCCCGAGATATGCGAAGAGATTGTACGAAACCATCTGTACAGCAATTCTATATTGTGTATACTGGCTTTGCAAGATTGGATGTCGATAGATGAAGAATTAAGATATCCCAATGTTCCGGATGAACGAATCAATGTTCCGGCTAACCCAAAGCATTACTGGCGTTACAGAATGCACCTCACTATTGAGGAACTGATGAAAGCGGATAACTTGAATGATAAGATTAAGAATATGATAAAGAATACCGGAAGGAATCCGGAAAAATAATTTCCTATGAAAATTAGCAGATCTTATATTACGTTGAAAGATGTTTTGTTTTATAGCTACCATGGAGTAGCAAAACAGGAACAGGTTGTTGGAAACAACTACATAATCAACCTGCGTCTTGCTGTGGATATTTCTAAAGCTGCAGAAAGTGATCATGTAGAAGATACTGTTAATTATGCAAATGTACACCAGATATTATTGGAAGAGATGGCCATCTCTTCCAAGCTTCTGGAACATGTATGTGGTAGGATTGTTAACAGGTTATTCCATGAATTTCCATTGGTAGATGGAATTGAAATAACACTGGCTAAAAAGAACCCTCCAATGGGTGCAGACATAGAAGCAGCGGGGGTGGAGATGTATTGTTTAAGGCAATAGTAGGGACTTTCCGATAGAAAACCCTGTACTCTTCCGCATAATAATCCACTATTTTCCATAAAATAGTGGATTATTATGCACAAGCTATATAGCATTGGGGTTCTTAAACACTCTTTTACCATTGTAAGGAAACAAAAAATCACTATATTTGTCCCACAATTTGTAGAAAACAGTAAATGAAAGAATTCATCATCTCCGAAGCCCAGGCCGAAACAGCTGTACTTGTAGCTTTGATAACCCAAAATCAGGACGAACGCAAAACAAACGAGTACCTCGACGAACTGGCATTCCTTGCTGAGACAGCAGGGGCGGAAGTAGTTAAGAAGTTTACCCAGCGATTGGATATGGCACACTCGGTAACCTACGTTGGAAAAGGGAAACTTCAGGAAATAAAAAATTATGTAGACGAAAACGAAATAGGGATGGTTATCTTTGACGATGAACTGTCGCCCAAACAATTGCGTAATATTGAAGCAGCACTCCAAATAAAAATACTAGACCGTACATCGCTCATCCTTGATATATTTGCCATGCGTGCCCAAACTGCCCATGCCAAAACACAGGTAGAACTGGCACAATACCAATATATGCTTCCCCGCTTGAAAAGACTTTGGACTCACCTTGAACGTCAGGGTGGTGGTGGAGGTGGCGCCCGTGGAGGTTCGGTAGGGCTTCGCGGACCCGGTGAAACCCAGCTGGAAATGGACCGCCGAATTATTCTTAACCGTATGTCTTTGTTGAAAGAACAACTGGTAGAGATTGATAAACAAAAAGCTACCCAACGGAAAAACCGTGGTAGGATGATTCGTGTAGCACTGGTAGGATATACCAATGTAGGCAAATCTACTTTAATGAACCTGCTTGCTAAAAGCGAAGTTTTTGCCGAAAACAAACTCTTTGCTACACTCGATACTACTGTGCGTAAAGTAGTTATTGAAAATCTGCCGTTCTTGTTATCAGATACAGTAGGATTTATTCGTAAACTGCCAACCGATTTGGTTGAATCTTTTAAATCAACCTTAGACGAAGTGCGCGAAGCAGATTTACTATTACATATAGTAGACATCTCACACCCCGGCTTTGAAGACCAGATTAGTGTTGTAGAAAAAACATTGGCCGATATTAGCAGCGCCGACAAACCAAGCATATTAATCTTTAATAAAATAGACGCTTATACCTACGTGGAAAAAGCGCCCGATGATCTTACCCCCCTAACCAAAGAGAATTTAACGCTCGAAGATCTCATGAAAACGTGGATGGCAAAGCTGAATGATAATTGCATCTTCATCTCTGCCCGTCAGAAAATCAATATGGAAGAACTGAAGAGTGTGGTTTACAGCAAAGTAAAAGAGTTACACGTACAACGGTTCCCCTATAATGATTTTCTTTATCAGGAATATGATTAATTAGTAGTTGAGGAGGTAGAGTGAGGTAAAGTCAGGTAAAGGAGCCAGTCTATCTACTTTACCTCCTTTACCTCACTTTACCTCCTCAACTACTTCCAATAGACACGTTTATGAAAACTTATAGGAAACTAACTGAGGACGAAATTCTTCAGCTAAAGGGGCAGTCGTGCCTGGCCGACAATTGGGATAAGGTTTATGTAGATACAAACTTTACTCCGCAGTACATATTTCACACCCGTTTCTCGGGAGAAGTAAAGTTGGGAGTTTTTGAATCGGAGTTCACCCTACCTGGTGGAATTCGCAAACATGCAGGATTACGCCATGTTACATTACACAATGTAACGTTGGGAGATAACTGTTGTATCGAGAATATTCAGAACTACATTGCTAACTACGAAATTGGTAACAACTCATTTATCGAGAATGTTGACCTTATTCTTGTAGATGGCCTGACCACTTTTGGCAATGGATGCGAAGCCGCTGTACTCAACGAAACCGGAGGCCGTGAAGTGTGCATGAGCGATAAGCTTTCTGCCCATCAGGCATACATAATGGCATTATACCGTCATCGGCCGGAGTTAACCAAACGGATGAAAGAAATTACCGACTATTACTCTAATAAACATGCCTCTACAGTTGGTACAATAGGTAACCGTGTTACCATTATGAATGCTGGATGCATTAAAAACGTAAAGATTGGCGATTACTGCCGCATTGAGGGAACCTGCCGACTGGAGAACGGAAGTATTAACAGCAATGAAGCCGCACCGGTACATATAGGATATAGTGTTATTTGCGAAGATTTTATAATCAGTTCCGGATCGCATGTTGACGATGGAACCGTTCTGAGCCGTTGCTTTGTTGGACAGGCCTGTCAGCTGGGGCATAACTACTCCGCATCCGACTCCCTGTTTTTTAGTAACTGCCAGGGAGAAAACGGGGAAGCTTGTGCCATCTTTGCCGGTCCTTATACCGTTACGCATCATAAATCGACCTTGTTGATTGCCGGAATGTTCTCGTTTATGAATGCCGGGTCGGGATCGAACCAAAGTAACCACATGTATAAACTTGGTCCTATTCATCAGGGGACTATGGAACGGGGCGCCAAAACCACTTCCGACTCTTACATACTTTGGCCTGCCCGCGTAGGTGCTTTCTCGTTGGTTATGGGAAGACATGTTAACCATGCCGACACATCGAACCTCCCTTTCTCGTATCTTATTGAACAGTCCGATACTACTTATTTGGTACCTGGTGTAAATTTGCGAAGTGTTGGAACCATTCGTGATGCCCAGAAATGGCCTAAGCGTGATAAACGTACCGACCCCAACAAACTGGACTTTATAAACTACAACCTTTTAAGTCCTTATACTATCCAAAAGATGTTTAAGGGAAGAGAAATTCTGAAAGAGTTAAGACGGGTATCGGGAGAAACCTCCGAACTTTATTCGTATCAGAGTGCCAAAATAAAGAATTCTTCGCTTAACAAAGGAATCAAATTGTATGAAACGGGTATTCATAAATTCTTAGGAAACTCCATTATTAAACGATTGGAGGGAATTGATTTTAAGAATAATGATGAAATACGTGCCCGTTTGAAACCGGATACCGAAATAGGTGCCGGCGAATGGGTAGATATTTCTGGACTTATTGCTCCTAAAAGTGAGATAGATAAGTTATTGAATGGTATTGAGAACGGTGAGATTAACCGTTTGGCATGCATCAATGAGAACTTTGAAACCATGCACAAAAACTACTATACATACGAGTGGACATGGGCCTACCAAAAGATTAAAGAATTCTATAATATAGATCCGGAAACTATTACCGCCAAAGATATTATATTTATTGTGAACGCTTGGAAAGAGTCTGTTGTTGGCCTCGACAAGATGGTGTACGAAGATGCCCGCAAGGAATTCTCTTTATCGTCTATGACTGGATTTGGTGCCGACGGTAGCCGCAACGAAATGAAAATGGACTTTGAGCAAGTTCGTGGAGATTTTGAGAGCAATACCTTCGTTAATGCGGTATTGAAGCATATTGAGGAGAAAACAAATCTGGGGAATGAGCTGATTCAGAGGATGGAGAAGGTTTGTTAGATAATCATGTAAATAGTTTGTATTATCTTTGTTTAATATCCAAAAGGTTATTATATTTGTTCTGTCATTAAGAATCGCGATCTTATAAATGATGACAGACGAAGAGCTAAAGGCTCAAAAAGAAGACGCTGAAGATGATTTGGGCTTCTTTTCCTCTAATTGGGATGAAATTCTGAGAATAGAATGGATGACTAAAGAGGAGCTTGAGCAGGCAGTGGATGAAACGCTCGACGATTATATTCAAGCCTGTAAAAAGCTGAATGAAAAGTAGCCCTCTAGGGCTACTGCTCTTCGTTGTATATATAACTTTTTAATAATAACAGGCTATGGATGTGCAGAAAGAATTAGAGAGATGGAAAGAGGACTATCGAAATGCCAAAACATCAGAAGAAAAAGCAAATCATAACAAGCGGTTTGGTGATTTTGTGCGTTCATTGGAACCAGCTGATGGGAAAGCATTTACATTGGCATTTATTCAAGGAGCAAAAGAAGCGAAAGAGGAGTTGGAGAGAATTCAGGAAACAATCCGAATTAAAAAAAGTCTGGAAGCAATTAATGATTTTACTTCAATGTCATATATTGCAAAGAAGTATTTTGGAAAAACCAGACATTGGCTTTACCAACGCATTAACGGCAGTTTGATAAATGGTAAAACCACATCCTTTACACCTGAAGAAAAACAAAAACTTAGCAATGCATTAAAAGAACTAAGTCTTAAAATTAATGATACTGCTCATTCTATTGAACACAGTATATAATGGAACGGAAGGTAAAACTCTATACTTTTATAAGTATTTGCTATTGTAATTGAGGTAAAAAATACATGTTTTATAAATCTCCAAAAACGATCATTGTTGCATATTTTCCTTTTTATGCAAAGACCGAGTTTCCCCAAGTTCAGCCTTTGAAAGCAATACTTTTTTGAAATATATTAAAGAACAAATTAAGAATGATTCTGAGAATAAAAATTAACATGTTAGATATACTTAGAGTCTGTTTTAGAGACTTAATAAAAAGCAAATCTGACTATCAAAAAGAAAGTAAAAAGGGTTTTAATATCTGGTTTTTCTAAACACGGTTTTTTTGTAAGTAAGCATAAAACGAAACCAATTTATTTTCACACAATCTAAAGCAGATAAATGAGCTAATTACTAATTCTGAACTTATTTTAAATATTCAATATATGCTTTTTTCATCTTGTCCATTATCCGACCTCTTAATGATAGAGGTTGAATGACCTTTACACTATCACAAAATGAAAGAATAAGTTGTTCCATTTCGTAATTTATAATAACATCAATTTTAACCTCAAGAGTATTAGAATCTAACCAATGATGCCTTTGAGAACCATGTATGGGTTTAGAAGTAATATAATGCCCCGTTTTCCCATAGAAGTGTAAAGTTAGGTTCTCAACTTTTTCATCATTAGGTTTTGTTACTCCAATAATATCATCAAAGTATTCATTCCAGTCTATTTGAGTGTTCAAAATATAAGGTTGATTTGCTTCTGATATTTCTACAATCCTATCTAGCGAAAGATTCCAATCACTTTTATCTTGTTCTGGATTATACCCAAATACAAACCAACGATTGTTATATTCTTTTAGATAATAAGGATGTATTGTTAATTGTACACTATCTTTGAAAGATTGTAAATATTCAACCTTCAACACTTTTTGGTATAGAATTGAATTGTATATTGTTCCAATATGCTCAATACCAGTTAGATATTGATTACTTTCAAATTCCATTATAGTATTATAATGAGAATTGTAAGAACCGTTTTTCTGCCTTAGTTTTATTAACAAATCAGACATCCACTCAAACTGAGGCATACCTTTGAATTGAGAAATAGTTTGCAAAGATGTTAACAAGCAGTTTAATTCGGTTTCATCTAAAGGCATATTATTAATAGAATACGATAAATCTTTATATTGATAAAACACTCTTCTATTTTCTTTTTTTCTTAATAACTCTATGCACCAACCTTCTGCACTTTCCATAAAAGCTATATCATCAAATACTTGACGACGGCTTATTCCACTTGAATCTGGATTAATTTCTTTCAGTACTTTATTGCATTCGTTTATCAAATCTTCAATAAAATATCTTCTTCCACTATTTCTGAAACATCTATCGAGTATTTGATAACGTATTTGAGCATTTTTATTTGTTGCCATACAAGTAGAATTATTATATTAATGCAAAGGAACGAAAAAATTCATTATATTTGTGCAGAAAGGCTGCACAAATGTATTATACCTTTGCAGCGAAGAAACAAAAAAAATAAATTATGAATGGTATAGGATTTGAAAATTTCAGGGTATTTGCAGATAGATCTATTTTTGAATTTGCTCCTATAACAGTATTAACTGGAGCAAATAGTTCTGGTAAAAGTACTCTTATTAAAGGTATGAAGTTAATGCAAAGTTTTTGGATGCAACAGGGTTTAGGAAATATACTCGATTTTGAAAAAGGGAATCATTTGTTGGGAGATTTCGAAATGTGTATTTCCAAAAAAAGTAGCAATAAAGACTCATTTAAGATCATCTATCAACTTAACCACTTTTTGTCTAGTGATTTATTTAAAGATTTATTCATAGAACTTAAATTTAAATTTAACAAAAAGAATCTCCTAAAAAATGGTACATTAGAGAGTTTTAAAATCACAACTAAAGAAAATATTGTTATTTATCAATTCTTTTTAGACGAACAAGAAAATGATGAAAAAACAGGCGAATACACTCGATACAAAGGTATCTATTTATCCGAAGAATGGAATTTTGAATATTTATTCAATAACATTTTACCTGTAACTTTAGAATTGATATCAGAATTTAAGAATTATCGAAAAATAGAGCACCAGAAGAATCTATTTGAAAAGAGTTTTGAAAAGAGTGCAGAAGAGTCAAAAAAAATATATGGCGAACAGGGTGTCGATTATGAAAAATTCAAACGAATAACATATTTAATGCGCCATCTTAAAAATATATCTTTAGACGAGCCTAGCTCTTTTAATGATTTGATATTTATTGATCTTTTTTCTCAAATCCCTATTTCGAACTACAACCTATTTACTAAGGAATTATGGAAAATCACATCAATTCATTTCCCTTCCATTACAGAAAAATACAACTTTGAATCTTTTTCTAATTTATTAAAAATGAAGAACATTGGTACATGGATCAGTGATTTAATATCAAGTGGTGAAGAAACATTTGACTCATATTTCAGAAAGAATCAAAATATTGCACTAAATACTTATTCTCAATATCGTTTCACAAACAATATTCCAATAAATGAACTAGACTACTGGGGCATGCAATTATTTGACTATAAATCGTGGGATTTATTTAGTTCATATGATGCTCAAAATTTATTTAGTTATCCTGAAAAAGCTAAAACAAAAAAAGATAATTCTGTAATAAATATTCGAAGTATAATACACGATGCTATTTGTCTTGAAGAACATATTACAGGTACTAAACCTGTATCTCCAATAGATAGTATAAATAGTATAATAGGAAGTCTAAAATTGATATTACAACAAATTGCATTCGGATCAATAAAAAGAAATGCGATAGATTCTTACTTTATAGATTCCGTTCGAGCAAATTCTCAACGCTTCTATTCTTTTTCAGCGCAAGAAACTGAATTTCATAGTTTTCTAATTGATTTCCTTAAACAGGAATATAACGACAAAGAAATTTCTTTTATAAGGAAATGGTTGCAAGAATATGAAATTGCCAATGATTACGAAATAGAAATGCTACAAGGAGCTGGAAGCCAAATCTTTTTAATAAAAGGTGATCAAAAAATAAATCTTGTTGATTTAGGATATGGCATTACACAACTATTGCCTATAATTTTAAAAATAGTTTATTGTCACCAGATAGGAAAAAAAACTATTATTTTGGAAGAACCAGAAGCCAATCTACATCCTAAATTTCAATCTAAACTTGCAGATTTTTTCTTAGATTCCTACAAAACTTTTGGCATTCAGTTTATAATTGAAACTCATAGTGAGTATTTAATTCGCAAACTACAATACTTGACAGTCAAAGGTAATGCGAAGCCAGAAGATACAATAATATATTATATCGATTATCCTGAAGTAGAAAAACGAGAAGTTGGAGAAAGTCAGATTCGCACAATTCATATTAAATCCAATGGTCAGTTGACAAAGCCTTTTGGTGCTGGATTCACAGATGAATCAACATATTGGATAAAAGAGATGTTTATGTATTCCAATTAAAAAGAATGTGTCATGGATAATAGAATTAATATTTATTGTGAATTTGCTTTCTTTGAAAAATTTGCTGATTTATGCCCACAAACGAAAAATGGTATACCACACAAAGATTATAAACATTGGGAATGTTATTTTGATATGTTTTGTGGGAAAAATGATATTGTGATAACCGATATCGAAAAAAAAGAATTTATATCCCAATGTAATGATGATAGTATAGCAGGTCAGATTCTTAAACTAATATTGGAGTCACATGCAGATGGTAGGGGAAATTTAGTTTGTCTTTCAAACGAAAAAACAAATATGGAAACTCATGAACAAGATGATAATGGGCTTGATTATTTTAGCAAACATGAACAAACTATCTTTTTTCTAAACCAAAATGAGGAAACTTGTAGATACAGAGAAAATAATTATGGATTGATATTTATTTCACCAGAAACACTTTTAAATCGAGCTGAATTATTATTTACCCCTCAACGCTATGAAATAAACGAAAATACAAAAAATTGGAGTTTCTTGAAAAAAAACATCAGTCCATGTAATACAATTTATCTTATTGATAACTATATTTTAGGTAAAGAAAGTAGTATTATAGAAAATAATATAAAATCTTTATTTGATGCTATTTTGCCATCAATACTGAATAAACGATCTTTCAAAGTTATTGTTTCAACAGAAATCCCAAAGGGGCAAGATGAGCAATGGGCTAATAAGAGAGCCGAGAAACTTAAAAGGTGGATAGAAGAATTAAGAAGCTACAAGATAGAGGTTTTTATTAATTATACAAAAAACAAACACCATGATAGAAATCTTTTTTCTAATTATTTTCTATTTGATTGTGGTTATGGCTTTATTTTATCTGAAAATGAAAAGCAAAAAGGAACAAAGCTGACAATATTTCCAATAACACATCGTTCAACTTTAGCATTTATGCAATCTTTCAAGGACACAATAAATAAATAATAAAATCAACATAATTATGGCAAAATTATATCCTCCATTAGAAGTCATCAAAAAGCGAAAGCCAGAAGCGACCCTAGGTGAAAGAAAATTATTGTCATTTTTACTACATAATTACAATGACGAATATGAAATATTCTTCCAACCATTTCTCAATGGAGACTTGCCTGATATTATCCTAGTACACAAAGGTGGAGGCATTATGATTTTCGAAGTAAAAGATTGGAATCTATCTAATTATCATGTTAACGAAGTCGGAAAATGGATAGTTAATTCTAATAACTCTATTATGAAAACACCATTTGATCAAGTATTAAAATATAAAGAAAATTTATACAACTTACACATTGACTCTTTATTAGAATTAAATCTAAAAGATTATAAACATTGGTACATTGTTAATTGCGCCGTATATTTTCATTGTCAATCAGAGAAAGAAGCAAACGATTTTTGTTATGGGTCATCGTCTACAGATAAATACAAAAAGTTTCTAGATAAAAATTTCACTATTTTAGGGTATGATTCTTTAACAAAAAACAATACAGATGAAATTTTCGACAAAAGATGGATTAGCCGTAAAAGCAAATATTTCACCAAAGAACTTTATGATAGTTTTGCTAGAATACTCAAACCCTCTTATCATACAATGGAAGAAGGCTTAGATATTAAATTATCTTCAATCCAACAAGAATTATCAATAAGTGTAGAAAATGAAAAAAAAAGAATAAAAGGAGTTGCTGGTTCAGGTAAAACACTTGTTTTGGCTCAACGTGCAGTTAATGCTCATAAACGAACAGGTGGAATGATACTTATCTTAACCTATAATATCACATTGAAAAATTACATTCATGATAAAATAAGTGCAGTTAGAGAGTCTTTTGCTTGGGAATTTTTTAATATATCTAATTATCATGACTTCATAAATTCCAACATGAATAATGTAGGTATTGGGTTTGATTTTTTACCCAAAGACAAAGACGGAAGAGCAAAATATGTTCCTATTGAGGAAGAAGTATTTGATGAAAATATATATTCAAACTTGCACTTATTTGATAATTACAAAGATCAACTCCCAAAATATGATGCTATATTTATAGATGAAACTCAGGACTATAAAGAGAATTGGATTCGAATTATCAAAGATAATTTCGCTAATGAAAACTCTGAAATAGTTGCCTTTGCTGATGAAAAACAAAATATTTATTCAAGACACTTAGACTCTACAAAAATGCCCAACATACCGATTCAGGTTGGATCTTGGGATAAAAGATTAAACAAGAGTTATAGACTTTCTAACAAAATAGCTTTGTTAGCAACTGATTTTCAAAAAAAATTCTTCACTAACAAATACATTATTGATGATAAAATAGAAACAAATTCTATGCTTTCATTATTTGATGAGCCATTTATTGAATATCACTATTTTGGAAGTGATAATGATACATATATCGCAAATTATATTTTCAAGCAAATAATGCATCATAGTTTCAATTCTAATGATGTTACAATATTATCATCTCGAATAAAAATGTTGCGAGAGTTGAACACCAAACTGCAAATGAATAGTAAAGAGATGACTAATATAATGTTTGAAACAGAAGAGGAATTCAAGCAATTATGTCCTAATGCTCAAACTGGCAATGAGAAAAATCAAGAGATAGAAAAAATACGAAAAAAGCGGAAAGCAAATTTTTGGATGAATAGAGGTACATTCAAACTATCAACAATACATTCATTTAAAGGTTGGGAAAGCCCCGTTTTGTTTTTGGTAGTTGAAGACAACATAAGGAATTATGATCATTTAATTCAGACAAATTCTCAAGGTTTTAAGCCTGTTGAGTTTTCAGATGAATTAGTATATACTGGATTAACAAGATGTCGTAACTTCTTATTTATAATAAATATTAGAAATCAGGCATATCATAATTTCTTTCAGGGCAACAATTTAATAGACAAAAAAATAGGCCATGACTAATAATGTGATACAGCATACAAAGGTTTTCAATATAAATCAGATGGATACATTCAAGTACCCATCTGTCTCTATACTCTAAACCTTTTGTCTCAAATACCCCTTAAAGTCCTCAAACTCCTTCGTCATTTCAATACTTACCTTCTCCCCTTTCATAAACTCCTGTAGTTTACCAGGTATTTCAACCTTACTTCCCAGAATACTTTCTACAGTTTCAAGGAATTTAGCCGGATGTGCGGTTTCAAGGAACACTCCGGTTTCTTCTGGTTTCAATCCTTCGTCAAGGGCGCGATAGCCGCAAGCTCCATGTGGATCGAGCAAGTAGCCGGTTTCCTCATACACCTTCTTCACGGTTTCGCGTATCTGCTCGTCGGTATAAGTAGCTCCGCTTATCTCGGAAGTGATGGCTTTGTGCGAATGTTCGTAAAGGTCGAGTACACGGGCAAAGTTACTGGGATCACCAACATCCATAGCGTTTGCAATGGTAGCAACAGATGGACGTGGATTGTATTGACCAGTCTGCAAATACTGGTAGAAGATATCGTTGCGGTTGTTGGCTGCAATAAACCGTTTGATTGGAAGCCCCATTCGTTTACCAAACAAGCCGGCAGTGATGTTACCAAAGTTACCACTTGGTACACAAACAACCATTTCATCGGCTTTACCCATCTTCTTTAACTGGGCATAAGCATAGAAGTAATAAAACGCCTGAGGCAGGAAGCGAGCCACATTTATGGAGTTTGCCGAGGTAAGCATCAGTTTATCATTCAGTTCCTTATCCATAAAAGCTGCTTTTACCAAAGCCTGACAGTCGTCGAAGGTTCCATCTACTTCAATGGCAGTAATGTTTTGTCCTAATGTAGTAAACTGACATTCCTGTATAGGGCTGACTTTCCCTTTGGGATAAAGCACATACACATGCACTCCGTCTACTCCCAGAAATCCGTTTGCAACAGCGCTTCCGGTATCGCCCGAAGTGGCTACCAGTACATTTACCGGACTGTTTTGATTACGGGTGTAATAGCTTGTTAGCCGGGCCATGAAGCGGGCACCCACATCTTTAAATGCCAACGTTGGGCCGTGAAAGAGCTCAAGTGAGTATATATTATCTGTTACTTTAACTACAGGAGTATCAAAGTTCAACGTATCGTACACTATTTCCTTTAGCTTATCGGCAGGTATGTCTTCACCAAAGAAGACATCGGCTACCTGGTAAGCTATTTCCTGAAAAGAAAGGTTTTCAATGTTATCATAAAATTCCTTTGGTAAGGGTTTGATTACTTCGGGCATATAAAGACCGCGGTCGGATGCCAGGCCTTTTATTACGGCGTCCTCTAATGAGGCTAACGGGGCTTGTTTATTTGTACTATAATATTTCATAAATATAATGTGAGAATGTGCCAATATGCCAATGTGAAAATTGGCTGGCGCAATCAATTAAATAATTAAATCATTAACATTGGCACATTGGCATATTAACCTATTGGCATATTAATCTCATGAACTCGTCTTCTTTCAACAATCCGTAAACTCCTTGTTTAGCAGATTCTTCATCGTACTTCTGCACACTGTCGGCTTCAATACCCGGATACCATAGTATAAATGGGATAGGTTCGGAAGTGTGGGTACGAAGTTTACATGGTGTAGGATGATCGGGTAATACGGCAATAGTAACTGGTTCGTCCCAGTCCTTAACTGCTTCATAGATGGGACCTACTACCCTACTGTCCAGATTCTCTATTGTTTTTATTTTCAGAGGGATGTCTCCTTCGTGTCCGGCTTCGTCGCTTGCTTCAATATGCAGATATACAAAATCATCAGTGCGTAAAGCATTCAGAGCGGCTGCAACTTTATTCTCATAGTTGGTATCATAAAGTCCGGTAGCGCCTTCAACGTCTATCCGTTTTAATCCGGCATAGCGTCCTATTCCCTGAATAAGATCGACTGCGGAAATAACCGAGCCTTGTTTTATCTGAGGGTAAGTAACCGAAAGCGGCTCCATCTGCGGACGGTAACCCGGCGACCATGGCCAGATACTATTTGCTGGATCTTTACCTTTACTTATACGGGCCTGATTGATGGGATGATTCTGTAGTAACTCTTGTGAGCGGAAAATCAAATCGTTTATTAAGTTGGCGGTTTCAATAGCTTTATCTGTATGAAGCCCTGAGTCCTGTGCCACGCTGGCTAATAATGGTCGGAAAGGTTGAAGCGGAACATCGTGAGGCGGAGTAGTTTCGAAATGTTTATTCCCGTCTTTTATCACAAGCAAATGACGGTATGAAACTCCCGGATAGAATGTTACCCTATCATCGCTTAACTCTTCCTGAAGGTAATTGATTAAAACCTCTGCCTCTTCCGAAGATATATGCCCGGCAGAGTGGTTCTTCAATATATCGCCTTCTACACAAACCAGGTTGCAACGCATAGCCATCTCACCGGGTTGAAGGTCTACTCCTATGCTGGCAGCCTCGAGTACACCACGACCTTCGTAAACTTTGGAAAGATTATACCCCAGTACAGAAAGGTTAGCTACCTCACTACCCGGGTGAAAGCCTTCGGGTACAGTTCTAAACAGTCCGTTTTGCCCCATGCCAGCCAACATGTCCATATTGGGTGTGTTGGCATATTGAAGTAAAGTTTGGTTATTTAAAGATTCGACTGGCCAGTCGGCCATACCGTCTCCAAGTATTATAATGTACTTCATTTAAGTTGAGAGTTGAGAGTTGAGAGTTGAGAGTTCAACTCTCAACTATATTAAACGTTCGCTATACTCATAATATCCGCAAATACTCCGGCAGCAGTAACGCTGGCACCGGCGCCATAACCTTGAATCATCATCGGATATTCTTTGTAACGTTCTGTTGTGAGTAGGATAATATTGTTGCTACCTTCCAGGTTATAGAAAGGATGAGTTGGACCAACTTCCTGTAAGCCTACGGATGCCTTGCCGTTCTCTAGTTTGGCAACGAAACGCCAGTGCTTGTTTTCTTTTTCCAATACCTGACGGCGTGCTTCGAAATCAGCATCAAGACCAGATATACGGCCCCAGAATTCATCCAGACTTCCCTCAAAGAATGAATCGGGAACAAAAAGATTCTTCTCAACATCCGACTGTTCCAAACGGTAGCCTGCTTCGCGGGCCAGGATCACCAGCTTGCGGATAACATCCTTACCGCTTAGGTCGATACGCGGATCGGGTTCGGAGTAACGTTCTTCCTGTGCCATTTTAATAGTACGGCTAAAAGGTATATCTGCACTGATCTTATTAAAGATATAGTTAAGTGTTCCCGAAAGTACAGCCTCTATCTTTAATATCTTATCGCCACTGTTCATCAAGTCATTAATTGTATTGATAATAGGCAAACCGGCTCCAACGTTTGTTTCGAACAAGTACTTCACTCCACGGCGGCGGGCGGTTTGTTTCAGTTCGCGGTAGTTATCATATTCGGACGAAGCTGCAATTTTGTTTGCTGCAACCACCGATACATTGTGACTCAACAAATCTTTATACAAAGCAGCTATATCCGGACTTGCAGTACAATCTACAAATACCGAGTTGAATATATTCATGCCGATAATTTCGTTACGCAACAATTCGGGAGAGTTGTCTAGCCCTTCGTTTTTAAGCGTTTCCTGGTAATTATTCAGGTCAAGTCCCGGACGGTGGAAGATGGCTTTCAGATTATCAGCAATACCTACAACGTTTAGCTTTAACCCGTTTTCTTCCATCAACTTCTGGCGTTGGGTGCGAATCTGTTCAATCAGGCTTCCACCTACAGTACCTGTTCCGCAAATAAACAGGTTCAATACCTGATATTCGGACAAGAAGAATGAATCATGAATAACATTCAGTGATTTGCGAAGTGAATTTAAATCAACAACAAAAGAGATATTTGTTTCGGATGCTCCCTGTGCACAGGCTATTACATTGATACCGTTACGACCCAAAGTACCGAACAACTTACCGGCAATACCCGGGGTATGCTTCATGTTTTCGCCCACAATAGCTACAGTGGCAAGATCTTTCTCGGCCGATATCTCGGATATCTCACCCATTTCGATTTCTTTCGAGAACTCATCATTTAATAGTTCACACGCCAAATCGGCATCGGCATTACGCACACCAATAGAGGTACTATTTTCCGACGAAGCTTGTGATACAAGGAACACACTGATGCCTCCTTTGGCCAACGAACGGAAAATACGGTAATTAACTCCAATTACGCCTACCATACCAAGTCCCTGAACGGTTATCAAACTGGTATCGTTGATAGAAGATATACCTTTAATTGCTTTTCCTTCGCTCTTTGGCTTTTGAACAATCATGGTTCCGTTTCCTTCCGGATTAAAAGTATTTTTTATCAGGATAGGAATATTTTTATGGCAAACCGGATAAATAGTTGGAGGATAAACCACTTTGGCTCCAAAGTTGCAAAGCTCCATTGCCTCTACATAGGTAAGCTCGTCGATGGTATAAGCGGAACTGATAACTTTCGGATCGGCAGTCATAAAGCCATCCACATCGGTCCATATCTCAAGTATTGAAGCATTTAATGCAGCTGCAATAACCGAGGCTGTATAATCGGAACCGCCTCTTCCAAGGTTGGTTACATCGCCGGTTACCTTATCCGAAGAGATAAACCCGCCCAGCACAGACACTTGTGGCAGCTCTTTAAAAGTTTCTTTAATAAGTTCGTTGGTAAGTTCGGTATCCAGAATGTGTTTTGAATACTTCTTTTCGGTTTTAATAAACTTGCGGCTATCAAACCATTTGGCACCTTTAATTAACTTGGCTACAAGTATAGACGATAATCTTTCGCCATAGCTAACAATGGTATCGAGTGTTTTGGGAGAGATGTCTTTAATGAGGTAGATGCCTTGAAATATATCTTTGAGTTCGTTTAACAGTTCACTAACCTGTACCTGTAGTTCTTGTTGTCCGGCATCGGCGGGGATTACTTCCTTAACTATTTCTGCATGACGGCAAACAATCTCTGCAAAATCTTTTTCATATTCGGAGTTCCCCGATGCTGCTGTTTTAGATGTGTTTATCAGTTTGTCGGTTATCCCACCTAAGGCCGAAACTACTACGATTACCGGTTCCTGAACCGACTCTACTATTTTTTTTACGCTTAAAATACTGTTCACGGAACCTACGGATGTTCCGCCGAATTTCACTACTTTCATATTTTGAGTAATAAGTTTTGAGTAATAAGTGATAAGTTTTAAGTAATAAGTGATGTATTCAAGTATCCAAGTATCTTAAAGCCTGCATAGCAACTTAAAACTTACTACTTAGAACTTATTACCTAATATTTTTTTTGATTGTTTCGCCTACCTTCCATAAGCGTGATTCACGTAGAAACACAAATACTCCTTAACCCCGAAGGGTCATGGTTGTACACATAGACATCGTCGTTGTATGTGAGTAGTATTCGTTCATTAATCTTGTTTCTATCGTTATTTAATTGATAAGTGCTGCAAAAATAAGAATAATATTATTCATTCTATTACCTTTTGCGATTTTTTTGTGATAAAATTAAAAAGAAAGGGTGTATACATTATTATAAATGAGTGTTCGTAATAAGTTATCAGGAGCTTTAACTCCTTTAACTCCTAGCGAAGCGATAACTCCTTCCATGCTATAGTATGAATAATTAGGCTAAGTAGAATGTCGACAGTTTCACGGTAGGAAACTAACCGTTTCACGGTAGGAAACCAACGGTTTCACGGTATGAAACTACTAGTTTCCTATGTATGAAACTACTTGTTTTCTACATAGAAAACAGTTAGTTTTCTATATAGGAAACTACTTGTTTCACTACACGAAACAAAAATGAAACTAGTTGTCTCATGCGCATCTCGCGTGCTGACAATGCTGTAATGATATTTGCCAGCACACTTTGCCAGCACGCTTTAACAAACTAATAATCAAACAAATAAACCGTTGTGTGCTGGCAGTGCTGGCAAATTTCGATTTTTAAACTCTGTGTAGGTGGTTTTGATAAGGATCAACTCTGTGGTGAATTGTAATCAGAAGATAAGAATTGAAATTAATCTGCTTATTTTCTTTCCCATTTCATTCTCTTTCTATATTTTTGCATCATATTATCATAGTACGCTTTTGTTATGAAGACTTTAGAAAGATTATTCGCAGAGAAATTATTAAAGATTAAAGCTATCAAGCTTCAGCCGGCCAATCCCTTTACATGGGCTTCTGGATGGAAATCGCCTTTTTATTGCGATAATCGCAAAACATTATCCTATCCTTCACTTAGAAATTTTGTAAAGATTGAAATTACACGCATTATATTAGAACGTTTCGGACAGGTAGATGCCATTGCAGGTGTTGCAACAGGTGCTATTCCGCAAGGAGCACTGGTAGCCGATGCTTTAAATCTGCCGTTTGTATATGTACGTGCCACTCCAAAAGATCATGGACTTGAAAACCTGATAGAAGGAGAGTTACGTCCTGGTATGAAGGTTGTTGTAGTTGAAGATCTTGTATCGACAGGAGGAAGCAGTTTAAAAGCAGTAGAAGCTATCCGCCGCGATGGATGTGAAGTTATTGGCATGATAGCCGCATATACCTATGGTTTTGATGTAGCAGTAAAAGCATTTAAAGAAGCTAAAGTACCCTTGGTAACCCTTACCAATTACGACGCTGTGTTAGATGCCGCTTTACGTACCGATTATATAAGCGAAAAAGATGTAGAAATCCTTAATAATTGGCGCAAAGACCCGGCTCATTGGGAACCTTTTAAATAAAGAAAACAACATATAAAATAGTTACTAACACTGGGCCACAGAGTCACCCCTTATTATTCGCTCTGTGTTTCAGTGTTTTTTTCATTCAACAGTTACAAATTATGAGTAAATTCGAAAGTGGTATAAAAGAGATACCTTACAGCCAGGAGCGTGTTTATAATAAGTTATCTAACTTGAGCCATCTGGAAGGTATCAAAGATAAAATTCCACAAGACAAAATACAGGATCTGGAATTCGACACCGATACTATCAGCTTCAGTATGTCGCCGGTAGGCAAAGTTACATTGAATATTGTAGAAAGAGATCCTGTTAAATGCATTAAGTTTGGAACAACCACTTCGCCACTACCATTCACCTTATGGATACAGATTCTACCTGTTACAGAAGAAACATCAAAGATGAAAATAACAGTAGAAACAGACCTGAATCCGATGATGAAAATGATGGTTGAAAAGCCACTCAAAGAAGGACTGGAAAAAATGGCAAGTATGATTGCCACAATACCATATTAATTGAGAGTTGAGAGTTGAGAGTTGAGAGTTACGATGTTGTATGATAACTCTTAACTCTCAACTCTCAACTCCCAACTTTATTATAAATTATGATTTGATTGTTGATAACTCTCAACTCTCAACTCTCAACTCTCGACTAATATGAAGCTTTGGGAAAAAAGTACAGAAGTAAACAAAGAGATTGAACAATTCACTGTTGGCAAAGACCGTGAAATGGATTTGTATCTGGCTAAATATGATGTTATGGGTTCTATGGCACATATAACAATGCTAGAAAGCATCGGGTTGTTAACAAAAACCGAGTTGGAATTACTCCTTGTTGAACTTAAAAATATATATAAAGAGATAGAAGAGGGCAACTTCGTTATCGAAGATGGTATTGAAGATGTCCACTCGCAGGTAGAACTATTGTTAACCCGCCGTCTGGGTGATATTGGAAAGAAAATCCACAGCGGTCGTTCGCGCAACGATCAGGTTTTGGTCGACCTGAAATTATTTACCCGTGCCCGGATAAAAGAAATAGCCGAAGCCGTTGAAGATTTGTTTCATGTTCTCATCAATCAAAGTAACAAATATAAAGATGTGCTTCTTCCGGGATACACTCATCTTCAAATAGCTATGCCTTCATCTTTTGGCCTTTGGTTTGGTGCCTATGCCGAAGGTTTGGTCGATGATATGCTTTTTCTGCAGGCAGCCTATAAAATGTGCAACCGCAATCCGCTCGGATCGGCTGCGGGCTATGGTTCTTCGTTCCCTCTGAACCGTACCATGACTACAGAGCTACTGGGATTCGATTCCATGAACTACAATGTAGTATACGCTCAGATGGGACGTGGCAAGATGGAAAGAAATGTAGCTTTTGCTCTGGCAAGCATTGCCGGAACAATTTCTAAACTGGCTTATGATGCATGTTTGTATAACAGTCAGAATTTCGGCTTTGTAAAACTACCCGACGAATGTACAACCGGTTCGAGCATTATGCCACATAAAAAAAATCCGGATGTATTTGAGTTAACCCGGGCAAAATGCAATAAAATACAATCGCTGCCACAACAAATTATGATGATAGCCAACAATCTACCTTCCGGCTATTTCCGCGATCTTCAGATTATTAAAGAAGTGTTCCTTCCGGCATTCGACGAATTAATGGAATGCATACAGATGACTACTTATATAATGCAGGAAATCAAAGTAAACGAACACATCCTGAACGATGAAAAGTACTTATTGATTTTCAGCGTAGAAGAGGTAAACAGACTTGCACGCGAAGGTGTTCCTTTCAGAGATGCCTACAAACAAGTAGGTTTAGATATCGAGGCCGGAAACTTTAGCCACAACAAAAAGGTGAATCATACACACGAAGGCAGTATTGGTAACTTATGCAATGAAGAGATTGAATTGCTGATGCAAAAGGTAGTGGATGATTTCAATTTTGAACGGGTGGAACAGGCGGAGAAGAGGTTGCTGAAAGATTAAAACGACTTTTAAATAAAACTGTTATGGACTATATACCTTCCGAAAACCGATACACTGGCGAAATGCTTTATAAGTATTGTGGTAAGAGTGGTTTAATGCTTCCTAAAATATCATTGGGATTGTGGCATAACTTTGGCGATGTAGACGACTTTGATGTTGCAACCGACATGATAAAATATGCCTTCGATAACGGAATTACCCACTTCGACTTAGCCAACAATTATGGTCCCTCTCCCGGTTCGGCCGAAAGCAATTTCGGTAAGATACTGAAAACTAACTTCCAAGGCTACCGGGATGAAATGATTATTTCTTCTAAAGCAGGACACGCTATGTGGCCCGGGCCTTATGGCGATGGAAGCTCGCGCAAGAATCTGATGGCAAGTATCGATCAAAGCTTGCGCCGTACCGGACTTGAATATTTCGACATATTCTACAGCCACCGCTATGATGGTGTTACTCCTGTAGAAGAAACCATGCAAGCACTTATTGACATAGTAAAACAAGGCAAAGCCTTATATATAGGTTTATCCAAATATCCGACCGATAAAGCTAAAATAGCTTATGATATGCTCAAAGCTGCGGGTACTCCCTGCCTGATTTATCAAGATAGATACAGCATGTTTACACGTGAGGTTGAAGCCGGACCATTGCAACTTGCACATGATCAGGGATGTGGCTTTATTGCTTTCTCTCCTTTAGCCCAAGGACTATTAACCAATAAATACCTACACGGTATTCCCGAAGGATCAAGAGCAGCACGTTCAACCGGTTTTCTGCAACGCGATCAGGTAACTGATGATAAAATTGCCGCTGTACGCAAACTAAACGAAATAGCAGAGCAACGCAATCAGTCTTTGGCTCAAATGGCACTTGCATGGGTGTTGAAAGATGAACGGGTTACCTCTGTGATTATTGGTGCGAGTTCTGTTAATCAACTAGCTGATAATCTGAGCACTTTAGATTGTATTTCTTTCAGTAGTGAAGAGCTGGAGATGATTGAAAGAATACTCTCAACAGTAAATATTCAGATGCCTAAGTAATTTTCTGCACAAATATTTTGCTTTTTAACAAATTGCACTTATCTTTGCATCCGCAATCGCGAAAGTAGCTCAGTTGGTAGAGCATAACCTTGCCAAGGTTAGGGTCGCGGGTTCGAATCCCGTCTTTCGCTCGTTCTTTAAAAGGATGCCCGGATGGTGGAATGGTAGACACGAAGGACTTAAAATCCTTTGGCTATAGCAGCTGTGCGGGTTCAAGTCCCGCTTCGGGTACTGGGCATTCGCCAAAAATAAGACTCTGTAAATTAATTATTTATGGGGTCTTTTTTTATATATATACCTTTCATTATGCTTCCGTTTGTTTAAATCATTACGATTGATTGCACATACGTATAACATTCGTTGTAAATAGATTGATGATGTGTTGTACAACCACAGTTTATTCCCTGTAGATAGAATGGAAAATAAAGCCCGTTGATTTCGTCTGAATATGTTACACGGGTTATGCAAAATTACAATGATACGATAGTTAAACGCAGTATAGTCGGAAAGAAAAACGCGTACAAACGCTGGCAGAAGAAAAATGGTAATACCATGGCAACAGAAAAGAACATAACAGAAAAGAAAACATCAGTAGAAAAAGATAAAAAAGAAACTGCTGATACTCTAGTTGAGAGTTGAGAATTGAGAGTTGAGAGTTACGATGCCGCATGGAACTCTCAACTCTCAATTCTCAACTCAAATGAACTGCATTTGCACCCTAAATGAACTGCATTTGCATGCTAAATGAACTGCATTTGAGGTGTAAATGAACTTCATTTGAGGTGTAAATAAACTGCATTTTTGGTTCAGTTAGAGGCTGAATTGAACTAAGATAAAAACACAGAGGTACAGAAACACGGAGCTTATCAAGAATGCCCGTAGGGCATTCATATCAATAGAAAGGCAATGATAATACTCTTCACAACCCGGTACGGGTTGCATCGTATCTACCATGCAACCCGTACCGGGTTGAAGATTAAAACTTATTATTATTCTATTGATATGAATGCCCTACGGGCATTTTCGATAAGCTCCGTGTTTCTGTGTCTCCGTGTTTTTATTCAATTCCAATCTGAGTTGAACAAGAGTGAGGTAAAGGAGGCGATGCCGCATGGTATAGAGAGCTATATTAAAAAAAAGCGAACACTTTAAAAAGTATTCGCTTATGCTTTGTAGCGGGACCGAGAATTGAACTCGGGACCTCATGATTATGAATCATGCGCTCTAACCATCTGAGCTATCCCGCCATCTTTCTGATTGCGGGTGCAAAGTTATGCCTTTTTTTGAATTAGCCAAAACTTTTTTTCGTATTTTCTGTTTTTATTAATAAGATTTTCTTTCAACCCTCTCTACAAGGCTTATATTGAGGGGTAAGATAGAATAGCAATAAATTAATGCAATTTATTATATGAAATTAGAAAAAAGTATTTATCTTGGCACAAACTAAAAGATTTGGACTATGAAAAAAGAAAAAATACATTTGGAATATCTGTTAAATCCCTCTTCTAAGAATTTAATCTGGTCGGCTATTAGCACCCCAACAGGTTTAGAGGAATGGTTTGCCGACAAAGTTCTTTCAGATGATAAAATCGTCACTTTTTTCTGGGGAAAAACAGAAAGCAAACGAGCAGAAATAATTGCGATAAGAGCCTATTCGTATATACGATTCAGATGGCTTGATGAAGAACACGAACGTGATTATTTTGAAATCAAAATGAACAATAGCGAATTGACAAACGATTTCGTTATAGAGGTGATAGATTTTGCCCTTCCAGACGAAGTAGATGATTTGAAAGAATTGTGGGATTCGCAAATTGACACCCTACGAAGAGCCTATGGTTTTTAAATAGATTTACGATTTTGCAATTTACAACCGGAGTTACATTGTAACATATAAATGTAACTTCAGTTGTAAATACCTTAACTTTCAATAAAAACCTTTCACCAATTCCTTTTTTGTGCTAATTTTGCAACCTAAATTCTACCTAAGAATAATACAATGCTTCGCATAAAAAAGTTAGATACATTCATTTTAAAAAGTTTCTCATTACTTTTTATAGGAACCTTTTTCATTTGTCTCTTCATCTTCATGATGCAGTTTTTATGGAGATACGTAGATGAGCTGGTTGGTAAAGGGTTAGAAATGAATATACTGGGGCAGTTTTTTTACTATTCGGCTTTAACCCTTGTGCCAATGGCACTCCCTTTAGCCATACTATTGGCAGCACTTATCACTTTCGGAAATTTTGGAGAACGATACGAACTTCTTGCAATGAAAGCAGCAGGTATTTCATTAATCGAAATAATGAAACCTCTTATTGTTTTAGTTACAATGCTTTGTTGCATCTCTTTCTTTTTCCAAAATGTAGTTGGCCCGCATGCACAATTAAAGCTATATACCCTTTTATACTCAATGCGGCAAAAATCGCCCGAGGTAGAGATACCCGAAGGTGTGTTTTACGATGAACTTCCCGGATTCAATCTATACGTAAAAAAGAAAGACAGGAAAACGGGAATGCTTTATGATCTTATGATATACGATCTTCGCGATGGCCCCGAAAATGCATTAACCATCTATTCGGATTCGGGACGTTTGGAAATGACTGCCGATAAGCAACATTTCTACCTGCATTTATACAATGGAGAGTCGTTTCAAAATGTGAAGCAACAAGCCACCAAAGCCGAAAACATGGCTTACCGAAGAGAAATCTTCAGAGAAAAACATACAATCATTGAGTTCGATTCAGATTTTAATATGATGGATGAAAGCATTATGAGCAACCAATCCATTAGTAAAAACCTGAAAATGCTGGAAACCTCTATCGACTCAATGACAATACTTAGCGATAGTATCGGACGTAATTATTATACGGAAGCAAAAAACGGAATATTTCAAACTACACATTTAAATAAGGAAGACACCGTAAAAATAGAAGAAGCCATTATTGATGATTATAATGTTGACAGTCTATACAACAGGGCTACTTTATCGCAAAAGCAGAAAATATTATCATCGGCATCAACCAGAGCCGATACACAAGGAAGCGAATGGAACTATAAAAGCTACACGATTAAAAATAACGACCATAATATACGCCGCCATAAAACAGAATGGCATAGAAAATACTCTATCTCCCTATCTTGTTTAATCTTCTTTTTCATTGGGGCTCCATTAGGATCTATCATCCGAAAAGGAGGACTGGGAATGCCTGTAATAGCATCCGTTCTGATATTTATCTTTTATTATATAATAGATAATATGGGATACAAGATGGCACGCGATGGTAACTGGATTATGGTAGCTGGGATGTGGTTAAGTACAGCTATTCTGGCCCCTATCGGTTTGTTTCTCACTTATAAATCCAATAAAGATTCTGTTGTATTTAATCTTGATGCATATACAGCATGGATAAAAAGATTTTTTGGTATACGTAGTGTACGAAACTTGTTCCGTAAAGATGTTATAATCAACGATCCGGATTATGTGCGTTTACCTGCCGAGATTGAAAAACTCACCCGGGATTGCCGTAATTATATCGAGAAGCATACACTACACAAAGCCCCCAACTATTTTAAATTGTGGGTAACCGAAAAGCAAGACAAGGAGATTGTACGTATCAATGAACATCTTGAAGAGTTCATCGACGAAATGTCGAATACCCATTCGGCCAGAATATTGGCTTACCTTAACGAATACCCCATAATTCCGAATGCAGCACACACCAAACCTTTCCGGATTGAATGGCTCAATATTGTTACAGGTTTGATATTCCCAGTGGGTCTATTCTTCTATTTCAGAATATGGATTTTCAGGATACGTTTGCTGAAAGACCTTGAAAAAACTATCAAAACAAACCAAAATATACAATTCCTCATAGCCGAGGATCAAAACCTATAGATATGGAAGAAATAAAGTTAAATACAATTGAAGAAGCAATAGCCGATTTTAAAGAAGGCAAATTTGTGATTGTAGTTGACGATGAAGACAGAGAAAACGAAGGCGATTTTATTATTGCTGCCGAAAAAATAACTCCCGAAGCTGTAAACTTTATGATGACTCATGGACGTGGCGTATTATGTGCACCTATCACAGAAGAACGCTGCAAAGAGTTGGAACTGGAAATGCAGGTATCGGCAAATACTTCAATCTACGAAACACCTTTTACTGTTACTGTTGATTTGTTACCTGGCTGTACTACCGGAGTGTCTATGAAAGACCGTGCAGCAACCATCCGCGCATTAGCCGATCCAAATACCAAACCCACAGATTTGGGAAGACCGGGACACCTTAATCCGTTGAGAGCCCGTTCGCGCGGGGTACTTCGCCGTGCCGGTCATACCGAAGCAACAGTAGACCTGGCCCGCTTAGCAGGGTTGTATCCAGCCGGTGCTCTGATTGAAATTATCAACGAAGACGGAACCATGGCTCGTTTACCCCAGCTAATGGAAGTATCTAAAAGATTTGGCATCAAAATTATTACCATAAAAGACCTGATTGCCTATCGGATGGAAAAAGAATCGCTTGTTGAAAGAGGTGTAGAAGTTAATATGCCAACCCAATACGGAAATTTCAAACTGATACCTTTCAAACAGATTTCGAATGGATTGGAACACATGGCCCTTATAAAAGGAACATGGGAAAAAGATGAACCTATCCTTGTACGGGTACACTCTTCTTGTATGACAGGCGACATATTAGGTTCGTGCCGTTGCGATTGTGGCGAACAGTTACACCAAGCAATGGAAATGGTAGAAAAAGCAGGAAAAGGTGCCATCGTTTATATGAATCAGGAAGGCAGAGGTATTGGATTGATGAACAAAATGGCAGCATATAAACTTCAGGAAGAGGGATATGATACTGTTGATGCCAATCTGCACCTGGGTTTTGATGCCGACGAGCGAGATTATGGTGTAGGTGCCCATATCCTCAGAGAAATTGGAGTAACCAAGATGAAACTAATGACCAATAATCCGGTTAAAAGAGTAGGACTTGAGGGCTATGGCTTGGAAATTACAGAAAATGTTCCTATCGAAACCATTCCTAACCAATACAACGAAAAATATTTGAGAACAAAGAAAGAACGTATGGGGCATACGCTGCATTTTAATAAGTAAAAGGTGGTATTGCTTTCATAATTCATAAATATTAGTTTATTTTGCAATAAAATTCAACGAACAACCAAATTATTTAAAACAAAATGAATCAGCTATCAGATCGTTTGAACAGTTTGTCTCCTTCGGAGACGCTTGCAATGTCGCAAAAAAGCGCTGAGCTTAAAGCTCAAGGTATCGATGTAATCAATTTGAGTGTGGGCGAACCCGACTTTAACACTCCTGATTTCATTAAGGAAGCGGCTAAAAAAGCTGTAGATGATAACTATTCTCGTTACTCTCCGGTTCCGGGATATCCTGCTTTACGTGAAGCGATTGTGAAAAAGCTGAAAAATGAAAACGGACTTGATTTCACTGCTGCGCAAATTTCGTGTGCTAACGGTGCAAAACAATCAGTATGTAATGTATTGCTAGCTGTTGTTGGCGCAGGCGATGAAGTTATTATTCCTGCCCCTTATTGGGTAAGCTATCCGGAGATGGTGAAGCTGGCCGAAGGAAAAAGTGTAATCATTCCTGCTGGTATTGAACAGGACTTCAAAATCACTCCCGAACAGTTAGAAGCCGCAATCACACCTAAAACAAAAGCATTGATTCTTTGCTCTCCTTCGAACCCAACAGGTTCGGTATATTCCAAAGATGAACTGGAAGGACTGGCCAAAGTACTTGCCAAACATCCTAATATTATTGTTATTGCCGATGAAATTTATGAGCACATTAACTACATTGGCAAACATCAAAGTATTGCTCAGTTCCCCGAAATTCGCGAACGTGTAGTAATTGTGAATGGTGTATCCAAAGCTTATGCTATGACAGGATGGAGAATCGGTTTCATTGCCGGACCTCAATGGATTGTATCGGCAGTTAACAAATTGCAGGGACAATACACTTCAGGACCATGTTCGGTATCGCAAAAAGCTGCCGAAGCTGCATATACTGGTTCGCAAGAGCCTGTAGAAGAAATGCGCAAAGCATTTGAACGTCGTCGCGACTTAATAGTTAAGCTGGCTAAAGAAATTCCAGGCATTGAAGTGAATGTTCCACAAGGTGCTTTTTATCTTTTCCCAAAATGCAGCTCTTACTTTGGCAAATCGGTTGATGGACAGAAAATTAATGATGCTGGTGAACTGGCTATGTACCTACTCGAAAAAGGCCATGTAGCTTGCGTTGGCGGAGCGGCTTTCGGTGCACCCGAATGTATTCGTATGAGCTATGCTACTTCGGACGAGAATATTGTTGAAGCAATGCGTCGTATAAAAGAGGCGTTGGCAAAACTGCAATAAGTATTCATAAGTCACACATTTATAAATCGAAGGGTGTCAAAAGTTAGGCTTTTGACACCTACCGAGATGTTGTTGGCTTGTTAGTATGAATGCTTAAAGTATCTCCTTTAGTTCCTTTAAATCATATATAACGGTGGTGTCATGTGGAATTCCGGTTCTGTTCTCTATGTTATAGTATACATTATCCATCCCTACTCCTTTTGCTCCCTGAACATCATTAACGTAATTATCTCCAATCATGATAGAGTCTCTTAACTCTGATTGGGTAGCCGATAACGCAAAATGAAATATCTCCGGATAGGGTTTCATAATCCCTATATCTTCAGAAAGAATAATCTTTTTGAAATATCCACCAATGCCAGACGACTGCATCTTTAATGATTGTAATTCCCTGAAACCATTTGATAGGATATACAGATTGTATTTGGGATTCAGGTACTCTAAAACCTCTTTGGTGTTAGGCATTAACTTTTCTTTGGTAGGAACTACTGCAAAGTAATTATCCATAAAGGTTTTCACCAATAAAGGGTTGTTTACCCCAACTTGCTGTAGCGGATGCGAGAAACGCATCTGATTTAATTGTTCCTTTGTAATCTCATTGTGCCCATACAGTTCCCATAGTTCAAGGTTACGTACTTCGTATAAAGAGTAATAATGGGCGAACGAATCGAAATAACGATCGAAGTTGTACTTGTTGTACATTTCCTCAAAGGAATCGCGAGAGTTTTCGGAGAATGCCCAGAGAGTATCGTCCAGGTCGAAGAAGATGTTTTTGTAACGCATCATTTATATTATTATAAAACGCAGATTAACGCGGATTAACGCAGATTGACATTTAATAATCTGCGCTAATCTGCGTTAATCTGCGTTTCAAAAACAATCTTATTTAACCTGTATTACCAGGTATTTAGAAACGCTCCAGAACAACTGAGGATTTGTGATCTGTAAAGTTAACTGTCCTTTATCATCTTTTTCCAGTGCATACGAACCGGATGGATGAGAAGTTAACAGCTCGGCGCGTTTGGTATACAGTTTAATTTCTTTTGTAGTACGAATGTCGATCTGAGTAAAATAATCCTTGTTAAAGTTTCCACTCTTCAGTACATCTCCGCTTTCAAGAATCTTTTGAGATTTCAATTCCGATTTGTTTCCGAAAACAAACCATGCAGCATTCATTTGTTTGTCTTGTTCGGCAACAATTTTGGTCTGCAAATCATTTTCGGCAGTCAGCGAGTCTTTGTCGGCTTGCAAGGTAGTTACTGCGGCGTCGAGTTCTTGAATACGAATATTTTTCGAAGCCAGTTCTTCCTGCAATTCCTCAATGCGTCTGGTTTTTTCGGCTAATTCGGATTGTAACCGTTCAACTGCTTTTTTAAGCTGTGCCGAGTTTGTATTGCTTTTCTTTAACATGCCTTGCAGCTTTGCTATTTCAGCTTTATTTTCTTCCATTGTTTTAGAAATAAACTCAATGTCCGAAGCTATTTGCTGGCGTACAGTTGCTGCGTTTTCGGATACAGACCCACGTTGCAAGTCTACACGGTTTTCGGCTGCACTGATTTGACGGAACCCTTCCTGAATATTATTGAATGTGCTCATCATTTCGTCTAACTCGGCATCACGTTGTGTTAATACAGTGGCCAATGAGTCGTTCTGGGCTTGCAACTTTTTACTTTTACCGGTAACGCCATCACATGAAGCCATTACTACGGTTACACTAATTAATAATAAAAACAACTTTTTCATGTGCTTTACTTTTTAATTTAACTATTAATTGTTTATTCCTTCAATCACTATTACAATTTCACCTCTGGGATCGACCGTGGTGAAGTGTGTTATAAGTTCGGTTAATGTTCCTCTTATGGTTTCTTCGTGCAATTTAGATATTTCGCGCGATACAGTTCCCTGTCTTTCCGCACCGAAATATTCGGCAAATTGATTCAACGTTTTAACCAATCTGTGGGGCGATTCATAAAAAATCATTGTGCGCGACTCTTCGGCCAGAGACTTAAGTCTTGTCATTCTACCTTTTTTCTGTGGCAAGAATCCTTCGAAACAAAACCTATCGTTAGGCAGTCCCGAAGCCACCAGTGCCGGCACAAAAGCTGTAGCCCCTGGTAAACACTCTACTTCAACGCCTTCTCGTACACATTGGCGTACAACCAGAAATCCGGGGTCGGATATTGCCGGTGTGCCTGCATCAGAGATAAGAGCTGCGGTTTCGCCCGCCTTTATTCTATTAACAACAGTTTCAACGGTTTTATGTTCATTAAACTTGTGATGAGAAAACATTGGTTTTTTAATCTCGAAGTGCTTTAGCAAGATACCTGATGTACGGGTATCCTCGGCCAGAATAAAGTCAACCTCTTTTAGCAGACGTATGGCACGGAAAGTCATATCTTCCAGATTGCCAACAGGGGTAGGTATTACATATAACTTGCCCATACAATAAAAAGTATCAGATAAAATATTTCTTTATCAGTTCCTGGAATTCTTCAAAAACTTCGGCACTGTTGGGGTCGTCTTGTTTAACTTCCTCCTTTAGGTAGGTTACTGCACAATCCCAATCCTCCAACTGAACCATTTGGTCTAGTACCAGGTTCATGTGTCCTATGTCTCCATTAAATAATTCGCGCGAGAACCTGAAAGTATCATTCAGGGTAAATGCCTCTTTTAAATTTACGATTGGTTTTATTTGCTGAGCCAGCGTAACAACCGGTTCGTTGGTTTTAATAACAACCTCCTCATCGGTATACAGGGTGGTAACAGGAGGAATTATTGTTTCCTCTTCTTTTTCTTCAACGATAATATCTTCTTCTTTATCTTCTTTTGCAGATAACTTGTCCATTTCCAACAGAAGCCCTTCCAGATGAGTTTGCATCTGATTTATTCTTCTTTTAGTGACTTCAATTAATGCCTCATCCGGTTGGTGAGTTAAATCACGTGTTAAATACCTGATTTCTCTCAAATCTAATTCCAAATCGGCAAGAACCATTTCCATAAATGAATCTGTTATGTTAAGCACGCAAATGTATGAATAAATAATATCTGTTTATTAAAAAAAGGTTATTATTTAACAGTTCTTGCACCTAATCTTCTTTTTTGAACCTGTATTTATAATCTCTTTAAACAAAAATATTACTTTTGCTGATGGTAATTTTCAACTCTCAACAGGATTATGATGCTTTTTTCGGAAGATAATATAAAGGAAACAAATAAGCGTGGACGGATTGAAGTGATATGCGGTTCCATGTTCTCGGGTAAAACAGAAGAGCTGATACGCAGATTGCGTCGCGCAAAGTTTGCCAAACAGCGGGTAGAAATATTTAAACCAGCTATCGACACACGCTATTCGGAAGAGAATGTGGTATCGCATGATAGTACTACGATTGCTTCGACCCCGGTAGATACCTCAGCAAGTATTTTGCTTTTTGCTTCGGAAATTGATGTTGTAGCTATTGACGAGGCCCAATTCTTTGATAAAGGAATTGTTGATGTGTGCGAGAAACTGGCTAATAATGGAATAAGGGTAATTGTTGCCGGATTGGATATGGATTTCATGGGAAAGCCTTTTGGTCCTATGCCCGAACTATGTGCCATTGCCGAAGAGGTTTCTAAAATGCATGCTATTTGTGTAAAGTGTGGTAATCTGGCTAATTTTTCGCACCGCACAGTGGCCAGTGATAAGCAAGTATTGCTTGGTGAAACAGAAAAATACGAACCCTTATGTAGATCGTGTTACTTAAAAACTCAGAAACTTAAAAACTCAAATTATGCTTGAGAAGAAAATTACTTTTGATAGTTTTATCCGCTTTTGTCTCGGATTTGCTATTGTTATTGGTGTACTTACACTTATCGACCGCCTTAGTGGAGTTCTTTTGCCTTTCTTTATTGCATGGTTGATTGCTTACCTTATTTATCCTATTGTAAAATTCTTCCAGTATAAGCTGCGGTTTAAAAATCGGGCCTTATCCATTGCTTGTACCTTATTGCTGTTGCTGATTATCATATTATTAGTAATATGGCTTTTGATACCTCCAATGATTTCGGAGTTCGTAAAAGTAAAAGATTTGCTGGTAACGTTCTTTACTACGGGTATTCAAAACAGTTCGGCAAACGTGCCCGATAGCCTCACAGAGTTTCTGAAAGATAATATTGATATAACTTTGTGGAGTAAGTGGTTTAGCGAAGAGAATATTATGAATACAGTCAGAACTGCGCTACCAAAGTTATGGGTACTGTTTTCCGAGTCGATCAGTGTTATATTCAGTATATTGGCTTCGGCTATTGTAATTTTGTATGTGGTGTTTATTTTGCTCGATTACGAAACAATAGCCACCGGCTGGATACGCTTGATTCCCAGGAAATACCGTTCTTTCTCGCGTAATCTGTTAATGGATGTTGAACAGGGAATGAATAAATATTTTCGTGGTCAGGCATTGGTAGCTCTTTGTGTGGGTATATTGTTTTCTATTGGTTTCCTTATTATTGATTTTCCAATGGCTATTGGTTTGGGGCTATTTATTGGTGCGCTGAATCTTGTTCCTTATCTTCAAATTGTTGGTTTCTTGCCTACAATAATGCTTGCAATTCTTAAAGCTGCCGATACGGGCGAAAACTTCTGGTTTATAATTTTATCCGCCCTCATTGTTTTTGCTGTTGTACAGCTTATCCAAGACGGATACATCGTTCCGCGTATAATGGGAAAGATTACCGGACTGAATCCTGCCATTATTTTATTGTCGTTATCAATATGGGGTTCTCTTATGGGTTTTGTTGGTCTTATCATAGCTTTGCCTTTAACTAGCTTAATCCTTTCTTATTATCATAGGTTTATTATTGGGCACGAACCTATCGTAAAAAAGATACGGAATAAGCCTCAAAAGAAAGAAAAATCCAAGAATTAACTAAAATTAAAACACAGAGTCACAGAGATACAGTTCTTTGTTTTGTGCTTCGTTTTTGCCATAACTCTGTGTTCAGCAATGACGATTTAAGTGGTTAAAGAAGAAAAAATGAGCATAAACCTAAAAATATTTTCATTTCCTATTGTTTTTTAAAGAAATGTCCCTATCTTTGCACCCGCTTAACCGCAATAAAGGATTGATTCGCTAGCTCAGCAGGTAGAGCACAACACTTTTAATGTTGGGGTCCTGGGTTCGAGCCCCAGGCGGATCACAGAAGAATATCGCCAAACGGCGATAAAAAGAGACAAGTCCTACAATATCAACGTATTGTAGGACTTTTTTTATTGTTTCAGTCTTGCTTAAAAGACAAAAAAGGGGCACGAAAAGACACGGTTGAGTATCCAAATCGTACCCCCTTCCCCCCCAAAAAAACGATTAGGGGGCAGTTCATTCGCTCGTTAGCAACGTCATTTATAAATCTTTTGTTGGTGCTTGCAAAATTTCAAATGTTTCATTGAGACTATTACAATTAGTATTTAAAACAATCCGTATTTTGCAAGGCATATTATATCTCTTATTATTATTCCATACTTGGATAGATAGAATATTCTCTTTCAATTCAAACTTTACATCTTTATAGTTGGAATACAAACAATTTATTTGGTCATTGTATTCTATATAAATTTCATCTTCATACGAAAGTCTTGAAATTGAAATGTAGTTATCACCTTTTATGAATGAAACTTCTATTATTTCTATCCAATATTCTTTTGGATTAATCTCTAATCTATTACACTCAAATATCAGAATTTCAGATTCATTATCAGTAAGCTCTTTCATATTTCTGTTTTTATATTGATTACATTCTCGTTGCTAATTATTCAATAACCACACCTTATAGTGTAGTTCCTAATCTCTAATAGGTCATAATCTAATCATCATCCAAACTATCCAACGGGTTTGGAACTTTGGCTTTGTAAGCATTAGACACGTGCAAATAAATTGAGGTCGTCTTTATATCGTTATGCCCCATAAGCTCCTGAATGGTTCTTAGGTCAGTCCCTCGTTCCAGCAGGTGAGTAGCGAAAGTATGTCGAAGCATGTGCAAATGTACCCGGTGTTTTATTCCGGCTTTTCTTGCCTAGTATGATAAAAATATCTGCCGCTTCATTTGAACTTCATTTTAGTTAGTACAAATTCACATTGTTTTATTACATCATCGTTATTTCTCGATTTAATATTATCAATTCTTTATTTTTTATTCCTCGTTCGGTCATTGGATAGAAAACAACAGCATAGCCATTTTCAACGGTTTTGTTTACACTCGAAATACACAAATTTTCGTTATTCATTTGTAAAACCTCGTTTGTGAGCAGGTTTTTGTAGCCTTTTTCACCTTTGCTGTAAAACAATTCTAAAATTTGGTCGTTTTTTATGGTAAACCAACCGTTGCCCAAATCTCCATTGAATGTTGCCACGTATGTATCTGCCGATATTTTAACTGGTTTCCACGTGTTGTAAAATTCACCGCCAATGTCAGCCAGTTTTTTACTTTCGCATTTTCCGTTTGGGGAAACAATTTCGAGCGAAATTTCGCCTCCTTTTGCACACCAAATATATGAGTTTTCGTTGAAAGACAGGTTAAATATTTCGGAAAAGCAGTTCTTGGTTGGCTGTATTTTTCTTTCGCGAACAACATTTCCTTTTTCGTCAATTTGCCTATGCAGCCAACTTTTGCCGTCGTTTGCTAATAAGTGAATTTCGTTATCGGCTATAAAAATTTTGTTGTTTCTTGGCAATGAAATTTTGACATTATGTTTTTTCTTAATTGCGCCGTTTTTAAATTCAACAGCAAGAAGCTTGTCGGGTTTCGTGTCCGACCAAAGGTCAACATCATAAAATATGGAAAATAATTTTGTAGTACCAATGAATTTCCCTACGAAGGGTCGACTGCCTTTTGGCAAATCTATACTTTCTCTATTGAAAACAGGTATGCTTATTTCCAACTCTTTGTCAGGATCATAGGGCACAACAGAAACGTATGCCTCATTTTCAGGGCTTAAAAATAACATGGGTAAAATTCCGTCATTTTCAGCAAAACTTTCGTGCTTCCCCTCCTTGTCAACGACGGTATAGACCAATTTGTAAGTTTCGTTTTTAGCATAAACATAATTTGCCAAAAGTGTTTTGCTTTCAAAACTGATTGAGCCGTGCTCAGAAATTCCACTCTCTGTAAGCAAAGTGGTTATCGTTCCAAAATCCGTTTTTACAACGGTTGATTTGAATGGATTTACTTCTTCTAATTTTTTCATATCTTTTCCTTTTTAAAATTATTCATATTCCAGAATGGAAGGAGTTAAAGGGAGTTATCAGGAATTTATAGCTCTAAGATACTTCAAAGCATCTAAAGCTTTAACTCCTTTAACTTCTAGCGAAGCGATAACTCCTTCCATTCTATAGGCTAAATGCGTATTGCGCAAAAATACTAAAAGTCTGGGATACGGATAACAACAATATGACGATCTGTTAATAAAGAGTTTGCCATAATACCAGCAAAAAGTTATATTTGCAGATAATATTCAATAAAATGAAGTGTTATTTACTTTTCATACTATTATCATTATCTACTTGTTCCTTTGGGCAAAATCAAATTGCACAATCTCAAGTTGACTATTCAAAAGAAATTCTTGGATGTTGGGAGAATATAGATATTATTGCAGAGGTAGAATCTAATTATGAGATGTTCGACACTCTTACATTTAAAGTATTAGATGATTGGATTTCCAAATTGAAAGCAAAAACAGTATACAAATTTCACACAGACAACAATGGTAAGGCCTATACCAAAGATAAATCTTATTTTGATTATCCAATCTCTTATATCCTGGACAACGATCGTTTTTTGTACAAAGAATTGGTTAGAAACAGCCCAACTGTGGAATTTAATATAAAAATATTGAATGACACATTGTATTTAACAGACCATGATATTTCTAAATATCAATTGTTGTTAAAATGGACTGATTGGGAATTTAACATAGCTGATGATATACCTAAAAATTTAGTTTGCAAGAAATTCATCATTACATATGTTTATAAAAAATGTGAGACTTGTGACTTTTATGAGGATTAGATGGCTAATTATCCTGTACATGTTAGTCCATAAAATAACCAGTTACTATTTTTCTTTATGAACCAATACAGCCTTGAATGTTCAAATATGTCATTGTTTATAGTTATGGAAATGCGTATACAATTTACCTCTTGACCTGTATATGTTTCAATCCATTTAAGTCCCGTCTCGTCTTTAACAAAAAAAGCAACATCCTTATTGATTGTTTTCTCGTTGATTGCTTGAGTGAAATATTTATCAAACAATTTATTTAAGTTGTTAAGTATCTCTTTAGGGGTTATGTTTACATCAAACTCTTTATCTAAATAGGCATAAATACAATCGCCAAATATATTATCATTCACTAAAGTAGGATCCTTGGTTTTCTGCAATTTCAGTACATCCCTTCTTAATTCTGAAACAATAGCAAGAGTGTCTATCTGTTGTTTTTCCACATTACTAGCATGTAATGATGGTAGTAAGCATAGTAGATTAGAGCATAACAATAGCTTTATAAGCACTTTGGGATTTATCAGCATAATTCGTTTATTGGTAATTTACCACAAATGTAACAATTAACTTCTGGGGATTGATAAAATATACTTTATTAAAGAAGAAAAGATTCTGATTAATAATGAGGGCGTATTAAAATGTCAACATTAAAACGCCTTTTGAAATTTTTCTAACTCATCCACCAATTCTTTAGATTCCAGCCTCATAATAGTATCTTCTAAGTTACCGAAATCAAAAAGTCCAATACTTCCATACCAAACTATCCGGTCATCTACAACAATATACTTTTGATAAATATCTGTTTTTTGTATAACTGTTAGTTTTGTTTGAAGGATTTCAATGTATTTTCTTACCTGTTCTTGTCCTTTGTATGATTCTATTGGTTGTGTAATAACAGTAATCGATACTCCTGCTTGTAGAGGAACTTTCAGCCATTCAAGTACCACTCCGAGCTGTTTCTTTCGAATATAGGGGCATACTATCCTAATTTCGTTTTTTGCCTCTATAAAATCATTTTTTATTGCAGAGACAAAAGTATTACTATCATAAATCATACTGATTCTATCTGGTTCATTCTTTGATGATAAAACTTTATAGCCAATTTGAGCATAGCCTGTTAATCGTTTGTGATACATTCTTTCTAAAACAGGAATATGAATATCTACATAATCATAAACAACAGCATCCTGCTTGCCAGGGTATTCACGATGCAAACGTCCAGCATATTGCGCCAATGTTCCTTTCCAAGCAATCGGAGAAGCAAGAAACAAAGTATCCAAGCGTGGATAATCAAATCCCTCACCAATGTATTTTCCAGTAGCAATAATAATAAGTTTTTCATCTTGTGAAACAATTGCTAATGATTCCATCATTTTGCTTTTTACTTTTGCTGAGTTGGCTCCAACAAGAGTGAGAATTTGTGCATTGGTTTTATTCTCAAGAATGGCGGCCAACTGAATGACATGTTCTTTTCGCTGAGTTAGTATGATGGGTGTTCTACCATTCGCTACAGCTTCACATACATCGGTGGCTATCTGTTGATTACGAAGTTCATCTTCTGCAAGAGCCGCGTATATTTTTGTAATGTGCCAATCAGACTCCACTTGCGTAAAGGGTTTTCGGAATCTGGTAAAGCTGGGTGTTACATAATGCTCAAAGTTTCGTTTACTAGCTTGTTCTTTTGCACTAACATTATACCGTATCGGCCCACATTGCATAAAGGTAATAGGATGTTGTCCATCTTGTCGTTTGGGGGTCGCAGTCAACCCATAGACATACTGGGCATTTGCTTTGCTAAGTACTTTTTCATAATTAAGTGAAGAAGCATGATGACATTCGTCAACTATTACCATACCGTAACTCTTTACGATATCATCCACTTCATTGTCATGAACTAAACTTTGTACAAGTGCAATATCTATAATTCCTGATGAGGTATTTTTTCCAGAGCCTATCTGACCAATTATAGAATGGACTTTCTTTCGTCCCCGCTTCTTTTCTGGTTCTGGTAAAGATTCGTTTATTTCAAGAAATTCTTCTAATGCTTTCTTCCATTGGTCACATAACGTTTGTAAATGAACTAAAATCAAAGTATTGCATTTTCTATTTGCTATGAGCGAAGCCCCAATCACTGTTTTTCCGAAAGCTGTTGGAACAGATAATATACCATTTTCATATTGAAGTAAAGTATCTTTAGCAGATTGTTGTTCCTCCCGAAGCAAGCCATTGAAACTGACATTAATCAACTTTCCCTTGTTCCGTTTATCATCAAAAACATACTCTATTTTTAAATTTTCAAGCAAATGAATAAGTGAAGAATAACAACCTCGTGGAATTCCAATATATTTATCCGTTTCTTCTAACGAATAGATAATTCTGGGAATACCATAAGTAGACATCCGCATCTTTTGTGTTTTATAAAACAATGGATTAGAAAATGCAGCCAACCGCTTAATACGATTGAGTGCTCGCGGACTTATTCCGTCTTTAGAGATATATAAACGGTTTGAATCAACAATTGTTAGAGTATCTGGAAAATCTTTCTTTTCAAGAATACTTTCAGTGCTCTTATTTTCCCAAGGCTTGAATAAGTTTAATGAATTATCTTCTTCATGCTCCAAATGACCAAGTTCGCCCAATCCATTTCCTTTGCATAATACAACAAGCATATTTTCGATTTCTTCCAAGCTTATTTTTCTAATAGAAGACAAATAAGCCCATTGATCAGGATAGCTCAGAAAGTTTTCATCTATAAATTCACTGTTCCCATTTTTACGGGCTCCCCCTTGTAATGGTAATGCAATTAAATTTCCAAAACCTCCTTTAGGCATAAAATCCTGATTAGGAAACATTCGATCATATGAGGTAAAACGTATTTCATGCCTTACTGACATGGCTTTTGTTAAAAGTGCGTTTCCCAATCTTCGCGCGGATATTGCTGGCACAGGCTCTTCAAAGAATATCCATGCATGTGCCCCATTTCCTGAACGAGATCGTTCGATGGCTACTGGAATACTGTATGTTTCGCATATGGAGCGAAATGTGCCTATATCTTCTTCCCATTTCTCTTCATCAAAATCAACAGCTAGAAATAAGCAATTGTCATTTAATAGAAGTGGATAAATGCCAACAATGCCAATACCATGTTCGTCTTTGTTTCGCAAATGGCTATTGATTACTTCTTTTGTTAAAGGCAACAAGTGTCTGTTAGGACAATCTTTGCATTTGACACGTGTCTTGTCGCAAAAACCTCTTACCCATTCGTTTTTGCATGCTGGTATGTAATAACTGCTCCCATGTTTCTTGCTGTAGCATCGTTTAGCATATACATCTGTTCGTCCTTGAAATAATGATTGAAATAACTCTATTTTTTCATCGGGAGTACTGTATTTGTTGATTGAGGGGACATGGGGCTTTTTAATATTACTTTGTTCTGGAATATCCGAAACCGGAGGGGTTTCTTGTGGGATATATTCCCTTTGAGAAATCCCCAGTATTTTCCGCAGCCTTTCATTCTCAGCCTCTAGTTCTGCGACACGCTTTCGTAAGTCAGATTCTGACATGTTCATTATTACATCATCGTTCTTTGTCAATGCACATTACTATTAGCATGTAATGATGGCAGTAAGAATAGCAGATTAGAGCATAACAATAGCTTTATAAGCACTTTGGGATTTATCAGCATAATTCGTTTATTGGTAATTTAGGTAATTTACCACAAATGTAACGATTAACTTCTGGGTATTGATAAAATATGCTTTATTAAAGAAGAAAAGATTCTGATTAACAATGAGGGCGTATCAAATTAATACGCCCTCATTATAAATCAGTATTTTAGAAGAAACTATCTTTCGAATTAAACAATTTCTTTTCGTTTAAGCGAACTACCTTTCCAAATTTCTTTAGTTCATCCATATTGATGTCTTTGGGATTTCCCATAATACCTATTGCAATAGGCTTGTCTTTAATGTTTTCTTTGTAGTATTTTACAATATCATCAAAGGTTAAAGCATCAATTTTAGGCAGGTTTTCTTTGGCAGGGTCTTGGGTGTAACCTTTTCTTTTATAACCTTCAAAAAACTGTGATTTATAACGTATATAGGGTTGAGAAGTCAACGCTTCCTGACGTAAATAGCTCTTGATATTATCAATACGTTCCGGATTTTCGGGCATATTACGCAGCAAATCCATATAAAGAGTCAAAGCTTCAATCGCCTTGTCGTTCTGAGTACCGATTTGTCCGACAAAACAGCTAGGATGATTTGGTAATACAGGTGTAGCCACAGCACCATAAGCTGTATAAACCATCGAACGTTTTTCTCTAAGTTCCAATAACACTAATCCATTGAAACTACCCGAAAAGTATTGATAAAATGCATCGTTAAGCACATCATTTTCTTTATTATAATCAATTGTTGGCATAAAGAAATATATCTGTGCCTGTTCGGCTTGTGTATTTGGTAAAAAATAGACAGTATTTTCGGCTACCTCGGCAAACTTCGTCACTGTTGGTGATTGTGATGGTTTTTCGTTAGCAACCAATGGCAGATTTTTACTTAATATATCATACACAGTTTCAAAGGGCATGGAACCAGTATAATGTATTTCGGTTTCATAGTTTGAAGCCCGATTTATATCTCCCGTTAGTTCCGAAATCGAAAGTTCAATAATTTCTTTATCTGTAAGTTCATCGATGTACTGAGAGTTATCCTGATAGCGAATGTATTGCATCAGTGCATCTCCCAATGTTTGTACATTGTCTTTACGTTGCTGACGAGCTCCTAGAATACTACCTCTTATGTTATTCAATTGCTTATCATCTAGTTTGGGCATCAATATCTGGCGTGCCAATAACTGACAAGCTTCGGCAAGACTTCCTTCGTATCCTTGCATGGTAATGGTCAGATAATCTTTCGTTGCCGACACACGGCTGGTTACATTTAACCGGCTGAATTCTTTCTTTAATTCCTGTGGTTCAAAGGCGCCCATAACTCCAGCATTGTTCATCAAATCGGCAGCAACCCCCAACTTGGGATATTCTTTTGTTCCTACTCCATACTTAAGGGTTAATGTAAACACTTCGTTTTCAGTATGAGGCGTATAAAACACTTTGGAACGGTCGTTAATTTGCTTTATTTGTACTTCGTCAAAATTCATGAACTTTTCTTCCACAGCTCCAATAGGCATGTTTTTAAATTGTTGGCCATAAAGAGATTGTTTACCTACTGGTGCTTCAACCGGTTTAAAACCGGGTTTTTGTATCTTTTCTTTTTTATCATTTTTTCCTTTTTCTGTGTGTAAAGCGATGTAATTGTCCGAAAGGTATTGTTTGGCTACACGTTTAATATCATCTACAGTTACAGCCATTATTTCCTCTTTATACTCTAACACAGACGAAAGTTCTTCTTCATTTATAAAAGCATCAAGTAACATATCAGCACGATTTTCATTTGATTCCAAAGCGAGGTCATACTGCCGACACATATTTATCTTAATTGCTTCAATGAGCCATTCATCAAACTTACCATTACTTACATCTTCAATGGCTTTTAGTAGTTTTTTCTCTGCTGCTTTATTAGAGTCAAAGCGTCTCTGGTTCTGATCGTACAATGGAATTGCTTCTACAATACAGCGACCTTGTTCACGGAAAGAAGCGAGACTGGCTCCTCCATACATAAGTTCTCCATCAATAGTTAACTTATCTAATGCTCCTGTACCGCTGTTGTTTCTTAATAAAGACAAGGCTATTTTCAATGCTTTCTCATCGGGATGCCCTACAGGTACACCCGGGTAAACAAGAATTGCCATCGGATAATTTCCTACTTTAGCCGAGTATTGTTTACGGCCTTTAATATCAAGATCAGGATACACTTTCCGTTCGGGAGTTTTTTTTGCAGGTAGTTTGCCAAAAGAAGCAGCAATACGAGTACTTATTTGTTCTGCTTTAATGTTACCAACTAGTATAAGCACCATATTTTCAGGTGTGTACCAATCTTCATAGAATTTAATAAGTTCGCTAATCCGGGGATTTTTTAAGTGTTCCGGTAATCCTAACACATTGCGTGCATATGGATGTCCCTCAAATGCTTTGCTCCGTATATATTCAGACAATGCTCTACCTGGGCTATCCTGGCCACGATTATATTCTTCGTAAACTGTTTCCAGTTCTGTTTGGAAGGTACGGAATACCGGATTAATAAAACGCTGCGAGGATATTTCCAACCATTTATTAATTTGATAGGCCGGGAATGAATTATGATAAAGTGTATAATCAAGACTTGTTCCGGCATTTACATCTTTTGCACCCATACTTTCCATCAAGTTGGAATATTCGTTGGATACACTTACTTTTGCTGCTGCAATGGTTAATTCATTAATCTCTGCATTTATAGCTTTCTTTTTTTCGGGGTCGATTTCATTAGCCATCTCGTCGTATTTGGCAATAATCTGCTCGTAAATGGGTTTTTCTTCTTCCCAGTTCAGAGTACTGATTTTTTGTGTGCCTTTAAACATGAGGTGTTCAAGGTAATGGGCAAGTCCTGTGTATTGTTCAGGATCATTAACAGAACCAGCGCGAACGCCAACTACACCGTATACATCGGATTGAGTGTCATCTTCCCAAATAAAAACGGAAAGACCGTTTTTAAGTTTAAAGGCTTTGAGACCTTGAGCATAAGTAATGGTACTTATACCAATGAGTAGTGTTAATACTAGAATAAGTTTTTTCATGGGTTAAGTATAAAGAAATTCTATAATATTCAATACTATAAAGGGGCGCACTATATGACACCCCTTTATCTTTTTATTTAACTTCTCAATTAGTTTAAAATCACTGCTTTATGAACTTTTAAAGTATTTATCTTCAAATCTGCTTTTACAGGATTTACTTTTATTGATTTGCTTATGGATCTGGTTGTAGCAGCAACTGTTGATACACTTCTACCATGACCAGGCAAAACAACTTTAAAATCACCACTAGAAGATACACTTAGATTTCCGTTATTTAGATTTTCCATTGACCAAAGAATTGTATTTGCAGGGAATGTAATAACTCCATCAGCATACTTACCAACACATCCTGCAGCTTTTGCATCCTCAAGAGTTTTATCATTATCTAAATAATATGCAGCATAGCTATATATCGAGAATTCGCCATATCCCCAGGCAACACCCATACCTTGATATTCTATGTATACGGCTTCCGGATCCATTGCGTTTATTTCCATGTAGTAATTCTTGCTATCGTCCCAATCACCCGGTTCATTGTGGGGGAATGCTTCACCATAAGGGTTGACCAAACGGAATTTACCCGGATTTGATTCACTTTCCTGCACTTCAACCTCATAAGATAGGATTGGCGCTTCAAAAATGGGACCCATAATAGCTTCCGTATACATACCCATACCTAACGACTTCCAGGTTTCGGCATTATCCTTACTTGACGTAAACTTAAATGAGACAGAAGCATTCTTCTGAGCAACGCCCGAAGCATTATAAGTAACCACTACAAACGAATAATCGCCAGTAGCAGCACAAGGGAATTCTATTTTACCACCTTCTTTAAGTTCTATTGATTCCAAGGAACCATCGATGATACCACTAACTGCTGCATCTATGTCTTTACCTTCAATCATAGCAACTTTAGCAGAAGCAACATCTGCACCAAAAATGACATTGCCTATTGCATAATCTTCTTCTGTTAAATCGGTGAAACGTCCTGTATAGCTAACTGAGGCCGAGTAGTCGGCATAACCACTAAGTTGGAAAGTTTCTGGTACTCCGACCTTACCGAAAGAACCTGCGCCAACATAATATATCAAATTCAGCGTTAATAAACCTGTTTCCGGATTGAAAGAACAGGGGTATTCATCGTAAGTAAATCCAGCCCAATTGCCTGTTCCACCTCTGATGACATTTGCATAGGTAACTACATCCAATAGGTATATTTCTCCATAAGAGTCATGGTCCCCTACATGAATAGGCTCAGTAAGAGTGATCTGATTTGTAGTATTGTTGAAGTTGAGAACAAGCGAAGCACCAACTCCATAGCTGGACAATATATTATCGAACTTGAATCTTGCTATATCCTGATCGAGCAGATATTGCTGTTTGTACAACTTCCCAGAATGTGTACCATTCAAATATTGATTGTATGTGTAAGTACCCGTACCAAATTCTGTCCACTCAGACCATGGCTCAGGAACTCCTACTGACATAATACACTCTGAGATACCATAAGGGGTGGAATATGCATCACCGATAGTTAGCTTCAATTCGGTAAACTGGTCATATTCAAAGTCGTCGTAATCATAACCGATACTAATAACAGCATTAGCTGAACCCTGTTCGAAAGAGACAGAAGTGGGTACGGTAAAGAACCCACTGGGATCTGATACGGTCAACGGTACAGTAATAGCCTCATCAGTTTTGATTCTGGCGACCGCAACCTGAAACGAATTTGATAAGTTCGACAAATTAACGGTCGTACTGTTGGTGGGCGAAAAGAACACTTCTGCGTTGTCAACCTTTTCTGCCGGTGTATATTTCACCTCATCATCACATGAGTAGAAAGTAGTCATGGCAGCCAATGCTAACAAAATACCAAATATATTTTTTATCTTATTCATATACAAATTCTATTATAAGTTAGTTCATTGGTTAATTGTTACCTGGTGCAAACTCTCCTATCGGAGTAGGACGTGTAGGAATAGCACCGGATGGATCTGGATTGTTCATTCCCTGAAGAGCTGTGTTTGAATCGACTTCAGTTTTAGGAATCACTAAGGTCCAGTTAGGTTTCACACCCTTACAATTTATCTTGAAGATATCTTCTATAAAGTTGGTACCTTCGTAGTTCTGAATGACATCCGGTTTCAGGCGCTTAGCTGTGGGGAATGCGATACCTTCGCCCCAGAACTCAATACGCATCTGGTTCAATACCTCAAGCTGGAGGCTACGCAAATCACTTGTACTGAAATCGTAATCAGTCTGACGGTATTGTTTCACAAAATTATTCAATAACTGTACACCTGCAGACACACCTTGGCTAGCACCTGTGGCTTCAGCTTCTATAAGATACATCTCTTCTACGCGCATTATAGGGATATCAGCTGCTGCACCCACGGAATAGGTGTTATAATCACCACCTGCGGGACGGAATTTCAACGACATATAGTCCGGCTGGTCTGCCAACCAAGCATTTCCTCTCACTGACTGATAAGCGTATACGCTTCTGTCTGGATCAAGGAAAGAATACTTGCGGAAGTCTGTAGCAGGAATTCCGTCATAGAGCGAACGTGCCATCTGAAGTTTTGATAAAGAAGCATACCCCCAATCGGCCTCATTGGAAATGTGCCCAATGAAATTAGAAAGATTACCCATATTGGAGGCCGTGGGGTGAAGATACCACATCCATGCAGAAGTAGCTGTATTGAACCCGGTTGTGGAATTATGCCACTGTGCTTCGGTTATAGGTGTTGCTCCCGATTGATCAATGGCCTTACGGGCATACTCGGCAGCTTTAGCAAACTGCCCATCCCACATATACACCTTAGCTTTCAGGCCATATACTACCGCCAGATCAGGGAAGTTTTTGCTGGTGGGCGTATAGTCTTCCAAACCTATTTCAGCCTTGTCGAGATCGGAAAGAATGAAAGCCATCAATTCTTCGTGAGTAGCACGCGGATTACTCTTTGCTATGTCGTTAGTGGTTTCCTCTGTCACGATAGGCACTGTCAGTCCTAAGACCTTACTACAATCTGTATAGATATTTTCTACCGGTTCAAACAATACCATCAGCGTATAATAACTAAACGCACGGAAGGCATGAGATATACTACCAAATCCACGCATATCATCAGTAATCGTGGGGTCGGTAACGTCAACAACTGCAATCACATCATTGGCCGACTTTACGAATTTATACAAAGTAAAGTAAGGTAGATATGAGAAATAACCAGTGTCGTTCATGCCATTGTTGGCATTAAAGCGCCACCACCAGTCGTACCCATAATCTCCAGACACTACATCACCCAACAGTTCCGTCTGAGCCAGCATTAGCGAAGGATAAGCTATGTCGGTCTCGTGAGTTTGCTTTCCATATACCAGATAGCCTTGCACCATTTGCGACGGCATACCACTGACTGCTGCCTCAAGTGCTGTGGCCGATGCGCCGATTTGGTCGGAAGTCGCAGTGGAATCTTCGGGAAAAACCTCTTCTATACAGCCGCTTAGTACCGTGGTCGATACTACTATGGCCGAAAACAGTTTGAATATATTTTTCTTCATAATCATTGTAATCTATAATATTTAGGTTTAGAACTCAAATGATACACCACCGGAAACGGTACGCATTGGCGAATAATAAGTAGCATTGGTGGTCTCACTGTATGACTGACGCGGGTCAAAACCTTTACGCTTGGACCAATAGAATACATTTTCTGCCGACATGTACACACGTAACGAGTTAACAGCCATTTTCTTTGTCCATTTGGAAGGCAATGTATAGCCTACATTAATATTCTGAATATTCAAGAAGCTGGCATCCGTCAAGAAACGTGTGGACATCGAAGCTGAGTAATCGTCGTTCATCTGGAAACGTGGAATGTTTGCGCTTGTATTCTCTGGCGTCCATGAGTTTAAAATATCTTTATGATAGTTGTAACCTGCCGAACCTTTAGGTGATGTCATGAAGTAAGCATATGTACCGTCATACTGCTTACCTCCAAGCTGGTATGTAAAGTTAATACCAAAGTCTACACCATACACCTTCAACTTTGTACCGAAACCACCATACACTTTAGGTATAGAGCTTTTCTCTGTGATATAATAGTCAGCATTAGAATGGTTCCAAGTTGTTTCGCGACCAGTGATGTTACCAGCCTCGTCCTTAGTATTCTTATAATACAAGGCTCTTCCTTCTTCGTCTACTCCTGCATATTCCTTCATACGCCATGTAAACATAGATAAATCTTCGCCAATAAAGAAGTTACCACTAGAGTACCCTTTGTATCCCTTGCCGCCAGCTGTATATTCGGTAGTAATCAGTTTGTCGGGGTCGAGCATTGTGATACGATTCTTCAGAGTAGAAATATTCAGGTTTATGTCCCACGTAAAGTTCCGTTTATCGAAAATATTCACATTGAAGTCCATTTCCACACCGCTGTTCACCATGTCGCCTACGTTATCCACATAAGCAGAATAACCCAATGAGGGAGCTACAGAGAAAGAGAACAACATATCCGAAGTTTTACGTCTGTAATACTCAATGCTACCGCTCACACGATTCCACAACTGGAATTCTGCGCCGATATTGAAGTTAGTATTGGTTTCCCAAGTGATATCCTTAGTACCTTTAGTGTTAAACGAAGTACCGAGAATGTTGTTGGAGTTAATAATGTTAAACCGGTCTACATAGCGGAATTCACCGATATTGTCGTTACCTTGCGAACCGACTGAAGCCTTCACCTTCAATTCTTGTACCCAAGAAACATCAAACCAGGTTTCTTTGTTGATGAGCCATGCACCACCTACCGACCAGAATGTACCCCATCGATGATCTGGATGGAAACGTGAGGAAGCATCGCGGCGCAAAGAAGCAGAACCGAAAATACGTTCGTCGTAGTTGTATTGCAAGCGACCGAAATAACCTTCGTTATTACGACGGTTCTTGTAAGAAGAGGCACTTTGTCCGTCAATAATGGCACCATCCAACTCTTTGTTCTCCTGAGAAAACATCTGCGACTTACTGGCACTTAAATTATAGAAGCGGTAATCATAATACTCATGCCCCAACAGAATGTCGAAATTATTGCTTCCAAATGAGTTGGCATATGACACAAGCTGTTGCAGATTATAGTCATAAATACGTTGGTGATATTTGCTCACTGTACCACCGGTAGAATCAAACTGTCCATAATAAGGATTGTAAACATAAGAAAAACGCGTTTCGTCCAGATTGAACGTACCGTTCAGCGTTACTTTCAGTCCCGGCAGAGGCGTGATGTCCACAAAAGCATTACCGTTGAGAGCATTTCCCTCCGCATTTCTGGTATTGAGTTTATTATCCTGAATAGGGTTGGCATCAGCGATGAAAGGACGCTGCATACCAGCATTGATACCGCTACCATAGTCCATCATCTGAAGGTTGTTCTTGTCCATCATAATGCTACCATCTGCATTGCGCACATAAGCGGGATAGATGGGGGCCATCTGAGATATAAATGCCCAAACATTAGCGGTAGAGCTACTGGAGCCATTGTTGCCCAAAGAGTTAGTTTCGTATCGTGCATATGCCATATTACCGCCAATCTTCATCCATTTCTTGGCTTGATAATCAGCTTTCAAGCGGCCAGTAAAACGTTGTAAGTCCGATCCTTTGGTAATACCCTCATTTCCAAGGTAACCCAAAGAGAGATAAAAAGAAGATTTTTCATTGGTTCCACTTACTGAAAAATTGTATTCCTGACGCAAACCGGTGCGCAGACCTACATCACTCCAATCGTCTGGGGTGAGCAGATAGTCACGTCCCTTATAATTCACTACTCTACCCAGTGTAGCATTGGGGTTAAGTTTACCGTTCTGACCGATGAGATATTGCCCATCAGGCACAGTATAAACATTGTATCCCAAACCGCCGTTGGTACCAAACAGGTTCTTGTTTGCTTCAAGCCATGCAGCCTGATCGCTCATACCCATCTGATTTTTATAGTAATTATTCATTGCAGTATAGTGCGTCTCGTAGAACATACCAGGATCGCTAATCACGTCATACTTCTGCAACGCACGGGTGTTGGCTCCCCACTTAGCATCAAAAGACACTTTGGCTTCGCCCGACATATTGGCTCTTTTAGTAGTAATGATAATCACGCCATTGGCACCACGTGCACCATAAAGCGCATTAGAAGCCGCATCCTTCAATACCGTCATCGATTCAACATCGTTAGGATTGATATTGCTAATATCCCCGCTGTAAGGAGCACCATCCACAACAATCAAAGGATCGTTTCCTGCATTGAGTGAGCTAAAACCACGAATTTTGATAGATGCCTTCGCACCTGGTGCACCGTTATTGGAAGTCAGCGTCACACCTGGTACAGCACCTGCCAAAGCATCTGTCACATTCGTTACTTGCGACTGCTCCAGTTTTTCGGCCCCAACTACTTTGGCCGACCCAGTAAAAGCAGATTTCTTTGCTGTTCCAAAAGCTACTACTATAACCTCGTCAATCAATTGAGAGTCAGGCTTTAAAAATATTTTCTGATTAGGTTTTATTGCAACTTCTTGACTTATCATCCCAATATACGATACCAACAAAGTTTTTGCAGAACTTGGTACATTGGAAATAGAAAAGTTACCATCTATATCAGTAATTGTACCCAAGTTAGTGGTACCTTTAACCAATACAGAGGCTCCAACAACTGGTTGCCCGTCTTCCTCAGAAATAACAGTCCCTGTTACTGTCTGTGTTTGGGCAGTTACCAAACCTATGCTTACAAAAAGACAGGTCAATAACAGCATTAATTTTCTTTTCATAAATTCTCTCTTAAAGTTTAACTTTACATTAATTGTTTTTACTCTAACAATTTGCAAATATATTAATAAAACTGAAAAAAGCAACTGATTTGATAAAAAAAGCTTCAAATAATATCATTTTGTTATTTATTGCTTGAAAATTGTGCTTTATAACACATAAACCGAGGGTAAAAGTTAGAGTATTCAATCGTAATGCTTACAATTAGAATATGCAAAAAGAGGATGTAAAACCGGTTTTAATAACCTTTTTGCTGAAAAACAGAGGAATAATTCTTCTTTTGCTCTTCTAAAACAGTCATAAGCTAATTTTATACGTTGATATGTGAACAAATCAAAATGACAGAAAAAGCTATAGGGATGGATACGCGTAAATCTGCTTCATTTGCGTATCCATCATCCAAAAATGCAGTTCATTTACACCTAAAATGCAGTTCATTTGTACCTCAAATGCAGTTCATTTTGCATGCAAATGCAGTTCATTTAGGGTGCAAATGCAGTTCATTTGTAGTTGAGAGTTGAGAGTTGAGAGTTCCATGCGGCATCGTAACTCTCAACTCTCAACTCTCAACTAGCATCAGCATCAGCAGTTTCTTTTTTATCTTTTTCTACTGATGTTCTTTTCTGTTATGTTCTGTTCTGTTCTGTTGCCATGGCATTACCATTTTCTTTCTGCTATCGTTTGTTCGTGTTTTTCTTTTCGACTATACTGCGTTTAATTATCGTATCATTGTAATTTTACATAATCCGTGTAACATATTCAGATGAAATCAACAGGTTGTCATTTTCCATTCTATCTACAGTGAATAAACTGTGATTGTACAACACATCATCAATCTATTTACAACGAATGTTATACGTAGGGGAATTGAATAAAAACAGGGAGGCACAGAAACACGGAGCTTTTCCTTGTGCTGAACACGGAGGGCCACGTAGTGGCTATCTGTTCATAGCCCCGTGCGGGAGCGCGGGGACCCCAAAAGCAAATATGGCAAGCGCCCCATCGGGGTGCTATGTTATTTTCCACATAGCACCCCGATGGGGCGCAAGGAAAGGTGCCACAACCAAGACCCCGTGCTTCCACACGGGGCTATGAACAGATAGCCACTACGTGGCAAAGAGAAAACAAAGCTCACGAGGCTTCGCTTTTGTCATACAAGAACTCTGTGTTCAGCACAAGGAAAAGCTCCGTGTTTCTGTGACCTCTGTGTTTTTATTTTAGTATGAATAATACAGGCTAGTGAAGTCAAAACCTTGAAGTTTCTCTTGGAAAACCTTGGAGTTTCTTGCCGAAAACCTTGGACTATTATAAATAAAAGTCTCTACTTTCCTGCACTTAGTTATGGTTTTTGGTTTCTCGCACTCACTCTCTCTCCCTCTGGGGGATTAAGGGGGAGAGTTTTATATATTTCTTGTTTTATATAGTCTGTCTTTTTTTTAGTAGTTACTACCTCCTTTTTTTGGGTAGTTTCATCTTTCTTTGTTGCTACTACCAAATTTTAGTCGGTAGACACTAAATCTGAGTTGGTAGACACTAAATCTGAGTTGGTAGCTTCTTTATTATCATCTTCATCTACACAATCAAAATATAATAACATGAATAAGATTATTTACAATTTGGTATTTAATAAGAAAAAACTAAATTTAAAAGGAACTGCACTACTACAAGTTGAGGCTTCTTTGCGCAACAAGAAAAAATATTTCTCCACAAATGTGTATTTAAGGCCTGACCAATGGAACTCTAAAAACAAAACAATTATAAATCACCCAAATGCTGATGCGCTTAACCAGATGGTTTATGATTATATTGCTTTTATTGAAGGCAAGGAACTTATGATTTGGCGACAAGGTAAAACAATTACACTGGAAGCTTTGAAAGAGGTTATTAATAAACAAAGCAATGAAGACTCGTTTATTACTTTTTGTCACGAGGAGACACAAAGGGCGCGTTTGAAAGATAGTACAAAGAAAAACCATTTTTCAACAATTGAGCTTTTAAAGCAATTTCGTGAAAATCTCTCCCTGTCCGATCTTAACTATGATTGCATTTGCTCTTTCGAACATTTCCTAGTACAAAAAGGCTATCATATTAACACAATAGCAAAGCACATGAAACATATTAAGCGATATATAAATGTGGCCATCAATCAGGAATTAATACTTCAGGAACAATATCCGTTTCGCAAGTATAAAATAAAAACGGGCGAGAACCATTATAGCTATTTGGCGCCCGAAGAGTTAGATGCTTTGGAGAATCTGAAATTTAATAGCCGATGGGTGAAACTAAAAAAAATACTGGATGCGTTCTTGTTTTGTTGTTATACAGGACTCAGGTACTCGGATTTTATTAGTTTGGAAAGCAGTAATTTTGTAATGATGGGGAAAGACTTATGGTTGATTTATAAATCGGTCAAAACAAAAATAGAGGTGCGTGTACCTCTTTATTTACTTTTTGAAGGGAAATGTCTCAACTTGTTGAAACAGCATTGGGATAACCTTCCGGCATTTTTTAGTTTAAAAGATAACTCTAATGTTAATAAGGATTTGATAAGAATAGCCAAAATGGCTGGGTTACAAAAACATATATCGTTCCACACAGCCCGGCATACCAATGCTACCTTATTAATATATAATGGGGTGAACATAACATCGGTTCAAAAAATACTGGGTCATAAAAATGTTAAAACAACACAGGTGTATAGTACAGTGATGGATATGACGTTGGTGAGGGAACTGGAAAAGGTGTTTAATGGGCGTTAAAACAAACATCCGCAAAGTTTTTGTGTAATGTTTTGGATGCGGTACTATTTTTTAGCGAACATAACTTTATAAACTATTAACCAATCTACATGTATACAACCGGGCGTTATTTTCCACGCTTATCTCAACTTGAAAACGGTTACTACTATCAGGTATAATAGTTACCATTAAACATACTTGTGGTAACCACTGAGGGTATTAATGGTAACCGTTGAAGATATAGTGGTAACCACTATTTAACAAAAAGAGCCCTTGAGAATGCTATAAAAGGAGTAGTTGTAAAACACAAAACAGGCGGGAGATTACTAGTCACCCGCCTGTTTTGTGTATACTTTCTGTATATCTTTGGTATACGAAAGATAACGTTTTTAAGTGAGATATCCAAATTGGCTTTAACGCTTTATAACAAGGGCGATTGTTGTTTTGTGTGATATTTGTACCTTTTGTTAATGTACCAAGTTCTGCAAATACCTCACCTGTGTTTTGATTGTACCAACCGGATGATGTTTTTATTACAGTATCCTCGTATTGTATCATGTGACGTGCATCGCATTTTAGCGACAATTCTAAACGCCAAACATCCGGTTTTGTGTAGCCCATTTCGGACCATGCATCCCGTATCCAAGGCTTTTCTTTAACCTCGGTGAGCTCTTTGGTTTTGTTGTATAAATAGACAGAGGCGGCAGAATTACCGGAACCAAAACGTAAATATTCGGGACTTATATTGTTTTGTGATTGATTGGCTATTAATGTAAATTTTGTTACACCTATTTTCCACAATTCGTTTTTTAAGAATCTGCGGATAAGGGTACTTGGTTTCATTCCATTGTCAAAATATTGGAAGTCACACGCGATGTCTAAGCGGGAGATGGATTTTATTTCAATATTGATAGTGAGCAGCAGGTCGCAGAGTTTTGATACTGCGTTTTGTTCGTAACAGAACTTGTTTGATAGCTTGATGAGCATTGCCCCCTGCAAGAATATACCTCCTTGAGATTTTAAGGAAAATGGGTCTGCCTGAACCTCTAAATAAGGTTCTGAATCGGTTGTACAGACATCGTAAAGCATACGGAAATGACGAGTACCGTGTTTGCGGAGATTCACGGTATAACCCTGGTGGGTAAGGCTCTGAATGACTAATTGAGGCGGACCGGGTGCAATGCAATACAGTTGCAACCAGTCAATGTTGACACATCGATTCATATATCATTTACTTAAATTTGCTTGGAGGAGTTTTTACTGTTTGAGCGTATGTTACAAGCAAGGCCTTATAAGCTATGAGCCAGCCGCACCCGGCTGACGGCTTATAAGGCCTAAGTAAATGAACATGCGTTCCGTCGTGGATACCGTTAGCGGGTTGCTCCTCAGCATTGCCCGGTTATCTCTACCACGATGCAAATATCTACCCCAATTTTGAGATAAACAAAAAGAGGCACCGAATTGGCACCCCTTTTAAATCACGTTAACGGAACTAAACGTTTATTTAGTTAAATAGCACCCCCGCCCAAAGCGGTTGTAATGGCAGACAGGATGGCTACAATGATGTTTACGAAGATTGATTTTTTGCTAGGTTTTGTCATAGTGAAATGTAAATTAATAATGATTATTGTTTTCATAGCTTAAGCTACAGGCTGGTTAAACTATCACATCAACCGCCTGCAACTTAAGTTAATGTGCGTTATGCTGTTGGGTCAATCCACGGAGCGGTCCAAGTTCGTACAACTTTATCGCCTGCGGTCATTTTAACAACTCCGGAGAGGTTTGAGTCAATAATACCCTCGAAACGTGAAGCGGTAGACGTTGTAGGAGCCGAAACAACCTCCGACAGTGTTTTTACTGTACCGTTGCTATTCTCAAATACGATCATTCCCGGGTCAAGGTTAACACCTGTGATCGTTAGTTTCACACCTGCATCTAGGTCAACATTGCTATCCTCTGTTAGTAGGTTTGTTGAGCCTAGCGTTACGGTTGCAACCGTCATTGGCTTGTTAACAGGCTGTGATGAACTTGACTTGCCGGATGCTCCGGGGTCAAGGAACACGGGTTCATTGTAACCCCTGGTTATAACAGCCGTTGTACGTGCATCATCACCTGCATACTGGCTGTAAATAGAGTCTGACATAGATAGCAATACAGATGCGGGAGATACGCGTATTTTGCCATTCTCTAAGCGCGATTGGGTTATTGCTATCCCGCCAATAAATTCGCTGTCAGAAATCTGTAATAGACCGTTTTCGGCTTTTACGGTTTCAGGGAACACCGAGTAGAACAGTCGACTATCAGCGCCTACAGTAAACTCATACAGACGGCACGAAATGTAAGGGAAGCCGTTATCTACATTTGTGTACTGGTCGAGCCGTACAATCGTTAATTGGTCGCCATAGTCCCAATCACCGTTAGCTTTTACGATAGCCGCAGATAATTGCGTAATCGTGGTAGCAGCAGTAATAGCGAACCCGGCCGGGAGCGCGATATCGGAAACGAAGAGCCCGGATGCGGTTTCTTGCACTTCGATGGGTTGCAATGTGCCTTTACTGATGATGTACGGAGCGACTACACCGCCTCCCGATGAAGTAACCTCTGCATCCAAATACACTTGGCTTGCTTTCATGTTTGCGGACACAAATGCATTATAGTCTGACTGATTAGCAGGTTTGCTTTCAAAACCTTTTTTCATGAACTTACGCAACGCGCGATACATTGCCACTACATTACCCAGCTTTGCCCGTTGCGCTACTTGTGCTTCGGTTTTAGCATCGTTTACAGTTGACACGTATGCGCGTGCGGTTTGTTGCCCTTTAGAGACTGAAAACACAACATCTCCTACCTTACCGCGTGCGCGGCCTAAAAACATATTACCTCTTGACATGATAGATAAAATTGATTGTTTAATAAATAGACATAGCTTCTAACGATAGGCAAAGGTGCAAATTTACTTTGAACGAACCAAGAGCGAACCGGGAGCGAAGAGCGAACGCAGGGGAAACGGACCTGTTTACAAATTGATAGGAGTTTCACTCCGGTAGAGATCAAAAAGAAAGTAGAACAAAGAGGTCTCCTTTAGTATTTTTTAATATTTGTTACGCGTTTATAACTACAATCATCGATAAGGCTACAACCGAAAGTTGACCCGGGACTCGAACCCGCAAACCCTAAAACCACACCTTACAAGGGCGACAATCGTATGTTTTTCAAATATAGTAATAAAATACTATCCGCAGGGGACTTTCAGCCGAGGGGGCTGTGTTTTGGACCGCTGCAAGCGGTACAACACACAGACGGGGGGTGCCGGGGGTGGTGGCGTGCGTACACGGCAAGGGGGCCCGAGGCGCCGCAGGCGGCACGGGGACACGCAGATGGGGACGCGCGCCGCCACGGGGCGGCTACAATACAGCCGCTTGCGGCTACCTTATAAAGCCCCACCCCGGTTTTGCTTTGTGGAGACTTGACAGCCAACGCCCGTTGGGTACGGGGCGGTATATAGTGTAACTTTGAATACATGAGCCGGGCTGTATTTCAGCCGGGCGGCACGGAGGCCGGGCGAATGCCGGGTAAAATGTATATACAAAAACAGGTGTGCATTTTCAAAACAACATTAGACCCTAGAAAACCACTGAAACGCCTTATCCATGCGGGTTACAGGTGGTTTTGCAAGACGTTGTCTACGCCAGTGTTACCACACTGGCAACCAGTGTTGTATGTGGTAAAATGTGCGGACATGCAAGTGTGTTAAATTTAACATTCACAACCGTACAATATTAACCTTTACCTTTGTGAACGGTAGCCCGCCACACGCCCGGGAGCCCCTGCGGGGTGGGTGACGGTGGGGGTGTGGGACGGCTGCGGCTAAGCCTCGCACAGGCGGTTGGGGCGGGGTGCCGGGAACGGAACAACGTGCGGTTGCTGCCAATACCAACTACGCACACGGAGCGCAGCGCAGTGTGTGTTTTTGGTGTTGGGTGCAACCGCGCGTTGTGGAGTGGGAGCGCACCCCGCCCCAACCGCCTGTGCGCCAGCGCTGCTAGTGCCGTACCTGCCCCCACAGGCAACCACCCCGCAGGGGAAACCGGGCGGGACACGTGTTGCGCATGCCCGTTTGCCTCGCGGCCCGCCGCGATGGGACACACATAACAACAAACGCCCGGTTTCCCGGGCGTTCTATTCATTTTTATTCAGCTTTGATTATTGCTTCATTAAATACTGGCTCCATTGTTCTGCCATTGCGTGCGCTATCCCTGTGTATGTCTTGCTTCGTAAATGCGCTGTAAGGGGGTCATTGAACGCTAACCATTTCCCGTTATGCATAATTTTATTTTGACCGCCCTCGGTCTGATTGTCCCAATACCCACACTCGGGGAGTTTTAAAATATTAGTAGGTTTCAACTCGGGGAGATTTTTTAACCACAAACAGGTTTTTTTGCTTTCTGAATGCCCGAACTCGTAAGGTTGAATTATCTGATTCGGTTTTCTAATATAAGTCGAAAGCACTCCTACAGGATTCTCTAATGCAATATGCGGTACATTTGCGCTAAACAATTCCCAAGCGAATACAATAGCCTCATATTGCTTTTTCCATCTATCGGGGTTTCCTGGTATGTGTCGATTTCCTGCAACGGTTATATAGGTGCATGGAGGGTGACATATCATTAAATCCCAGCTATCGGCAAGTATTAGCCTTACGTCTGCCATTATATGCTTACCTTCTTTTTTAGTTTGCTCTGATTCGGTTGGAAGTAGATCGCAACTCCAAGCATCCCACCCGACATTCGAAAAGGCATCCCGCACAACTCCACTATATTCACATGCTACTAATATTCTTTTATTCATTTCTATTCATTTTTAAAGGTTTATATACTGTTGTCCGCCGCATTGTTAATATGGATAAGTATCTACAATAGGCGGTTGTATTTTGTATAGCATTTCACATATAAGTAAATATTTTATCCCGTTAGACGACTCTCCTATATAATATTCTATATCGTACGGAGTTTCCATTAACTCTACCCGCACTGCTTTTTTTGATACTTTGAGAGGAGCATCACCACAACGCACGTAAATCAGGCGAACACTCTCCAAATCTCTTAAACATTCTTTGTTTGTTTTATACCGTTTCATTTTACTTAAACTTTATTGTGTACATTTTTCTTGGCAATTCTCTTATAATGTGCTCATATTCCTGTTTCACATCAAAGCAAGGGCATGCCTTGTTTGAGTACTCGTTATGACCGTAGATGTTTTTCACAGGATAAGAACGTGTTAGCATTTCAATAAGCTGTAATAGCGACTCTTTTTGAGATTTCGTTCTAGTATCAGACGGTTTTCCATCTGCATCTAACCCACCGATATAACACACTCCTATAGAGCCCGTATTGTGTCCCTTACAATGCGCACCTACTTTACTTAATACCCGGGCAGAGCATATCTCGCCATCCCGGGTTACCACAAAGTGATACCCTATTTCCGTAAACCCAGCCGCCTTATGCCATGTGTCAATATCTTTCACTGATACATCCTGTGATGGATATGTAGCGGAACAATGGATAATAATTTCGCTTATCTTTCTCATGTTAATTTAACTTAATTGTAATGAAAAACGCGCATCTGCACCTGATGTGTACAGGACACTAGAAAGAGACATTTCGCCAACTGCGCGCCTTGTTAGCTTCATAGTTCCGGTATATACTTTTGCCTCTAATAAACCCGCTGGGCTTGATTCTAAGTAATTACATGCTTCTACTATTGCATCAAATGTATAGAAGCTAATTGTAATAAATTCTCTCGCTTCGCTTGGACTTGAGAGCCAACTGCGAATAAAAGATAACGTTACATTGTCTTGTGCCTCTAAGTCGTAAGCATTTAATTTTTCGTCCATTTTAATGTAAATTTATATTATTAATAATTATTCCACCTTGCACCTTTTAAATATACTACCCCTACGGGGTAGAGGTTTTTTTATACAGTTGCCCGGCAGCATGTTTCTATTTTGTTATATTTATCGTAATTGTACCTTGTAAATTCAGCCCTACTGTATAGGTTAGTGTTGAGATTATCTTAAGCAACTTAGAACTCAATATTGCGTCTCTACCAATTGATACCCAAATACTTTTATCTGATTCAAATACCATATACCCTATTCTTTTTTCTTTTAAAGAACATTTTACCGCATCTATGAATTCTTTTATCTTTTGTTCTTTTTCTTTTCTCTCGGGTAAGTTTAATACATAGTCTTTGTATGCCTTGAGTGTCTTTTCTACTACATCATTTTTTTCTTTTCTTGTCATATTGAAGTGTTTTCTTTTTTTACCTTTAACCTATACTCTTTTGTCATTACTCTGTGAATCTCATAAATTTCTTTTATCAATTCGGGATGTTTTTCGGATAACTTTACAAGATAATTATGTACAAACCTATCCATTTTTCCTGAATCTTTAGAATAGGTCAATTTTATAGGTTTATAGTTTTTGTCTGATTGAGAAATATTAAACAACTCTACCCGCTTAGCTTCGTGTTTTCGTACTCCGGTTTCCTTGTAGCGGAATATAAAGTAATGGTTTATCATTCTGAAATATAGATGCATTAATGAGTCTTGCGTGTCTATAGTATTGATGTTTATTGTTTCTATTTCACGCCAGTTTCCTTTTGAGTCTTTTTTTACTTTACCAAGTTCTGCAAAGACTTTGCAGGTGTCGTATATCGGGATGCAAAATGTGGAAATAGCAATAAAACCTAATTTGAGAATTGTATTGAAACCTGATTCTCAAATTCTGGATGAAGTTATGGTAGTTGCTTATGGCACTGTGAAAAAAGCGTCATTTACAGGTTCTGCATCAACTGTCGGATCAGCAGAAATTGCAAGCCAAAAAGAATCATTAGTAAAATCGCTACAGGGGAAAGTTGCAGGAGTGCGTATTGGAGGATCTACAGGTGATCCGGGCTCTAATCAACGAATCCTCATTCGTGGTATCAGTTCGTATAGTGCTTCAGACCAACCTTTATATGTTGTTGATGGAGTAGCCATTACTGATGACACATCCAATCTTACTTCTGGATTAAAATCACAATCGGTTTTATCTTCAATTAACCCAGAAGATATTGAAAACCTTACTGTACTAAAAGATGCGGCAGCCGCATCTCTATATGGATCGCGTGCAGCAAATGGTGTTATCATTATTACAACAAAACAAGGAAAAGCTGGAAAAACCAAGATTTCATATAATATGGAAACCGGTTGGACAGATATAGCTGTAAATAGCCAATACAAACCGATGAGTGCACAACAGATGAAAGAGTATTATTGGCATGGTATTAAAAACTACTTTGTTGTGCGTGAAGGTTTGTCGGAAAGTGAAGCTGCCGTTGCTACTGATGAAGAAGTTCCTGAATGGTTTTGGAATTATGATAGTAATATAAACACTAACTGGAGAAAAGAGGTTTATAAAAAAGGATTCGCTACAGACCATCAGATATCCATGAGTGGTGGAAATGACAAAACTAAGTTTTACGCTGGATTTGGATATAACAAAACTGACGGTATAGTGAAAGGAAGTGAATTTGAACGTTTTAGTGGACGTTTGAATTTGGATCACTATGCTAAAGATTGGTTACGTGTTGGACTTCGACAGATGATAACCTTTACAAATACCGCTGGTTTCCGTGATCAGAACGATCAGTCTCAAGGTTTTGGTTCTTCTGCTCCATTATCTATTTTATTTTCAATGGATCCTACTGCTGTTAACAAACTGGAAGATGGTTCATACAATCCCCAAGCTGGTATTTCTCCCAATATATCAAATCCAAACTTAATGCTTGGGCAAGCCACTGGTCCCAGAGCAGAAACTGTAAACTCGGATATGATTCGTAGCTTAACAAATGTTGAAGCAGAAGTAACTCTTCCATATGGCTTTACAGCCAAAACTATTTTTGGTTATGATTATATTGACAACAAAGAACGTGAGTTTTGGGCATCTGAGAGTGTAAACGGAGCTGTTCATGGTGGTTTGGGATACAGATCAAATTTCACCAATAAAACGTTGACATCATCGTCTACTCTTAATTATAATCGGAGTTTTGACAAACACAACATTCGCGCTTTAGTGGGTTATGAAGTAGAAGCCCGCGATCTGTTGTATGTATCTCTATCTGCTGATAAATATTCAACAGACAAATTACCCGAATTGGTTTCCGGACAACCACGTGGTGCCAGCAGTTCTACCTATGGAGCCAATATTATGTCATATCTGGCAAATGCCAATTATGACTTTGACAACAAGTACTACTTTTCAGGGAGTTTCCGTAGAGATGGTTCTTCACGTTTAGGAGTTGACAATCGTTGGGCCAACTTCTGGTCTATTTCCGGTGCTTGGCGTATCAGTTCGGAAGGGTTTCTGGAAGGGAATGATCTGTTCAGTGATTTAAAACTTCGCCTTTCATATGGAACAAACGGTAACCTGCCAACAGGGTTTTATTCAAATCTTGCCACATATTCTTTCAGTGCCGGATATGGTGATGAAAGTGCTATTTTCTGGGGCAATGCCGGAAACAGTAAATTAGGTTGGGAAAAATCAAACAGTTTTAATGTCGGAATTGACTGGACATTGTTTAACAGAGTATCTTTATCTGTTGAATATTATAATAAATTGACAAAAGATTTGTTGTTTTCTGTTCCAACAACCATTGTTACAGGATTTAGTTCAAACATTCAAAATCTGGGTAAGTTAAAAAACACAGGCGTTGAAATCAGCATAAACTCAACAAACATTCAAACAAGGAACTTTACATGGACAACTGATTTCAATCTGAGTTTCCAAAGCAGTAAAATCAATACCTTGCCCAATGGAAATGATGTTATGTATGGTGACGGAAATATGTATTTACTGCGTGAAGGTGAATCCATGCACACATTCCATCTGCCTCAATGGTTAGGGGTAAATTCGGAAACAGGTTTAGGAGAGTTCTACATTGACCCTTCTTTGAATAATCGGGATGCTGTTATTGACGGACAACTTGTTAAAGATGGCAATGTCACCAATTATTACAGCCAAGCTTCACCAACTGTTGTAGGTAAAGCTTTACCCGATATGATGGGGGGTATTACAAATTCATTCAGGTATAAGAATTTTGATTTATCTTTCATGATCTCTTTCCAAAGTGGAGCTAGTTTGTTTGATTACACTGGTTATTTCCTTACATTTAGTGATGGTATGCGTCTTGGAAGTTTCAATATGAATAGTGAAGTTGCCGGCAATTACTGGACTAAACCGGGAGATAATGCTATTCATCCGAAACCTATTTATCTTAATCCTTACCGTTCGGACCGTTTTTCTTCACGTACAATTCGCTCAACCGACAATATACGTATGCGTGATATAACTTTAGGATATACAATTCCTATATCGAAACGTTATGTTAACAATTTGCGTGTATTCTTTAAAACGAGCAACCCATTTATGCTTTACTGTGCAACCGATAATATAGATCCAGATGTTGATATTAACGGTTATCGTACAACCGACACACCGGCAACTAAATCATTTATATTTGGTCTCAATTTTGAGTTTTAATTATTAAGAGATATTTATATGAAAAGAATATATATAATTTTTAGTCTTGTGGCTAGTATAATGTTCACTGCCTGTAGCGATTTCCTTGATGAATCTCCATCCACAGGACTTCCTGCTGGAGAGGCAATCACTTCTTTGACTGATTTAAGGAATGCTGTTAATGGGGTAGCTTATTTTCTATCCACCAACAATAGTAATATTACTGTTCGTATGACGTATGCATCCGATTATGGTATCTATGCGGATCTTAAAGGTGCCGATTTCAAAGCTTTAAGTAATCAAAATCACGCAGGTCCTCTATCACGTTATAGCGTAACAAAATATGACGAGCTTCCACTTCGTGGATATTTCTTTCATTACAAAGCATTAGCCAATGTAAATATGGCATTAGAGTCAGCTACAAACCTGAATGTTTCCGAAAGTGAAAAGGAAGAATACGATAACTATATCGGTGAATTGTATGCCTGGCGTGCATTAATACATTTTGAACTTTCCAGAATATATTGTAATCCGCCCACATCTGCCAAAGATGTAAATGCTGCAAATTCAGGCATTGTACTTTCTACAGAAACATATCCACCAGGACACAAAGCAGCAAGAGCAACGCTAAAAGAAACGTACGATCAGATTCTTGAAGATTTTAAAACAGCACTTCCGCTTCTTTCAAAAGCGACCACTAATGGACGTATTAACTATTGGGCTGCTTTGGCGCTTCGTGCCCGTGTACATCTTTATAATGGCAGTAATACTGAGGCTTTGGCAGATGCTGAGGCAGTAATGGCCAGTACGCTATATTCACTTTATACAATTGCGGATTATACAAAAGTATGGTCACAAACATACACTAGTGAAGCTTTGTTTGAGCTTACAGTTACAACACTATATAATCCACAACGTAATTCATTGGGTTACTACTGTAGTGCTGAAGGTTATGGTGAATGTGCATTTGTTGAAGGAGGAGAACTTTTAACATATCTTCAGGAAAATCCAAAAGATGTACGTTCTGAATTGGCAGTACGTCAGGAAGGCAACTTCCCAGGAATTTATCCGGCCAAATATCCGGGTCGTGACAATAGTCTTTACACAAATAGCCCGAAAGTTATTCGTTTGGCTGATGTATATTTGATTGCAGCAGAAGCAGCATTAAAAACGAGTAATGACACAAAAGCTGTTTCATATATAAACACGCTCCGGAAGAATCGTATAACCGATTATACAGATGTAACCAGCATCACACTTGATGAAATTCTATTTGAACGTAGAATCGAATTATTTGCTGAAAATAGTATGGCTTTTGATTATTGGAGAAATAAAAAATCTGTTATAAACTCAAGTGTGGGAGAAGTTACATACGATGACTATCGTACTATTTTACCAATTCCACAGGATGAGATTGATCTTGCCCCGGATCTTTTGATACAGAATCCGAAATATTAATTCTAGTTATCATTGATTTAACCTATTTGAGGCTGTCTTCAAAAAGACAGCCTCTTTTCTTGAGTTCCATCTTTTTGATGCGTCAATCCACAATAACAAAAACCCACCATGAAAAGTTTTTTTGTGAGCATAAAGATTTAAATGAGTGGGGAGTTTTAATTTAGAACCCAATAACCATTCCGAGCTGAACCATTGCGGGTAATAATACCTTCTTTTGTCATCCTCTGAAGATGGTATTTGATTGCATCTGGAGTCAAATCAAGAATGGCAGCAAGCTCATTTCGTGTAATCTTAGGATTATTACGCATTTGTTCCAGTATTTTGTCGCGAGTTGCAGGTGCTTTCTTTTCTGTCTGTAGTGTCTCTTCAATTACACCTAAAATAAACTCAATAAATGGCGTACAACCATTTTCTCCACCGCTCACGGCAATAGCATTATAATATTCCTTACGATATTTATAGACAATATTTTCAATTGGCAGGTGCTGGAATACTGGACGCCACTTACTGAGAATAAGTGTTTGCCAAAGTCTTCCAGTACGTCCATTGCCATCTGAGAACGGATGTATGAACTCGAATTCATAATGAAATACGCAACTCTTTATTAGCGGATGCTCTTCAGACGTATTTAACCAGTCGAATAAATCTTGTATTAGATATGGCACTCTTTCGGCAGGTGGAGCATAATGAATAATATCTTCACCAGATGCCACTCCAACACCTTTCATCCGAAATCGACCGGCATCATCTATTAAGCCTGCTTCCATAGTGAGATGTGCTTTTAGCAAGTCTTTCATGCTATTCGGATTTAATTTATCCAGTAATTCGTATGCTTTAATGGCATTACGTATTTCTTGCACTTCGTTGATTGGCGCTACTACTGGTTTACCATCAAGAATTGCCGTAATCTGGTCGGTGGTTAAGGTGTTAAAGCTTATTTTTTCATTCGGGTAGTTCTTTTGGGTAAATACTTTAGGGTAAAACTACCCAATAAATTTGAACCAAAAAGAGTTCACAAGCAATTACCCTTGGGGTAAAATTCTGGTTATTCAAATTGAATCTCAAAGGGATTCCCTGAGATGTATGCAGCATCTTATACCGTACAACAAAAGCGAAGCCTCCGTGTTCAGCACAAGGAAAAGCTCCGTGTTTCTGTGCCTCTGTGTTTTTATTCAATTCTAATCTGATTTGAACCAAATATGAATAATGCAGGCTAAAACACCTCATCTCTAGCCTAAACTCCCAACTTTTTATCGAAAAACCGCAAAAGTGCCTATTTAATAAATAAAAGTAGCTTTCAAAATAATAATACTCATTTATTTCCGAAGTTACTTTGCATTAGAAATTCACAATGTGAACAACAAGCTAATTAATCAAATATCTTTTTATCAAACATTATTCAAATGAAAAAATTATTTTTAGCGGTTTCGCTTTTAACTGCAATTGGTATGACAGGTTGCAGCGACTCATCGAACGATATCCTAACAGGTAAAGAAGACAATGTACTTATTGTAAGGTTACCCGACAATGTAAAGTATACCCGTAGCGTAGAAGATCCGGTTAGTAGTAGCACTAGTGGTGCTCAAACAGGTATAGACGATGTTACCGTATTTCTTCTTACCGGTCAGGTAGTTGAAAGAAGTGTAGAATTCGATGCTAATGACCTTATTCAAAAATCGAAACGTATTGAACAAGTACCGGCACAGGTAAACCGTGTTATTGTAGTGGCTAATAAAGTAGGAAATACAATTACAGATTTAGCAACCGAAAACGACATTAAGAATTTTGCTTATACTGTTGAAAGTCAACACAGAAAAACTCAACTTAATGGTAAAACATTGATGGGCGAAGGAATTCCTGCAGATAAGCCAAATACCAATGGCGACGGACATCTTTATAAAGAAGCCACAGTTTCTCTAAAGGCCATCACTGCCCGTATTGAGGTTGGTACTGTTGTTCCCGGCGAAGGGGTTGAAAGTGTGGAACTGGTAGCTGTTTACATAAACAACTTCTACGAAACATATATGGGAGCCACGCCAAGACTTTATCCGGAAGGACATGCTATCTGGGGGCTGACTGTGGCAAACGACCCGGGTGCTAACATTGGTTCGGTTACTCCAGTTGGTACAATTACCCCCAACGCGTATACACCAGTAGAATATATGAATCTTGGAAGCAGCGAAGTTGTTAAAGCCGACAACAGTAAAGCGTATGCTTTCCATGTGTTCCCAGGTAATGTGCCTCACTTAGTTTTACTTGTAAAAGTGGTATTGAAAGAAAAGTACTACGAGATTGATGCCAATGATAATCACTTGAAATACAAGTATGGTTTCCTTACCTACACTAAGTTTAAAGAAGATGCTGGTTATATACAGGCTATGGAAGGGCACAATGTATATAAAATGGGAGTTGGCAACAAAGGTATTCCTGTTAATGCCAAAGATATTACCGATAAACCCGAAAAAGGTCCGTACGATCTTGGTATAAACATTCAAGTTGCCAACTGGACATCTCATGAGGTTACTCCCGAAGTATAAACTTGTATTGTATATATTAACCAAATAGAATATGAAAATAATAAAGTGCATATTGTTTTGCTGCATCAGCCTCATACTCAGCTCGTGTTTGGGAGAGGACAGAAGTGATTGTCCCACTGCAAGGCTTACCTTTAGTTACCTGGGCGATACAAACGATCCTGCTATGTTTGCAAACAATATACACTTTGTTACATTGATGGTTTATAATAAGAATCAACAACTGGTTATGACCCGCGAGTTAAGTAAACACGACCTGATGAATTTTCAGGGAGTAACTTTAGCACTTGCATCGGGAAACTATCAGATTATTTGTTGGGGAAACATAAATCAGCACAATGAGCAACTTTCTGGCCACGAATCATTACTGGTTGGCAGGTTGCATCATTCTTCATTAACTACCGACCGGCAAATACCAACCAACAGCCATTTATATTACGGCTCTTATCAACTTGAAATCCCTGAGAAAAGATTTGCTGAAGGCGATATCAGGTTTTGCGGAGCCCATATAAATATGGAGATATTTGTACGCAACATGTCGGCGTCCAATGCTCCGAACAAATGGCCGGTAATTGAGGCACATAATCTTATGCCTCAATATAATATGGAAATGAAATCTGCAATGCCCTATGCCACTACCTATTATCCGGAAACGGAATATAACACCGATTGGCGTGTACACCAGATTCTTTTCCAAACGCTCAACTTCGGGGATGATAACCCGGTGATTATAAATCTGAAAGACAACAACGGGATATCGAAATGCAAGGTCGATCTTAAACAATATATGGCCGATAATAAGATATCTGTTGATGATAAGAACGAAGCTACAGTTCCGATACTGTTTGAATTTACTGATGTGGGTGTAGAAATAAAATTACCCGAATGGATTGTAAACAACGTTGATCCTGAAACCCGATAAGCATTTAATGGCAAAAACATGATACGGATTTTGATATTATATACTATTTCGCTTATGATACTCTTTTCTTCTTGTGCCGAAGAAGAGGTACAGGGTCGTTACGAGGAAGTATACATGAACATCGCAACACGTTCGCTCGATCCAACCATGACCGAAGTACGTATTATTGCAACCGATGCACTATCCGGACAGGTATTGATAAATGAATATCTGGCACAACGCGAAGCATCTGGCGATTATAAACTTTCGGTACGTACTGGACAGCTTAACTTTTATGTGGTTTTGAATGAGCCATCTGCTTTGACTCCAAAGCTATCAGCCATACAGCATCATTCTGCAATTTCTTCATTAATACTTAATAGCGAGGATTTACCTGTTGCCGAACCGGTAGATGATTCTACAACACAAACCAATCTGCCGGCTATAGGATGGACCAGGGCTTTAATCCGTGCAGCATCCGAAGGCAACAAATACGGAGAAGCAAGTGTAGATGGTGGGGTTAATTGGAATAATTCTGTCACTATCAGCTTGGAAAGAATGGCTGCTAAAGTAACTTTTGCTGTACGCAAGAATACTCCGGTAGCTAATGACGAAATAACTATAAATAAGATATCAATCACCAATGTACCTCAGTACGAATATCTTATACCCAAAGCATATAACTCACAGCAATTCGATACTCCATTGGTATATGATTCGCCCTTAAAGCTATCTGCCAATCAATCGGCCTATACCCGTTTATTGGAGAGTTACATTATACCCGAATATCTATTGACCAATGTAGCCGATAAGGACATGGCATTATCGCTAAAACTGGAAGCAGAATACAAACAGAGAAAAGTTTTGTATTATATACCCATTAGAGAAAATCTCGATCTGGAAGATTACACTATTAAACGTAACAACCATTATATTATAAAAGCAACCATTGTTACAGAAGGAGAAACGATATACATTCCTGAAATTAACTACCAAGTGGCAGAATGGTTAGATGCAGGAACAGAAACAGAATTTCTTGAAGAAACAGCCATTACCTTTTCAAGGCATTGGGAAACCAATACTAACATAAACGGAACAGATATCCGGATAGATAGCGATGGTTATGCTGAGTTTTATTTTACGTTGCTGCGCCCCAAAGGCTGTACATGGACCGCAACGCTCACCAATAATATTGACTTTATATTCGACAATACCCATGAAGCAGTATCCGGTGGTATTGCACGCGATGGTTACGAATATAAAATCCGGATAAAGCCCCGCCGGGAAACCCAGCTTAACGATATTAAGACGGAGTTTTACATTACAGTCAATAACGGTATAAACAACGTAGAACTCAATCTGCCTAATCAATCAACAGGAACAAAAAGCCGATACACCATTATACAAACACCTTATTAAGTAATGAAACAATTACTCATATTATTCTTTGTTTTCATATTTACTGGCTGCACAAACGATAATGTAAGCGATATAAATGAAACCAATGGGCAAACTGTGGTGTTTTCACTTATAAATACCGACCAGAATGCCACTACCCGATCGACACCGGGTGAAGAATCTCTGAATGAAAATACAGTTCAACGCCTCGATGTTTTCTTTTTCAATCAGGCAGGCCAATGTTTGTTTTATCCATCAGAATCTCAAATAGATAAAGTAGGATCAACTGTAAAAATCACCGTTCCAACTTCTGTTATAAACCAGATTACAGACCAGAACATCAAACTATATGTTGTGGCCAATTGTAATCTCACACGAAACACCCTTAATGGAAAAGCTTATAATCAGCTGATAGAAACCGTACATGGAGCTGCACAGGATTTTAATCCTTATCCGTTTGTTCCTCAAACAAGCTTTTTGATGGATGGAATTTTATCTGTAGATAACCTCACAACTGCCAACACCAACCTTGGCGAGGTATCTCTTAACCGTGCGGCATCAAAAGTAAAAGTGATTATTACCGGAGCAAACGTTAACGGATACACGCCGGTCGAAGCACATGTTCGCATCTCCAATTACCTTGAACAAACATCACTTGGTCAGGAAGCACCTTTGTATAATGTAGAACAAGGCGATTACAAACGATCGGAATACCGACCGATATGGATACCGGGCAGTGGAAAAGCCCAGTTTGATGCTGACCCATTTTATTCGTATGCAAATAACTGGGAGTATGGCGACTCGCAGGAAAGTTATATTACCATTCGCGTAAAATGGTATAAGAACACAGGTGGTGCAGAGCCAAAGGATTATTTCTACCGGATACCTTTTAACTACATTGTACCATCGGCCGAAGAGGATGAGCACTTCTGTTTAAAACGGAACTACATCTACACCTTTAAAGTTAATATAGGTGCATTGGGAGGACTGGACCCGGACGAGATGATAGAACTCACGCCCGATTTTGAAATAAAAGACTGGACAACCAGCAATATTGTGACAAAACTTAGCCAATATGATTATCTGGTAGTTTCCGAAACAAGTGTGGAAATGCACGACATTACCCAAAAGTCTATTCAGTACATCTCAAGCCAGCCTGTGAGTGTAGAAATGGGCGAGGTTTTTCATTACACCTATCTCTCGTCGGGTACCATCCGTAAAGATGTAATAGATAAAAATGATATACGCTACCCCACCGTAACGGTGAATAAGGCTACAAATCATATAGATATTTCGTCGCCTGTACCTGTTAATTATGTGCCAACAATGATGGAGTTTCGTGTGCGCAACACCAAAGGACTTTATCAGGATGTGTACGTTATTCAATACCCACGACAGTATATTACCTCCATCTTTTCCAATCTGAGTGATATTGACTTTGCGTGGTATACCAAAGCGGGGTTCACCACCTTTTGGAGTAACGATGGTAATGGTAACAGCACTATGAAGAATTTTAATCTTTACACCGTTACCACAACATCGGTAAATGCAGATGATGATTTTGTGATTGGTGGCGACTTTATGACTACCGAATACAACAGCACATTAGAGGTGTGGCAGCCTGTAACAAAAAAAGATCCCGATACCAGCCGTATGGTATCGCCCAAGTTTGTCATAGCATCGCAACGCGGCATTACTTCCATCAGTACCGGTTACACTACCGCCCAAACCAGGTGTGCCAACTATATGGAGGGTGGCTACGGGCCAGGCACATGGAGAATTCCCACAGTAGCCGAAATGTTACTGATTTCACGGTTACAGAGAGATGGTAACAGTGCAATTAAAGATCTGTTTATACCCGCGGTGTCCGATTCGGGGCTGTGGTGGGCTGCCCAGCAAGGAGTAGAATCAGATGGTTACACCTATTACCACAGCGTACAGGTAACCACCGGCGAAGTGGTAAGAACACGCTACGAATCTGGTTTTGTAAGTGCTTCCGTTCGTTGTGTACACGATGTTTGGAAAGACTAATTTAACAAAGAAGTTATGAAAGAAACCCTAAATACCATAGTTCTATTTACATTGTTATTGGCAATAACCGGATGTGAAGAGATTCCTGAATCTCCCTCACCAGCCGGCACTTGTACCCTTAGCTTTAATATTGATATTCCCACCGAAGAGGTTATAAATACCCGTGAAGTTATTCAAACAGGTACAATAACCAATCTATATGTACTTGTATTCGATCCGGATGGGCACTTCCTTACCCGTGCACAAGCCATACCCACAGCCACTCCGGGGAAATACACTGTACAGTTATCTCCTACTGATACAGAGTTACCTCAGGATGAAAGAAAACGAATCATTCACTTTGTTTGTAACTACGATTGGTCGGCTTTCTCGGATGTACGCAACATAGGTAAACACGAAAATGAAGTTATTACAGGCTTATCGGTTACCAATGGAAAAACAGCATACTGGCAAAGAGTAGAACTGGTTGATGGTATTGTGCAAAATGCGTTTCCTAATACAATAGGGCTTTTGTGCAACATGGCTAAGATTTCGGTAATCAACAATTCAAAGTCTAGTTCATCATACCCTGAACTTACCAATGCCCAATTTGCATTGGGCGATTATTACGATTATGGAACAGTGGCGCCTTTCCATACAACTTCTTTCGCTTTTGTGGAAGGTGCGGTATGCGAGTCTCCCAAAGGTAGTTTGCAAACCATATTGGAATCGGATTTTGTTGAAACAGGGCAACCAATACACTGTTACGAACGACATAATGTAACCAGCAATACTCCCCTTTACATAATTCTAAAAGGGAAGTACGATACTGATACAGAATACTCATACTATAAAATTGATATAATAGATGAAGGAGAAGAAGAGCTATACAACATTACACGAAACTATCATTACATAATAGAAGTTACTGAGATTGCAGGACCCGGCCTTAAAACCCTTCACGAAGCCATAAACAGTCCGGCATCTAACAACTTGTTGTATTCTGTTTTGTTACAGGATTATACTGCAATATCCGATGGATATGCAGCATTAAAGGTAGAAACTACCATGAAAACGATTGTTCAACCCAATCAGGAATTTACCATATCTTTCAGCTATGTGCCCAATATCGCAACCGATACCGAAAACAATACAATGGTACATATTGAGTTAGAACAAGATGATAATGCCCCGGTAGTCAACTTGTTGAGTCAGGTAATAACTACTACCCCAGGGCAGGCACACTATAAAGCTACTACCGTTGGCACTGTGCCTCAATACGAAATTTATACGGCACGACTGGTGTTTACAGCAACGCAGAACGGAAGAAAACTTCGCCGTACAGTATTACTCAGGTTCCGGCAACCTTCTGTTTTCGAAGATGTGCATGTAACACCGACTGCAATTCCTGCGGTAAACAACAAAGAGGTTGAACTCCGTTTTACCATTCCAACAAATATAAACAGTAAGTTATTTCCAATGGAGATGTTTGTTACAACACTATCATTAACACCCAATCTGGATTATACCAATCAGGATAAATTGAGTTTTGATTACAATAAACCGGGAGCTTTTCGTTATAAATATATTGTAAGGAATGCCGGAGAGCATGTGGTACATTTCAGAACAACCGGTTCTACAACCAACGAGGTGCTTGAACTGGAGTCCGAATTGTTCACCACAGCTCGGGTAACTCTTGCAAATTAACCAACTTTACCTTCAGTTGGATTAATTTCTTCCGAGTCTTCTATTCTCTTATTATCTGCGTTTTCTTTGAAGTCGAATGAATAAGTTTTTGTACCATTCACGGCAGAGTTTATGGTTACTTTTATTCCTTTATACTCTGTCGATGCTTCGGCTGGTGCATAGTCGCCCAAATTAAAAGATACTAAGCTTCTGGCCCATACATTTGTAACATCGTCGTAGGTATTATATCTGTATTCAAGATGTATATAGCCATCATCCGGATTTTCGGCAGTAGTGTTTTCAACCAAACTTACACGGTGCTTGTAGTGATTAGGCAAACAGAACCTGAATTGTACATTAAAGTAATTACCACCTATCCACATATCTTCTATATGTACCGCATCGTTAGCATATTCTTCTTCATTTTCTTCGGTAAGCTCTTCTACACTTTTGGTTAGAACATCCGATATATAATCCAAGCTAATCATATGGTCGTAGCCCTGATACTCATCGCTGAGTATAGTATATTTTACGAGTACACGTTGCCCTGTTACCGGCTTGTACCAATATACATTAGTGGGGGTTGCTATCCATAACTTTTCACCATTATCGGTTTCCAAAGAAAATGTATCTCCGCTAATTACATTAACGGTAGCCATTCGTACAATAAAGTAAATATCGTCATCATCATCACATGATTGTAACGTAAATGGGGTTACAATCGCAAAAAGTACTGCTAAAAGGTAAAGGCTTAGTTTTTTCATCTCGTTTTCTCCCTATATTTTTAATAAATATACATGTATTTCATTCACATCTAATAAACAAAGGAGAAGCAGGAATATTGCATTCCGTTTCGATTTATTAAGAACTAATCTTTCTTTTTTTAATAAATTTCACCATCTTTTGAGCAGCATGTAAAGGAGCACCTGGTTTTCCAAGTATTTCGCTCATTTCCTCATAACCAGTTAACATATTCGAGCGATATTGATTATCGTTCACTAAAAGATTGATTTCCTCTTGCATATTCTTTACAGTCATGGTATCGGCAACAAGTTCCTTTACAACTTCTTTTCCGGCAATGAGATTTACTAAAGATATGTACTTCACCTTTAATACCAACTTTCGCAGAAAGGAAACTAATTTTCCGGCAGCAATATAATAACAAACAACCTGAGGTACTTTGAATAAGGCTGTTTCGAGTGTGGCAGTGCCCGAGGTTACCAATGCAACATCTGCCTGCTGCAATAAATAGTAAGTTTGATTAAATATGATATCTATTTTATATTTACCAATAAATTCCTGGTAATACTCAGGCGATATTCCCGGTGCGCCAGCCAATACCAAGTGATGCGATGGAAACTGCGAAGCTGCATCAAGCATCTTCTGCAGGTTATCTTTTATTTCTTGTTTTCTGCTGCCTGCCAGTATGGCAATAATAGGCTTATCTGGTAAGTTATTGCGTGTAATAAAATCCTGAAACGATTCGTTGTGTTCGGTTTTGAAAGCTGTAACTTCATCCATTGTAGGGTTACCTACATAATGAATAGGGTAGTTATGTTTTTTATAGAAATCTACCTCAAAAGGAAGAATCGAGAACATTTCGTTTACATCTCGTTTAATGTTCTTTATCCGGTATTCTTTCCATGCCCATATTTTAGGCGAGATGTAGTAATAAACCGGGATAGTGGTTTTAGAATGTACAAACTTTGCTATGTCGAGATTAAACCCAGGGTAGTCTACCAGAATTACCACATCCGGATTCCATTGAAGAATGTCTTGTTTACACAACTTCATATTGGCAAAGATTGTGCGCAGATGCAACAATACCGGAATAAATCCCATATATGCAAGTTCACGGTAATGTTTTACCAATGTTCCTCCAACGGTAGCCATTAAATCGCCACCATAGAATCTGAAGTCAGCTTCCGGATCTTCCTGCTTCAAAGCAGACATCAGGTGCGATGCATGCAAATCGCCTGAGGCTTCACCAACAATGAGGTAGTATTTCATAAAATCCTGCTTTTCAACTCATCAATAAATTCATAAGCTGTAACATCCAGTTTTGTAGGTGTAATAGCAGCATATCCATTGGCCAGTGCCCAGTTATCTGTTTTATCGTTTTCGGGTTCGTGGCAAACAAACTCTCCGGTTAACCAGAAATACTTATCGTCGAATCTTCTGGGGCAGGGCTCCCATTCGCGCATCCAACGTCCAACTGCTTGTTGGCAAACCTTGATACCTTTAATATCCGGAGTGTTGGGGAAATTCACATTTAAACAGATAAGCGAAGGAAGTCCCCCCGATAATACCATGCTGGTGATTTCCTGAACATATTTTTCGGTGTGACTAAAATCTGCATTACTGTCATGATTGCATAATGAAAATCCAATGGCAGGTATTCCATTAAGACAGCCTTCGAATACAGCTCCCATAGTTCCAGAATAGTGAACATTGGTTCCTGAGTTATCTCCATGATTGATTCCGGCTACCACTAAATCGGGTTCACGATCCAACACTGTATTGCGGGCAAGTTTAATACAATCTACAGGCGATCCGGAACAGGAGTAAATGGTTAATCCCGGTTTCTGATTTACAAGTTGATAGCGTACCGGTTGGGTTACTGTTAATGCACATCCTGCACCCGAGCGAGGTGAATCAGGGGCCATAACTACAATATCGCCCAGTGGTTGAAGAAATTTTATTAATTCGTTGATACCTTTTGCTGTAACCCCGTCGTCGTTGGAAACGAGGATTAATGGTTTGTTTTTGTTCATTATTTTAATAAATAGTAAGAATTAAGTAACTCTTGATTCATATTGTGTTCTCTAATTACCAGCCATGACCACCACCGCCACCGCCGCCGCCACCAGAATATCCATCTGATGAACTAGAAGAGTCGCTACTTTCTGAATAATCTCTTTCGGAGGAACTCCCTGAATTCCATGAATAGGAACCAGAGGAATAATCCGATTCATCATCATTTGATGACGATGATGGTGATTCTGATGATCCGTCTAAAAGCGTATATTGTTCCTCCTTACTATATTCCTCATAGATGGTCATCCGCATAAATTCTCTATAATTCGTGTATCCATACCTGCGTATCCAGTGTTTGTTAACTTCCATTGCTATAGCATAGGGCAAGTCTTCGTCTGACTCTGTTTTTGCAAAATTAATTTTTGATTTCAGATCCCTTTTAAACCAATCTCCCCTTTCCTTCAGTATCGATCTGTTGTTTTTAGATTTCCAATACAAGATATAAACATAAGCCATTAATACTAAAGACAACTTAAGCATAAAAGAGCTTGAATAATTATCTAAATAATATGATTCTGACTGTGCAGAATTCCATTGAATTGCAATTATAAAAGAGATAGCTGTTAAAACGCAAAAAAAGTCACCTATTTTATTAAATAGCAAATGAAGAATCATCGAAAGATCAAACAAGATAACGATTAATGCTAAAATTTTAAAATAAGTAGATGTACTATCAAAGGTTTGCACCACAGATAGGACATAAAAAACAACAAGCATAAGATGCATTAATGCACCCATTAATCGCATTTTTTTGCTCCAATAAAAAGGGCTAACTTTGTCTAATTGTTTTTTTAATGCACCAATCTGGGAGAGCAATGAATTAGACAACTGTATCTTGAAATCTCTATTTAAGAATATATGGTTATAAATATACTGTTCGTCCCATGAAAGTGTAGAGGTATTGCTCGTTGTTTTTTCCAGATACGTTTTTTCGCCCTCCTTAGTTAGTTTCACATAGCCTTTTATTACCATATTTAACAATGAAGCAATAATACCTTCTTTATCAAACTTTCCACTATAGAAGTAACGCATCGTTCCTGGTAAGATTCCTTCATCCAAATAAAACTTATTAAGTTTTTTTTCTTTTTTGCTGTAATAAACAATAGCTAATACACAAAAAACAATCATAACAATTAAAGCTACTTTCCCAATATCTTTTAGCAGATATCCAATTTCTTTTTTTGATTGTTTGTCAGCCATAGCCCTGTTTATAATATGGGGAGTAAAAGCCACAGCTATGGTAAAGCCTTCTTTGTTTCTCAGTTGGCCTGTTGTTTGAAAAAGTGCTATCCCATTATTTTCTTCAATTGTATAATCAGAACCTTTTTCGCCATATTTCCCTGTATAACCATTGGCAGAAATTACTGTTGCATTTTGCGGGGTTTGTATTCGGGCTGTTACTTTATGGATTTTGAAAATCCAATCATTTCCTGTTACATTCCAATACAACTCATCATAATCATCAAAAAAACCTATTTGCCCGTAAGTTTCATAAACAATATCATATTTGTGCCACCTTTCTTCAAGTAGCCTGTCACTATCACCAATAAATATATCCAGTCGTTCATTCTCTTTTACAATATGAAAATCTTCTTTATTCCCATCTCTCATTATATTGAGAATTTTGGTTGGTACTTTAACATTTTCACCCGAAGCTGTTTGGCGAAACAAGGGCAAACTTCTTACTATACCTTTTTTAATATCCCAACCATCAGCATATACAACAATAGACTCGGTCACTGTAATTTTACCATCTTTATGGATAATGACATCTACATCGTAATCCGATATTTCGGCACGTTGCTGAACATCATCTTCTTTTGATGCTAACGAAGTTATATTCAGTATGCAAATAATTATATAAACAACTGTCTTTTTGTACATCCTATTCTTTTGCAAATAAAATTACTACTACTCCGTTTGCATTTGATATCTTTTTTACAAATTGTTTCATAATATTATTTATTTAGTTGCGCTATAGTTTCAAAATAAAAAAAGACTGCCATACCCATCAATATAACTCCCAGAACGCCATAGAACAATCTAGCCCGATTACGACCTACATTGCGAACTATCAACTGGGCATTGCGAGCACTAAAAAACCAGTTCCAGTTAAAAAGAGAGGCTAATACCGAAATAATTCCGGCAAGCAGGAATAATCCTTGAACAACATAATGACCCCACATAAGTTTTGAGTTTTAAGTAGTTGTGAGTGAGTAGTGAGTAATGAGTTTTGAGTTTGATGGAAAAAACTCATTACTCATTACTCAAAACTCACTACTCTATTTCCATTTTCCTGTTCTTCTATTGTAACTGTTACAGCATCTCCGGGAAGAACTTCTTCAATAAGTTCGGGCCACTCTATGAAACAAAGAGCACCGCTGTAGAAATAATCTTCGTACCCCATATCATATACTTCGTCGAGTTTTTTGATGCGGTAAAAGTCGAAATGATAAATCAATTCACCTGTTTCGTCCGAACGATATTCATTGATGATAGCAAAGGTAGGTGATGTAATTACATCGGTAACACCTAACTCTTCGCAAACAGCTTTGATAAAAGTAGTTTTACCTGCTCCCATTTTTCCATAAAATGCGAAAACGGTATTATCTCCCATAGCAGCAATAAACTGTTTGGCTGCTTCCTGAATCTGGTCTAATGAGTTAATTTGAATTTGCATGATATTTTAGTAGTTAGTAGCCAGTAGCTAGTAGTTAGTAGAGGTGAAGCTAGCTCAGTTAGATATTTGCTAGCTACTAGCTACTAACTACTAGTTACTAATCTAATCAATTTACAAATAACATAAATAATAATAGAGAAAAATATGATGGATGCTCCCGAAGGAACATTCAGAAAATAAGATATAAACAATCCGCCAATGCAACCCAGATACCCAATACCAATAGACAACCAAATGATTTTCTTGAAATTATAGGTAAACAAGTTTGCAGTCATCTGGGGAATGGTTAATAACGATATTGCCAGTACAATGCCCACCATCCGAAGGCATGCCACAATGGTCAGGGCAATAAACATCATTAATATATATTCGAATACTGCTACAGGTATTCCCTGCGAGCGGGCAAACTCCCTGTCGAATGCGATATAGATTATTGGGTGAATAAAAATAGTAAAGAACAGAATCAACAGAACCGACAATATGCCAAGCATAAGGATATCAGTTTGCGTTATAGTAAGTATATTCCCAAAAAGATAAGCAGATAAATCAGGTGCAAAACCGGGAGAGAGAAAACTAAAAATAATACCTACTGCCATACCTAATGTCCAGAACACAGCAATGGCAGAATCTTGTCGCATATCGTTTCGTTTACTCAGCCATTCAACACCAAATGCAGAAAGTACTGAGAATACAGCAGCCGATAAAAGGGGAGAAATTCCACTGTAAAGTCCGATTCCTATTCCACCAAAGGAGGCATGGGTTATTCCTCCACTGATAAATACAAGCCTACGGGTAACAATATATGTTCCGATTATGCCACAGGCAATACTAGCTAGCAAACTACCCAGCAACGCGTTTTGAAAAAAAGTATATTGTAATAACTCCATTAATGTCTTCTCTCACCAATAATCAGAAAAACTTCATCTTTTATTTCGTCCGGCAGATTTATCCCACGTAGTTGGAGGCTCCTCACCCACCCTGCAACATCGGTTTCTAACATGGTATAAAAAACATCGCGGAATTCGTCTATCTGTTCGTTTGTATACTCGTCAGACGGTTTACCGTGGTATCGATCCAGTTCTTCGTCATCGTAATATTCTATTTGTTTGCTGACGGCTGCCAGTAGACTATCTTTCTCGCACATTTCATGCTGACCGCAACACTCGGCATCTACTTCTACAATTTCGGGTATATGGTCTATTTCACCTCTATCTACCTTTTTCTGTAAATTCCTGTTCCGGATGTATCCCAAAACGAATACGATTAAGGCACCTATGAACAGGGCTAAGATAAGTATCCACATAATTATATAAAGTCTTTTTCAATAATATCCACATTGTTTAATCCGCTAAAAAATAGACAGATAGATTTACGTGAGCCAATTACGAGCCAATTATGAGCCAATTGAGCCAATTATTAATTCATAGTGGCTTCCCGCCCCAAAGCCTATATTCGTCAATAACTTATAAGCTTCAACCAATTCAGATAAATCTCGCGTTGCTGTTGGTTTGGAAACCTCATTTAACTTTTGATATTCACTATTAGTAATCCGCCCTTTTTCTTTCACATACAATACTGCGTTTATCTGTCGTGGATTTAAACCAAGTTTCTGTAGTTGTTCTTTCGAATATTTATCCTTAAACAGTTTCACAATAAATCCACCACCATTCTCTTCCATTACTGGATTTGGTAGTACTGCTGCTTTACAGGAATCTACAATCTTCATTATGCCACTTCCCCACGAATCAATATAGCCTCCACGAAAGCAAGCTTCAGCTAAAATAGGATTACGAGGATAAGAAGAATGTGTTTCAGCTAATTGGTTTAATGTTATACCGTCAGGCAAAGTTCCATGATTCCATACTGTCATTTGATTATCGTAAACACGAATTTGTGTAGGAGCACCCATGTAGTTTCTGTGAATAAGCGCATTAAGCAACATCTCACGCAATGCAGGAATAGGATATTCAAGAGTTTCTATACGGTTCATACCTTCAAAAGAAATATTACGTATTAAGAATTTATGATCGAGTGTACGCAACACCTGATCCAAGATCTGAATAATATTGCCTTCTTCTAGTTCTTGGAAACGAATTGTAAAACCATCGTCTTCAAATCTTCCAATCTTAACAAATGTATTTGGATAGAATGCGCCAGGATCTTTGCCAAATAAAACAATAGATGCCCGTTTAAGCTTTCCGTTTTTTGCCAGACGAAGTTTTTCTAATAATTCAGGTATTGATAATCCTTCAATATTAGGTAGGCGTCCTGCTTCTTCTGCTCTGCGAAGATATATTTTTATGGTTCTTTCATCAATATCATCAAATGTGGCACGTTCATCAATTACGTCATCCCAAGTATGACCGGCTCGTCTAAGTAAAAACTCATTCAAAGATGCACCTGTTAATTCATGTTTCACGCTTCCACAACGATAATAAAATCTCCCGCGCAAAGAAATTGGTACGGAGTAAGGCTGTACTACTATTTCGATATAATGGTTTTTGTTTTCTTCGAAAAGGTTTACTTCGGTTGTAATCCCCATCAGGTTTCTGATTTTATTGGGAATATCTTCCATCAATCTTTTAGAATCCTTTAAGCCTACAACTGTCCCAGCATCATTTTTACCTATATATATTCTTCCGCCTTGAGCATTGGCAAAACCACATATCCATTGTAAGTAATCATCGTGCCATGATGATTTGTATTCTATATTTTGTTTCTCGGGCATCTCATTTCGAACTAAACTTATTAAAGCAGAAGTCAAAGGTACACATATTTTTGTTACTTTTGTAGAATGGTGAAATAAAAGTAGCATGCTCAATCCCAAAAATAGCATTTATAAATTCGGGTTGTTTACCGCTTCGGCGTTTGTAATTGCCAACATGATAGGTACAGGGGTATTTACATCTCTGGGCTTTCTGCTGGAAAGTACAACGAACTTTGCCAACATTATGCTTCTCTGGTTATTCGGTGGAATCATAGCATTGTGTGGGGCTTTGGTATATGGTGAACTAGGTTCGGTTATGCCTCGTTCCGGAGGGGAGTATCATTACCTGCGTGAAATTTACCATCCTATTTTAGGATTTATGTCGGGCTGGGCCTCGCTGATTGTTGGCTTTGCCGCCCCAGTTGCTCTGGCTTGTATGGCTTTGGCCAAGTATCTGTATATGGTATTTCCTGTTGCCAGTCCTACAGTTATTGCGCTTGTTATGCTTACGCTTATTACCAGCTTGCATGCCTACGATGTAAAGGCCGGAGGTGCAGTACAACGATATTTCACTATTTTCAAAATAGGCATCATTGTGGTGTTTATTATCTGCGGATTTATTCTTCCCGAGCAACATCAGGATGTTTCGGCTTCTTTTCGCGAATTCTCTTTCGATGATATATTCTCTGTAGGATTTGCCACCTCGCTTATCTGGGTATATTACTCTTATTCAGGATGGAATGCTTCGGCTTATATGGCGGGCGAGATCAGGAATCCACAAAAAACGATCCCAAGGTCACTCTTTATCAGTACGCTGATTGTTACCGGACTGTATATCTTGTTAAATGCTGTATTTCTGCTTGCCGCACCCGTTAACGAACTTACCGGACAGATTGAAGTTGGTTTTATTGCCTCACAATATATCTTTGGTGAAGGCATTAGTCATGTTGTTGCCATAATGATTGCCATATTGCTTATATCAAGTATCAGCTCTATGGTTTTTCTTGCTCCGCGTGTATCGCAGGTAATGGGAGAAGATACGTATATACTCCGTCCATTGTCGCGCCGTTCGAGTAAAGGCACTCCACAGGTAGCTATCTGGGTACAGTTTACTATAAGTTTTTTACTGGTTATTACCGACTCGTTTGAATTGATTACTAAATATACAGGAATAACTCTTTCGTTTTTTGCACTGCTTGCAGTTATCGGTATCTTTGTGCACCGAAAGCGTTTTCCTGACATTGAGCGTCCATACAAAACATGGGGATACCCGATTACTCCGTGTGTTTTCATCGGTCTTATCTCATGGTCCATTGTTTATCTTATTTACGAAGATTACAAACAAGCCTTTGTCGAAGGTAGTCAGGGTGTTATGTGGATGTCGATTATGAGTGCTGCCACATTGCTTTCGGGAGCCGGTATTTACTATTTGAATAAAGTTATTGTAAAATATAAAAAGAAATCTCTAAAATGAAAAAGGAACTAAGCTATTTAATAATTGCATTAATTGGATTATGCATCGGGGTTAGTTCGTGCAATCCTCAGAAGGGGAAACAAGCTCCCAACGGACAAGACTCTATATCGTTAGCCGGGCAATCTACTACCGCAGCAAACGAAAACGTTAAACTGGAACCTAATGAAAAATTGACTGATGCTGCGAGATTTGTTGCCGGTATGCCGGTTATGAATCAAAACTCAAAGTTGTATGCACTTACACAAACTAAAGAGTGGAAGAACCATGCACGCAACATGGATCAGATATGGAATTCGTATCAACAGAGTGCACCTAAGGTACTGGCATTTACGCAAAACGAGTTGAGTGATATTAACCGGAATGTTCATACACTATTCTATCCGTTTGGTGGTCCCGACTTTTTGTTTTCCAATGCTTTCTTCCCGGATATGGATACTTATTTCCTTATTGGATTGGAGCGACCCGGAACGGCTATTGAAGTGAAACACCCTTCGCAAAGAACATACAAACTTTACCAGGATGCAGTTTCAGATGTGTTGAGCTTAAGCTTTTTCCGCACCAGAGATATGAGTGTGGAAATGGTGAACGATACAATAGATGGCGTTGTTCCTATTATTTCCATGTTGATGGCACGGACAGATAAAGAGATAATCAGCATTCGCAATGTACGAATCAACAGTGATGGTACCATTATATCTACACACCCAGATAATACACCTATCACAGAACAAACTGGTATGGTAGAGATGAAGTTCTTCCGTAAGGGTACTAACCGTTTGCAAACACTTTATTATTATATTACCGACCTGAGTAATGAAGGCTTGGAACAGAACAAGCCGCTGGTTAATTGCATAAACAAGCTAAACAGAAATTCTACAGCAACCTTTATTAAATCGGCTTCGTACCTGATGCACTCTCCCGGGTTCTCAATGATACGGGATTTGGTTTTGGAGAAATCTTCTGCAGTGTTGCAGGACGACTCGGCTATTCCAATAACCTATTATCCAAAGGATAAATGGAGAATTAATCTTTATGGAACTTTCTACAAACCAGTGGCCGATTATGCACAATATCCGCAACCAGAGTTAAGGGATGCCTATCAATTGGGCGATCCTAAACCGTTAAATTTCCGTATTGGTTTTGCACGGCAATCGAATTTGCAGGTAATGAGAAGAAAGTAATGAGTTTTGAGTAATGAGTTTTGAGTTTTGAGTAATGAGTTTCCATGCGGCATCGTAACTCATTACTCAAAACTCATTACTCATTACTCAAACTTAAACTCAAAAAGTTTCATTTATAAATGAAACTTTTTATCTTTGTAGTAGTTATACTGATATAAAGATGAAATACATTAAGAGAGATATTTATGTAGAACGAATAAAACCTTATATAGGTAAACCTATAATAAAGGTATTAACCGGACAACGGCGAGTTGGTAAAAGTTGCATCATGCTTCAGTTATGCGATGAGGTTAAAGCTTTGGACAAACAGGCAAATACAATCTATATAAATTGTGAATTAGAAGAGTTCCGGAGAATCAAGACATCTACCAATCTTTATAATTATATAACTTCACAGTTAAAACCGGCAAGGCATAATTACCTGTTTATTGATGAAGTACAAGAGATTGATTCTTTTCAGGATGCTTTACGAAGTTTACTTGCCGAAGAGAAATGCGATATTTATTGTACAGGAAGTAATGCCAACATTCTTTCAAGCGAACTTGCAACTTATCTTTCGGGAAGATATATGGAGTTCGATATCCATTCGCTTAGTTATCAGGAGTTCTTGCAATTCCATTCTTTTGAAAACTCATTAGACAGTCTTACAAAGTATCTTACTTTTGGAGGTATGCCCTTTCTTATTAATCTTGAACTTAATAGTAATCAGGTTTTTGAGTATCTGAGTAATGTTTATTCTACCATATTATTGAAAGATGTTGTTGCTAAAGAAAGGATCAGAAATGTTTCTTTCCTAGAAAATCTGGTTGTGTATGTAGCAGATAATGTAGGCAGTCTTTTTAGTTCAAATAACATCAGTAAATATTTAAAGTCTCAACAAATTCAGATAACTCCCCAACTTATTATTAATTACCTGAAAGGACTTACCAACGCATATATTATGCATAAAGTACAACGGGCAGATGTTGGAGGTTTAAAAATCTTTGAGATAGGCGAGAAGTATTACTTTGAGGACTTAGGCCTTCGTAATATGATTCGGGGAGGCAATGCATCTGCTGATATACATAAACTTATGGAAAATGCCGTTTACTTGCATTTGATACAATCCGGATATAAAGTCTTTGTTGGAAAGATGGGTGAGAAGGAAATTGACTTCATGGCCGAAAAGAGTGGAAAGCGTATTTATATTCAGGTAACATTAACCGCAATGGATGAAAAGACGCGGGAGCGGGAATTTGGTAATCTTATGGAAATAAGAGACAATTATCCCAAATATGTTGTAGCCCTTAATGATATGATTATTGGAGATGATTATAAGGGGATTGTGTATAGCAATTTAGGCGATTTCCTGTTGAAACAGATATAAACTGTGCCGGTATCCCTACCGGCACAGCAACCATAGAGCACCTATTGAAACGACTCTATCCTGAATGTAAACGAATATTCTTTTCCTTTCTCTATTTCATACTGCGCACGTGGTCCGGGACCACAACTAGCATTACCTAATCCACGTTGAATACAATCCAGATTAAGTACTACTTCCGAACGGCGGAAATCATCAATGTCGTGACCGTATCGGGCTGTATATAAATCCTTATCAGTAAAGTGTAGAGCAGAAAAACTAATGCTGTCTTTAGCTGTAATCTTCACTCCTTTTCCATTGTTATCTGTTAGGGTAAGCCATTTGGTATCTGTTCGACCGCCCATGGATTGCGAACGGACATAAGCCTCTTCCATACCGGTAACTGTAGAATTGTATAGCCCAACATAACCCAACTTTCACTCTTAAAAATAATTTTCATAAAAATTGCACTTCTATTTCCCACTATGTCAATCATAACATATTGAGAATCAATTATAGGATTGT
>NZ_QVMJ01000167.1 GCF_010500955.1 Bacteroides sp. 519
AGCATTGCTTATAAGTGTGCGTATCATGCTTTTTGCGGATATTTGTGAAACCAACTTTTAATCTTCATATTGAGTATATTCATGAAACTTAATAAAACCGGAAGTCAGATTATTTAAATTAATACGGTTCCTTTTATAATTCCCATACCCACACTTGCCACCCACAAAACAGAATCTTGTTCATATATATGGTGTATGTATTTAACAGGTGTATCGCTTACAGCTAATGCTGCACGTGCAGCCGAGTATCCTTTTCCTTTGAGTTCAAGATGAAACCACATCACAAACTTCCCTGTTTGGTT
>NZ_QVMJ01000168.1 GCF_010500955.1 Bacteroides sp. 519
TACTGGCTACTAACTACTAAAATATCATGCAAATTCAAATTAACTCATTAGACCAGATTCAGGAAGCAGCCAAACAGTTTATTGCTGCATTAGAGAAGTTAAGAAAAGAAGGATTGAAAGAGTATTATTACCGCATACTGAATGGTAATGCCCAACGGCTGGATATGCGTTCGGATAAAACAACCTCATGGCAAACTTCTCCTTTTATATTCGGCATGGATGCCCGTGATCAACTAAAGAAAGGTGTTGATGAATTGGCTAATGCAGTAAAAGTAACTCTTGGTCCTAAAGGACGTAACGT
>NZ_QVMJ01000169.1 GCF_010500955.1 Bacteroides sp. 519
GTTGATGATGATTTGAAAAAGCTTCATTTTAATGACTACAATGATGAATGGCTTGAGTTTGTAGTTCTTAACCGAAAGCTATCCGTGAGGGTGGAGTAACGTAGAAGAAAAGAACCGCCTGTTGCAAAACAGGTAAGGGTGAGAAGGTGAATTTCTCTTTAAAGCTATTAATTGGAGGTCTTTACCCACCAAAATCCCTTTATTCCGTAACTTCCATTCCGCGGATCATGTCAGCCACGAGACGCATCTTACGGGGGGAAGTAGGCACATTTTGCAGTTTTGCAAAATACATGGTTTTAAG
>NZ_QVMJ01000170.1 GCF_010500955.1 Bacteroides sp. 519
CCGTTTCCTGCTTCTTTGTGTACTTCGGTAAACGACCAAGTTGTTCATGGTATCCCCAGCGATAAAATAGTTCTTAAAGAGGGCGATATTGGCCGAGATAACAATTTTGCGTTTAACATTTTCGCGGCTTACTGTGTTGGGGCCCATCGAAGAAGTTACATATCCACTGAAACCCCATTGAGCACGTAGAATTTCCTGCATCAACATATTATTACCACAGGAACTCCCAACAGGCGAACATCCCCGTTACTTTTAGGTATCTCAATTCCCAAGATAGGATGAGGGAGATATTTATCCTCAC
>NZ_QVMJ01000171.1 GCF_010500955.1 Bacteroides sp. 519
GGACCGTTTCTTGTGATGGAAAAAGGAGGATTATCTGCTAACGCATTCAGCATTATCTTCGCTACAAATGCTTTTGGTTTGATGCTGGCATCCGGATCGGAGAGATTTGTGCTTTGACATGGGATAACATAGATACCGAAACTGGCATTATCAATATCAGCATAATAGTGTCGGTCTTCGAAATGTAAGTTATTCCGGTATAAGAAATCCATACTAATTCATCTACAGTCACTGCGTCTCGTTACTGTGACTATTGTTGTTATAACAAAAGAACTATCAAGAGAAAAATATTACAGACTT
>NZ_QVMJ01000172.1 GCF_010500955.1 Bacteroides sp. 519
TAAGTAAAGCACGTAGAGCATCATCGTTACCACATAATCGTGCATCAAAGCCAATGCATCGGCCCCCCAGCTATAATCCACACCATACTATCCGGAAAGTTATGCTTAACAGCTATCAGCAGGTTTTGGTAATTATACTCTGTACGGTTTCTTACCAGCGATAACGGCCCGGTTGTAGATGATGGTTATCAAGATCAAGCAGTAGAGTTATTAGGCGATCACCGTCCTTGGGGGCCATTCACATTAAACCCCTTCGGGGTTTCTTTACCTGGTGACATTGGGCGTTGCCGGCATCGCCTG
>NZ_QVMJ01000173.1 GCF_010500955.1 Bacteroides sp. 519
AAAGTAGAAATACAGCTTAAAAGTGGTAAACTATTCACTGCCGAAACTGAAGAATTAATCTTTGTTTAACCAATATAGAATGGAAAGAGTTTCGAGTTTTACTTCCAGATTGTTTTTCCGCACTTCCAATCCCCTCCTCATACGTTTGGTGGCGCGCCGGTGTTGGTCGATGGTATGTCGGGCAACAAAGGAAATTACAAAGATGGTTCGTGGCTTGGTTTAATAAGGTAAAGAGCTGGTTTTCGTGGAGATGGAGCCATAACCTGTTTAATGCCATTTATAGTTGGGGATTTTTTGGCT
>NZ_QVMJ01000174.1 GCF_010500955.1 Bacteroides sp. 519
GTAGTTTCGGGAACTAACTTCCAAACAATTAAAATATAAGGTACGCACATTACTGCGAACAGCAAAAATGTTCCGGCTGCCATGGTTTCGACGATCAAGGATTTATCACTATCATCATCATATGCCCGCACCCGCCCGCCCCCCCCCCCTCCAACTTCTTCCCACCCCCGACGCCCGCCGTCGGGCGTCGGGGAGGTTGTGTTGGTGGGCGGGCAAAGAGTTGCCCTGTTTTTATGCAACAGCGGACCCCCTTTCAAAAAATTCTCATGGTTATCTTCAAAAAGGAAACAGCCATATTT
>NZ_QVMJ01000175.1 GCF_010500955.1 Bacteroides sp. 519
AAAATAAAGTACCAAGAGAATTTGAAAAAAGGGCTCGAAGATGACAAGTTCATTGGTATTTATGTAAGATGTAGTGGGTTTAATTCCGAACGATTCAGTTTCTTTTTCTGTTCCCATGAAATTAGTTGATGATACAGAATATGGGTCATACTATCTACCGCAATAATTTTTCCCTTTTTGGGGGGTTTTAAAAGGGGAAAAAAATTTTTTTTTTTTTTTTGAAAAAAACAGGCACAAAAATTTTTTTTTGAAAAAGGCGAACCCCAAAAACCCCCACCCCAAAAAAAAAAAAACCCCAG
>NZ_QVMJ01000176.1 GCF_010500955.1 Bacteroides sp. 519
TGCTGCTTTATCAATTTCATCAATAATCTGTGTTAGATATTCAATTTTATCTAAAATCTCATCAATAGAAATTTGGTGTTCCTATGACAAATCCGTCCCCGTCTTCTGTTACAGGAATTGGTTCTTCAATCTGCGCCATATTCCTCACTTCAAAAATCATATCTACTATCCTGAATACAGTAAAATAGTCTGTATCGAACTCTGCAATAACCACCTGTTAAACAACCGGGAAGGTTACGAGAAAGTACCGACTTTTTACGTGATAAACTTTGACGATCCTTCCCGTTCGCACCGTTGTA
>NZ_QVMJ01000017.1 GCF_010500955.1 Bacteroides sp. 519
GGCACAATTGAGAGACTATTCTTTTCCGTATTAACTACGAATATACAACACTCGGAGAAATAACGGATCATTAATGATGCAAATATACGAGACACAGAGGCACAGAGATTTAGTTCAACCTGTGTAAGAGTTTAATTTAAAACTCTGTGCCTCTGTACCTCTGTGTTCCAAAAAACAATAAACTTATTGCAAGTTGGTACTTATTATATTAAAATACTTTTCTATTTTTGCAGATAAACGCAAAAACCACAATCGTATGAAAAAAAGACTTAGTTATTTAGTAGCTTATATTCCGCTTTTACTACTCTTTGCGGGATGTGAGTTCGACAGTGACAAAACCTACTTTATTGATGTTGACAAGCCGCACGAAAACGCGGAAATGTACATCAACCTGAATGGCATTGAACCGGGAAGCACTATTTTTGTGGTTAACGGCAATTGTTTTTCTTTCAACATAGATACAAAAGGAAAGAAGATTCTCAAAATTATTATTACACATAACGACAATAATTGGGAAGTATATACTACCGAAAATGGAAGAGGGGAATTTTGTATACCTAACTACAGCATGGATGGAAAAGAAACACCATTAACTATGGAGATAGCAGTATCTTCGGGAAGTGGCAGTTTAGCCGATTTAATGGGATATGAAGGTTACCTTGGCAAAGTAGAATACAAAGTTAGATACATTACTGATTTTCAGGAATTCATTAATATAAACCACCGCAAAAACGAAGAAGGATTTCTTGAACTTTACTGGAACGACTTGAAAAAAGAAGGTATGAATGTAAAAGAATACATCATAAAAAACTCTTCCGATGTTGTATTGGGCACCACAGAAGGTACTTCTTTTGTTGATAAAAGCTTCTTTATTGGCGGACGAGACTATCATATAGAAGTAAAACTCAACAATTCTTCATCTTATTACACCTATACGTCTGTTTATGCGTATACACAATCGGAAGTCCAAACAAAGCGAAATAACAAATTTATTACTGTATCCTGGCAACAACCAGAGTATAGAGGCAGGTATCTTGTTAAATGGAGCGATGATCAGGGAGAGCATTCGTCGGAATTGCTTCCTTACGAAACATTAAGTTATGATATTCCATTTAACCTATTCGGCAGCAACATATCCGGAACGGTGAATTATGTCCCTTATGAAAATGAGGAGATGTACTTTACCTATACAAATTTCTATTATAACGATTATCAAACCGAAATAGGTTCTTTTATTAACCACGCCTATAATAAAAAGGATAATATATTTTACCTATACAACGGAGATATACGTGGAATAAACCTACATGATATGTCGGTAGCCGCTACCCGGAATCACGACAATGAAGGCTTTTATGCTATGAGTACTTCACCTGTTAACAGCAAAACAGCAGTCGCCGGATACAATCGTATTTTTATCTTCCCCGATAAATCATTATCAGGACCGGTTGTTATCCAAAACGAAGCATCAAAAAACGGATTGCATTTAACATCAAAAGATCATCTGGCACTATACACCAGAGAAGACTATTACGATGACGAAAAGGGCTATACTTACCGCAACATGATTCGTATATATAATGTCCTCACAGGAGAGGAGTTATATACTTTCTATACAAACAATTCGTCCGATATAGAACATATCACAAGTACTTATAATGGAGAATATCTGGTACTGGCTTCTAAAAATGGTATCGAAATATATCAGTTAACCACAACCAAAGCCATTCTGGTTTACAAGGATAACAAATACTACAAAGGAGCCCAAAGTTTACCTAACCAACCGGAGAATATTTTATTAAAAGAGGATGATTATGTTATTGTTTGCCGGGCTAGTGATTGCACACGGTTAACACAGAGCAAAGCATATCCAAATATGACTCTGGGAAATGTTGATCCGGTTACTGGTGTAACGTTTTTATACACAAAAAACTATACCCAAAGTAACAACATTGTTTTTTTAGATACCAATACGCTCAACGAGGTTTACAACCATTCATACAACACATTTGATGACTACTATTTATACAATGGTATCCTAATAAAATCTAATGGTAATTACTACAACATTAACGACGAAATTAAATGAAAAAGATTATAATAGCCATTTTATTCTTTACACTAACAATTAGTGTAAATGCTCAATTTTCAATTGGATACTCAGTAGGTTACGGAACATACGACATGGGTGATATGAAAGATATGCTTAAAGATATGCAAAAGGTACCTATTCAAACTCCAGATTTTCAAACAACAGAACTCCAACTGTATATTGTTGATAAATTCCCCGGATATATCACCCATCAAATTGAAGCGGGATACAAGCTCAAGCGTCACGAGTTTGGGTTGAAATTCATGTATATGACTACAGGTGGTAAACTATCTTTGGCCGATTATTCGGGCGAATACAATATCAAAGCAATAATGAACGGTTTTAAGCAAGAGGCCTTCTATCGCTATTACTTATTATCAGATAATCAGCCTTTTAATTTCTATCTGGATGTGGTTCCCGGCATTGTTATCAATAACTTTAAACTGAAAGAAAATATTAAGTTATATGATGGTGATAGTGCCTCGGATAATATAAATATGCATGGCGTTAACTTTTCTGTTACTCCTGCAATAGGGGCAAGCTACAGAATCAATTCCCTGTTAGCAGTCAGGGCATCGGCTGGTTATGAGATCAACTTCCCGAATGCCGAACTGGAAAAAGATGACTATAAACTATACTACAAAAGTAACTGGAGTGGATTACGGTTATCGGCAGGGGTTAGTTTGTATTTTAAATAGAGGAGGTAAAGGAGGTAAAGTGAGGTAAAGTAGTTGAGTAGTGGGATGCCTACTTTACCTCCTCTACCTCACTTTACCTCCTTTACCTCACTTTACAACTAGATGTTTCACCCTTGCAAATTTCTGCTTCACCTTTCATTTATTCCGCTTCACCCGTTTTAATCTTTTCCAGCCATAAACTCTTTTTACCTTTGCTTACATACTATAATACTTATAATGTATGTTTAAAGCAATTGTACGTTTCTCGCTCCGTAAGAAACTATTTGTAGGTTTAATGACCCTTGCTTTGCTGGTAGGAGGCATATATGCCATGCTTACATTGCCCATTGATGCAGTGCCCGATATAACCAACAATCAGGTACAGATAGTTACCGTATCCCCTACCCTTGCCCCACAGGAAGTTGAACAACTGATAACCTTTCCTATAGAGGTAGCCATGAGCAACATTATGAATGTGGTGGAAATACGTTCTGTATCGCGCTTCGGACTTTCTGTAGTGACAGTGGTTTTCAAGGAAAATGTACCCACACTAGATGCCCGCCAACTTATTAATGAGCAGATACAGACTGTTGCCGGAGAAATACCACCCGAGTTGGGATCTCCCGAATTAATGCCTATCACTACCGGATTGGGCGAAATATACCAGTATGTGCTTACCGTTGCTCCCGGTTACGAGGATAAATATGATGCTATGGAACTACGCACCATACAAGACTGGATTGTAAAACGGCAACTATCCGGCATTCCCGGTATTGTAGAGATTAACAGCTTTGGCGGATATATGAAACAATACGAGGTAGCGGTAGACCCGGATGCGCTTTATTCGCTCAATATAACCATAGGCGAAGTTTTCGAAGCACTTCACCGCAATAACGAGAATACCGGAGGTAGTTATATTGAGAAAGGAAACAGGGCATATTATATCCGTTCCGAGGGGATGATTACCCAAATATCGGATATTGAACAGATAGTAGTAACCAACCGCAATGGGATACCTGTACATATAAACGATGTGGGAACTGTTCGCTTTGGTGCCCCCAAACGGTTCGGCGCCATGACCATGGATGGCAAAGGCGAATGTGTAGGCGGTATTGCCATGATGCTGAAAGGTGCCAATGCCAATATCGTTACCCGCGAACTGGAATCACGGGTAGAAAAAGTACAGGCCATGTTGCCCGAGGGTGTACGTATTGAACCGTATCTTAACCGTTCGGAACTGGTTAACCGCAATATATCAACAGTTATTTTCAATCTGGTAGAAGGAGCCCTCATTGTATTCCTTGTATTGATAATCTTCCTCGGAAACTTCCGTGCAGGACTGATTGTAGCATCTGTTATCCCCCTCTCCATGCTCTTTGGGTTTATTATGATGCGGATATTCAATGTATCGGCCAACTTGATGAGTCTGGGAGCAATAGACTTTGGTATTGTTGTAGATGGTTCCATTGTTATTGTAGAAGGCATACTAGCACATCTTTACTCTAAAAAGTTCAAAGGGAAAACACTCACCAAAGAGCAGATGGATCAGGAAGTAGAAGCAGGAGCCGCTGGTGTAGTACGTTCGGCTACATTCGCCGTGTTTATTATACTAATTGTATTTTTCCCTATCCTTACGCTTACTGGGATTGAGGGCAAATATTTCACCCCAATGGCCCAAACACTGGTGTTCTGTATTATAGGTGCGCTGATATTGTCACTTACATACGTGCCTATGATGAGTTCGCTTTTCCTGAAACATCACATTGACTCCAAACCCACCATTGCCGATCGTTTCTTCTCAGGCCTCAACAGGATTTACCAACGTGTATTAAACTTCTGCATACGCTTTAAATGGGGTACTATTGCTACAGCTTTTATTGCACTTGGTTTCTCACTTTTCCTGTTTACCCGGTTGGGGGCCGAGTTTATCCCTACACTGGACGAGGGTGACTTCGCCATGCAGATGACCCTTCCCGCGGGTAGTTCCTTGTCGAAAAGTATTGAAGTATCCAACGAAGCCGAACGGGTGCTCATGGAAAAATTCCCGGAGATTAAGCATGTGGTTGCCAAAATCGGTACGGCCGAAGTTCCTACCGATCCAATGGCAGTAGAGGATGCAGACATCATGATTGTTATGAAACCTTTTAAGGAATGGACCAGCGCATCGAGCCGTGCCGGGATGGTAGAGAAGATGAAAGAAGCACTTGACCCTATTCAGGATGTAGAGTTCAACTTCAGTCAGCCTATACAGTTACGTTTCAATGAGTTGATGACAGGTGCTAAAGCAGATATAGCAGTAAAACTTTTTGGAGAAGATACGCAGGAACTTTTCGACCGGGCAAACGAGGCTGCCGGATACATAGCCCGGATACCGGGAGCATCCGATGTATTGGTGGAGCAAACCATGGGACTTCCTCAGTTGGTTGTTACATATCATCGCGATAAGATTGCCCGCTACGGAATTAATATCGAAGAGTTAAATACCATTATACGTACTGCTTATGCAGGAGAGGCCAGCGGGGTTGTGTTTGAAAACGAACGCCGTTTCGATCTGGTAGTACGACTTGATCAGGAAAAGGTGGCCGACCTGAATCTTGACCGTTTCTTTGTACGCACCTTGGAAGGCATCCAGATTCCGGTGAGCGAGGTGGCATCTATCGACCTAGTTAGCGGACCACTGCAAATAAACCGGGATGAAACTAAAAGACGCATTGTTATCGGTGTAAATGTACGGAATGCAGATATACAAAAGGTGGTTAATGACATACAGGAAACACTAAATAAGAACATTAACCTGCAACCCGGGTATTATTTTGAGTATGGCGGACAGTTCGAGAATCTCCAGAATGCCATCAGTACCCTTACTGTGGTTATTCCGGTTGCCCTGTTACTTATACTTCTGATTCTGTTCTTTGCATTTAAAAGCATTACCTATACACTTGTTGTTTTTTCAACAGTACCATTATCGCTTATAGGAGGCATCCTTGCCTTGTGGCTGCGCGGTCTACCGTTCAGCATATCGGCAGGTGTAGGATTTATTGCACTCTTCGGGGTGGCGGTTCTTAACGGTATCCTGATGATAAACCATTTTAATGATATTCGTAAACGCACCATGTACTCACTTTCTACTAACCGGATTATCAAACAGGGTACTCCGCATTTGTTACGTCCCGTATTCCTTACCGGGCTGGTTGCATCACTGGGATTTGTTCCAATGGCCATTGCTACCTCTGCCGGAGCCGAAGTTCAGCGTCCGCTGGCTACTGTTGTTATTGGCGGACTGCTTGTTTCTACAGTGCTAACGCTACTTATTATCCCAATATTCTATCGTTTGGTTAATTCGTTCCGGGTTTGGAATCGTCCCAAACATTCGCGGGCAGTTATAACAATTGTACTTATCGCGCTAGCGCTTCCTGCCGGATTACATGCCCAGCAACCTGTTACGCTGGACGAAGCTTTGGATATTGCACGGCAAAATCATCCCAGACTAAAAACAGCCGGGGCCTCCATCCGTCAGGCCAAAGCCAGCCGTGGAGAAATTATGGAACTGGCTCCTACTTCCTTCAACTATTCGTGGGGACAGCTTAACGGTGAACTGAAAAAAGATAAAGAGATTGAAATCAATCAGAGTCTGGGCTCGTTACTCACCCCTTTTTACAAGAACACATTGGTAAACAGGCAGATACAAACTGGCGATTATTACCTGCAAATGGTTGATAAGGAGGTTGTTGCAGAGGTAAAACGTGCATGGGCATATTATCAGTTTGCATACAACATTTATTCAATGTATCAGGATTACGACAAGATGGCCGGTCAGTTAAAAAGGATTGGTGAGTTACGGTATGAGCAGGGCGACATCACTTTGCTGGAAAAGAACATGAGTACAACCATGGCAGCTGATTTACAAAACCGGTTGTATCAGGCACAGGAAGAGTTAAACGTTGCCCGTAACCGCTTTATCTGGAGTTGTTATGCTGATTCTCAGATTGTTCCGGCAGATACTACTTTAGCTTTGTTTTATACGGATGCGATGAACGAAAACATTTCATCGGCTCATACAGGCTACTTTAACAGTCAGGCAGCAGAAATGAAAGCAGCTGTAAATGTGGAGCGCAGCCGTTTCTTTCCCGAAATCTCGGTAGGTTATGTGCGGCAGAATATCCTCCCACTCAAAAATCTTAATTCGTGGATGGTGGGTGTATCTTTCCCTGTTTTCTTTATGCCGCAACAAAGTAAAGTGAAGCAGGCCAAGATAGCTGCATTCACCGCGCAAACAGAGGCAGAGGCCAATATAAAGGAACTTCAAAACCGTATGAATGAGCTACGTGCTTCCCTGCGACGGTACGATAAGAGTCTTCGATTTTATTCTACCTCGCTTGCGGAAGCGGATGAGTTGATTAAATCGGCAACGCTTCAACTGCAATACAGTGAAACGGATATTCCGGAGTTTATTCAGGCTATTAATACAGCCAGAGAAATTAAACGGGGGTATATTGAAACTGTTTATCAGTATAATGTGGCTGCGCTGGAATATGAACTTTATACTAAATAATTGAACAATGAAAAAGATAATCACTATTTTGCTGGTAGTCGCCCTCTATGCCTGTAGCAACAAACCACAGGAGTCCGAACCTATAACAGACACTCCTGCCCCGGTGCAGAAAGAAGAGCCGGTAGCAAACGATACGGATGCAACTACAGGAGCTACATCCAAACAGAATGAAGCATCCTTCAATGGTACAATTGTTACCCCACCTCAAAAGATAGCCAGTGTAACATTGACATTGGGCGGAGTGGTAAAAAACACTTCCCTCCTACCCGGCCAATATGTACAACGTGGACATATTGTTGCAACATTGGAAAACCCGGAATTTATTGAACTTCAACAATTATGGCTGGAAAGCAAAGCCCAGTCGGAGTTTCTCGAAGCCGAATACAAGCGTCAGCAGGTACTTGCCGAAGAGCAGGCAGCCTCACAAAAGAAATTTCAGCAAAGTAAAGCCGAATATCTCTCTATGAAAAGCCGTTTGGAGTCGGCCGCTGCGCAATTATCGCTTCTCGGAGTATCAGTTGATGAGCTTGAAAAAAACGGTATTCAACCTCTGTTGAAGGTAAAAGCACCTATCAGTGGATATATCAGCGATGTAAATATGAATATCGGCAAATACATCAATGCCGGCGAAGCACTCTGTGAAATTATTGATAAGAGTCAACCCATGCTGAAACTTACCACTTACGAAAAAAACATAATAGGACTTAAAACCAATATGCCGGTTGAATTTTATGTAAATGGAGTAAGCAACAAGAGTTTCAAGGCCACCATAACATCAATCGGACAAAAAGTAGATGCCGTTAGCCGTTCACTCGAAGTGTATGCCAGTATTGAAGAGAGCGATACGGAATTCCGACCGGGTATGTATGTAACGGCGCGAATAAAAAATAAGTAATTAACACTACTTATTTGTAATTTAACTGCCAAGAAGTATCTTTGTAAAGTAAAGGATCAAATATGAAACAAACCCCAGACATAAAGTCTCTATTCAGTTCTTCTCTATTTTGGGATACTGATTTGAATGATTTGGACATGCAAAAGCATAAGTCTTTTATTATAGGACGTGTACTAAATTATGGTACATGGAATGACTGGAAGCTTATCCGGAATTATTATTCTGAGGAAGTAATTAAAGAAACTGTTATTTCATTACGTGATTTATTTCCTCAATCTCTTTCGTTCATTTCAGCAGCTACACATACTCCAATAGAAGAATTCAGATGTTACAAACAAAAACAGTCCACCCCACAACACTGGAACTTTTAAAGAAATTGCAGTCAATTCCCCTCTTCAAACAATTAAGATTGGTTGGAGGGACTTCTCTTGCTTTACAAATAGGCCACCGAATTTCTGTTGATCTGGATTTATTTGGAAACTTGACAGCAGACTTGCAGGAAATAAAACAGGTATTAGAAAAAGAGCAGTTACAATTTATGCTTCTTCATAATACACCCTCTATTCATGTGTTTACAATAAATGGCATCAAAGTTGACATTGTGAACTATCCTTATCCATGGTTAGAAATGCCCTTTGTTGTAGATAATCTTTCATTAGCAAATATGAAAGATATTGCTGCTATGAAATTAAGTGCAATTACCAACAGAGGAACAAAAAAGGACTTCATTGATTTGTATTTTTTATTGCAACATTTCACTTTACAACAAATGTTGGACTTTTATATCGCCAGATTCGATGATAGTACTCTTTTTCCTGTTATTAAAAGTCTGAGTTATTTTGATGATGCTGACTCCGAACCAATGCCCAAAATGTTTATTCCAACTACTTGGGAGGAAGTAAAATTAAAACTGACAAAAGTTGTTGCCAACATTGCCGGACTTTAATATACTATGAACAAACAGAAATCAATTTGGAAAAACAGATACCTGCTCTCCGGCATCCTTATCTCGGTGGCGGTAGCTATACTTATTCACTTTCCCGAATTAATTTCCCTGTTCGACCGCTTCGAGAGTCGCCAGCTATTTCCGGATATGCAGATAAGTGAAGTAGTTAGTGAAGTACTTTTTACTTTTATTTCGCTTCTTATTCTGTTTGCTGCCAATACCGCTGTGTTCCACTTCAACAAACCAGAAGTGAAGATAAGCCGCAAACAGGTACTTTTATCGTTTCTGTTCACTGTGGTATTAAGTACATTACTGGCCAAAGGATTTGTTTATTTGCACCATGCGTTGCATTTACCTGCAATAGAATCAATGGTACATCATTACCTGCATCCTTTCCGCGATTTCCTTATCAGTTGTGTGGTTACTGGTGGATGCTATATTATATACCTTGTACACCGCCAGCAACAAGTTATTATTGAGAACCAGCAGTTACAGGCCGAAAATATCCTTGGGCAATACGAAGTCTTAAAGAATCAGCTTAACCCACACATGTTATTCAACTCGCTGAATACATTGCAATCGCTTACGCGGGAAGATACACAAAAGGCTCAGGAATATATACGGGAGCTTTCGCGGGTACTGCGCTACACATTGCAGGGAAATGAAGAAAAAACCGTAACGCTGTATGATGAGATGCAATTTCTATCGGCTTACTCCTTCTTGTTAAAGATGCGATACGAAAACAACCTGCATTTTGTGTTGCAGATAGATAAGTCACTGGAAGCATACTTTCTGCCTCCTATGTCGTTACAAGTATTGATTGAGAATGCTGTTAAACATAACGAGATCAGTGACCGGAATCCCCTTACCATCCATATTTATACCGATGATGGACCTGTGGTTTGTGTATCGAATGCCATACAACCCAGACTAACACATTCATCGGGCACAGGCATCGGGCTGGCTAATCTGGCTAAACGTTATCAGCTATTATTCGGTCAGGACATCAGTATTACAGAAGATATCAATTTTACTGTTCGTATACCTTTAATACGCCGCCCATTATGAAAGCAATTATAATAGAAGATGAAAAAGCTGCTGTTCGTAATCTGGTAGCTTTAATACACGAAATCCGTCCGGAAGCCGAAGTTATTGCCACGCTGGATAGTATTAACAGTACAATTGAATGGTTTAACTCTTCGTCTGTTATCCCCGATGTTATATTTATGGATATACATCTGGCAGACGGATCGGCCTTCGAAATCTTCGAACATATTAAAATTACCACTCCTGTTATCTTTACCACTGCTTACGATGAATATGCCCTGCGTGCCTTCAAGGTAAACAGCATTGACTACCTGCTTAAACCCATAGACCGGGAAGATATGGAAAAAGCCCTCGAACAGTTCGACGACTTATATACCGACCATGCACATACTTTCCATGATAGCACTCTTGAACAACTTATGCACTCGTTGCGGCAAAAGGAAAGTTACAAAACGCATTTCCTTATTCCCTTGCGAGGCGATAAACTTCTGCCTGTAGCTGTAAGCAGCATTTTGTTTTTCTACATACGCGATAGTCGCGTGAAAGCAGTTATGGCCGACGGTAACGAGTTACCTTTTACGCATACCATGGACGAACTGACTGATTGTCTGGACCCTTCGGTCTTTTTCCGGGTAAACCGCCAGTTTCTTATTTCGCGAGATGCAATAAAAGATATTGATTTATGGTTCAATAACCGTTTATCGATTAACTTAAAAATCACTTCTGTTGATGAGCATATAATTGTTAGCAAAACCCGGGTTAGAGAGTTCAAAGATTGGTTTTCGGGGAATTATTTATCCCGGTAGGATGAAGGCTTTCTCCCGGTAGGATAAACGGTTTGTCCCGGTAGGATAAAGGCTTCATCCTACCGGGAGAAAAGCGTTATCCTACCGGGAGAAAATTCAGGGAAAAATATTAAACTTATTATATGCTTTTACAGCCTTATCGAATGCACTGTGCACCTTCTCGGGAGTTGTTTCGAAGAAAGACAATTCGGCCTCAGCTCCTTTTTTCTTTACTACCCGTTTCCATGTCCCCACTATTTTTCCATTGTAATGTACGGTTGGGCTAAAAATACCATTTATGGTAAGTACTTTCCGGTAATAGGCCTCGTCGATAATTTCTTCCCGGTATTTATAGCTAACCACATATTCATCGAATGCAGGTAACAGTACTGTACTTTTCTTTCCGGCTGGTGTTTGGATGTTGTTTGGCATCCAATAGGTCTTTCCATTGATTTCTTCACAAACGAAATCATGTTTAATTGCTTCTATCCCTTTGCGAACATCTGTTTTTGTAAGTCCCGACCACCATAGAAAATCATCAAGTGTTGCCGGCCCGTGACTAGAGAAATACTTACGTGCTAATCGTTCCAAAGCTTCTTCTTTGGATAGAGAATAAGTTTTAGGAACACGTTGGTGCAATAAAGCATACGTTTGTTTATTTTCACGTATCTCTCCGTTGCATACAATACCTTCGAGTTCGGCACGCGAAAGAATATTTTTCACATTGTGATTCTCTACAAAGCGTAGTCCGTGGCTGGTAGTAAGATGCTCTGCAATTTCCTCCCGGGTGAGGTGTCCGTATTTGTCGAGTATTCCGGGTAGTGCCTTCAATCCTTTCTGAATAAAGTCTTCTTCCATACCACGCATTTTATCATAAGATACAAATGTGGGTTTAAGGCGTGGAGCTGATAATTCGTGCATCCAGTGAATATCCTCGGCAGCTACAAAATGCCAGGTGGGACGCAGTATGTGGGTACGAATTATTTCGCCTGTACTCACTGCCTCCTCAACCTGTTTATTGGTTACCCCCGGAAGACGTGCGCCGATTCCCCATTTAGCCATTTCGTAGTTTTGCGATTGCATAGCTCCAAGCCATGACACAATTTCGGCAGGGCGGGTAAGCTGGTTGCCAGCCAGTAACTGGTTGTAGAGACGGATTTTGAGGATGTCGGCTGTCTTCATTTGTTGTTTGTTTATTGAATGCTGTACAAATATCAGTAATATTTTCCTGAATTATTATATCTTTCCTCTATAAATCGAACATTTTTCTTTAAGTTTGTATTCTAAATTTGGAAATTATGGCCACAGATCGCAAACTTCCTATTGGGATACAGACTTTTGAGAAAATCCGAACAGAAGATTTCTTGTATGTAGACAAAACGGCTATGGTATGGAACTTGGTTCAAACCAATACCCCCTACTTCCTTAGTCGCCCCCGCCGTTTCGGTAAAAGCCTGTTGATTTCCACTTTCGAATCCTATTTCGAAGGACGTAAAGATCTTTTTGAAGGGCTTGCCATTTACAATCTGGAAAAAGAATGGAAGAAGCATCCTGTATTACATCTGGATTTAAATGCCGAAAAATACGACTCGCCCGAGCGACTGAATGCCATACTCAATCGCCACCTCGTATTGTGGGAAGACACATGGGGTAAAGAAGAACGCGAAACCACACTTTCCGATCGCTTTGCAGGCGTTATTCGCCGAGCTGCCGAGCAAACAACAGGCACCAATGTCGTTGTATTGATTGATGAATATGATAAACCCCTGTTGCAAGTGATGCCCAACGAGGCACTGATGGATGAATACCGAAAGATACTGAAATCTTTTTACGGTGTACTGAAAAGTTCAGACCGTTACCTGCGATTTGTGTTTCTGACGGGAGTAACCAAGTTTGCACAAGTAAGCGTGTTCAGCGATTTGAATCAGTTGAATGATATCAGCATGGATATGGCATACGCCTCACTTTGTGGGATAACTTCGGATGAATTAGTAAAAGTATTCGCCCCCGAAATAGAGCAAATAGGGTTGTACAATAAGTTGAGTTTTGAAGAAGCAGTAACAACTATGACAGTACAGTATGACGGTTACCATTTTTGCGAAAATTCTGTTGGCATTTTCAATCCTTTTAGTGTATTGAACGCTTTTCAGAAAAAGAAATTCGACAACTACTGGTTCCACACAGGCACTCCCACCTTTTTGGTTGATCTGCTAAAAGAAACCGATTATGACCTTCGCACCCTCATAGACGGTGTAGAAGCCGAGCAGGAATCTTTCTCCGAATACCGGGTGGAAACCAATAATCCCATCCCATTGATTTATCAAAGCGGTTACCTCACTATTAAAGCTTACGATCCTGAGTTTAAACTCTATACCCTTCGTTTTCCTAACGATGAAGTAAAATATGCTTTTATTAAATTCCTGCAACCTTCTTACTCATCAGTAGAAGACATTAACCGTGCTTTTCATATCCAGCATTTCGTGCGAGAACTTCGTTGTGGCAATGTACCTTCCTTTATGGAGCGTTTGAAAGCTTTCTTCGCCGATTTCCCCTACGAGCTGAACGACAAAACTGAGCGACATTATCAGGTTGTATTCTATATCGTATTCAAACTGATTGGCGAATTTATTGAAGCCGAAGTACACAGTGCCCGTGGACGAGCCGACGCGGTGGTAAAAACAAAGGACTATATTTATGTTTTCGAATTTAAACTAAATGGCAGCGCCCGTCAGGCAATGGAGCAAATAAACGATAAAGGATATTTGATTCCTTATACTGTGGACGGACGCAAATTGGTTAAAGTAGGGGTGGACTTTAGTGCCGAAGAAAGAAATATTAATGAATATTTGATTGACTAGGTCTTACTATTCTTCAAATAAAATCTTATTGTCTCCAAGTTCTTTTATCCGGGCAAGAGATTCTACACGTATTCCCATTTCACGCAGTTTGCGGCCACCTTCCTGAAAACATTTCTCAATAATAAAACCCATTCCATAAAGTTCGGCTCCCGATTGCTTTACCAGTTCATAGATACCCATTGCAGCGTTGCCGTTGGCTAGGAAATCATCAATAAAAACAACTTTATCATCGGATGTTAAGAAATCACCACTCACCGATACCGTATAATTTCTGTCTTTAGTAAAAGAATAAACTGTTGTCGACAGCATGTTATCCATTGTTTTGGGTATTGCCTTCTTTACAAAAACAACTGGAAGTTCAAGTAAATAGCCTAACATTATAGCCGGAGCAATACCACTGGCTTCGATTGTTATAATTTTGTTGATAGGTAAATTACCAAAACGACGCACAAATTCTACACCAATGGATTTCATCAATATGGGGTCCATCTGATGATTGATAAAGTTATCAACTTTCAGGATTCCGCCTTCATAACTTTTCCCATCTTTCAGTATTCTATTTTTTAGTAGTTTCATGTTTCTTGTTTGTTTATTCTTTGATACGGATGGCTACATTGGCTATAATAGCTACTACTCCACCTGTTGTTATCCCTGAAGAGAATATTCGGCTGATAGTATCGGGCATACGCGATAGTATATCCGGTACCAGTTCTACACCCAAACCGCAGGCAAAGCTAACTGCCAATACCAGGATGGCTTTTCTATCAATATTTTGTGATGCAATTATTCGTATTCCCGATGCTGCTACTGTTCCAAACATCAACAGGGTAGCCCCACCAAGCACAGGTTCGGGCATAATAGAAAATACTCCGCCAACAAAAGGAAAAGCACTCAGAATAATTAATAAAGCGGCAATGTAATAACCTATATAACGGCTGGCTACTCCGGTTAATTGAATTAATCCGTTGTTTTGTGCAAAGATTGAATTGGGAAATGAATTAAAAATTCCTGCAATTGCCGAGTTTATACCATCGGCCAGAATACCTCCCTGCACCCGTTTCATAAACTTAGGTCCTTCTATGGGTTCGCCCCCAATCATAGAGTTTGCTGTAATATCGCCATAGGCCTCGATTGAGGTGATAAAATAAATCAAGGCTACTGCTATAAAAGCAGAAAAGTCAAAGTCTAACCCATATTTCAAAGGTTGAGGTATGGTTATGGAACCAAAATCTCCCATTTGCGAAAAATCTACCCATCCCATTAACCAGGCAGCTACATAACCAATAATCAAACCGATAATAATGGAACTCATGCGGATATATTTATTCTTTATACTATTCAAAATTAGAATAGAGATAAGAACAAGTGCAGCCAAGCCAAGGTTTTGCATGCTTCCGAATGAACGGGCTGCATCCTGAGCGGGATCAATAGCCATAGACCCAAATCCTCCGCCACACGACACGATGGCAACTTTAACCAGCGAAAGGCCTATCATTGTAACAACAATTCCAGACACAAGTGGGGTGATAATAGACCGGGTGTATTTCAGCAGGCGGCTAACAATCATTTCAACGGGAGAGGCTGCAATACATACTCCGAAAATACAGGCCAGAATGGCTGTTTCGGCCATATCGCCACGTGAAGCAAAACTGGCTGTCAGCGCTCCAATAAAAGAAAAACTGGTTCCTTGCACACACAATAATCCGCATCCTACCGGTCCAATGCGCTTACATTGTATAAATGTGGAAATACCAGATGCCAACAGAGCCATCGAAACAAGGAATCCGGTAGTTTCGGCAGTGAAGTTTAAAGCTTTCGAAATAATGAGTGGCGGGGTGATAATAGCCACAAATATGGCCAATAAATGTTGTAATGCCGCGAATATTGATTCCTGAAAAGGTGGTTTATCTTCTATTTGATAAAGAAGATCGGTTTTACGGATGGGCTGAATGATTTTGTCAGCCTCTTTTTCTGTTATTTCCATCTATTGCAATACGTTTTTTATTTGTGCTGCAAAAGTAATTATTCTTTTTACAATATTACTTAGGGAAATAACTTTCGAATGGAATTTCCCCATACCATTGCATAACTATCGGCAAAATCCTCTAGCTGTTTTCTGTTTGCTTTACTGAAATGACGATTATAAATAAAATCCACACAATGTCCAATCTCGTGCAACAAAAGTCTTTCCAGAAAATATTGCTTCATTTTTTCACTGGTCCATTGAAGATACCAACCCTTTTTATCGTGACGCAAGTCCATACAATAAGACTTGTAAAAACTCAACTGCTTATTAGTTGGCTTCTTTTGTCCAAATCGCATTTTATTATCTTTTGGAACAGCGTAGAGTTTAATTAAATAGACTCCACTTCCGCAGATATATTCACCTTGTAGGGTTTCTCCTGTTAAGTAGTCTTTTGTTTTTACCTTGTCCAACCAAACATGAGTAATCGTTTCAACATGTTCTTTAGGAAGTTTTTCCAAGGTCTCCTTTATTTCATCTACTGTTACAGGGTAATAAAAATCTTTGGAGGTGTTCTCTATAAAAAAAACTGGTTTTTCTTCTCCTTCGGCAGGAGGAAGTAGGTCATGGTATCTTTTGAAAATTCCGTCGGTACATTTCAGTCGCATTCTTCCTCCATGAAAGTCGCTAAACCTACGGTTCTTTTTCCAAGCTGTTTCTTTACGGTTTCGTATCATTTCATTGTTTTATACACTAAAAAATTCTATACTTCAACCTCACTACATTACTCTTTAACTCTACAACAGGAATACTATCCAATATATTCATTTTTTCTTTGGGCCACTCATTACTAATGTTCAGTCCCATTAAAACTGTACTATCTTTTTTAGTACTATACACAAATTGTATGTCATAGTTGCCGGGAAGAAGGAAGTTATGAGCATCCAAAGCTTCATGTGGCCAATAGTTTTTCATCCTCGTCAAAGTCTGTGCATCCCAACCTAATATGGAATCAGCAGCATAATGTATTGTTTCAATGCGATATGTATTAAATGGATTAAAACATTCACCAGGTTTCACCCGCCGAAGTTCATCTGGTACCATAGGGTTAAACATCGGACAAAATAATCCATATTTTCTGGGCTTCCGATTGAGTACTTTAAAGTCGGTTACTGGAAGTCTAAACCCATAAGAGGAGCCATCCATGTTGCCAGGAAGGTAGATGGTACTATCTGTTTTATTAATGATTAATACATCCAACTCCGGACGCTCACCTATCCGATAGTGTGTTTTATGAGGAATCAAGACACATATAATACCCGAATCTTTCTCAATATGTTGATAGATTGCTTCACTCGTTTTTTCATCATAAGGAAGATATTCAGAATAAAAATAATTATATCCACGTGTCCCAATCAGGAATATCAAAAAGAATATTATTATGTATATGAGCTTTATTTTCATTAGTGATTATATTAATAACACCTCAATACTGCCATTTATCCTAAGTGTTCATTATTGATTATACGATTCAAACTTAAACATTTTTTTTAGAAACACAGAGATACTGAGTGATATTTTTCGATGCCGAGGTTGTATGTCAATATTCATCCATCCATAAATGATTACTATTTTTTATGCTGCAAAACGTGATTTCAAAATGCTGCATTTCACACTTTCAAAATGCAGCATTTTGATTAAACGAAATGCAGCATTTCATCAATGCGAAATGCAGCATTTTGAAATTGCAGTATAAAATCGGCCTCACAACGCTTGTGACGGGTGGTAAAGTAGAAAATTTTCCATTTATGTTGTTTTATGCACACATAAAGTTATTAAACAAACAAACAGGTACAGGAAAGATTTTTTATTATCATATACTGTCAAACCTCAAAAAAAGGAACATATCATTCGTAAATTTGCGAATTAAAAATCTATTCGTATATTTGCAAACTAATTAATAAAACAATGCAAAAGCAAGAACTTACAAAAGAACAAGAACAGATAGCACGGTTTGCTAAGGCAATGGGGCATCCCATACGGATTGCAATACTCCAAATGCTTGCAAATCAAACATGCTGTTTTCATGGCGACATGTCGGAGGTACTACCTATTGCCAAAAGTACCCTATCGCAGCATTTAAATGAATTGAAAGATGCAGGGTTGATACAAGGAGAAATTACACCTCCAACGGTTAAGTATTGTATCAACAAAAAAAACTGGGTTTTGGTAAAAGAACTATTAGGTGGATTTATAGAAAAAGTAGCATTCTAAAATAATCAATATGAAAAAAGGTATTCTATTTGGACTAGTCTTATTACTAACCGCTTGCGGTGGTAATACACAAAAAAACAACCAGGAATCATCTGGTTCACAAGAAACAAAAACGCAGCTAGTGGATGCTTCTACTGTAAATATTTACTATTTCCATGGTAAAAAACGTTGTAAAACATGTATTGCAGTAGGCGATGTTACAGAAAAGACTATAAAAGAGCTTTATGCAGATAATCCCCATGTAAAATTTATTGAAGTAAAAACCGACGAGAAACAAAATGCATCGCTTGTTGAGAAGTACGAAGTTACATGGAATGCCCTCATTATAGCCAAAGGTGATAATCATGTTGAAATAACTAAAGAAGCATTTGCCAATGCTTTGAACAATCCAGAAAAGCTTACTGGTCTTATCAAAACCGAAGTTGATAAAAGGTTATGATGGATTATTTGCAAAACCTTGCCGACGGTTCAAGTTGGCCGGTGCTAACAGCATTCATTTTGGGGTTGATGACGGCCATCAGTCCTTGCCCATTGGCCACGAATATAACAGCAACTGCTTATCTGAGTAAAGATATAGGAGCAAAACATCGTGTATTGTTCTCTGGGTTGTTCTATACACTTGGACGGATGTTTACTTATACCGTACTGGGACTTATCTTTTATTTCGGAGCAAGCCAGTTTCAGGTAGCACGGCTATTACAAAACGTTGGTGGTATATGGTTGGGAATAGCACTTATAGTTATTGGAATATTTATGTTGGATATTATCAAATGGAATATTCCGGCAATGGGAAAACTAACATCCAAATTCGAAAAGAAAGAAGGAAAGAAAAGTTACCTTGATGCATTCTTGCTTGGACTACTCTTTGCCCTTGCTTTTTGTCCATACAGTGGGATACTTTACTTTGGAGGCTTAATTCCGATAACCATTGCCAGTCCGTTAGGATTATTACTCCCTCCGGTATTTGCCATTGCTACAGGGCTTCCGGTTATAGTTATAGCATGGCTGTTGGCATATAGCGTTAGTAATATGGGGAAATTCTATAATAAGATGAACATTTTTCAGAAATGGTTTAAGCGTATAGTTGCAGCCATATTTATTATAGTTGGCATTTATTATGTGATAATAGGTATTTAGAAACAAATTAATTTATCAATTATGGAAATCATTGTATTGGGTACAGGTTGTGCCAAATGTAAAACAACCTATGAAAGAGTAAAGAAAGTAATCGAAGAAAACAATCTGGATGCAAACCTCTCTAAACAGGAGGATATTATGGAAATCATGAAATACAACGTGATGACCTTGCCCGGAATTGTTGTAAATGGCGAAGTAAAAATCAAAGGGCATGTTCCTTCCGAAAGCGAAATTCTAGAGGCTATAAGAATTTAGGAATTAGGAATTTAAAGAAAAAAAGAATGAAAGAGAATGTTGATTTTAAAATCCTACTCTGGATGATTGTTATCTTTGCTGCGGTATTTTTTCTGCCGTTGGAAAGTGAGCGGTTTATGACAGCGATTGATGCTACACTCGATTTGTCGAAATGGTATGCACAAGAACATGTTGTTATGTGCCTTCTGCCTGCCTTTTTCATTGCAGGGGTGATAGCTGTTTTTATCAGTCAGGGTGCAGTATTAAAATATTTTGGAGCCAATGCAAAAAAATGGCTTTCCTATACAGTTGCAGCTGTTTCGGGCGCTATTCTGGCAGTATGCTCCTGTACCATATTACCTCTGTTTACAAGTATCTATAAGCGTGGAGCAGGATTAGGCCCGGCTATTGCGTTTCTGTATTCGGGCCCGGCAATCAGCATACTATCCATCATTCTTACATGGCGTATTCTCGGAACCGAAATGGGGGTTGCCCGTATGATTGGTGCAATTCTCTTTTCTGTCATCATCGGTTTAATAATGGCATTTATTTACCGTAAAGAAGAAAAGGTAAAAAAGGAAGAACAAATGAATATTACTGTTCCTCCGGCTAAACGCCCGATGCAACAAACCATGTTTCACTTTTTTACATTAGTATTGATACTTGTATTTGCCAATTGGGGTGCTCCGGCAACGGATGATACAACAAGTATTTGGTATTACATATTCACGTATAAATGGTACATCACAGGGATATTGGCACTGATGTTTGCTTATTCACTTATTGCCATTCTGAAAATTAAATGGCAGTGGGTTACAGTAGGAGTTATAGTAACAGCAGGTTCGGCCATATTGGCCAATCTGTTTATATCGAATTTAAAACTGGTTCCGCTTGTACCTATGATAGTTGGAATTGCTTCACTGTCGTTTATAACATTGTTTGATAAACGTGATGCCGAAAACCGCGAATGGACACTATCGGCATGGGGATTTGCCAAACAGATAATGCCACTTTTGGCTATTGGTGTGGTAACAGCAGGTTTTCTACTTGGCTCTACCCACGACAATACTGCGATTGCAGGTGTGATACCCAATGAATGGATTGAGTGGGCAGTTGGTGGTAACTCTCTTTTATCTAATTTCTTTGCCAGCTTCACAGGAGCGTTTATGTATTTTGCCACTCTTACCGAAGTACCTATCATTCAAGGATTGATTGCCTCGGGCATGGGAAAAGGCCCTGCGTTAGCACTGCTATTGGCAGGACCGTCTCTTTCGCTTCCAAACATGCTTGTTATCCGTGGTGTAATGGGTACTAAAAAGACTGTTATTTATGTAGCATTGGTTGTTATTATGGCTACAATATCTGGTCTTATTTACGGAAACTTAATAACAATTTAAAGTTGAATATTGAAAATTGAAAGTTACGATGCTGCATGGTAACTTTCAATTTTAACTTTTAATTTTCAATTCCCAAAAGCAATTCTTCAATCGTTGTGACAGATAGAGGAGAATTATTTGAACGGTATACAATATATTCCTTTTCGCCAGCTTCAATAGTGATATCGGAATCTACTTCAGGACCGGCAAATATGCCATTACGAGCCAAAGCCTTACATGCCATTGTACAAAGACGCCCTTCGCCCAGAAGTTTAACTTGGCGGGTATATTCATTTTCTACCCTGAAAAGTCCGGTTTCCATATCGAAGGTAATTCCTTTGCGGGCAAAAAAAGTACTTAAATCGCCGTTTAGCGAAAGGTCTTCTGGGGTGCCCACAGTAAGTCCGTGCGTTTTATCCATAACCCAAAGTTTATCAGCAATCTGCAAAGCAAGTTCAAGATCGTGTGTAGAAAGAAAAATAGTTTTACCAGTATCACGACTTAAACGATGTAGCAATTGCATGATTTCAACTTTACTGGGAAAGTCGAGGAATGCCGTAGGCTCATCAAGAAAGATAACGGGCGTTTCTTGTGCCAGTGCTTTGGCAATCATTACCTTCTGCCGTTCGCCATCGCTTAGGGTTTCTACCATGCGTTGAGCAAGGTCTTCAATATGAATCTGAGCAATGGCACGCTGTACAATTTCCTTGTCTTGCTTGCTAAGTGAGCCCCAGAATCCGGTGTAGGGGCTCCGGCCAAGACCAATCAGCTCTTCGGCAGTCATATTACGAATTTCGAGACGGTCGGTAAGTACCACGCCAATAATATGAGACAGCTCACTGTCTGTATAGCTTTCCAGTTCTTTTCCTTGTATGCAGATTTTACCCGATAGTTTGGGTTGGAAAGCCGATAGTGTGCGCAACAGGGTAGATTTACCTATTCCGTTGGTTCCCAGTAAACAAGTCAACTCGCCTTCATTAATGGTTGCATGAATGTTTTCGGCTACCACTTTGGTGCCTTTTTTAGTGGGATAGCCAATGCTAAGTGACTGTATTTCGATTGTTTTATTCATTGAACCAATCTATTTTTTTAGAAAAATACATTAAAATAGCCTGTATAACAAATAGTCCAAGGCTGCCGGCAAGAAGTGCCAGGGTTTCCAGTTGTATAAGTATGTAAATATAGGTATATAATGCGGTAAGCAAACCAATCATAACAAAAGCCGGTCGCCAACTTTTCATAATACCACGAATGTAAAGGCCTATCAAACCAATTGTTAATCCGGAGGCTATGATATAAGCCAACCCAAAGACCATTTGTTCTGATAATGAAAGCAATAAAGCATAAAAAAGGCATAATGCTAAACCAATTAACAAATACTGTAACGTATGAATACGTTTCTTATCCAGAATTTCTACAAAAAATATAACTGTAAAGGTAAGTAGTATTATCAGTATGGCATATTTAGCTGTTCGCATAGATTGTTGATACTGCTCTACCGGCACTTTGAGGTTTACACCAAAATCAGAATTTTCTATCTCATTACGCGGACTGTTATTTACAAAAACCTGCGAGAAACTACGGTTTAAATTCAACACTTGCCAGTTAGCTGTGAAAGATTCGTTTGTGATTTCATGTTTTTCGGGAAGATACTTTCCTACAAAACTGGGTGTTCCCCAATCGGCCTCCATAAACACTTTGGTGGTTTTCCCTAACGGTATAAAATACATGGCTTGCGACCCTTTCAATTTTAATTCTACTTTGAAAGGAATAACCTTTTCTTTTAATTCCGGAATATCCACCACTTTACTAACCCCCGATGTAGTGGCCAGTTCTTTACCATTCAATCCGGGATCGAAATCATAGATAGAATCACCCAAAGATATTTTAATTTGTTCTCCAATACCGCGCATATCAGCAATACCTAAACAAAGTGTAGCATTGTTAAAACGAATATCATCTATATTTATTCCTTGTTTTTTCAACTCTGCCGGATTAAACGATCCCTCCATTGTGATAATAGAGTTATAAACATTCACTTCATATATATTCCTTTTCCGCGTCTCGGTAGTTAGCTTAGCATTGATGTTTAAATCATCGGGCAAAAGAGTCAGGTTCTTTACTACTGTTGTAGCAATCTCTTTCCCATTTTCTACAGATGTTTGAAGAGCAATGTATTTGAAATTCAAATAAGGCCCAACAACTGTTTGACGGCCACTCCATTTTTCGCTGACTTCGCGAATAGCGCCAGACTCTAAATCATATCTTTCATTTATCAGTTCCCGGATCATGCTCATTGGAATGAACGAAAGAAGAACCAGAATACCAATAGTGATAATCTTTAATGATTTTGAAATGCGCCGTAAGAATCCCGGTTTCCTATCGTCCGAAAAAAAGTTTTGATTTTCCATAATGTTATTGTTAGTAGTTAGTAGCTGGTAGTTAGTAGCTAGTAGCTAGTAGCTAGTAGTTAGTCTTGAAAATCTGATTTGAGAAATCGTTCCAAAGCCAGAATATGTTCTGTAAAAGCCTCCCGTCCTTTTTTTGTTGCTTTGTAAATGGTTTTAGTTTTACGTCCTACAAACGTTTTTTTGCATGAAATGTATTTTAATTCTTCCAATGCACGCGCATGACTTGCCAGGTTGCCATCGGTTAGCGACAGTTGTTCCTTAAGGGTATTGAAATCAATGCTGTCATTCACCATAAGAATTGCCATAATCCCCAACCGCACCTTGTTTTCGAACGCTCTGTTTATATGATGAAAATCTTCCAGCATCTATTTATTTTTTTCGTATAACAAATAAAATAAAACACCATAAATAATATGGAGGCCACCAAAGCCAATGGTCCAGAACAACAACCCGTTACCTTCGAAAAAGGCATCCAGTAGTCCCAGAATCAAGAATCCATATCCCAACCATGCCACATTCGAGAAAGTATATTTAGCAACATTCACCAACGAAAGCCCATAAAACAGAAGCATTACACTGGATGTTAATCCATAGTTTTGATTGCATAGTAATGCAATACAGAATAACCCACCCACAAATAGAGGTATCCCAAAATTCCAAATGATACGATAAGTAAGCTTATTAAACAGTTTTTGCTTTACTTTATTCGATTTATAATAAGATATCAGGAAAGCGGTAACAACAGAAATCAATAGAACACCACCTGCCACAGCAAGCACCAAAGTTAATTTCTGCTCTTGCGGCAGAGCAACCTGATAACTTGCCTGATTTATAAATTGTATACCTGCCACACGGCTTACTATCCATGCTCCTAGTAACGAATATATGCCCACAAGCACACCCGTTAAGCCACTTAATGAGACAAACTTTGAGGAGCGTTCCATTAGCTCCTTAATCTCATTTACCGATTGTATTGCTTTTATTTTATCCATATAAAAAGTACTTTGTGCCGCAAAGTTAAAAACAGAAATTGCAATACAAATACACAAGTGTATTTATTAACTCTTTTTAATTATATTCACGACAAAGGACAGAATAATCCTGCCGAAGTGGCCAAAGAAGATGTACTGGCAGAAATATGTATCCGGGTGTTGGAGAAGTAATGGCTATAAAACAAAAAAGGAGTCACGCCTGACTCCAATCAATTAACCTTAAAATCTAATACCATGAAAAACACAGTGCAAAGATAAGGACTATAATTAAATACGCAAAACTTCAAAGCGAAAAAATATGTTAGATAACACATTTTTAACTTTTAAGTATTCTTTTACCTACAATAAACCAATTTATTTTCATAGCTTTGCCGGCTCAACTAATATTTTTCTCAAACTAGATGAAATCATTTTTTATAGGAAATCTGGAAGTAAAGCTTCCAGTCATTCAAGGTGGAATGGGAGTAGGTGTATCTTTGTCGGGATTAGCCTCGGCCGTTGCCAACGAAGGTGGAATTGGTGTTATTTCGTGCGCAGGTCTAGGTTTAATCTACCATAAATCTCCTGGAGATTATCTAAACAAATGCATATTGGGATTAAAAGAAGAAATTGCAAAAGCCAAGAAAAAAACAAAAGGCATAATTGGAGTAAACATTATGGTTGCACTGAGCAATTATGCTGATATGGTAAAAACATCAATTGCAGAAAAAGTTGATGTTATCTTTGCTGGCGCAGGACTTCCCTTCGACTTACCTTCTTATCTGACCAGCGAAAGCAGAACCAAACTGGTTCCGATTGTATCATCGTCGCGAGCTGCCAAAATTATCTGTGATAAGTGGAAAAACAATTTCGGCTATTTGCCCGATGCTATTGTTGTAGAAGGTCCTAAAGCCGGCGGACACCTAGGATTCAAAGTAGACCAGCTTGAAGATGAACATTATGCATTGGAACAGCTTATACCCGAAGTGGTAACTATAGCCAACTCATACAAAGAAGAAAAAAACATTCCGGTAATTGCAGCAGGAGGAATCTCCACCGGAAAAGATATCCTTCGGTTTATCGAAATGGGAGCTTCGGGTGTGCAAATGGGAACAACCTTTGTTACAACTACAGAATGCGATGCATCCAACACATTTAAGGAAGTGTTTGTTAACGCAAAACAAACAGATGTAAAGATCATCCAAAGTCCTGTTGGTATGCCCGGAAGAGCTATTGATGGCGAATTTATTCAAAATGTAGAAAAAGGATTGGAGAAACCTAAAAATTGTCCTTTCCATTGTATCAAAACCTGCGACTATACAAAGAGTCCGTATTGTATTGTTCAATGCCTATATCAGGCAGCCAAAGGAAACATGAAGAAAGGGTATGCCTTTACAGGAATTAATGTTCATTTGTCTGAAAAGATATCAAGTGTAAAAGAAGTTATTTCCAAGCTGAAGGCTGAATTTTTAAAAGCAAAAGTTGAAGGAGGAATATAATGCAAAAACTACTGGCATATCCTCTTTCTGTTATCTACTATCTGCTATTTGGATTCACTTTGGTGTTTTTCCATGTAGTACAGTGGATTTGCTTCAACTTATTTGGCTATGAGGCCCACAAAAAGAGTGTAGATGTACTGTGTTTCTTTCTGGTAGCAAATACGTATGTTTTAGGTACAAGGTATAAAATGAGGAATCTGGATAAACTTCCTTCAGGAGTACCTCTTATAATTGCAGCTAATCATCAGAGTTTGTATGACATAACTACTATTGGTTGGTTTATGAGGAAAACACACCCTAAATTTGTCAGTAAGATTGAATTAGGTAAGGGTATTCCTAGTATTTCGTATAACCTGAATCATGGCGGATCGGTGCTCATTGACCGGAAAGATTCGAAGCAGGCTCTAACTGCCATAAAAGAGATGAGCCAATATATAGAAGCCAACAAACGTGCAACTGTTATATTCCCCGAAGGTACACGAAGCAAAACCGGTAAACCCAGACGTTTTGCCGAAAACGGACTAAAAATCCTCTGTAAATATGCACCATCGGCTTATGTGGTTCCTGTTACTATAAATAACTCGTGGAAAATGACTAAGTGGGGTTCTTTCCCCCTAGGCATAGGAAACAAACTTGAATTTATTATTCATGATCCTATCCCGGTAAAGGATATGCCTTTTCCTGAGCTTTTTGCAAAAACAGAACAGACAATAGTGCAGGATATTAAAGTGTAATCTTATTTAGTCTGGTATTTCACCACAGAGTTCACAGAGTTACACAGAGTTTTAAATATGCCGCATGGAAGTTTAAAACTCTGTGTAACTCTGTGAACTCTGTGGTGAAATCGTACAATTTATCGTGGTTTTACATTCGGCAAGAATATTGCAACAAATCCTAATAACGGCATATAGGCACAGAATTTATAAACAAACTCAATACCTTTGCTGTCGGCCACATTTCCTAATACCGCAGCAGCCACTCCGGCAATGCCAAAAGCCAATCCAAAGAAGAGACCGGAAATCAATCCTACCTTAGTTGGAAGCAATTCTTGTGCGTAAACAAGAATGGCAGAAAATGCAGAAGAAAGTATTAAACCGATAAGGATACTCAGGATACATGTCCAGAAAAGATTTGCATAAGGCATCAATAAGGAGAAAGGTGCTGTTCCCAGAATTGATATCCAGATAACATACTTCCGGCCGAACTTATCGCCGATAGGTCCGCCAAGTAAAGTTCCTACAGCCGATGCAAACAGAAAAGCAAACAACAAGAATTGCGATTGCTGCGTGGTTACATTGAACTTTTCTATAAGATAGAAAGTATAAAAGTTGCTCAAACTGGCTGTGTACACATATTTAGAGAATATAAGTACAAGCAGTATGCCCAACGAATAATAGATTTGGTTTTTAGTTAATCGCACCCGATGAATAACTTCCTTCTTTGGGGAAGATTGAGCAGACTTCACCATGTTGGTTTTATACCACTTGGTTATAGGCCGTTTGGTTAGTAACGATATCACTGCAATGCCAGCAAAGATCAGCATATACTGTTGTCCGTAAGGGGCTATTATTAATGCTGCCAACAAGGGGCCGATAGATCCTCCCAAGTTTCCACCTACCTGAAAGATAGATTGTCCAAGTCCGTGTTTACCGGTTGATGCATAATGAGTTAACCGGGATGCCTCGGGATGGATAATAGAAGATCCCAATCCGATAAAGCATACCGATACCACTACCATATATATACTTGTAGCATAAGCCATGATTACCAAACCCAACATAGTAGAAGTTGTACCTATACTAAGATACCAACGGTTAGGATGTTTATCGAACAGAATACCAAACAACGGCTGAAATACGGATGCACATAACTGATAAACAAATGCAATGATCCCTATCTGCCCAAACGTAAGGTACAGATTATCTCTAATTACCGGATAACTTGCTGATACTACCGACTGGAACATATCATTGAACATATGTGCCAGACTGAGAGAGAATAGAATTCCTAATGTGGTGCTTTGTACAGTTGTTGAGCGCCCTCTAACTTGAGTCTGTTTCATGCCGCAAAAGTAACAAAATATTTTGAGTAATGAGTAGTGAGCCCCACTCAAAACTCACCACTCATTACTCAAAACCACTCAATTTAAGTAATGCTTCTATGTAATAGTAATCGGCATAAATAATAGAAGCATCTATCTCCGAGCCATTGGGCCAATGACCGGTAGAGTGCAGAAGGAAAGCAGGTTTACTCTCACTCTGGTAAGCTGGAGAACTAAGGCTTTTCAGCATGCGAACGGCTGCGTTCCAGTATTCATCACCTTTTGTTCCATTAAAAAAGGCAGATGCCTCAAGTAATGCCGAAGCAACTACAGCGGCCGCCGAAGCATCTCGTGGTTCGTTAGGAATATTGGGAGCATTGAAATCCCAATAAGGAATATAATCTTCGGGTAAATCCTTAAGATACACATCTGTTATCTTTTGAAGGAAATCCAAGTACTTCGGATCTTTGGTTTCACGGTAACAAACCATATAGCCATAAATGGCCCAAGCCTGACCGCGAGCCCACATGGTATCATCGGCAAATCCCTGATGCGTAACTCCTTTTATCAAATCACCCGTAATTGTATCGTATACAGCTACATGATAGGAAGTATAATCAGGACGGAAATGATTCTCCATTGTTTTATCAGCATGAGCTACAGCAATATCATAAAGCTTTTTATCGCCCCCGTTCTTTGCAGCCCAGAAAAGCATTTCCAGGTTTATCATATTATCCATAATGGTATTATGAGGCCAGTTACGTGGTTCAACCTCACGAGGCCACGAAAGAATAGTACCTACTGTAGGGTTAAATAATGTAGCAAGTGTATCGGCAGTTGCAAGAATAACTTGTTTGTATTCGGGATTCCCAGTCAGCCGGTATCCATTGCCATAGCTGCAAAACACCAGGAAACCGAGATCGTGATCAAAAGCAGGTATGCGCGAAAGGAAACCTAGTGATTGGGTAAACTTTTCTGCTTCCTGTTTTATTCGGGGGTCTTTAGTATATTCATAATCATACCATAATATACCGGGCCAGAAACCTGCCGTCCACTCTTCTTTTGCTGCTTTACGAAGATGCCAGGTTGTTAAACTGTCCATAATGTTGCGGGGCATCATGGTGTAATCAATCCCCGAATCTCCCTTCAACTCATTTAATGTGCGGTTTACCTGTTTGGCGCAATAATTGAGTGCTTTATCCACATCCATTGTTTCACGAACCGGCTTATTGGTGCAGGCAAATAATCCTAAAAGGGTAAATCCTAAAATAATCTTCTTCATATATCTTTAATTTATTATTTCGTTATACGAAACCAGTCGGCATCCAACCATCCGCGGTTATTTGTGCCATGCGGATTTACACTGAACAAACCAACTTTTGCACCAATCCATTTTCCCTGACGGGATTTGAATACTTCACCAACATTGGTATATTTCTTTCCATCACTGCTATATGCAAACTGGCACATTCCTCCCCCGGTTACTTTAACACGCATGTAGATGTCGCAAACATAATTGGGAAACGATCCGGCTTCGTACTCTCTGTTTATAGGAAGTTCGGCAATATCTTTTATCTGCTCCGGGGTTTGTTGTTCAGCATCTTTGCACACAGCCTGTTGAAGAATAAACCGATCACCTTTTTTTGTTACTGATAAATATGTATAATCCCATCCCATAACTATTAATCCGGCTTTTGAACCGTCTTCTTTTACCGAAAAGCTTAGTTTGGTTGTTGCAGTAAACGTCTCGGCAGGGAATTTTTGCATAAACAGGTTAGGAACTTCCCAGAAGTTCACAAAGTCTTTAGAAAGTGTATAGCCATAAATACGCATGAAACCCAGATCGGAAGGAAAACCAAACAAATCCTGATAGTTAGCATGCCATTGCCACTGAAGCCCGATTGTGCGGCTATCAAACTCATCACTTTCGATGGGTGTTTCTTTCGGATAGGTTTTACCTACATTAGGCATACGATACTTGCTAACAGGTTCGCCACAACCATCACCATCCTTATCTTCGCCAATTACAGGCCAGTTATTTTCCCACTTCATCGGATTAAGGTGAATGATACGTCCGTAAGCGCCTTTATCCTGGAAATTGATAAACCAGGATTCTCCGGTATTGGTTTCTATCCAACCGCCCTGATGAGGACCATTAATGTTTGTATTTCCCTGTACCATTACAATCTTCGATTCATATGGGCCATAGATGCTCTGTGAACGCATAGCTAATTGCCATCCGGTAGCTACGCCACCAGCAGGGGCAAAAATATAGTAATAACCGTTGCGTTTGTACAGTTTGGGGCCTTCTACTGTGTGGTTTATGCCATCGTTGCCATCGAATACCATAACTGGGGTAGATATAACTTTGGTTCCTTCAGCATTCATTTCGCTGACTACAATAATACTGTTTATGCCTGCCCGACTACCTGCCCAGGCATAGGCCAGATAAACTTTGCCATCATCGTCCCACAAGGGAGTAGGGTCAATCATGCCTTTACCGGCTTTAACGAGTACTGGTTTTTCCCACTCTGTTGCCGGATCTTTGGTTTTCACCATATAGATACCATAATCCGGATCGCCCCAATAAATATAAAACTCTCCTTTATGATACCGGATACAGGGTGCCCAAACCCCACGCCCATGTTGTGGTTTATTAAAGAATTCAACAGGTTCCAGCGGATTTTTTAATGCGTGATTTATGATTTCCCAGTTCACCAGGTCTTTTGAATGAAGTATGGGTAAACCGGGAATACAGTTAAAACTGGATGCTGTAAGGTAGAAATCATCTCCTACTGCACATACATCGGGGTCGGAATAATCGGCATGAATAATAGGATTGGTGTAATACTGCTGCGCAAACGAACAGAGGTTTACCAATAAAAGTATGGGGATAATTATATTTTTCATGATGCCAAAATTAACTGGTTTTGGCATTATCAAGTAGGCTTTTTTGTTGCAGAAGCTAGGTCGTTTTGTAACTGAAGTGAATAAAAAGGGGCAAAGAAAGGATGGTAGCTTAAAAAAAAGACATAAAAAAAGGGATCACGCCTGATCCCAACCTTTGTTAACCTTAAATCTAATACTATGAAAAACACAGTACAAAGATACAGACATTATTTAAATCAGCAAATTATGCAAATAAAAAAAGGTGTTTAATAACATGATTTAAACATTGGCCAAATAAATGTTAATAACCGAAGCCTTTTATCTTGTTTTTATCCGCAACATTCTGTTTCTAAACAATTCTTCTCTACTTTTGTACTATCAATGCAGAAACATATCTGTATTGAACATATTCTAACTTAATAGTACATCATGAAAAAAACGGCTTTTAAATTAAAGGCAGCACTTTTTATGCTAGCCTGTTTCATGGCGGCCTCCTACTCTATGGCCCAGCAAAACCAAAAGATTATCAGCGCACAGCAAATCAATCCAACAACGGTTGAAGTATTACTCCCCGGAAATCAACGTATGACTTTCGACTTTTACGGAGAGAATATCTTCAGATTGTTCCAGGATAACTCGGGAGGTATTCTCAGAGATCCTGAAGCAAAACCCGAAGCGCAGATTCTGATTGATAATCCTAGAAAACCGATTACCGGATTAAATGTAACAGAAAAAGGTAACTCTATTACCATCTCGACTGCAAAAATCAGCATCGAACTAAACAAAAACAACTCGCAGATGAAGGTTACTAACCTCATTACCAACACAGTGGTACTAGAGGAGGTTGAACCAATCCTTTTTGAAAAGAATAAAGTTACTGTTACCCTCAAAGAAAATACAGACGAATATTTTTATGGTGGTGGGGTGCAGAACGGACGCTTTTCGCACAAAGGGAAAGCCATTGCTATTGAAAACCAAAACAGTTGGACCGATGGTGGGGTGGCCTCTCCTACCCCTTATTACTGGTCGGACAAAGGGTATGCTGTAATGTGGTACACATTTAAAAAAGGAAAATACGATTTCGGAGCTACCGAAAGCGGAAAAGTAAAGTTGTATCACGAAACCAATTACCTGGATATATTCTATATGGTAAGCGATGGTGCTGTAGCACTGCTGAACGATTTTTACCAACTTACCGGAAACCCTGTATTGTTGCCCAAATTTGGTTTTTATCAAGGACACCTCAATGCCTACAACCGCGATTATTGGGCAGAAGATGAAAACGGTATTCTTTTTGAAGACGGTAAACGTTACAAGGAAAGCCAAAAAGACAATGGTGGTGTTAAAGAATCACTGAACGGTGAAAAGAACAACTACCAGTTTTCGGCTCGTGCAGTAATAGACCGCTATAAAAACCATGATATGCCTTTTGGATGGATTCTTCCAAACGATGGGTATGGTGCCGGTTATGGACAGGAAGAAACATTGGATGGTAATATACAAAACCTGAAAAGCCTGGCTGATTATGCCGAAAAGAATGGTGTAAAGATTGGACTCTGGACTCAATCGGATTTGCATCCCAAGCCGGAAGTTAGTGCACTTCTACAAAGAGACATCGTAAAAGAGGTGAGAGACGCGCGCGTACGGGTATTAAAAACCGATGTGGCCTGGGTAGGCGCCGGATACTCGTTCGGGCTGAATGGTGTTGCCGATGTTGCACACATTATGCCGTATTACGGAAACAACAGCCGCCCGTTTATTATATCGCTTGATGGATGGGCAGGTACACAACGCTATGCCGGAATATGGTCGGGCGACCAAACAGGTGGTGTTTGGGAGTATATCCGCTTCCATATTCCTACTTACATTGGTTCCGGACTATCGGGTCAGCCAAATATCTGTTCGGATATGGATGGTATTTTCGGTGGTAAAAAGCCTGTTATCAACACACGCGACTTTCAATGGAAAACATTTACACCCATGCAACTGAATATGGATGGTTGGGGCGCTAACGAAAAATACCCACATGCATTGGGAGAGCCGGCTACCTCAATTAACCGTTGGTACCTGAAACTGAAATCGGAAATAATGCCTTATGCTTACAGCATTGCTAAAGAATCGGTAGATGGAATGCCTATGATCAGGGCCATGTTCCTTGAATATCCTAACGATTATACCAAAGGTAAAGCAACCCAGTACCAATTTCTTTATGGCCCCTCTTTCCTGGTGGCTCCAATCTATCAGGAAACAAAAGCCGATGATAATGGAAACGACATCCGCAATGGTATTTATCTGCCGCAAGGCACATGGATTGATTATTTCACAGGCGAAAAGTATGAAGGCAATTGTATTCTAAACAGCTTTGATGCCCCCTTGTGGAAACTTCCTGTTTTTGTGAAAAACGGTGCAATCATTCCAATGACTAATCCTAATAACAATGTAGAAGAGATTAATAAAGCACACCGCATATACGAAGTATATCCGTACGCACACAGTTCTTTCACCGAGTACGATGATGATGGCGAAACTGAAGAATACCGTATGGGCAAGGGAGCTACAACACTTATCGAAACCGATGTAGATGGTAAAAACAATGTTACTTTAACCATACACCCGGCACAGGGAGATTTTAATGGATTCGTTAAAAATAAATCGACCGAGTTCCGCGTTAATGTAACTGCCAAACCTAAAAAGGTTTCGGCCAAAACAGGTAACAGCAAAGTGAAACTTACGGAAGTTACTTCGATGGAAGATTTTCTTCGTGGAGAAGATGTGTATTTCTATCATGCTGCTCCCAACCTGAATACGTACGCAACACCGGGAAGCGAGTTTGCCAAAGAGGTAATTACAAAGAACCCACAATTGCTTGTAAAACTGGCTACAGCAGATATAACTGCGGTTCAAACAACTGTATTAATTGAAGGTTTTGAGTTTGCACCTGCAAATACACATAAAAACAAAACCGGAGCACTTACTGCCCCAACAGCACAGGTTACAGAAGATAACACCGAAGCATATATCCTGAAACCCACATGGAATACGGTAGATAATGCCGATTTTTACGAAATTGAATTTAACGGTATATTGTATACCACTATTAAAGATACGGAATTGTTATTCGACGGACTGTTGGCCGAAACTGACTACGCTTTCCGTATTCGTTCGGTAAACAAAGACGGGGTTTCTAACTGGTACGATTTTAATGCTACCACCAAATCGAATCCGCTTGAGTTTGCTATAACCGGCATAACCGGCGAAACAAGTGTTCCTAACCAAGGAGGTTCGGGCATACACAAGTTATTCGATTTCGACGAAAACTCCATGTGGCATACTCGTTATGGCAACCCAAATGCTACACCGTTCGATGTGATTATTGATTTGCACACCATCAATCAACTTGATAAGATGCATTATCTTCCTCGCGAAGGTGCACGCAACGGCACTATTCTGAAAGGTACGGTTTATTACAGCAACGACAAAGAAAACTGGACCGAAGTAACCCCGTTTGAATGGGAAAGAAAAGATGACGTGAAAATAATTGAGTTTACCAACAAACCCACTGCACGTTATATAAAACTAACCGTTACCGAAGCTGTTGGCGGATTTGGTTCGGGAAAAGAATTGTATGTATTCAAAGTGCCGGGTACCGAAAGTTATATTCCGGGCGACATTAACAATGATGGCGTTATTGATGGAAACGACCTTACATCGTACACCAACTATACCGGACTAAGAAGAGGGGACGCTGATTTTGAAGGTTATATCAGCAATGGCGACATCAACAAAAACGATTTGATTGATGCGTACGATATCTCGCTGGTTGCAACACGGTTGGAAGGTGGAATAGAGAGTGATAAAGCCGGAAAAGTTTCGGGTAAGCTTGAAATCAGTACAGCCAAACAATGGTACAACAAGGATGAGATTATTGAAGTAAAAGTAAAAGGTATTGATCTTAATGCTGTTAATGCCCTGAGCTTTGCATTGCCCTACAATGCGCAAGAGTACGAGTTTGTTGGTATTCAAACATTGAACATGCAACAAATGGAAAACCTTACCAACGATAGGTTACATACCAATGGGGTAAAAGCTTTGTATCCTACTTTTGTTAATCTGGGCGACAAAGAAACCTTAAATGGTACTAGCGATTTGTTTGTTTTGAAGTTTAAAGCAAAACAAAGAATCAAATTTAATCTGAATAGTATAGATGGTATTCTGGTGGATAAGGAACTGAATAGTATCCATCCATAAGAAACTCACTTTTGTATCTTCGGTGTGGTACTTTTGTATCTTACCGAAGATACTTTTGTATCTTGCCTAAGATACTTTTGTGCCTTGCCTAAGATACTTTTGTACCACCAGCGTGATACTTTTTTCTCAAGGGTAAAAAAACTGTGGTACTGTAAGAGATTGATATTCAATTAGGTTTTATTCTTCAAGTTAAATACTTCAGCGCTTCCATTACTTGTGCCCTTCGTTGCCGGGATATACTTATTATTGCTCCATCGTTCATCCGGATATACCCTCCTTCGGTTTTAACAAAGCTTTTAACCTCTTCCATATTTATAAGATGCGATTGATGTATCCGAAGAAAATTATAAGGTGTAAGTAACTCATCAAACTCTTTCAAGGTTTTGGATACAATGAGTTTTTCGCCATTCTTTAAATAAAATGTAGTATAATTGCTATCCGATTCGCAACGGATTATATTATTGATTTCCACAAACTCAATTCTATCAACAACTGCTAAAGCTATTTTCTTTTTCCGGTCGGGACGGATGTTATTTTGTAGCAGATTCTGCATACGCAGGTTTTGTTGCTTGCCAATAATAATATTTATTGCCTTGTTAACTGCGCTCACCAATTCTTGCGGATCAATTGGTTTTAATAAATAGTCGAGAGCACTAAAACGGATTGCTTTTATTGCATACTGATCGTAAGCAGTGATAAAAATAACCTCGGGCGATGCATTACCCAGACTTTCAAGCAAATTGAATCCCGTTTTATCTCCTAAACAAATATCTAATAAAATGATATCCGGTGATTGTTGCCCAATTACTTCCTGCGCTTCCTGCACCGAAGCACAATCAGGCAATAAAATGAGGTGCGGAAAGAACTTTTCCATCATCCGCCGCACATTTTCACGATTACCAAACTCATCGTCAACAATCAACACTGATATTTTTTCCATAATTCTTCTTATTATGTTTTGAGTGTTTCACCACAGAGTTCACAGAGTTACACAGAGTTTTAAACTTCCATGCGGCATCGTATTTAAAACTCTGTGTAACTCTGTGAACTCTGTGGTGAAATTGTACATTTGAACTAACTAACCGGGATTTGCAAAATTATTCTGCATCCGGTTTTATCTTCTTTATCCTGTCGGTTTTCTATTTCCAGTTTTATTTCCTTTCCGTTTAAAACCGATAGTAGTTTTAATTCTTCTGTAATAGCCTTTATACCAAACCCATCGGTAGATTCTTTTTGTATACCCGGTCCGTCATCTACAATTTCAACCCGAAGCGTATCGTGTTCCTGTTTTACATGTAATATAATCTCTCCACCTCCTTGGGGAGCAATGGCATGCTTCACTGCGTTTTCAACAAAAGGCTGAATTAGCATTCCGGGTATCTCAATTATATCCGCAGATACTTCCGGGTCAACCTCTATCTGATAGTTGAAAGGTATTCTTAGCTGTTCCAGTTTCAAATATAAAGAAATTTGTTCCAACTCTTCCGAAAGCGGTATTAATTTCTTTTCGGAATTGCTCAATACATTGCGCAGCAACCGGGCAAAGTGAATTAAATATTGGTTTGCTTCGTCGTTAGCGTTCTTTCCTATTAAGTTCTGAATTGAACTCAACGCATTAAAGATAAAATGAGGATTCATTTGCGAACGAATTGTTTTGAGTTCCAACTCGGTGATGTGCCGTTCGGTTTGTTCTTTTCTACGTTTGGAATCGTACCTTATCTTTATGATAATCAAAAGTAATAGTACTACGGCCAGCGTTACAAATAATCCTTTCTTAAAACCTTTATGAAAATCAGACTCGCTACGATTCATATCCGCCTTCACTATTTGTAGCATTTCATCCTCTTCTGTACCAGAGAGCCATGACTTTCCTCCGAAAGAGCGGTAAAGAATGGTTCCGTCTTCGCGCATCAGAATCGTTAAATCATTTGATCCGTAGCCATACCGGTTGAGTACTTTTTTTCCTTCCTGTGCACCTACAAAAGTATAAAGACTGTCCATATAAGTTTTATCATCGCCGGTATAATACAACGTTGGTGTTCCGGGATAAAAGAAACAACTGCTGATGTGGTTGTTTAAACCGGCATTTGTAATCTTTTTCTGTAAATACTGTGCAGAAGAACGTGTATATCCATCTCCATAAAAAAGAGTAGCTACGATATATTTTTGTTTATCAGCCATCAAAGGAAGTTTTTTCTTGATAAATTCTATATCGGTGTTCTTTATATTCTTTCCACGTTCCAATTCCTGTAAAACATTGTATTGGTGTTTTAGTTTATTTGTCAGGTTTATATCCGGGCAGTGGTTGATAAAGTCGTTATACTCAACCATATTATCCGCAAACATTTCCATACGCATCATATCCAGAAGATTATCTGCATTCATTAAATAACGCGGATAGCCAAACAGAAAATGTTTGTTGTTGTAATATCTTTGCCTATACTCCATACCATAAAAATAGTACGACGTAGATAAGGATTCGGAGAGAGACTCAGCCTGTTTATACTCCATATACTCATTGAGGAAAGGTTTAAACGAAGACGGATTATAAAAACCATCCACCAGTGGTAATAAATGAATCAAGCTATCATTGTTTGCATTAATTGTATTTCCATGCACTCCGGATAGTAAATACCGATTAGCTTTGTTGTACAAATCACGCAGTTCGAAGCTGTGTTTCCAGTACACATCTAACTGATGCACTAATACTTCATCGGCCTTTGAACAACTATGATACAACCTGTTTTGTGCACTTCCTTTTCCTGTAAAGTTAAAACCACCATCCGTATTCTTAACTCTTACTATTGAGTCGCCCGGAGATATCAACCAAGGAAAGGCACTGTAATGAAGCCGGTCGTTTTCTACATAATACTCCATGGGATGCGGAATAAACAATCGCCGGATTATTCGTTCGGTTACCGAAGAGTCTCCCGACTCGGTATAAGCCAATACCACATTAGGAGGCAGCAAAAACGATGCATCTATAACCCGTGTTTCGCTTGGATACAGATTGTGCGTAACATCTTCGGGCAACAATCCTATAACAGCCGAGTATAAAGGTTTCTGGGTTTCGAACGTAGCTTCTTGCCTAACCGAGGCAGTTATTGCTTTGCCACCATTCCAATTATTTATTAACTGGGGCATAGCCATTTGGGGGATACGGCTTGCATCTGCTATTCCCTGGGTACTGTTATACCGTTTTGCACGATGGGTATTGATTAACCCAATTGAAAACGCCAATCTGCTGTAAGTCAGATACGGTTCTTCCGAATTCTGTTCATACGTTTTTATGTGGCCCGATGCAATATCGTAAGTAGCTTTAACCATTAACGAATCGCTTGGAACCGGATGCCAACTATAAAAAGGAAAATCATTCTTGTACCGGCTGTCGTAATACAGTAACAGGTTTTCATCCGGCTGGTTCCGGCAATCGTATACACTGGTAACCGAAAAATCAAACGAAACTGTAGTTGTGCTCTTGTTGGTTACAGTAGCTTTCATTACCACTCTACGTATGTTTTCGGCACGCCATGGGGTTTCTTCTTTAATACCTGGTGCCGAGTAAGGATAGTATTCGGTATGTTCTACCAACAACCAGTCGCCAACTTGCAGCGTATGTATATCTTTATACTTCTGGGCTAAGATAAATGGTGAAAACAAACAAATTAGTAATAGCAATACAATCTTTTTCATGACTACGTAATTTTATGAACAACTTTTTTGTTCAAATGTAAGCCGAAATCTGAAAGTGTACACCAGCAAATGAGTAATGAGTAGTGAGTTGTGAGTAATGAGTAGTGAGTGATGAGTTTTGAGTTTTGAGTGATGAGTGATGAGTAGTGAGTAATGAGTTTTGAGTTTTGAGTACCATGCGGCATCGCAAAACTCATTGCTCATTACTCATTACTCACTACTCAAAACTCATTACTCACTACTCACTACTCATTACTTTTATAGTCTGCAACAAGCCCCTCGCACAACCAGTTGGCAAGGGCCTGACGATTGTCTTTCTGTATTATGCGGCGCAAGTCGGACATGTTTTGAATGTTACCCAACTCTACATACGCAGCTACAGGAGTAGAGTTTTCGAGCACATACAAACCTCGCTGACTCACCGTTCCGGTAAATCCCCGGCTGGGTTGATGGCGGGCATATTTCCGGTCAAAAGTACTCTGCAAGGTATTGGTTAGTTTTCGGCTGGCTTCGGACGAACTATGATAGAAAAACACATCCATCTTTTTATTCTTTACCTGGCTGTCGATATGAATAAAGATAGCACGCGAGTATCCTGGTCCTTTTTTGCTTTCCAACTCGTTAATTTTGTCTGTTCGCTGTTTCAAACGGGTAACCTGCGACAACGGAATTTCAGCTCCCATACAGGTTTCGCGTTTGCTGTTTATCAGAATTCTGCCATCGCGTATACCATCAACAGCATCCTGAATAATAATGTATACTTTAGCGCCCTTCATCATTAAGTTCCGGGCAAGTCGCAACGAAATATCATACGCATATTCATCTTCGTGCAAGACATGGTTTTCGAAACGGGCACATGCTCCCGGGTCGGGACCACCATGACCGGATGATATATAAAAGGTAGCTCCCTCCAACTCTGTCGAAGTAATATCAAAACTAGCGTTTGCCGATCCGAAAAGCGGTTCATATCCCTTTTTCTGTTTCGGTTCGGTAGTTTGCTTTGTGGTATTGGCTGTTGTCTGATTCTTTAATGGCGGTAAAGTATAAGCAACCCCCAGTATTAAAGCATTGTTCCGGCCCAGCCGCTTTTTGTTTATTTCAAGAAACTCTCTGTGGTAATGCACATCCGAACGGTTGTACCGGCGCAATAACGATGTAATACCATCGCCATCTTTAGGATACACTTTTTCTTGTGCATACAAATTGGATGATACGCCCGATAAGAACAAGATAATAAGTAGAATACGAATAAATAGCATCAGATATTTTTTTTCTGGTAATAACAATTAATTTGCTGAGAATGTTTGATTTTGTATTTTGTCCACCAAATATATACATTATAAATATGCATTAAAAGGATATCTTAAAGATTTTAAATTATTTTTGTTTATGATGTCACGTTTGCCTCTCTTGTTCGTCTATTGGTTATAAATGGAACTCAAACAATTCAAAATACATATTCTTCCGTTACGCAGCAGATTATACGGTTATGCACTGCGGTTAACCGAAAACGACTCTGATGCCGAGGATATAGTGCAGGAAGCCATGATTAAGCTTTGGAATATGAGGAACAAACTCGATGAATACAATAGCGTAGAGGCCTTGGCTGTAAAAATGACCCACAACCTCTGCATGGACTTGTGGCGAAGAAAACGTCCGGATACTCTTTCTGTGGAACAAATTGTTTTGCAAAGTGAAACACAAACTCCCGAAAAGCTATTGGAGCAGAAAGATGAAATAGCTATTATGAAAGAAATCATCGCCTCGCTGCCACCCTTGCAACAAACCATTATCCGGATGAAAGATATTGAAGAGTATGAGATTTGCGAAATTATGGAAATAACAGGTTGCAACAACGAGGCTATCCGTAGTAACCTGTCGCGAGCCAGAAAGAAAGTAAGAGATATGTATCTACAAGTTATTCAAGAAAAGAAAAGGAGAAGCGAAGTATGAGAATAGATGATTTAATAAACAAGTATTTTGAGGGTGAAACCTCTTGTGAGGAAGAGAGAGAGCTTCGTACGTTTTTTGCAAAGGGTGATGTTCCGGAGCACTTGCAGGTATACCGTCCGTTGTTTGCTTATATTAACGAGGAAGTTAAACTGCATAAAAAGAAAAACAGTAAAAAAAGCTTTGTCAATAAACATATACTGTATACTATTAGTGGCGTAGCGGCATGTTTGTTAGTGATTCTGGGGGGAAATACAATTCATAAACATTTTATAATGCAACCCGAGAATTATGTAATGATTGATGGTAAACGATACACCGATACCGATATGATACGCGAACATGCAAAAATAGCGTTCAATGATGTTAGTTTTACCAAAGAAGATATTTTTGATTCACTGTTTGAATAAGTTTCAGACAAAAGAACATAAGAACAAAAGAAATAAAAATATATGAAGCGAAAAATTATTCACACAATGTTGATTATCCTGTTTTTGTCGACCGGGTTAGATGTCATGGCACAGCAAGGACTAGAAATTGCTTCCGTATTTAGTAAATATGGAAGGCAAAAGGGAGTTACAATGGTGGAGTTATCCAATGAGCTGGTAGATATTTATGAGATGAAATTATATAAGAGCCTGGTATTTAAGGATGTATCATCGGCACTACCTCATATACTGAAATGCCTGGAAGCCGATAAAAAACAGGCTAAGAAGGTTAAGGAAGTAGTGGTAGGCGGAGAAATACAATCGGGCTATTACCAATTACCTCAATTACAGGAAGATGTTAACCGGTTTATTCTATTTAAAACCGGAAAGAAGGGAACAGCTACACTGATATATCTTGAAGGGGCACTCGATGCCGACGATCTGGTAACTTTGTTGTTCATGAAAAAAGAATGATTTAAAAACTCAAAAACTTAAATAGTATGAAACAATTTATTGCATTATTACTTATTCTTGCACCACTTGCAGGAATGGCTCAGGAAGTAAATCCAAAAGACACAACACTTTATGTAGGAAACAGAAAATTTGTAGTGAAAGAGAACGACGGTAAAATACGCGTTAAGGTTTTCGAGGAAATTGCTTCGGGCGATACGATTAAGAACGACCAGATATTCGAAGGTGTATATCGTGATGGACAAAGCACAGAGCAACGTATCTCGGTAAGTTTACCTTTTACCCGGAAGGCAAAAAAACGTTATAAGGGACACTTCGATCCTCACTCGGCCGGAATATACCTTGGGTATCAGCAATTGGGCGATGGCTTTATGGGATTTGGTTCTAATGATGATGTAGATTTGGTTGCCTCCAAATCATGGGAATGGGGTATCAACCTGTTCGATGGTGCATTACGCATGTCCAAACACTTCGGGGTAACAGCCGGCTTGGGCTTTGGATATACTTCTTTCCGTGTTGATGGCAACCAGGCATTTGTTGAAAACGAAAACGGCATTACGTATATAGCCGATGCACCGGAAGATGCAATCTACAAAAAAAGCCGACTACGTTATTATCATTTACGCTTGCCTGTTAGTTTGGAGTTTCAGCAAAAGTTTGGTTGGAGGGGACCCTTGTTTGTATCTGTAGGTGCCGAACTGGAAACCCGCTTCTGGACAAAATCATTAGCAAAGGTTGATGGCAAGAAACGTACCTTGGACAAAGATTTGAATGTTCGTCCGCTAGGTGTTAACTTGTTGGTGCAGGCAGGGTATTCAAACTGGGGATTCTATTGCCGCTACTCAATGAACAGCTTGTTCGAAAAAAATAAAGGACCCGAAATGTATCCGTATTCTTTGGGAATACAGTGGTACTGGTGATATTTACGATTGGACGATTTACGATTAACGATTGGAGTTAGTTTAAATAATTCTAACTTCAAGCGTAAATCGTAAATTATTTGGTGTTTCAAATGATTATATATACATTTGTGTACACATTAATGTCGACGATGTATGAAAATCATTACCACAAGAGAGTTCAGACAAGAAACAAAAGCTATGTTTGAACTGGCAGAAAAAGAAAAGGTATACGTAAAACGGGGGAAAAACAAATATATTAGCCTCGTAGTAACTGATGATCCAGAGAAGATGATGTTTACCAAAGATTGGGTGAAAGAATTTCTAGCTATCCCATCCGAGTTCCGTTGTGACCCATTTGATTATAGTCCATCTGGGGACTTATTTTATGCTGACCGCAGAAATGTAGAGCATTTAGAAAAATCCATTGAGCAGGTCCGAAATGGAAAAACTAAGAAACTATCAAAAGAGGAACAAGATGAATTTCTGGGATTGAAATAATTGGAATAAACAACAAGAATGATGGTCATCAATGAAGATATTGACTTCGAAATTGTATATTCTGAACAGTTTCAAGAGGATATTGAAGCACATAAAAAAGCTGGACAAAAAGCGATATTAAAGAAAATAGGCACTTTAATCGATGAACTTCGCAAGCATCCTTATATCGGTACAGGCAACCCTGAAGCGTTAAAGGGCAATCGAAAAGGACAATGGTCCAGAAGAATAACTCAAAAACACAGGTTGATTTACGAAGTTTCGGAACAACATGTACTAGTGATACTACTTGCTGCATATGGACATTACGATGATAAATAAATGACTAAAGAAGAACTAATGAGGAAAGCCATTGAACTTTCCATTGAGAATGTACAAAACGGCGGTGGTCCCTTTGGGGCAGTTATTGCCAAAGATGGTGAAATTATTGCAACCGGTGTAAACCGTGTTACAGACTCTTGCGACCCCACTGCCCATGCCGAGGTTAGTGCCATTCGCGCAGCAGCAACAATATTAAAAACATTCAATCTAAGCGGATGCGAGATATACACTTCGTGCGAACCTTGCCCCATGTGCTTGGGAGCCATCTATTGGGCACGCCTGGACAAAATGTATTATGGTAATAATAAAACCGATGCAAAAGAAATTGGCTTTGACGACTCTTTTATTTATGACGAGTTGGCACTGAAACCGCAGGACAGGAAACTACCATCGGAGGTTTTGCTACATAATGAAGCAATAAAGGCTTTTGAAGTGTGGGCCGGGAAAGATGATAAGATAGAGTATTAAAAAAATCCCCGAAGACTTTACAACCTCCGGGGATTCACACACATAAAAGTTATTTAGCTAGAGATTTATTTTAGAATCGCATACCAAGGGTAAATAATAACTGATGTCTGTTATTGGTAACCTTAGCAAAAGGTTGTTTTTCAAGTTCTACAGTAAACGGATAGAACTCATCTTTCGAATGATTGTACTGATATGCCATATCTGCATAAAAGAAATCACCCTTATATCCAAATCCAAACGTAAAGTTATTTATAGCTTTACCGCTGAAATACTCGGTATCGGTACGAGTTGTGTTTGTTGGCAGATTTTTATAGCTTTTTTCATTTCCATTAGTTGATGCAGTAATATAATTATATCCGGCACGAACACTAAATTCTGGCACAATACGATATTCTGCACCAAGTTTTATTGTATTAACTCCACGCAAACCTGCTTTGATACGATCATTTTCAGTCGTCATTTTTTCGCCATCATCATACTTTAATTTAGCAGTAGAATGATCGGAATATTCATATTCGGCACCTAATGCCAGTTTTGTTCCCACAGTATACCCCAGACTTAAATTGTATTTCCAAGGGGTAACCAATTTATAATCTGTTACACATTCATAGGCCTGATTGTATGTGTCCTGTTCGTACACCTCACCACTACCAAAGTCCGAGATCATTCGTGCACCATGATAATCTGTTAATTTAAAGAAAGTAGGAATATGAACGGCTGCCCCTATCCGGAGATTGTCTGTTAATCTACCAATCATCCCCAACTTAAAATTGAATCCTGTACCTTTAGTAGTAAACCAGTTTTCTAACGAGTAATCAACATAATTAGATGATTCGCTATAAATTGAGGTGCGAGAATAGTCAACATTTACAACTCCTACAGTTGCCCCCAGGTAAAAACGATCGTTAAAGTTTAATGCCATATTAAAGTCATAATTGTGCATTCCTCCACGTTCTTCTGATAAATACCGGGCATTAGGATTTGTTCCTACTCCCTGAAAAAATACATTATCTATGTACAATGCGTTTCCACTCTCATCATAAATCTGATTACCATCTTCATCTTTGTAAGGGAAACTGTTTTTTTTCGTAGTAGTTGTAATTTCATCAACATCCATCAGATAAGTATCCCAAGCCATAACAGATAACCAACCTAATTGATCATTAAAGTAGGGATTGGGGGAACCTTCAAAATAAACAATTCCCTCCGACAGATCTGCAAACTGCTTTGTTTGCGAAATATTTCCGCTATATCCGCCATTCAATAAAAAGTTCTTGTCGAAAGATTTCTGTTTATTATAATTGAATCCGAAATTAACAAAACGAACTGGGGTATAATCACCTTGCCTCAAAGCCAAAACAAATCCGGCATTATCAAACGATCCGAAAAATTTATCCGTTTCGGTTGAAGTACCTGCCATTGTTGCTTTATTACCAACATTCGAAAAACCAAACGACACATTCAGATCATTACTTCTGTAAATCCCGACCCCTGCCGGATTGGTACCTATAGTAGTAATATCACCACCAAGGGCACCCATGGCACCACCCATTCCAACATAACGTGCTGTACCGTTCAAATCACCACCCATAAAACGCTCTGCGTCATATAAACTTTGGGCATTTAATGTAGAGCAGGCAAGTATAAGACCTGCCAAAGGCATTATTTTTTTCAATATCTTCATAATTCTTCAATTTTAATAAGCATACAGTTTTAAACAGCAAACTGTTTATCTTCTACCACCCGATGAGCGTGATGAACCACCTCCACCGCCACCCGACGAACGGGATGAACTACTGCTACTGCTGCCACCACTTGAGTAGCTACTGCTTGAACGGCTGCTACTACTGCTACTTGGTGAATAGCTCTGTGATGATGATGAACTCCGACTTGGCGAATAGCTTCTGGAAGAGGAAGAACTACTGCTACTGCTGCTTCCTCGTGAGTAACTTGAACTTCTGCTACTGGATGAAGAGGAAGAACTGCTAACTCCGGTACTTCTTCTACTTGAAGCCGAACTACTACTTCCTACAGAACTCGATGAACGACTTCCACTTTGAGTAGTGCTGGGTCTTGTATAAGTAGATCTTGAGGATGAAGAGGTAGATGTTGTTCCTGTACGATTTGAGGAAGCTCCTGTACGACTAGTTGTACTGGATGGTCTTGTTCCCACAACTCTTCCTGAGCTACGTACACTTTCGCCTTGACGTACTGTGGTTTCGGAACGACGGCTGCTGGTACTTGTACCAACTCGTGTACCAGATGTAACCGGACGGCGATTGCTAGAACCATCTACTCGTGTACCTGTTGAAGTAACCGGACGGCGACTAGTTGTTGTACCACTTACGCGTGAACCTGATGTTGTTGGACGACGGCCCGAAACACTTGTTCCTCTGCCATCCAGATAAGTATATCTGCGACTGTTATTATACGTTGGTCTGCTCCAGTTTCCTGCCCAGCTTCCTCCGTGATGCCAGTGATTGTGGTAATGGTGATGATGATGGCCCCAATAGCCTCCTCCCCAATAACCTCCACCCCAGTAGCCTCCCCAACCGGAATAGCCCCAACCGGCATAATAACCGGGAGAGTACCAACTGTTCCAGCCCCAGCCAAACGAACCATAACGCCAATCCCACCAAAGGCGGTTACTGAATGTTGGGAATGCATAAGCATACAAGCCATCGGTATATACATTCCAATCCCACGAATTTAATCCGTAAACAACATCCCAGTAGTATGGGCTGCTTATGTGTATGGCATAACGCGGATTGCGGAAACGAACAATTCTTTCGGCATACTCGTAATCATCTTGAGTGCCGTCGAATCCATTCATCCACTCACCGTCGAGTTGATAATTTCCTCTTTGTTTGATAAACAGTGTATCATCCTCCATCACAAATTCATTCTGTGTTGAATCGTAACGGCGGTTATATTCGTCTACATCCCTGATATTGCCTCGTTTATCCTTAACCACAATGGTGGTTTGAGTGGTTGCGAGCTCAGTGTAAACCGATGTAGTTCTAACTTCTTTATTTTGTTCCGGTTCAGGTCTGGTTTGTTCTTTTACCTGTTCTTTTGGTTTCTCGCTCTGCTTCTTCGGAATGTAATAAAGATCATCATCAACCCTCTGTCCCATCATTAGCAATGGCAAACAAAGAGTAAACAGCGATAAAAAAACAATTCTTTTCATAATTCTTCTGGTTTTCTTGGTTATTATGTTCCACTTCATCTCGTTACAAAGATAAGCATGGTAATCACCATACAAAGGAGATTTTCCCCAAAATTTAGTAGGGATTTCCCTATTATGGTTTCTTTTTGCAACTACAACCTCTGCATTATATAACTAATTCAGTGGAGTAGATGTTCATTGCATTCCTGCAAATTATATGCCAGAAATAAGCAACTTTATCTCCTGTTTTATGCTATATAGAACTGCGAATCCGTGCTATATAGCATTGACCATCAGTGCTATATAGCAAAGCACCCCGATGCTATATAGATCAAGGGGCCAATGCTATATAGCTTGAAGGATAATGCACTGTAGGGATGCCCCTTGTGGGTATCCTGATTGGGTTAGGATACCGTTAGGATACCAGCGAACCATTATCAGGATACCCACAAGGGGTATCCCTACAGGGTTCATACGATTAAGACCATCAAGAACCATTAACATCATCATCAACAGCAGCAGTTTCTTTTTATTCTGCTTTTTCTTATGTTATGTTATGTTCTTTTCTTTTCTCTTCTTTTCTATTGTTGCAACGAAATTCAACGAGCGTTAGATTTTATACTTTTCTCTATTGGTGTATATTATGCTTAACATCAGTTAGTTATACAAATAAAGTCTACGATGAAAAGTGTTTTATTGCATAAAGAAAACGTTCGTTCCAGAACAAAACAATAACAAAACAATAACAAAACGACAACGAAATGATAATGAAACGACAATGGTTTCACACTAAAACATCGACTTTTTCACTAAAAGATGATCTTATTTTGAACACTTACTTATTGGTTTGTGAATCCGGTATTTTCGTGTAAATTTGCAAAAAAAATATAGTTATGAAATATTTGGAGTTTCAGTTCAAAACCAATCCTTGTACGGAAACGGTTAATGATATTTTGTCAGCCGTATTGGGCGAAGTAGGGTTCGACAGCTTTACCGAAAACGAGGGTGGCATCAATGCTTATATTCAGGCAGAGTTTTTTGATGAGGAAACACTGGAAAACACATTGAAATATTTTCCTTTAGAGAACACTTCTATTAGCTACACTTGGCAGGAAGCCGAAGATAAAAACTGGAACGAAGAATGGGAAAAGAATTATTTCCAGCCGATTATTATTGATGATAAATGTGTTATTCACAGCACTTTCCATCAAAACATTCCGCAGCTTGAGTATGATATTCTAATTAATCCGCAAATGTCGTTCGGTACAGGTCATCATGAAACAACAAGTCTTATTATCAGCGAGTTGTTGAAGATGGACTTGGAGAATAAATCATTGCTGGACATGGGCTGTGGAACTTCTATTCTGGCCATTCTTGCCCGGATGCGTGGTGCAAAACCAATCACTGCAATTGATATTGATACTTGGTGCGTAGAAAATTCGAAAGAGAATATCGCCCTGAATAACATTACAGATATCACTGTAGAACTAGGAAATGCAGGACTAATAAAAGAACGTGGCCCGTTTGATATTATTATTGCCAACATCAACAGAAATATCCTTTTGAATGATATGTTGCATTATGTAGAAAGCCTCAACCCCGGTGGAGAACTTTATATGAGTGGTTTTTATGTAGAGGATGTTGAGGCAATCAAAGAAAAGGCAGAAAGCCTGGGACTGGTGTTTCAATATTATAAGGAAAAGAATAAGTGGGCAGCGGTTAAATTAATATGTGACTAATGTGGCTAATGTGCCAATGTTAATGTGCCAATACGACAATGTGCCAATGTGCTAATTGGCTGCGCATTTGAATGTTTAATTAATCACATTGTCTTATTGACACATTAACCAAATTGGCATATTGGCACATTGTCGTATTGGCACATTAGCACATTGGCACATTAGCCACATTTAATTAATAAGAATTTCTTCCAGTTCCTCCAGTTCGCCATTAAATACATTCAAATCTACTCTTTCTTTTATCCCTGCAACATGGCCCTTGTCCGAATGCTGCCAAAAAGTCCATTTGCCTGTATAATATACACTATCTACATAATAATGTGCTATCCAATATGGAAAATCATCAAAGAGTGGACTATCCAGATAATCGGTTTTGAATTTATAAGAGGCATAGATAATAGGCTTAACCCCGTAATGAGATTCCATGCGGGTAAGCCAGTAAATAACCTTTCTCTGCAACTCTGTTTTGGTATTGTTTCCTAACACCTCCACATCGAGTACAGGAGGAAAATCGCCGGATTGTAATTTTACATTCTTAATAAAGAAATCGGCTTGTTTCTTAATATCTGTTTTGGGTGAAAAGAAGTGATAAGCACCCCGGATAAAGCCATGCTGGCGAGCCTGATAAAAGTTGCGGGCAAAGGTATTATCGCCAAGATCGCCGCCCTCGGTTGCTTTCATAAAAATAAACCGGATAGGGTTAGGTATCTCTTTATTCTTTGCCAATTCGTACCAGTCAATATTACCCTGATGGTGAGATATATCAATACCATGTACCGGATATCCATCGGGCAAACAAACTCCATATCCTCTTACACCCCGGCATGGTTTCCAGAAATAGGGATAAGGACGAATAAAATGATAATAGAAAGATACTGAAAAAAGGAAAATAATGCCTAGAGAGAATAAATGTTTTACCCATGCGGGTATCGACCCGAAAAAGTTTTTTCTGGTTTTTGGTTTAGTTTTACGCCTTGCTTTCGGCTTTTTGCGGTATTTAGTTTTTTGCTTAGAGTTTTGTATTGGCATAAGTAGAAAATTGAGAATTGAAAATTGAAAATTGAGAATTACCATGCAGACATTATACCGCATGGTAATTTTCAATTCTCAATTCTCAATTTTCAATTAAGCTTGTTCTAACTTCAATGTTTTTGTAGGCTGATCGCACACTTCGGTTGGACCAAAGTATTGGATTGGGCCCGGATATACATAATCAGTATTGATAGCCCAAGTATCGCGGTCGGCAGCAAACTTTTTGAATGGAGCACCATCAAGTTTTACCAAAGCTTTTTGGATTACTGGTTTCATTTCGCCGTGACGACGTTCCATATTCATCATCATAGTAATAGGCACACCACCTGCAATCCATTCTTCGGCAGGAGCAGTAGTATTACGTACAGACGACATATAACCGGTTTTACCATTAGCAATCAGTACAGAAGCTGTATAACCAAGTGAGTAGCAATAGTCGGCATCGTAGTTTGATGGGGCAGCACAACGTCCTTCGTATCCGAAGAAGTGGTGTTGAGCAGCAAACTTACCGTTGAATTTGCCTTCTGCTTTCCATTGATCAAGTTTCTTGGCAACCATTTCCGAAAGAAGTTTTTCTGTTTCGATCAATGATACCTGTACGTTTCCATGTGGGTCGCGATCGAGTGTAAGCTGACGGGCAACACTTTCGGGAAGGCTTGCATATATTTCCGAGTTTTCTTTAGACAATTTGGAAATAATGTATTCGCGTTGGTAAGATTTCTTAATGTGCGAGAATTCTTCAGCGTTCTTAGCCAGGAAGTCATTCAATTCAGCAATCAATCTCTTCATTGCCGGGATAAATTCAACCAAACCTTCAGGAATCAATACTGTACCAAAGTTGTTTCCTTTTTCTGCACGGTTGGCTACTATTTGAGCGATGTATGTTACTACATCATCTAACGACATATCTTTTGCTTCAACTTCTTCCGAAACAATACATACGTTTGGCTGAACCTGCAATGCACACTCTAAAGCGATGTGCGAAGCCGAGCGTCCCATCAGCTTAATAAAGTGCCAGTATTTACGGGCCGAGTTACAGTCGCGTTGAATGTTACCGATAACTTCCGAGTAAACTTTACATGCAGTGTCGAAACCGAAAGATGTTTCAATCATTTCGTTCTTAAGGTCACCATCAATTGTTTTAGGACAACCAATAACTTGTACGCCATATTTTTTAGCTGCATAGTATTCAGCAAGAACGCAAGCATTTGTATTTGAGTCGTCGCCACCAATAATTACCAAAGCAGAGATTCCCAGTTTCTTAAGGATTTCAAGACCTTTTTCAAACTGTTCGGTTTCTTCTAGTTTGGTACGTCCCGAACCGATAATATCAAATCCTCCTGTGTTACGGTATTCATCAATAATATCTCCGGTTAGTTCCATATAGTCGTGATTAACCAAACCACCAGGACCTAGAATGAAGCCATAAAGTTTGCTATCAGCATTTAAAGTTTTGATACCATCGAAAAGACCTGAAATCACATTATGACCACCAGGTGCCTGTCCGCCTGAAAGAATTACGCCTACATTAATTGCTGGGAAGCTTTGTCCTTCGTTTGATTCAACAAACTTAAGCAATGGCATTCCGTATGTATTTGGGAATAATTTCTTGATTTCTTCCTGATCTGCTACTGATTGTGTAGCTTCTCCTTCACTAACTTTCACTGCTCCCCTGAGTGCTTTAGGGAGTTTTGGCTGATATGCAGCCCTTGCGATTTGCAATGCACTTTTTGTCATTATTCTGTTTATTTAAAGATGTTAATTGCATTTGTTTATAAAGCACGGCAAATTTCGCATTTTTTTCCGGAATATGAAAGATGGCAATACAAAAATGAAGTTCAATGCTTTTATCTGTTGGAATATGGTTGATTTTGCAATTTGGGCATTGCAAACGGAGGTAGTACTAATTGTACTCACTCGGCGATACACCAAACTGTTTTTTAAAACTTGCCGAAAAATGTGATAATGTACTGAATCCCGTCATATCCGCCACCTCTGAGATGTTGTACTTCCCTTCGCCCAGCAACTCTGCTGCGCGATTCAGCTTATATGTTTTAAAGAATACATTTGGATTTTCTCCTGTTAATCCTTTTACCTTGTAATAGAATTTGGTGCGCGATATCTTCAATACCTCTGTCATCCGGGTAATGTTTAGTTCGGGATTTGACAGCTCATTTTCCATCAGTTCGTACAGCCCCGTCATAAATGTATTATCCTGCGGAGACAGTACATTATCAGCTATTTTCTCTGTCTTTGTTGCCTGACCAAGTAATTTTCTGGCTTTCTCGCGATTTGACAACTGCGATTTGATTAATGCCAACAAATAATTAGGGTCGAATGGCTTGGTAACATACGCATCGGCACCAGTGTCGAGTCCTGCCACCTGATCTTCCACAGTTGCTTTTGCAGTAATCAATACAACTGGGATATGGCACAATTGAATATCCTCCTTTATCATCCGGCAAAGGTCGAACCCGCTTGCACCGGGCATTACCACATCGCTCAACACCAAATCGTGGGCTTCCTCTTTCAATGCTTTATACGCATTCTCAACATCAAAGCGGCAGGTAATATTGTAATGTTGAACAAGTAGCGATTTCAGGTAGTGTACCACTTCTGTATCATCATCAACAACTAAAATAGAAGGACGGTCTTTACCGGTGTCTTTATCCTGCAAGCTATATTGTTCCTCTATTTGAAGCGGGAAAGCTTCTTCCTGATTTTTCAGCTCGTTATCTTTCTCTTCATTGGCATAGGCATTGTCACCGATAGGTAGTATATAAACAAACCTGGCTCCTTTTTCGCGTGGGTTATTGGTTGCCTTGATGTATCCATGATGAAGCCCAACCAACTGACGTGCATAATATAACCCAATGCCTGTTCCCCAGTTGTATGTTCCCTGTGATTGTTCGTTAAGCTGATAGTAACGCTCAAATATTTTTTCCAACTTCTCTTCCGGAATTCCCAGACCAGAATCGGAAACGCTTACCTTTACATACTCCATACTCACATCTTTGGCTGTTAAAGGAAAAAGACTCACTGCCTCATTGTGTGATATTACATCAAATGCTATTTCAATTTTTCCGCCAGCAGGAGTAAACTTAAGTGCATTAGTAATCAGATTACTTGTTATTTTCTCTATCTTGTCGGTGTCTAACCATGTGAGGAATGAATCTTCCAGTCCATAAGTTTTCAATACTATTCCTTTGTTAGCAGCACTTACAGCAAACACCTCTATCAACCGTTTCAACTCGGATATAATATCTGTTCGTCTAACTTTCAGCCTCAACGTATCATTTTCCAGTTTATTAAAGTCCATCAACTGATTCACCAGTTTCAGCATCCGGTTAACACTTCGCTGAACTATATATAATAACTGTTTGGGTTCTCCAGTAATGGCAGTATTGTTGCACAATTGGGTTACCGGTCCGCTGATCATTGTAAGCGGGGTACGGAATTCGTGCGAAACATTGGCAAAGAAACTCATGTTCATTTTATTGAGGCGCTGCTCCTGCTCTTTTTCTAATTCGGCCTGCACTACACGAAGTTTATGTAACCTGTTCCGGTTGTACAACCGGAGAATAACCAAGCCAATAGCCAACACCACCAAACTGTACAATGTATATGCCCACCATGTAGCCCACGGTGCCGGTTTAACACTGATGGTTATTGCATTCTCTGCTTCGACAATAGATTTGTCGTTATTTGTAATCCGTACCTTAAAAGTATATTTCCCTGCCGGAAGGTTTGAATAATATACCTCACGGTTGTTGCGTGCATCTATCCAATACTTATCGAAACCTTCCATCATATAATGGTAATGTACCCGCTCATATTCCGAATAATCGAGCGCAGTAAACGAGATGGTAAAGCTATTCTGATTGTGTTGTAACCGGATAAGCGGGTTGTAAGTAAGACTTTTATCAATACAATTGCTTTGGAACGGGCGGATGAGCTGATTGTGTATTTTCAGGTCTTCGAACAATAACGGAATATCCCGTTTAAATGTAACATCAATCGGGTCGAAGAATGTAAGCCCGTGTGTACCACCAAAAATAATCGTTCCATTATCCAACCGGCACGTAGCCCGCTCGTTAAACTGATTTCCTCCAATACCATCGGCTTTAAAATAGTTGGTAAACTTGTTTGTTGTACGGTTATATTTACTTAAGCCATACAAGGTACTTACCCATATATTGCCCTGCACATCTTCTATTATGGCCGAAACATCCGTACAGGCAGCACCTTCTATGTTTTCTATTTCTTTTGTCTTCGGGGAATAGCGCAAAATGCCGTTAGTGATAGTACCTATCCAGATATTCCTTTGAGAATCTTCATAGAAACAAACCGGAATAAACATCGTGGAAGATTTGATGTGCGGATAGACGTCAATTTCTGTAACCTCCCATGTGTCCGGGTTTATCAACTGTGGATTATATGGATAGGAACCAACCAGTATTTCGCCGGTAGAGAGCGTCATTAGCGTATTAGTGAAAGTAAACGATGGCGAATATAGTTTGATCTCTTCAAACTGTTCGGCACCTTTGCGCAATGCATAAATACCATCGCTATGAGATGCCACCCAGATGGTTCCATTACGATCTTGCGTCATCTCCGAATTAACCATTGGCAGCCAATATGTTTTTTCTTCCACCAACTTGTTATTCTTTTCGTTGTACCGGCAACGAATAACCTTGGCACTTGCACTAAGCCAAATGTTGTTTTCGTCATCTACAAAAATAGACCTTACTTGTGTAAGCAGGTATTTCTTTTCCGGGAAGAGATGTCCAGTCTCTACCGGGCGAATAACTTCCTTATCCATATCATACACAAATACACCATCAACCGAAGTGTTTATCCACAGTTGGTTATCCTGATCCATTTCCAGCGAAACAACCGATAAATTCTCGGTAAAAGTGCGCAGGTAGTTATTGTTGTTGAAGCGTTCCTTATAATCATAGTAAGTAACAAATCCCTGGTCGAGTGAGCCAATCCACAGGTTCTTTTGTGAGTCGGTAAACATAGAGGTTACTTTGAATTTGGGTGGATCAAATGGGAAACCTACTTCATTTTGATAGATAACTTTATCTTCGGCATAATTGTAAAGAAAGAAACCATCTTGTGTATAGATAAGCAGCGAGGTGGAGTTGTAAGGGTGAATATATTCAATAACCACATCTGATGACAATTTAGGATGCCGGCGTATTGCTTCCGGTTTTTCCATAAACTTCCCCAAGCGGGTATCAAGAATGAAAAGCCTGTTGGAGGAAACAAGCCACAACTCACCATTATCCCGTAAAAATGCATATTGAACATATTGCTCGTTTGTTTCATAACTACTTTTTAGCTCCAAAGTTGTTGAATCGTAGCAGCGTATCAGGTATGGATTAACCACCCAAAGATTGTTTTCTCCATCTATAAAACACTTTACAATAAAGGAATTGCGGTCTGCCAGATCGGGGATGGCTGCACAAAACCTATCCTCTTCGGGGATATATACTGCCACTTCTACGGCCAGATTCAGAAACAAACGCCCATCCTGATTTTCCAATATCTGGTATATGTACTGCCCGTTACTTTCATTAGGAATTCTTTTAAAATAATCCTGATCGGTATACCGGCAAATGCCATTAACCGTACCTATCCATAATCTATTTTGGGAATCGCATAGCATGGACCGTACCTGATTATCGGGAATACTCAATGAATCGTTGCTGTTAAAATACTGGTGATACTCTTGTGCATTATATTTGTTAAGCCCCCGGAATGTACTGACCCAAATATGGCCGAAACTATCTTCCGCAAATCCGGTAATCTGTTGATTGGAAATATCGTTTGTTATTGCATAATTAGTGTTGGTGTTATAATCTCTGTTGTTTACCTGTTCGCACGATGCGAGTACAAGTAGAAAAAGGATAAGTGTAAAGTGTATGTGTTGCTTCATAAGTACTGTTTAAGTATGCACAAATGTACATATTAAAATCAACTTTCTACAGTTTCAATTAGCCAGGAATAGTGTTTTAGGGCATCTTTTGAATAAATTCGCAAACATTTGAACAAATAGAAAAACGGTTATTGTATTTCGCTACTAAGTAAAAAACAAATATTTATTGTTATATTTGCAATTATCAAAACTTTGAAGATATGGATACCTCAATAAACTTTGAAGATAATTACTTTTCTCTGCTCAAATCTCTAAAAGATGAGACTAAGTTGCGTTTAATTAAAAAATTAACCGACTCGATGTTGGAAAAGAAAGTAGCTATAAATACAGAAGTAAATAAAGATGAGACATTGCAAAGGCTGGCTGGTGTATGGAAGAATGATGCTGAAGCCGAAAAGATAGCTGATGAGATAATTAGCAGTCGCACTTCTGGTAAAACTCGTCATATTATACCATTTGATGAATGAAACAATATTTACTTGATACAAATATTTGCATTTTCTTTCTGCAAGGAAAATACAATGTACCTACCAAACTGCAAAAAGCCGGACGCCAGAATTGTTACATATCCGAAATAACTGTGGCCGAATTACTTTATGGAGCTGCATGCAGTGCACAACCAGAAAAACATAGTGAGCAAGTGAAGTTGTTTATTGCTCAATTCGAAATTCTACCAATTTTCAGTGCATTACCATTTTATGCCCAAACAAAAGCACATTTACGCAAAAACGGACAGATGATTGATGATTTTGATATACTAATCGGTGCAACAGCTGTTTCTGCTAATTTGGTATTGGTAACTGAAAACCTGAAACATCTTAATCGCATTCCAGATATTACAATAGAAAATTGGATTAAAAGATAGAAAAAATCTTTGCCATAACTTCCTTGCTTAAACTACTCAATAAACTCATCTTATGTTGATGGTCATCAATTATATACTTGCGATGACCTGTTTGTTATTTGTTAATATACTGTTAGGCACTTTTGTATCTTCCCTGTGATACTTTTGTATCTTCCCTGTGGCACTTTTGTATCTTGCCTGTGGTACTTTTGTATCTTACCTGTGGCACTTTTGTACCACAGGCGTGATACTTTTTTCTCACAGGTAAAAAAGTGTTGGTACTGTAAGTTTTTGATTATCAGTTGCTGTTTTAAATACGATTTCTTCTTTAATGCCTTCTCTTTGGAATTTCGCGGATAAGTGACAGTTCATCTGGATTAATGACAACTCCAGATCATAAGAATCTAATCAGTTCTTCTACCAACTGAAAAACAGTCGTCGAGGACTCTTCACGTGCAGGATTCTTCTCATTAAATTGTTTCATAACAATCTTTGCATGTTGAATGGCTTTCGGTTGTTTCGGAAATAATAGATTAAACATTTTAATGCTTACACCTGTCTTCTTTGTATAAGGAAATCCAAGCAAATCACTTAACATTTTCTCATATTTTGAACGATGTAAAGAGCCTTGGTATAAATTAAAATGAAGTAAAAACCAGAATTCAAATGCCTGATTACTATATGCTACCTCAAAACCATTCTGTTGGGCCATTAAAATAGCTGCATTAAAATCTTTTTCGGGAAAATCATCTTTATCAAAAACAACCCAATGCTGATTATATGTTCGTCCTTTCCGTTTTTCTTCTTCTTTGATATGAATTGCTTTTTGCACAAGTGTCAATGTGCTCATTCCATGACCAACTGCTTTTACATGGGCAGAAGTCAAACGGAAAGCATTGAAGTAATCAGGTTCAGTATTGATTCCTTCGCATATAATAAGAAATGTCTGTTTTACCTCGCGAACTCCGCTAACACGGGTTAATTTTCTTTCTATACGTGGGTTTGTGTTTTTTCTTCTTGCTACCATAACTATTCTTCCGATGCATTAAACAAACGTGACAAATCACCAACAATAGGAATAGCACCATATTTCCCTGAGAGGTAGTCTTTTTCGAAAGAAGCATCATTACGTACTTTATATTCTGCTAATGAATACAATTCGGTTGCTCCATAGCGATCTTTCTGTGTAAACCATATCTGATCTCGCCTAAATATATTTGCACTTAACAAATTGGTGTCATGGGTAGTGAATATCAATTGAGCATTTTTAGGGTTTGTCTCTTTCGAATTGAATAAAGCTATTATTTTATTGGTAAGAAGTGGGTGCATTTTCGAATCAAATTCATCAATAATCAAACGTTTACCATTGTCCAACGCATCAATGATAGGATATGCTAAGGAAAAGTATTTAATAGTTCCTTCCGATTCATTTTTTTGAAATGGGAAAGAGACTGTTTTCACTTCATTACCCTCTTCATCATATTGTGTATGCTTACTGATAATGGAATTTTCAATCTTTTCAATATTATCGATGCCCAAATCGGCATAACGAGAAAATTCTACTATGCGTTGTCGCATTTCAGCATCATCTAAGTGGGTTATTGCCGTATTCCATAATGCTTTTTCATCATTGGAACCTGAAATAATAGTAGTATCATTCAACCATTTCATAATTTCTACAGCTCTTGGGTCATTAAATTGTGCAGCCACAGAGAGTAACAAAGCATTTGCTCTCACCATTCGTTTGCCTGCAACTTCCTTGCCTACTGTAAATTTGGGATGAATATCAAAATTATCTTTTTCCCGATAAAACAGTTCGATTTCTTTGGCTCTCTTTTTATTTGCTTTTTGATAGAGCCATTCTGTATGTACGAATGAGTTATCTGCCTCAAAACCATATCTGTATTGATTTTCTGCATCACAGAATATAGCTTCAAAATAACTAGGTTCTTCGGCTGTAAGAGAGTTTAAGCGAAAACTCTCAATATTAACACGTTCACCTGCCTGAATATCTTTTGATGAATTTATTGCATACCATTTAAAGAACTCGAATGCCTTGATAAAATTGGATTTACCGGATGCGTTGGCTCCATAAATAACTGCACTTTTCAATAACGACAGTCCTGTACTTCCCACACCAAAGATTATTTCTTCTGATGAAACTTGTATATCCTTCAAAGCTGATACTGCCAGTGAAAGAGTAGATTGCTCTTTGAAAGAAAGGAAATTCCCTGTTGTGAAATGAATTATCATAGTTTAATGCGCTTATTTGAGTATTTATCGCAAATATAACGATTTACTTACACATAATTGATTATTAAACTTAAATAAAAGTCAATGGCTTATCTTTTATCATTAAGTAAGTGTTTATAATTAGAATCACCCCCGAAAGGGTGAGATGTGATAACCCTAGTGAGTCGCCACTTCCTGTTAACCGCCTCTCCTGAATAAATCCGCAAACTTTTGAACAAATAAGAAAGCCGGTTTGAACAAAACTGCAAACCATTTGCACACATCAGAAAAACGCCTCCGGGCTTTATGTCTAATATTGCAGAAGCAATTATTGCTGTAAACTCAAATACATATAATGTATATGACACCCTTTATTAATAATCTAATATTATTAACCAAATGAAAAAAAGTTTGAAACACGTAGAAATGAAAAGGCTTTTCACTTTAGTTCTTTTCTTTGTTACAACAATGCCCTTCCTGTTTGCGCAGGAAGCAATTAAAATTTCGGGTACGGTTCTCGATGTGAATAAAGAACCAATGATTGGAGTAAGTGTACTCGAAAAAGGTACCTCTAATGGTACAATTACCGATATGAATGGTAACTATGCATTAATGATTAAGCAAGGATCAACTGTTGTTTACTCATACATTGGCTATGAAACACAAGAAAAAAATGCAGTTGCCGGAGTTACCAATATTACATTAAAAGAAGACGCCAGAACACTGGATGAAGTAGTGGTAGTAGGTTACGGTGTACAGAAAAAGAGTTCAGTAACAGGTGCCATCTCGCAAGTAAAGCCCGAAGATATGGAAAACCGTACCATTAGTAATGCACAGCAGGCATTGCAGGGTAAAACGGCTGGCGTACAGGTTATACAAACTTCGGCAGCTCCTGGTGCCTCGCCTACGGTGCGGGTACGTGGATACTCGTCTAACGTATCATCAAATCCGCTTTATGTGGTAGATGGTATTCGCCTGTCGGACATCAGTGGACTTGATCCTAATGATATAGCTTCGATGGAAGTATTAAAAGATGCAGCTTCGGCAGCTATCTATGGAGCAGAAGCCGGTAACGGTGTTGTACTTATCACCACCAAAAAGGGAAAAGCCGGACATGGAAAGATTACATACGATTTTCAATGGTCGTCGCAATCGTTGGCGCGCATCCCTAAAATGCTGGGTGCCGAAGAGTACATTAATTATATGGTAGAGAGTAACACTTTTACCGAGGATTACCTGCGAAGCAACTGGGACGGGGTTACAAATACCACATGGACAGATGTAGCGTTCGAGAACAGCCGGATGCAAAGACACAACGTGTCTTTTACCAACGGGGGCGACCGTGGCAATTATTACCTATCGCTCAGCTACCTCGATAACAACGGTATCGTGAAGGGTGATGCCGATGTGTACCAACGCCTGACGGCTACCATCAACTCTGAATACGAGATTAAGCCCTGGTTTAAAGTAGGTACCACCAACCAAGTGGAAAAGTATAACACACGTAGTGTTTCCATAAACAGTGAATATGGAAGTTTATTAACGTCGATTCTTCAACTTGACCCGCTGACGCCCGACACTTATACCCACGAGAACCTGCCAACACACATGCTGAACGCTCTGAACAGTGGCAAGCATCTGCTAACAGATGAAAACGGCAATTATTATGCAGTTTCCAACTATTACTCGGGCGAACAGTACCACCCAATGATTATGCGCGACAACAATATAGGTAAGAACAGCGGCTTCAATGTAAACGGTTCTATCTATGCTGATTTCAAACCCATTAAAGACTTTACGTTTACCTCACGTCTGGGTTACCGCCTTTCCGGCGCCCGTCAATCTGCTACAGATTTACCTTTCTACGGCAACTCAGTACAAAGCCGTGATTATGTAAGTCATAACGCAACATCATCCACCAACATCTATTACCAGTGGGAAAACTTTGCTAACTACATGAAGACCTTCGGGCGGCATACTGTAACAGGAATGGTAGGTATGTCGTATCAGGAATCTACATACGACTACGTGTACGGTAGCCTGTCGGCCAACGGCGAAGATGCGTTGAAGAAGAACAACCCGCTGTTCTATTACCTCAACTTTGGATCGGCCTCGGCTACCAAAGGCGTAGGTGGTGAAAAAACACGCTCGGCCAAGCTATCGTACTTCGGCCGTGTGGGCTACGAATTTGCAGGACGTTACCTGTTACAAGCTTCGCTGCGTGCCGATGCTGCCGACCTTTCTTTGCTTCCGCCAACCAACCGTTGGGGATACTTTCCAGCTGTTTCGGCAGGATGGACAGTGTCGGAAGAAAAATTCTTTGCTCCATTGAGAAACCAGATAAGCAGTCTGAAACTGCGTGCTAGCTGGGGACAAAACGGTAGTCTGGCTGCACTGAGTGGTTATCCATACAGCACCGATATGGCATTGGGCGGTATCTATTCTTTTGTGCCTGGTAATACATATATAACCAGCGCTGCCCCATCGACCATGGGTAACGACAAACTGAAATGGGAAACTTCCGAGCAAATTAACGTGGGTATTGATATGCGTATGCTCAAAGATCGCCTCACACTGAGCTTGGATTACTTCGACAAAAAAACAAAGGATTTGTTGGTGTCGGGTACTACTCCCTCGCTGATTATTGGCGGAACTACTTCGCCCATGAATGCCGGCGATGTTAGCAACAAAGGTTTTGAAATTGAACTAGGTTGGCGCGACCACATAGGCGATTTCAGTTACGGTATCCGTGCCAATCTGGCCACACTCAAGAACAAAGTTACCTACATCGATTCGTCTATCACCCGCCTGTCGGGAGTAAACTTCCACACAAGCACCATTACCTATTTCGAAAAAGGATATCCGGTGTACTACTTCCGTGGTTATAAGTTTAAAGGTATAGATCCTGAAACCGGAAATCCAACTTTTCACGACCTGGACGAAAGCGGCACGCTGAACGATGGCGATCTGGATTATATTGGCGATGCTATCCCTGATTTCACTTACGGAATCACCCTGTCGGCTGCCTGGAAGGGTTTAGATCTCACTGTATTTGGCACAGGTTCGCAGGGTAATGATATATTCAATTGTATCAACCGCCCGGACTATGCAGCATCAAATAAATTGAAAGAGGTGTTCTATAACAACCGTTGGACAGCAGATAATAAGCAAGGTGCAGTGCCCCGTGCCGGTGCTACCAACATGGACAAGTACCAAACGTCGGACGCCCTGGTTTACGATGGTTCATTCTTCAAAATCAAACAGATACAACTAGGGTACACCCTGCCCAAAAGCTGGACAAGGAAGATTTTCGTAAACAACTTGCGCATCTATGGTTCGCTCGACGATTTCTTCACCTTTACGCAATACCCCGGTTTCGATCCGGAAGCGGCAGCAAACTCTACCTCGGGCATGGGGGTAGACAAAGGTTCTTATCCTTCGTCCAAGAAAGTAGTATTCGGGTTTAATATTGAATTTTAAATAATAGAACACAGAGACACAAAGGCACAGAGTTTTTAATTATAAAAACACAATGCCACTTGGTAATTCTCTTAAAAAAACTCTGTACCTCCGTGTTCCAAAATAATAAAAACAATGAAAGCAAAATATATTTATATCTTATTGTTAGGATTGCTGCCGATATTAAATACTGGCTGCGAAAACCGTCTCGACATTGCCAAACATGGTAATCTGGGAGGTCAGGAAGACTTTTACAAAACAGACGCTGATGCCATACAAGCACTGGCCTCGTTATATTCGAGCTGGGGAGGTAACTACTATAACTGGTATATGACAAAGAATCTGCTGGCCGACGATGTATGGTGTGGTGGAGGCTCGCGTGGCGATAACTCAAGCATGGAGCAACTAAATGAATATACTTTCGATACCGACCATGCCATGGTGCAAGATATGTACTCGGGTATGTATGCCATCATCTACAAATCCAATCTGATCATCGACCTGCTGGCTCCCGACAGTGATGTAAAGAAGCGCGCCATAGCCGAGGCTAGGTTCTTCCGTGCTTGGGCAAACTTCGAATTGGTAACGCTCTTCGGTACTGCGCCGGTAGTTGACCACCTGTTGCAACCCAACGAGTATCGTCAAGGAAACAGCACACCCGAAGCCTTGTGGAGCATCATCGAAAGCGACTTGGGCGATGCCATCAACTCGGGTGCATTGCCATCCAAAACTGATGCAAATGATAGCGAAACAACCATCCGTGTTACCCGCGAAGTGGCTCAAGCCATGCTTGGAAAGGCGTATTTGTTCCAAGGCAAGTATGCTGATGCAGCCTTGATACTCGACAAGGTGATCGAATCGGACAAATACCGGTTGTATGATGGCGATTATGATATGTTGCTTCATGTAGCAGCCAATGGAAGCAGCGAATCTATGCTTGAGGTACAAAAACGTAACGACTCGGAACAGGCATGGAACCAAATGACAATGACATTCCTGATGATGGGCTGGCGTAGTGATAAGTTGAACATTAGCTGGGATGCCATCACGTACATTGCCACCGGCACATACGGTTTCTTGAATCCACGTAAAAGTTTATACGATGCTTTTGTAGCTGTAGAAGGAGCCGACGGTTATCGCCTTAACAGCACCATGCGCAGCTATCCGCAGATGGAAACCATAGGAATTACTGTACAGCCTGGTGCCAGCATGATAGGTCATGAAGGGTACTTCATGTGGAAGAACCGCACCTTGCGCGAAGATTGCATTTACGATGCATCGTACTTCCAGGCTCTCCAGTATATCAACCTACGTGTAATGCGCTATGCCGAAGTTTTATTGTTAGCCGCCGAAGCCCATGTTATGGGAGGAAGCAAGGACAAAGCGCTCGATTACATTAACCAAACACGTACACGCGCTCGCCTCGACCGCCTGACATCCGTAACACTAGACGATGTAAAGGCAGAAAAGCGCCTTGAGCTTTGCTTGGAATGTGTTCGTTATCAAGATCTTGTTCGCTGGGGCGATGCAGAAACAGTTATGGCCGAGCAGGGCAAACAGATTCCTGCTTTCTCGCTCGAAGGTGCCAAGTTCTTGTTCAACAATCCCACGTATGGTTTTAAAACAAAACATAAGTTGTTGCCTATTCCACGCAAAGAGTTAGAGTTGAACCCCAATATGGTGCAGAATGCTAACTGGTAAAATTTGAGCACAAAATTATTTTATTCATTTTATAATATATAAACGATGAAAAAACTATCCATCTTATCCGCGCTACTTGTGATGTGTATTACATCCTTTGCGCAACAAGCCCTTTGGGGAGGTTCACAGATTGTATCTCCCGAAATTCACAAGAACAACACCGTAACCTTCCGTCTACGTGCCCCTAAAGCAGTTAAGGTTGAAGTAACCGGAGACTTTCTGCCCCCGCAGAAAATGGATACCCCTTATGGCAAGTTTGATGTCCCCGGCGTAGCCGAACTGAAAGAAAACAAAGAAGGTATATGGGAGTTCACCACTCCCGAACCACTTGCATCCGAATTGTACAGCTACACCTTCATTGTTGACGGACTGCAAATGAACGATCCCAGCAACATTATGATGAAACGTGACGTGGCTTCGATAACCAACCTTTTCATTATTAAAGGTAACCTGGGTAACTTGTACAGTGTTAACGAAGTTCCCCACGGAACTGTAGCACGCCGCTGGTACAACAGCCCCACGCTGAAAGAAGAACGCCGCATAACCATCTACACCCCACCCGGATACGAGAACAACGGTCAATCGTACCCTGTATTCTATCTGTTGCATGGTTCGGGTGGCGATGAAGAGGCATGGATTGCTTTGGGACGTACCTCACAGATACTCGACAACCTTATTGCACAAGGAAAAGCCAAACCTATGATTGTAGTTATGCCTAACGGACACACCCAGAACACAGCATCGCCCGAAGAAACAAACCGTGCATACACCCCTGCTATGGGTGGTGGCCCAAGAGAAGCCGTAGCAAGCATGGAAGATAGCTTTGGCGACATTATGAAGTTTGTAGAAAGTAACTACCGTGTAAAAAAAGGTAAAGCAAACCGTGCTGTAGCCGGTTTGTCAATGGGTGGTATGCACTCTGCTGCTATCTCGGCCCAGTATCCTAATACATTCGATTATGTTGGTGTGTACTCTGCCCCTCCCATTGCTACTATGATGGGCATGGGTAATCCCAACGCTAACGCTGCCGAAATGCAGAAAGCACAAGACGAATTTGTAAAGAGACTGGAAATTCAAAAGAACAACGGCTTCAAGCTATACTGGATTGCCTGCGGTACAACAGATTTTTTGTACAAAGGCGTAATAGAGAGTATGAAGAAAATGGACGAAATAGGTTTCAAATATACCTGGCGCGAAAGTGGCGGCGGGCACACATGGGACAACTGGCGCATTTATCTGACGGAGTTTGTTCCGATGTTGTTTAAGTAATTATTTTTATTTCGAAACGCGGATTAACGCGGATTAATTCTCCTCCTCCGCCCTTCGGGCACCTCCTCCAAAGGAGGATAGGCTGCGCTATACAACGTCTCCGCATGGTATCCTCCTTTCTTTGTGCCAACTGACATAAAGAAATTGAAAATAAAAAACGATCTTTGAAATTCTGTTATAAAATCAAGAAGTTATTGATTTCTGGTTAT
>NZ_QVMJ01000177.1 GCF_010500955.1 Bacteroides sp. 519
AATGAATTCAGCCTCGGGCATCGACGTTGCCTGGGGCTGAACTAACCTGCCACTTCGTAGCGAATAAACCGTTATTTATACCCCGGGTTCTGTACCAGCAACCAAATTTGAGCCTTCGTCATTAGCTACATAAAAATAAGCTATAATATCATATTGATGTTGGTATTTATACAGATTGTAAAAAAAACGATGGTATATTTAAAATATTTGTAGGTGTTGGCTATGGTTGGCACGATAACCTAGCTGATTAAGCATAAATACATTAAATACAACTTGTGCATTGTTGCTGCCTTGTGGAA
>NZ_QVMJ01000178.1 GCF_010500955.1 Bacteroides sp. 519
TTCGGGTAAAGCAGGGGCTTTTTCGAGTAAGCGCAAAGCGGTGTTCTCTTCGCCATTCTCGATTAACAGGGCAGCGGCGTTGTTCATGGCAACGGGGTCGCTGTCGAAGTATTTGGGAATGGTTTCCATGATTATCTTCTTATACTCGGGGCTGTCCTTGCCATACTCCAAGGCTACACTGTACAACTCTAGTTGCGACAGGTTCTCGGGGTTGGTGTTCATCAGCTGACGGGCTTCGGTGGTGCTATAGCTACGTACGGCATAGTCAATCTGGTAT
>NZ_QVMJ01000179.1 GCF_010500955.1 Bacteroides sp. 519
ATGAAGCTCACTGGTGCTGTGGTGTTGCTTGGGGCTGCCCTGCTGCTGACCTCAGGGGGAAATTGTGGCATTTGCCCAGCTATCAAACAGGAAGTGACTTACTTTCTCGGCCCGTCCGTGTCTGACTATGTTAATTACGTGAGCAAATACAGCAACGACTCTGCCATATTAGAAAATGCTGAAAATCTGAAGAAATGTGTTGATGGCAAGTTGACTGAGGAAGACAAAGCAAATGTCCAGAGTTTGGTGGACAAAATAGAAG
>NZ_QVMJ01000180.1 GCF_010500955.1 Bacteroides sp. 519
GTAAGCGTCTCCGCTTTGCCGCCTATTTTGTATTTTCTTTGTTCTTGATCAAAGAATGACTGTTTTTTTAAAACTCAAAGGGATTTTTTATCTATTTTTCTGCTTGATCGTTCTTTTTCCATCTATCTGGTAACCACTCCCTATATACCTCTGTTTTTGTGTTTGGTGGTAATGCTGCTGTTTTGTTAATGACATCAGCTAGATATTCAAAGAAGTTAATGTTGTTTGCCCTACATGAACAGGCTAATGAGTATAGTATT
>NZ_QVMJ01000181.1 GCF_010500955.1 Bacteroides sp. 519
CGAAGCCCGTCAGCTGATGAACACCAACCCCGAGAACCTGTCGCAACTAGAGTTGTACAGCGTAGCCTTGGAGTATGGCAAGGACAGCCCCGAGTATAAGAAGATAATCATGGAAACCATTCCCAAATACTTCGACAGTGACCCCGTTGCCATGAACAACGCCGCTGCCCTGTTAATCGAGAATGGCGAAGAGAACACCGCTTTGCGCTTACTCGAAAAAGCCCCTGCTTTACCCGAA
>NZ_QVMJ01000018.1:0-102954 GCF_010500955.1 Bacteroides sp. 519
ATATAGTTCTGAGGCTTGCATAAAATATTATATAAAAATTAAATGCAAAGATACAGAACAAGGAAAAGACAATATAGGCGACAAAGCGGAGACGCTTACCTTCGAATGGTACTTATGTTTTACTTTTCGACGAAACATCATAAGTTAAACAACTGGCTATTAGTATGTTATTGCAGTTATGATACTTATGACAGTTTTTTGGGCATAAACTTCCTGTGGGCTGAATTCACCTCACTCTCTCTGTCCAAATCTTCCTGACAGGCATAAAGAAGCGTCCCAGTAAAGATATATCTTCTGTGATAATATCTGCTTGCGCCTGCATACCTGGTAAGTAAGGGAGTTCTTTTTTGTAAGTAGTAACCAATCCATTGGGCAATTCTATTTCTATAGTATAACAATCAATTCCCTGACTGTTTTTAACCGGCACCATAGATATGTTCTTGAGTTTGCCTTTGATAATACCATATTCGTTATCGGGAAAATTAACAAAACGGATATTTACTTTTTGTCCTACCTTTACCTTGCCCGAACGGTCTAAAGGCATTTCGGCTTTACCTATAATCTCTTTATTATCGCCGGGAACTATTGTAAAAACAATATCACCGGCTGTTACATTTTGGTTCTCGGTCCAGTAATTGGTAAAAGTAACACTTCCGGCTATTGGGGCAATAAGGGCGTAATTCAATTCCCAACTTTGTATTTCCATTAAGAGTTGGGCTATGTAGGTTTTCAGTTGTGTTTCTAACTGGTTCTTCCTGTCGTGATACTGGTACTCGGTATCTAACAGGCTTTCTTTCATCTGGGTTATTTGCAATTCGGTATTCTGAATGGTGGCTTGAATGTTTTCGAGCGAAAGTGAACCCTGCAAGTATTGATTGCGGGTGGTTTCGAACGACTCGGGCGATATTACCCCGCGTTCCATCAAAATAGAGTCGCGCTTATATTGATTACTGTTTAACTGAAACTGCTCGTCGACAATCTTTTTTTGTCCTACTATATTTTCATAGTATCCTTGATACTGACTGATTTTAGCTTGCATAAAATCAATCTTCTGATCGTAATATTTTAAACGCTTAAACTCGCGGTAATCAAAAAGAGTGATATAAAAACTAGAGTAAAGAGATTGCATAGAACCCAGTTTAAGGTCTTTGGAGGGTAATACAATGGTGGTATCTATGTTTTCACTGAACACTTCAATGTATTGTTTCAGTTTTTGGATATCTTCTCGTGCGGCCGGATTTTCAATAACAGCCAGATAATCGCCGGGCTTTACCTCCTGCTTATCAACAACATCCAGCTTTTGGATTTTTCCCGAAGAGCGGGCTATCAACGAAGTGGCAGGAGTGGTACTGGTAAGGGTCATCGATGTAGATATTATGTCGGGATATTTAAACACAGCGCTTCCTATAAGTATAACCAAAACAAAAATACCTATGATTGTTATGCCCATCCTTAGTATCCACGAGGGTACACTACCCAATATTTCCTGAAACTCCTCGCTGCGAAGTTCTATCTTATTTATATCTTTATCTTTTTGTTGCATCATATTCATATTCATAAAATATTATTTAGAACATGTTCTAAATTTATCATAAAGCAAACTAACTCCCCAGTTCCAGTTGGTTCTTTACCAATGTATAATAAGCTCCTTTTTTATTTGTTAGTTCCCGGTGGGTTCCTTCTTCAACAATTTGCCCTTTATCCATGACTATAATTTTATGTGCATTTTGTACGGTGCTTAAACGGTGAGCTACAATAACCACTGTTTTGCCTTTATAGAAACTGTCCAGGTTATCGAGTATTATCCGTTCGTTTTGAGCATCGAGTGCATTGGTAGCCTCATCGAAGAATAAAAAATCCGGGTTTTTATATACGGCACGGGCTATAAGCATGCGCTGCCGTTGCCCCTGACTGATACCGTTTCCTTCCATCCCTATTTTGGTATTGTACTTTAACGGCAGAGACTCTATAAACTCTTTAATGTTAGCAACTTCAACAGCATGCAGTAAACGTTCTTTATCAACAATATCCTCGCCCACTGCTATGTTATTGGCTATACTATCAGAAAAAATAAAACCATCCTGCATTACCGCACCCGATTTTTGCCGCCATAAATGAGGGTTAATATCATCAATCGGTATATCTTTTACACGTATTTTGCCTTTGTTAGGACCATAGAATCCAAGAAGTAGTTTTATCAGTGTGGTTTTTCCGCTACCACTGGCTCCTACTATGGCGGTTATTTTATTTCCGGGTATCGTTAAGTTGATGCCGTTTAACACATAATCTCTTTCGGCCCCGTCGTAACTAAAATAAACATCTTCCAAAAAGATGGTTTTATCATCGGGTATCGCATTTATTTTAGAGTCTATGGTTTCTTCTTCGTCTTCTTTGTTATGAATTTCGTTTAAACGTTCCAAACTTATTTTGGCATCTTGTGCTGCCTGCACAAAACCAATAACCTGACCAATGGGGCCGGATAGTTGCCCAATGATGTAACTTACAGACATCATCATACCCAAGGTCATGTTTCCTTCTATTACCGATCGGGCGGCTATAAAAGAGATAAACAGGGAAGTAGTTTGGTTAAAAAACACCGATCCCATTTGCTGGTATTGACCTAATGCTAAACCTTTGATGCTTATTTTAAAGAGTTTTACTTGTATCCGCTCCCATTTCCAGCGTTGTTGCTTTTCGCAATTATTGAGTTTTATTTCCTGCATGCCGGTTACTATCTGCACCAGGTTACTTTGTTCGGCCGCAGCTTGCGAAAACCGGGCCATATCCAGTTTACGACGATAACGCAGGAAGAGTAATATCCATGCAATATACAGGACGTTGCCTAGCAAAAACACACCCAATATGGTAACATTGTAATAAGCCAAGATGATGGCAAAGATGATGAAGTTTACAAACGAGAATAATGTCATCAGGGTAGAACCTGTCAGGAACGACTTTATACGATCGTTATCGCCGATTCTCTGCATAATATCTCCTACATTTTTTGTATCGAAGAAACGAACCGGCAATTTCATTAGTTTGGAGAGGAAATCGGATATCAGCGAGATGCTGATTCGGCTGTTAACATGCAAAGTAATCCAGTTGCGGATAAACTCTACGGCTAATTGGGTGATAAACAGAAAAAGTTGGGCTATTAATACCAAGGTTATAAAACCTAACTCATTATTAGCTATACCTTGGTCAACAACGGCTTGTGTAAGAAAAGGAAAGATGAGTGATAGGATGCTTCCTACAAATAAACCGATAATAAGCTGTATAATCTGCGACCTGTAGGGACGAAGATAACGCAGGAAGTATGTTATGCTTTTAGCAGAATTCTCCAGTCCATCGTCGTGCGAATAAAATTCGGGAGTGGGTTCCAATAGTAAGGCAGTTCCGGTATCTTCTCCACCCGTCCGGGTGCTGATCCAGCATTTAAGGAACTGGGCTTTATTTAGTGTGTACTTCTCGCCTGCCGGATCGGATATTTTAATTTCGTAATCACCTTTTTTCTTCTTTATACTGTAACAAACCACAAAATGATTCATGTTCCAGTGAAGAATACAGGGTAGAGGTTTTTCTTCAACAAGTTGATTGAATGTTATTTTAACACCGCTGGTACGGAATCCTATCATCTCGGCAGCATCGCTGATACCCAACATGGATACTCCTTCACGGGTTATAAAACTTTTCTCCCGCAAATACTGGATACTATAGCTGCGGCCATAATATTTAGCGAGCATTCGCAAACATGTGGGGCCGCAGTCCATGGCATCTAATTGCCGGTAATTGGGAAATTTCATCATTTGTTTTTCATCTTTATATTAGGTAACTAATTTTATACAAATATAAAGATTTAACTAGATTACTAACAAGTATACCTTGGTTTTCTACAAACTTATTTCAACCAATAAAGAACTGCACTTAAAGTTGTTGTCCTATTCAATCAATTCGGTAATTTCTGTTTCGTATTTATCATAGTGTGAAGCCATTCTATCAGCATTACAACTATATAATAGGGTAGAGATATAAAAGTACAATAGTCAACAAATGGATAGGGAGCAATATTTAGCGTGCCTGTTTTCTGATAAAAAGGGTATCAATAAGTGAATAATATGTGATTAGGAAAGCAGGAATGGAAAATGGAAAGTCAAAAATTACAATGCCGCCGCATGGTAATTTTCAATTCTCCATTCTCCATTTTTAATTTATTTATATTCCTGCCAGCTCTTTATCGCAATATCTTCAAGCTTTAACTCGCAGAATGATTCGATAAATGCACTAGCCAAACGGGCGTTGGTTATCAATGGAATATTATGATCTATCGCACCGCGACGTATTTTGTATCCGTTGGTTAACTCGCGTTTGGTATGGTTCTTCGGAATATTCACAATCAGGTCGAACTTGTGTTCTGCAATCATACGCATTACATTGTTTTCTGCATCGGATTTTTCATCCGGCCAGTAAACAGCAGTTGCGTGTACACCATGTGCATTCAAGAATGCGGCAGTTCCGGCAGTTGCATATATGTCGTAACCTTTGGCATGTAGCATACGGCTTGCATCCAGCAAATCTACTTTCGATTTCATAGCACCCGACGACAGCATAACGCCTTTCTTAGGAATCACAAATCCGGTTGCAATCATTGCAGTTAACAATGCTTCGGGGAAATCATCACCTACACAACCAACTTCACCAGTCGACGACATGTCAACACCCAGAATAGGGTCGGCTTTTTGCAGACGTGAGAACGAGAACTGAGAAGCTTTTACCCCAATTCTGTCAATATCGAAGGCCGATTTATCCGGACGGCTGTATGGAGCATCCAACATAATCCGGGTAGCAGTTTCAATAAAGTTGCGTTTCAACACTTTCGATACAAACGGGAAGCTGCGCGAAGCACGAAGGTTACACTCAATTACCTTCACCTCGTTGTTACGTGCAAGGAACTGGATATTGAATGGTCCTGAAATATTTAACTCTTTCGCAATCTGACGAGAGATCTTCTTGATGCGGCGTGCAGTGGCGAAATAAATCTTCTGAGCAGGGAATACCAGTGTAGCATCGCCCGAGTGAACACCAGCAAATTCAATATGCTCGCTGATGGCATATTCTACTACTTCACCATTTTGTGCTACTGCGTCGAACTCAATCTCTTTGGTATTTTCAAGGAATTGAGATACTACCACAGGATACTCTTTCGATATGTTGGCAGCCATAGTAAGGAAGTTAACCAACTCTTCATCGTCATAGCAAACATTCATTGCGGCACCTGACAGTACATACGACGGACGCACCAGTACCGGATAACCAACTTTGTCGATGAAAGCTTTTATATCATCCATATTAGTAAGTTCCTGCCATGCAGGTTGGTCAATTTCCAGTTGGTCGAGCATGGCCGAGAACTTGTTACGGTTTTCAGCACGGTCGATCGATACAGGCGAAGTACCCAGAATTGGCACCGACTGCCTGTGAAGTTTCATTGCCAGGTTGTTAGGAATCTGTCCACCCATAGATACTATAACACCGCGGGGTTGTTCAAGATCAATAACATCCAGTACACGCTCAAACGAAAGTTCATCAAAGTACAAACGGTCGCACATATCGTAGTCCGTAGATACGGTTTCCGGATTATAATTAATCATGATTGATTTATAACCCAGTTTACGTGCTGTTTGAACTGCATTAACCGAACACCAGTCGAACTCTACCGAGCTACCAATGCGGTAAGCACCCGAACCAAGAACTACAACCGATTTTTCGTTGATATAGTAGTTTACATCATAACCCTGTGTAGCATAAGTTAAGTACAAGTAGTTAGTAAGTTCCGGATCTTCCGAGGCAACAGTGTTGATGCGCTTAACCGAAGGAAGAATACCCAATTCTTTACGACGGGCACGTACTGCCAGATTTTCTTTTTCCATATTACCCTCGGGTTTCAATACAAAACGGGCAATCTGGAAATCGGAGAAACCAAAAACTTTAGCCTGGCGCAATACCTCTGCCGGAATTTCTTCCAATGAGTTATAAGCCGAAAGTTTTATTTTATAATCAACAATGTTTTTAAGTTTTTCAAGGAACCAAACAGAGATCTTTGTCAGGTCGTGAATACGCTCAATGGTATATCCTTTCTCCATGGCCGAAGCTATTGCAAATACACGAAGATCGGTAGGGTATTCCAGTTCGCGATCAAGGTCTTCGAATTCAAGATCATCGTTACCAACAAATCCGTGCATTCCCTGGCCAATCATACGCAAACCTTTCTGGATAATTTCTTCAAAGCTGCGACCGATAGACATGATTTCGCCTACTGATTTCATGCTCGAACCAATTTCGCGCGATACACCGGCAAACTTGGTAAGGTCCCAACGGGGAATCTTACAAATCAGGTAATCTAGTTCAGGAGCAACATAAGCAGAGTTTGGAGTTCCCATTTCGCCAATCTGATCCAGTGTGTATCCTAAAGCCAGTTTTGCAGCAACAAATGCCAGTGGGTATCCGGTAGCTTTCGATGCCAGAGCCGACGAACGGCTTAAGCGGGCATTGATTTCGATTACGCGGTAATCTCTGGTAACAGAGTCATAAGCATATTGAATATTACACTCGCCCACAATATCAAGGTGACGCACACACTTAGTGGCAATGTCCTGTAACATTTTAACCTCATCAGGTTCTAACGAACAGGTTGGAGCAACTACAATTGACTCTCCTGTATGAATACCCAACGGGTCGAAGTTTTCCATGCTTGCCACTGTAAAACAATGGTCGTTAGCGTCGCGGATTACTTCAAACTCAATCTCTTTCCAGCCTTTCAGTGATTCTTCAACCAATATCTGAGGTGCAAAGGTAAAGGCACTCTCTGCCAGCGGAATAAATTCTTCTCTGTTTTTGCAGATACCGCTTCCCAATCCGCCAAGCACGTATGCCGAGCGTGTCATGATGGGGAAACCAATTTCCTCAGCAGCCTTCAATGCATCTTCCATTGTGTTTACTGCTTGGCTTACAGGAGTTTTAATTCCTATTTCGGTAAGCTTCTTCACAAACAGGTCACGGTCTTCTGTATTCATGATTGCTTCTACCGAAGTACCCAGAACTTCTACACCATATTTCTGAAGTGTTCCGCTTAGGTAAAGTTCTGTTCCGCAGTTAAGAGCGGTTTGTCCACCAAAGGCAAGTAAAATACCATCAGGTTTTTCTTTTTTGATGATTTCTTCAACAAAATAAGTTGTTACAGGCAGAAAATACACAGTGTCGGCTATGCCTTCCGATGTTTGGATAGTAGCAATATTGGGATTAACCAATACCGAGTAGATACCTTCTTCTTTCAAAGCTTTTAGTGCTTGTGAACCCGAATAGTCAAACTCTCCGGCCTGACCGATTTTTAAGGCTCCTGAACCTAGAACCAAAACTTTCTTTAAATTCTTCTTCATGATCAATATATGGTTGTTTTTATGTTTGCCAGACAAAAAAAAAGCGTTATCCTTTGGAAAAGGATTAACGCATTTTGTCGTAATAGCTGTATCTTTTGTTTCTTTTTATTGTCTGCTGGTTCATGCCGGCTTAAAATTTGTGCAAAGTAACGACTTATTTTTGAATATATCAAAGAATTAGGTTTAATTATTCAAGAATAGAAGGATGGGAGTATCCGGGTGATATCATTCCAAGCTAAATCCCGAAAAAAAGAAAAAGATGCGATAATAAAAGAATTAAGAGAATTCATATAGTTTAAATTCTTATATCGAATTCATATTAATGTAAATTCAATTTTAGAATTTCCAATCTTTTTGATTAAATTTGCCTGAAATTTAAAGTAATATTTTATGGAAACAGTTGTTAGCGGTATTCGGCCCACGGGTAATCTGCACTTAGGGAATTATTTTGGAGCAGTGAAAAGCTTCATACAGATGCAAAATGAATTTAATTGTTATTTTTTCATTGCAGACTGGCACTCCCTGACTACACGCCCAAAGCCAGAGGATATTGTTAGAAGCGCAAGAACTATTTTGGCAGAATATCTTGCTTGTGGAATTGATCCCGAAAAGGCCACTATATATATTCAAAGTGATGTAAAAGAGGTTTTGGAATTATACCTCTATTTAAATATGAATGCATACCTTGGCGAGTTGGAACGCACTACTACTTTTAAAGAAAAAGCACGTCAGCAACCCAATAATGTAAATGCCGGACTACTTACCTATCCAACATTGATGGCTGCCGATATCCTTATTCATAAAGCAGTGAAAGTTCCTGTTGGAAAAGATCAGGAGCAGAACATGGAAATGGCCCGTCACTTTGCCCGTCGTTTTAATAATATGTACGAGGTAGAGATGTTTCCCGAACCGGCTTCTTTCTCATTCACTAGCAAAGCAGTAAAAATACCCGGACTGGATGGATCTGGTAAAATGGGTAAATCGGATGGCAATTGCATCTATCTGAACGAAGATGAAAAGAGCATCCGCAAGAAAGTAATGAAGGCTGTAACCGACTCGGGCCCAACAGAACCAAACAGCGAAAAGCCCGAAGTTATTGAAAACCTGTTTACATTCCTCGATATCGTATCAACCAAAGAAACTTACGATTACTTCAACGAAAAATGGAACGATTGTTCCATCCGATACGGTGATCTTAAGAAACAGCTTGCCGAAGATGTTGTTGCTTTCAATGCACCTATCCGCGAAAGGATTGAAGAGTATATGAGCAATACCGCACTGCTGGATAAAATAGCATTGCAGGGAGCAGAGAAGGCACGCGAAAGTGCAGCAAAGACACTTAAAGAAGTACGGGAAATTATCGGATTCAGATAATTTATTAGACACAGACGGCGCGGATTACGCGGATTTTAAAAACACGGATTTATTATTTGTATTGTATGCGTGTATTGAAATCCGTGTAATCCTCCGTGTAATTCGTGTCGAAAAAAAAGCATTCACAATGTATATTAACCAAATAACAAACAAATGAAAAAACTAGTTTTAATTTTACTAACTATATTTGTTTATGCTATGGTGCAGGCACAGATTGCGCCATCACCTAACCTAACCGAAGCAGAAGCAGATAATCTTCGTGCAGAATTTCAACAAAAAAGTCAGGAGAAGAATTATCAGGCAGCAATGGAAAAAGCGGTACAAGTAAACGAAGCTTTTTTGCAACAAAAAAGATTCAAAGAAGCCGCTAGTATTTGTTACCAGATGGACCAACTGATAAACGAAAGTGAAAAGAAAGCCGGCAAAGCTAATTTTGAGTTCCGTTTTATGGTTGCCAACTCTCGCTTACGTTTATACACCCGTGAAGGGAAACCGGAAAGCAGCAAGCACAACTTGGGAGCGTTACAGTATTGCATGAGTCAATTAAAAGATGAATCGCGTAGAGACGAAATGCTGCTAAGCGAGGCCGAATATTACAGTAAATTCGACATGCCCGGCAAAAGCCTTGAACGTTACAAAGAATTGCTTCGGAGATGCGTAACTAACAGTACCGAAGATACACGCGAGGATTGTTATAAGAACATGCTTGGCTATGCCGAACGCAATAAGATAACTCCATTAACCAAAACAGTTCAGGAGCAGTACACCACTTGGCAAGACTCTATTAAAATGGTAAGAGCAGCACGCGAATTGGAAACTTTGCAGCAGAATCACCAAACACTTCAACAGGACTTGCAGGAAAAAGAGAAAACAATCAGCAACAATAAAATAATTACTATTGGTTTGTGGACGGTGATTGTTATTTTAATAGCTGCTTTGGTATTCTTCCTTATTTTTGTTTTAAGGAATATCTATCAAATCCGTAAACTAAAAAACAGTTTAAAGATTGCCAACGAAAGTAATGCGCAGAAGTCGCACTTTATCAGCAACATCAATACACAGATTACACCTTCGCTGGATAATATGGAAAGTGCAATCGCCCGTTCTTCGTCGGCAACAGTTCTTGAAGATAATATAGTTTCATTGCGAAAGAGGATTGCCGATATGCAAACCTATATATCTTTAGAAGAAACCCGCGAAGAATCGTACCCTATAAGCAATGTGGATATTAAGTTGCTTTGCGAAAACATAATGATCAAAGCAAAATCCGGTTTTCGGGTTGGTATAGAAGATGCTGTTGCTGTGCCACGTGTTAATGTAAAAACCAATGCCGAAGCCCTTGATCAGGTATTGTCTTATTTATTAGAACGTGCTGCCTTTTATACTGAAAGCGGTAAAATATCTCTCGAATTCAAAAAAAGAAATGCTCGCACCGGACAGTTTATCATTACCGATACAGGTGCCACTATCGATCCGGAAAAACAGGAAGAACTCTTCAAGCCTTTTGGTGAAGATCCTGATGCTCCACAATTCGATTGGTTGCTCCCAATTTGTCAGCTGATGGCATATAAACTAAATGGAACATTGAAAGTAGATACTGAATATAAAAAGGGTACAAGGTTTGTATTGGACTTGTGCTCGTAATTAATTGAAAATTGAAAATTGAGAATTGAAAATTACCATACGGTATTAGGATTCTCAATTTTCAATTCTCAATTCTCAATTTAATAACTTGGAAGAGTTTACCCTTTTTAACCGCATAAAGCAACGAGACAGAAACGCCTTCGATGCCCTGTTTCGTAAATACTATACTTCCTTATGTCGCTTTTCTCTAATCATCTGCCAATCACAGAAAGATGCCGAAGAAAGTGTTCAGGACATGTTTGTTAATCTTTGGGAGAAGGCTCCTTTATTGCAGATAGAAACCTCAGTTAAAGCTTATCTCTATACATCAACTCGCAACTACACCCTGAATACTATAAATAAACAACAAACAGAGTTACGTTATTTAAACGAATACACAGAGTTGATGAACAATGAGGAGGCAGACCAGAAAATATCATCCGAAGAAATCTCTATCCTGATACAACAAGGAGTAAATACCTTACCCGATAAATGTCGTGAAATCTTTGTTCTTTGCAAACAGGAAGGACTCACTTACGATGAAATAGCCACTTACCTGAATATATCCGAGAAAACAGTTGAGAATCAAATGGGCATCGCCCTACGTAAACTACGGGAATATTTAATGCCCAGGTTCCAGAGAATATTACTTGTTTTATTTTTCTATCTCTTTTTTTAGGGGTATTGAATCCGAGCATTGTCCAATCAATATAAACCAATTCTTTATGAATAATATTCCATACGAACTCATAGCCCGTTATCTCGCCGGAGAATGTAACGATGATGAAAAAGCCCAACTCCACAACTGGAGTTCGCAGCATCCGGAATTGATGGATGAACTCACAAGAATATGGCAAGAAACACCATCCGAAAACTTTAATCCGGATATTGAGCAGGCATTGCAAACAGTCGGCCGCCGGATTGATGCAAAAAGTAAACCCCAGTTGCGGAAACTTATACTGTGGTTTAGTAGCGCAGCAGCCGTTATACTTATTGCAATAGGCATAATTACCTTTTGGAATGTCGACTCTTCCCCAACAACTCCCGTTACGGATTTACTTACTTTACAATCAGATACCGGAATTGTTGAATATACTTTGCCCGATGGCAGTAAGGTATGGCTTAATGCTTCTTCGTTTTTGCAATATCCCGAAGCATTTACTGGTAATACCCGCGAGGTACACCTGGATGGTGAGGCTTTTTTCGATATAGCTCCCAATGCCGATAAACCTTTTATAATACACGCCAACAACACCCTGACCCGCGTAGTGGGCACATCTTTTGCTGTTAGAGCAATAAAAGATGAAAGCGAAGTTGTGGTTACTGTATCTACCGGAGTGATAAACTTTTCGGCCGAAGGCGAAACCGAACACCTGGAACTGCGCCCCGGCGAACAAGGCGTATGCATTACCGAAGAAAAGAAACTGGCAAAGAATACCGACCCTGATCCCAACACAATGGCATGGAAAACCAAAGTATTGGTATTTAAACATACCCCAGTAACAGAAGTTGCACAGTTACTCGAAAATGTGTATCATACTCCGGTTGAGGCAGATGCTTCTGTTGCTAACCTTCAACTGAATGCCACTTACGAGCAATTAACCCTGGAAGAAATTATCGAGGTAATTGAAATTTCATTGGGTATTAAAGCAGAATGGAGTGAGAGGGGGTATCTGATTAGAAAGTAGATAAAGATTATAAAGGTTATAGAGATTATAAAGTTTCTTTTTCTAATATTTGTATATTTTAGTGAGTGTCTTGTATAAATTACTTAGAATTATACGCAATCATCATATTATTACTATATTTGCATATATTAAGTATGAATACAAATCAAACATATATATTGGCTAATATCCGTAAAGGGGTTTATTTACCATCTGATCTTCAAGATAAGTTCCGGATTGCCTGTAATGCGGTTGATGAAGGCTATCTGGTGTATCATGCTGCTTTAGAATATTATATGTTGCAGACACAGGAATTTAACTGGTTATATGTACATAGCTCCTCTAATTTTCGTACTTTCAGTTATCAAAACGAATCATACATCTACAAACCTGTCAAGTTTTTGTATAATCCTGTTATTGTTGATAAAGATAATCCTTATCCTATCCGGGTAACTTCTTTAAGTCAAACAATTATAGACTGTCTTTATAATATAAATCTTGCAGGTGGGCTGGAAGAATTGTTATATGCCATTTCCGAAATTGCGTCATCAAACATTCAGGAAGAGGATATGCTCCATTGCCTAAAGCTTTATAATAGCAAAAGTTTGTATCAAAGGGCAGGTTATATCTTATCTATTTTCAAAGAGCCATTACAACTTTCAGAGTCATTCTTCATGACTTGTAAAACTGGTATAGGAAAAAATATCAGTTATCTGATCAACCCATATCACTGTGACTCCTTTTCAAAGGAATGGAATCTTTGTGTTCCTGAAAATGTAATGAAACAGATTCAAAAAGATATTTATTATGAAATTTGAATATACTAAGGTAGATATCGAAAAAGTGGCTCGTGAAAACAACTACACAATAAACAATGTGGAAAAAATTTTGCGTTTGTCTTTTATTTTAAATGATCTGAATACTCTTCCCGATTTCAAAGGTAAGCTATTGCTAAAAGGAGGAACTGCAATCAATTTGGTGGCATTCGATGAATTACCTCGTTTGTCAGTTGATTTGGATCTCAATTTTGCAATAAATCTTTCTAAAGAGGAAATGATTGAGCAACGAGAGAGTATAAATCGTGCTTTGGACTCTTACTGTTTGGAAAATGGTTACACCAAATCTATTCGGAATTCTTTTGCTTTAGATTCTCTTTCCTTGCTTTATACAACTACAACTGGTAGTCGTGACAAAATAAAACTCGATATTAATTACCACAACCGTTGCCATATTTTTGATGCTGTAGAAACCAATATAATATATCCTTTTTCGATGAAAGATTCCTCTCTTTCAGTAGCTCACGTAGCTATTATTGAATTGTTTGCAGGCAAAATAAAGGCATTCTATGAAAGGTGCAAACCAAGAGATATTTATGATATATATAGCCTTGCTAAATCCGGAATACTATCAACTTCGGAAGAGCGTGATCTTCTAAGAAGAAGTATTGTGTTTTACAACACTTTGGGTAATACAGAGAATCCTAAGACACTGGAGCAGGATATTAGCCACATTTTGGATATGCCTTTTCAAGATATTAAAACGCAGTTGTTCCCTATGTTGCATATCAATGCAGGCAAGTACCCCAAAGACGAAATCAACCACACTGTAATTGATTATTTATCTTCTCTCATGCAGCTACAAGAGGTAGAGAAACAATATATGGAAGAGTTCTTTATGGGAAATTACTCTCCGCACTTACTTTTTGATAAGGAAATTGCAACCAGATTACTTTCTCATCCGGTGGCATTAAGGACTCAACAACAAATTAGAGATTGTAAAGTAGATAAAGGTAATCAATAGATTCTCATAATTTCATTTCTTTATTACCTTTATCTACTTTATAATCTTTATTACCTTTATAATCTTTATTACCTTTATTATCCCCTTCATAATCTTCCAAAATGAAAACCATTATAACTTCAATCATTCTAAACATACTTATTGCCACATCCCTCTTTGCCACCGGACCATCCTTTATAAAATCCGAAATGAATCCTGTAGCAGTAAATAGCCGGGGCGATGTGTTATGCTATACCCGTTTCCAAAAAAATGAGATGGGTGCTCATCGGCCTATGCCGATAGTTTATGGCTACTGCATACTTACACAAGATACAATTATTCATTATACCATGACGGTTTTGGATTGGGACGACAAAAATGAAAATGTAGATGTTTGGCAGGCACAGTATAACATGTGGCAGTCCATCTACAACGGCCCTTTTAAAGAAAAGTATATACTGGAATCTGTACTGGAGGAGTACGGCTTTACTACAGGAGGAGTAGACTCCTACAAGGTTGATAAAATAATGTCGCTCCCCAAGTTTAATGAAACCTATGGAATAAACCTTTCCAAAACCCGTCAGAAAGCTTTATTTGGAGGAATCAGCCTGAATGACTATTCGCAGCAGCAAAACAAGGTACGGGTGCTGTATAATTTCGGTAATATCATTATCCTTCAAAACATACAGAACGAGAATGATGATGAATATTATGGTTCCTACTTTACCTACATCAATACTTTATTAGGTATTCCTTATGAAATAAACAAAGTAACAGGAATTATATTTCGTTCAACATAGGGCTTACACTTCAATAAATACCAACAAATACAGAGAACAAAAATCCAACGCCCGTTGAATTTCCGTTGCAACAAAAGAAAAGAAGAGAAGAGAAAAGAAAAGAAAACAACAGCAGAAAAAGAAAAAGAAAAAGAAACTGCTGCTGTTGATGATGATGAAAGCACTTTCGCGCTATATAGACCAAAGTATCGAAGCTATATAGCATTGACCTCTCGAGCTATATAGCATTGACCCTCAGAGCTATATAGCATTCAACGGCAAAGCTATATAGCAATCCGTGGCTTCAACATAACAATTGCACGATTTATTAACTTCTTTTATAAATTTAATCCGCAATTTCTAGACGTTTCTTTCCATTTCTGGACACTCCCAATTTTGAGCGTTGTATCTTTGCGGTGTTCAAAACAAAAATATTTCGTTCATTTTTAGGGGAGGATTATTTGGCCCCTGTCTAATTAAGAAAAACGGTTTGAGAATACTGATTATCATATTGACCCTTTGCATAGGAACACTTTCCGTTACGGCACAAAATACGGTTCTGGAGAAACGTATCAGCATAACATTGAAAGCTGTTCCTATGGAAAAAGCCATCGAAAAGATAGCAACAAGCGCAGGAGTAAATGTTTCGTATTCAAGTGATTTGTTGGCAGATTGTACTCCTGTATCCATCGAAATACAGAATCAGGCTTTGATAAGTGTACTCAATAAAATATTTGCATCTTATAAAATTGGCTATACCGTTCATGCCGGACAGTTGATTCTGTTTCCTAAAAGAACTGTGGTTATTAAAAACCATACCATACGCGGAACGATATGCGATGAAGAAACAGAAGAACCCATTTCGTACGCAACATTGCAGGTAAAAGGAAAATCGAAAGGAGTAGTTGCCGATCATAAAGGCTTTTTTGAATTTACGATTACCGAAATGGAGCTGTCCGACAGTCTTACAGCCTCGTGTATGGGATACGAACGACGCACATTTATTGCCCGTTCACTAATTAACGAGCCGGAAGTTATGATTGTATTGAAAGAAAAATCGGTAGGTATAACTGCAGTTACTGTAGAAGCTGCCAAGCTAAAAAAGAAGAAAAAGACCCTGGGAAACCGGCATTGGTTTACTGCCGGATCCATATACCTCGACACACATAGCCAGCAAATAGCCTTGTATGTTGATAACAAGAAAAACGTAAACGGATACATCCAGAAAGTAAGTTACTACCTGTCCGACAAAGGAAATGTGGAAGCCCCATTCAGGGTTCGTGTATTTGGAGTCGATACATTGAAACGTTCGCCCGGAGAAGATCTCTTGCCCGAGATACTGGTAGCCCAGCCGCCCGAAGACACCAATGGCTGGTTTGATGTGGATTTATCCGAGTACAGGATACCGATACCTCACGATGGCTTTTTTGTAGCTATGCAAGGGGTGTTTCCCAACGATTACAGCTTCTATGCCGGTGATTCGGATTTTGTGGAGATTGGAAAACAACAACCTCAGGTAACCGAAGGGTTTGCGCCTAAATCCATTCACTACGGGCAGCGTATAGGATATTCGGGAAAAGAAGGCCGTAACACATGGCATTATTCATTAGCCCACCAATGGTTTCAAATGGAGGGTGACAATTATAATGTGAAGATTTCAGTAGGAATAGAGGAGGTAAAGGAGAGAAGGAGGTAAAGTGAGACCTCCTCTACCTCACTTAAAAACTTAAAATTATGAAACAATTCAGTTTACTATGCCTGATAGTCCTCTGGCTCTGTCCGCTCCGGATAAGTGCACAGTGCGACAACACACTGGTGGAAAAGGCTGCTTTAGAAAGTGGTTCCGAAGCGGTGTATCTGCGCGAATTTAAGGTAAAGTTCGATGGCGTTGAGCGTGGAAAGGCAATTCCGGTAGCGCGATACCCCATTTTACTTAGCAGAAACAACACATACCGCTTCAATGTATGCAACTCAATAGAATCGGAAGGAAACATCATCCTTAACCTCTATCTGAAAGATAAACTGGTAGGCAGTACCTATGATGCGCAAACCTCGACAGATTTGCAGCGTTTCGACTTTGTTTGCGACAAAACGGCTACCTACGAAGTGGTAATGTCTTTCGATCAGGGGCAACCCGGATGTGCTGCGGGCATACTATCGTTGCTGCCCTCGCGCGAGTCGTTGATTGAAGATGTGGAATTGGATGTGCTTTATGCCCTCGCCGATAACCCCATTGTTATTTACGATGATGAAAACGAACATGCTACAATAGAACTGTCGATAAATAATGGTGAGGTAATTAAGGTAGAAGGAGTAAACTACATTATCCGTCCGCAGAAAGCCGGAACAGCCCTTTTAAGTATACGGGTATTGCATAAAGATGGCTCACTGAAGGATTTTAAACAGAAACGCTTTGCTGTGATGGAATTGAATAAACCGTATGCAACAGTACGTGGTGTAAAAGAGGGTAAAATCAGCAAGCAAGAACTGGTACAGGGCAGTCGACTAGAGCTTTGGTTCTCCGAAGGTGTTAAATGCAGCTACCGCATTGTTTCGTTTACACTTTCCGACAACGACGACCTGATAAGCGGCATAACATCTACTTCGTCCAGATTGTCCAAATCGCAGCGCGAATGGATAGATACCCTTCCGGTTGGAACACGTTTGTATGTAAAGAATATCCGCGTAAAAACAGCCGAACATGTAGCAATGGACGTCCCCGCATTGGAGTTTATAATTGAGTAATAATTAGAATACAGAAGCACTGAGTTTTTTCTTTTTGAACCGCAGAGTTACGCAGATTAACGCAGAGTTTTAAGTTTTCCTGCGGCATCGTAATAAAAACTCTGCGTAACTAGCGTAACTCTGCGGTTCAAAGTTCTAAATTTAAAATCATAAAATATTGTTGAACAACGTAAAATATAACCCACTATGAAATACAGAATAATATACATTCTTCTATTGCTTTTTATTACTGTAACAACTTATGCACAGGATATTCGTTTGGTTTCGGGTGTTATAAAAGACAACGATGGTGAACCTATAATTGGCGTTAGCGTGCAACAGGTAGGTGGTACTAATGCCACTATAACCAATCTTGATGGTTATTATGAAATTGAGGCCCCCTTGGGCAGTAAACTACGCATCTCGTATATAGGGATGAACACTACCGAAATGGTAGTAACCGAGGACAATTCCAAACCAGTGAAACGTTTGCCCAATAATACATTAAGTAAATCGGAGTCTCCTTACTTTCAGGTATTTAGTGAATCGAAAGATGCAAGTATGCCCTTGAAGAAAACCGATGTAACAGTAAACATAGCAGGGGTTATTGCCGATGTAAAAGTAAACCAGATCTATATTAATGATGGGCCTAACACGCTCGAAGCCATTTATGTATTCCCCGGTTCAACCAGAGCCGCAGTATATGGCATGGCTATGACTGTTGGCAACAGGCGCATTGAAGCAAAGATTAAGAAAAAAGAGCAGGCACGGCAAGAATACGAACAAGCCAAACAAGAAGGTAAATCAACTACTCTGCTTGAGCAACACCGGCCGAATGTGTTTCAGATGAATGTAGCAAATATTCTGCCGGGCGATACCATTACAGTAGAAATGCGATACACCGAACTGCTGGAAAATGAAAAAGGAACCTACGAATTTGTTTACCCAACCGTAGTAGGTCCGCGTTACTCTACATCCGGCGAAGAATGGGTAAAACAATCAACAGCGCAGTATCTAAAAGAAGAGCAACCGGAGTTCTCAATCAATACCATTATTCAGGCAGGTATGCCTATCCGCAAGGTTAGTAGTATATCTCACAACCTTACTATAGAATCTAAGTCGCCCGATCAGGCTGTAATATCTTTGTCGAACCCTAAAGACAACGAGGGCAACCGCGATTATGTTCTGCAATACGAACTACAGGGAGGAAACGTAGAATCGGGATTGCTGCGTTACGAACACGGCGACGAAAACTTCTTCCTGCTCATGGTGCAGCCACCCAAGCAACCAACCTTGGATCAGATTCCCCCACGCGAATATGTATTTATTATTGATGTATCCGGTTCCATGTATGGCTTTCCGCTTGATGTATCGAAAAAGCTGATTCGTACACTGGTGGCATCGCTTCGTCCGATAGACCGGTTTAATGTAATGTTGTTCGAATCGAGCAATGCCATGCTTTACAAAGAATCGGTTCCTGCAACAGAAAAAAATATTGAAAAGGCATTGGCTATAATCGATAAACAGCAGGGAAATGGCGGAACCGAAATGTATGGTGCAGTAAAGAACGCAATGGAGTTCAAAGGAACCGAGGGATTTTCGCGTACATTCCTTATAATAACCGATGGATATGTTAGCGTTGAAAAAGAACTCTTTAATTATATACGTAGCCATCTTAACGATGCAAACCTGTTTCCTTTTGGGATAGGAGCAAACGTTAACCGTTATTTAATAGAAGGATTGGCGCATGCCGGAATGGGTAATCCTTATATCATAACCAATAAAACCCAGGCCAAAGAGGTAGGGCAGCAGGCTATAAACGACATCACTCAGCCTGTGCTTACTAACATCTCTGTTGATTGGGGCGATTTCGATGTGTACGATGTAGAACCTGTAGCCATTCCCGATGTGTTTGCCCAACGCCCCATACTGATTTATGGAAAGTACAAAGGTGCAGCCAAAGGAACCATTACGGTAGAAGGAATCTCGGGTAATTCAACTTATCAGCAAAAGTTTAAGATATCTGATGCTCGCATTCAACACAATCAGGCTTTGCGTTACTTATGGGCACGTAACCAGATACGCTATTATGATGACTATGCCCAGTATTACGAAGGTAATGTAAACGGATGGTACGATATTTATGGAAAGCATTCTCTGAGTGAAAGGCAGGTAGAACAGATTACCAATCTGGGATTACAATATAATTTGCTGACACAATATACTTCGTTCCTTGCTGTTGACGATGAGGTAAGAACTACCAATTCACAAAACACATCGGATATTAAGCTAACAGAAGATGCTGCTACACTCGACGAAGTTGTAGTAGTTGGCTATGGTGTAATGCGTAAAGAATATACAGCCAGTGCGGTTTCCAGTGTATCGTCGAGCAATCTGCCCACAGGTTCGGTAGGACATAGCTTACAGGGAAGGGTTGCTGGTTTGCAAATATCGCAAACGGCCGGCGAGCCGGGCGATCCTGCCAGAATACGGATACGTGGTGGCAGCTCTATTATGGATAACAGTACTCCGCTGATCGTAGTTGATGGTCTACCTGTAGAGTATAGTGATCTGTCGCAAATGAACACCAGTGATATTGAAAGCATTACCGTGTTAAAAGATGCATCTTCAACAGCTATATACGGTTCCAGGGCTGCCAATGGTGTATTGGTTGTAACCACAAAGAAACCGCTATACAAAGCACTTTCGGTAAACTGGACCTCTGCTTTCCAAATAGAAAACACCAACCGCTTGCCCAAACTGGAGAACCAGTCGGACGACCGTTACGATATCTTTAAAACGGGATATTCCTTCAAGAACTTTCTTACAGTATCCGAGCAACGCCAGAAATTGTATTATACATTAAAACTGGGCAACAATACCCAAAACGGATTTATCCCGAAATCAAAATTCAACGAAAATAACCTGGGATTGAAAGTTGGCGGCAAAGTAAACAGTAAGTTCGATTATACCATCGACCTAAATTATAAGAATACGCAAGGCAACCGTTTGCAACGTGGATACAATATGTCTAACATTATGCAAAGTATATTGCTAAGCCCTTCTGCAGCAGTCGATGATCCACAATGGACAATAGACAACAATCCGTTTAAAGACGAAGCAAGCCGCTTTACAGGTAATGCCAAACTGACGTATAAGTTACTCAATAATCTTTCTTTTGATTATCAGTTAAATGGAGATTATCTATCGTCCGAGGCCAGAACAGCACTGAATATCGGTTCGGCTTACAATCCAACGGGGCATATTATGGAAAGAGACGAAGAGTTCAAGTTCCTGCAATCACGCCTATCAGTAAAGTTTAACAAAGACTGGAATGATATTGAACTGAATGCCTTGGCAGGACACGAGTATAACAACTCGAAACGAACCATCGATCGTTTAGATGGTTATGAATTGTTGCAACCGGGACATTACAACCTCTCTAATGCAACCGAGATTGTTCCTTACAACCAGGTATTCAAGCGTCACTCTAATGCAATATTTGGAAGGGCCGCATTACAATACCAAAACTTACTTAGTCTTGAAGCAGCTATGCGAGGAGAGTGGAGTTCGGTTTCCGATAAAACATTGCTCTCACCCTCGGCAGGTCTGTACTTTAATTTGCTCGAATTATTCCGTAGTAACTGGTTTAACCAGATTAAGCTTTTTGCTAACGTATCGCGTGCAGATAAGGAAACCCCGTTGTATCTGGATCCGGTGTACTTTAACTCTGCAATCTACAACCTTAACGATGCTTCGAGTCATTTCGAAGGGCGTGAAGTAATTTTAGATAAGTTGAAACCCGAAACAATAATGCACTACGAAGTGGGAACCCAGTTAGCAGTATGGAGAAACCGGTTAACCTTGGCAGCTTCTCTTTATTGGAAGAAGGGTACCAATCAGTTGTTGCCAACCCAACTTTCTGCTTCTTCTGTTCAGTTGGAGAATTGTGGAACATTTAAACGTCATGGACTTGAAGTTGAATTGGGAGCACACCTTATTGAGAACCGTAATTTCTCATGGTATACACGGTTCATCTTCTCGCGCGAGCGCAGCCGCGTAACCGATTTAGGTGGTAGAAAACTAATGCTTGCCGGAATAGAAGGTGTTGCAGGTTCGTATGCCATCGAAGGTCAGCCACTGGGCGTACTCTATAGTAGTGATGAACAAAAAGTGCTGGGTAACCCCAATCCAGACTGGCAGTTAAGTTTCATGAATTCGTTAAACTACCGCAACTTCTCACTTTCTGTATTACTCGATTATAAGAAGGGTGGCAAAATGTGGAACGGTACAAGGTATGTAATGCAAGCATATAACACAGCCGAGGAGGGTATAGAAGATGCCGGCTACCTCAAATTACGCGAGGTTTCATTGGGTTACCGTATACCTATGCGTTTGCTTGGAACCCGTTCGCAGCTGAAACTGTCTGTGTTTGCAGGAAATATTCTGTTGTACAGTAAATATAAGGGAGTAGATCCGGAAACAAATCTTACTGGTTCATCCAATGGCTACGGTCTGGATTACTTCAATATTCCGGGAACAAGGAATATGGGGCTGTCGCTGAGTTGGGAGTTTTGATTAAATTGAGGTTGAAAGTTGAGAATTGAAAATTATTTGTGATTATATTTGCATCTTGTTTAATAACACGAATAATGGAACAGATAGAACTTATACAAAGTAAGATATATGAGATTAGAGGACAAAGGATAATGTTGGATTTTGATTTGGCCACCTTGTATCAAGTTGAAACACGTATTTTGAATCAAGCCGTCAAACGTAATCTGAAAAGATTTCCTTCTGACTTTATGTTTCAATTGAGTTTGGAGGAGTGGGAAATCTTGAAATCACAATTTGTGATATCAAGTTGGGGTGGTACTCGTAAACTCCCCTTTGCCTTTACTGAACAGGGTTTAGCAATGCTTTCTGGAATATTAAATTCAGATATAGCTATACAAGTAAATATTAATATAATGCGTGCTTTTGTCGCAGTTAGACATTTAATAGCTAAACCAGTTGACAGAGTAGGTCAATTAGAAAACCAAATAGCAGAACTCAAAGCCTATATTGAAGAGTCTTTTGCTGATTATAATGATATAAACGAAGATACTCGAGTGCAATTAGAACTCATTAATCAGACTTTGGCCGAACTACAAGCCCAAAAGAAACTAGAGGATAAACCGCGTAAACCAATTGGTTTTAAATCTTATAAGTAATAGTTGAAACAGTTGATTAAAGTTCTGGTTTAGTAAGGAAAAGATATACAATGTAGGGGCATCCCCTTGTGGGTGCCCTGATGTGTACCGCATGGAATAATACATTTCGAGCCATCATCAGGGCAAATATAGGGGAAATATAGGATGCCCCTACATTGTGTGATTCTGAAGGTTTTTAAATAATCAATATCTAATAAATTAATGCCATTTATTTTGATTTAAAAACTACATTTGCACTCTCAATCAAAAAGAGAAGAGTTGAATACGATTTGTGCGAATCAATTTTCAATTCTCAATTTTCAATTTAATAAAAACTAGTACCTTATGAAGTTTGGTTATTTCGACGATGAACGTCGCGAGTACGTCATCACAAACCCGCAAACCCCGTGGCCATGGATAAACTACCTGGGCAATGAAGACTTTTTCTCCCTGATATCAAACACTGCCGGTGGATATTCTTTCTATAAAGATGCTAAATTCCGCCGCATTACCCGCTACCGTTACAACAATGTACCGATGGATAATGGTGGACGATATTTCTATATCAACGATAACGGTACTGTATGGTCGCCCGGTTGGAAACCCTGTAAAACGCCACTCGACAAATACGAATGTCGTCACGGAATGAGCTATACTACCATCACAGGCGAGAAAGATGGAATAGAAGCCGAAGTACTTTTCTTTGTACCACTCAGCACATGGGCCGAAGTACAGAAAGTAAAACTCACCAATAAAACCGGCGAGCCACGTAAACTGAAACTGTTCTCGTTTGCCGAATGGTGCCTGTGGAATGCCGCAACCGATATGGAAAACTTCCAGCGCAACTTCTCTACCGGCGAAGTAGAGATTGACGGATCGGTACTTTACCATAAAACAGAATATAAAGAACGACGCAATCATTACGCCTACTATAGTGTAAACCAACCCATTCAGGGATACGATACAGACCGTGAGTCATTCATCGGATTGTATAATGAGTTTCGCGATCCACAGGCAGTAATGGCAGGCAAACCCACAATGTCTGTTGCTCACGGATGGTCGCCCATTGCCTCGCACTACCTCGAAATAGAACTGCAACCCGGCGAAAGCAAAGAATTGGTGTTTATGCTGGGATATGTAGAATACGAAAACCAGGAAGACAAATGGGAATCGAAAGGGGTTATCAACAAAACACAAGCCCGGCAAACTATTGCAAAGTTTGATACCCCCGAAAAGGTGAATACTGCCTTTAACGAGTTAAGAAAATACTGGGATGATTTATTGAATGTGTATACACTGAAAAGTAGCGAAGCAAAACTCAACCGGATGGTAAACATCTGGAACCAATACCAGTGTATGGTTACCTTCAACTTCTCTCGTTCAGCCTCCTTTTTTGAGTCGGGCATTGGCCGGGGAATGGGATTCCGCGACTCCAACCAGGATTTGGTAGGCTTTGTACATCAAATACCCACCCGCGCCCGTCAACGTATTATCGACATTGCATCTACACAGTTCCCCGACGGTGGATGCTATCATCAATACCAGCCACTTACCAAGCGCGGTAACAATGATATTGGCGGTGGTTTCAATGACGACCCCATGTGGCTCATCTTCGGAACCGTTGCCTACCTGAAGGAAACCGGTGATTTCTCCATCCTCGACGAACCCGTACCTTTCGACAATCAGCCGGGAAGCGAAGAATCACTTTTCCATCACCTTACTGTATCTTTCGATCATGTAATCAACAACCTTGGTCCGCACATGTTGCCGTTAATCGGCCGGGCCGACTGGAACGACTGCCTCAACCTGAATTGTTTTTCGTGGGATCCGAACGAATCGTTCCAAACCACCGAAAATAAATCGGAAGGCTCTAAAGCCGAATCGTTAATGATTGCTGGATTGTTTATTGTTTCCGGTCGTGATTATGTAGAACTTTGCCAACATACCGGTAGGATAGAAGAGGCTCAACGTGCACAAAAGTTTATCGACAGTATGATTGAAGCTGTTCGCAAACACGGTTGGGATGGCGAATGGTATCTGCGTGCGTACGACTTCTTTGGTAACAAAGTAGGAAGCAACGAAAACAAGGAAGGCAAAATATTTATCGAGTCGCAAGGCTGGTGTGCCATGGCAGAAGTTGGTTTGGGAGAAGGGCTGGTTGAGAAAGCACTTAACTCTGTAAAACAACATCTGGATACTCCACACGGTATTGTACTGAACAATCCAGCCTTTACCGAGTATGTAGTTGAGTACGGCGAAATATCTACATACCCAAAAGGTTATAAAGAAAATGCCGGTATATTCTGCCACAACAACCCATGGATAATTATTGCCGAAACCATTCTTGGCCGTGGCGATTATGCGTGGGATTACTTCCGTAAAATATGCCCGTCCTATACCGAAGAGCATTCCGAACTGCATAAAGTGGAACCATATGTTTATTCGCAAATGATTGCCGGCAAAGATGCATTTAAACCGGGAGAAGCTAAAAACTCATGGCTTACTGGTACGGCAGCATGGAATTATTATACCATTACCCAGTTTATACTTGGTATTAAGCCAACCTATAACGGACTGGAAATCAATCCTTGTATCCCTGCCGATTGGAATGAGTTTACTGTTACCCGTAAATTCCGTGGAGCAACATATCATATTCAGGTAAATAATACCAGGGTAATGAAAGGGATAAAAAGTATTACATTGAATGCCGAAGCAATAGTGGGTAATGTTATTCCGTTGCAACCGCAAGGAAGTGTAAATATGGTAGAGGTGGTGTTGGGATAGAAATACTGTTCTATGCATATACCTTAGACACTGCCACGCCGTTGACACAGCTGTGCCAACGGCGTGGCACAATCAGAATAAATATTTATAATCATCATACAACATTAAAGTCGAAAGGATTTGTATATTTGCAGTCAATCCAGTATTTACTAACTAATGCCGAAAACACACTTTCATTTCCTCTTCACGCTGTTGTTGCTATTAGCCCTACCTGCCCGAAGCAATCAAACAGGCTACTATTATTTTAAGCAGATATCTGTAAAAGATGGGTTGCCCTCGTCGGTAACATGTGTTCACGATGATAACAACGGATTATTATGGATAGGTACCACGTATGGCACTTACCGGTTCGATGGAGAAAAACTAAAGAAATACCATCAACCAGGTTTCGGCCCCATACACTCCTTATATATAAATGCCATTGAAGGAGATAGTAACGAAAACATTTGGGTATGCACAAATGAGGGAGTGAGCAGATATAATCCGGAAACAGACACATTCGAAGTGTTGTTAAATGAAGGGAAACCCATTCAAACATATACTGTTTTCTCCAACAAAAAAAATATCATCTTTCCCATTACAGATACATTGCTGGTTTACAAAGACCTGCAACAGCAAGCCTCTATCCCATTACAAAATAACGGAAAGAAAACAATCATCCTGAAAATGCACGAATACAACAATCAGTATTATCTGGGGCAATCGGGCGGACAGCTTATATTGATTGATAAAGTTACGGGCCAGGTAAAAGAAAGCCCACTGGCTGATAAAAGAAATATTTTTGATTTCTATTTTGATTCCCAAAACTGTATATGGATATCCGAATACGGCAAAGGTGTAAGTTGCTATTCGCCTGAAGGAAAATTACTGGATAGCTTTACCACCCGAAATTCCGGCCTCAGCAATGATGTTGTATTAGACATTGAAGAACGTAACGGACAAATTTGGTTGGCAACGGATGGAGGTGGAATCAACATCATCAATCCTCAGAACCGTGAAATAACAGTTCTGTCGAACGAGGTCAATCCCAATTTCCCGGCTAACTCAGTAACTTTTTTGCAAAACGGAGCAAATAATATGTGGATAGGAATGGTGCGCGAAGGTGTTTTGGGTATGAAAGAAAACTTTATAACCACTTATACCAAATCGCCAAAGAACGACCCCACAGGGCTTTCCGAAAAATGTCCGCTTTTCCTGCTCGAAGATAAAGATGGTATTATCTGGATTAGTACAGATGGTGGTGGCATTAACAGCCTCGACCCCAAAACCGATAAGTTTACACATTATCCGTCTACCTTTGGCGACAAGGTTGTTGCTATCTGCGAATTCTCGGATACCGAGTTACTGGCCTCCAACTACACCAAAGGTTTTTATCTTTTCAACAAGAAAACAGGCGAATGCCGCGATTTTATAATTGATAATAAAGAAACGAATGAACGAATTAAACAATCCGGACCAACCAACCTGTATATTAATTCGGATGGGGATATCGAAATACTGGGTGGATACTATTACCGCTATTCGCGAACAAACAAGCAGTTTACCCAAATACAAACTCCGGCTGGTAACTTTGGAGGACAATGGTATTATATAGGTGAATACGAATCGAACCCGTATTTTCATAATCAGGCCAATATTTTCTTTTACGACAGGAAAGAAAACACATACAAACCTGTTAGCATACAAAAACAACGACAGATATTATCGGCCTACATAAGTAAAACCGGCAAATTATGGATTGCCAGCCGAAACGGACTAAGCACCATTGACATAAAAACAGCCGAAACAAATAAAATAACACTTCCCGATGCAAACGACATTGTTACCTCGCTGGTTATGGATCATAAAGGAATAATGTGGATGGGAACACCCGGGGCATTATATGCATACTTTGTAGAAGAGAAGCGGTTCATTATTTTCAGTGAAACAGATGGTGTATTACCCAACGACTTCCTACCGAAACCTGTATTAATTAGTCGGGATGACAATGTGTATATGGGTGGAGCCATGGGGTTGGTACGGGTTAACAAGCCACTTAATCAACGTTACGAAACAACAGAGCCTAACCTGAGTTTGCTCGAAATCCAACTAAATGGAATGAACATGCTGGCCAACCGTAACAACGAAATACCACAACTGAAAACAGCATCCAACTTTACCTCTCTTGTAGTGCGAAGCAAATTAGACGGAGCCGACATCTTTCGCAAACGAATTTACAGATATTGGATTGAAGGATTGAACAGTGATTTCACCCAATCGTCAAAACCCTATCTGATGATACAAACCCTGCCACCGGGCGAATACCAAATAAAAGCACAATGCACACAATCCGATGGTTTGTGGGGACCGTGGTTCGATTTGCTTAGTCTCACCGTACTACCTCCGTGGTGGCAACGTCCCTGGTTTATTATTCTGATGTCGGTTATTGTATTATCGGTTATAGCGTATGCGCTGTACTGGCGCGAGAAACGTATGCAACAAAGGCTGATAGAAAGAGAACGTCAAATCTACAAAGAAAAAGTGCAGGCATTAATTAATATCAATCATGAACTGCGTACTCCCTTAACACTGCTCTACACACCATTGAAACAGCTGATGGCGAACAAGCAAATACCATACACCATACGGGGACGACTACAAAATACATTCAAGCAGGCACGCCAGATGCGAAACATCATCAACATGATATTGAATATGCGCAAAATGGAAGTGGGACAAAACACCATGCACCTCACCCCTACCCATTTCAACCAATGGTTACAATCCATTGTCGATGATTTTATGGGTGAGTTCGAAATGAGAGATATTAAACTCATTTATACTCCTGATCCGCAAATAGAAACTGTTTCATTCGACACTGCACAATGTGAAATTATCGTCAGCAACCTGTTGATGAATGCCTACAAATTCAGCTATCCAAACTCTACAGTGATTGTATCTACCAAGTTACAAGAAAACGGAAGTTTTGTATATGTAGAAGTAAGAGATGAGGGTATTGGCATAGCCAACGAAAAGATCGACGAACTGTTTACCCGCTTTCAGCAGGGACATCATACCATACAGGGAACAGGTATCGGGCTTTCGTACGCCAAACAATTGGTAGAAATGCATGGAGGTAAAATTGGTGCCATGAACAACAAAGATAAAGGTGCCACATTTTATTTTACGCTACCGTATCAGCAAAATGCTACCGAAGTGGTTTTACCACAAAAAGCTTATCTGAACGAAATGCTACCCACAACCGTTGTTTCGAATGTAGAGGGAGTAGCTGTTGAGGCACAATTCCATTCGGTAATCATTGTTGAAGACGATCCGGACTTACGTGATTATCTGGCAGAAAGCCTGCAACCACTTTTTAAAACCATATATAAAGCGCAGGATGGGCTGGAAGCTATTCCAACCATTGTATCACATCTCCCGCAGCTGGTTATCAGTGACATTGTTATGCCCCGGATGAATGGTTTCGAACTATGCCGGAAGATCAAGCAAAACCCCGATCTTAATTATATTCCTGTAATCCTGCTTACTTCACAGGTTGAGGAATCTTCTGCCGAAACAGGATACAAAACCGGTGCTGATGCGTATATTCCTAAACCTTTTGATATGGATTTGTTAATGCTGCAAATAAACAACATCCTTAATAGTAGGAATATTGTGCGACAACGCTCCGGCGCAGCCGATATTACAGGAAACGAACAAAAAACAAAAACCGACAATCCACACAACGAACAGTTTATCATCCATCTGAATAAGATTATAGATGAGAATCTAAGTAATACAGCTTTGGATGTAAACATGGTAGCACAACTCATGCACATGGGCCGTGCTTCTCTTTATAATAAAATGAAAACAATTATTGGTATTGGGGTAAGTGAGTATATTAACAAACGGCGTATAGAACGGGCAGCACAACTACTTAAAGATACCGAAATGACTATCCGTGAGATATCGGAACAAACCGGATTTTTGCATCAGCGTAATTTCAGCACTATGTTTAAAGGGGCAATGGGAGATAGCCCTTCGGAGTACAGGAGGAAATAATATGCTATGGTTCTTCGTCACTATCTGTTTTTTCTTTTTCAGTATTCCAGGTACTAAGTAAATACCGAATAAATTCAGTGCTTACATTTTCTATGTCTGATTTATCATATATATAGAGTAGCGTTATTGTATCCTCTTCAATCTCTAAATAAAGAATAACACGTGCTCCTCCACTTTTACCCTTCCTTTTACTTTTTATTGCCATACGCACTTTTCTGCAACCTGAAAACAATTCATCTCCTAATAAGGGATTCTCATTTAAGTCTGCCAAAAGGCGCAAATAATCTGCTTTAAGCGAAGGATATTTTTTATTAAGCGATTTCAGTGCTCGCACAAATTCTGTAGAAACTTGTATTTGCATCGCTTCTTATAATTCGTTTGCCAAATCGTAAGCCGATTGCAAAGTTATCTTTCCCTTTTTTGCATCCTGCAACTCACGGAGACTTTTTTTAATGTTTGTCACCACCTTTTCGGCTTCCAAAAAAGCCAAGTATCTTTTATATTGGGTAGATGACATCTCAACTTTCATTCGTTGTTTACTTTTTGAGGATGAAATTGTTTTCTGCATAATTGTTTGTTTTAATCTTAGTACAAAGATAATAAAGATATAGGAACATACAATTATAATTTGTTGCTCAAAAGTTCTCTTTTAGACAATCCAAGACACAAAATAGACAAATAAAGAAGCCCCCAAAGCCCTTTCCATCCTACTTTTGACATGTGATTTCCGAAACCCGGAAGTTACATGCAAACCTTTTATTAACTTTTAAATCAAGAATCATGAAACAAAGAAAAACACTGCTCAATGTCCTGCAAGGATTGGCAATTACGATTATGTTTCTATTCTCATCAACTGCTATGGCACAAACCTTATCTATAACGGGTAAGGTAATAGACAGATCGGAAGAATCTGTTATTGGTGCCAGCGTTTTGGTAGAAGGAACATCTAATGGTACAATAACCGACTTTGATGGGAATTTCTCATTAACCAATGTACCATCTAATGCCGAGTTAAGTATATCTTATGTTGGATATACAACACAAAAAATTAAGGTTAGCGGCAGAACACACATTACAATTACACTACAAGAAGACACTGAATTGATTGATGAAGTTGTTGTGGTAGGCTATGGAGTACAAAAGAAAGTAAATCTTACCGGTTCGGTATCATCTGTGAATGGTGAAGAGCTAAGCCGCCGACCTGTAGCAAATGCCACCCAAAGTCTTCAGGGATTAGTGCCCGGATTGACTATTACTAACTCTAATACCGGACGCCCCGGTGCCGAATCATCCATTACCCTTCGCGGACAAGGAAATCTTGACAACAATGCCAATCCGTATGTATTGGTAGATGGTGTGGAAATGAATCTCTCGGATGTAAACCCGAATGACATTGAAAACATCTCTGTACTGAAAGATGCTGCTGCCGCCGCTATTTATGGAGCACGTGCTGCTTATGGGGTAATTCTGGTAACAACTAAAAAAGGAGAAGAGGGAAAAATGCGTGTAAGCTATCAGGGAACAGTAGGATGGAGTGCACCCACTGTATTGCCCGATATGGCCAATGCTTACGACTTTGCTACTTATTTTAATGACGCATGTGCCAATGCAGGCGTTACCAAACAATACAGTGATGAAAAACTGGCAACGCTGAAACAATATGTTAATAACCCCGCCGGAATAGACCCATGGAGCGAGTGGGGCACTCAAAATAATTTGAATGGTGCTTTCGAAAACACAGCCAAAGGGGTAGGAAACGTTGATTATTTCGACCTGCATTATAAAGACTTTGCATTCAAACAAGATCATAACCTAAGTGTTAGTGGTGGAACTAAAAAGGCACAGTATTACGTTTCGGGAGGTATGTACTCCGAAGAAGGTATCTTGCGTTATGCCGACATTGATTACAAACGCTTTAACTTCAATGCAAACATGACTTCGCAGGTTACCGACTGGTTGAAGCTTAAAGTAAACACCAAATTCATGCACTCCGAAAACAATACTCCTTTTGGTAATGGAGGGCTGTCCGAAGGTTTTTATCATTCATTGGCACGTTTCCGCCCTACGGTAAATCACATTGATCCCAATGGTCATTTTACCGAACTAACCATGATCCCTTATCTGCAAAGCGGAACCTATACCAAAACGCTGAACGACCGCCTTACCCTTACCGGAGGCTTCGAGGCACAGCCCATCAAAGACTGGCGCATTTTTCTGGATTACACCTACCGACAGGGTAATCAAGAGTACGAGGCGCTCAATGTGGCTCCTATGATACCTGGTTTAGATAATGAAACACTTCATAAAGGAACACGCAGTGAACTGGGAGTGGCAGCAAACGGAGCCTTTACCCGTTCAATGTATCAAACACGTTACCAGTCAATTAACCTATATACCAACTATTTGTTTACGTTGGCCAACGACCATAACTTCACACTAATGGGCGGTTATCAGGAAGAAGATTACCATTACAGCTATCTGCATAACAATGTAACCAACCTTATTTCGACAACCAATCCGGGATTGGGGCTAAGCACAGGCGATAAAAAGATTACCGACACCCGTAACGGATGGGCTACACGCGGTTTCTTCGGTCGTATCAATTACGATTACAAGGGACGGTATCTGCTTGAAGCTAACGGACGTTACGACGGTTCATCCCGATTTACATCCAAAAATCGTTGGGGTTTCTTTCCTTCGGTTTCAGTAGGTTGGAACATTGCCCGCGAAGCATTTATGGAAAAAACAGCCGATGTTATTTCAAGTTTGAAACTGCGCGGTTCGTGGGGATTACTTGGTAATCAAAGTGGTGCCGGTTTATATACGTTTGCCTCAACAATGGGGGTTCAATCGCTTGGAAACTACTATTTCAAGGATGGTCGCGATATGTATATCAAAGCACCTGGTGTGGTAGACCCCAATGTAACCTGGGAGAAAGTAGAAAGCAAAGAAATTGGTATTGATTTTGGTTTGTTTGGCAATTCGCTAACAGGTACATTCGGTCTATTTCAGCGCGATACCAAAGACATGTTAGGTCCTAGTGCTAAACTAGCCGATATATTTGGAGCAGATGTGCCTAAAGTTAACAACGCTTGTATGCGCAACCGCGGATGGGAACTTGCTTTGAGTTATCGTGGCAAAATTGGTAAAGATATTCAATACTCTGTAGGAGGCTCTATATCAGATGCTACTTCAACAGTTACAAAATATGAAAACCCAACCGAATCAAATCCCGGAGGTACATGGTATGTAGGTAAGAAGGTAGGCGAAATATGGGGTTACCGTGCCGATGGTTTGATACAAACACAAGAAGAAGCTGATGCCTACAATGCTAAATACAACCTGTCGTTCCTTACCGGACAAAAATGGACACCCGGTGATGTTAAATACCGTGATTTGAATGGTGATAATGCCATAAACGATGGCGATAAGAACATTAAAAACATGGGTGATATGACAATTATAGGTAACACATCTCCACGTTATGAATATTCGTTCAATGGATCAATCAGCTGGAAAGGGGTATCATTGAGTGTGATGTTTCAAGGAATTGGTAAACGCGATTGGAATCCTGGTGGTGCTGTTTATTTCTGGGGATCGGGCCCTTATGCACAGGTTACTGTATTCAAAGAACATCTTGATTACTGGCGCGAAGATAACAAAGGGGCTTATTATCCCAAACCATATACAGCCGGTGCAGGTGTTATTGCCCAACATCGCAATAAAACATCACAAACTTGCGATCGTTATCTGCAAAATGCAGCTTACCTTCGTTTGAAGAACTTAACCATAAGCTACGACCTGCCCCAAAACTGGGTAAGAAAAGTAGGATTGAATAAAACACAAGTATTCTTCTCTGGCGAGAACCTGCTCACCTTTACTAAACTGGCAGGAATGTTCGACCCCGAAGCTATTTATACAAAAACCGATTATCAAACAGAAGGGGGTAAAAACTACCCAATGAATAAAGTTTTCTCAATAGGATTAATCGTTAACCTATAAATGAATCAGTAAAATGAAAAAAAGAAATATAATTCTCAGTATAGCCGTTTCTCTTATTCTAAGTGGTTGTTTCGATTTGGATAAGATGCCCGAAGGACAGCTTTCTACGGCTACAGCATTTGGCACAACTTCCGAGATTTCCAAATATCTTAATCAGTTCTATCAGGATGGATTACGAACACAATCCGACAATGTGGGTGCTGCTTCCGGAATTGCTTTTGGAGATAACAATAGCGATAACCTGATAGTAAACTCGGTAAATACCCGTTTAGCCGGCGAATTACCTTTGAGTAGTGCTACTACCTTAGATAATTACAAGCAAATCCGTAATCTTAATTTCCTGATTAACAACTGGAACAATTGTACAGAAAGTGGCCCTGAACTAACTAATTGCAAAGGCGAAGCGTATTACTTTCGTGCATGGTACTACTATCGTATGTTTATTAATTATGGTGAACTAACTTGGGTAAACGAAGTGCTCGACCCCGTTCAGGAACAAATGGAACGCCCACGTGATAAGCGCACACTTATTGCAGATAGTATTCTGGCCGATTTAGACAAAGCAATTCTATACTTAAATGCCGAGAGCAACAGTGCTAAAATGCGTGTGCATAAAGATGTGGCTCGTGCCTTGAAAAGCGAAGTTGCCCTGTTCGAAGGTACTTGGGAAAAGTATCATAAAGCTAAAAATGATGAGTTTTACGATAAAACCATCACCGACGAAAAGATAAATAATTATCTTCAACAGGCAGCCGATGCAGCTAAAGAAGTTATGGACAGAAACGTTTGGGGCATATCAACCGGTAACCCGCTGACAGCTTACAGAGATCTGTTTATTACACTCGATCTATCAGCCAATAAAGAAGTACTTTGGTGGAAAAAGTATGATGCTTCCGATAATATTGGCCATTCTGTTACCCGCTACTTGAACAAAGGAGGCGGACTTACCGGAGTATCGGCTTCTCTTGTCAACGATTATCTTACCCGCGACGGAAAACCGTTTGTTGGTGAAGCATACAATGAAGCACAAAAAGTATATGGCGATGAGCTAATGCCAGAGTTACGCGACCCTCGTCTTTCGCAAACTGTATGTACACCAGGACAGGTGCTGCGTCCTAATAATGCCTATGTTTACGATTTACCTCCATTAAACGGAAACAGTTACGATCAAAACACTACCGGATATTCTTTACTAAAGTATGTAGAATTCAATACTACATACGAAGCCACTATTGACGGTGAACACAAAAGTCAGGCCCCAGCCATTCAGTTCCGTTACGCAGACATCCTGCTTAACTACGCCGAAGCATTGGCCGAGCTTAACGGTAGTGCCAATGCCGATAAAATTGCGGCAGCTTTGCAGCCCTTGCGTAGCCGTGTAGATATGCCCGAAGTTGACTTCGATCGTGAATATAATACTTCCGATGATTACCCATTTAAGAATCTGGATAAGTACATACAAGTTGTTCGCCGCGAACGCCGCATCGAAAAGGCATGCGAAGGAACCCGTCTTACCGATATTCTGCGTTGGGCAGCAGCCGATGAGCTGATTGTAGGCAAAACTCCTACTGGTGCTTTGTTTGTAGGTAGTAATCTGGAACAGAGCTATGGAAGCAGCCTCATTTTTGATAAAGAATCTGATAACAATCTATTCTTAACAGGAAAACCGGGTGATGCAAAACGATATATTATTCCGTTCAATAATAAAAACTATCCAGATGGATGGCAATTTAAAACCAATCGGGATTATTTATTACCAATCCATAAAGATATGATTTCATTGACCCAAAAACTGTGGGTACAGAATCCGGGATGGTAATATCAGTGAGATAAAAGGAGGTAGAGTGAGGTAAAAGGAGGTAAAGGAGGTAAAGAAGGTGTAGTAAAGATATATAGTTTTCAAGGGTTTTACTACAACCTTTTTTACCAACTCTACCTAACTTTATTAACTTTACCAACTTTATTAACTCTATTGACTTTATTGACTTTATTAACTTTACCAACTTTATTGACTAAAACTCATAACTTATGTCTAAATCTCTATTATTTTATTCCCTTACCGGGGCGGCGACCATTGCGTCGCTGTCCTCATTTACAGAAGGGCCAGAAAGTAAGAAGGGCGATAAACCCATGAATGTGGTGTACATTATGTGCGACGACCACTCGTACCAAACCATCAGTGCATACGACCAACGTTATGCTGTAACTCCAAACATCGACAGGCTGGCTGGCGAAGGTGTGCGTTTTACAAACAGCTTTGTTGCCAACTCTCTTAGCGGTCCCAGCCGGGCATGTATGCTAACAGGTAAACACAGTCATGCCAATGGATTTACCGACAACACTACAACTTTCGATGGTAGCCAACAAACATTCCCCAAACTACTGCAAAATGCCGGATATCAAACGGCAATGATTGGTAAATGGCATCTGGTATCAGAACCTACAGGTTTTAATTACTGGGATATATTAATTGGACAGGGCAATTACTATAATCCGGATTTTATTTGCAATGGCGAAAAACTGAATCGGAACGGATATGCAACTAATATCATTACAGACCTTGCAATCGACTGGATGGATGAGAAACGTGATAAGGATAAACCATTCTGTTTATTTATACATCACAAAGCACCACACCGCACATGGATGCCCGATCTTTGCGATCTTGACCTATACGAAGATGTTGTTTACCCTCTCCCCGAGAACTTTTATGATAAGTACGAAGGAAGAATGGCCGCATCGTTACAGGAAATGAGCATTATTAAAGACATGGATTTGGTGTACGACCTTAAAATGGCCGATAAAGAAAACGAAATCCACACAGCTACTCCTTGGTTAGAAAAAAGCGGCCGTTCGCTTTACAACCGGATGACCCCGGAACAAAAAGCTGCATGGGATAAGCATTACGAACCCATCATAAAAAAGTTTAAAGAAGATAAGCTTACTGGTAATGCCCTTGCCGAATGGAAATATCAACAGTACATGCACGATTATATGCGCGTTATCCACTCGGTTGACCGCAATGTAGGCCGTGTACTCAAATACCTGGAAGAAAACGATTTGTTGGAGAATACTATGATTGTTTACACATCCGATCAGGGTTTCTATATGGGCGAACATGGTTGGTTCGATAAACGTTTTATGTACGAAGAATCTTTCCGTACTCCATTATTGGTTCGTTTACCAGGTGGTAAGAAGGGCGATATTGATAATATGGTACAAAACATAGATTACGGACCAACTATACTTGACCTGGCCGGAGTTCCTGTTCCAACAGATATGCACGGAGTTTCTTTCTTACCATTGCTGCAAGGTAAAAAAGTATCCGGATGGCGTAACTCACTGTATTACCATTTCTACGAATTCCCTGCCGAACATGCTGTAAGAAGACATTACGGTGTACGTACTGATCGGTACAAACTTATCCACTTTTACAACGACATTGATAGTTGGGAACTATACGATCTGGAAAAAGACCCAACGGAAATGAACAACATTTTTGGAAAGAAAGGAACGGAGAAAATCACTAAGAAGTTGAAGAAAGAGATGCTGAAGTTGCAACTGCAGTATGATGATCCGATAAGGAAACGCTAGTATTCAAAAAAGTAACCCCGGGTTATGCTTTATTTTATTCACCCGGGGTATCCATCAACTACTTTTTACCTTTCACCTTTTTCCCATTAATATATAAATCCTTAAAAGTAACATCCTTTGTTTGTCCTGTAATACTATTCCCGTTTTCGGTTACATTATTGAAACGGGAATCTTCTACACTAATATTGTAAACACTTTCCGAATCGTCTAACCCAATAATCAGTACTCCATATTTACTCTTTTCGCTCGTCACGTTTTTAAGATGAACGTTACGCACCATCGGAACAAAATCGCGGCGGCAGTTTTCCCTGTTCTCATATTGAAGATTGATGCGCAGCACGGCTTCACGGCATTGCCCAACAGTAACATTGCGTACAAATACATTCTCAACCAATCCGCCGCGGCAGGTGCTGGTTTTAATACGGATAACGCGGTCCAGATCCGGACTATCCATTTGGCAATTCTCTACATATACGTTGCGGCAGCCACCCGAAATTTCACTACCGATAACCACCCCACCGTGACCATTTTTCATCAGGCAGTTGCGTACAATAATGTTTTCACTGGGAATATTCCATTTACGACCATCGTTGTTACGTCCTGATTTAATAGCAATACAATCGTCACCAGTATCGAACATACAATCCTCTATCAGTACATTTTTACAGGATTCCGGATCACATCCGTCGCCATTAGGACCCCGGTTGAATATTTGTACGCCCTTTACTACCAGATCTTCGCACAACAATGGATGAATCACCCAAAAAGGAGCATTCAACAGTGTAACATCCTCAATTAAAACCGTATTACAATAGTAAAAGTTTACCATCTGCGGACGCATACCATCCTCGGGAGTCATTATACGTTTATAGATAGGCACATTGGCTTCGTTATACATCAGTAACCTTTCGCGAGCACCGTTTCTTTGGGAAACCATTCCTTCGGCCCAACCATATCTGGCAGCCCCCGACATAGGCCACCAAGCCTCCGTGGAGCCCTGTCCATCAATAGTACCTTTTCCGGTAAGAGCTATGTTGGTTTCGCCATATGCATAAATCAGCGGACGGGCGTTGTAACAGTCAATACCTTCCCAGCGGGTAATAACAGCCGGAAAATAAAGACTCTGGTCTGTGCTGAACTTCAACGTAGCTCCCTCTTCAATGTGCAGGTTTACATTGCTCTTCAATGTAATTGGTCCGGTAAGGAATGTTCCCTTCGGAACAAGAACTGTTCCTCCCCCATTCAAACTGCAAAGTGTAATTACTTTGTTGATGATTTCATGGCAAGGTTCTTCATTGCCCGATTGTACACCATAATCTGTAATAGAATATACAGTTGCCGGAAACGATGTTCTTTTAATTTGCCTCTCAATTTCGGCAGCTTCCTTAAAAGCCTCCTCAATTATTTGGCTATACATTGGAAGAGCAAAAGTAAAAAGAGCGAAAATAGAAAAAAGGTACCTCATAGTAATTCTTTGTTGTTAATTGTTTATTAATGATGCGAAAATAAATATCCTCTTCCATATTAAGGGGGAAATATTGTTTCAAGAGGGGGATTTATTGCTTCAACTACAATAACAACTACAACAAAAAGAATGGAAGGAGTTGTTGCCAAAGGTACCGTATTCCACTGGCGTTTCATAATTAATGCACCTCCCCAGGTTACACTTCGCTTTGCTCACCCGGGGAGGCCCTATACTATTTTGAACTTAACTCTTTAAGCTTCTTGTAAACCATATCTGTGGTTTTATTTGTAGTAATTCGGATAATAATATCCCGGTTTTATATTTGTTCCGGTAGTCTTCTATCCCTTTTTTTGTCCACAGATACGAATATTCTTTATTCTCATAATCTCGTATAAAACAAGCAATATTATGGCGGTCATAAGAATTGAGTTCTTCAGCTGTAACCTCCTTGCCATCCAGCCATATTCTTTTATTTTTATTACTTTTAGCAGCATTCCATTCATCCTTGTTGGGGCAACCGGTTCTCATATAATTTAAAGGACCTATAAAATAGATGAAAATCTCCCCAATCTGCTGCTGTTGTTCCTTCGTCATTCGCAAAAAGATGGGATACAATGCTTTCCAATCTTCCTCCGATACATCTTTCGACTTCCAAATAATATGATTCCCGTCCACACCCTCTAAATATTTATCTATTGTTGCTTTGTAAGTGTTTATTTCCTCCGGGGTTACCCCACTTCCGGGAACAATGTATACATCCTCCGAATGAGTAACTGTTTCTTCTACTTTTACCTCTTGTGCTTCTATTTTTACAGAAAAAAAGCCAAACACAAGTAACATAGCCAGCAATCCTATGCTCCCTTTACACAAAGTTGTTTTTAAAGATGTTCTTTTTGTCATCATAATAAATCGTTTTTTAGTTACTAAATAATTGAAATAGCTGGCCAGCTTCAAATTATTATTTTTCTTTATTTCGTTTAAAAGCATGAGTTGGTAATCTGTTGCATTTGTTTGCATTATCACCTGTTCATCTGCCAAAAACTCATGATTTAATTGAATACACCTTTTATATATGTATATAACCGGATTAAACCAAAATACAATGGTAAGTAGCTCTATCAATAATATATCGAGCGTGTGTTTTTGATAAACATGTGCCAGTTCGTGCGAAAGAATTTCCGGTTTCGTTTCTTTATTGTAAAACTGATCTTTCTGGATAAATATATACTTCCAGAAACTGAATGTGAGATGTTTATTGTTCATCAAAACCAGTTTTGCATGCTTGTATCGGATTACTTCATTCTTGCTAACCAACAACAGTAGTTGAATAATATTGTAGAAATATCTCAAGAACAAAACAATAGCTATAAAAATGTACACATAAAAAATAGACTCCTTAATTGTAACGGACGACTTTTTTTCTTCAAATACATGAGTCGAAACATTTACTTCTGCCCCCGAAAGAGTTTCTTCATTAATCTCCATTTCAATTGCAGGTATATATTGGTCCCAAACAGGAAATGGAATAGAAGTGAACTCCAAACTAATGAAGGGAATAAGTAAAGAAAGAAAAAGACTTCCTATCAAATAAAATCTCTTATAACGGTGCATTTTTTCTTTTTCCAGAAACAAAAAATAAATCGTTATAAGCAATAAAGCACAAAGAGTCATTTTTATTAGATAAAAAATCATCATTTCTTTTTCTTTATTTCCTGATCGATTATTTCTTTTAAATTTTCCAGTTCGGAAGCAGACATATTGCTTGTTCTGGTAAAAAAGGAGGCAAATTGCAATGCCGAATCTCCAAAAAAGTCTTTGATTATATTACTTACGTGCTTCGAAAAATAATCTTCTTTTCTGATTATTGGATAATACTGCCTTGAATTTCCATAAGTTTCATAGCCAATGTACCCTTTATCCTGCATACGTTTTAATAAAGTTGCTATGGTAGATGCTGCCGGTTTAGGATCAGGATAATACTCGATTATATCTTTCATAAAAACTTTCCCGCTACTCCAGATATATTCCATTAGCTGTTCTTCGGTTTTTGATAGCTTCATAATTCTACAACTAGATATTTAATTCTACAAATGTAGAACATTCTTTTTATAATCCAAACTTTTGTAGTGTATTTAAGTGAATTCACTATCAACAAAAGAATAATGCAGGTGCTGGCATCATTCTCGCTTTTTTATAAATTTAAACGAAAAATAGAGAATACATAAAAGCAATCCCATAAAAATAGTCATACCCCAAGTTCTTGAATGAACAAAAGGGTTAAGAAATCTATCGCTAATGTCGAGTGCTAAACCAAATGGATTCTGGATAATATCCCAACTGTTCCAACGAAGGTATCGCCCTAAATAAACACCAAAGCTGCTCAAAAACAATAGTGATATTGAAACTATAGTAACATATTTCTGTTTCAGATACTTTGAAAGAATACGCTCAATATCCCATAAGCTGAAGAATCCAAAAAGTATGCCTGTCCACGCAAACGAGAGTATTAAAACCAAATCAAACCAAATTGGCATTGATAGTTTAAGTCTTAAATGAAACAAATCCGTAAGAATATAAGGGGCATTGGGAAAAAACAGCAACCAAACACAAATAACTAAGCCAATAATTATTTTGTTTTGTTGAATTTTGGGGTGTATTATCAACCAAGTGGTTAATAACCAAGGTACAAATGCTAAAAACAAATTCCAATTTAAGAATAAGAATGCTTTTGTGTCCGAGTAACTATATCTCAATATTGTTAAAGCAAAACAAAAAAGAGATAATCCACCCAAAAATAACAGTTCGTTTAAACGATTTGCGCTTTTTATTTTTTTCAACATAACAGTTCTGTTTGATTTTACAAATGTGATACTTCTTTTTTATAATCCAAACTTTTGTAGCGTTTTTATATGAAATATTTAATAGATATATTTGCCATATAATATGAAAACTCTCTCGCATACATTACTTAATGAGTTGAACGACAATCGTTTTATCGAAGTCTACAAACTACAGAATGCCGCAGATGCAGTATTCAATAATTACGTGCGTTATAACTTCCATCAAATTATCTGGTTTACTCAGGTTGGCAACAAAAATTCTTTATCGTTAGATTTTGAAGACCATAAAATATCTGATGATGAGATTGTTATCGTTTACCCGGGACAAATCGTGATGCTCGATATCCGAGACAAAGAAGGATACTTGTTTGCCGTTGACAATGAGAGTTTCTTTGATATAAACCAACATCTACAATCGGACTATCTAAACGGGTATTACTCTAATGTATTCATTATTCCCGATGCCGACACAAAAGAAACCCTCAACAAACTAATGGTACTTATTGCCGGGGAATGCGAAAATCAAAACCGGGTGAAATTAATGAAAAGCTATATGGAAGCTTTTCTCTTTCATTTAACTGCACTCTTTGCCAATGATAAACGATCGGAAAACATGCCCGACAGAACCATTGTAGAGCTACTACGATTGGCCGACTCTTCTTTTATAACCGAACGGGATACCGATTTTTATGCTGCCAGAATGGGATTATCGAATAAAAAGGTGAATGAAATATTTGCCAAAGCCACTGGAAAAACCATTAAACAGTACCTGCATGAGAGACTGGTACTTGAAATGAAGAAAGAGATACGCCTGGGCACCAAAAGCCTGAAAGAAATTTCTTTCGACCTGGGTTTTAGCGAACCAGCTTATTTTACACGCTTCTTTAAACTGCAAACAGGAATGACTCCAAGCGAATTTAAAGCAAAAACAGACGATTTGTCCAAGTGAAAGCACCATAACTGCAAGCCACGTAAGGCATATACTTTCTACTTTTGCAGTCAAAAAAAATAAGCGAATGAAACAATTTACTCTTACTCAGTGGATAGTTATATTAATCCTCTCACTTTTAACCGCCTTAGAACCATTAAGTATAGACCTGTATGTGCCCGGTTTTATTTTGATATCCGAAGCATTAAATACTTCCATTGCTAATGTTCAAATTTCATTATCAACCTTTTTAGCCGGCTTTGCGCTGGGACAGCTTTTCTGGGGGCCTTTGGCCGATAAGATGGGACGAAAAAAACCGATTCTTGCATCGTTGGCTATATTTATTGTTGCTACTGTTGCTTGTATGTATGTAAAAACGGTAGAACAACTTTGGATAGCCCGCTTTATACAAGCAATAGGTGGTTGCGGTGGTGTGGTTATTTCGCGTGCTGTGGTAACCGATTATTTTGATAAATCCAGTACACTGAAAATATTCTCTATCCTGGCGCTTATTATGGGTATTGCTCCTATTATTGCTCCGGTTATAGGCAACGGAATACTTAGCGTATTTACCTGGAAAGCATTGTTTGGTGCAATCTTAATTCTAGGCATTGCCATGTTTATATTTACTTGGTTTGGTTTGCCCGAAACACATAAACCAGGTATTGTAACCCCAAACACTAAAACAAATGTATTTGCCGATTATTGGAGTATCCTTAAGGTCAAGAAATTCTTTATTTATTCTCTTATTGCCGGTATAGCCAATGGTGCCCTCATGGTGTATGTAGCTAACGGACCGTTTCTTGTGATGGAAAAAGGAGGATTATCTGCTAACGCATTCAGCATTATCTTCGCTACAAATGCTTTTGGTTTGATGCTGGCATCTTACTTAACTACGCATCTGCAAAAATATATTCCGGTAAACAAACTGGTAAAACTAACAGTTACTTTTATGTTCGCTGTCAGCATTGTGTTGCTTGCATTAATGTATATAAATGTCAATATATACATCATGTTGGGCGTTTTGTTCTTCTATATATTCCCCATCGGTATATTGTTTCCTACTACTACAGAGCTAGCTATTACTCCTTTTACCGAAAATAGCGGCACAGCCTCGGCACTGTTCGGTTCTATTCAGCTTTTGGTTGCTTTTATTTGTTCTATACTATCCAATGCAATGAGCAACGGATCGGTTGTTACAGTGGGAATCGCGTTTCTGCTTTGTACCTTTGCTGCTTTTGCTACAATCTTTGTAAGGATAGAAGCAAAAGCAAAAACAGCGTTGGTAGAATAAACTATTCACCCACCTATTATTACAGTGGGGCATCCAATAGCGATATTACCACCATGGGCGGTTGGATCACCCATTCGGGCGGCAGGCTTTCCACCTATCATCACTGTTGCAGATCCCATGATGATAGAATCTGGAGGACCAGTACATACACAATTGTCGCCCATTACGGCGGCAGGGAGTTTACCTATTAATACAGTAGGAACTCCAGGGCCGATTATCGGTCCACCTACATGAGGAATGGGCGAAGGAAAAGCTGGAGTTTGCATGGGACATGTATGTAAATCTGTTATTCTTGCTGCTGGAGGCATAGATTCTTTATTTATGAATTAAAAATTAGTTTATCTTCACTATTGCACCTTTTACTACTGTGTTTCCTGATGCAGAGAATTCGGCGCTGGCAGTACCAGCCATTCTTAGAGTGGCTTGGGCTTTGCCTTCTATATTCATTCCCTGTAACTTGAGGTCTGCCTTTGCTTTGGTTTCAATAGCTGATCCTGCTTCGATTTTTATATCAGTTTGGGCTTTCAGGGTGATTGCTTTAGAAGATTCGATGGTGATTCCTTTATCGTTTAATTCTATTTTGTTTTTATTCTGATCAACCAAAGAAATTCCTTTGTCTTCGTCGCTGATTTTGATAATGTTTTTTCCGGGAATTTCGATAGTGATGACTTTTTTTTCATCATCAAACTCAAGTTTCATTTTAGATTTGGTAGTAATGGACTGAATGGCATTTCCCTCTTTCAGTTCATTTGAGGGAGGCATTGAACTGCTGTATAGTGTCCCTAAAATAACAGGACGTGCAGGGTCATTATTGAAAAATCCGAGAACAACTTCGTCATCTTTTTCTGGTATAAAAAACGAGCCGTAGGAGTTATTTCCCCAGAAATTGGCAAGGCGTGCCCAGAGTTTTTTTTCCTGACCTGATGAATCGGATATTTTTACTTCTATTTTAAATTCTTTATCGGGATCTCCTTCAAGTTTGGTAACAATTCCGGTTTGTAAGCCACCGTTTTCAATACTGCCTGTATTATAACTTGAAGTGGCTGAGTTGTTTTGTGATTCTCCTACCATAATATTTAAGTTTTGTTATTGCTTTGGTTGGGGGTAATAAACCAAAACAAAAAAGATAATATTTACAATATTAATAAAATAATAGCAAATATTATTATAGAAATAAGAATATTTTCAATAAACCCAATTTATGAAGAATGCGTATCTTTACCGCATTCTTACCAATAATAATAATTATGAAATACAAAGTACTTTATCTTGAGCTATTAGAAAAAGCGTTCAGGAATCACCACATTGATTGCCAAATTACAGAAAACACACTTTTCTTTCCACAACAATATATAGAAGCCACACTGGAATTTTTCGATCGAACCTCTTCCATGCTGATGGTACAAATGGATGTTACCTTTTCTATTGGGCTTGCCAAACATATTGTAGAGTCTGTTGCCGGATTTGGCAATACCCCCGAGGAGGCAATGGAAAATGCTTGGAAGAACTTTATAAATAACTGTTTCCATCCTATTCTGGGTGCCTTCTTTACCAACGAATTCGATGATCAGATTATACGCGAAGAAAAAATGATTGGCGGACAGAGCTACGAAGTTGTACGCAATCATCTTGGTATCAGAGGTAAACTACCCGAAAATTTCCACGATGAATGGCTCCACCAATTTGAAGAAGACCTTGCCGAATATCAATTTCCAGTAGGTATTCATTGGTTCCGGTTCTATTATGCGCAACATCAGCAACAAACCAGTGTATGCGAAGTGTTGTATGATAATTATGTGTGGAAAGAGATGCAGGAAAGAGCACTAAGTTACAATTACTGCCCCGGAGACGATTTCTATTCGGCCAGAGTATTGTATATTGCACAAAGCAAACCTGATATCAAACGAATGGCACGAATTATTGCACTTGCACAGGACGAAGAAGCAGCTTTGATTGAATACGGGCTATCTCCACTTGATGCCGCCAAAGCATATCTATTTATACAACATGCTTTTGGACAAGTACTTATAAAACGAATATTGAACAGGTGCTCTTTTTCCAACCAAGCTATTATTAACGATGGAGAAAACCAACATATTGTACCTTTAAATAATGAATTCTTTTACAGAGAAGCTTTATCGCTGGGTGAAACTATATTTAAAGAAGGAAACTCGCGCGATATTGAATTACTCAAATCAATAGGAATCAGCAGTGCAGAATTCAACGCCCTGAATAATGCACTTAAGGAAGGAGCATCATTAGAGGGTCTTGAAGGTGCTTCGTTTGCTGATGCAAGGATGGAAATTCCCGGATATACTTGTTGCTAAGAAAATAAGTAGCCAAACCCCATAAATTAACTTCGAATTACGCACAAAATAACTATCTTTACTGTTGTTTCCAGATGGGCTTTCTATAAACAGCCAATTGGCTGTTTATAGAAAGCTATTAGGTTGTTTATAAAAAACTGATTGGCTGTTTATAACCAACCAATAAAGATACAGCACATTTAAAAGTTAAATACAGCACAATTTGAAGTTAATTTCTACAGTATTTGAAGTTAATTTCTACAGTAAGTGGATATTCATAATTAGTTTTGTCTAATCCATTGTTAATGAATCCCCTATGGGGATTTATGTTTATTTGTTTTGTTTTTCTATTGATATGAATGCCCTCTGGGCATTAGCTGCAGTCCATATTGCATGCAGTTGCCGGCATCGCCGGCGATGCCTAGGGCTGAATTAAGTCGGGCTTACAGCCCGTAGAACGCGGATTGTAAACAATGAAAAAAATCTTCCGAACATGACTGTGCAGTTGCCCGTAGGGCATTCATATCAATAGAAAATAACATAATGACACAACTCTTAATCCCCATAGGGGGATTCATATATACTCAATACACTTGATAAATTATACGATTATGGCTTACTATGATTTAAAAAAGAAACCGTCTCTTACAACCAAAGAAGGTGAGAAAGAAGTATTTTACCCACAAATGGTTACTGTGGGCACCCTTCCGGCCGACGATGTGGTAAAAATAGCCGCTCAACATACTGGCTTTAGTCAGGCTGATATTCAGGGAGTACTTTTAGCACTCTTTGATACAACAACCACTTGGATAAACCGGGGCTACCGGGTAGAATTAGGAGAGTTTGGTTATTTCACGGGAAAAATAAAAGGCCGATTGGTAGAAAAGAAAACGGATATTCGTGCCCCATCAATTCGATTTAATAATGTCAACTTCCGCCCATCAAACAATTTTAAGAAAGCATTAAACGGTGAGTTGCAACGTGTTCCATCCATAGGTTTTCAACAATCTACTAATTATAATATGGAAGAACTGGAACAGATGTTAATGAATTATCTGGATAAGAATAATTTTATTAGCGTTGCCAATTACACCAGATTAACCGGACGACTGAAATGGAAGGCCACAAAAGATTTAACGTTTTTCGTTAAAAAGGGCATTATTGTTAGTCGGGGAACAGGAAACCAGAAACATTATATAAAAGCGAAAGAGGAATGACTTCAAAAAACAACACTTTCATTATAAGCCTGAAGGTCATAACTTTTCTGATATGTCTCATTATCTTCAACAATACAGTGTTGGGACAAACTGTAATTGAAACCAAAAGAATCGATTTTATTGACTTGGACAATGAGTTGATTTCACTTGACAATATAGTCACAATCGAACCCGAGACATTTGAACAACTGTTCGAAAAAAGAAGATATACAATACACTTAGAAGAGAAAGAAGAACGGATAGAACTATCCAAATTCAACAAAGATCATTTCATCATTTATCATTATTCCTATGATAGTAGTGCCCGGAAATGGAAGTTGAGCCAAGGAAAGATGCAACTCTTGGAGTTTTGTTATATAAAAACGGCAAACAAATACGTTATAAAACTATTAAACGAAGAGCCGCAGTACATAATTCCTTTGGAGAAAGGATTTGTTATTACCAATCCTTATCATGACCGGAAAATTTCTGAAATTATAGCATACAATAAAGCATGCAAATTAACGACAAAAGAATTATCGGAACTGATTAATCTTTTTGGAGGACAAAATTTCCAACATTTATTAAAATACCAGATTAAAAAAGAAGACGACGGATATGCTATGTATAACAGACTTGGAGTAAATGTGCTACCAGAAGAAAGATATGACACCATTGTTTATGCAAATCGAAACTTTGTAACACAAAAGAAAAACAAACCCATTATCTTCGGACTGAGTCTGGAGCCAATGCCTATAAAAAAACTGAGAACTGTATATATACAGCATGACCATATTACAGGAATAGCTGATAACAAATTGTTTAGTATATTGGGAGAGGAAGTACGTTATGCAAAAAACAAGGATTGCTGGCAAAGAAAAGACCCCGAACACTTAGACAACCTCAATATACACGATGTTATACCCCCATCGGCCACATCTTACGTTATAGAGAAAAAAGATGATTTCTATTACATTCGTAACACGAATGGGAATTCAGGCGATATTCGTATTTGGAATCCTCATATTGATTCCCTATATTTTCGGAATAAGAATACATACTGGCATAGGCAAGCCGACCTGAATCATTTTCAGCATGCAGATTTTCTGTTTAAGAAAGACGGAAAATATGGATTGGCCATATATGGGTACAAAAGCGCGCTCACTTTGGAACAGGTATTACCACCTGTTTTTGACAATATAGAGCCATGTGCCAATTTGGATGATATTTTTAATTACTATCCGGATGGAGATCGCAGAATGTATTTAGATAAAGATGGCTTGGTGGGGCTGTTTCCTCTTCACACCGATGTACGATACCGCAAACTGAAAGTGTATGCTGTATTTGCTCGCTTTATGCTCCCCGATGGCAGAAAGGGCTGGCTCAATACATTTACTGGGGAAGAATTTCTTGACGAGTAATGGACTACTCTAAAAAAATGGCATAACCAAATCCTTTCTATCCTTATCAAACGAATACAATACCGACGGATTATATGGACTGGAATTCCCTGGCTCATCCAATTGTACCAACATTCCTGTTGATAGAATTTTCCGTTGAAAATTGCGCCGGTCCAAAGTTTTACCTAGAAAAACTTCATATATTTTTCTCATTTCGCTCATTGTAAACTTTTCCGGTAATAATTCGTAGGCAACCGGAACTACAGGAAGCATAGCACGTATTATTTCCAGAGAAGTTTTAATGATATTCTCGTGATCGGAATACAGTTCGGGCAGATGATCAATGTCGAACCATTTGGTTACATCCTCTTTTACGAATGACAGGTTGACTTCCTCATATTTAACAAAAGCATAATACCCCAAACTTACAAACCGTTGTAAAAACCATTTTCCGGCATCATCGGGTTCCCGTCCTTTATCCAGATACTCTACATTTTGCTCTATCTTTGTTCGTTGTGGGTTGCTGAACAAGTAAAACTGCTTAAGATAAATGTTACTTAGCCCTGTACGATTAGTCAAAATACGTGCGGCAGCTTCATCCGAACTCTCATTCTTCATCATAAACCCTCCTGGCAATTGCCAGTATTTGCTTATATCAAACTGATTTAAAAGCACTCTCAGCTTCTTTTTATAAAAACTGAATACTACACAATCTACCGAAAATCCCGGATGTATATTGTCTGCTGTGTAGGGGTGAAATAAATTTATGCTTGTCATTGTATAATAACGTAGGTATATGTTTTTTAGTGCCTACAAACTTACATGAAAATCTGTATATTTTCAAGTAACATAATAAGAAAATCAAATTGGATCCGGAATAAATCTGCGTTTTAATAACGCAGATTTATGTTTGAAAACATATCTGTGTATTTTTAACGCAGAAAATTTGCATCCGACTAAATTCACTACGTATATTTGCGTCATGTTAACGCAGATTAATTAAAAAATAGAACCCATGAAAAAAGTTTTTTTATCAATAGGAATCGCACTGTTAGCAGTGAATGGTTATTCGCAAGGATCGGGAAATTACCAGATCGTTAACAATAACAATGGACCAGCATTAGGATATTCTATGCAATCGGGTGTAAAAATACTTACCGTAGACGGACTTAAGTTTAAAGATCTGAATAAGAATGGCAAGCTTGATAAATACGAAGACTGGCGCCTGTCGGTTGACGAACGCGCCAAAGACTTAGCCTCGAAAATGAGTGTGGAACAAATTGCCGGCCTGATGTTGTATAGTGGACATCAATCGGTTCCTGCCAATGATTTTGGATTTGCAGCAGGTACTTACAACGGAAAGCCTTTTTCGCAAAGTGGTGCAAATCCGTGGGATCTGTCGGATGCTCAAAAGCAATTCCTGAAAGACGATAATCTTCGCCATGTACTACTGGTAGGAGTTCAAAGCCCCGAAATTGCTGCAAAATGGAACAACGAGATGCAGGCTTATGTAGAAGGAATTGGATTGGGTGTTCCTGCCAACAACAGTTCCGACCCTCGCCACTCCGGGCAGGTAACTGGTTCTACTGTTGCCGAATTTAATGCGGGAGCAGGTGGTGAAATATCTGTTTGGCCGGATGGTTTGGGAATGGCAGCTACTTTTGACCCCGACGTGGTAAAGAATTTCGGGCATATTGCAGCGCAGGAATATCGTGCTTTGGGTATAGGCACAGCCCTTTCGCCACAGATAGACCTCGCCACCGAACCACGCTGGTATCGTGCCAGTATGACATTTGGCGAAAGTCCGGCACTTGCAACCGATATGGCACGTGCATATATCGACGGTTTTCAAACTTCGACCGGGAAAGATGAAATTGCCGACGGATGGGGATACAAAAGTGTAAATGCAATGGTAAAACACTGGCCAAGCGGTGGACCCGAAGAAGGTGGTCGTGATGGACATTGGGCATTTGGTAAGTTTGCTGTATATCCTGGTAATAACTTTGAAACGCACCTGAAACCTTTTACCGAAGGAGCATTTAAACTGGATGGAAAAACAAAGATGGCATCGGCCGTAATGCCTTATTATACCATATCTTATAATCAGGCAAAAGATGGTACAAATTTGGCGAACGGATTTAGTAAATACATTATTACAGATTTACTAAGAGAGAAATATAACTACGATGGTGTTGTTTGCACCGACTGGATGATAACAGCAGATGAAGGTAAAAGTCCTGGTGACTTTCTTGGAAAACCTTGGGGAGTAGAAACAAAAACGGTTGCCGAAAGACATTACATAGCCCTTATGGCAGGTATGGATCAGTTTGGTGGTAACAATGAAATGGGGCCGGTTATCGAAGCCTATAATATAGGTGTAAAACAACATGGCAGGAAATATATGCGAAACAGATTTGAACAGTCGGCCGTACGCTTACTGAAAAACATTTTCCGCCTTGGTTTATTCGAAAATCCGTATCTCGATACTCAGGAAAGTGCCCGGATAGTTGGTAATCCCGAATTTATGCAAGCTGGTTATGATGCTCAACTCAAATCGATTGTAATGCTTAAAAATAAAGGAAATATTCTACCTATCACAGACAAGAAAACAGTTTATATTCCCGAAATTTATTCGCCTTCGGTAAAAGATTGGTGGGGTAACTGGTCAAAACAAAGTCTGCAAATGCCTGTAAATACAGATCTTCTGCAGAAGTATTACAATATAACAGACGATCCATCAAAAGCAGACTTTGCCATTGTATTCATTTCGGGCCCTTATAGCAATAACGATGGCGGTGGATATGATAAAAACGACTATAAAGCAGGCGGTAACGGATATGTTCCTATCACTTTACAATATGGTACATATACTGCCGAAGATGCACGCACACATAGCATTGCCGCAGGCGATCCTGTTGTAGCCCCAACAATAACAAACCGTTCGTACAAAGGAAAAACTGTTACCGCATCGAATACAATGGATCTGCAAATGGTACTGAATACAAAAGAAATGATGGGCGATAAACCTGTGATAGTGGTTGCTAATCTATCCCGCGGAATGGTTTTCAATGAATTTGAGGATAAGGTTGATGCTATCCTGGTTCGGTTCTCGGTAAAAGAACAAGCTGTTTTGGATATCATATCGGGTAAATACGAACCATCGGGATTATTACCTATGCAAATGCCTGCCAATATGTCGACTGTAGAAAAGCAGTTTGAAGATGTACCTTTTGACATGGATTGCCACAAGGATACAGAAGGAAATGTATACGACTTCGCATTCGGGTTAAACTGGAAAGGTGTGATAAAAGATGCACGCACAGAGAAATACGGAAATAAATAAAATTCAAAAATCAGACAAGCCATGAGAAAAACATTAAAAAATATAGGATTACTGCTTGCGTTTACAACCCTATGTATCAACACAAATGCACAGAGCAAAGCTAAAAGCGACTCTCTAAAAGTGTCTGCAACCGAACAGGGTAGCGACCGGAATGTGATGCTTAACGCTGCATCGGCAAATGCAGGTCCGCGTAATGTTAATATCGGACTTCCCGCCAGTGTAGGCGGAACAACTGTTCTTGAAAACGACCTGCCTGTTGTGTATTTCTTCTGGCCCGAAATGCCATTTAAATCCTGGCGTATGGATGGCATGACCAATGGGGTGAAGCTGCTCGATCTGGGCCAAACGGCTATCAACATTGGTGATGTAGGTTTTTCGGTAGGTACATATGATAACCTGGGAACGGATAAGTTTCAGGGAAATATATCCTTAAACTCCAATCACTTCGGGTTGCTGAACAGTACCGGAAATATTAGCGGTTCTTTTGGAAATGGCTTCAAATATTCGGTTGGTGCATTTGTAAACTTCGACCCAGGCACCTATAAGGTTAACAAGAATAACATAGACAGGTATGTAAACGACCAAACACAACTCTATAAAGTGGCGTTGACCAAGGATTATACCTTTGGCAAAGGTAATGGAAGTATATCTGCTTTCTATAAGTTTGCCGATTCCAAATCAATGACCATGCAGCAATATGCACCGTACCAATATCATCTGGATGGTTCCGTGTCGGAACTTGATGGATTCAAGATTGGTAGTGATAATTACATTGTTGGCCAGAAATTTAATGTCAGAGATGCCAACACTGGAAATATCGTAGAACGCGACGCGTTGAAAGACTACGGTTCACGCTCTCATACACTGGATTTTATTGGGAAAAACAAATTCGACAACGGACTCAATTTTAATTACATTGTACGATTACACTCGGCTAAGTCGGGATTATACATTCCGTTTATGACTGGTATTCAGGAAGAAACCTATACCGACGAAAATGGTAACAGCCATACCGCCAACCTGCAAGGAGTAATGGCGTTGGCCTCCAGAAAGACACCTATAAAATCGCTTACTAGTTTGTTTGAACTGGGTAAAAAGTCGGGTCGGCACGATTGGAAAGTAGGACTTAACCAGTGGATATATGACATTGACCGGTTCACCACCGAAGGAGTGATTTACAAACAAACAGTCGAAGTTAACCCCAAACGCGTAAATGGCAGTGAGGTTTACGGAATTATGGAGTACCACAATGGTACAGAAAACAAAACTGCACTTTTTGCTACCGACCAATGGGATGTGTCGGACGTTGTTACCCTCAACGCAGGTATCCGGTTAGAATATCAAAGCCTGCGGGGAGACTATATCAACAATAACGATATTAAGAATGACATTGCCTATCTTGACAACAAGAAAACAGACATCACCAAAGACTGGTTTAACAAAGCTTTCATGATAAGCGGAGTTTACAAAATGACTAAAAGCTTTGGTTTGTTAGCCGAGGCAACCTACAATGAGCAGGCAGGACATCTTGAAAATTATTCGGCAGGGAACAACCCGAACCTGAAAAAATCGAAAATACCGGGAGCAGGCTTCGGAGTGTTCTACAATCACCCTTTGGTTAGTGTGGTTTCGAAAGCAACCTACATTAAACGGGACGAATACCGTTCGACAGTGAACTTTACCAATCCTAATAATGTGAATGATGTTGTACGCAAAAACGTATCTTACGATATTGAAACCATTGGCTGGACTACCGATGTTATGGCAACCCCATTCAAGAACTTCAATCTTCATTTGCTGTTTACATTGCAGGCACCCAAGTACAAAAACTATTCGGGAACTGTTGATTTTGGTTCGGGACAACCGCAGGTTAATTACAACTTTAATGATAACACAGTGACAGGTGTTTCAAAAATGCTCATAGAAATTGACCCTAGTTACCAATGGAATAAGCTACGCATATGGGCCAGTGCCCGCTATTTCAGCAAGGAATATGCTAACCTTACCAACTCATTATACTTCAAAGGACGTTGGGAAACATTTGCCGGACTGAATTACAATGTAAACAAGAACCTGGAAATAACCGCTTCTGCTGTAAACTTGTTGAACCAACGTGGTGCTCAGGGAACTATTTCGGGTGCCGACTTATACACAAAAGAGGAAGCCCAAAATATGGAAGGGGCTATTCTTTCAGGAACATACATTCGTCCTTTCACTGTAGAATTCGGAGTGAAATATAGATTCTAAACAGACATGGCTATTAACAAATAGCAATTTTATTGCAGAGGCACAGAGTAGCTATTAACTACCTGTGTCTCTGCGTTTTTACGCCTATACATAAGGCTTTTTCGTTAACAGTTTTTTGAAATAATCATTAAAAAAACAGATTTTAGTTTCTGTTTATAGAAAAAAGGATTTATATTTGTCGCGAAATATTAAGAATTGAGGTTAAAAGAGAGAATAAAACCTCATAAGCATATTAAGATTATTGAAGATACAGATTTAAGATTTAATTGATACTAAGATGTTAGTATCTAAGCATTTAACCAAACCTATTAAGATTAAAATTATGACTATAAAACCATTAGTATCTACTATTAGTGTCTACTATTGCAATGATTCCTCATCATTTACTCCATGCATTTAAACTTTTCATTTATTACATATTTTTTTATTTAAAACTTTGATTATGAAAAAGAATTTCCTATTAGGATTTGCATTATTAATGGCTACTAGTGCTTTTGGGCAGGAAACTCCTACCGAAGGAAAAGCATTAATCCAGAATTCATTTAAACATAACTGGTTTATTCAGTTGCAGGGTGGTGGTTCTTTAACTTTTAGCGAAGACCACAAAAAAACAAGTCTTACCGACTTTATTGCTCCTCATGTTGCCCTTTCGTTAGGAAAACATTTTTCTCCAGCAGTAGGAGCCCGTTTACAAGTTGGCGGATGGAGATCGAACAACTACAGTGCAGCATTAAAAGATACTTATAAAAGAGAGTACCTACAGGTAAACTTTGACGGTATGCTGAACCTGATGAACGTTTTCACTCCATATACACACGAAAAAGCGTTCAACTTATATGCTTTGCTTGGTGCTGGTTACGTACATGGTTTCAAAAATGAAGACATGAACATGAGCAGAACAAACAGCATTGTGCCAAGAGCAGGATTAATGTTCGATTTCCGCGTTAGCAACCGCATTAACCTAAACCTGGAAGCAGTAGGTAATTTGATGTCGGACGAATTTAGTGGAATAACCAGAGGAAGAAAATACGATGGTACACTAAATGTTTTGGCTGGTATCACATTTAAATTAGGAAGAAGCAGCTTTGATACTGTTGAAGCTATTGATCCTAACGAAATTAACCGCTTAGTTAACGAAGTAAGATCACAACAATCACTTGTTAACGACCGCAATGCAACAATCAGCGAAAAGAACTCTGAAATTGCTGACCTGAAAAACAAACTGGCAAGCAAACCAGATGTAGTTGTAGAAAAAACTGTTGATGAAGAAGTAGTAATGAACGCTGTTGTAGTATTCAAAATTGGTAGCTCACAATTGCAGGATAATCAAGAAATTAACATCTACAATGCTGCTAAATACTTCCAGGAAAATCCGAACATGGATGTTCGTATTACCGGATATGCAGACAAATCAACTGGTAGCGCTGCTACAAACCAACGCATTTCGGAACAACGTGCTGAAGCTGTTAAGAAAATATTGGTAAGCAAATACAAAATTGATGCTTCACGTATTACTACCGAAGGTAGCGGTGACAAAGTTCAACCGTTTACAAGCGATGCTTGGAACCGTGTAGCTATCTTTACTGCTGTACCAAGAAAGAAATAAAAGCGCGAAAGCGTAAAAGCGCGAAGGCGTAAAAGGATGAAGGCGCGAAAGGAAATGTTAACCTTTCGCGCCTTTTTCTTTCGCGCCTTCATGCCTTCATGCTTTTACGCCTTCGCGCTTTCGCGCCTTTACACCTTCACGCCTTCGTGCCTTCGCGCTTTCGCGCTCTCTTCTAATTCATAAAACATTCTTCCGTTGACACTGGAAATCCGGATTTTGTTTTCCCGTAGCAACCATCCTAATGCCAGGAAGATGACATCCTGTCCGTAATGGGTTGCTTCACCTATTCCCCGAAGGTCTAATTTTCCTCTGTTTGCAAGGAGATGCCATAATTCTCCTGCCCGTTCTCCAATTTTATTCTTCATCATAGCCTTAATTATAGTTTGGGTTAGTAAAATATGAATGTTTGATACACTAAAAATAAGGCTTGTTTCTGATAATTAAAAGACAAAAATTGTTACGATTCCATTATTTTACTTTGTTTAAAGCACTTTTTGCGATTAAATGGTTACGGACTGCATTTTTTGACATTTATTGATAGGTGCTAAGTATAAACTATATACCTTTTGGGGTTTGTTCTACATATTTCATTGTTCCATCAGGATTGTAATACAACTTATCTACACAAACACTGCGGCGTCCGATTGCTCCGGCATGTCCATCTAAAGTAAGCACGGCATTATGATAGAAAAGATACCATTGGTCTTTGAACTCTATAATTCCCGGATGAATAGTAAAGCTGTTTTCTGCCATTCCGGTAAGTTCACCATGTGGTGTCCATGGGCCTTTCATTGACGAAGCCGTAGCATACGAAATGGTTTCCCGACCTTCTCCCATCGAGGCATAAGTCAGATAATAAATGTTGCCACGTTTATGCAACCACGGACCTTCTGTAAAGTTAGGCACATCCACCTCTTCAATCTGCCCATCAATTTCAATCAGGTTTGGTTTCAACTTGGCAAGAAAACAGGTTCCGTTACCCCAACAAAGCCATGCCTCGCCGTTATCGTCAATAAAAGCGGTTGGGTCAATATCGTTCCACCAACCACGAGGGCCATTCGAGGTCATATCGTCGGTAATAAGCGGTTTTCCGATGGCATCTTTGAAAGGTCCCGTTGGGCTATCTCCTACGGCTACACCAACAACTTTACTGTTATAAGGTTCGCCCGCCTGAACGGTGGTATAATAATAGAATTTTCCGTTTCTTTCAATAACCTGCGATGCCCAAGCCTCGCCTATCCCCCATGCAAAGTCGGTTGGTCTTAGTACGGAACCATGATCTGTCCATGTCTGCATATCATCGGTAGAATAACACAGCCATTCTGTTATATTAAATTCTTTTCCACCAGAAGCGGCATCTTGTCCTTCGTAATATTCATCGTGTCCTACATACAAGTAAAGTTTTCCATTGTATACCAATGGTGCCGGATCGGCTGTAAACTTATCTTTAATCAAAGGGTTTCCCGTATTTTTGAAAGTAGAGAGATTAGTGCTCTGTTGCGAGCAACCCATAAGCAAACAAATACTGCAAATCAGTAATGTGATTTTTTTCATGATTGATGTTTTTATAATTATTAGTTTTTACTCAAGCATTTCCACATTACAAATGTATTCATTTAACTCCATCCTAATCTGTATTTTGTTACACAAACATTTATATATGTTACATATATGTGTTACAGCATCTAAAAAAGATTGCTACGAATACTCAACTCCGCCGAATTGAGTAAACGCAGCGTCACAAACGAACAAAGTCAAAATAGGTTAGGTTTCAAATTAATTCATAGATATTTGTGCAAAGGTAGAAGAGATAAATTGGAGAAAGCTTAACAGATTAAGAAAACAAATAACAGACAAACAATAGCACTAAAAACAGCCCACATGAACTTAACAGATTAACAAAATAGATAACAAACAAACAAAACGCATGCTAAATGAGCCTGCTTATAAGAAACACAAACAAAAAAAGAGTAATTTTACACCTGAATTAGCATTAAAAACATGTTTAAAACCAGTACAATATTTATACCTTTTTTTGTTTCGATGTTTTGGATGGTTTTCTTTCTCCTGAACTGGAAAAGATATTCACGTTCGCAACACATCTGGACAGTAGCTATGGGGCTTATTACTATTTCTATGGGTATAGCTGCATATTATTGGCAGGATAACAAAGACTACAGCCTTTATTATAAGTTAGATATTATCGATAGTCTAACTACGCTTTCTTTTGTTCCGGTTATATTTTTATATTTCAGAGAAGTAACAGGCGATAAGAGTAAGATGGGTTCGAAAATGGCACTACTGTTGTTATCACCACCCATTTTAGCTGGAATAATTGTGAGCATTGTTTACTTACAGATGGGCAATGAACAAGCTACCAGTTTTATGAAAAGTTTAATAGAAAACCAAGAATATATTGTATACGATAACTCCAAAGTATGTACTCAAATATACAAGATAGCAAACGCATATGGCTACACCTCATCGTTGCTTGCACAAGTAACGATTGTGATTATTTACGCCACTCATCGTTTATTATTCTATCGCAAACAGTTGGATGATTTCTTTTCGAATATAGACGATAAATCAATGGAGCACCATTGGGCTGTGTTATGGGGGTTGATAGCATTATTAATACTCACATTGGGTATCGGTGTGTCGGGCTATCTGCTTTTTATTCAATATGATATTTGGGTATCTGTTGCTTTGACTACTACTGGAGTTATTCTATATTATATTTGTTACCACGTTTCTCAGGCACACTATACTGCCCAAAATTTTGCTTTGGAACTAATCAATACGGAAGACGAAGAAGTGCCGGAACCAGATAACGATGGCGGCAATCATAGACTTCTGAATAAGTTTAATCAGGTTATTGATGAAGATAGAATATTCCTGCAGAAAAATCTAAGGGTTGACGATGTGGCTTCTTTGGTTTGTACAAACCGAACCTATATTTCTCGTATTATAAAAAACGAATATAACTGTAACTTCTGGACATTTATAAATCACAAACGCATTGGCTACGCCAAAGAGCAAGTACAAAAGAACCCATCACTTACCATCGAAGCTCTTTCCGAAATGTGTGGTTTCTCACATGGAACTGCCTTTAGCCGTGCCTTTCGCCAATGCGAGGGGATAACTTTCAGGGAGTGGCAAAGAAATGTACTAAGCCAAAACCCGGATGAGCCGCAGAGTTTGTAAGTTAAGCGCTGAAAGTGCGTTCGATTTAGCCCAGCTATCCGCATGGTGAATCCCTTGGGATTCAATTTGAATAACCCCCAGTGAAGGGCGAAGCCCGACTGGGGGCAAGTCAATACATACACAGTCTGAACCCNGGGTTCAACACCTTCGGCGTTGTGAGTTATAGGGATACGCATCCCCCCAGTCGGGCTTCGCCCTTCACTGGGGGTTATTCAAATTCAATCCCTTCGGGATTTCTTAACTTGATGACTGGGCGTTGCCTGGGGGCTGAACTAAACTGCCACTTCGTGGCGAATGAGGATCCTCTTGTGTGTCTTTTTAATTCCCCTCTAACTCCTCCTCATAACCAGGTTTCCAAGGAATAATTGTTGCAGTAACAGTTCCGGTTACGGCATCAATTTTCATTCCTAACTGATAATGTGCCGGATCTAACGGGTTACCCATATTGAATGAATCCCAGGAAACATTTATGGGTGGTAGCTCCAATGTTTTTCCGTTCTTCAAAACAATTTGTGCGCCAACTGAGGTTTTAGCAGATGAGTCCAGACCTAACAACCGTAACCTGAAATTACTATCCGAACCAAATTCATCGATTACAGATGTTGTAAATAAAGCATTGGCATTGCGCGTAGCAGATGCGCCCCATACCTGCCCACCAAAGCCTTTTTCAACATTGGCGGTATTTGCAACACCATATAAAGTGAGCTTCATATTAGCTATCTCGTTGTTGGGAAGTCCGCTGATAGCTGGTTTGATTACCAGTTCACGGGTCATATTCTGCAAATCGGGGCTACTCATTGTTACTTCATCTCTTTCTATATGTACATATAATACAGAACTTTGAAAATCGGGAGCCATATCCACCTCGCCCGAAGCCGTGGTAGGCAACGAAACAGTAGTACCAGCTACCTCTACATTTGCAGCAGGTATTACACTGATTACTTTATAGTCGCCTTCTTCCAGATCGATTGCTACACCGGGAGTAATCTGCCCTACGGTTTCGCCTTTCGAGTTTATAAGTGTGTAGCTTCCACCAGTGGGCAAACCATCGGGTTTCACCAACAACTGTCCTGGATGATCGGTGGCCGGAACTTCGTAATACTCATGTTTCTGACATTGCGTTAGCATCACGCCTAACAGCAGCAATAAAAACGCGTTTCGTATAGTGTAATGATTCATTGCTTTTTCAGATTAAATGTGTACGTAAGAGACACACTGAGGTGGGTTAAGCCAAAGGTGTTTTTAGTTTTCTCTCCTATTTTACGATTCATACCCACAGGAGGATACCACTCGAAACGGGTATAGTCCTGGTGCTGGTAACCGGCACCAATGCCGGCATCAACACTCCAACCACTGTGTATCATGCGGAAGGTATATCCCAATACCAACCCAGCCGTAATATAACGACCTTCTTTGTTGTTGCCAAACCAGGTGTTATTTACATCGTGGTAGCGACCATCAATTCCAATATACATTCCACGGTAAGGGTCACCATTGGGATTAACACCACAAGGGGTACCATCCGAAAAATAACGACGGACTTCCATACCAACACTGGAGTGGCGGAAACGCCTTTCGTCTTTTCCTATTTTCCAATCGCCGAAGTTACCATCAACAGCTGCCAAATAACGTTTGTTCCACTTCAGGTCAACACCAATACCCGGGCTACCTACAGCCCAGGTTAAAAGGTTGCTACGAATGCCCACTCCGCTGAGTTGAGCAAACGTAGCGCAACAAACGAACAAAGTCAAAAACAGTATATATATTTTTTTCATCAATTTGTTCTGTTAATTAATACTCTATATCCCCATCAGCTGCTATGCCTTCCCAGTCTTCTACACTAACAGAGTCGACTACGATTTTGTCTTTATGTACAAAAACGGTTAATGTATAACTCTTGTTGGCTTCGAATTTGCTGAACTTTTCATTCAGGTTCAGGGTGTAATTATTCAATCCAACAGCCAGATTTAACTGATGCGTAGTGGTTATGTTTTGTGGTTTCACCACTGCCTTACCCTCGGCAATGCCAAATTCAGTACCAGTGCTGTTGTCTAAGTTACAGGTAAGTGTTACTTTATCCCAGGTTAAATTGGCATCGGTATACCCTTCGCCGGCTTTCAACTCAACAACAAACAAACTGTTTTTACGTTTTAAATCGGTAAAGTTTAGTTTGCTTCCCCAAACTACATCGGTAATGGTTTGCGATATGATATCTTTCTCAGGAGTTGCTGCATCCGATGTAAATGTCAGTGTAAAGCTGTGTTTCACACTTGTGTCGAGCTTATCCCACAGAATATCTTGCGATCCGGTTTTCAATACAAAATCCGTATCATCGGCTCCATCCCATACATAAATGGTTTCGTAATAACCGGCCTGGCCTTTGGTGCCTGTAGAAATAACGATTTCGCCTGCTCCCGGTTTACCTTTGGGAAAGCTGAAAGAGCCTTGAGTGATGTTGTTGGCTTGGGTTGAGCCCGAGTTTGAATCACCTGTTAACCAATCGCTAACTACTACTTCGCCTACGCTTACTGCGGTGGGATTCAACGTTACATTGAAAATATACGATGTATTGGCTACTAGCTCTTTACCGGCAAGCTTGGCCGAGAAATCGCATTCGTAGGTTTTGCCTTCGAGGGTTATTACTACTTTGTATGTTCCGGTGGTGGCCAACGTTCCTTTTTCTACAATAAATATAGAATTGCCGGTGGCTGTATAGGCAGTGGTACCGAAACCATGCAATGCAACCTTGGCAGTAGTCAGATCGGCAGTGAAACCTGTACCGGCTATCAAGTTAAATACTAACTGGCTGTTGGCGTGGATAAATGCCAGGTTAATAACCCCGTTTGTTAGTTTTACTGGTTCGGCTGTTTCCAACACATCGGCTATACCGGTTATAGGGTCTGCTTCCGGGGTGTGGATGGCCATAAACGTATCATCGGCTGTAATATCGTCTACATAAAAAGGAGCCGGATTGGCATCCCATTTCTGGGTATTACTGTTGTAGGTATATGTAGCCGATGTTTCGTTTGCAGTTCCTTTGTTTTTGTAAAGTACAAAGTTTTCTACTTCGGGTGCACCGGTTGTTGGATCGGTTGGAACAATGAAGTTGATGGCTTCCAAGTCTTCTTCAACTCCCGTTTGCCAGGGTTTTACTGTAGCTTCAACAGCTGCCATTGCCTTATCCGATTGTACCTTCAAGATAATGGTCACGATATTATCGGTACCAGCTTTCAGTGTTATTTTGGCATCTTCTATCGTGAAGTTGGTATCGGCAATGGCTATGTTAATTTCACCAATAGTAGCAGGCTCTACAAATAGAGTTTGGGGAGTGCCTTCAAAGGTGTGTCCTAACAGTTTAATTGTAGCCGTATTGAGATCGACGTATTCGTCCATACCTGCACCACGTGCTAACTTCACTGTCAGCCGGGCATTGAGATGTTCAAATGCAAGTACTATTCTACCATCGGTTATGTTTACAGGTTGCGATTGTAGCATATCTTTTACACCTGTAACTTGGTCGGCCTGATCGTTTCCAGGGGTATGGATAGCCATAAATGTATCGTCTTCCTTTATATCTTCCAGATAGTACGGTGCAGGGGTAGCGTCCCACTTTTGTACATCGGCGTTGTAGGTATAATCTACTGCTTCTTGTGTGTCGGTACCATAGTTTTTGTAAAGTGTGAACGATTCTACTTCGGGTGCACCGGTTGTTGGATCGGTTGGAACAATAAAGTTGATGGCTTCTAAGTCTTCTTCGTGTCCTTCACCCCATGGACGGATGGTGGCCGAAACTTCGGCAGCTGTTGGGCCAGACACTTCACGACGCAGAGTTACCCGGAAACTTGTTACTTCGCCTTCACCAAAATAAGCTTCATCAGAAGGAGTTGCAATATATTCGTGACCGCCAGCCACTACAACCAGTTGCAGCGAAGCTCCTTTGGCTGTAGGCAATACAATAGCTGTACCTTGCATGCCGGTTGCGGTACTACGCAAAGGAACTGCAATATCGGCTACCGATTGTGCACCGCTAAGCGTTTGTGTATACAAATTGTAAGTTGCTTTGGTAGCTGTGCCACGCAATGTAAGTGTAGCCGATGTCCAGTTGATCTCTGTACCCGAAGCTGCCGAAAGACTTACTTCCATTTTACTGAGGCGATGTTCAAAGCTCAGTGCCACATCCGGATTATCGTTATCACCTTCTACCCGTGCCGAAGTCATAAGGTCGATAGCTGCCAACGCCGACTGATTACTAACATCTACCGGCAACTGCCCATTGTCCATTGCCTGTTGTCCATTGTAAGGATAATAGGCCAGTACCTCTACAGCATCGCCATTGGTGGGATAATAGGCTGTTTGGTTTTCGGCAGAAGGGCTGAATGAGGCATTGGCCCCACCTGCCTGAGCTACATATTTACGGTTAGCCTGAGCATCGGTTACATTATTTGTACCGGGAGTCAAGGTAAAGATACCAATGGCATCGTTTTTATCCCATGTAGTATCTGCTGCACGGGTAATATCCGCCGTACCCACATTAAGTGGTACACGGTTGGTGATGGTGGTATTATCGTTCTGGCAAGATGTTGCCGATAGCCATAGACCGGCTACCAATAGCAACGAATTGCGTAAAGAGTTGTTTATTTTCATATATCGTTTCTTTGTTTATACATTTATTAGTTAGTGGCTACCAGTTCAAAACCGTTTTGGGCAGTGTATTGCCATTGGTAGTTACACTTTTTATCATCATCTGCATCAGCGTTATAGTCGGCAATGGCGGTGTTCATGGCCGATACGGCTTCTTCAACTACTGTTGAAAGGTCGGTGAAAGAGGTACAACCGTGATTAGCATCAGTAATATTACTATAAGATATATCACCTAAAGCATTTGTCCCGTCAGGGAATGGTGTTGAATACCAATAGTTGTCTTTTATTAGGGTTGGGTCATCGTCTTTTGTTTCTCCAACTACTCCGCCAACTGGGGTTCTTCCATTTGTAACAGAAGTAAACATTGCAATGTTACCTTGTAGTTTGTAAGCAACACCATAACTTCTTCCTATGATTCCGCCCAAGCTATACCTAGTAGTATTAATAGTTGAATTTGTAATCAATGATGCTATTACCGAACCACAATTGGAAATACCACCTAATTCATTATCAGCAGAAAGGGTGACATTATTTACACTACATGCAATGACACTACCTTCAGCTCCTGCAATACCACCTAACAGATATGATGTAGATTTGATTTCACCACCATCAACGTGTGAATTTATAATTAAACCATAATTATCACCTGCAATACCACCAACATAGAATCCAGTTGTGCCATCAACTGTTACATTATTTACTTTACTGTTTATTATTTTACCGGTATTTAGTCCAACGACTCCACCTATTCTTTGAACTACTCCTTCAACAAAACAATTTTCTACTGTACAATTTATTATTGTACCTGAACCACTTGCTGCAATAGCACCTATAGTCGAACCTGTTCCTGTAATATTACTATTACTTACTATACAGTTTTCTATTGTACCACTATTACTGGCAGTAATTACACCAACATATGATGTTCCTGTTATTTCAGCATCAATAAATGTCAAGTTTTTCACCGCTCCATACAAATATTTACAAAGTGCTATTTGGGTAGTTGTTGTGTTACCAGCTTTCAATCCTGTTATTGAATGCCCATTACCATCTAAAACACCATAGAAACGTCCCTGTGCCAAAGCTATTTCTTCCCAAGCCACATCACTAAGGTCAATATCGTATTCCAATGTAAACCCGGCATTCCATTCGCTGGATGTATTTGCCCATTCAACAAAAGCCAATGCATGCTCTACTGATTTGTCTACTTCATTGGCAGCCAGATCATCGATAGAACCTACATCATACCAATCGTTAACATCAATAACTATATCAGATAGAGGTGCACGTTGTTCCAGATTAGCACTGATCGTAATACATTTACCAGCAAAATCATCCCCCGAAACTGTACTCTTTAAAGCTAGTTCACGGCCGGATGCGGTTGCAATAGTTGCTTCGAAAGCAACCGGATTTGTATCGAATTCGAAAGGCATAACGGCCGAAGCCACTATAACATTACCCGATTCGGGACGAACATAGAATGATACTTCATCAGCTCCGGTATCATACTTTACCGATTCTACATAAGCCAAAAACTCTTGTGCGCTACTCCATTCGCCGGTTTTTGTTAAACGAATATCAATGCGTGTATATGCATGTGTAAGGTTTCCATCGGAACTGATTACATTGCCGGTTAGCATACCAGCACCTTTTATATAGTCGGCACCGTGTAAAGCCTCGGCTGTTGTTTGGTTGGCTACAAGGGTTTCCGACCCGAACGACAGTGCAATATCCTGTGGTGTCCAATCTTCCTGATATAATATGCCACCCACCGGAGTCCATTGTCCGTTTACAGCATTGTAGGCAAATTTGTATTCGTTAACGTTAAGTACATCACCCTCCTGAAAGAAAGTGTTATCGGCGGCACGTACCTGTGTTGTACCTGCCACGCCAATGGCGCCAATGGTTATTGGGGTTTTGTTTTCCACTGCCTCGTTAGCGTCACACGCAAACAGGCATGCGCCTACTACAAGCAGTGTTATGTTATTTAAAAATTTCTTCATATTGAATTGTTTTTTCGTTGATACTACTTAATGTAATGGCCGATGCCTGAGCTATATCGTTAAGCTTGGCAGTGAGGTTGTACAGATTGCCGGCTTCGAACATGAATCCTCCGGTTGGTACAAGTATTTTATATTCTTTATTATTATACTTTCCACCCTCTTGTGTAAGGATGATTGTAAAAAACTCTTCGTCGGCAGCAAGTGTTGCCGGATAAATAAGTTCTTCGGCATTGTGGGCTACATTGATGCCGGTAATATCGGGATCACTGCCGGTATAAATACCTAATGCATTATCTATCCATTCGTACTCAATAAGGCGCTTGAGCCCGGGTGCTACAATACTACAGGTAACATCGGCAGGTAAATCACTGCCATCAGCAGTTTGCACTGTTAGTTTAAGTTTAGCTTCCATGTGTGCAAGTGTGCAGCTTATGGTCCAGTTGTCGGCATCGGCCTTGGCGGCAGTTATATTGCCATTGTAAGAAAAGTACTCACCGTCTATCTTTCCGTACACCCAACCATTCAGGCTGGCAGCATCGGTATTGTTCAGGGTTAATACAGGCGATGCATCGTCAAGAGTAGCAGTGCCATCGGCAGCGATATTGAACACCAGTTCTTTGTTGTAATTTTGCGATAAACGTACCGACAGGGTTCCACCGGTAGTAAACGATACTCCACTGCTTCGCACAGTAAGGGCGGTTATTGGTGCCGGGGCATCCACCTCGACCCCATTGTTGTTACTACATGCTGCAACCACCAACAAACAGCTTAGCAGTAATAGGTTCTTTAATTGATTCATAAATTCATGTTTTAATATTCTGATTTTTACACAAGTGTTTATAATTCTGTTTCAACCAGCAAAATTAACAACGCCCCATGCAACAAGGTTCAGAACAAGGAGATGAATATATTGCAATTCGTAAAAACATTTAGCAAATTCACAATTACGAGTATAAAAATGGTATGTTTATGTAAAAAACAGCACAATTACATTATTCATTAAGAAATACTAAAATACTATTAGAAAAACAATTAAATTTGCAGCTCCAACGCAACGACTAATGATAAAAAATTACACAATATTCATACCTGCATTTGTTTCTTTATTCTGGGCTATTTTCTTTCTTTTAAATTGGAAAAGAAATTCTCGTTCGCAACATATATGGGCAGTGGCCATGGGGCTGATTACTATTACAACAAGTGTATCGGCTTTTTACTGGAATTACAGTCAAAACTACAGCCTGTATTACAAATTAGATATTTTAGATTGTTTTTCGACCCTCTCTTTTGTTCCGGTTATATTTTTATATTTCAAGGTTTTAACGGGCGACACCCGAAAAACTTCTACATGGGGAACCGTCTTGTTATTTATTCCTCCGGTTCTGTTGGGAGGTGTAACAGCCATTGCTTATTGGTCGATTGGTGAAGAACAATCCATTGCATTTATCAGAAATATGCTCGAAAATCACAGCGAAGAAGCCTTAAATCTCCCGCCTCCATATACCTATATCCGGAAATTCTGCAATGAATATACATATAGTATATCGTTGCTTTTGCAAACTACATTTGTACTTATTTATATTATCAGGCGCCTCTATACATATCAAAAGCAGTTAGAAGGTTTCTTTTCTAATTTAGAAGGTAAAAGTATAGAGCATAGCCGGGCAGTATTGCGAGGGCTTATTTTGTTTTTGGTTTTACTTGTTGCAACTGCCGGCTTTGGATACACCTTATATGTTGAATATGATATATGGGTTTCTGTAATCATGACGCTTATTGGAGTTGTTCTCTATTACATTTGCTACCATGTAAACCTGTCGAATTATACTGCCGATAGTTTTGTTAGCGACTTGGCACTTTCGGAAAATGTTGTTCCTGAACAAGAACAGGAACCTATAGGCTTTACCAGTAAAATTAAGTCCGACTTTATTTGTTTAATGGAAGATGAACAAGTGTTTCTTAATAAAGACCTCCACCTGGACGATGTGGCACAAATGATTCATTCTAACCGCACGTACATATCGCGCCTCATACATGATGAATTCAATTGTAATTTTTCGGAATACATTAATGGGTTACGCATTGAATATGCTAAAAACCTTCTTCAACAGAACCCTCATTATACACAAGAGTATATTGCTACCCAATCAGGGTTCTCTCATTCTTCATCCTTTAGCCGAACATTCAAGAAACAAACCGGCATCACATTCAGGGAGTGGCAAAGAAATATACTATAGCATTTTTGCTTCTATAAAGAAAGCCAACGACATCTCGGTAGAAAGCCAACAGTTTCACAGTAGGAAACCAACGGTTTCACGGTAGGAAACTACTAGTTTCCTATATAGGAAACCACTTGTTTTCTATGTAGGAAACGACTTGTTTTCTATATAGGAAACAACTTGTTTCACTGTACAAAACCGAAATGAAACTAGTTGTTTCATGCACATCTCGCGTGCTGGCAATGCTGTAATGATATTTGCCAGCACACTTTGCCAGCACGCTTTAATTGATTGCTAATCAGGCGCGTAAGTAGCTTTTGTGCTGGTGTGCTGGCAAATTTCGAGTTTTAAACTTCTGGGAGGGGATAAATTTCAGGATGGTTTCGCAATTGAGGATTTTAATTTGATATTATGCCGCATGGATTCCCCTCCTTGGCTAAGGAGGGGTGCCCAACGGGCGGGGTGGTTGGTGTACATACAACACTGTTTTATACACTATGCTTGGTAGTCCAACCACCCCGGCCTAAAGGCCACCCCTCCTTAGCCAAGGAGGGGAATCCATGCGGCATCGCCTACTTAACTCCTTTACCTCCTCTACCTCACTCTACCTCCCTTTCCAATCCCTTCGCCTCTTCCCATATCCTATCCATTTCTTCAAGGCTCATATCTTTTAAGCTTCGGCCTTGTTTAATGGTTTGTTGTTCAAGATAGTTAAATCGGCTGATAAACTTTTGGTTGGTACGTTCCAGTGCGTTATCTGGATTTATTTTATAAAGGCGTGCGGCATTAATCAAGCTAAAGAACAGGTCGCCGAATTCGGCTTCGGCTTTATCTTTGTCCATATTGGCAATTTCTACCTGCAACTCTTCGAACTCTTCTTTAACTTTTCCCCATACATCTTCTTTCTGTTCCCAGTCGAAACCCACATTACGGGCTTTATCCTGAATTCGATACGATTTAATTAACGAAGGTAAAGAAGCAGGTACACCACTCAACACGGTTTTATTACCATCTTTTTCTTTCAACTTTAATTGTTCCCAATTCTCGGATACCTGACTGGCTGTTTCGGCAGTTTCGTTTCCAAACACATGTGGGTGACGGAATATCAGCTTATCACAAAGACGATCGCATACATCTTTTATATCAAAGGCTTCTTTTTCATCGCCAATTTTTGCATAGAAAGCTACATGCAACAGTACATCGCCCAGTTCCTTGCAAATCTCTTTATCGTCTTTTTTAAGGATAGCATCCGATAGCTCGTACACCTCTTCTATAGTGTTAGGCCGCAGACTTTCGTTGGTTTGTTTCTTGTCCCACGGACATTTTTCACGCAGTTCGTCTAATACATCCAGGAAGCGTGCAAAAGCTTCCATCTTTTCTTGTTTTGTATGCATTTTGAGTTTTGAGTTATGAGTAATACCAAGATACCATCAACCCTACTACTTCCGAATAATTCTTTCTTCCGCTTGGAATATTGTTCCCTTTCAGGTAGAGGTCGTAAATCCAATCTTGTACTTCTCCTATTGTTTTGCTATATTTATCTTGCCAGTATTTTCTGTTTGTTTTGGCCAGTTCCATTATTTCCGGTTTAATCTTTAAATAAACTTCCCGGAACTCATCTTCGGTAAGCAAAGCACTTGCATTGTTTAATACATAGTTCATGACCGAAAGGTAACCACAGAAGCGTATAGTGGGTTCGTCAGACCGTGAACAAATAAGGTATGCATAAAAGCTGGCCTCTGCCTCGTTTGTTATGCCCAAAAAGTGAGATAGCTCGTGTGCATAACTACTGGCGTATTGCGATACAGGAAGCTCGCGGTTTAAATTGAATTCGCAAAAGAAGGGGCCCATATAACCCAGTATAGCCATTTTAGAAAATAAAGAAGAGAACAGCATTGTTTTTGCCCGTGGATTTCCTTGCAAAGTATGAATACCTGGATTTAAACCCTCCTTCTTATATTCATTATTTATAATCTGTCCGGTAATCTCTTTATCTATCTTAGAGATGGGCACATACGATTTATTTAAAGAAGTAACATACGCATCAAGAAACTCCCGGAAGTTTTCCTTATTATAGGCTACATATTCAATACCGGTACGTTGATAAAAATTAGGCTGTCCATAGTTGAGGCCCCAAGCCAGATAGAACCACACATATATCCAAAGCAGGTATTCAACTCCACCTAAGAGTCTCTTTTTAAACTTAATTTTATGAAAGCGGGCGTATATAAGTCCAACAAAAAGTCCGATAATTGCCAACAGAATAAAAAGGTCGCCTACCGAAAAAGGAAATAAACCGGAAAAGCCCGATAGTGTTTTTGCAATAGCCGGATACAAAGAGCGGGAATATACTTCGCCCCACGAAGGCGTTATTTTGGTTATTTGTATTACAAACAATAAGATGATTAAGATTGAGTATCGTATAATTAGAAAGTACTTTTTCTTCATTTTTTTGTATTTTGACTACAAAAGTAAATAAATTAAGTAGATACTAATTGAAAAAATAAGTTAGGGTTTAATATATTTATTAATTTTGTACCCTTAATCTCAAATTAAGTTATAGAATCATGGAATTAGCAAGTAAGTACAGCCCCGCTGATGTAGAGAGCAAATGGTACCAATATTGGATGGAGCATAATTTGTTCAGTTCAAAACCCGATAGTCGTGAGCCATACACTATCGTCATTCCGCCCCCTAACGTCACCGGTGTGTTGCACATGGGACACATGCTTAACAACACCATTCAGGATATTCTGATACGCCGCGCCCGTATGGAAGGCAAAAATGCCTGCTGGGTACCGGGTACCGACCATGCTTCTATAGCAACCGAAGCCAAAGTTGTTAATAAACTGGCCGCTCAGGGAATCAAGAAAACCGACCTTACACGTGAAGAGTTCCTGAAACATGCCTGGGAATGGACACACGAGCATGGCGGAATTATCCTGAAACAACTTCGCCGGTTAGGTGCTTCGTGCGACTGGGATCGCACAGCCTTCACCATGGACGAAACACGAAGTGAAAGCGTATTAAAGGTGTTTGTTGATTTACACAATAAAGGACTGATTTACCGCGGTGTACGTATGGTAAACTGGGATCCTCAGGCGCTTACCGCCGTTTCCGACGAAGAAGTTATTTATAAGGAAGAACACGGAAAGCTCTATTACCTTCGGTATATGATTGAAGGCGAAGATGGTTATGCAATTGTTGCAACCACCCGCCCCGAAACCATTATGGGCGATACAGCTATGTGTATTAACCCTAACGATCCAAAGAATGCACACCTGAAAGGAAAGAAAGTAATTGTTCCTTTGGTAAATCGGGTTATCCCTGTAATCGAAGACGATTATGTTGATGTAGAATTTGGTACAGGATGCTTAAAGGTTACTCCTGCACACGATGTTAACGACTATATGTTGGGCGAGAAATACAATCTGCCCATTATTGATATCTTCAACGATAACGGAACCATCGCCGAAGAAGGAGAACTTTATGTTGGTATGGATCGCTTTGACGTTCGTAAACAGATTGTAAAAGATCTGGCAGCTGCCGGTTTGCTCGAAAAAGAAGAATCGTACACCAACAAAGTAGGTTACTCCGAACGTACCAATGTGGTAATTGAGCCCAAACTATCTATGCAGTGGTTCCTGAAAATGGAACACCTTGCCGAAATAGCTTTGAAGCCTGTAATGGATGATGAACTGAAGTTTTATCCTCCCAAATATAAAAACACATACCGCCACTGGATGGAGAACATCAGAGACTGGAACATCAGTCGCCAACTATGGTGGGGACACCGTATACCAGCCTGGTATCTGCCCGAAGGAGGTTATGTAATTGCCATGAACGAACAGGAAGCGCTGGAGCTGGCTAAAGAAAAAACAGGAAATCCGGAATTAACACTGAACGATCTTCGTCAGGATGAAGACTGTTTGGATACCTGGTTCTCGTCTTGGCTGTGGCCTATTTCTTTGTTCAACGGAATTCTTGACCCGGGAAATGAAGAAATGAAGTATTACTATCCAACCAGCGACCTGGTAACCGGACCGGATATTATCTTCTTCTGGGTAGCCCGTATGATTATGGCCGGATACGAGTATGAAGGTGATATGCCTTTCCGCAATGTGTACTTCACAGGTATTGTACGCGATAAGCAAGGACGTAAAATGTCTAAATCGCTAGGTAACTCGCCCGACCCATTGGAACTGATTGATAAGTATGGTGCCGATGGTGTACGTATGGGAATGATGTTATCGGCTCCCGCCGGAAATGATATTCTCTTCGACGAAGCACTTTGCGAACAGGGACGTAACTTTGCCACTAAAATATGGAATGCTTTCCGCCTGATTAAAGGATGGACTGTTGACAGCAACATTGAAATTCCGGAAGCTGCAAAACTAGCAACACATTGGTTCGAGTCGGTACAAAACCGCACTGCTATTGAGGTTGCCGATTTGTTCAGCAAATATCGTATAAGCGATGCACTAATGGCTGTTTACAAATTGTTCTGGGATGATTTTTCTTCCTGGTACCTGGAAATGATTAAGCCTGCTTACGGACAACCAATAAACCAAACCATATACGATGCCACTATTGGTTATCTGGAAAACCTGCTGACACTGTTGCATCCGTTCATGCCGTTTATTACCGAAGAGATTTGGCAACAAATGTATCCAAGAGATAACGGAGAAAGCCTTATGGTTATCCCAATGAGCATGGATACGTATGTAGATAAATCGTTTGTAGAAACATTTGATATTGCAAAAGAGGTTATCAGTCATATACGTACTATCCGATTGCAAAAGAACATTGCACAGAAAGATACACTTGAACTACAGGTTATCGGCGAAAATCCAGCTGCCGAAGTTAATGCTGTAATCATGAAGATGTGTAACCTATCTGCTATAACAGTAGTAAACACTAAACCCGAAGGTGCTTCTACCTTTATGATTGGCACCACCGAGTTTGCTGTACCACTGGGTAATATGATTGATGTTGAAGCCGAAATTGCCCGCATGGAAGCCGAACTGAAACACAAAGAAGGATTCCTAGCAGGAGTAATGAAGAAACTTAGCAACGAAAAGTTTGTGAATAATGCTCCCGCACAGGTGTTGGAACTGGAACGCAAGAAACAGGCTGATGCAGAAAGTATTATTAATTCACTGAAAGAAAGCATTGCTGCGTTGAAGAAATAAGATTCCTAATTTTGTTTCCTATAACTCACAATTGCCCACACATTAAATACCACAGCAAATCCGCACAGTGCGAAGAGCTGTGGTAACAACTCCATCATGCCACTACCCTTGAGGTAAACAGAACGCATAACCTGTATGAAATAGCTCAGCGGATTTATTTTAGTAATCAGCTGAGCCCATTCGGGCATACTGTTTATAGGGGTAAACAAGCCGCTTAGCAATACCAGAATCAGGATGAAGAAGAACATAACAAACATGGCCTGTTGCATGGTATCCGAATAGTTAGAGATTACAAGTCCCAAACCGGAAACAACCAATATATAGATGCTGGCATACAGATACACAATTAACAAATTGCCAACCGGCAGAAGTCTGTAAACCAGTGCAGCCAATATAAAACAAACGGTAAGTACTACAAAACCAATCACCCAGTAGGGAATGAGTTTACCCAAAATGAATATTAATCTGTTTACCGGGGTTACGTTTATTTGCTCAATTGTACCGCTTTCTTTCTCTCCAACAATATTTAATGCAGGTAGAAATCCGCCAAGTAAAGTGAGAAGCATTACAACCAGTGCCGGAATCATAAATACTTTATAATCCATGTACACATTATACTTGTTGTGCGGAACTACATTTATGGCCGATGTTATCTTTCTGCCGGCATTAAGTCCGCATTCTGATGTTATATCAGCCGAAAAATCATTCAGAATTGCTACCAGATAAGATGATCCTAAACCGGCCTTGGTGCCATTCACCGCATTGGCCGAAATCATAACTTCGGTTATTCCGTTCTTAATAAGTTCTTTCTCAAACTCCGGACGGATTTCGAGTATGATATCGGCTTCGCCGGATTCAATGCTTTTCATTGCTTCATCGTTTGAGCCGGAAACATCTTTAAGAATAAAGTAGCCGGAAGCTATCACCTTGTTTATTAACCGTTCGGAGTACGAACTATGGTCGTTATCAATAACTGATAACTGAATATTCTTTATCTCCTGATTGGCAGCCCAAGGCATAATGAGCAATATCATTACCGGCATAAAAAGAATTACCCGAGGAATAAAAGGATTCCTGAATATCTGTTTAAACTCTTTCTCTAATAAAAACTTCAGCATTCTTACTTCCTCATCTTAAATGTTCTAATACTCACTACCAATAAGAATAAAATCATGATCAGCATAATGGTAAATTCTTTAATTACATATATGCCGTCTACTCCCTGAATCATCAATTTCTTTATTGCCTGAATGTACCACCGTGCAGGCATAACCGAAGCTATCCATTGCAAAAGGGGAGGCATGCTTTCAACCGGAAACATCATGCCCGACAGTAACATGGTGGGCAGCATTAGTCCCATACCGGATATCAGCATGGCAGCTACCTGCGTTTGTACCACATTTGATATTAACAACCCGAAGAGCAAAGCTACAAGAATAAATAAAAGTGATGCTGATATAATAAGCAACAAACTCCCGGAAATGGGAACCTTTAATACAAAAACGGATAACATCAGGATTGTAGAAAGATTTATTATTGAAAGCACAAAATAGGGTACTGCTTTCGATACAATGATAAAGATTGGTTTTATGGGTGAAGCAAGAAGAATTTCCATGCTTCCCCTCTCCTTTTCTCTAACAATGGCAATAGATGTCATCATGGCACATATAAGCATCAGTATCATTCCCATAACACCGGGTACAAAGTTGTAAGCACCTTCCATCTGCGGGTTATAGAGCATTCTTATCTGTGGGTTGATTCTGAATGCTGCGGCCCGTTGTGTCGATGTTTCCTGTTGGTATTGTGTTAAAAGATTAGTAACATAGTTTGTTATTGTTGAAGCTTGATTGGGGTCGGTTGCATCTACAATCACCTGTACCGAAGCTTCGCCTGTGTGCAACATATTGGTATGAAAATCGCTGTCGAACACCAATACCATATTTACCTTACCTTCTTCCATAACTTTGTTAATCTCTTCGGGATTATTGAGGTACATAGCTAAGGTAAAATATTTGTTTGCCTCAAGTTTCTGTATGATTTGCCGGGTTGATACATCTTTAGATAAATCATAAACAGCAATCCGAATATTTGTTACCTCGGTGGTGATGGCAAAGCCAAATATGATGATCTGTGCAATGGGCATACCCAAGAGGATGAGCATGGTACGCACATCTCTGAATATATGGTAAAACTCTTTTTTTATAAATGCAATGAATTGTTTCATCTTATTCAACTTTCTCCTCTTGAAGCTTTTCTTGCAAACTTCCGGAACACCTCATCCATGGTTTGCGAGTTTGTTTGTTCTTTCAATTTCTTTGGCGAATCCAGTGCTTCAATCCTGCCATCAACCATAATAGAAACACGGTCACAGTATTCGGCCTCATCCATATAGTGGGTGGTTACAAAAACGGTGATACCATCGTTTACCGCTTCGTAAATCATCTCCCAGAACTGGCGACGGGTTACAGGATCGACCCCTCCGGTGGGTTCATCGAGGAATACAATTTTAGGAGTGTGGAAAACAGAGACTGAGAAAGCCAGCTTCTGTTTCCATCCCAAAGGAATATCCCGCACCAAAGAATTCTTTTCTTTCATAAATCCCAGATGTTCCAATATGCGATCGGTTTTAGTAGCTATCTCTTTCTCCTTCATGCCATATATTCCTCCAAAAAGGCGTATGTTCTCCCATACCTTAAGGTCTTCATAAAGAGAGAATTTCTGACTCATATAACCAATGTTTGCTTTTATTTTCTCCTGCTGCTTGTTAATATCAAACCCCGCTACCGTACCACTACCGGAGGTAGGAAAACTCAATCCGCAAAGCATACGCATGGCAGTGGTTTTACCAGCTCCGTTGGCTCCCAGAAAGCCAAATATCTCGCCTTTGTTTACTTCAAAGCTTATATGATCAACAGCAGTGAAGTTTCCGAATTTCTTAGTCAGCTCTTTTGCCTGTATTACAATATCACCTGTTTTCATTTTCAACTATTTGCATGAAACAATCTTCAATTGTGGGCTTAATAGGTTTTATAACAATGTTTGTATGCCCCCTACCCCATAAATACGATTCAAGTTCTTTGGCGGTTAATACAGCATCTATGATAATATGATGATTCTCGCCAAACGTAAAGCAACTCTTTATGTGTTTGTTCTTACGCAAATCAAGGAGTAGCTGGTACATATTGTCGGCTTCTACCGCCCATAGTATATCGTTAAATTTGGCTTCTATATTGGCAGGTGTATCAATATCAAGGAATTTTCCGTTTAGTATAAATGCTATACGGTCGCAAAGAGATGCTTCGTCCATATAGGGGGTGGATACAAGTATGGATATATGCTGCCTTTTCAGGTTATTGAGCATTTCCCAGAATTCCTTTCTGGATACGGGGTCGACGCCTGTGGTGGGCTCATCAAGAAAGAGAACAACCGGTTTATGTATCAAGGCACAACACAGGGCGAGTTTTTGTTTCATACCTCCCGATAGGTTTCCCGCTCTACGCTTTTTGAAAGGTTCTATCTGTTTGTAAATATCTTCAATAAGATGGTAGTTCTCTTCTACAGTGGTATTGAATATGGTAGCAAAGAATTCAAGATTCTCTTCCACACTTAAATCCTGATACAAAGAGAATTTTCCGGGCATATAACCTATCTTCTGCCGTATGGCTTTATAATCTTTTACCACATCGTTTCCATCTACAATTGCTTTTCCGTTATCGGGCAACAACAAAGTGGTAAGGATACGGAACAAGGTTGTTTTACCCGCCCCATCAGGACCGATTATACCAAATATTTCACCAGAACCGGCTTCGAAGCTGATATTATCTAATGCGGTGATGTCTTTGTATTTCTTGGTTATATTCCGGACTGAAACCATTTTTAGTTGAAGATTGAAAATTAGAACTTAACTTCTCCATACATACCCTTCTTGATATAGCCGTTATTCTTTACCTGAATTTTCACTGCATATACAAGGTTTGCCCTTTCGTCTCGGGTTTGTATGGTTTTTGGGGTAAACTCGGCTTTATCGGATATCCATGTTATTTTTCCGCTATGCTCGGTATAGTCCGAGTCTCCCATATCCGAATACACTTTCACCTCCTGACCATTTTTTATTGCAGTTAGCTGGCTGGCAGTTACATAAACTCTCAGATACATTGTTTCTACATCGGCAATTTTAAAGAGGGCTTTTCCTTGTGCAGCCAGCTCTCCCTGTTCGGCATATTTGGCAAGTACGGTTCCTTTAATGGGGCTTGTGATGATAGATTTGTTAATCTGGTCGTCCAGTTGAGCAATTTGAGCATTCAATGAAGCACCTTGGTCTGTAAGGCTGTTGTTGGCATTGTTAATGGTTTCGTATTGAGCAGCGAGTTGGCGCTCCAACAAACTAATCTGAGCATTTATGTCATCAAGTTGTTTTTGGTTGGCAGCATTCAATACAACAAGGTCTCTATAACGTTTCTGTTCATTTTTCTGTGTTTTTATTTGTTGCTCAATGGCTGCAATCTGTACAGAGGGAGTCGATTTTTTGTTTCTTATGCTTGCTATATTAGCTTCGAGCTGATTCTTTTTAAGGTAAAGCTGAATTGTATCAATGCATCCCACTTGTTGATTTGCTTCCAGTACATCTCCCTCGTTTATTCGGAATTCTTTTATCTCTCCGTTGCCCTGAGCAGAGATTACCACTTCGGTTACTTCAAAAATACCAGATGCGTCATATTTTAATCCTTTGTTGTTGCAGCCGCTCACACTTAAAACAAAGGTTGCTACAACGAGGTATTTAAATGTTTTCATATCCTTACTCCTTAGTTATTAGTTATGTATTTCAAGTTATAAACAGCCTGTAAAAATTCTATTTCATGAATAATTTTATTCTGAATGGCTTGTTGTTCGGCATTTACTTCTTTCATCAGATCGAGCACCGATAGTGTTCCATTGTCAACTTTAATTTGGGCCGACCGTTTTACTGAGCCCCGCAACCGGATTATGTCATTATCAGAACTTAATAACTCACTGATTTTCCGGATTTCGTTGTTGCTTTGTGTTATGTCAAGATTGTTATTGAAAAGAAATGTTTCGTGTTGAGCCTCTATCATGCCCTTATTTACTTCGATTGTTTTCAGCTTGTTTTTACGTGTATAGAGATTAGAGAAATTCCAATTTACAGCAACCCCTACTATATAATAAGCCGAGAATTTACTTTCGAGCATATTAAGGCCGGGTCTACCGTAACCACCTGTAGCAAAAAGGTTGAACCGGGGCATCAGTGCAGCGTTGATTTCTTTTCTTTGTGCATCTACATTTCTCAGTTGGGCATCGTACAGCAATAATTCGGGTCTGTAATTGGTTAGTTTATACGAGTCGCTAATCTTGGGTTTTATTAAAGTGCACTCATTCATCCTTTCTCCAATAAAGGCCGAAAGTATTTCGGCATACGCTGTGCGGGTATGGAACAACTCTGTTTCGTGTTGAGTTGCTTTTATTTGCTCAACTTGAATTGCATCAAGGTCTGCCTGATTTGCCAATCCGTTTCGCATATATGCTGATGTTTGGGTGAAGTTTCGTTTCAGTTCTTCCTGATAAAGAGCGTTTTGCTTCAGCATTTCGTCGAAGAGCAGTATGCCAAAGAAGAGTTGGTTCACCCGCTCGCGGATAGCATAAAGAGTAACATCGAGGTGTTTCCGGTTTACTTCGGCTTGGGTACGGATGTTTTCTTTCTGTGCTTTCATATTGCCTCCATCCCATATACTTTGGTTTAAATCTATGGCGGCGCTGTACTGGTCTTTTTTCAGGGCTTCTATTCCGGGCATGTCAACAGGTATCTTGGTTACTTGCGACTGGTAGGTTGCTTTTACCGAAACTTGTATCTGGGGCAGGTATCCTTTGCTGATGTTGGAAAGGTTGTAGCCTTCGGATTTCTCTATCAGCCCATATTGTTTAATCAGCGGATAGTTCGATGCTGCCTTTGTATAGCAATCTTCAATGCTTAGCTGGGCATATCCGGTGGTGAACAAGGTAATTGTTACTGCTAACAAGAGTATTCGATGTTTCATTGTTGTATTTCGTTTTGGTGTGTATAACAACACGGTTAACAATTTTGTTAACTACCGATTAAAAAAATTATATCCGTAGTTGATTCAGTACTGTTTCAACATTCATTTGCTTGCGGTGTTCCAGGAACTTCTGCTTTTGCTCTTCGTTGTAATCCATGATATCGCACATTACCTGTGCACTCATAAATACAAAAGCATTTAAAGAAATAATATTATAAAGCAGATCGTAAGGATTCATATAGTGTATTGTTCCTCTGGCTACCTCTGTTTCCATATCTTGTTTTATATTGGCCAGAAGCAGGCTAGCTCTTTCTTTAACAATACCTACAAATATGCGTCGTAAGTTATCGTCGTGGCGCACTTCGTTGAATATAAAGCTGGGAAGTTTTTCATTGGCAGCAATAAGATCGAAATGGTCTTCGATACCATTTCTGATTTTATCCAGAAAGGGAAGATCCTTTTTAAAGCTGAGAAGAAGAATCTCCGACATCAACTTGGCTTTCCGTTGAAATACTACTTCAAACAGATTCTCTTTCGTGCGGAAGTAATAATGGAGCATGGCATGGGTCAGGCCGGCACGTTTGGCTATTTCGGTTGTTCGGGATTTGGCGTATCCTTTTTCCAAAAATTCGGCCTCAGCAGCTTCAAGGATGAGTTTTTCGTTTTCGGTTTCTTTTATTTGCATCTTGTTTTCCGTATGATTGTAGATAACAATAAAAGCTTCTGCTTTGTTTAACAGAATTGTTAGATGATGCAAATATGAGATTATTTTTGAATTAAGAGAAGAAGTTGGAAGGATTTAACCTATTTTACAGAACTACCCCGGTTAAGCTTTGCTTCGCTCACCCGGGGTAGACTTAAGAAAACTAATCTTGCATTTTCAACCTTTGTAACCCTTCTAAATAATAGTAATCTGCATAATTGATAGGTGTATCCACTTCCGAATTATGAGGTAACGATCCCGTAGAATGTTTCAATATAAACCCATAATTTTCTCCTTTCTTTGCCAGATACTCCGGAGAAGACAGATTCTTCAAAATCGCCTCTGCATAATTGAGATATTTTTCTCCACCGGATACAAGTGTGCTTAATTCTATTAACGCCGAGGCTGTAATACTGGCAGCCGAGGCATCGCGCGGGGTATCTATTTCTACAGGAGCATCATAATCCCAGTAAGGAATGCTATCATTGGTTTTTACCCGCTCCATAATCATATCAGCAATGTGGATGGCTTGGTTTAAGAATACGGTATCCTTGGTTTCGCGATAACAAGAAGTGTATCCATAAACTGCCCAAGCCTGACCGCGCGACCAGGCCGACTCATCGTTGCGGCCCTGATGCGTTTCTTTCTTCTCTACCGTTCCATCCTCGTTGTAGCTAACAAGATGATACGAAGTGTAATCCGGACGGAAATGATGTTTCATTGTAGTCTGTGCATGGGTAACAGCAATGTTATAGTATTTGTTGTTACCTGTTATTTTGCTGGCAGAGAATAATAAATCCAGATTCATCATGTTATCAATGATAACCGGAAAGTTCCACGTGCCAAAATCCCATGAACGGATACAACCAATAGCCGGATTAAAACGGTTGCACAAAGCATCTGCCGTTTCAACAATTACAGTGGCGATGGTATCGTTATGCGCCAAACGAAGGGCATTGCCATAGCTACAATTAATCATAAATCCTAAATCATGTGTGCCTGGCATGGTATGAATGGGATACAAAATATTTGTGTATCGAACAGCCTGCTGTTTCAGCTCCTCATCGCCGGTTAATTCGTAGGCATACCATAAGCTGCCAGGGAAGAAGCCGGAAGTCCAGTCGGAAATCGGACAATTTCTTTGTTGACCACTTAAGGCTTTTTTTGAATGAACTTCCAACGGATCGTCTGAAACTACAACATCGTGACCCAATTGGTGAACAAGAAAAGCCTCGTCATGGTATGTCCATGTGGAACGGGGCAACAACATACTGTCGTTCAGCATACGGGCAGATTGTTTCAACTGATAAGATGCAATGTCTAATGCATGAGTTGTGCAGTCTGTATTCTGTTGTACCTGCCTACAGGACATAAAGCAGAGGCCTACTATTAACAACGGCAGTGGCCAGGTCTTTACTTTTTTTCTTCTAATCATAGTGATTATGTGTTATTGATGTAATAGAATTAAAGATTGATTTTTTCACTTATATTCCATTAGCAAAACTATCACAAAGACAGAAGAAAGGGATTTGCGTTTGTTGAAAAGAGTTATAATTTGGGTAAGGTAGATTGCAATTTGGTGTAGAATAGTTGCAATTTGGTGCAGAAAGGAAGGAGTTAAAGCTTTAGATGCTTTAAAGTATCTCAGCTTTAACTCCTTTTATACTTGAGTATGAATAATGCAGGTTGAGTTATCTTTATTCTGCCGTAATCTCTATCATCCGGCTATTCATTTTACCACCCGTAAATGCTTCAATACCTATTTTCATTAAATAATCGCCGGTATAGGTTTTACCGTTTGCTTTTAAGCGCGATTTTGCACCCGGCATCAAGTTGATTTCCTCTACTTTGTATCGACGGTTAGGATCAAGGTTCTGCAATTTAACCGGGAATACCTTTTCGCTGAAACGTGGGAATATATCGTAAGTAAAGAGAACGGCTTTACTCTTTTCTTCGTTCATGTACATTACAGCCGTATGGTTGGTATCGTAAGGAGAAACCAATCTGTACTGATCGCCATCAAGAATTACTTTTTTCAATCTGTTGTAGTTCTTAACAGCCAGTTTACAGAACTCTTGTTCTTTCTCGTTAAGATCGGCAAAAGAGATATCGAAACCAAATTTGCACATCATGGCAACATCGGCACGGAACTTGATACTGGCACTTCTGTTCCAGCTGGTTACATGGGCAGCCATTGCTTTGGCAGGGAAAATCTGCGAGAATCCCCACTGAATGTATAACCGTTCAACCGGATCGGTATTGTCGCTACACCAAAATTCGGAGAAGTATTTCAAGGCTTCGTAATCGCAACGACCGCCACCACCGGCACAAAGCATGAACTCTACATCCGGATAAGCATCTCTAACTCTTTTAAATACATTGGTAACACCACGTACATGGTCTATGTAAAGCTGGTTTTGTTTTTCTTTGAGGTATGGAGAATAGATATTTGTTATCATTGAGTTACAATCCCATTTAAAGAAAGCTATTTCGGGATTCTCTTTCATTATCTTATCTACAACACCAAACACAAAATCCTGAACTTTAGGATTAGCCAAATCCAGCACTAACTGACTACGATAGTAGTAAGGCTTGCGGTTAGGCAGCTGAATTACCCAATCGGGATGCTTTTCGTACAATTCGCTTTTAGGATTTACCATTTCGGGCTCAATCCAGATTCCAAATTTAATGCCGGCTTTCTTTGCTGTTTCTACCAGATGAGGAATGCCATTAGGCAATTTGCTGCGCATTACTTCCCAATCACCTAATCCGGCATGTGCGCCTACACGTGGATGTTTGTTACCAAACCAGCCATCATCGAGCAAGAAAAGATCAACACCCAGTTCTTTGGCTTCGTTCATCAATACTTCTAAACGGGCCTCGTCGAAGTTGAAATAGGTTGCTTCCCAGTTATTTAACAGTACATATCTGTCTTTTTCACCATCTTTCAATTGGTATTTGCGTGCCCATTTGTGCAGGTTGCGGCTGGCTTTACCTGTACCTTGGTCGCTCATGGTGAAAATAAACTCGGGAGTTGTAAAGAGTTCGTTGGGTTTTAGTTCGTAATTAGAGGCATAAGGATTCATTCCGGAGATTACACGCAGGTTTCCAACATTATCTATCTCGAAGGTAAATTGAAAATTGCCTGTCCATGCAATGGTACCCAGAACTACATCTCCTTGATTTTCGGACACTTCCTGTCCTAATCCCAGTTCAAAGAAAGGGTAACAATGCATTGCTGCACGCGAACCCAATTTGGTTTCCAAAACTTTCTTACCGAATTGCAGTTGCTGGTTGCTCATTCTTACTTCGCTTGCCCAGTCGCCACTGAACTCTGTTAGATAATAAGCAGGACTTTCAAAATAAATCATGTTCGATGCATACCGGCTTATTGTAACTGGTTTCTTTTCGGTATGCTTAATTTCGGTCCATGTTTTTATAATATTTTCTTTTGCATAGGCAAGGTAGTAAAGGCTAACTTCAACAGGATATACATCATCTTTTAAATGGATAACTGTTTCGGTTACATTACCGTCTTTTTTTGTTTGATTGTGGGATACATAGCGGAAAATAGAAGTCATGTTCCCATCATTGTGCTGAATAGCAAAAGCCGGCTCGAAATAATCTTCGGCGCCAGAGGCCGGATAAACTTCCCATCCGCGGGGAGTTACAGGTGCATCGGCAGCGGGGCCGGATACAAAATAAGAAAGGTTTTCGGCATCACTGTTTACTACCAATCTGGGCCCTAAGTACGATTGGTATAATCTGCCTGTTGGGGCTGTACACAGTATTAAATCTGTTTCGTTGGTGCCGATTCTGATAACTGTTTGCTGACTGTAGAGTTGAAGTACTGCTACAAACGACATCAGCATTAAAAACATTTTTTTCATTATTATTGATATTATTGTTCTACTTGAGGAGGTAAAGTGAGGTAGAGTGAGGTAAAGTGAGGTAGAGTGAGGTAAAGGAGGTAGAGTGAGGTAAAGGAGGTAAAGTTAATAAAGGAGGTAAAGTGAGTGGTAAAGGTACTAAAGTCTATACTTTAACTTTATCTCCTTTTACCTACTCTACCTCCTTTACCTCACTTTACCTCCTTTACCTCACTCTATCTCCTTATTTTGCAAATTCAAGCTTAGGTAGCTTATTCCATGCTCCTCTTGTAAAGTCTGGAATTTCAACCGGAGCAGAATTGTTATCTAACGATTTTTCTGTTAGAGGTATTAAACAGCACCATTCAGCAAGGTCATAAACGTCCATATCTAATGGAAGTCCATTTTGCAAACAGTAAATTAAACGATAGTCCATAATGAAGTCCATACCACCATGACCACCAACTTTCTTAGCTGTTTCAATCAGTTCATCGTTAACAATATAGTGTTGGTATTTCTCCATCAGTTCCTTTCTTAGATCTTCGGAAACAAAACGATGCGCATTGAGGTTTTCGTGGTTCTTGGCTATTTCCGGATCAATTTCGCCAGCATCAAGAGCATATCCTTGAACCGGATACTTATTAGCAAATCCTTTAGTACCTGTTAGCTGATACATACGGCTGTAAGGACGTGGAGATGTTACGTTGTGCTCAATCAAAATAGACTTACCTTTCTCGGTACTGATAAGAGTTGAAGTATGGTCACCATTTCTGAAATCTGTAACATCTTCACCTCTGGTTTCTTTAATGAAAGCAGGGTTACCAATTGCTTTTGTATCAACAGATACCAGGTAGTTCATTTTGTCACCTCTATGGATATTCATTGCCTGACAAACTGGTCCAAGTCCGTGAGTAGGATATACATCACCACGGTGGTCTTTGTTGATCTTCATACGCCAGTCGTCCCAATAGTCGTTCCAGAAAGGTTGTAAACCGTGAATGTAAGCACCTTCGCCATGAATAACTTCACCCAGTACGCCTTGTTGAGCCATGCTGAGGGTTGTTAGTTCAAAGAAGTCGTACACACAGTTTTCTAACTGCATACAATGTTTGCGGGTTTGTTCTGATGTGTTGATTAGCTCCCAGATTTCTTCCATAGTAAGCGCTGCAGGAACTTCAATAGCCACATGTTTGCCATCTTTCATGGCTTTTACACCCATCTTAGCATGAGTTTTCCAATCGGTAGCAATGTAAACAAGGTCAACGTTAGGTAATTCGGTTACTTTTTCCCAAACGTTTTCATCACCATAGAATTCCTGTGCAGCAGGTTTTCCATATTTTGCCAACAACTCATTGGCTTTCTTTACACGTTCTTCGCGAATGTCGCAGATAGCAACTACCTCAACACCGTCGATACGAGCCATACGGCCTACAGCACCTGGGCCACGCATACCTACACCAATAAAAGCTACTCTGACTGTTGGAATCGGATCGGCTTTTAACAACAAAACATCTTGCTGCCCAGCCGGACGTGGGGGCGTTGGGGTTGGAATCACTCCTGCTGTAGCCTGCTGCACCGGGGCAGAGGTACACATGCAGAAACTTGCTATCACTGCTAGCGATAAAAGGATTTTTTTCATAGATTTTTATTTATTAATAGTAGAAATAATATCGGTGATAAAATTACAGCCATTTCTTGAAATAAACAAGGAGAGAGGAGGTAAAGTGAGGTAAAGTTTTCTCTACTCTACCTCACTTTACCTCCTTTATCTCACTCTACCTCACTCATTTCATTCCTTTCAATTCCTCAAAGTCAATCACAGGTTGATTGCCTGTAGCCGGGCGTTGAAACATGGTACCCATTTCAACCGATTCATTAAAGAATCCGCCCATCATCAGATAGAACCAATCGCCTTCTACACCTCCCTGATAGTCGAGGCGTACTTTGGCTTTTGCTGTTGCATCGTGAGTAAATTTAGCTTCGGTTAATTTTATCCATTCTCCTTTCGAAGTACGTATCCATTGATTATTGAAACAAACTTTGCGCGATAAATACCCTTGGGTAGGACTAAAGTTTTCGAGGAATGAGTGCGGCCGTTTATACCATGTATCCGTTTTAGGACGCATAAAGCTGGCAATCAATCTCCATCTAGCCTCATCGGTGGCATAGAAATAAGCTGTATATATGGTGTTACCTTTACCATCGGGATGAACCTGCATCAGGAACTTATAGGTGTTGCCGGCTTTCCAGGGGTAGCGCAGATAACTTTGTCCGCCCGACCCTTCATTACCAAACTCGCCAATATGTACACCTTCGCCGCGACGAAGCATTTTTACCTGATACTCTTCGGGAATATCTTTGGGATTTTGTGTTTCGAAAGGACTCCATACCGAAAACAATATTCTCCGTTCGGTTGGTGAGTTAAACTGCATACCAAAATATCCTTCACCAAAACCGGCTGCCATGTAATAACTGTGCATTACTTCGCCATCTTGGGGTACCATAATTTCGTTGTAGAACCATTCAACATCTCCACAATCGTTGGGTACCGGATAGCCTAAATGCACCGATGGTCCACGGCGTCCCCAATAATCGGAGAAGTCTTTTACATAATTGGCGTCTCCTTTTACATCATCAAGAATAATTTCCTGAATCTCTCCAAAGGTCTCACCTTTTTTAGTGAGACCTTTAATGTCTATGCGAACATAGCCGGGAGATTCAATTTGTAACACACCCACAGGTAATGTTACGTAAGTATCGGAATCCAGAGTCAGATTGAAAGTTTGGTTTAAACAACTTACTTCAATCTGGGAGTGACCTTTGGCTAAGAGAGAAAGTTTCGGCACGTTTTTTTCATGTAAATAAAAGTAAGAAGAAACTATGGAGGCCGGGTCTACCCATTTCTCTAATCCCTTGTTAGAGATGTTAGCACCCTCACGGTGCGATGTTACATAGGCATTTCCACTTAAACGAATATTCAAAGTAGATTGTGCCTGCATATAGAGACCTATCGAAAATAAAATTAAAATTAAAATCAGTTTTTTATTCATTTGTTTATGCATTAGAAAAAGGTTTTTATTGTTTGTTACTATAAAGACTCTTTTTGAGCACTTATGTCCTCACAGAAAGCGTTAAAGAATTATAAATGGGAGAAAAAACATGATGGCATCATTTTCATCCTACCGGGATAAGCGGTTTTGCCTACCGGGATAAAGGCTTCATCCTACCGGGATAAACGGTTTCGCCTACCGGGATAAAAGCTTCATCCTACCGGGATAAACAGGTCACTTTATTCCATCAGAGATTTTTTTATTTCATCAGGGTGTGTGGTAATAACTCACTAGAGTTATTACATAGTTTTTGTTTTTGTTTTCGTTTATTGCGCGTTCTTATATATAAAGGCTTTGGTTGCCTTTTAGGTATACCTTTAGGGTGCACTTTAGGTATACTTTTAGGGTGTGCTTTAGGTGTGCTTTTAGGTGTTAAAAAACACACAGAAACTTCGCCTGTATTAAGCGAAGCTCTGCGTTTATAGTATTTACATCTGTCTCAGAATTGCCGGATCTTTAATCTTTTTATCCTCGGCCAGCAATAATACCTTCGACATAATTTCTGCTGTGCGTGGGTCTTCATCTGCAAAGGGCAAGAAGATACGACCGCGGTGCTGACTTTGCACAGCAAGTATATTGATGGCTCCTTTGCCCATTTTGTGCACTACCCCACTACCCAGATGCACGGTGTACTCGCCCAACGAGCCTTGGATGTTAACAAAGCGATTGTTCACCGTAGCGTTTTCTATCCGCAGCAAAGCAAGCAATTCGCGCACAATAACTCCACGCATCTCAATGGTTGAGTGACTGGCTTCGGGATCTACTCCACCCACATGGGCAACACTCACTACCAAGTCTACATCGCGCATTACTTCGGAGAAGATGATGGGCGGAATTTCATCCAACGGTAGCGGGTTACGGGTTTTACGATCGAAGAACTGCACGGTTTCCAGCGTGGGTGCTTCGGTATCGGAAGGCGAGAACCAATCGGCAACTACATACATGGTGGCAATAATATTTTCCTTATAGTATACGCGTTGAAGCCCTTGATCGTAGTCTACCGTCCAGCCACGACCTTTGAGGAGGGCAACAGTTTTCTGTGGTTGGATTTGATGGCCGGCGTAGCGACGTGAGATGGTTTTCTCTGCCAGTTCGTCTTCGTTAATCAGGTAAAGTTCCCTGAATATCTGTTTAAAGGGCTGAACAAGTTTATGCTCGAAGGCGTAACGCTGACTGCTTAACCAAGTATCGGCCTTGTAGAGGTCGTAAGGGTGGGCAATGGTCAGTTGGGTATTGTCGTCGAGGTCGAATAGTTCGCACAAAGCACCGGTACGATTACCTGTAGCAAAGAGTAGCTTTTGCAACAGAGGCGCAATTACAGGATGATTAAGCAACTGTTTCAACTCGCTCAACTCGAACGTGTCGCCTTTTACCATGGACTGTTCGAGACTTGCTTTGGCACGTTTCTGCTGGGCTTTGAGGGAAGAAACAACTTTTTTGCACTCAGTGATATAAGCGTCTTTTTTGAGTTTGGCAGGAACAGAGGTTAACGTTTTACCATCTTTCGCACAAACAAGTTTGGCTATGCCGTTGGCATCAATAGAGATGTGGATGGCATAACCTGCCCGTTCTTGTGGCTCGAAATAGGGGGCGATTTGCTCTATCTTCAAGATTTCCATGCTCCAACCAAAACGGAGGGCATCACTGTATCCACCGTTTCGGGCAAGATTGTCTAATGCTATGGCAGAGGCTTTGGCTTCGCTTTCGCGACGTTGGGTACCGAATGTTTTGCTTTCTTTCAAGAAAGCTTGTATAAATTCGTAACGAGCCAGTATATCTTTTTGCTTGTTGCGGGAAAGAGGGATAAGGGAGTAACTCAACAATTTGTCTTTGTTTCGTTTGTCCTTGATCTCTTTTTCCAGTTCTTTCAGCTTAAGCTTGCCCAAAGTGGCATCGGCAAAGAGTTGGGCACGACGGTGGTTGGCCCCTTCAGTAAGGTATTTGGTACAATCGTAGAGAAGGGCGAAGCGTTCGGCACCGAGGGTTTTGTAAGCCTCTTTGAACCAATTGATGTCAAAAGCTCCATTGTTAAACTCTTCGGCAGAGATGGGCGAGTAGCGGGCCACTTCGGTTTCTTTTTCGGCCGAGAAGCATTCGTTGATGTGGGCATGGAAGTACCAGGCAGCACTTTCCAGCCCCGGCCATCCAAGGTAATTACCTATTATGTTAAGCCAGGCGGGGGCATACATGGCGGCTTCGAGCAGACGTTTGTCGTCAATTTTGCCATTGAGGGCGGCGCGCAACGTTTCAGCATTATCGTCGGCCTTGGGGTGGCTGGCTTTCAGCAGGCTTGAGAGTACGGCTTTCTTGGTAGTATCGCTGCTATAAATATACCCGCGAACAAAGGTTTCTTTGCCCATTGCGATAAGGATTTTAGCAAAGGTTTCGGCCCCCTGATGCCAACGAAGGCTGACAGCAAGTTCGCTTACTTCGGTTTTGGTATCGCCACGATTCAGCTCGATTTCGATAACACGGGCGGCTACCTCGTTGGCAACGGTTTGGAGCATAGGGTATTTCTTAACTGCCTCTTTGCACGAGCGGTAGGTTATCTTACCCACATATCCCGACAGAGGATGAGAACTGGCCAGGAAGAAAGTTTTGTACAGCGCGTCGATTTTGAGTAGACCAAGTTGTACACCACGGGCTACATCTTCCTCTTCGAGTCCATGATAGGAAAGCCCTTTCAAAGCACCCAGTTTGTAACAGATGGCCAGGTAGCCGGCAAAATGCTCGTCACTCTTTTTGGTATGACCCAACTGAGTAAGGAGGAAATCTACCTCGTCGGTTTCAGTAAATGTATAGGACTCACTACGGTAGGATTCGCTTTCGTCGTCGATAGATTTTGTCCAATCTTCTTGGGGGACTTGTGCGATAACATCGTTCAATGCACCTGCAAGAACTTGGAATCGTTCTTCTTCCGGATATTCGAGTGGTAATAGTTCGATGATATTGAGTGCCAGCTCGCCGTATTTCTTTTTCGCAAAGTATCTAACAAGTTTATCACCTGCTTTCACGTTGAAGAGAGTAGTGATGTGTGCATTGGCCCACTGCAGGTAATCGGGCGAGTAAACATTGTCGTATCCGCTCACTTCTTCAAGGAACATGAAAAGGAAGATTTCGGCAAAGGTTACCTCGTTTTCTTTGATCCATGCACGCCACACATCTTGCAGTACATATTTATCGAGTTTGGGGTTGGGGCTGTTTTTATTGTCTTCTTCATCAATAGCATCAAATCGATCGCGTGGCCATCTTTGGGTACCAAGGGTGTTTTCTTCAACGCTGTCATCCCACGAATTCACTCGGTAGGTGTAGTTGCGGTTTTCGTGTATCTTATTGCAAAGGGCATCAAAGATGGTGGTAATACGCTTGGGATCGAAATCGAAAATTGTTTTCAACCTATATGCTTCGTTTACAGGCATGGGGGCAAACTCCGGTGTATAATCGGGGTTGTACATACCAAAACCGTTTTCGCGATTATACTTGGGCGACTCATCCATCAGGGCATCTATCAACAACTGCTCTTTGTCGGTAACTTTAGGCATCAGAGCAAGAAAGTCCGGTATCTGGCTGGTGGTAAGGGTTTTCTTCTTAACAAGTTGTGCAAGCATATCAAGGCCTGCAAGGCGTTTGTTTTCCACTTTGTCGGCCAGCAAGGTTTTGATAGCTTCAATGGGCCGTTCGTTGGGCATAGCAAGAAGTATCTCGACAGCATTCTGCCGCAGGTCGCCTGTTTTCAGCGATAATAGGTTGATGATGAGTTTGGACTCTTCTTCGCTAATTGTCAGTTCTTTGATGTTGGTCAATGCTTGCCAACGTACAGACATACTCTTGTCGTTAAGAGCAGCGAAGAGGTATTGGCGTTCCCAATCGGTTTGCGGATTGTTGAAGTATTTGATAAAGTTTACCCGGTTGGTAGAGTCGCAATAAGACATGTTATCAATAAGTGCGGCAGTCATCTGAGGGTCGAAATCGTATCCTACCAAAGCAAGAAGTTTATTGAAAACTTCCTCGCAATCGAGGGTGAGGTTGCACCAATAGAATGGTTTTCCTTCGGAACTGTAGCCGTTCTGGGGAATAGTTGGGAGTATGGCAAGCAGCTTCTTGAAGTGGCTATCGCGTAGCTTCTTATCCGATATATAAGTAATTTCCCGGCAGTTTTCGCTAAAGTCGCTTGCCTTATTTGCCCAACCATAATTAACTGTGTAGTTTTCGAGGATGAGGCTAAGCAAGTCCGGATCTGTTTCATCGAGATGGGGCGATGCGATGGCAAACTGCAAAGGATCGTTTTCTAACTGGCTGGCAAAGTAGAGAGCTACAAGTTTCTGGTATTTCTCTCCTTTCATCAATTCGGTGATCATGGGCAGTACATCGTTCATTTCGAACACCGAGGCAGCCCAAAGAGCCGTATATATGTCGAGTTCGTCTCTGCTTTGAATAGCTTCCTGACGTGCTTTTTCGTCATTAAGATATTTGTAGCCAAGTTTGGCAAGCTTGGTTACAATGCGTTTTTCGCTTGCTTCTTCGGCCAACCCCATCCACACACCTACCGCTCGCACAGCAGAAGAGTAGCGTAACAGGTCGTTGTCGATTACAATTTTCAATATATATATTAAAAAAGAGATTCGTCCGTGGTCGGCATTTTCGAGGATGGATTGCCGCAAACCCTCTTGCAAACGGGCAGCAAGAAGCATATCGCCCAACAGTTGGTGCAGTTCCTTGTTTTCGCTTTTAACAATGCCAAGTATGATGCGGTCGTTGAGCAGTTTTGTATTATTGTCGCCCAGACAGATGTTTTTGATGGCTTCAATAACATCTTGCCTGCCTTCATCAATGTAGACAGATAGAATATCACCGTAAATGTTCCAGGGAAGGGTGTCATCGTCATCATCATCGTCATCATCATCTTTTTTACTCTTTTGGAGGTCTTTCAGGATGTCGAACCCATCCCATAAAAAGAAAAGGCTATCGTGAATAAGATTGTAAATTTTGTCCTTATAAGGTTCCACGTCTTGGGTACGGAAAGAGCGGCGATAGCTGGAATCCGATTGCACATAGTTGGTTAATTGCGCAACGGCTTTTCCCACCAGGTTGGCAATGTCCTCGCCGTGAATGGCTTGAAGCATTTGCCGTGGACCATTTTCGTAGACCTCGCTTGTGGTCTTGGGAGAACCGGCAACAAGCAATGCTTTTGCTTCGGCAAGTCTTCGGTTAGCGTGTGGGTATTTACTTTCTTTGTAAGCAATAATGGCTTGGGCAATAGCGCCAGGGCGTCCGTTGAGGTTTCTCAGGACGTCGATAATGTTTGAGTAATCCATTGTATAGTAGTAATATGATGATTAGAATTTTCTTCCGGCCAACATGGTGAGGCGGATAAAAGTAAGTATATCTTCTTCGTTAAGCTGTATTTTCTCTCCCGGTTGCACCTCGGTTTCATTGATCAATACCCTGTAGATACCATCGCGGAAGGCTTGCAGTGCATTGTCGATGGCTTGTTGCTCATCTTGTTGCTTTTCGTTTTTCCGGTCGTTGAATGATACTTTTCCAATGTGCAGAGCATCGGCATAGGCTTCTTCCGTAAGAAATTGAAACATAGGGGCATCTACAGGTTTAGCATTGTACTCTCGCACATTTTCAAGAACGAGGGTAGCAATGAGGTCTTCCACAGTAGTAAGATTGTCTGGGATGATTCTCGGATGTAGTTCGAGGATGGGCTTTCGCTTGCCTATGGCTTTGAGGCGGATGTTTATTTTCATAATTACATGTCTTTCATTGAAAGCGCTTGATACTCTATTTCGTAATCCTTCAGTTCTCCGGTTGCCTTGACAAACTGACTGCCTTTTTCTTTTAGTTTATCCATACTAATATTGCCAGCATTACGTTTTATCTCACAAATCCGGGCCGTTTTATCCAATTCATTGACAGCAATCATGTCTATTTCAGTTTCTCCTTTCCTATCCCAGTAGCCACCAATACGAGTATAACGCTGCTGTTCCATGTATTGTGTTCGAAAATAGCGTTCTAATATCTTTCCGCTGAATGTAGGATAATCACGTACAACAATCTCTCTCAATTGACCATATCCTCCCACTTCTACCATGTAACTGTATTTATAGACAAACCTAAACCAGAAAGAAAGGAAATTATCATCTAATGTATAACGTGCATTCTTTGTTTCTACTTTAGCATAAATAGGAATCACTTTCGATATAAGTCCATAATCATGTTCCAATTTTGTAAGATAACCGCCAATTTCCCGGTTTACAACAGCCTCTATTTTTGCTCTTGTATTTTCGCCTCTGGCAATAGCAGAGAGTATAGTAAAGTAGTTTGCATACTCTTTGCCAAACTCTTCTATTAGCATGTTTTTCCCTTCAGGAATAAAAGTAGAATCTTCTCTGATTATATAATCCAACATTGCTTCCAAAGTATATGAGCCGGAATCTATTAGTAGCTGAACATATTTGGCTACTCCACCGGTGAAGGCATAAAGAGCCAATAAATCTTCTGAAGTGTATTCTGGATGATGATCAGCAAGAATTTCTTTTAACACAGGAGTATTGAAAGGTTTTACTTTTAGTAATGCAGTAGCGCGTCCAAATAGTGGTTCCTTTGAATTTTGAAATATTTTATGCATCAAAGAATGGACAGAACCGCTTAACAACAGATTCATTTTACTTAAGTCTTTGTTCACATCCCAATGATGTTGTATGTCGCTATAAACGGATGGAGCAATGGTGTAAAACTCCTGAAACTCATCAATGATGAGGTTGAAACTTTGCGATTTGGAGAGTTCCATCAAGAATTTAAAGAGTTCGCTAAATTTGGTTACTTCGCCCAAAATAGGGATTCCTAATTTGTCTTTTACTTCTTGTACAAAGTCTTGACAAAGAAAGTTTTCTGCTTTTCGTGCAACGAAGAAATAAAGTGTAGGTTGGTTTTCGGTTGCCTTTAATAATAGCTGAGTTTTGCCAATACGCCTTCGTCCGGTTACAACTGTCATCTGAGCATTTTCTAATGAGCGTTTTTGAATGCTTTGCAGCTTTTCTATCTCACTTTCTCTATTATAAAATTTCATTTCTATACAGTACTATTAAGGCGTTTGCCTCATACCAAGGCGCAAGCCAGTTTCAATTCTATACAGTTCGATTAAGATATGCTCTTCTCCTGTTCTTAAATTAAATAGAATGTTGTTTCAATTCTATACGGTTCGAGAAACAGAACATACAACGTCATTGCAACTAAGTCTACTATGACTTGTTTCAATCCTTACAGTTTAATTATTCCGAAACGATCATTTCCGAAATGACCATTTCGGAACTAAAATCCTTTCATAAATTCTCTATTTCATCAACAGACAATCCGGTTGTTTTCGAAATTATATCTATTGTTACACCAAGTTGTTTCATTGTACGCGCATTGGCAATATTCTGGGCTTTTTTCCCTTCTTCTCTTCCTTCTTCTCTTCCTTTTCGCTCCGCACTACTTATAAGCGTTTTTTCCACACTGATAGTATCCCAGAATTTCTCGTACATCAACAATTGCTCATCAGTAAAGGCTGACTCTTCCAAAGCAGTAACCGCTTTTTTAATTTGAGGATTATCCAAAAGTTCTTGCGGAACCTCGCGTGTATTTTGACTGATTTCGGTAAGGTACCGAAGCCACAATACTTGCATCTTCTTGGCAGTGTATGTATTGGGGGTAAACTTAGGAAGTTCTACAAATATAAGATGAAGCCCATCAATTACTTTTTCAGAGTGCTCAACATGTACCAATTTGTAATAATGATAATAGTCCTCTAAACCAGGTTCGAAGGTTTCGTTTACTAAATTGAGCGAGTACACCGGTTGCAATAGTTCGTACTGCTCGCCGGCGTTTAACTGACGGACGTATGCTTTAGAGGCATTGAACAAGACACGTTGTTTAAACTCGGGCGACCATATCATTTGCATTTCTACGATAAATTGGCGTCCCAACTTGTCTTTACAACGCACATCTACAATGCTGTTTTTGCGCAAAGGATTATCCGGAACCATTTCTAAGGGCAGGTATTCAATGTGGGTTATCTCTTCGTCTTCTTCTAGTGGAAGAAGGGCGTTGAGCAGACTCATAACCAGATCCGGATGTTCGCCAAATACATGCTTGAATGTTAAGTCGGCTTTAGGGTCAAGGTATCGCATGAATATATTATTTTGGTTCTATGAATATTCTTTATTGTAAGTATTAACAAAGGTATCAATAAATAATGTATTAAAAAAACTTGTCGGTTAATTTCTCTTTCCATACTCGGAAATGATATTGTATCAGCACTTCTTATGATACTTTTAACATGCCCTCTGAAAAATAATTGTATCTTCGTTCTCGCAAACCAAGTTGAAACCAACACCATGAAAGAGAAACTCCTGACATACATAGAAAAGGCCGACAGAGCCGGCATAATTACCTTTCTGAAAAGCCTGACACCCGAAGAACGAAAAGCACTTGCCCCTGAAACCCGGAAATACGATACTTATCATGATACTTGGGAGAAAGGACAGGAAGAAGGCATCTGGGAAAAAAAATATACCAACCGTATTGCAATGTTTGTTTGCTTGCCTCCCGCCGAGGCAAAGAAAAGCCTACGCTGGGGTATGCCCACGCCGCAGGAACTGGATGCGATACTCCCCTGGTTCTGTCCGAAAGATTTTGCGGAATACCCTTTCAACCATGAGTATGAATACTTAGTTAAATGGGAGGCCGCCGGCTATCTGACGCTCACACCCGAAATGGTTGTTTCCATTCTCCCCGATGTTATATTTACAAAGAATGATATTTGGACACCCGAAATTCTTGAAAGCTATCCCATTACTCTTGATAAGCATATCTGGTGGCTGTTTGAATTTCCATCCAATATAGTTTGGTACAGCAATAACACAGCCATTGGAGAAGCGAATCAATCGCCAAGCAAATGCCTTTGGTTCGATACCTTTATTAAATATACAGCCGAAGGCCGACTGGATCGCATGCGGGTTTTGCGAGAAAGTCTGCTGGCTGTAAACCGCAACTTCAACAAAGTGCTTACCGGTTGGTTTACAGATCTGTTTGCAGCCATGCAGCCTACTGAAGCCGAACTGCTTGCATTGCAAACCGAACTCTTCGGAACGCTCACCTGTATCTGGTCTAAACCTGTTACCCACACAGTGAAACTTCTCAAGAAGTTGGCTGTTCACCCTCAGTTTGGTACAGAGGAGTTCCTGTCCAATCTTCCTTTACTTCTGGGCTCGGAAGTTAAAGCAATCCTCACCTCCACGCTGTCTGTAGTAGAGGTGATTTTAAAGCGGAAGAAAGATTTCATCCCGGAAATCATTGCAATGCTCTGTACAGCATTCCTTTCCAAAGACGAAGCCATTCAGAAAAAAGCAGCAGAATTGTTTACCCAATATGCCTCTCCCGGTTCGGAGAGCAAAGCCTTGCTGGCAGCATACGCCGACAATTTACTGATGAACACTCGCTCACTGCTTGCCGACTATCTGGATAAAATAGAACCGCCAACACCCATCAGCGCTGAAGAGTTGTTGGTAGAACTGCCTTCCGTTATCGGAGAAGAAAACCGGATTCCCACTCTTCAATCCACCGAAGACTTTGCATTCTTCCTTACACAAGCAGTAGATTCTTCGGAACCTTATTTCTTCGATCACCTGCTGAATAATCTGGTAGTCTGGGGAAACCAAGTAACCAAGGCAGACCTTGTATTACTTGAACCTGCCTTTAAGAAAGTATATAGTCGGCTGTACAAATGGGGAGTGCCAATACTGGATAGTATCCCTTATATTACCATGACTGATTACGCACAGTATCTGATCCACAAATTCCCGGAGAAAACCAAAAAGTTGCAAACCTTCCGGGATAAAATGGATACAGTAGATAAGGATAGAAGCGAACAAAGTAACTACTACACCAAAAGGCAGATTACTCTGAAAGACCTATCTGTTGAATTTATCTATACGGGATTCCGGCAAATCGCCATCGAAGCTATTGAGAAGATAAAGAATCAGGATGCCCTTCCTTTATTATCAACCCCAACGCACACTCCTGCGTGGATTAACCCATTAACCCTGATTGATAGAATAGCCGCCTATCAGCAACAGGGTATAGAACCGGGCGATATGGATATGCAACTTGCCATTCAGCGCTGTGTTACCGACTTTCCGGAAGAAGCACTTATAAAAGCCAGCCAATCCTTAACCGGAGAGTTGAAACACCTATTCATTTTCCTGTTGGATAAAAACGCACCCATTGAATCGCCCATCGAACACCCTTCGTGGTGGATGACTGCTGCCATTACCAAACGGTCGGCACAATACCATCCGGAACTTGAACCGTATGGCTACCACACCATCCCGAAAGCCTACATAACCGGAGAAATTGAATGGGAAGAATACATCAACACCGGATACAATGGCCAATACGAATGGAAGCATTTCCGTATAACGAATGTTGAATCCCAAATCCAACTCAAAGACCATAAACTCTTTTATCGCTATCTATGGGGAGTCGATAAAATATCCGCTTCGCACTTCTTTTACGACCGCGACCATAAAGACTGGATGCTATTTCCCTACCTGGCCTGTCCCAACAATGCGGACCTATTTCTGGGTAGAATCACCTTCTGCTTTGCCAACTGCGATATGTGCGAAGTGCCCGAACAAACCTTGGCATTGCTCACCGCCCGTCTGGTACACGAATTGAAAAGACCCTTCCACGAAATGCATTACATGGCGTTGGCTTGCTTCCTGTTTGCCAAGGTGAAAGCAGTACAAGATTACGGCTTTGCCATCTGGTCGGAAAACATGGCAGCAAACAGGCTCGACCCCATTCGTTTAGGTACCGCTTTAGGAAAAATAGAAGCCATGGAAGCCTTTCCTCTCAAACGCCTTGCAGATTGTATGTCGACTTATATGATTGGTGTAAGCCATAAGCACAACCAGTCGTTGGTAGTTATGCTCGAAGCCCTCATGCAACAACTGCCCCAAAAGCCCATCAAGAACCTAAAGAAACTGTTGGAGCTTTATAATGAATTGCTGGCACTTACCCAATGTCGCCCGAATATATCGGGCGTGCCCCATTGGAGAAGTTGGGGCATGGAAGGTACTAGCCTGAATTATTCATGAAGGAATTGTACGATTTCACCACAGAGTTCACAGAGTTACACAGAGTTCTAAATACGATGCCGCATGGAAGTTTAAAACTCTGTGAACTCTGTGGTGAAATACGACCAGACGAGTTTTCATTAGATATAATAAAATGAATAAGAATATAACAACCATAGCATTTGATGCCGATGATACTTTGTGGGTAAACGAACCTTACTTTCAGGAAGCCGAAGAACAGTTTTGTATCTTACTCAAAAACTATCATCCTCAACATACAGTTTCGCAAGAACTTTTTGAGACTGAAATGAAGAATCTGCCTCTCTATGGATATGGAGTTAAAGGATTTGTGTTGTGCATGATTGAAACTGCAAACAGAATTTCCAACAAAACCGTATCGGCCGATGTTATTGATAAAATTATTCGGATGGGTCGCGAGTTATTACAAAAGCCAATCGAATTACTACCTGGCGTTGAAGAAACGCTCAATCAACTAAAAGATTATAAACTTATTGTAGCAACCAAAGGAGATTTGTTAGACCAAGAAAGAAAGCTTAAGAATTCGAGATTGGAACCCTATTTTCATCATATAGAGATTATGAGCGACAAAAAGGTAAACGACTATCAAAAATTGCTTAAACATTTAGACTGTCGACCCGAAAACTTTTTAATGTTGGGCAATTCCATGAAATCCGATATTATACCTGTTCTGGAGCTGGGAGGCAATGGAGCTTATATTCCCTATCATGTTACCTGGACTCACGAACAGCAGGAACATGTTGGAGAACATGAGAATTTTATTCAACTAAAAACGATTAATGAAATATTGAATTGTCTATAAGGGAATCTTCAAAACTCCAGACAGTCCACCTTCGTATACCAAAAGAGCCTTTGAGTATAATCCCATCTAAACTCAGCATCCCTGTAAATAGGTTCACGTCCTCTTGGGGTCTGATCTATTGTCCATCCCCAATTGTTTTTAAGTTTTACTCTTATAGGATTGCTGTAGAGACCACCGTCTCCGGGCATAGTAAAACGAACTTTGGGAATATAAACCTCTATCGTATAGTTACCACAGGGACTCTTTTCCGTCATATCAAGTTTATATCCGAATATGAGTTCATATCCCATACTAAGGAATCCCATGTATAATGCAACTATCAATACATTAATCATTATCAACCGTGGCCGTTGCTGTTTATTACTTTTCCATAGTGTTCCTGCTCCCCATATTAGCCAAGCAATGGTTTCTATGCCTGTCAAAATCAAGAGTATCCAAAAAGCTGTATCTTCCCTGAGTACACTTAAATATAGTGAAATTATTAATAAAATAACTGTAGTAATCACTGCCGCAGGTAGCGAAACAAATCGTATAAGACTGTATGAGAGTAGTTTATTGTTCTGTTCTTTCCTATCCATTGTATCCTTATTTATAGATGTTCTGCCTGCAAACTTAAATAAAATATAATTGCCAACTGCTATAAACTCCGTTCTTAAACACATTTTGTTTACTTTTATCCATTCGTAAATAGTTACTATTTTGTTATGCTGCAAACCGTGATTTCGAAATGCAGCATTTCACACTTTCGAAATGCAGCATTTTGATCCGACGAAATGCAGCATTTCGTAAGTGCAAAATGCAGCATTTTGAAAATGCACCATAAAAACGGCTCTGTAGCACGTATAACGAGGGTGAAGTTGGAAGATTTTCCTAATTTGTTGTTTTTTGGAGTTGTAAAATAGCTAAACAAGAAGCGGGCTATTGGAAACATTTTTCAATCATACTTTTTTTAGTTATCTGGATGCATAGTTTTACGCTGCAAACTTATATCTTTGTTTTTATGAATAGGAATAAACACAATAACAGCTAAAATTAATACAATGAATTTAAACCTCCTTCCCCAATGGGATATTGAGCAAGAACTAGAAGAAGAAATAATCAACGATAATGTTGAGCGTCCTCCTCTGGTAGGCAAATCTCCCTATATACCACCCGGATTGTACAACCAATCATGGGAAAAAGCACAAGATGCCTATGGACCTGCCACACTTACTCCTTATTATATAGAGGGACTTGCCAGTGATAACGAAGGTGACAATCAATTTGCTTCTTATGGTCTTTATGCAGCCACAACGCATCAAGGGTCGGTATATGAAGCCTCGGGTATGGCTATACCTTTTCTGGTCGACATGATTATAAATGTAGAACACACACAACCCATAGCTGCATCTTATTTCTTAGCGAGAATAGCTTTGGGCGAAAGTCATTTTATAAATACACCCAACGATTTAGTAATGACTCGCCAACGAGAGTATCATTACGAAATCCTAAAATACGCCGATAAGCTGAAAACCTTTTACCTGGAAACCGAAAACGAAGAGGTAGAACGACTGCTTTGTTTGTATAAAGGTGTATTGCCCGATTATCTAAATCTTGAATACAGCAACCCAACAAGGCAAGCCGCTGCCATCATAGCCCAAGGATTTATTGCAGCCGAACGTAGATTGACAGAACACATCGAGGTAGTAAAAAAAATGATGTACGAAAGTCCCTCATTGTTAGTTAGAGGTGCTTCGGCTATCTGTTTGGCATTCTCTAACGAAACCGATGCCGATGTTTTACAATTGCTTTACTATCTGGCCGAACAGAAGTATCCTTATATAGCTTTCTCGTGGAATCAGATTCAGGATATGGCAGCCGAAGCTTGGCTGTATGCTGTCGATACAGAAACCTTGCTCAGTCAACCCGACACCGAAGCTCCTCCTGCACCTCAGGTAACCTCAATAGAAGATTTGATACAGCTCAAAAATCAGAGTGGAAAGATTTTGGGAGCAAACATTAAGTTGACTCGTGCCATTCAGAATGAATTCCCCGTCGATCGGCAAATTCCTTACCAATACGAAGAATTAAGTCCATTGCAAATCCGTATTTTGCGTCAATGCATGGAGAAAAATATTGAATTATACCCATTTCGGCAATACCATCTTCCGGATAATACATTTGCGTTGAAACGTCTCTTAAACCAAAGTGACGAGTTGCTGTGCAAAAAAGTATCTACCAATTACGACGAATTAACCGGAGCCCCATTGTGGTATAAAATAGAGTGCTGGCTTGAGAATGAAATATATTTCAGCAGGCAAGCTGTTGTCAGAGCCATTTCTCTTGTCGATACTTGGGCGCTGGCTCAGGAAGTATTTTCTGACCATCGTTGCACTTTATCCCTTCACAGTTCTTTTGGCGATGGTATTAAAGAAAGAAAAACAGACAAACTAATTTCTCTTTTTGCTGATGCATTATACAGCAAGAGCGATGTTGCAATTACATTCCTTTGTCGGCAAATTAAAACCGACCAAGCCAAAGGAACTATTAAAAATATAGAGCTAACCGCCATTGCTCTGCTCACATTGGCACGCCAAGGAAAACTATCGTCCGAATATTTTTGTTTAATAAAACCCTATCATAATTTCATTGAATATACCCCCTATACATTGCCAATACTTTCGGAATTATTGTCGTACACCCCTCCACAGCATCAGGAAAAGATTGCAGCAGATGTAGAACTTTATTGCATCTCCGAAAAAGAGGACTACGAAGAAGATTATGAAGAAGATTATGAGGAAGAAGATTACAGCGAGGAAGAAAACTTTATTTTTGTAAAGCAATATGGGTGGGAAATTTTAAAAGGATGCAAAGGAGAGTGGGTAGTAAGCCGGATTATAGATGCAGTTAATGCTTGGAAAAATATTCAGGCAGAAAGGAAAGACGAAATAACCGGCGACCCTTTTCCATACCCTGATGCTGTTGAAATACTGAAAAATCAGAGTGAGGTAGATAAAGAATTGATTTATGGGTTGCCAAGGTTTTAATAAATAAGTATCTTTGACACAAAGTTTTTATAAGTATGAACCCTCCACAAAAAAAGACTGATATTTTGATGCATAGTTCCAATTTCATCCACGAAATCAAGGAGATAGTAACTCAGGCACGCCAAAAAGCATATTCGGCCATAAATTCTGCTATGGTCGAAGCCTATTGGCAGATGGGAAAACGAATTGTTGATGAAGAACAACAGGGAAAAGAACGAGCCGACTATGGCACACAATTGCTCAAAGAATTGTCGAAAGAGTTAACTAAGGAGTTTGGAAAAGGGTTTTCTGTTCCCAGTTTGTATAATTTTCGCTTATTCTATTTAACCTTTTCTGAAATATTCTCTACACCGTGGAGAATATTGACTTGGTCACATTATAAGCGTTTACTAACAGTCTCCAACTCCGAAGCCCGTGCCTGGTATTTGAAAGAAGCTGCCGAGCAAATGTGGAGTTACCGAACCCTCGACCGGAATATCAGTTCCCAATATTATGAGCGCTTATTGCTTTCTCAAAACAAAAACAATGTTGCGGCTGAGATGAAATCCTTAACCAAAGCGTTTGAGCAAGACAAGCTAGAGTTTATTAAAAATCCCACTGTGGCCGAGTTTATCGGACTTGCTCCGAATACCGATTTCACTGAGTCCGAACTCGAAATGGCTATCATTGGCAATCTGCAAAAATTTTTACTCGAACTAGGCAAAGGTTTCTCCTTTGTCAGTCGCCAACAACTTATTCGTACCGAAAAAAGAGATTATTTTGTTGACCTTGTGTTCTATAATTATCGCTTAAAATGCTTTGTTCTTCTTGACCTTAAAACAACAAAAATCTCTCATCAGGATGTAGGGCAAATGGATATGTATGTGAGAATGTATGACGAACGAGTACGCGATAAAGACGACAACCCCACAATTGGCATTATTCTTTGCTCGGAAACCGATGAAGACATTGCGCGATATTCCATTCTGAACGAAAATAAGCAACTTTATGCATCAAAATATATGCTTTATATGCCATCAGAAGAGGAACTTCGAAACGAAATTGAACGTCAAAAGGCTTTTTTTAGATTGCAGCATCAAAAGGAAATGTTGCCCAAATGATACCTGCATTAATAAAAACACGGAGACACAGAAACACGGAGCTTTTCCTTGTGCTGAACACGGAGGCTTCGCTTTTGTCATACAATAACTCAAAAATAGGCCAACGGCCTAATAGCTTCTAGCGTAGGTCAACGGCCTACGATGAAGAATACCGCATGGAATGCGAGGCTGTAAGCCTCGGAGCTTGCATACAAATACGCTTCGAGGCCTACAGCCTCGCATTTTCATGTAACATCATTGCGTAGGCCGTTGA